>CAVWHR010000054.1:0-16359 GCA_963754835.1 uncultured Chloroflexia bacterium | reverse complement strand
GTAACCAAAAACGAACCGATCATCCTGACGATCTGATGGAGCTGCACCTGCTATCGGCCCCCGGCAGGGACGATATCCGCTGGGTCATCGAGGCCTGCCAGCCTTATCTGGAAAAAAATCCCGAGGCGATCCTGGCCTATATGCCGTTAGCCTCGCTCTTTGCAGAGAAGTGGCTGGACCAAACCGAAAGATCGTTCAAGGGCCTGGCTCATATCGAGACGGTCAATACCGAAACGATGGAACTGCCTGAGATGGAGGCGATCCTACGCCGGGCCGCGGTGGTATATATCCCAGGTGGGAATACTTTTCTGCTCAACCACCGTTTGCATGCCAGCCACCTGCTGCCTTACCTGCGCAAGAAAATACAGTCCGGCCTGCCGGTCGTGGCCTTCAGCGCCGGGACCATCCTGTGCGGACCCAATATCCTCACCTCCAAGGACATGAATACCGTCGAGACACCCCACTTCGACGGGCTGAACCTGATCCCCTTTAATTTCTTTGTCCATTATGGAGAAGATGCCTATCTACGGGCAATCCACGACGACTGGCTGGTGGATTACCATGTCTTCCACGACAACCCGGTGATTATTCTGGCCGATGGGGCTTATGTCAAAGTAGAGGGGCGAAAAACGAGGCTGGTGCGCGGCGAGGCCTGGCTGCTGCGCAAAGGGGAGGAAAAAGAGGGGGTTAAGCAGGAGAATCGATTTCAGTATGAAGGTCGATCCGACGATATCCCAACCATCGAGGAGAATCAATGGCTGACAAACTTCCCCAAAACATGTCCGAGCTACTGTCCGAAATCGAGCGGGAATGGCAGGAGCTGCAGAAGGCGATCAAAAAATTAACGCCGGAACAGATGACGGCGCCGGACCCGGGCGGCTGGTCGCCGAAGGACAACCTGGCCCACCTGGCGGCCTGGATGCATATCATGCGCGAAGCACACCTGAATAAAAAACCAGTGCATGAGGTCATGGAGATGGATGCAGCAACTTTGGCAGGGCTCGATGAGGATGGAGAAAATGCCATACTCTTCGAACGCAACCGCAAGCGCACCACGGCCGAGGTCCTGGCCTGGCTGGATGGCACTCATACCGAGGTCGTGGAAACCCTCAAGCGGATGCCCTTTGCGGACCTGATGCAGCCTCTGCGCGATAACGACCCGGAAATGCGGCTGGTGATCATGTCGGTGCTGGGCAACACCTCCGAGCATTTTGTGGAGCACCGCCGGATCATTGAAAGAAAGTTTAAGCCTACTTAACACCTTTGCCCCAGACCCCGCTGCGCGGGATCTTCGCGCCGAGAAAAACGCTCGGCATCTTCGACTTTCACAAAGGAATCCTAAAAATGAATATAGGCGGGGAAGAACAGCCTGCCTTTATTCATTTTTAGGTCAAACCCCAATGAGGCTGTGAGTTGATAAGAAAGTTTAAAGTTGGGGTTGAAGGTTAGAAGAACCGGTCAGTAAGCGGAGGAGATCGCTTTGTTGCAATCCACGGACAGGCGCTTATAAGCCGTCATCCGCGTCGGGGGCATCCGCCCCCAAGTCGGGCATGGCCGACTCGATCTCCTCCGGCGATTGACCCGCTTCCAGCCGATCAACCACATCATCGAACTCGGGCGGCACGTCTTCACCCATTTCTTTCCCCATTTTTTTCATCATCTGGCCGAGGGCCTTGGGATCATTCTCCATACCCTGCAGGGCAGATTCATCCATCATGCTTTCCATGCGGCTATCTTCGGACTTGGCGATACGCACCTTTGTCATACGGCGCCGCACATTCCCGCTGCCGCAGTGGATGCAGTTCACCGGCCTGGAGCCATATTCGCTGTAACTCATGGTTACATCGAAGCGCCGTTGACAATCGAGACAGTTGAAATCGTAGGTGGGCATATGTAACTTTGTAACTACTTATGCGTTTTCCCACGCCCCGCTGCACGGGATCTTCGACTTTCAGCCTGGGAAAAAGGATACCGCGCAGGGAGCACCCGGAAAAATGGACGTGTGCGGGACGTGCACCCGCACACGTCCATTTTTCCGGGTGCTTTATTTATAAGTAGGTACCTAAATTCTATCAATCTTCATGAAAGGTTTCAAGTAAAATAAAGACATGCCTGCCGACCCCGATTTCGATTTCCATCACCCACAACCCCTGTTGATCGTCATTTCAGGTCCCTCCGGAGCCGGGAAAGATACCGTTGTCCAGCGCATGCAGGAGCGCGGCCTGCCGTTCCATTTTGTGGTCACGGCCACCACGCGTCCCAAACGAGCGAATGAAACGCACGGCAAGGATTACTGGTTCGTGTCCGAAGATGAATTTGCGCGTATGATCGAGCAGAACGAACTGATCGAGTATGCGATCGTTTACGGCGATTACAAAGGCATCCCCAAGGCCCAGGTACGCGAGGCACTCGGCAGCGGCCAAGATGTGGTCATGCGCCTCGACGTGCAGGGCGCGGAAACCGTCCGCAAACTGGCCCCGGAGGCGCTGCTGATCTTCATCACCACCGAGAGCGAAGAAGAACTTGTCCGCCGGCTGCAGGAACGCCAGTCCGAAACGTCCAACTCGCTGGCCATCCGCATCGCGACGGCACGCAAGGAACTCAAACGCCTCGAAGCATTCGATTATGTGATCGTCAATCACGATTTTCAGCTCGACCATACGGTGGATGTGGTCCGCGGTATCATCGAAGCCGAACATCATCGCGTATTCCAACGAAAGGTAGACCTGTGAACCCATACCCCACCACTCCCTCAGAGACCACGCCCGCCGCGCCGCCCCAATCGGTACGCGTCAGCATGCCTTCCTCGGTGCCCTACGTCACGTATTCGATCGTCGGCGTGACGACCGTGTTCTACCTGCTCCAGGTAGCCAGCGTATACTTTTTTGGATATGCAAACAGCGCCTCTCAAATAGACTGGCTTGAACTATACGGCGCACGCATCAATGAATATATCCGCGCCGGCGAGTTGTGGCGTTTACTGACACCCGCCCTTTTACACGCCTCCATTCCGCATATCCTGTTCAATATGTATGCATTGGTGATATTCGGAGTCGGGCTGGAGCGTAACTTCGGTCACTGGCGATATTTAACACTGTATGTGCTGGGCGCATTTACAGGCAATGTGCTTTCGTTCCTGCTTACCAGCGGATATTCAGTGGGCGCTTCCACGGCCATCTTCGGCCTGATCGGCGCGGAGGGTGTTTTTTTATATCAGAATCGGAAATTGTTCGGGAGCCAGTTCGGCCGGGCCATTGGCAACATCGTTTTTATCGTGGCGATTAACCTGCTGCTCGATCTCACGCCGGGGATCGACATTTGGGGGCATATCGGGGGGCTGGTGGGCGGGTTGATCTTCACATTTTTCGCCGGCCCTCGCTTCGAAGTGGAAGGGATCTACCCGGCGCTGCATCTGACCGATACACGTGAGTCGCGCGAAGTGCTGACCGGTGCGGCGGCGGTGATCCTGATCTTCGGGGCACTGACAGTTTGGGGGATCATCGCACCAATTGCACAATAATTGTTGTAGGGGCAGGTCTCAGACCTGCCCCTACAACCTGCCCCTACAACCTGCCCCTACAATTGCCCCAACGATTACGCAACAAAAGATAAAATGAAATACAACCGGCAACCTCATCATCGACATTCCATTCGATTGAAAGAATACGATTATTCCCAGCCGGGAGCCTATTTTTTCACAGTTGTGACTACAGGGCGAACAAATTTATTTGGAAAGATTGCCAATGGTGCAATGGATCTGAATGAGCCTGGCAGGATTGTCCTTGCGGCGTGGATGGATTTGCCCAATCATTATCGCCATCTGGAATTAGGAACATTTGTAATCATGCCGAATCACGTACATGGCATTGTCGTATTTACCGTAGAGACGAACGATATAAATCATGTAGGGGCGGGTCTGAGACCCGCCCCTACACCTGTTCCCATTCGTCGACATGGACTGCCTGAAATAATGCGAGCGTTCAAATCATTTTCAGCTCGACGTGTTAACGAATATCTTGGCGCGATGGGACATCCACTCTGGCAAAGAAATTACTACGAACACGTGATCCGCGATGAGAAAGAATGGGACCGCATTCGCCAATATATAGAAGCCAATCCTTTACGGTGGGAGCAAGATCGCGAAAACCCCGCTTATCAAGCCTCAACCGATAGAGAGGAATCATAACTAAAAGGATGGGCTTGTACCCATCCTTTATTGTTTACAGATGCCTTGAACTACGGGGGTCGAAGGCGTCGCGCAGGCCGTCGCCCATCAGGTTGATGCACAGGATCGTGAAGATGATAAAAATGCTGGGGAAGACCCACATCCACCACACGCCTTGTATAAGAAAGGATTGGGCCTGATCCATCATATTGCCCCAGGTGGAGGTCGGCGCCTGGACGCCCAATCCCAGGAAGGAGACGTAGGCCTCGGTGAGAATGGCATTGGCGACGCCGAGCGTAGCCGCGACGATAATTGGGCCAAGCGTGTTGGGCACCAGATGGCTGAAGAAAATACGGCTGTAATTGGCGCCCAGGGCTTTAGCAGCGGAAATATAATCCAGCTCCTTCAGCGAAAGCACATTGGCACGCACAATACGAGCCAGGTACATCCAGGAGGTAAGGCCAATGACCAGAATGACGATACCGACACTGCCGCTGAAGGTTCGCCCAAATATATTGATCGTCGGCGCTTGTTGACCCAGAAATTTAGCCAAGACAATGAGCAGGAACAAGGAGGGGATGGCCAGCATAGCTTCGGTAAAGCGCATCAGAATCGCATCCACCCACCCGCCAAAGTAAGCCGCCACACCGCCAATCACCGTCCCCAGTGTAACCTCGAGTACAACCGCCAAAACACCGATAAAGATGGAGATCTGACCTCCATAGATGATACGGTTGAACACATCGCGGCCCGTACTGTCGGTGCCAAACCAGTGAATTGCACTTGGCCCGACCAGGCGGTTGGAAAGATCAATATTATTGGCCCCGGTCTCAGGGACGACAATCGAACCAAGGATGATAAAAAGCAGCAGGCACGAAATGCCGATGGCGCCGATCAAAGCCAGATGATGCTTTCGGAAACGCCGCCAGGCAAGCTGGCCAGGTGTCAGGGCCACTCCGGTCGAACTCGGCGGCTTTTAGGTCAAGAAGGGGAATGGAAGCATTTTCAGCAGTCATAAGATTTAACTCAATCTGATACGAGGATCAACCAACGTATATGCCATATCCACGACAATGGTAAAGAATACAACGGCCGTGGATGTAAGCAGGAGCACACCCAGCACAACCGGGTAATCGCCGCGCTGGGCATATTCCCAGAAGAGGCGTCCCATACCGGGCCAGGCGAAGACCGACTCGGTGACGAGGGCGCCGCCGAGCAGGAAGGGAATATCGAGACCCACAATGGTTACAAAAGGCAGAATTGCATTACGGAGCGCATGTTTGAACAGTACTGTACGGGTGCTCAAACCCTTGGAACGCGCGGTGCGCACGTAATCCATGCCCAGCACTTCCAATATGCTGGAGCGCAGGTAGCGCGAATAGCCGGCGGTTTGAATAGCAACCAGGCAGAAAACCGGCAAAACAAGGTGACGGGCAAGGGCCAATGGGTCGGACGGGTCCCAGATATCGGCACCAGTAGGCAGGTAAGGTAACCCCCAGGCTTTAAACTGCACCGCAAAAATCTGCATACTGCCGAGTGCAATGAAGAAGATCGGCATGGAAAATCCAATAAAGGAGAAGGTAGTGATCAGGTTGTCCAAAAACGAGTACTGCCTGACGGCCGCAACCAGGCCCAGGATCAAGGCAAAAATGATAATGAAAACTTCGGAAGTACCCATGAGGATGAGGGTCAGCGGCAGGCGCTGTGCAATCATTAAAGTCACCGGTTGATGAGAGAAGAATGACGTGCCCAGATCCCCCTGGGCCGCAACCCCCAGCCACTTGAAGTATTGGACAGCGATCGGTTGGTCGAGACCAAGCCTCTGGCGGATCGCCTCACGATCGGCCGCGGTCATATTCGGCTTGTTAGCATATTCTGCCATAGGGTCGGAAGAAAGACGCGTGAGGATAAAACACAGCAAGGTAATAATAAGCAGGATCACGATACCCTGGAGGATGCGACGTACCAGATAAGACCACATAGGTTTCTTCCTTACATGTAATAGATAGACCTGCAAGGTTCTTATAACCTTGCAGGTCTATAGTGGGATCAACCGACTAGCTTATTGGGTGACATCCCAGTTGGTTATATCACACGCCCAACCGCAGAAGCCAGAGCTGGGTGGGTAAACGAGACGAGCAGAATACCCATAGACGTTCGCACGTGCATACAACGGAACAAACAGTGCCTGGTCGTATTGGTATTTCTGGATCGCATCGTAAATTGGCTTGCGCGTCGCCGGGTCAGCAGAGGCAACGCCCTCATTGAAGAGCTTATCCATTTGTCCGGTCTGGTCGCAGTAGTGGTAATCGTTGTTACCACTCGGATTGTCCTTATTGGGAACGTTCACGCACGCGAAGCTGCCCGTCGGATCCGGATCGGGATAGAAGCCGGTGGTGTAAATTGCCATATCGAACTTGCCGGTCATCATGTTCGCGCCTTCGCTGTAGGAACCGAAGAAGGTTCCAGACGGAGTGGCGACCGTCTTGACGTCAATGCCGACCTGCTTCAGGTTGGCCTGGATCGCCGCCTGTTCATCCTGGCGGAGCTGCTTGACGGTGGTCTCAAGGCTGATCGAGAACTTTACAGGTTGACCATTGCAGGTACCGGCACGAATGCCATCCGAGCCCACCGGATAACCCGCGGCATCCAGCAATGTCGCAGCCTGCTTGGGATCATAGGGATAAGGGGTGAGACTGGTGTTGTACCAGGAGGAGTTCGGCCATAGAGAAGCCGGTGCCGTCGTCTTGCCGAACAGCAGGGTCTTGACTATCGTATCGCGGTCAATGGCGAGGTAGATCGCCTTGCGGACATTTACATCCTGGAACGGGCAGAAGCCGGCCACGTCGCTGTTACCGATCACATTCCCATTGGCATCTTTTATGGTGCTGTTCGTGATGCCGAGGTTGAACAACATGTGCTCGAACTCTGGCGTAGTATCCACGCGCAGATGCTGTTTGGGCTCCAGAGCCGAAATAGTCGGGATATCGAACTCAGCAAAATCCGGCACGAAATCCACATCGCCGGTCTTTAGAGCGGCTAAAGCCGTCGTAGTATCGGGCACGAATTTGATATTGATCTGGCTAAGTTTAGGCTGACTGCCGTAATAGTTCGGGTTAGGAACCAGGGTCATGTGATCGCCTGCCACCCATTCCTTGATCATAAATGGGCCAGCGACGACTGTTGGGCTATGGATCTCGGCATTCTTCTCAAGGCCGGTCTGACCTTGAAGAATGTGGGCCGGAAGGAGCATGCCAGTTGTGTTCGGACCGACCGAGAATAGAACGGGCCAGGAGGCGTCCACGGTCGAGAAATGAAGCACAGCCGTGTTATCATCCGGTGTATCAATGCTGGTAATGCTGCTATAACCTGTGCGACTGATGGGAGCGTTCTTCGGATCCACTTGTTGCTGCCAGGTAAAGAGCACATCTTTGGAGGTCAGCGGTTTGCCGTCAGACCATTTGAGGTTTGGTTTTAATTTGAAGGTAACGGTCAGACCATCGGCTGAAACGTCGCCATTCGCGGCACTTGGAACTTCAGCTGCAAGCTGAGCGACCAAATTATTATTGGCATCCCACGTTAACATGCTGGCACCCACAACCTGGTCCAGCCAGGCCGAGTACGTCATGTTGCTATATTCGGATACCACATTATCGGGCTCTTGAGAGTAGGCGATGGTGATAGTCTTACTGGTTGAGGCAGCTCCGCCGCCACCACCACAAGCCGACAGGACCATGCTGGCAAGGACGATCACAGCGAGCAATAGATACAGTTTACGGTTCACAGGTTCTCCTCCTACAGAGATTTAGGATCGAATATTGTCGGATATGAGCATTGGGAAAGGTAAACAAGTCGTTGTGCGCTTTTGTTTCACCTCCTTCCTAGAGGATTAAAAACTTATATGATTATACAGCAAAAGAGGTTTGTCAATACACCGGAATTGGAATCCCATACCCGTTTAAATGAACGCTCGATAGAGCCTGCGGCCACAGGCCGGGCACCTGCGTCCCGCAACGCGGGCAGCAGCCGGCAGCGGTGAGCCGGTATTCGCGGATCACATACCCGGAGCGCTTGATCAATATCTCGTTACAGTTGGGACAAACCGTATGTTCGTACTCG
The DNA here is from genome assembly GCA_963754835.1 of uncultured Chloroflexia bacterium. Classification (GTDB taxonomy): domain Bacteria; phylum Chloroflexota; class Anaerolineae; order Anaerolineales; family Villigracilaceae; genus Fen-1038. Next base: position 8,075 of record CAVWHR010000054.1, on the reverse strand, counting down.
TCCACCCCGCCCGGAATATTCCCGGCGTACACAAAACGGAGGCCGGCTTCGCGCCCGATCTCCGCCGCACGCAGCAAGGTGTGAGCATCCGTATTATCGGGGTCGGTCATCTTATAGTCTTTATGGAAAGCGGTCACATGCCAGGGAATGTCCTGGGAGACGCCAGCAATGAAGCGTGCTGCATCCCATAATTCTTCATTCGAATCGTTGAAGCCGGGGATCACCAGGGTTACGACCTCGACCCACAAACCGAGTTCATGGGCACGTTTGATCCCATCCAAGGTATTCCTTAGCACGCCGCCCAGCTTACGATAATTTTTTTCCTGCATGGATTTGAGGTCCACTTTGTAGGCACTGATGTAAGGCCGTATATATTCCATGACCTGAGGGGTATTATTCCCATTGGAAACGTAGGCGCACATCAGCCCAGCGGCTTTGGCCTCCTTGAAAATACCCACCGCCCACTCACTTGTGATCAGGGGCTCATTATATGAAGAGACAACCACCGAAGCCTGTGTGCGGTGCGCCAGGTCAACCATGTTCCGGGGCGTAATCTTGCGTACCAGGCCAAGGGAAGCATCCGATTCCGGGTCGCGCATGGCCTGAGAGGTCACCCAATTCTGGCAGTAGCCACAATGGAAATCACAACCGAGCATCCCGAACGTCAAGGCGTTCGAGCCGGGCATAACGTGATTGAAGGGTTTCTTTTCGATCGGGTCAGACTGCAGGGCGGCTACATAACCCCACGGCACTCGCAATTTTCCTCCCTGGTTGAAACGTACCTGACAGATACCGCGTTTCCCCTCACGGATAAGACAGCGATGTCCACAGGCAAAGCAGCGTACCGCGTTATCCGGCAGCTGCTCGTAAAGAGTCCCCTCCACTGTTAATTCATCCAACGTATCGGCTAAAGTAGACATGAGATCCTTCTTAACGGATGCAGACCCTCAAGGTCTTTCTTACCGGACAAACTATAAATGGAGCAGGATCTATTTGCCTGAAAAGTACTGTTGATGCAAAGCAGAGCTTTAAAGGTCTTGACGATCAATTTGCGAAATCTATCCAGTGCGAGCCACTGTCCTTTTTGAAAGACTTCGATCTGCATGACCGGCTGGATCTCCCAAAGTGTAGCACGTATCTGGCCGACATCGTCCGGGTGCTCGGGGTCAAAGTAAAGCCAGCCGCTGATGCGCACAGGTAAATGATCACCCATGAATACGGCGTGTATCATGTCGATGGTCCATTTGTGGTCGAGGCGCACACGCGGAGTCACTTCCACGATCACCGCCTGGGAACGATCATCCTTTGGATTCTGCGTAAAAGATATCTGCCAATCGAGGCTGCTACCCCTGGTTTGATTGCAATTTGCCGGGTCGGGCAGACCCTCGCGTATACTCTGTATGTACCCCTCGACCATGACCGGGATGCCCTGGTATTGATCAATGAAGGCCAGGTTCGAAGGGGGCCAATCTTTCATTTCAAGCTGCTCTATGTTTTTGGGCCAAGTAAGTGTGGTCAGTGAATCAAAGGACACCGGGACATATTTACCCTCGTCAACGCGGTTTTTTATAAGATTAAGTTGTTTGTCGCCACCCGAACCTTCAGGCGGACAGCCATCGAAGGTGATCTCTTTCGGCCTGGGTTTGTTGGGCATATTGGGCAGATCACCCACAGGTTGAGCAACGGCAGACGAGGGGATGGGAAGTGCGGAACTGGAATTCAGGGAACCGCCAAAGAAAAAGATCGCGGCTGCAACGATCAGAAGGCCGATGGCTACCCATCCGCTCCTCCTGAAGAAACTTGATGACATACCTGCCTCCAAAAATTGTTCGCTCTACTATCAATAAATCACGAAATGAGCGAGGAAGTCCGATATTGAGGAATAAGCCTTCATTCCCCAATATCGGACTTCCTTTCGTGAAGTACTGATTATAATCCGAGCATGTTGAGTATTGTAATCCAAGCCGGAGGCCAGTCCACACGCATGGGCGAGAATAAGGCACTCAAACCGTTCCTGGGACGCCCACTCGTCCAACGCGTGATCGAGCGTCTGGCACCGATCGCAGATGAACTGCTTCTTACCACGAACCAGCCCGAAGAATTTGCTTTTCTCGAACTGCCACTATTTACGGACATCAAACCGGGCCGCGGTCCTTTAGGTGGGCTTTACACTGCGCTTATCTCTGCTAAATATTCAAGCGTTGCCGTGGTCGCCTGCGACATGCCGTTTGCCAGCGCGCCGCTACTCGTCGCTGCCGCCGGTTTTTTAAGCCAGGATGATGCGGATGTTGTCATTGCCGAGACGGCCGAAGGATTTGAGCCACTTCATGCGGTTTATCGCCGCGAAACGTGCATCCCGGCAATCGAGTCAGCGATGGAGGCCGACCAATGGCGGGTGATCTCGTGGCTTCCACAGGTTAAAGTCCGAAAACTGACACCCGATGAATTAGGTCGCTATGACCCGGAGAAGCTGGCATTCTGGAATGTTAATACACCGGATGAGTTTTCAAAAGCCGAGCAACGCGCCAGTATGTAGCCGCTACCTCCCAGCTGCTACCTCCTAGCTGCTATCTCCTAACTGCTACCTCCTAACGGACAATAAGCACGGGGCAAGGCGCGTGGCTGACTACTTTCTGGCTGTTACTGCCCAGAACTGCACCGGCCAGACGGCCAAGTCCGCGTGAACCCATTACGATCAGGTCCGATTTTTGGACAGTCGCCACGTCCATGATTGCCTCCGCGATGGAACCCTCGATCATTTCCGTGTTGATCGTGGCGGGGACAGCGCCGATCACTCCCTGTGCTTTCTGTAGGATTTCTTTTGCCTGTGTTTCCCGAGCCACAATGGCCTCATTGAGGTTCGGTTCTCCCAAATACGGGGGGATCGGTTCATAGGCCACTACAATCCGCAGCTCTTTGGCTTTTACAGCGCGCGCCAAGTCGCCGGCGGTTTTTGCGGCATGCTGTCCGTGTTCGGAACCGTCTACGGCCAGCAAGATTGTGTCAAACATGTGGTCTCCTTTCCGTGGAATTAAATCCTATTGTGCGGTGGGACTAAAATCCCCACTGGTAATGTCACCACTTCGCATCCGTTCATGTAAACAATTGCAAACCGCTCCATCCACCGCCTTACGAGTAGAGAGAGAAATTTTCAAATAATCAAATTTGACACTCTACTAGTATACATCAAATCGATTTTGATACAAATCTGGAGGAGGCAAGGAAAAAGAATATGCACAGTGCATATCCGTTTCATGCAGAGGCGCGAGTAGTGATACGAGTTAAGTATTTACTCAATCCCGAATCCACTTAGCATGAATAGGGACGATGACGGTCAGGAACAAATTAGACAGCTTGACTTGTCGTCTTCGATCGGTGTTTATTCAGGCAGGCGGGGTTTAGGTTTCACCAGTTGAGCGACGAAGTTTACCGAGACTATCAGAATGGTCATCAGACCCAGCCCGACGGAAAGCTCAACAACCCACCAGGGCACGTCTTCGGCATAGTCAAAGGTGTCAGTCTGGCCATTCAGGACGGAGCTGACCGCGTCCATCTGCTTCTCGACCGGGCCTTCATCGGTGTAGACGTCATTCAACGGTACACTCTGGCCGTTCGAGGTGACCAGCAGGGCGCGATACGAGCAGCCGGACTCGGCATCACAACTCTCATCGCTTTTCACATCCACGATACCGGTAATGGAGTGTGAGGTGAGTGGGTACTTCCCTAACAATGCCTTGCTGATCGTACAAGTCAGAGTCCCATCCGACAAGCGGGCACAGTGCACTTCCAGGCTGTTGCCGAAGAGGACGACGAACAATGCGGAAAAAGCGAGCGCTCCCACAACTATTACAAGATAGATAATAATTTTGGTGAACATAGGCATATTTTAGCCGGCGTGAGGCGCATGCCAATCGCCCAATGGTCATAGAGAAGACTAATGATGTTTTATCAATCAGGCTGCGGCGATTTTAAGCAGGGCATCCTTCAGGCGCTGCACTTCGGCCAGCGTGTTGTAATGGGCTGCACCCACACGCACCATGCCTCCACTGTCTTCCAACCCCAGCCGCTCGGTTACATTGAGGGCGTAGTAGTTGCCATCCCAGACATAAATATTTTCCTGCGCCAAGAGTTCAGCCACCTTGCGCGGAGGCAGGTCTTTCAACCTGAATGAATAGGTCGCCACCCGGTCCTCGAGGCGGCGCTCATCGGTGAGACCGTATATCCTAAGATGCGGAATGGATTGCAGGGCAGATAACAACGCCCGGCTGAGCTCGAATTCATAGGCACGGATGGCGGTCACGGCCTTTTTCAAGTCGAGCACACGATCTTTATAGCCATTCCCGGCCAGGCCTTCTGCCGCCTCGCCGCCAAACTGTTTGCCCACCCATTGGAAATATTCAACGGCTCCCAGCACCCCGGCAATGCCTTCATGGTTTTGTGTCCCGGTTTCAAACTTGCCCGGAAGCGTATCGGCTGCCGGGCGGACTTTATAAGCGAATAATTTCTCCAATAATTCGTGCTTGCCGTAAAGAATACCCGCATGTGTGCCGAAAAATTTGTACGCAGAAGATACCAGGAAATCACAATCAAGCTTTTGTACGTCGATCGGCCCGTGCGGGGCATATTGAACCGCATCCACATATACCAACGCGCCCGCGGCGTGCGCCATTTTGATGATCTGGGCAACCGGGTTAATGGTACCCAGCGAGTTGGAAGCATACCCCACCGCCAGCAGGCGCGGCTTGCGGTCGAGAGCTTTTTGCAGGCTATCCAGGTTCAAAGTGCCATCTTCCACGTCAAAATCCACCCAGTTGACTTTGACACCCCGGTCCTGTGCAGCCAGCACCCAGGGAGTTGCATTGGCATCGTGATCGAGGCGGGTGACCACGATCTCATCCCCTGCTTTCCAGTCGCGTGAGATCGAGCGGCTGATATGCAGGGTGAGGCTGGTCATATTGTTGCCAAAGACGATCTCTTCCGGACTCGAGGCATTATAGAAGTCAGCCATGGCGCGGTGGGCTTCGACCAGGACGGCGTCCGAAGCAATGCTGGTGGCAAAGGCGCCTTCGTGATTCGCATTACTTTCCAACAAATACTTATTGACCCGCTCGAGAGATTGCCTGGCGACCTGCGTACCCCCGGGATTATCGAAGAAAACTGCCGGGCGATCAAGGGAAGGAAATTGACTACGGATGGCTGACAAGTCGAGAGTCATGCATTGGCCTCCAGGAAATAGTTGGTGAGCAGAATCAATTATAGCTTATCGCTCACACCGTTATTTCCAGCAGGCTTTATCTGAAATTATATTGGGACGCGAACGAACACGGAAAAACGCGAACAGTTTTTCGGAAAAAGAAAATCAGAAAAATGATATGGCAAAGGGAGTGCGCCTTGTGCCATATCATTTTTCCGGGTACTTGATGCCGGAACTGTGTGTAGAACCATTTATTTTACCCATCCACTGCACATAGCGGTGATGATGTGCTGCATAAATAAAGAATCAGGCCGGGACACTGCCGATCACTTTTTGTGCTTTCTGGAGGATCTCCTGGGCTTCCAGTTTACGATGTGAGATAGCCTAACTGAGATTTGGTTCTCCCAAATAAGGGAGGATCGGCTCTTAGGCCACTACAATCTGCAGGTCTTTGCGGCATGCTAGCCGTGTTCGGAACCGTCTACGGCCAGCAGGATTGTCTCAAATATTCGATCTCCTTTCCGTAGAGTAGATTCCTTGTATACAATCAAATTGATATAGTTACAAATTTCCTGCCAGGCAAATTACCGACGGCTGGCGGAGTGTTTTGAGCAATATTGTCACTATCCTATGTATGAGGACTTAGATGACAAAAGACACATGACTCGTGAGGATGGATTGGCTATACTGAATTCAATGGTCATCAGAGGTCTGACATCTGATGTCTGTCAATAGAGGTTGGATGACTTCCGGGCTGAAGCGAATCAAAACTACCAACGTTACCCTCCATCATCAGGCACAGCTTTACCTGAGTGACCTGATAAAAAACGGCACTTACGGACCCGGACAAAAATTCCCATCAGAAGGGGTGTTTGCCGAACAATTGGGAATTTCACGGCCCACCTTGCGCGAGGCGCTGCACAACTTGCAGGCGGAAGGAATGATCGTCCGCAAACATGGGGTGGGCACATTTGTTTCCATCTCACGTGCAAACCGTCTCGAAAGCGGTCTCGAGGTGCTGGAAAGCATAGAACACATAGCCAATCGCAGGGGATTAAAAACAGTAATGGGAAAGGCCGAGATCGAGGAGCGTTCGCCCAAACCCGATGAAATAACCGGTTTAGGATGCAATCCAAATGAACAGGTCTTGTCTGTGGCCCGCACCATCCTGATCGGCAATAAACCTGTCGCGCACTTATGGGATGTAATCCTTACGAAATATCTGCGCAAGGAGGACCTTGGAGATATGTTCCGCGGTTCCGTTCTTGACATTTTCCTGAACCGCGGTCGCCCGATGCTGATCTACTCCGTAACCAGATTGGCGGCAGTTGCTGTTAACCGCATCCTGGCCCATGAGTTGGAAGTACCGGTTAAAACCCCCCTACTAAAGCTCGAAGCCAAACTATACACGCAAGATGACATTATCGTAGATTATTCGATCAGCTATTTCATACCCGACTATTTTGATTTTCATGTAATTCGCCGGATAGGCGGTTAATTGATAAGAACATCATTACTCTGCCTGACCCTAAGGAGGGCCGATCCATCATCTTTTCAACCGATCAAATCCCGGTGGAATGACTATTGTTTGAAGCTTCTTTACAACCCATACTCATCCAGGAGAATGGCCTATGACAGCCAAGAACGCTGCCACAACGGATAAAGCGGATAAGGATCTTCCATCTCTCCAACGACCTGGATTCGACTGGGCGAATATAGTCCTGAATATATTCCTGCCAGTGGCCGGGGTGTTGGTGGCCCTGCTGATCGGCGCCTTGATGCTGGTCATCCTGAAAGCAGACCCCATCGCCGCTTATGCAGCCATGGTCGACGGCGCAGTGGGCAGTGTTTCCGGAATTACCCAGTCATTGGTGAAAGCTACTCCATTACTTCTGGTCGGTCTGGGGATCTGCATCGCCTTCCGTGCCAATGTCATCAATATCGGCGGCGAAGGCCAGATCATTATCGGCGCACTTATGGCCACGTGGTTTCCACTTACTTTTCACACCTGGCCCGGACCAGTGTTGATCCCTACCAGCCTGCTGATGGGCTTTCTAGCCGGAGCCGCCTGGGGTTTCGTCCCGGGAATTTTGAAAGCCCGGCTCAATGTCAACGAGATCCTGAGCACCATTATGATGAACTCCATTGCCCAGCAATTGATGAATATGCTGTTGCGCGGTCCGCTCATGGACCCGGCCGGGATCGCGGCAGGTACATTTCTGGAACAATCCGCCCGCCTGCCTCAACAGGCCTGGCTGCCCCGACTGGTGCCGCAAACCCTCCTGCATGCCGGCGCGATCCTGGCCGTAGTATTAGCCGTAGCGGTCTACATATTCCTGTGGCGCACAACCATCGGTTATCGCATCCGGGCCGTGGGATTAAATCCAAATGCCTCCCGTTATTCCGGCATCAATGTCCCCTTCTATCAGGCGCTGGCCATGACCCTGGCCGGCGGATTTGCCGGATTGGCAGGATCCATTGAAGTAATGGGTGTTCAACACCGCCTGCTGGACGGCATCACCAGCGGGTACGGCTTCACGGGTATTGTCGCCGCCTTGCTCGGCAGTCTGCACCCACTAGGCCTGATCCCTGCAGCCATCCTGTTCGGCGGACTCCTGGTGGGCGCGGCCGAGATGCAACGCACCGTACAGGTACCATCCGCCCTGATCGATGCCATCCTTGGCCTGGTCGTGTTATTTGTATCCGGATCGGCATTGTGGTCGCGCCGCTGGGCTGCCAACCGCAAGCTTGGTCAGCAGAAAGACGAAGAGGCAAAGTCATGAAAGACTTCCTTTCGCTCAGTGTGATGGTGGGTATCCTGACGTCGATGATCCGCCTGGCGACTCCCTTCCTGTATGCCGCCATCGGTGAAACTTTTTCG
>CAVWHR010000053.1:0-10166 GCA_963754835.1 uncultured Chloroflexia bacterium | reverse complement strand
TATCCTGTGGACCCTGCGGGTCGCCCACTTCTCGGGTGAGGCAGCATCAAGCTGCCGTCACCCACGTCGACGATATGAATCGTCGACGAACGACGTGACCGGAGGCCGTAGGTGCAGGTGTTCTTCCTGCTCGTCGAAGCATACGATCTGAATCGTCGAAGGATATATCTTATGCCTCAAAAGAATGAATTGATCCATTCTGGCTCCTCTACAAGTCCCCTTTTCATATGCGGTAAGGCTATTCGTTCCTCTTCGTTCCGCGGAACCAATATTTATAAGCCACAAAACTCTCTTTCGTATTTGAGTTATCCACCCATGGGAGGATTTGCTGATAAGTGCCCAAAGGGTAAACCTGATTTGAATTATTTTCTTCTCCAGGTACAATCGGCTCCGGCCACTCTCCAGGGGGTTGGTGTTAGGTCCATTTCAACCGTAGGGAGGGGTTGTCGGAGATGCCAGGGTCACGCCCTGGCACGCAGATACCCTAAGAGTGCTGAGTACTCGAAGAGTTCGAAGCACTCAAAGGGCAAACCTCAATTGAATGGGTTTTCGACATCGATCAAAGGGACCGCGTACGTCACCCATTTCGTTAAGGGAAGCGAAGTGGTGTCATTATCAAGGCGACAGCACTCTAGGGAGGAGCAGGTAGATTTAGGGGAGGCATTCGAACTTGATTCGAACCGTTCAAATACTGCCGTAAATCAGGAAAAAATATTGTTCCAATATAAGAATTCTCCTCCCCTAAATCCGATCACCAATAAAAAAATTGACCAGCAAAAAATTCCTTTAGGATTTGGGGGAGGTGCCGAAGGCGGAGGGGGTTCGGTAGGGGTTGAGTTCGAGTCGAATTGCTCGCGCATTGCCGTAAATAAAGCAAAAACGAGGCCTCTGCAGACCTTGAGCACTTTCGATATCGGTAAATGCCGAGAGTCCTATTCGGAACCGGATGGTATTCGATCCTCGCAAAAATCAACCATTTTCTACTCAAAATTAATTATGAAGATGGTCGGCGGGAACATTCGAATTTGATTCGTTCCGGTTGTGCGCTGCCGTAAATTAAGCAAAAATGAGGCCGCCGGAGACCTTGTGCACTTTCAAGGTCGTAGGTGCTGAGCGGTCTTTGCGAAGCATAAATCTGCGCTTTTATTGATCTTGAACCTTAATAATTAAACAATAAAGCCCTCAATAAGGCTTGTTCAGTGACCGACGAGAAACCTCGGGCAAGGTGTCTTCAAGCCACCATCGCGTTCCCCAGCATAGCGAAGCGAATCCTGTGGACCCTGCGGGTTGCCTACTTCGGCGATATAAATCGCCGAAGTATACGAATTGGCCGTAGGTTTAGGCCCCTACCAATCACGCCGCGCACCTCCAGCAATCGACGGGTCAGAATCACATCGCCGTCTCTTTGCGCAGCGTATCTGTGGACCCTTTAGCGAGCCAACTGCTTATTACATCTCTCTTCGGTGCCGATTTAAGAAAGCAAAGCCAATAATCAAGATTTTGATTTTATTATTCCGCAGTACTTTGTGAATATGGAAGTTTCAATCGGCCCTGACCATACACAAAAAGGTCGCCTTCTGCAGGCGACCATTGCAAACTTCCTCATAATCATTCGTTTCTTAAAAATCCCCGCCCTTACCGGTTCGAGCCATATTGGTCGTATATTTGCTGAAAGACTTGAGCGTCACCGGGATCTGTTTTCACGATCTCGAAGCCTACATCATACAGCCTTGTGTCAAGAGAATCCCGCTGGCTCCAGCGGCTTAGAGCGGTGAATACGATGGATTGTTTCCTGGAAATCTCCGGTGGCAGATCGATCCGGAAGGAGAACTCTATATTGAGTTGGATCGGCTTAAGGCTTTCAAGCATAAAGCCATCCGGGCTGATGTCGGCCAGGTCCCCTACCAGCTCTCCCGTTCGATTATTCATGAACTGAATATAGAGGGAGGTGGAACGTCGACCCCGTTTTCGTCGATCCCGGCGTGATGTATTCATTGGCAGGATCCTCAGGTTATAGTATATCGCCAGGTGCTGAGGATTTCAAGGTACCAACCTGCATGGATGGCCACCCGGTGACTCCTGCTCGCCTCGCAAAATAGGCGTCAAGACGATTATCAAGATTTTGATTTTATAATTCCGCAGTACTTCATGAATATGCTTGGTCGCACGCCTGTTCCACGGGCGTGTACCCGGAAGGGATATCGAACCTACCAGGCACTATGTAGGATTAGAATGTGCCTGACCGATCAAAGAAGAGAAAGGGCAAAGAGATGAGAAACGCGATGGTTTTGATGGCGCTGGCGTTCTTTCTGGCATCCTGTGCGGCGCCATCTACGCCGATACCCGGCCCCACGAGCGCCCGGACGCCAACTCCGTCAATGACTGCCGAACCGGCGCCCACGCTCACCCTCGCCCCATCGGCTACCCTGGAACCCACGCTGTCGCCTGGCCCATCTCCGACAGCCGGCGCGTCATCGACGCCGTCCCAGACGCCGACCGAGTCCGTGGCGCTGGACTGCGCGCTGCTTATGCAGACCGTTCGGAACGGCGCCCACTTCAAATCAGGAGAACTTTTTTCCATCAGTTGGAAGGTCAGAAACACCGGCACAACCGGCTGGGATTCAGCCACTCTTGATTTCACATATATCGCCGGGACCAAAATGTATCAGTACCCACTGGTCCATCTGCAGGGGACCGTGGACCCCGGCAACATTGCCTACCTGATCGCGGACATGCGAGCCCCCCGCAATCCCGGTAAGTACTCAACGACCTGGAGCCTGCGGCAAGCAGATGACTATTTCTGTCACGTGGGCCTGACGATCTACGTGGACTAACCGGCGGAAGATCCACTTTGTAGACCGCCTAAACACTGGTTGGTCGCTCTTCCAAATAACTGAACCTCCGGGATATTGATTAAATATGAATCTTGAACTTGCGAATAAAATCGGGCTTGTCACAGGTGCGTCCAGCGGAATTGGCGCTGCGGTTGCATGGATTCTGGCCGAGGAAGGTGCGGATGTTATTGTGGGCTACGGTCACAATGACGCCGGCGCCCGCAACACGGCTCGACTGGTAGAGTCGAAAGGTCGTCGGGCATGGTTGAGTCAAATGGAGATCGATGATCCGCACTCGGTCGCATCAGCCGTCGAGCAGCTCAAAACCACCATCAGCCGCCTCGATATCCTGATCCTGTGCGCCGGTCGGAACATCGTGACTCCATGGAATGAAATTTCACCCGATGAATGGAACCAGGTCATCGGGGTTAATTTGAGCGGCGCATTTTTCCTGCTGCAAGCGCTGGTTCCATTGATGCGCGCAGGCGGCTCGATTGTAACCGTGGCAAGCGTGGCGGCTCAAACCGGCACCCCGCATCATGTACATTATGCCGCGGCCAAAGCCGGTTTGGTCAATTTAACCAAAAGTTTGGCACGCGATCTGGCGCCTCGGATTCGTGTGAATTGTGTTTCACCAGGAGTGACGGTGACTCCCATGGGACAGGACACCATTGCAGCCCTGGCCGCGGACTATGCCGAGACGAGGATCCCGCTCCAGCGTTATGCAAGCGCCGAGGAGATCGCCCGCTGCATTGTCTTTGTGGCCAGCCCAATCGCAGGCTTCATGACAGGTGCGACCGTGGATGTCAATGGCGGCAGGGATATGCGCTGAGACCCCCATAGGAAATTCAGGTCATACCGTTTTTATCGTTGACCGGCTAAACTTTTTATATCGTAGTTCAAAAATTTATACTAGAGGAGATTATCGAATGCAGCGAATTTGGGCCTGGCTGGGTGTTCTTGGGGTCAGCATGTTTTGCGGAATAATATTGGTCGCCGTCGCTTTAGGGGCCATCATCCCAAAGGTGGTGAACCCCATTGCGAAACCCCTTGTGTGCAGCAACGGGAACCTGGAAATCACCCAGAATACAACCTCCTACCGGCCCGGTGAATCAGACACCTGGACGACGGACACCTGCGTCGATTCAGCCACCGGCCAGCAGCAGGATGTATCCCTTCAAACCACGCTCGGTGCGGGTATCATCTACAGCCTTATCATCTTTGCTATCATCATCGTTTGGCGCATATTTTCCCAAATTACTTCCGGAAAAAGTAAAGTGCAGGATAAGCAGACGGCTTAAGTCCTTGCCAGATGTTATCGAAATAAACATCCCTGAACTCCGATATTTTCTGGACGCAAGGCAAAAAATTTCCTTTCCGCGTTTTCCGCCTCTTCCGCGTCCCATTACTTTTATAGGAATTGAGTCATCACCCCGCTAGTTAAGGATGCTTAATCGGCCCTGATCGTTTTACCGGTCCGCATATTGCGCAATGTGACCGCTCCCAGCGCGGCAGCAGTCAGCGCGGCCACTCCGCCCAGTGCCAATCCCCAGCGCGCCCCGGCTGCCTCGGCAAACCAACCGACGACGGGCCCGCCGATGGTGGTAGAGCCCAGGAAAGCCACCGACCAGAATGACATCACCCGTCCGCGCATTTGGGGCGAGCTCTCCAGCTGCAATACGCTGTTGCCCAGGGAAGAGAAGTTGATCGAGCAGATGCCCACCGCTACCAGGGCCGCGCCCGAGAGCAGCAAGCTTGGCATGAAGGCCGCCGCCAGTACCGCCAGCCCGAACAGCAGCGCGGCGCCGACCAGTTTGTAGGGCATGATGCCTTTGCGGCTGGCGAAGAAAATTCCCCCGATGGCCGCCCCGGCCCCCATCGAACCGGTCAGGAAAGCGTAGCTGCTGGCGTCTCCCTTGAACGTAAATTGTGCGATCAGCGGCAGGCTCACCTGAAATTCAAAAGTGAGCGTACCGATGATGGCCATCATCAACAGCGTGGAACCGAGCACGGGCGTGGAGGCCACGTATTTGAAACCCTCCTGGATCTGGCCTTTGGAGCGTGGCACCGGCGGCGTGACGAGCAGCTCATCGGGGCGCATCATGCCGAGCATGATCACCACGGCAATGTAGGAAACCCCGTTGACAATGAAACAAGGCGCCAGCCCGAAACCGGCAATGACCCCTGCCGCGATGGCCGGCCCGATGATGCGCGCCAGGTTGACCAGGGTCGAATACAACGTTACGGCGTTCCTCAGGTGATCCGGTCCGACCAATTCAACATATAAGGTCTGGCGGGCGGGGTTGTCGAAGACGGTGACGATGCCCAGGCAAAAAGCCAGGATATATACCATCCAGACCTTTACCGCGCCGGTCGCTACCAACACCCCCAGGATCAAGGCCAGCACGCCGGATATGGATTGTGTGAAGTACAGGATCTTGCGTTTGGGAAAGCGGTCGGCGATGACGCCGCCATACGGGCCCAGGAACAGGATCGGGACATACTGCAAGGCGGTGGTGATCCCCAGCGCCGTGCCGGAGTTGGTTAGCTGGAGTACCAGCCAGGCCTGCGCCACCGACTGCATGAAGGTGCCGGAGGTGGAGATGATCTGCCCGATGTAATAGTAACGGTAATTGCGGACATACAGCGAAGAGAAGGTTTCATGGCTGTATCGTCGCAGGGTTCTGGATATTTGTCCCATGATCTCGCAGGTTTATGCCTGGTTCGTGAATCATTATACTATTTCCAATAACGCACCGATAAAAAATTATTCGAGCCGCTGCCAGCTTGCATTGTTGAAATCCTTAACATATTTGTATGGTGAATTTAATCTCAATTCATCGGATGTTAATTAGAATAGCAGACATAACCTGAATTTTCAGGGAATCAAAAAGATAGGAGAATATCATTATGTTATTCGCACCGAAAGAAAAAGGCCAAGGCTTAGTTGAATACGCACTTATTCTTGTTCTGGTCGCCATCGTCGTCATCGCAGCCCTGATGATCCTCGGCCCGGTCATCGGTAATACATTCAGCACGATCAACCAGAGCCTCAACAGCGTATAGTTCCCCTTTGTTCATCCATCACGATCTGCGGGCCTCCATCGATCTGATGGAGGCCCGCCTTTTTATGTCGAACTGATTTCTTATAATAGAGCAATCTGATCCAACTTCTAGACAACATACCGCTTAAAAGCGGTATGTGTTTTTAAACCTTCATGATGCCTTGCCCATCTCACGGAGCAGGCGGGTCAAATTTTAACTTTCGGGGAAAGCCAGGAATGTCATCAGACTTTTTTGATTACAGAGTACTGCATAATAATCTAAACTAATTTTTTATTTTTACCCTATAAATGATGAAAAAAAATATAGAGATTTACGCAAGAAGCAGTAGTACCAACGGGTATCTCAAATTCCCATAATTTTGGTATTATATAGCCGCTTTTCGCCGATCAAAGGAGAGGAACCGATGAACCATAGGAATAATCGCCTGAGCGTAATGTTATTTACAGTCCTGCTGGTGCTTGCTATGAGTGCACTCAGGACTGTTCCTGTTTTTGCCGACGATGGGACCCCGCCGCCGCCCCCTGCCCCGGCAGGCTCGGGATCGCAGACCTCAGCGACGACGACAAACATATCCACCATCCTGTCCAATGCAGCTTCGACGGGCACCGAGGTGGTGGTGGTTAATGATCGCGGACATAAAGTCTCCCTAGCTTCACAGGAAGCCGCCAAAGTCGTTGCCACCAGCGACCCGATCTGGTGCCCAACCGGTATCACACCGGGAGGAGCAAGTTGCTCATCATCATTTACTTCTCTTTCTTTGCTGGTATCCGGCTTCGTGCCTACCGGCAATGGCGTAATATGGATTCAACAAGGTGCGGATCCATCCGCAACCGCTATCGTCATTGACGGTACGCCTGTAACCGGCAACTGGAAAACAGCGGCGGGTTTCTCCCTCACTTTGCAAGGCGGCTGGAATGGCACATCGGGGAGCACAACGACCAACTCGGCGACACCCTCGACCTTCGGTGTGCCGTTGAGCATTGTCAATTGGAACAATGACGTCACACTCAATGACATTGAGATCAAAAACATCAGCACAACCGGTCCGGCTGCGCTGACCATTACCACCACCAAGAACATCACCCTTAACCGCGTCCATGTACATGATAACAGTGGCATCAACAGGCTTGGCGCCAGCCTGAATAACACCATCAACAGCGGCACCGGCAACGTAACCGTTACTTCCAGTGAGTTCGATGCCAATTATGGCGATAACCTGGATGTCGTCTCCAACGGTACGATCACGCTTACGAATGTGATCGCCCTGGGTAGCACACACGGCTCAGGTGCGGTCCTGGATAACCACCTGGCTGCCACGCCCAAGAGCGTGACTGTAACCGGGGATAATTCGTATCTCACCCTGGCATGGATCAACAGTGGGGCAGGTGATTTCGTCAATTCCTTCAACAATAATTACAATGATGGGTTGCAGGTGTCATCCATGGGCGCTATCACACTGATGAACATCACCGCCAATCATAACGGCGCTTCGTCCGGCGCCCACAGCTATGGCGCCGAAGTGACCAACAATTATTCCTTCGCCACGTTAGGCGTGACCTTGACCGGTCTGAATATTTTCAATGAAAACTACAAGGACGGCCTGTTCATCACCAGCCGCGGGCCGGTGACGGCCAGCAACCTGACGGCCGATTCGAACGGGAGTTCAGGCAGCGGCGTCGAAATAGATAACCACAATGCAGTCACCGCCCAGCCCGTGACCCTCACCGGCACCAATGAGTTCAAATCCAACAATCAATCAGGGTTGAGCATCCTTTCCAACGGACTCATAACACTGAACAATCTCGTAGCCGATAAGAATTTAGGCTCCGCCACCCCCTGCCCAGGGAATCCATCCAATCCCGCTCTCTCCACCTGCTCGGGTGTGTACTTATATAACAGCTACGCCACCTACAGTTCGGGTGTCACGATCGCGGGCAGCAATGAATTTAACAATAACACCAACTACGGCCTGCTCATCCATTCCAACGGCGTCGTCAGCCTGGCCAACCTGACGGCCAACCAGGATGGCATTAGCAGCGGATCGGGATATGCGGTCTATGTGGACAACTCTACTGCCGCGGCGCCAAAAGCCGTCACACTCAGCGGCACCAACAGCATGGACTCAAACCGTAAAGGCTTGTATATATCGTCCAAAGGCGCCATTACCGTCAATGCCTTGTCAGTCACGGAGACCAGTTTATCCGATGGCGCTTATTTAAAGAATGACAATCCGGGTGGGGTTGGCGGTGTGACCCTGACCGGGATCAACACCTTCAACAACAACTACAACGGCAACGGCCTGATCGTCACCAGCTTTGGCGCGATCAGTTTAAGCAGCGTGACCGCTCAAAGCAACGGGTATTCTTCCATTTTCGGTGCGGGAATAAATTTGGATAACCACGCCAGCACTTTGGCAACGCCGGCGGGTGTCACGCTGAGCGGCACCAACCTGGCCAACTCTAATGGGGAAGATGGGGTCTACATCCAGACTAAGGGCGCAGTGACCATCAGCAACCTAACGGCCAGCTCGAATGGAGACGCGGCCGTCGCCGGCCACGACAGCGGCCTGAATGTTGTTAATACCTTTGGGACGGCGGGTGTTAACCTGACAGGCACGAATACTTTTAATAACAACTACTTCAACGGGCTGTGGGTCACTTCCAAAGGACCGATCATACTCAGTAATGTCAACGCCTACTCCAATGCCCACGGAAACGGAGCCGACCTGGTTAACACTGCCAGCGGCTCACTCAGTCCGCAAAAAGTCACCATCACCGGCACCAATAATTTCAACAGCAACAATTCGGACGACCTGGTCATCCAAACCTATGGGGCCATCAGTCTCAGCAACGTGACCGCCAATTGGTCAGCCAATGGCAGCGGCGCTGTCCTGGATAACTCCACCGGGACTATAGCTGAAAGTGTGACGCTGACCGGCACCAACTACTTTGACTACAACCACGTGGACGGGCTCGACGCCACATCTCTGGGGCAGATCACTGCCAGCAATCTGAATACATATAACACCTACACCGGGAACGGCTCTTCCCTGAATAACACTCTTGGCACCGCCGGCGTGACGCTAAGCGGGACCAACACATTCTATTACACCATTGCTGGCACCGGCTTGTTGATCCAGACCCGCGGGAGCGATCTCGATCAGCAATGTAACAGCTGACAATAATAGTAATGCTTCCGGGTATTATGGTCTTGACCTGGAAAACTGGACTGCCAGCACCCCGCAACCGGTGACCCTGACCGGGACGAATGAATTGGATGACAACTATAACAGCGGGCTTTTCATTCGTTCCACCGGCCTGGTCACGATCAGCAATTTAACAGCAAGCCACGATGGAACCGGCAGCGGTTCGCACGGCTATGGTCTTGAAATCACCGGCTTTAACACAGCAGGTTTTAATCTGACCGGCACCAATAATTTCTATCATAACTATTCCGGCGGGCTGGTTGTGTATTCCAGCGGGCCGATGACGCTCAACAGCGTTTCCGCCACCTATTCCACGATGCCGGGCGCCATTGGCGCAAGCTTGAACAACCTCGGCAGCGGCTCGCTCAGTCCTCAGAAGGTCACCCTCACCGGCACCAATGATTTCAGCAACAACGATGGCGATGGTCTTGATATCCAGACCTATGGCGCCATCAGCCTCAGCAATGTGACCTCCGATGATTCGTCAAACGGCAGCGGTGCCAGCCTTGATAATTCCACCGGGACGATCGCGAAAGGCGTGACGCTCACCGGCACCAACGAGTTCGACAGCAACCAGCTTAATGGTCTGTCTATTCTGTCCCGAGGGCTAATCACCGCCAGCAACCTTAAATCCTCGAGTAACGCCACGGGGCGCGGCGCTTCCTTCGATAACCACCTGGGTAGCGGCGGCGTAACGTTGAGCGGCACCAATAATTTCAATAACAACTCGCAGGATATGGGCCTTTATATCCTGACGCACGGCGCCATCAGCCTAAGTAATGTGACAGCCAACGACAACGGCAATGCTACCGGCGAGTACGGGGCTTCCCTGGATAACTCAGGCGGCACCGCACAGCCAGTGACCCTGACCGGCGCGAATGAGTTAGAAAGCAACTATGATAGCGGCCTTTTTATAAAGTCCTCCGGCCTGGTCACGATTAGCAATTTATATACAAGTGACAATGGAACGACCGGCGGTTCGCACGGTTATGGCCTGGAAATCTCAAATCTTGCTGACAATACGGGCGTCAAGCTGACCGGTTCCAATACGTTCCTCAGCA
>CAVWHR010000052.1:0-11609 GCA_963754835.1 uncultured Chloroflexia bacterium | reverse complement strand
CGTGGCGCGCGAACGGCTGGTCGGTGTGCTTACCCTCGTCCACTCCCTCCCAAGAGCGTTTGGCCTCGAACATCTTGAGCTGACGCAGGCCATCGCAGACCAGGCAAGCATCGCGGTATTGAACGCACGGCTCTACACGGAAAGCTCGCGGCAGGCGCGCATCATGACCGCCCTGGCAGACGGCGCGGCCGCTTTCAGCACTTCGCTCGACGTCCACGAAGTATGGCAGCGCGTGCTCAACCAGACCCTGCAGGCCATGCAGGTCGAGACGGTTGCAATCGGCCTGATCGAAGGCCCCGAACAAAGCATTGTCTTCCGTGCCGCGGCGGGACAAAATTCCGGCAGCATCATAGAGCGCCATGTCCCCGGCGGAAAAGGCCTGGTCGGGCGGGTCGCCCGTGAGGGGCGCACCATCATTATTCCACACGTCAAAGACGATAAACGGTTCACCGATATAGACCGCTTCACAGGCATCGAGGCTGCCGCCGTGGCCATCGCGCCCATTCAATCCCAGGGCAAGACCATCGGCGTGCTGGAGGCGATCAACCCGGTGTCCCACACCTTCGATCCGGACGCCTTGATCGTCATGACCGGCATCGGCGGCCTGGCTGGTACGACGATCACCAATGCGCAGTTGTTCGAACGGTTGCAGGTCGCACACGAGCGTTATCGCGAGCTGTTCGAGGAAAGCATCGACCCGATCTTCATCACCGATTGGGAAGGCAAAATAACCGAGGCCAACCGTGAAGCCAGCAGTTTGAGCGGTTTCAAAACCGAAGAACTGCAGTTTATGAGCATCGACCAGCTGCACCAGGTCAACTGGAACAAAGTTGGGATGGAGTTCGAGAACCTGCGTGACGACCACGGCTGCGCATATGAATCGGTTTTGCACAGGGCCAATTCGAGCAAAGTGCCGATCGAAGTCCGCACCCGCCGGGTGGAGTTCGAAGACGCCGAATTCAATCCAATGGATGATGCGCAACATCACCGAACGCAAAGAGTTGGATTCTCTACGCGAGGACCTGACCTCCATGATCTACCACGACCTGCGCTCGCCGCTCAGCAACATCGTGTCGAGCTTCGAGGTCCTGAACGGAATGATCGGCGAGGACGAAGCCGCCCGTACGATCCTGGATGTCGCAGTCCACTCCACCGACCGCATCCAGCGATTGGTTAATTCCCTGTTGGATATCTACCGCCTCGAGTTCGGGCCAGACGATCGAAGCGCAAACAATGACCAGCCCGCTTGAACTCATTAACAATGCCGTCAACGACGTCAGTCCGTCTTCGACGGGCCGCCGTCAGACGATCCACGTGGAGGCCGCGGCAAATTTACCGGACATCCGCGTGGATGCCGACATGATGCGGCGTGTGCTCATCAATCTCCTGGAGAATGCAATCAAATTCTCGAAGACCGAGTCCGATATTGAGATCGGGGCCAGGAAAGAAGGCGATTCGCTGCAATTCTGGGTAAAGGACAGCGGTCCCGGCATCCCGCCATCGGACCATAAACGCATATTTGAAAAATTCGCACGACTTAAAACCCTGGGGGAACACCGGCCTGCCGGTCTGGGGATTGGACTGGCATTCTGCCGCATCGCCGTTCAAGCCCATGGTGGAAAGATCTGGGTGGAAAGCGAAGAAGGCAAAGGAGCCAGGTTCATTTTCAGCCTGCCCATTAAAGATACTAAAGAGTTAAGACGCTCTATGCACAAAATGAAATAGGCCGCTTTTTTGGGCGCGCAGCTTCGTTGCGCGCCCAAAAAAGCGGCCTCTCTTGGAATTTCGTAGGCTCAGTAGAATAAGGGTAAAATAACCTCACCTACCCTCCTGCCTTCGACGGATAGCCTCTTTCCCGCATCCGGGATGATTACAAAACAGATGGAAATGGCGGGTCAAGGTAGAGACGGATAATGCTGCAGGAGTTTTCATGCAATCCATTGCTGACAATGTTTATATCGAAGACCATTACCTGGGTGTGACGTTGGGCGTCATCCAGCAGACCCGCGGGCTGATACAGGTCGATGCGCCGCCCTCCCCCGAAGACAGTCGTTCGTGGCGCGCAGCCCTGATGAGTCTCAGCGGCGGACCGGAGCGCGTGCTTGTCAACCTGGATGCGCATCCCGATCGGACACTTGGGGCCCGCGCTATGGACTGCACCGTCATTGCGCAGGAAAAGACCGCGCAGATTTTCCGTTCGCGTCCCACCACTTTCAAAGCCCAGGGGACGGAAACCGGGTCGGAATGGGAGACCATTCCCGGGCTCGGCACGGTCCGCTGGGCGCCGCCTGAAATTTCATTCACCAGTCAAATGTCGCTGCACTGGGGAGAAACTCCGGTAAACTTCGAACACCACCCCGGTTCCTCCGTCGGCGCCATGTGGGTCATCCTGCCCGAAGAAAAGGTCGTGTTTGTAGGTGACCTGGTCCTGAAGAATCAACCTCCGTTTTTGGGTCACGCCGACCTTCCGGCATGGATAGAGGCGTTGGATATCCTATTAAGTCCTGAATATCGAGGTTACACCTTCGTCAGCGGCCGGGGTGGGACCGTCTCGTCCTCCGTGGTCAAGGCCCAGGCTGAGCTTATCAAACAGATCCATGACAAGCTGGAGAAGATGGCGAATCGCGGCACTTCGGCCGATGCAACCGAAAAACTGATCGAGACGTTCCTGGATAAATTCAAATCGTCCGCCGCCCGGCATAAACAATACGTCCAGCGCATGCGCTACGGACTCCGTCACTATTATGTACGCCATTACCATCTGGGCAGCGCCGCCGAGGAATGAGTGACAGAACGTTTCCTGCCACTTTTTGAACTCACCCGTGGGAACATCGTCGAATCGATCCATTACGGCGCGATCGCAGTGGTGGACGCGCATGGCAGGCTTTTGTATTCCCATGGCGACCCGCAGACGGTCGCCTTTTTACGCTCCTCGGCCAAACCCTTCCAGGCATTGCCTTTTTTCGAGCGCGGCGGACCGGCGGCATTCAACCTGACGCAAAAAGAACAGGCCCTGATCTGCGCTTCTCATGAAGGGTCGGATGAACACGTTCGCACCGTGGAAAGCATACAAGCCAAAACGGGCATCAAAGAAAGCGACCTGCAGTGCGGCATCCACATGCCCGGCGATGCTGCCGCTTACAAGGCCTTGATCGCGCGCAATGAAGCGCCGACCCCCAACCGCAATAACTGTTCGGGCAAGCACAGCGGCATGCTGGCCCATGCCAAAATGCGCGGACTGCCGCTCGATACTTATCTTGATATCGATCACCCCATACAGCAGGACATTCTGACCGGCTTTGCCGAGATGTGCAATTATCCAAGAGAGAAAGTAGAGATTGGCATCGATGGCTGTTCTGCGCCGAACTTTGCTGTGCCGCTTTACAACTCGGCGCTGGCTTTTGCCCGGCTTTGCGACCCATTCGATCTCGGGGATGCACGCTTAAAAGCCTGCCATGAGATCACCGCCGCAATGACGGGCAACCCCGAAATGATCAGCGGGTCCGACGAGTTCGATTGCCGCTTGATGCAGACCGGTAAAGGCCAGATACTCTGCAAACGCGGCGCGGAGGGATTTCAAGCCATTGGGCTGCGGCCCGGGGTATTGGGACCTGGATCGCCAGGCGTCGGCATCACGTTCAAGGTCTCGGATGGCGACCTGTCGTTCCGCAAGCTCAACATCGAGCCGTTCAACCGCGTCCGCCCGGCAGTGACCCTGGAGATCCTGGCCCAGATCGGCGCGTTGAGCCTCGCCCAAATGGGAGAGCTGGCCGAGTTCGGACCGACCTTGCCGATCAAGAATCATCGCGGTATCGTTGTGGGCGAATCGAGACCGGCTTTTACTCTCCACAAAGCATGAATAAATTATCTCGACGGGCCATTAAGGTCCATGAGACACTTCTTGATTCCTTCGGCCAGCCGACCTGGCGCAATCCCCTGCCGCCGGTTGACGAGTTGGTCTCCACCATCCTTTCTCAAAACACGAACGACCTCAACCGCGACCGCGCATTCAACGCCCTTCAAATGAAATTCCCGACCTGGGAGGAAGTGCGTGATGCCAGTGCTAAAGATGTGATCGCTGCCATACGCCCTGCCGGCCTGGCAAACCATAAAGGTCCGCGCATTCAACACGTTTTACGAGATATCACGGACGAACGCGGCAGCCTCGATTTATCTTTCCTGAAAGACCTGCCCCTCGAAGAAGCCCGCACCTGGTTGACCAAATTCAAAGGCGTTGGCCCCAAGACGGCAGCCATCGTCCTGTGTTTTTCACTAAACCGCCCGGCTTTTCCGGTGGATACGCATATCTACCGCGTAACCGGGCGTATTGGTCTGCGCCCGGAGAAAATGACGGTCGAGCAGACGCATCCTTATATGGAGAGTCTGCTCCCGCCTGAGACCTATTACGCAGCCCACCTGAATTTGATTCGCCTGGGACGCGAGATATGTCATGCACGAAAACCGGACTGTCCCCACTGTCCCATCCGCAAATTGTGCGATTACACGCCAAAGACAAAATAACGTAGATATCCAACACAGCCCTGCATGAAATACCCCAAAAAAGGATATGAACAGGGCGTACGCCCTGTTCATATCCTTTTTTGGGAAGTTCTTTGTCCCAGGCTGAAAGCGTGGGACAAAGGCATGAGTAATTACTAACACAGGAGCTTGGCAACAAATAATCCGTGGCGACAAGAAGAGTCATCTCCTATGTCAAATTTACTGGTCCTGGAAAGGAAGAGCGAGATGACATCTCGCACTACATAAAATATGACTGATAAACCGCCGGCCAGCCTTGCCTTGGAAAAACTCGGTATCCCGCATAAAGTTTTCCAACACACCGGTCAGGTGACCTCCCTCGAGCAAGCTGCGCAGGAGCGCGGGCAGCGACCCGGGCAAGTGGTCCGCAGTATTTTGTTCCGCCTGGGTGAAGGGGAATTCGTCATGGCGCTGGTAGGAGGCCCCGCGCAGATCTCCTGGAAGAGACTTCGGCTGCATCTCGGCCAGTCGCGGCTGACGATGGCAACCGAGCAGGAAGTGCTGGCAGTTACAGGCTACCGGGTCGGCGCTGTTTCGCCTTTCGGACTGCCGGGACCCCTCAAAATCCTGATCGATCCGAATGTTTTAAAAGAGGATGAAATCTCCATTGGTTCAGGCGTACGCAGCGTTGGCATCCTGATTAAGACCGCAGACCTGCGCCGAGTATTGAAAGATGCCGAGGTAGTGCAGCTTATAGAAAGTGCTTGACAAAATTCAGTGGCTGAATTATAGTTTGAGAAGAAAGCCTATTATTTAAATAGACTAAGAGTACAATGCAACTCTCCGAACGCCGTGAATACGGCTAATGTAAAGATTTTTTGCGGGCTGAATGTCTACTTATATTATAGACTTTATAATATAGATCAAACCTGGAGGAACTATTGAATTCAACGCCAGCTTGCATCGTCGCTCATTAACCTGAACAAATATCAGATAAATAAAAGGAGAAAAATGCGTAAAATAAGCTTCATCCTCATTTCCACAATAATTGCGTTCTCATTCCTGCTCAGTGCCTGCGGCAGCGCGGCGACGCCCGTCCCCGCCCCCACCACTGCTCCCGTATCAACCGAAGCACCGAGCGGACCTGCTGCCACCCCAACCGCTGAACCGCTCAGTGGGAACATTTCAGTTTCAGGCGCATTCGCCCTCTACCCGATGATGACGGTCTGGGCCGATGAATTCACCAAGATAAACCCCGATGTGCAGTTTGACGTACAGGGCGGCGGCGCAGGCAAAGGCATGACCGACACACTCGCCGGTGCAGTCGATATCGGCATGATCTCACGCAACGATCAACCGGAAGAAGAAGCCAAGGGCGCTTTCTGGGTGGCCGTTACCAAGGATGCCGTTTTCCCGGTCGTCAGCGCGAAGAACCCGGTCGCGGCCGACCTCATTGCCAAGGGCATCAGCCAGGATACCTTCAATAAGATATTCATCACCGGTGAGATCAAGACCTGGGGCGAAGTGGTCGGCAAGCCCGAAGTCAAGGACGAGATCCACGTCTACACCCGTTCCGATTCAGCCGGCGCCGCCGATACGTGGGCGCAGTTTTGCGGCGGAAAAGTCCAGGCCGACATCCTGACCGCCGCCATCGGCGTCAACGGTGAACCGGCGCTCGTGGATACCGTCAGCAAGGACCCGCTGGGAATCGGCTACAGCAACCTGAATAGCGTGTTCGATGCAACTAGTGGTAAACTTGTGGCAGGCGCATTTGTTCCACCGATCGATGTCAACAAGAACGGGATGGCCGATCCGGACGAATATTTCCAGAGCAAGACTGACGCGGTCAGCGCCGTGGCATCGGGCAAGTATCCTTCACCTCCCGTCACGCTTCGAATACCTGGCTACCAAAGGAAAACCGACCGGTCTGACACTTGCCTTCATCAATTGGATCCTGACCGACGGGCAGCAATATCTCGACGCTGCCGGATACGTCCCACTGACACCCGACCAACAAACTGAGTCCCTAGCAAAGCTCAAATGAACGGTTCGAATCAAACCCTTACAATTGAATCAACCAACGAAAGAGAAGGCCGGCAAAACCGGCCTTCTTCCGCGTCGCGCATAAGTCAGGACCGGACTGCCCGGCAGCGCGTTCCTGGTCATTACCCTGCTGCCGATATTCTTGATCGCATTCATTGTCATCCTGCTCGTCGTACGGACCTGGCCGATCCTCAGCGCCTATCCTGCAAAAGACCTGATCTTCGGAATGATCTGGAAACCGGACAATGGGCTATTCGGTTTCTGGCCATTTATCACGGGCACGGTCTGGGTAACGGTCGTGGGGGTGGTGCTGGCCGTTCCGCCCTGCCTGCTCGTCTCGCTCTATTTATCGGAATATGCGCATTCCATGACCCGCTCGATTGCCAAGCCGGTCCTCGACCTGCTGGCTGCCATCCCGCCGGTCGTTTATGGCGTATGGGGACTGCTGGCGATCGTACCCTTTGTGGAAAAAGTGCTTGCGCCGTTCTCAAAGACATGGCTCAGCGCCATCCCCATATTCGCTGTCAATCAGCCCACCGGTTTCAGCATTTTAGCCGGCGGGATCGTGCTGGCAGTGATGATCGCGCCTCTGGTGATCTCGGTTGTATATGAAATCTTGGCGACCGTCCCCAACGACCTGCGACATGCGTCCCTGGCGGTCGGCGCCACCAAATGGCAGACCATCCGCCGCGTCGTCATCCCGCAAGTGCTGCCGGGTATTGTGGCCGGCATTGTCCTGGGCGCTTCGCGCGCTCTGGGCGAAACCATCGCCGTGATGATGGTGGTTGGGAACGTGGCAAAGGTGCCGACTTCCATCTTCGACCCGGCCTATCCGCTCCCGGCGCTGATCGCAAATAACTACGGCGACATGATGTCCATCCCGCTTTATGATGCCGCCCTGTTGGGTGCCGCGCTCGTCCTTTTGGTCGTGATCCTGATCTTCAATATCATCTCGACGCTTGTGCTCCAGCGTATGCTGGCGAAGGAAACAGGCATGATAAAAAAACACTGGGCGCGCCGCCATATCGCAGAAGCCTTCGTCAGAGGACTGATGATCGCCTCATTCGCACTCGTTGCGGGAAGCCTGGGCCTGATCCTGTGGACGGTGATCGCCCGCGGCCTGCCCGCGCTCACCTGGGATATGGTCTCACAATCGCCGCAGGGCGGTTTCTACATGGGCAAGGGCGGCGGCGTCCTGAATGCCATCATCGGCTCGCTCTACCTGGCCGGGGGCGGGACACTGATCGCCCTGATTGTCAGCCTGCCGATTGCCCTCTATCTTAAAACCTATCTCGGCGATTCAGAGTGGGGTCGTTATGTGCGCCTCTCGCTGGATGTGCTGTGGGGCATTCCCTCGATCGTTTACGGCGCTTTCGGCTTTGCGATCATGATCGCAATCGGTCTGCGGGCCTCCCTGCTGGCCGGGATCATTGTGCTGGCGCTGGTCGAACTGCCGATCATGGTGCGCGCCATGGACGAAGTCATCCGCCGCATGCCCGCGGACCTGGAACAGGCCGCGCTGGCCCTGGGGTCCACCAAACTGGAAGTGGCCCTGCGCGTCGTCACCCGCCAGATGCTGCCGGGCATCGTGACCGCCGTCCTGCTGGCCTTTGGGCGCGGTATCGGTGACGCGGCCTCCGTCCTGTTCACAGCCGGTTATACCGACCGCATCCCGACCTCGCTGCTGCGTCCGACGGCATCCCTGCCGCTGGCGGTATTCTTCCAATTGGGCACGCCTTATCCGGAAGTGCAAAAGCGCGGCTACGCTTCGGCGTTGATCCTGACGATCATTATTCTGGTCATCAGCCTCGGTTCGCGCTTGATCTCGGCCCGACTGAACCGGTATACGATTAAATAAATGGGTATTACACTCAACCCTGTGTAATAAAGCCACCGGAAAAATGGAGCTATCATGGATCGCGATTTAAACGTGCCCACCCTGAAGGCAAGAGGTACTGCCCCCCTGAATATGGAGCCTCATATTCAAGTGCGCAACCTGAACGCCTTTTACGGAAAAGTACAGGCATTAAAAAATATCAACATTGAAATCCCGAAGAAACAAGTGACCGTCATCATGGGACCTTCGGGCTGCGGGAAAAGCACCTTGCTCAAAACCCTGAACCGTTTTCTGGAACTGACCGACGGCACGAAAATCTCGGGTGAAGTGCTGGTGGATGGGCAGGATATTTATGCCGCGTGAGGTGGACGAGACCGAGGTCCGCAAGCGTGTGGGGTTGTTGGCCCAGCAGCCCTCGCCCTTACCCATGTCCATTTACGAAAATGTGGTCTACGGCATGCATATCCACCGCATGAAAAAGAATCGAAAGGAATATAAGGCAGCCGTGCAGCATTACCTCGAGATCGCCGGCTTGTGGGAGGAGGTCGGGAAGCGGCTGCACGATCCGGCCACCAGCCTTTCCATCGGGCAGCAGCAGCGCTTATGCCTGGCGCGTGGGTTGGCCGTTGAACCTGAGATCATCCTCGGCGACGAACCGACCTCAGCGCTCGACCCGATCTCTTCGCAAAACATCGAAAGCCGCCTGCTCGACCTGAAAAAAGATTACACCACGGTCATTGTGACGCACACATTGCGACAGGCCAAGCGCCTGGCCGATTACGTGATCTATATGTACCTGGGTGAAGTCGTCGAAGCCGGACCGGCAAGAGACGTGTTCAATAATCCACAGCATGAACGCACCAGGGCATATCTGGAAGGGCAAATTTAATCGATATTGGGCAGACCCTAAAGGTCTTTCTCAACGGACAAAATACAAATTAAGTCGGGTACATCAGCAGACCTTTTGGGTCTGATAGTAACAACTTCGGCCGGCAGGGTAAGAAACCCGCGCCTTTTTTGCTCTACTCTTCAGAGGGAACCGAACCGGGAAGCAGTATAATCATCCTCGGAGGCCTTATGAAACGCGTTGGCTCTTTATTGGTTCTTTCAGCAGTCCTGCTTTTTGCCTTTCAAGCTGTCACCGCTCAAAGCAGTCAACCGCTGGTCATCCTTATGAACGCCAACGGGGCGATCGCACCTGTCATGGAGGAGTATATTCAGCGCGGCATCCAGTCGGCCGAGCAGCAATAAAGCAGAGGCGCTGATCATTCAACTCAATACACCCGGCGGGGACATCCTCAGCCTGGATAATATCATCCAGGATATCCGCGCCAGCACCGTCCCGGTGGTGATCTACGTGGCCCCCAACGGAGCCTGGGCCGGCAGCGCAGGCGCGCTGGTAACCATGGCAGGACATGTTTCAGCCATGGCTCCCGAAGCCGCCATCGGCGCATCCAGCCCGGTGGATTCCAGCGGCCAGGACCTGAACTCCACGGAAAAAGCGAAAACCAGCCAGATCATGAAAGCCACCATCCGGCCGCTGGTCGAACGCCGCGGCGCCGCCGCGACCCAACTGGCCCAGGATATGATCGACAATGCCAAAGCGGTCTCGGCCACGGAAGCGCTACAAGTTCACCTGATCGATTTCATCGCCACAAATACCGATGACCTGCTCAAGCAGCTCAACGGCTTCTCAGGTGACCATGCCCGACGGAGTACACACGTTAAATACAACCAATGTAACAACGCAGGCCGTCGACATGAGCCTGATCGAACAGGTCCTGCTCGTTTTGACCGACTCGAACATCGTATTCATCCTGCTCTCGCTCGGAGTCCTTGCCCTGCAAATCGAACTGTCGCACCCCGGCACATGGGCACCCGGATTCGTGGGCGTGGTTTGCCTGGCCCTGGCAATCTATGGACTTGGGCCTCCTGCCGGTCAACTGGTTCGGTCTGATCTTTATCGCCACGGCCTTCGTCCTGTTCATCCTCGATATCAAAGCGCCCACGCACGGCGCGCTGACAACCGCAGGCGTGGCCTCCTTCATTATCGGTGGGCTGGTGTTATTCAACTCACCGGGCGTGCCGCAATTCGAACGTGTATCCGTGCCGCTGGTCGTGGGGGTCGGCATCGCGATCGGCTTGATGTTCGCAACCGTTCTCACCTTTGCACTGCGTGCGCAACGTTCCCCCATCCAAACGGGCGTGGGGGACTTGGGGGCCGTGGGTGGAAGCGCGCTTGCCTCCAGCCAGCGGGCAGGAATGTTGTTCGTGACGGCCAGATCGAGCGTCGCGATCGCCCGGCTCATGCGATGGCCGAGATCGAACACCTCGCGCCAGCGGCGCAACTGCTGCTCCAGATCCTGGAGGCTGAACGTGATCTCACTGCCCTGGGACGTGGTGAGCACCAGCACCTCCGGGAAGGCGACATCCACCTTTTTGACATCCACCAGGCCGGACATGGGGGAATGCTCGAAGGCTTCCAGCAGCGCAAGCGCGGCCCTGACCTGGGGTGTTTCGAGCCGGCGCCCCGGCTGCAACTCGCCCGGTTGCAACCCCGAAAGGCCGGGGAGCGTCTCCACGGGCTGGTTGATAGCCACCGCGCGCTCGCGCGGATCCAACGGCACCATCACCATCCCCTCAACGTCCAGGTGATAGACGGCCAGTTCGACGCCCCCGGTGGCTTTCATGCGGGCGCCGACAGGATGATGGCATTTGACAATAAGGGCAGGTATATCAGCGGCGACCATCTCCTCATGCTTTTTACCCGGTACATGGACGCAAAAAGAGTGGTCACAACCAGTGACGCATCCATGATCATCGATGACCTAGCAGAAGTCAGGCGCACCCCGGGTGGGAGATACCTATGTATCCGAGGAGCTGCTCACATGGGGGGATTTCGGAGGGGAACCTTCAGGAGCCTGGATCTTCCCGAAGGTTTCCTATTGTCCTGACGGACCTCACGCGGCCGCACTCTTCTGCGAGATTGCATCCGAGTGGGATATCGCCGCAGAGATCGACGCCATGCCAACATACCCGATACTCAGAGAGTCCATCGCAAGCCCATCCGCAAGGGAAACGATGATGGCCATTGGTGCTTCGAACCCCACGGATGGCGTCCGTATTGCTGATGAAGAGGGCTGGTGCCTCATACGGGCGAGCGGGACTGAACCCAAGATTCGGATCACGGCAGAGGGCAAGTCACTCGTAAAAGCAAAAGAGATGCTTGCAAAAGGCAAAGAACGCATCC
>CAVWHR010000051.1:0-59768 GCA_963754835.1 uncultured Chloroflexia bacterium | reverse complement strand
CTGATTGTCGCACGCGCACGCAAAATCGAGCGTTTCTTCTCACAGCCATTCTTTGTGGCCGAGCGCTTCACAGGTATCCCGGGCCGTTATGTCCCTATCAAGGAAACGGTGCGAGGTTTTCGTGAAATCCTCGACGGTCATTGTGATGATGTGCCTGAGCAAGCGTTCATGATGGCAGGTACGATTGAAGACGTCCGCGAAAAAGCGGAGATGTTGGAGAAGGGTTCGTAATATTATCCTGGTCAACCCCCGGGCAGCCCTGTGCTACAACTGCATAAATTGTCGAATCGCTGCCCGATGGTTTGAACATTGGAACGAAAAAGAACATGCCTATCCGTTGTGAAATCGTATCTCAGGACCGCACAGTCTTTCAAGGCGATGTAGACATGGTTGTGCTTCCCGGCGCGGGCGGGGAGATGGGCGTCCTGCCCCATCATGCACCGGTTCTAACTACATTAAAATTCGGCGTGGTTAAAGTGCGTCACAACAACAGGGAGGATATTTTCGCGGTAGCTGGCGGTGTAGCTGAAGTCCAGCCGGACCTGGTGACTGTTTTAGCGGACGCTGCCGAAAATGTGGAAGAGATCGACGTAACCAGGGCCCAATTTGCAAGAAAACGCGCCCAGGAAGCCCTGGCCAAGGGCGTCCCGAAAGACACGGATGCGGTATTGACCATGGAAGCCGCGTTGTTGCGATCGAAACTCCGTCTCGATGTTGTTCGTCGCTATCGTAAACACACACCTCATTTTCCCGGACAATAAACACTGTGGCTGTATTTTCCAAAGATCTTGGCATTGACCTTGGCACCATGTTCACCCGTCTGGCGGACAGCACTCAAGTGTTGATGCAGGAACCGACCATTGTTGCCATTGAAGTGGAAGAACAAAAGATGGTTGCAGTTGGGCAGGAGGCGCGCGATATGATCGGCCGCGTCCCTGAAAACATTGAAGTGTCGCGTCCGCTCAGAAGCGGCGTGATCGCCGATTACGAGATAACCGAAACTTTGCTTTCCTATTTGCTCCAGCGCGTGAGCGGTTCCCTGCGGGTTTTCCGTCCGCGCGTCATGATCTCGGTTCCATACGGCGTAACAAGTGTGGAGCGTCGTGCGGTTTATGAAGCAGTCATGGAAGCCGGCTCGCGGGAGGCAAGCTTGATCCAGCAGTCGCTGGCGGCTGCGCTCGGCATCGACCTCCCGATCGGTTCACCGTCGGGAAACATGGTTATCTGCCTGGGCGGTGGATGCACCGAGGCGTCTGTGATGGCGATGTATGGCATTGTCTCGGCGGATACACTTCGAAAAGGCGGGTTGGACCTCGACGATGCCATCATCAATTATGTCCGCCGGAAGTATGGAGTCATCATCGGCCAGGTAACGGCGGAACAGCTCAAAGTGAAGATCGGGGCGGCCGTCCCGCAGGATACGGAAAACAGCATGGAAGTGCAGGGACAGGACCAGGTCACGGGCCTGCCGCGTCCCATTACTCTGACGACCGGTGAAATCGTCGAGGCTCTACAGGAACCGCTCAAAGATGTTACCGAGACTTGCCGCCGCGTCCTTGAGAAAACACCGCCAGAGTTGGTGGCAGATATCATTGACCGCGGCGTGGCGTTGTGCGGCGGGGGTGCACTCTTACGCGGCATCGACAAATTGCTCACCAAGTCGCTTGGGATACCTGCCTATCTGGTGGATAACCCCATGACGTGTGTTGTTGAAGGTGCGATCCGCGGCCTGGGAATGATGAATATTTTGCGGCGTAACCTGCCGCAAGTTTAAAATAAAAGAGGCATCCAATATCGGACGCCTCTTTTATTGTTTTTATATTGAAATACTTACAATTTCTCGTAAAGCATCCGGAAAAAATGGATGAGTGTGAGGCGTGCGCCTCGCACTCATCCATTTTTTCTAAATCCTTCGTCCTCGCAGATGCAGGCGTTCTTCGCGAAGCATGCCAGGCTGGAAGCGTGGGACGAAGGGTGAGTAGTACTTTATAATTCAATCAAGATAATAGGTCATTCGCTGCAAATGTGTGGCCGGATCGATATATTGAACATGCACGTTTTTAGGGACATTGATGCTGGTGGGGGCATAATTGAGGATGGCTTTGACACCCGCCTGGACAAGCTGATCAGCGACTTCCTGGGCCGTGGAGGCTGGCACCGTCACCATCGCCAATTTGACTTTTTCGGCGCGGATGCGTTCAACCATTTTGGATGCATCCTCGATTGTGTACTTGCCGACCTTTTGTCCGATCTTCGTCGCATCGCAGTCGAAGATCATAACCACTTCGAAACCGCGGTCCTTGAACCCCTGATAACGGGCCAGGGCGTGTCCTATATCACCCGCACCCACAATGGCCACTTCCCACATGCGATGGACTTTCAGGATCTCCCGCAGCTTATCCATCAGGAAAGGGATCGAATAACCGGTTCCCTGTTTTCCGAATTCACCGAATTGAGAGATATCCTTGCGGATCTGTGCTGCCGAGATTCCGACGTGCTCGCCCAGTTCTTGTGACGAGGTGGTTTTCATGCCCTTTTCGGACATGCGTTGAAGGGCACGCAAATATATGGGGAGGCGGCCTATGATGATGTCAGGGATCTTATCTGCATTCATGATTTGCCCTCGCCGAAATGGATTTGTGATTAAATCTACCATAAAAAGGGGGTTTTGTACAATTCCCCACAAACGGGGAGTGCCTAAAAGTCTGAGTAAAATAAGGGTATATGAAATGTCCGAAGTGCGAAAGTCAAACGCAGCAACACAAAATTGGAAAGACTGAAGCGGGTAGCCAGCGCTATCGATGTTATCGGTGTGGTTGTAGTTACACCCCCCAAAAGAAGGCGCAAGGATACAGTGAGACGGTGCGTCGAAAGGCCATTCAGCTGTATGTGGATGGAACCAACTTGAGACGGATTGGGCGACAATTGGAAATCAATCCGCAAACGGTGGCCAACTGGGTGAAAGAATATGCGGAGAAATTACCGGCCGCACCGGTGCCAGCCCAAGTGCACAAAGCTGAAATGGATGAACTCTTTACCTTTATTGGCGATAAAAAAACAGGATTTATCTCCTGACCATAGTGGATCGGCATACGCGTTGTATTTTGAATTGGAAATTGGTCTGGACCCGCACCCAACAAGCCTTCCAAGAACTGGTGGATGAAGCTCCGAAAGCCAAACAGTACACCAGTGATGCCTTTGATCTTTATGCTCTGCTTTGGTATCACTGGGGGCGATATGAAGTTTCTGAGGGCAAGGCAGAAACATATTCGGTCGAAGCCGATAATTCTGAACTCCGTCATTACCTGGCCCGTCTCGCCAGATCGTCTCGTTGCTTCTCACGTTGTCCCTATGCTCTGGCGTGTGCCATTCGCTGGTTCGTCTTTTGCTACAACCATCGCCAGATTAAGCAACGCTTATATCCAAATTATTCCTATCATCTCATCGACTTCGTTTACCTACCCATTTAGGCACTCCCCACAAACGATAATGATCGAAAAGGCCAGGCTAAAAGCTTGGCCTTTTCGATAGGCAGTATTTAACGACCATTTGGATTGGTAAGAATGGGAGGTGGTATGGGCTGATCAGGTTGGCCAGGTTTTGTATGTTGTTTAATAAAGACCGTGCATAGCCCCGGTTCCTGGCCTGTAGGATTAAAACCGATCGCTAAACGGCAGGTATTGTCAATTTCTGAAAGGGCCTTGATGGGATAGAACTGCGCGTTTGAATCAGGGTCACCTGCCTGCACGTGAGTCATATGGTCATTAAGGTCGAACATGGCAGGGTTGAGGTCGGTTCCGGCCCAGGCACCCATGGTATAGGATTTGGGATTTCCAATCATGGAGAGTTTGAAGGCTATTTGAACGGTTTTGTTATCAGTGGACGAGAGGCGCACCCAGGCGCCATCGGGGTTGTCGCTGCCTTTCCCCTGATCGAAAACAAGGGTCTCGTAGCCGTTGCCATTGGCAGAATTATCAGACACAATGGGCTTCATTCCACCGACATCGCCGTTGGTATCCTTCCAGGCCTGAACTCCCTGGGTTGACCAGACAGTGGAGGATGGATTGGAGACCAGGACGAGCCAATCACCGCGGCCATCTTTGTTGAGGTCGAGTTCGACGCCATATTTTGCGGGTAGGTGTCCGCTTGCGTCAACCCCTGCTAAAGTGATGGTTGCGTAGCCCCAGGTATCGTCGAGGTATCCTTGCACATCCACGATGTCGATGTACGGGAAGTAGGTATCCATGCTGTTGGCGTTGAAGGGACGTTCATAGAGATCGTTTATGAAGCTATCGCTGCCAGGGGCAGCCATCTTCTTCGCGGCAGTGTTCGATGAATTGATGTCACCGGCCTGATCGACGCGTTTTTCAGGCAGGTCGACCGGAGCTATACCTTGCTGTATTGGGCTGGATGGAGCAGAGGTCGGCGCTGAAGCCATCAGATTAGAACTCTCGGTAGTGCCGGTTATGGGGATGGATGTGGGAGCGGCGGGCGTGCTATTAGCATTACATGCTTGCATGGTGATAACGAGCATGGCGGACAACCAGAATAACCACGATGGAATTTTAAGTTTCATTGTCATCTCCATTCAATACCTATCAAGGCAAAAATAACTAAAGTCATTATAGCTTGCCGATTCTTTAAGGGAATAGCCATAAGGTCATGTTTGGGTGGAGTACAAAAGTCCTACTCATGCTTAACGCCGGGAAAGATTAAAGCGAAAAAGCCAGACCTTTTAATGGAAAGCAGGTGGCAAGCTGTCTGCCTTGTCTCTGCCTAAATGATCTGTGATTAAATCCATAATAAAAAGATATTGTACGAATGCCACAAATGAAAAGGAGCCAACAAGGTCGAGCTGAAAGCCCGACCTTGTTCCATGGATTATATATAGAGATAGATGCTAGTAGATAATGATAGGAGGTGGAGGGGGCTGGACAGGTTGGCCGGGTTGGCCGGGTTTTGAACGTGGTTTAATATAGGTCGGGCATAGACCTGGTTCCTTGCCTGTAGGTGCAAAACCGATGGCCAAACGGCAGGTATTGTCGATCTCAGAAAGGGCCTTGATCGAATAGAGTTGTATGTTTGGGTCCGGATCGCCTGCCTGCGCATGCGTCATGTGGTCGTTGTAATCGAACATGGCGGGGTTGAGGTCCGTTCCTGCCCAGACACCCATCATATAAGACTTGGGATTCCCAAGCATGACGAGCTTGAAGGATATGTCAACGGTTTTCGGGTCATCGGGTGAAATTCTGGCCCAGGCGCCATCGGGATTATTGCTGTTTTTGCCCTGATCGAAAACAAGGGTCTCATAGCCATCGCCATTGGAAACTACTTTATCGGCCACGATGGGGACGTTCCCGCCGACATCGCCATCGGTATCCTTCCAGGCTTGAACACCCTTTGTCGACCAGTCTGTGGAAGATGGATTGGAGACAATAACCAGCCAGTCACCGCGTCCGTCTTTATTGAGGTCGAGTTCGACGCCATATTTGGCCGGCAGGTGTCCGTTCGCATCGTCGCCTGAAAGGGTGATGGTTGCATAACCCCACGTATTATCAATGAATCCCTGGGTATCCACAATGTCAATATATGGGAAGTACGTATCCATGCTGTTGGCGTTGAAGGGGCGTTCAAAGAGGCCGTTTACAAATGTATCGCCACCCGGTACTCTCTTTTTTGTGGCATCGACGGATGAATTGGGATCGCTGGCTTGATCGGCGCGCTTATCAGGAGGGCTCACTGGAGCTGTCCCTTGTTGTACCGGGTCAACTGTAGGAGTGGGCGGCGCAGCCGTGGGTGGGTCGCTGGGAGTAGGTGTTGACGAGTTGGTGGGAACATTACATGCTGATGTGGCAATAATAAGTAAACTAAGCATCAAGACATATAGAGTTGACTTTCGAACTTTCATGGCTACCTCCTAAAGCTTATGCTGATAAATCTAAGGTATTTTACCCATTTGGTCTTGAAGGGAGAATAGCCATAAGGTCATGTTTACTAGGATTTATGAAGAAAAATCAGTAGTACAAAAGTCCCG
This sequence comes from uncultured Chloroflexia bacterium, assembly GCA_963754835.1. Lineage (GTDB taxonomy): Bacteria > Chloroflexota > Anaerolineae > Anaerolineales > Villigracilaceae > Fen-1038. The sequence goes on along the minus strand of CAVWHR010000051.1, from coordinate 53,734 downwards.
CCTGTTGGATGCCAGGAATGATTTACTGTTGATTAACCAAGTTATGTCATGCAAGCATCCATGACAGTACTGTTCGGATTTGGTTCGTATCCTTCTAAAAAATTGACTATGGTGTTGTATCAATACTTATAGTGTACCGGACATACTCTAACTCGCCTTGGTTGGGAACTGCAATCAGCTGCATCAAATAGGGCTGGCCTGAGGAAAGACTGATCTGCTTGGTCTCACCGCAAGCCAGGGAACCCCAGTTTTGCAATTGCGTCCCATTCTGCCAAAGTTCAACCCTCAATATGCCGTTTCCGAGGCAAGTGAGATCAGCGAGAACGTCTGTAGAATAGGGCGTAAATTGAATCCAATCTTCAGGATCGCCATTGGGAGCGGATACGTCGCTCGAATAGATCAATGATCGAGCGCCGGAGGGCGAGAAGGTTACGGCGACAGCCGGCGATTGGGCTGAATCGTTATCTTGCGGCGCTGCGACAAGCGTGGGCGTGATCGTTAAAGGAATACTCGTCGGTGTACCAGTCCCTACCACATGTCCGGTTTGTCCAACAATCGGTAAAGTCGCCGCGCCGGAAGTTTGTACATAAGCGGCAGTTACCCAGCCTTTTCCGCCTGGCCCGCTTGCGAATTGGATTTGCAGCCAGACGCCGCTTGCATCTTTTCCCGTCAATGCCACGACATCTTTTGGATTCAAAATACCCAGCGAATCGAAGTTTGTACCTGGCCCGCTGCGGACATTGATTTGTTGTAGGACCGCCCCGCTTTTTCCCGGCCCCGATCCGGTCGCGATCCCAACTATAGGGATTGTATCGGGGTCTTTAACATTAATGTACTGCAACGTTACCCAGCCTTTGCCGTTCGGAGCCTGCGGGAAGATGATCTGGAGCCAATTCCCGCTCGGATCCTTGCCAATGATCTCTACTTTCGTAGACGGGCCGATCATGCCAAGCGGCGCGCTGGCTGTGGACGGTTCGCCGCGTACGTTTACCTGGGACGTCGTTGTCCCTTCGTGTGGCACTGCAGTTGGCGCCTGGGTGGGAGACGCTAATGGTTCCATTGATGCAGGCAGTGAACTGGGAGGCAAAGTGGCTGTGATAATGAAGGCTGTTGGTGAGACCGAATCAGGTGTGGACAAACTCAAACTACAACTTGAGGCGAGTAGGGCAGCAGTTGATATTATGAAAATAAATTTTTTCACCCGGCAATTGTAATCCAGGGTACTTTGTTGGATGCGCGTTCGGATTTTGATCCTGCCCTTTTATTAACAAAAAACCGCCGTATGGCGATTGCGCATTTGTGATTATCCTTGAAGGCGCCCCTGGAGAGGCTCGAACTCTCGCTTTCGGCTCCGGAGGCCGACGCTCTATCCACTGAGCTACAGGGGCGGATGAAAAATTTTACCACACTCGTCACGCCTTCGTCCCAGGGTTGATTATGCTCTAACGCGAGGCGCCAGGGTTGTTAATTCTCCGCGCAGTGATTGAATAATGGCCGTATTGCCATGCTCGTCGCCTAATTTCGACAACTGCTCCTTCTTGTGGGCCAGTTCGCCGCATACTTGATAGAATCGCGATGCAGCCGGCCCGCCGGTGAAAAGAGCCGTGCTCATGGTGAAAGGGGAGAGGGCTTTCCGATATTGCGCCATCGAGATGGAGCCAGAGGTGACTTCTTCTTTTAATTGTTTTTGCAGGACGCTGCGCTCACGGGCAATCATGAAGATGATGAAGACCGCCATCACAAGCCAGCCGGACCAATCGATCAGGCTGCCCAAAGCAAATCCTGCAAAACCGCCAATCAAGCTGCTAAAGCTGTTATGAAAGGCGTGCGCAAAAACCGCGAATGCATAGCCTGTGGGTATGGCGATGATCTTGACCAGCACATTCCTGTTCAAGCGGGCAACCGCCAGGCCGATCCCGATAAATGAGGTAAAGAAGGGGTGCTGCCAGGCGACGACGACATCACGGATGAAAACCAACTGCCATAAACCATTCCATCCGCCATCCAGATAACCGTGCTGGTAAATGTACAATACGTTCTCCGTGGCGGCAAATCCAAGTGCAGCAATGGCGGCATAAATGATGCCGTCCAGGATGGAATCGAATTCATTGTGGAAAAATAGGAATACGATCAACACGGCCAGGCCTTTCAAGCCCTCTTCCACGAAAGGCGCCACCAGTGAAGCCGTGGCCTGGTCAGCGATGTCTCCCGAACCCGTCAGGGCGTAGATGCCAATGCCAAAAACCGTATTGATCACGAACGCGCCGCCTGCCGCGACGACCGCTCCCCAGAAAAAAGTGGCGCCTAAAAGGATCAACGGCTCTTTTTCATAGCGGTCAAGCCAGTAAACAAACAAAGCCATAAAGAACACGGGTACAAAACCAAAGATAATGGAGACAATAAGTGCCATTGCTTTCCTCCTGGTTTTACCGAAAAATAAACATGGGCGAGTCGCTTTCGGAGACCCTGTGGGTCGGAGATCGGCGCGAAGATCCCCTCGTAGCTGGCGTGGGATGAAGAGGCGAATAGATACGGGTATTTTACCGGTTATGCTTGGAAAATCAAGCCAATTCTTTCGATCTGTGAATTTTCCAACGCGATCCCCAATGCGTCCAATACTTCTTCAGGCCGTCCTGTCGCGGCCTGGCGGGCGGTTAGGCGCATGAAGATCTTATTTTCTGGAAGGATGGTGAGTTGTTCGATCAATGGACGCAGGTCATATGCTTTTCCCCGGCGTTCACGCGGTAGTGTGGACTCGGCCAGTAGTTCTTTAGACCGCTGCCTCAAACCTGCCTCAGGCACCGAAGTTATTGTGACTTCATATTCCGCAGCGATGACCTGGGTCTGCAGTGCAGGCGCCTGCTCGTCCACGATCTCGGCCTTCAGGATCCTGATGCCAGACGGCATAACCGTCTGTAGAACCCCAGGTATTTCCGCTACGTCTACGTCCTGGGTAAATCGCAGATCCACCACTTCACAGCGGGATGAGAATCCGAGCGGAAGGGCCGACGCGAGATAAATTTTAGGTTGGGGATGAAATCCTTGTGTATAAGCCAGCGGGAGTTGGGCGCGCCGCGCTGCCCGTTCCCAAAGCGCATGCAGGTCCAGGTTTCCGATATAACGGAGTGCATCTGTCTTCGAGAAAGTAATGCGTACTCTCATATCAATTGTTTTGGCAAGGATTTAATCGCCTGCTATCGGCACCTTGCTTTTCTCGATAAAGGAGGGATGCGATGATTGTTTTTTACTCGGCGGGCTTTTTACATCCGGACATTTCCAGGCCTCGCCGGGATTCTCGCGCCTCAAATTGGAGAAGGTCGGCAGGATACCGCAGGCAAAACAGTTCAAGCGGCAGTCCACCCGGATCATCCCCTCGAGCGACTGGCGGAAATCCTGGAAAAGAAAATTCTTGCGGACGGCAGCCGTGATATGATCCCATGGAAAAACCTCGTCGGTGCGCCGCTGGCGATAGGTATAAAAGGAAGGGTCGAGGCCATGCTCGGCAAAGGCGGCAGCCCAGATGGCCGCCCTGCGTTGATCGGTCCAGGCATCGAACTTTGCGCCCATTTTCCACGCGCTGTAAATGACCTCGGCCATGCGGCGGTCGCCGCGCGTAAGCCAGGCTTCAAGCAGGGAATCGTCCGGTTCGGTCCAACTCACCTTGATGTTTTGGTCGCGAAGTTCCCGCTTGAGCAGGGCCTGTTTGGCAATGATGTTTTCGCGCGTGTCCACCGAGACCCATTGGAAGGGTGTTTGCGGTTTGGGGACGAATGTGCTTACGCCAACATGTAATTTTACTTTCCATCCGGCTACTTTGCGGCCTTCATCGATGACGCGCTTGCAAAGATCGGCGATCGCCTGCACATCTTCGATTGTTTCAGACGGATGTCCGATCATGAAATACAACTTGATGGTCGTCCAGCCGCGGCGATAGATCTCACGCGCAGTATTGATGATCTCTTCGTCGGGGATGAACTTGTTGATAATGCGGCGCATCCGCTCGGTGGCGGCCTCGGGCGCCAGGGTGAAACCGCCCGAATAATGTTCACGCAATTTATCCATCAGATCGATCGAAACCGACTCGATGCGCAGGGAAGGCAGCGAGATGGTGAGTTTCCGGCCCCGGAAACGCTCGCTGACCTTGTTGACCAATTCCACAACGTATGAGAAATCGGACGAGGATAGGGAAAGCAAAGCCAACTCCTCGAAACCTGTAGCGTTGATGGCCGCTTCAGCCGCCTCGACGATCTCGTCCACGCTGCGTTCGCGGACCGGCCGCGTGATCATGCCTGCCTGGCAGAACCTGCAGCCACGCGTGCAACCGCGCATGATCTCCACCGATACACGGTTGTGGACGACCTCCATGTTCGGCACGATGAATGTGGTCGGCGGTGGAGGCAGCTGCGCCACGATCCGCTTGACAACCGGGTTGGCTATGCCTTCGATCAATGTTTCGACGTGCGAGACCGTCCCGTCATCCAGGTAATGGGCTTCATAAAACTTCGGCACATATACGCCCGGGATTGCAGCCAGTTCGCAAAGAAGCAATTCGCGATTAAAAGCCGCGGCTTGTGTGCCGTTGCCGGTGTTCGACTGATCACCTTTGACCCTTTGAACGGTATTAATAATTTCGTGAATGACTTCCTCCCCCTCGCCGATCACAAACGCATCGATGAAGGCATGCATCGGCTCGGGGTTTGTAGCGGCGTGACCGCCGGCGATGACGATCGGATGTGAGTCGTCACGGTCGGCGGAACGGACAGGAATTCCGGCCAGGTCCAGAATGTTGAGGGTATTTGTATATAGCGTCTCGTAGGGGAGTGAGAAACCGATTATGTCGAAGCTGCCCAAAGCGTGCTTGGATTCGAGCGAGTAAGCCGGTATGCCGCACGTACGCATCAAGGCTTCCATATCCGTCCAGGGTGCGTACGCACGTTCGGCCAGTGCATCCTGGCGTTGATTGATCTGATCGTACAGGATTTTCAGACCGACATTTGAAACACCGATGTCGTAGATATCGGGGAAGACGAGGGCGACCTTCGTCTGGATTTTGTCCCAATCCTTGACGACAATATTGAGCTCTCCGCCCACATAACGGCCTGGTTTTTGTACTTTTAATAGGATTTGCTCGAGTTTTGTCTCGATTTGTTCTGGAGAAAGCATGGCCGTCATTATACTTGATAAAAACTATCAAAAATGAAAGGTGCGCAAAGCGACGAAAAGGGCAACCTATAATCGCTTTGATAAAAAGCAAATTACCAAAAGGAGGCATGTAATGAAAAAACTATTAACTTTGGCCTTGGCTTTCGTTTTGACGGGTTGCGGCGCGCTCTGCACCGGCTGCCACCCCGACCGCCGTGCTGCCGACTGCCACGCCTGTAGTCCTTGTTCAAACTGTCGTGGTCACCGTAGTCCCAACCCAGGAACCGACTGAAATTCCCAGCAATACCCCTGCTCCAACGGCTACTCCTGAAGTGATTGTTGTTACCGCCACAGGTGGCGCGGCGGCTGCCTCGACCAACCTGACCATTCAGAACAGCCCGACGCCAATCGGCGGCGCGGCCATACCGGTGGTCACAGCCACCTATCCGGCGAACGTTGGAGGAGGTTTTTTTACAAACCTGACCCGCTCAGCCGACACCTTTTACTTAAGATGTCAACCTGATACGATTAACTTCGGCGTATCAACTTCCAACCCATATATCTCTGAGGTGGATCTCTTCTATCGCATTGAAGATAGATTAAGCGTATCTATCACCAATTGGAAGGATGGAGGGAAGATGGTGTCCGATAATAACGGCAATTTTACATTGGCTTTTTCAGGCGCAACCGTGACACCGGATTCCCGGAGTCATAAGGCTTGGTTTGATTATGAGTTTGTCGGGATCAACAAATATGGGGATACTGTTGGCCGCTCCGCAAAGATATCCCAGCAGGTAACCTATAAGATCGCTTGCACCGATTAAATTTCTTGGGATGCAATTAAATAAAGAACCGAGGAAAGTAATCCTTTCCTCGGTTCTTTATTTAATAATTTTCTTGTATCTACTCGCAGCCCCCGCATATATCCATTTTCCGAAGGTGCAGGTACTTTTCCTGCAGAGGTATTTCTCGTCCCAGGCTGAAAGTCGAAGATCCGCGCAGCGGGGCCTGGGACGAGGGTTTGAATAAATGCATCTTTACGAAACAGCCGCGACCGGTTTTCTTGACAAACCTTCACGCCCCCACAGCCATATTGCTCCCAGGCCAAAGAGAATGACTATAAAGTTCAACAGGCCGCCGAGGAAGCCGGGGATCAATGGGAAGGTGAGCAGGGCCACGACAATAACGGTAATGACGACGCCGATCACCATCGGCCAGTATTTATGTTCGGTCAGGGGCGAGTTGGCGCGAACCAGGATCCATTTGCCCAAAGTGATCCCAAATACAATTTTTGCCAGGAATGAAGCGGCCAGTATAAATGCCAGGATTGTTGCTAAGAATGCGAGTATGCCTATAAAGACAATCGCACCGCTCAGGCCGCCCAGGGTAAGGACGCCAAATAATACGGCGCCCAGCACCGTCACGAAAACGATCACAAGGAGCGAGAAGAAGAAACCGGCAAAAGTGACTACTCCCCACCCAAGACTGGGCCAGGGTTGGGTATGCAGTTTTTCACTCAGGCCTTTGGCAAAGGCGGGCAGCAACCAGAGCAGCAATAAACCGAGAAGGAGGAGGGTGACCAGCGAGCGCACAAGATTAAAACTCCACGACAAGATATCAAGACGGGCAGTCTCCTGCGGAGTTGGTTTGTTTTTGTCCACTGCAGGGAGCGTGCGAGTGATCTTTCCACCCACGACTCCGGCCGGGAAAGAAAGGTCGTTGCGTTGAGTGTATACCAGGTTGCCGGCAATCTTGACGGATGGATCGATGGTGATACCTTCTTTGACCACAGGTACGGGGACGGTGGATTGTGACATGAACATGGTTGGCGGCGGTCCGCTGCGTGTTTGACCAGCCTCACCGACTTGGGCGTTAACGTCGCCGCCGATATTGCCGTCTATTTCCAGGGCCGTAGTGGCAACGGAAACGTTGCGGGTCACATCGGCGCCTAAAAGGACCTGGCCGCCAGCAAATACAACATCGCGGCCAACCGTGCTTCCCTTGCGCACCTCGAGGCTGTAACCCGCGCCGAGGATGTCTCCGCCAATCCTCGCCTTTTCACCGACGAAAAGCACCGAGCCGGCCATGCGGATATCGCCGGTGACCGTTCCGTTGATAACTACGGTTTGTGCGGCGGTCATCAAATCACCGTTAACGGTGCCGTCAATCGTGACTGTTTTCGCGAAAGCGACAACGTCGCCGTTGACCGTGCCGTCCAGGACTAACTCGTTCGCACCGACGTATAGATCATCGTTGATGGTATCGCCTGCCTGGATTACGATTTTGTCCCCACTGCGGCCATCGAAGGCATAGGCCGGTGAGACCATGGTGATGGTCAGCATGATGAATAAAGTCAGGGCGCTGAAAAGTTTATAGATCTTTGACATGGCATTCTCCTTACTCAAAAAACCGGGAATTGGATGTAGTTCTCTTTGAAATTACCTACGTAAATGGAGTGGCCTGGTTGTAGGAAATAACGGCGCGTACGAGTATCTATTCATAGCCCTGGCATGAAGTTTCCGAGAAAAGAATATGCGCAGGGCGTACGCCCTGCGCATATTCTTTTCTCGGAATTTCTTAGTCCTCGAAGATGCCGAGCGTACTTCTCGGCGCGCAGATAAGGTGTTCTCCCTGCCAGGCTGAAAGCATGGGACGGAGTGTGTGTCAGCTCGACCTCCTGATCAAGGGAAAGTCGAGACTTGCTTCTATTTAATAGATATTTACTTGCCTAGCTTTTTCTTAAACGTCTCTGTCAGTGCGGGCACGATCTGGAAGAGATCTCCTACAACACCGTATCTGGCTACCTTGAAGATGGGCGCATCCGGGTCCTTGTTGATGGCCACCACCAACTTGGCGGAACGGATACCGACGATATGTTGGATGGCGCCAGAAATGCCGCAGGCAATATAGAGGTCGGGTGAGACAACTTTACCCGTCTGGCCAACCTGATGGGAGTATGGAATATATCCGCCATCCACCGCTGCACGCGAAGCGCCGACTGCGCCGCCCAAAACCGATGCCAGTTCCCCGACCAGTTTGAAACCTTGTTGTGCTCGCCAAATTTCAGTCTGTTTTTCATCCATGCCGGCCGGTGGAGTAAGGGACGGGTTATTGGACACGCCGCGTCCGCCTGAGACGATCACTCCCGCGTCGGTGACACTGACAGCGGCTTCCGTGAGGGCATAGCCTTCGACCTTTGACAACACCTCGGTTTTGGCTTCGACTTTCGCGGCGCTGCCTGCCCGGTTTTTATCCTGGGCAGGGCGGGGGAAGGCGCGTGCGCGCAGTGTGGCAATGACCGGCTTGCCTGTGCAGGTGGTTTTTTCCATCAACTTGCCTTCATAGATGGGGCGCGTCGCTACAAGTTTGCTGCCGTCCAATGCCAGGGCAGTCAAGTCCACCAGCACGCCTGTGTTCAGGTCAATGGCCGTCATGGCGGCCAGCTCGCGGGTCCGCGAAGTGGTTGGTAACAGGATCAGGTCGGGAGCACGCGAAGAAGCCAGGGCGCTTAGCGTGGCAGCATAGGCCTCGGCGGAATAATCCACCAGGCCGGGGTTGTCTGCAACCAATACTTCATCGGCGCCAAATTCAAAAGCGGTCTTGGCCAGGGCCTCGAGACCCGAACCGAAAATTACAGCTGCAGCCTCTCCCAAACTTTTCGCTGTACCGAGTGCTTCCCAGGCGGCAGGTTGCACCTGGCCTTTAAAGTGATCGATGTAAACAAGGGTTTTCATAATACCTTCTCCGCCAGGATCTTGTTCGTTAACGTTTCGGCAATGGCGGCTGGACTGTCACCGGGGATGATCTCGCAGGTGACATCGCGGCTGGGCGGTGTAACAAGTTCAATGCGGCTCACCAAGTGCGGCAGGCGCGGAGATGCCCGCGTCGTTCAGCGACCAGACGGGGATTTCGGCCTTCGATGCCTTGCGGATGCCCATGAACGATGGGTAGCGCGGCTCGCCGATGCTTTGGACGACGCTCAACACGGCGGGCAGTTTGGTGCTTACGATCTGGCGGCCCTCTTCGATGACGCGCTCAACTTGCAGGCTTTGAGCGTCGCACTTTGATCTGCCCGACCAACCCGAGCATGGGCCAGCCCGAGGATGCGCGCCGTCTGCGCGGCAGTGAGACCTGAACCATCGTCGAGGGTCTGGCGACCGAAGACGACCAGGTCCACGCCGCCGATCTTGTTGATGGCAGCTGCCAGGACGCGTGCTGCGCCTTGTGTATCGAGCGAGGCAAGCGCCGGGTCAGAGATGAGGATGGCGTTATCGGCGCCCATGGCGAGCGCGTGCTTGAGCGCCTCCTTGGCCGATTCGGGTCCGATGCACACGGCTGTGACCGTACCGCCCTGCGCTTCCTTCTGCTGGAGCGCACCTTCGACGGCGTACTCATCGAAGGGGTTGATGACCAGGGGCGCGTCTCCCCACGAGATTTGCCCATTTTCGGCTCGAACCTTGGCTTCTGAGTCGGCCACTTGTTTGATGCAGGCAATGATTTTCAAGAGGTTCCTCCTATTTATGAATTTGCATTGATTTTTGAGGTGGAACTATTTTTTTACAATTTGCTCATGTACAGGGGGGATTTTTCTGTTCGATATATTATATCTTATCCGTGTTAAATTGAACTAATGAAGGTTGGCTCAGCAGCCTTCGCAGAAGAAATCCCGAAAAAATGGTGTGAGTGGGGGCGTACGCCCCCACTCACACCATTTTTTCGGTTTTCTCCTCACGGGCCTGAGCAGTTACAGTTATGTTTAATCATTTTCGACCGACTACCTATTTGACCCCAGGCATGGAAAAATGATATAAGGCCAACCTAATATGAGCCGTTCCGTAAAATGTAGCAAAAAAAAGCGGTCCCTTCCCGGAATTTGCTGATAGGCTCTACAATAATTCCATAAACACTTGTGGTTCTGTGTTACGGTGTTACCACTGTGGGAACGAGCCCATTAAAGATCGAACCCAGATCATGCACTCCTGTTATTGTCATGAATATCAATGACGCGATCACCATGGTGGCGGGGATGGTCAGAGCCCAGGTCGTCACCATCTCGCCGGCTACGCTCCACCGGACCTTGTTTAATCGTTCCGATGCACCGGAACCCATTAAGGCCGTGCTGATGACGTGCGGAGTGCTTACCGGCATGCCAAAAGCAGAGGCCATCAGTATCAAAATGGATGAGGCAGTTTGTGAAGCAAGCGCGTTCAACGGTCGTATACGATAGATCTTCCTCCCAGGTTACGGATCTGTCGCCAGTCACCGCGGGAGGCGCCCAGGGCCAGACTCAGCGCACACGCGATCAAGACCCACAACGGGATGTCGAATGAGGATAACCTTCCCGCCAGAACCAGGCCCAAAGTGATCACGCCCATCGATTTTTGTGTGTCATTAGAACTCTGCGACAGGGCAAGTGTAAGCATCGTAATAACCTGAAGCCGCCTGAATAAGGTGTTCACCCTTGGATGGGCGTTACTAAATGAAGAAAGGAGAACGTTCATGACCAGGAAGCCCACGATCAACCCAAGGATCGGAGCGAATAGAAGAGGCAGAATTACAAAAACCAAACCGTTCATATTTATCGATTCCGGGCCGCTCGTAATCAATGTAGCGCCCACCAGGCCCCCGATCAGCGAATGCGTGGAGGAGGATGGGATGCCGCGCCACCAGGAGAACAGATTCCAACTGACGGCGGCGATTATGGCAATGACAATAGTATTAAGAGTAATCACCGAGGTGTTCACTAGACCGGTCGTAATCGAGCGCGCCACCGCCGCGCCAAAAATGAAAGGTGCGACCAGGTCGGCCGCGGCGACCAAATACAAAGCCCACTGCGGACGGATTGCACGCGAGGCAATCACACCGGCGAGAATGCTGGATGAATCACGATATCCGTTGAAGAATGCATTCAATAAAACGAGCGCGATGAGAAACAATAACATTCAATACTCCAACTTTTGTTTAATCCAGCGAAAATGATTTCCATCAAGACGGGTGTCTGGAAAAAACGATTTTACTACTTAATAACAACTCACCACGCTCAACGATCGTGCAGAGGCCAAGAGTCGTTATTAAGTATCAGGGCGTACACATTATTTGTCTATTCCATCCACAGTTTTATGGTTTTACATCTCAAATCGATTTGCAATAAATTTCCTTCATGAGGGGATCTACAAGCACAACGAAGAAATGCCCCAGCTTTAAAAAAAGGATGGCTTTGTAGAAATTTTTGTCCAAAATGGACCTGTAATGATAAATCTCATAATAATTTCCATGTATTTGATCACCCTTTATTGCTGGCAATGTCCATAATGGAGTTGTTTGGTGTAGAATTCACACGCCCATCAATGGTAGGCAACAAGGATGGCGATTGAACAAACAATTTTGCGTATTTACTCACAGCCCTGGCATGAAGTACCCGAAAATATGATGTGTCAGGGCATACGCCCTGACACATCATATTTTCGGAATTCTCTAGTCCCAGGCTGAAAGCGTGGGACGTAGAAGTGAGTAGATACAATTTTGCAAAATATCTTTACATTGAGGTCTGCGGGTTAATCACCCGCATTCTTGTTCATATAAATCCAAGGTCATTAATTTGATCGACAATCTCGAAAAGGAGAATTGCCAATGCCTAGTTTTTTTAAGAAACGACCCAATGTTTTCCTGACACTGATCCATGACCAGGCTGCTCTTACATTGGAAGGAATGGAGGCATTAAAAACTTATCTGGCTACCCAGGAACCGGCCGCTTCCAAATTACTCGAAACCAAGGAAAAGGAGGCGGATGAAGTCCGCCGGGTCCTGATCGATGAATTAAATAAGACCTTTATCACTCCCTTCGACCGGGAGGATATCTTTTCGCTATCCCGCACCATCGACGATGTTCTCGACTACGCCTACAGCACGGAGAGCGAGATGGAAATCTTGAAGGTAAAGCCAACTCCTTATATGCAGCGGATGGCCTCGCTGCTACGGGATGCAGCCTACGAGCTGTCCATGGCGGTCAATAACCTGGAGGAGCATCCTGGAGTTTCCAACGACCATGCCCAGCGCGCCAAGGCCTTGGAAAACCGGGTGGAGGGCGTTTACCGCGAGGCATTAGCCGATCTTTTCAGCGGCGCAGAGGATATTAAACACGTAGTCAAAATGCTCAAGCTGCGGGAGGTCTATCGTCACCTGAGCAACGCAGCCGACCGCGGCGACGAGGCCGCCAATGTGATCGCCGATATCGTCGTCAAGAGCACATAAAAGAGAGAAACATTTTCCATGACGCCCATCCTCATCGTCGTGATCGTGCTGGGTCTCGGGTTTGATTTACTTAACGGCATCCATGATTCAAGCAATATAGTGGCTACCATGATCTCGTCGCGGGCATTTTCTCCGCGTGTTGCCCTGGGCGTAACGGCGGTCGCCGAGTTTTCGGGCCCGTTCATCTTCGGGGTGGCGGTGGCGACAACCATCGGAAGTGATGTGGTCTCTGCCAAATCCATCACGATAGTGGTAATTCTGGCCGCGCTGATCGGGGCCATCCTGTGGGATCTATTAACCTGGTATCTCGGATTTCCGAGCAGTTCTTCCCATGCGCTGATCGGCGGTATCATCGGCGCGGTGGTCGTGGGTTCGGGATGGAAAGTCATCGAATGGCCCGGTTTGATCAAAATACTACTGACCTTGTTAACATCGCCCTTTATCGGTTTTATTATTGGATGGATCCTGTTGAAGATCATCGTACTGTTAAGTTGGAAAGCCAGCCCCCGCATTAATGGTTTTTTTAAGCACAGCCAAATCGTGACAGGCATTGCCCTGGCACTCAGCCCATGGCGCCAACGATGCGCAGAAAACCATGGGAATTATCACGCTGGCGCTGCTCACTGCAGGTTATCTAAAGGTGTTTGCCGTCCCGCTGTGGGTCGTTGCCGTTTGCGCGTTTATGATCGCTGTTAGGAACATCCATAGGCGGATGGCGGTTGATCCGCACCCTGGGAGGAAAATTCTATAAGATCCGACCCATCAACGGATTCACATCACAACTGGCCTCGAGTGTTGTCATCCTGGGCGCTTCCTTAATCGGAGGGCCGGTGAGCACAACACAGGTGGTCAGCTCATCCATAATGGGCGTAGGCGCGGCTGAAAGAGCAAATAAGGTCCGCTGGGGAGTGGCGAGAAGAGATCGCCGCCGCCTGGCTGCTGACCATCCCTGCTACGGCCTTGGTCGCGGCGGGAATTTATCTTGTCTTAAGCCGCTTCATTTAATAGGTAACCAGGGGAGATGAACGTTTTTGTTAATCTTTAAAATGCTTAACTCTGACGGCTTGCCGATTGCCCACTTAATGATCTGTAAAAACCAGTAGCAAAAGGTACCTTCAGCTGTCTCCATTCGTTCTAGTAATTCAACCAAACTAATATAAGTGATCTTTTCTATCTCAACCGGGTCGAATTGAACCAGCATAGGATCAATGAAACCTTGGAAGAGCCGGCTGATCTCGTTGTCGTTCGGGCCATAATTCATCTTGAAAGTAACGATCGGTTGTATATCGATCCCTTCCAAACCCAGCTCCTCTCTCATCCCTCGTATTGCGGCGGCCACATAGTCTTCGCCAGCCTGTACGTGTTCTGAGACGGAGCCGTCTAGCAGGGAAGGCGAGGCTGCCCTGTCTTTGCTGCGTTGTTGTACCAACAGCCTGCCTTTTCGCGTGAAAAGGAAAACATGCACGCCGCGGTGCTGAAGACCGCGCTGGTGAACAACCGACCGCAATTCCTGACCGGTAACATTATCGTCATCGTCTACAACATCGAGCAGTTCGTCTGACATCGGCAGTCATCCAGGTTGATCTATCAATTATAAAATAACAAAAGGCACAAAGGTAATTTTCTTTGCGCCTTTTGCAACCAGGTTATGGTTTATAACCTTTTACTTCGAGAAAAATTTAACCATTTGTTCAAGTCTAAGCACACCGTCATATTCCATCGCACCCTTGCGCAGCTGGCCTTTTTCGCCATCGGGGTCGCCCAGGCAGGTGACGATGATGTCGCCGCCGCTCAGGTCCTCCTGCTCGGTGTAGTAGTTGGTGGTCACCACTACGTGGGTACCGGCGGATTTTGCAGCCAGCACGCCGTTCCTTGAGTCTTCCACCACAATGGCCTCCTCCGGTTTTAACCCTGTCAGGGTGAGAGCCAGGTTATAGATCTCAGGATCGGGCTTCTTCCTGCTCACCACATCGCCGGCCAGCACTACATCGAATTTGATATCCGGAAGGAAATTCTTCGGTGATGGCTTTGGCCGTCTGCTCGTTCGATGTAGTGCATACACCGATCTTCAGGCCGGCGTCCATGGCTTCCTTCATCAATCGATGGACACCCGGTCGCAGCGGAAGTTTTCCGGCTTCGATCAGCTCCACGAACAGGGCGGTCTTGCGTTTGTGCATGTTCTTGATTAGCTCATCCACATCTTCAGGTGGCACCGGCTTGCTGAAGCCTTTGGTCTGCCAGTGATGTTTCATGCGCTCCTTGCCGCCGCCGATCTGGAGCAGCTCGTGATAATAATCCACACTCCATTCATCGGTGAAACCGAACTCCTTGAAAGTCATGTTGAAAGAAACGCGATGACCGTCCCGTTCGGTATCGATGATCACACCGTCCTGGTCGAAGAATATCGCTTTAATTTTTCCCATGATTTTTCCAGACTGTGGACACCTATAAGAACCCTTCTATGTTTTTGGGGTACGCAGTGAAACCGCGTACCCCAAAAACGATTTACTCCATTTTAAGGATAGGATCTAATTGTTAATCAGAATTCCTGATCCTTATTTCTTCTTGGTCAAAAACTCGCGGATCACGTCGATGACCAAGCGGTTCTCTTCCTTGGTGCCGATCGTGACGCGGAACCAGCCATCGCTGCCGTATTTTTCAGCTTCGGGGCGCAGGATGATGCCCTTTTGCTCGGCGTAAGCCACCATTTCCTTGCCCTTCTTGCCGGTTGCGCCGCAGTCGAAGAGGATGTAATTTGCCTTGGAGGGGAAGACCACCAGCCCGGGGATATCGCTCAATGCTTCCGAGATGAAATCCACTTCGCTGTTGTTGAACTTGACGCGATAGGCAAGAGCCTCCGTATCTTCGAATGCCGCCAGGGCTGCCCACATGGGGATCGTGCCGACGTTCCAGGGCAGGAGTGCGCCGGAGATCTGGCCGATCACATCCTTATCGCCCAAAGCATAGCCGAAGCGCATGCCGGCCAGCCCATAGGCCTTGGAGAGCGTGCGGGTGATCAGCACGTTCTTATATTTCTTTGTCAAGTTGACCTGCGACATGCCCAAGCCGGCATATTCCACGTAGGCTTCATCGACAATGAAGGGGATGCCGGTCTCGGCGATCCGTACGAAGTCCTTTGCATCCATAAAGTTGCCGGTGGGGTTGTTCGGGTTGGCAACCACGATGATCTTGGTCTTGTCGGTGATCGCTTTGAGGATCCCATCCGTATCGTAAAGGATCTTCTTATCCTTGTAGATCATCGGTACGGAAACCATCTTGCCGCCCAGGATGGTGCCGCGCAGTTTGTAGATGCCGAAGCAGGGAGTCTGCTGGATCACTTCCTCGCCCGGGGCGAGGAAGATGCGGAAGATATTGTCGTACACCTCGCTGGAGCCGTTGCCGAGCATTACGTTATCGGCGCCTTCCAGCCCGTTGATCTGGGCGATCTTGCCGCGTACGACCAGACCCTGGTCGGGATAGCGATTGGCCATCTTGGCGTATTTGATGATGGTCTCCAGCACTTTCTCGGACGGCGGATTTGGATTCTCATTGGACATCATGCGGTGGAGCTCCGGCTTGCGCCAGGCGAGTTCGATATGCCCGGAGATATACATGGGTATGCCTTTAACCCATGGGACGAAATAATCTTCAACCTTTTTCATTTTTACTCCTCAAGAATGTTGGATGTGTGAAAAGTGAGGCGGACAGGTTTTCGTTTTGCTCCTCACAATTTTCTTTTTGATTGTTTTATGCTTTTCCGGCGCTGCCGAGCATATCGATCTAGTGCCCGACCGTCTTGCGGATGGCATCGCGGACGGCGATATCGATCTTGCCGGGTTCGTATTCATCACGATGCGCGCTGATATACTCGAATTTTGCATCGATCAGGGTGCGTTTCAACTCGGTGGACAGGTTGAACTTGGCGCCGCCCATCTCGATCAACTTCTTGATGTATTCTTCCGACAGGCCCGTGCCGCCATGCACCACCAGAGGCGTCTTGACCGTTTTGCCGTTCAGCATCTGGTTGATCTTGCCCAGGCGTTCGAAGTCTATCTTTGGGTTCTTGGTCTTGTAAACGCCGTGCGCCGTGCCGATGGCGGGAGCGAAGATATCCACACCGGTGCGCTCGACGAATTCGACCGCCTGGGCGGGGTTGGCCAGGGCCGCTTCATTCTCGGCCACGATGATCTGGTCTTCCACGCCGCTGACGGTGCCCAGCTCGCCTTCCACCGAGATATTGCCCGCTTTATGGCAGTAATCCACCACTTCCTTGGTCTGGCTGATGTTCTCCTCATAAGGCTGCTTGGAAGCATCGATCATGATGTTGGTATAACCCGCGTCTGCGCATTTCTTGCAGTATGCAACGTCGGTGCAATGATCGAGATGCAGGCAGATCGGGACGGGCGCCGAGGAGGCGATGGCACGATATATGGCGACCATCACATTTGTACCGAGAAATTGTGAAGGTTTGACGGAGGTCTGGATGATCACCGGGGCCTTTTTCTCGACCGCCGCGTCGACCACCGCTTCCCATTGAACCAGGTCGGTGACATTGAAGGCGCCAATGCAATATTTGCCTTTGGCTGCCTCGATCATGATTTCCTTCGCATTGACAATGGACATAATCTTCTCCTCGAAAATCTGTTGTTCCTTGCATTGCAACTATTGAAGGAATTCAATTTATTAATGCAGGGAACAGCAGTTTGATAGGGCGCTGAAAATATTCAGCACCCTTTGTTTACGCAGTACCGTATAAAATATTTTACAGACCTACGCCGGTTGTTTTTCGGGATGGACCATGCGTTCACCCACGAAACCTTCCAGGCTTGCAAAACCCTTCGTGAATGTCTCGACCGTGCTGACCGTGGCGGGATGGATATTGAACTGTTCCAGCGACAGGCCGTTCGGGTCATAAGCCTGGATGCAGTATGGCAGTGTCAACATCTTGTCCAGAATATGCTGGGGAACTTCTTCCTCGATCTCGGGACGGAAATCAATGTTATCACCCAGTTGGAAAAGAGGCTCAAGCACGTACGGGGGACAAGTATACACAATATCTCCGCCGGCAACCTTCTGGATATCCCAATATCTTTCCTTGCCGGCGACCAGCGGACCGGCACGCATGGAGCAGGACAACAACTTGCTGGCATAGCCACCTTCAGTCAGCATGCGATAGGCACGGCGGAAGACGGCAATACCAAACCAATGTTTTTCCACCCAGGATAATTTAATATTCTTGCGGTCGGCCTGAAGATCAAGGGCTTCATTTTCGGTCAGGCGACCGATCATCATGGTGATGACGGCGCGCCATTTGCTCATATCGACCTTGTTCTTTTCTGCGATCTTTCTGCCTTCCATGGCGGCATCGGCAGAGGCCATGATCTGGGGCAGGGTAAAGCAGGTGGTGGTGTTGGTGCTGATGCCCTTGGAGGTAAGGACCTTGAGGACTTCGATACCCTGCATGCTGGCCGGCACCTTGATCATCACGTTCGGACCAATGGCGCGCAGCTCATCGGCGGCTTCGATCATTTGCTCTGTCTCGGTGAAGAGACGGGGGTCCAGTTGGCCGGAGATCCAGCCAAACCGGCCATTGGTGGCCTTGAACATGGGCAGGTACTTCTCGGCACCGCGCCGCACAATTTCCTTGTAGGTAAGCATGGACAACCTTTTTTCTGTGAGTTTCGGGTTGTCCTGGCACAACTTGCTAACCCAATCGCCCCAATATTTGGGATCGGCTTGGACGGCTCCCCAGGATAGGGGCGGGTTGGTGGTGCAGCCTCGGAAGACACTCTGCTCGGGATGTTCGGCGTTATAGAGCCGCAAAAGTTGTTCCTTCAATTCACCTTTGCGAGCTGGTTCGGCGGCGTCCACCAATTTCTTGACCCACTGGTCGAAGATCAAAGGGGAGGAATCCCACCAGATCTCCATATCGGGGTTTGTCTTAATCAAGCGTTCTATGGAACTTTCTTTCATGGTTAATTTCCTTTCTTGGTGCTTCTACTAAAATTTTGTTGTTGAAAGGCAGTCGTTTAATTCCAGCTTTCAATCTGGAATGGCTATGGTTTTATTTCCTTTAGCCAGCTTTCCCAACGGTAATCGGTCATGTGTTCCCGGGCACGGCCAAACCATAAATTTGCGTAGCCTTCAAAGTCTTCATCCAGCTTGGAAATCCCCGCTTGCGTTGTGCCCCACATCGCTTCATGGAGCTCCGACATGGGTTCCATCAACTTAAGACGGGCAAAGTTTTTGTCTGTCACTTCGCCAAAATATTCCTGTAAAAAGAGCCGCATCAACTCATCGTTCAAACGATGATGATGGCAGAAGTTTCCCAGGTCGAAGAAGATGTCGCCCATCCCGGCATATTCCCAATCCAGCAGGCGCATCTCGCCGATCTCGCCTGGCACATTCTCATCCAGAAAGTTCAGGTTGAGCAGGTCATCATGGCAGGGAGTGGGAATGTAAGGATCTCTCAACAATGTCTGCTCGACCTCGTGCGTTTTCTCCATGATCCAATCGAAATCGCAGGGGAATTTACAATTGTGCTGCCGTGAGACGGCAGTGAGCATTTCGATCCGGCGGAACACAATGAACTCGCCTGGCAGCTTCGGGGCATTTTTATGAAACACGCGCAGCTTGCGGGCCACCCGGCGGATATTTTCGGGCTGGGTGATCTCCGCCGGAGGGACCTTCTTGCCGTTGATGAAACGCGTCACCAGGTACCCTTCCGGTTCGATGAAGTACATTACTTCCGGTGCGACACCCAGCCTTCCGGCGGCCAGGTTCGCGGCGTATTCTACGTTGCGCTTGATGCCTAGCAGGTCGGTATCCGCCCCGTTTATTCGCAGCACGTACGCTTTGCCATCGGCCTCCACTTTGTAGTTCAGGTTTGTGATCCCCCCCAAGAGCGGCGTTGTCTTTATCTCTTTCGCGCTGGCAAAGAATGGAACCCGCGCGAGTGCTTCGTTCAAAGTCAGTGCCACAGAACCTCTCCCGGATCAAGTCTATCGGCAGCGGCGACCCATTTCTCATTTTGTGCCGACAGTTTTAAGAACTCTGGAAATGACCTCAATTTTGATGGATAGTGGCCAGTGGTAGTTGATTTGTTGGCCACTGACCACTATCGTAAAACCGTTCTTGAAAACTAAATTAATCTATTCGGGCGGGATTTCCTTGAAGGCGAAATCGATGTTGATACCCTTCGCCTTCTGAGCGCGCTTGGTAAGCGCATACCAGACGATGCAGAACAGGATGATCCCGAACGTAAGGATCTGTGACCACAGGTGAGTCGGGAAATCTGTAAAGTCCCAGTTTCCAATCACACCCAGGGCAGGTGAGAGCACGAAGGACAGCACCATCGACATGCCGAGACCACCGCCCAACATACCAAGGGCTGTGGGCCAGGGCATCTTTTCACCCTTCAACCAACCGGGCAGCTGTTCGCGGAGCGGCAGCAGGAACCAGGAAAACGCCGACGATGGCAGCCGTTCTGACCAATGTGATCAGGAAGAGCGAATTACGGGGAAAGCTTGAGGAGCGAGCACCCAGGCAGCCCAAATCCAGGCGAAGACGCCAACCACGCCAAAGAGCATTCCAAGATAAGAGTTGACCGTGTACTTGGCGCCCGGTGAAGCCGCATAGACTTCCTTGGCCTTGAACGGGAAGAAAATCCCGGCCAGGGCGCTGCCTGTAAACCCGAGGCCGCCGCCGAAGGTGACACCCAGGGTCAGTGCGATCCAACCCGGCACATTGTTATAGGCTACGATCGCGAAGATACTGCATATGAAGAAAAATGTAAGGGCATTGACTGGGGTATGGAATTTTTCATTCACGCGGCTGAACCATTCGGGCATGGCACGGTCAAGGGAAGCCGCCACCATGATCCGACTGGTGCCGATCATGATGTTGTTGGCGATCTGGAAACTATTGAGAATATAACCAATGCCAATCAATATAACAACGATCGGGCTGCCGGTCAGGGCAACCGCCAGGATGGGCGGCCACAGGTTGAAACCGGCAATGTTTGCCTGGCTCACCCCGGACCAATAACCAGCACCGGCCACATACAGGAATTGAGTCCCAAGAGCTCTCTCGAACGCCGCACCTAAGCAGGGCAAGCAAAACGCCGGTGATGACGAGACCACCCACGAAGATGAAGGCCTGGGTCTTGAAGGATTTCGCATCCTTGATCTCGCCGTTCTGTTCGGCAGAGTAGGTGGCCCACTGCAGAGAGGTCCAGGCAATCGGTGCGACCAGCAGGGTGGCCAACAGGCTGAAGGGCGGATTCATATCGATGCCCTTGGCTTTGACTGCATCAATGGCTCCCTGATAAAAGTTCGGCACGCCGCCGACCGCCACTGAAAACGCATTCAGTTTGGCGGGGACATCGGCTGGGTTCGCAAAGAACAGCACAATCAGGGTGGTCAGCACGGCTATGGCTGCGCCGGTGATCATTACTCTTTGGAAGCTGACATAATTTTTGAAGCCGGAGATCAGCAGTGTCAAAGCACCCGCGGCATTAAGGATGCTGACGATCGTTATCGGGATCGGTTGCGTAAACCAGATGCCGATGGCTGCCAGGGTCGGGTTCCCCAAAGTCGCGCCCAAGCCCAGAAAGAGCGGGGCAAACCCGAGGTAGGAGAGCAGCCAGCCGGCAAGAGCGATCCACACGAACTGCCAGATGACGATGCCGGACATGGTAATGGCGAAGGCCACGCCACCGCCCCATACACGGCTCTGGAACACATAGTCACCGCCGGAGCGGGGCAGGGCCGTCGAAAGAAAGACATAGACCAGGGCAATCGGGAGCTCGAACAACATGGCCAGGATAATGCCCCAAACCAGGTGGCCGCCCGGCAGCGAGCCCGGCGCCCAAAGGTAGGTCCAGGGGAAAATTACACCCATGGCGAGGATGTTGTAAAACATGGCCGACCAGGGGGACATCACTCGCACCAGCCCTGAGGCCTTACGGGTAAAGACTTCCGGTTTAGCACTTGCAACTGCACTCATTGTTTTTTCTCCTCATCAAATCACAAGTATCAAAAAACCAGGGAACTCAATATCCAAGACCAATTTTTTAAGGCGATTTCGCATCTCCTTTCCTGGGCTAAAAAACCCAGCTTAGCCACTTGTCATTTGGGATCCTTCGATCTTTCCGTCGGCGAAGACTACTAAGCAGCCGCGCAGGACCCCTTCGCCGTATTCGCTCCCGGGATTTATACAGGTTGTCTTGCCGATCTTGACCACTCCCTGTGCTTCATGAATGTGTCCGTGCAGCCCCAGCATGGGCTGGTATTTCTCAATCGCCTTGCGGACCGATGGACTGCCGGCGCCTGCGAAGACGATCTGCCCTGCGCTCATGATAGGGGTGGGCGGATCGGTGGTCACATCCAGTTTGGGGCAGAGGTCCAGTGTCGAATCAATCGGAGGCACATGAAAATTGAAGATGCAGTGATCAAAATCCTTTACCTGGGCGCACATGCCTTCGATGATCTCACCCAGCTTCTCATCGGGATCTCTCTCGGCGTATGCCAGGGGGTGGGGTTGCTGAAGCCGACGCTTGCCATGGTATGGTCGTCGTCAATTTGAACGACCTTCGCTTCGACCGGAATAAAAGATTCGCCGCCTACTTTAATGGCATCCAAAACTTCAGGATCGTCGTCATTGCCGCCGGTGACCAGGCATCTGATCCCGGTGCCTTTCAGCCGGGTCTCTGCCAGGTCGATCCAGGAGACAAGCCTTTCGCGGGCAAGTTTATGGAATAATCTATCCACCGAGGCGGGATCGGCCGCGAAGCCGTTGTATTCATCCTCGTCCATCACCTGGTTGTAAAAACCGAGCAGCCCCAGCTTGTCCTTCAACTGCTGTAATTCGGCCTCGGTGGTGAACTTCTGAACCGTTCCCTGCACTGTGGCTCGATAATTGCCGTTTTTCTCTTTAATGATGGGGATCAGCAGCTTTCCGGAAATATCGCCGCCCATGACGATCACGTTCACATCGTAGAATTTGCCGGCGTTGATGAACTTCCGATAGGTACGTTCCGAGCCATGGATGTCGGTGGCAAAAAACAGGCGAGTGGTCTTCTTGCTCTTCTTTTTTCCTAAAAACGACATTTGAACCTCCGATTGGGATTAGGCTGTCAGCGTGAGGAATTAATTCGGGCCTGAAAAATAACTAGGGTTATTAATTGATTCAGTAAAAGTCTCCTAACGCTCCAATGCCACCGTGAGCGAATAGATATCGCCGCGGTTATAGCAATAGGTAAATTCCACCGGCGTGCCATCGTCGGCGTATACCGTGCGTTCCTTGAAGAGAATGGGCGCACCTTCCTTGATCTTCATAAGGTTGGCAATGTCTTTGGTGGCCTCGCGAGCTTCGAGCCTTTGGATGGCCCGTTTGACCTTATATCCCGACTTTTCGAACAAGGTCCAAAGGTGCTGGACTTCGAGGTTTTCGTTGAGGATGCAGGCGAACAACTCATGAGGCACATACGCGTCGTGGACGGTGATCGGCACATTATCGGCAAACCGCAGGGTCTTCACGCGGATCACTTTACTGCCGACCGGTAGGTCCAGGGCCTGGGCGATTTTGGGTTTGGCGGAGAGGACGTCCTTATTCAACAGAGTTGCACGGACATGAACCCCATCATTTTCCGCTTTGTCGAAGAAACTGGTGAGGCGGGTGTGGTCGCGCTGCAGGTGACGATACGCCACAAAGGTGCCCACACCATGCCGCCGGTAAAGCAGGCCTTCATCCACCAGGTCCTCGATGCTTTCCCGGATCGTCATGCGGCTGACTTTAAATTGTGATGCCAATTCCTGCTCGGAAGGAAGCTTCTCGCCGCGTTTTAAAACTTCGCGCGTAATTTCACCCCGTAATGCTTCCCGGATCTGTACGTATATCGGAATGCCTTCACTTCTGATCAATTCAGCCATAGGATCCCTTAATTCTTATATCATCTAGACGTATAGATATCTAGATGATTATATAACAAACATATTAGAATGTCAACAAGCGGGGGATTAAGATAAATCTCACTCATCTTACTCAGCGTTTTTCTTGTCCCGAATGGCAATGAGAAAGATGAGTGAGCACTTTGATATCAATAACTACGCTCGAATACGTTCTCCCTTGGGATCCCATAAAGGTGTCTGCACCACCACTGCACCGACCTGTTCACCGAAGAATTCCACCTGCAGCTGTGTACCGGTCTTGGCGTATTCGATCGGTAGGTAAGCGTAAATCATGCTCTTGCCAACCGAGTAGCCATATCCGCCTGCCGCGACCCAGCCGATGATCTTGCCATCGCCAGCCCGGATCGGTTCCTTGCCGATGGCTACCGCGCGGCTGTCTGAAAGTGTCAAACAGCACAACTTTTGTTTTAAACCGGCTTCTTTTTTCTTGAGCAGTGCTTCGCGTCCGATGAAATTGCCTTTATCCAGCTTGACGGCAAAACCCAACCCGGCCTCGTAAGGCGTATAGTCCGGTGTAATCTCACTGCTCCAATAACGGTAGCCTTTTTCAAGGCGCATCGTGTCGATGGCTTTGTAACCGGCTGCCACCATCCCTTCCGGCAGGCCGGCATCCCACAGAGTGTCCCATAAACGCAGGCCGTACTCCATGGGGCAGTAGAACTCCCAGCCCAGCTCGCCCACATAGGTGACACGTGAGGCGATCACCGGTACGTCACCGACCGTGATGCGTTGGGCGGTCATGTAAGGGAAATTCGCATTGGAGACATCGGCCGTGGTGACCTTCTCAAGGATCTTGCGTGCTTTGGGTCCCCATAGGCCCAGGCAGGTATACGAAGAACTTACGTCCTCGATCGAGACCGATCCATCTTCCGGCATATTAAGGGAGAGCCAGGAAAGGTCGTGCTGGCCGAAGGCAGTGCCGGTGACGATGAAGAAACGATCCTCTGCCAAGCCGGGTGACCGTGAAGTCACATTCGATGCCGCCGTGCTTGTTCAAACACTCGGTGTAAATGATCGTACCCACCGGCTGGTCGATGTTATTGGCGCATACATAGTTCAGGAATTTCATGGCGCCTGGGCCGCGCACCTCAAATTTATTGAACGAGGTCTCGTCGAACAGCCCCGCATTTTCACGGGACATCAGGTGTTCGTAACCGATGGCGCGTGACCAATTGTGGTGCGACCAGCCTTTCGGCTCGTGACCATGGTGGGCCTTTTCTTCATAAGGCTTGAACCAGTTGGGGCGTTCCCATCCGGTCTTCTCGCCGAAGAAGCAGCCTAATTCCTGCAGGCGGTAATAGGTGGGGGAGAGGCGCAGACCGCGTCGCGAAAGCCGTTCTTCGCCGGGGAAGTGAATATCGTAATATTGTGTATAGGTCTCAAGCGTGCGAGCCACGGTGTAATCCTGGCTGTTGTAATTGGATCCAAAACGGCGCACGTCCAGGCGCCAGACGTCCCATTCCGGATGCCCATCAATGATCCATTCTGCCATGGCCTTACCGATGCCGCCTGCGCCGGCCAGCCCATGGGCACAGAAGGCACAGGCGACCCAAAAGCCCTTTACGGAGGTGGGACCGAGCAGGAATTCGCCGTCGGGTGTGAAACCCTCCGGGCCGTTCAAAAGCTTGATCACTTCCGCGCTCTCCACGGCTGGGACTCGTTTAATGGAATTCTCCATCAGCGGTGTAAAGCGTTCCCAGTCTGGAGGTAACAGTTGATACTTGAAATCGCGCGGTATGCCTTTTAATCCAAACGGAGCCGGGTTGCGTTCATAACCGCCGGTAACCAGGCCGCCAACTTCCTCACGCCAATAGACCAACAGGTCGGGGTCGCGCAGTGTTGGGAAATCGTGACCAACGCCTTTAATGGGTTTGGTGATAATGTATAAGTGTGCCATCGGTATGACGGGTAGGGTCAGGCCTACCATCTTGCCCACCTCGGCACCCCATTGGCCTGAAGCATTGACTACGATCTCGGTCTTGATGGTGCCTTTGTCGGTGACCACTTCGTTGACGCGCCCGTTTTTCAGATTGATTTTTTCCACGTTCGTATCCGTGAAAATTTTCGCGCCGCGGTTTTTAGCTCCGGCCGCCAGGGCATTCGTCAATCCGGTCGGATCGATGACACCGTCGCTGGGTGTATAAGCCGCACCCACCACGCCGTCCAGCGACATCATCGGGAACATTTTATGGGCCTCTTGGGGCGAGATCAGCTCCATCGGGACACCGAACGATCCGGCCATGCCGACCAGACGTTTGATCTCTTCCATGCGCTCGGCGGAAGACGCCAGGCGGATACCCCCAACTTCACGCCAGGATGTATCCTGGCCGGTCTCATCCTTTAGCTTGCGGTATAGATCGGTGCTGTAGTGCATCATGCGGGTGAGATTGGCGTCGGACCGCATCTGGCCGACCAGCCCGGCGGAATGCCATGTCGATCCGCTGGTCAGTTCATGGCGCTCGAGCAGGATTACGTCTTTCCAACCCATGAGTGTCAGGTGATAGGCAATACTGCACCCACCCACTCCGCCGCCAATGATAACGACCTGGGCTTGTTTAGGAAGATCAGTCATTTTGTAACTCCTTGTTCCTAATTAGGTTTTTACTGATTCAAATGGTTCGATGATTGGACCCACTCTCATGGTCGTGGTTGAAGTTCTAGGATTGCCAGATCGACCCCGGTCTGGCCATGGCTTCCACAATGTCAAAAGACGAAATAATTCCCAGGGGAAAAGCCTCCGGGTTTTTGGCATCCAGGACAACCAGGCGATGATGGTGGGTTTTGATCATAATGTCGGCGGCATCGCGTAGGCTGGCATTTATATCGATCGTCAGGGCTTTATGCATAACGTCATGGACGGTCAGTTTTTCATCCACCCCTTTTTCCACAAAAGGCATCAAGTCTCTGCCGCTCACTACGCCTTCCGGCTTGCCTTCGGCGTTCACAACCAGCACCGACCGCCAGCGGGCTTCCGTCATTGTGCGGGCGGCGGAGGTCAGGGACGTTTTATCGCGGCAGACTAAAATGGCATCCGACATCACTTCGGCAACAATACCGTGGGAATGTTTTTCCTCCTTGGCAATACTGGCTACAAAATCGGAGATCGATATTACGCCCACCGTTTTACCCTTGTCGGTCACCACCAGGCGGTTTCTCTCCTTTTCGTTCAGGATGTGGGCGGCTTCACTGATGGGCAGGTCGGCTTCGACCGAATCAATGGGATGGGTCATGAGGTCAGCAGCGGTCAGCGTGCTCATGGTTTTCATGCTTTCGGGGTCCGCTGACAGCCATTCGCCAGCCAATAGATCGTAATCAGAAAGAATCCCGAGGGGACGGCCATGATGGTCGGCAACGATAATGGCATGGACGTGATGCTGGGTCAGTAGGACAGACACCTCGCCCAGCGTTGCGTCTGGACGGCACGTTAACAGCCCCGGATGCATCAGGTTTCGAACAAGTTTGGTCATGAGTCATTCCTCCAATTAATGGACTTCGTCCACATCTTTGTACCATTTGACACGATCGCCAACCCGGGCCCGCAACTGCCAGGCCATTGATTTGGGCGCTTGATCAAAGCGGGTCATTGCCAATTGGACCTGTGAGTTTATTTTTTCTTTCTGCTCGGAGGACAGTTGTTCATAACCCTGGGCCAGTTGCCGCACCTTGTTCAGGTTCATGGTTGTTGTTCGCCAAAGTCCCCAATCCGTAGCGCATAATTCGCTGATTCGTTTGATGTTGATGGTCTCTTTATCGTATGTCGCCGAGAGGATGTTCGAGCAACAGCATAATGGTGTCGATGATGTCCTTTTCGTTGATCTGTACGATCTGCATTTTCTCGAGCAGCATTTCCGCCAGTGGGATGCTTGGCGAATCAACCTCAAGCCGCCCTGTCCAGTGGATCACATGGCAGAAATTCAGCTTTTCATAGAAGACGTCGATGTGCATGCCGATCTCGGGCTTATCGTAGATGGCGCGCTCCCCCTCCGAAACAATGAAGACTTCGCGGTTCTCGGTGTATCCCATGGCGGACAATAACACTTTTATATCTTTGGATTGTTTGGAATAAGCGGCAAAATCTATATCGGTGTACGCGCGGCCCATGACCTGTTGCAGGTAACCAAACTTTGGGCAGTGCATTTGAAAGGCGAGCGAGCCGATGACCCTTAGAAGCACACCCGCACTGTCGCTGGCCTTGATGATCTTCTTTAATTCGTTTTCAAACTTGTCCCGTTCGGCACGATCCTGCTCGGCCATTCCAATAGAACTGCTGGTCATTCAATGCTCCTGTGGAAAGGATTTGGTAAACAGCGCCTGATTGAAAATTGTTATTTAACGAGTCAGAGATATAGAGAAAACATCGGGAGCATTATAACAAAGAAAACAAAAACTTGCAAATTTCTTCAAAATCTTATATAATTGACAATTAAAGTACTCATTTTCCTTCACATCAGGCAGAATTGTAAACATACCCTTAATGAGCAAATCTCTTATTCCAGCACAGAGACGAGAACGAATCCAGGAATATCTGGTAAGTAATAAAATTGTTCGCACAATTGACTTGTGCGATATCCTGGAAACTTCCGAAGCGACCGTGCGACGGGACCTGGAATGGCTGGAACAGGAAGGGATCCTCGAACGTACTCATGGGGGAGCGATCATCAACCAGCGGATGGTCTTCGAACCGGAATATCCACAGAGGGCACAACGGTTTCCCGAAGAGAAACGACGGATCGGCGCGCTGGCGGCCTCCCTGATCGAAAAGGATGACATTGTTTTCCTTAACAGCGGCACGACCACCACCCAGGTGGTCCACCAAATTCGCAAGCGATGCCAGCATCAGTGTTTTCACCAATAATTTAAGCAGCGTAATCGAAGCCGGTGAGCCCGGTTTTCACCACTATCTGATCGGAGGGGAATTCCAACCCCGCTCCAATTCCCTGGCCGGACGTTTCGCGATCGAGAATCTTGGGCAGGTGTTTGCCAACAAGACGATCCTGGGAGTGGACGGCATCAGCTTGAAACACGGCTGTCACCGTTCCATCCAATGACGAGGCGGAAGTCATACGGCAGATGATCAGCCATACCAAGGGAGAGATCATGGTTGTTGCAGACCACAGTAAATGGGGCGTGGTTTCCAACTTTCA
The DNA here is from genome assembly GCA_963754835.1 of uncultured Chloroflexia bacterium. Lineage (GTDB taxonomy): Bacteria > Chloroflexota > Anaerolineae > Anaerolineales > Villigracilaceae > Fen-1038. The sequence goes on along the minus strand of CAVWHR010000051.1, from coordinate 25,227 downwards.
AATTGCTAAAATCGATGAGATCGATAAACTCATCACCGACGAAGAATTTGATCCATCCGCGTTCGAGGCCCTGACAACGCATGGGGTGGATGTTTTGATCGCCGAAGCCAATCCTGTCGCATTCTGACGGTGTATTCTACGCTGCCATATTTTTTTATTAAGGATCGGCGCACGGCTTTCTCTTGAAAAAATAATAAACCACAAAAATTTAATCATCTTGTATTACAATAAGGATATATGATTTGATTAGACAATGGTTGGGCGGCAATAACGATGCCGACCCTCCGGTGTTAACATAAATTGGGCGAGGTCATACTTATTCAGTTATTTTTTTATATGGTTTAATTGAAAGGAGCCTGGCTATGTAGAGATATTCGAGGAGAATGATTCGGGCATATTTCGTTCATACCGATTTATAAACATCTGTTAATTCCAAAGGAGAATAACAATGGCTACATCGGCATCAATGAAACCAGAAGTCTTTACTCGAAAAGCATCGGGACTTGTACGCGTCATGTCCCCCTACTCAGCCTTCGTCTACAATATATTGACGATGGGCCTGATCTTTCCCTGGACTTATCTCTGGGCGCCCGGCTCACTTCCGGGCGGTCAATTGGTCTGGGGAATTATTTTGGCGATGGTGTTTGAACTCCCCATTGCATTTGTATACGTTTGGCTATCCACGGCCCTGCCACGCTCCGGCGGCGACTACGTTTTCCAAAGCCGTGTGTTCGGCGGCGGCCTGGCCTTCACCGTAGTGATGTCCGGTTTTGTGATCTGGATCCTGCAGTGGGTGGCACTCTCAGGTTGGCTGGTCTCTTACCTGGGTTTTGCGCCCGCTCTTCCTTGGCTTGGGCGCGACACATGGCAAATGCCACCTTCTCGAGTTGGGGCGTATGGTTCACGACCTCGACCGGCATCATCGTTGTCAGCATCCTGAATGCATTGATTTCGCTCATCCTGCTGGTCAGCGGCTTCAAGAACTATGTGCGCTTCCAGCATGTGATGTGGTGGGGAACGCTGCTTTGCTTTCGTCACCGTATTCATCGTCCTGTTCACCACACCGGCAACCGAATTCGTATCGAGGCTCAACGCCTTTGCAGTTGCATCCGGCGGCGCACCCAACTTCTATCAGACCGCCCTCGACGCCACGACCAAGGCAGGGATCGATGTCCATCCGCCCTTCAGCTTGTTGGCCACTCTGCTTGTAGCGCCGATTGCCTGGACCTCTCTGCAGTGGGCAACCTACTCAGCCCAGCAGAATGGTGAGATCAAGGATGCGCGCAGCTTCCAATCCCAGACCTTCATCATGGTCGGTTCACTGATTGCCACCGGTTTGCTCCTGGCACTGCTGGCTGTTGGCATTCAAAAAGTGTGCTGGTTCCGAGTTCCTGTATGTAGCCGGCGCAGGCTACTGGTCAGGTGTTTCGGCGGCTAATATCAATGGATTCAACCTGTGGCCACCGATTCTGGCCGTGGCGCTCACGGCCAGCCCGCTCGTGGTGATCATCATCGGTCTGGGCTACCTTTTGAACGGATTCCAGATCGTTTGCAACTGTTACATCGGCATGACCCGTGTTTTGGTTGCGATGTCCCTCGACCGCCTGCTGCCCGATTGGTTCAGCAAGGTGGACGGAAAGCTGCATACTCCTGTGAACGCTCACCTGGCATATTTCCTTGCCAGTATCCCGGTCATCCTCGCTTACAACCTGGTGGGCAGGCTGGGTCGGCTTGACGCTGGGTGTGACCTTCGGCTGCGGCTATGTATTCGTGGTCACCTGCATCGCAGGCGCGCTGCTGCCTTACCGGGCCAAGGAGTTGTATGAGGCCTCACCGGGCGCGAAGTATAAGCTTGGCGACTGTGCCCCTGATCACTGTACTGGGTGTTTTGGGAGGCGTACTCGGTACATTCATGGTGCTTGCATTCCTGTTTGCACCGCAGTTGGGTGTGTTGGGCAATTGGGACTTTTCCGCCTTCCCGGCCCATCTATGGCCGCAGATCATTGCGATCGGGATCATCGTGATCTCCTGGGTGTGGTATGTGATCGTCAAGAACGGCCAGAAGTCCAGGGGTATCGATGTGGACTTCGCGTTCAAGGAAATCCCGCCTGAGTAGGATTTTATAATCGTAAAGATAAAAAGTGGTCGGTGTTTCAGGGAGAAACACCGACCACTCTTTTCAAATCTACAACAAGAGCCTATCCGTAAATCCCAGCAGGGTTCGCTAGTTTGGGGTGTGCAGCGAAGCTGCACACCCCAAACTAGCGGTTTGCCCCATTTTACGCATAGGGTCTACGAACGAAAGCCTCTGGAAGCTTTAAATATTCCAGCCGATATTATCTGAATCTCCATTTCTTGAATACAAAAGGCCATGATGACAGTCATCGATGAAGTTGTGGATGGAATTGAAGACTGGAAAGGAAAGAATATTTCCATTCAACCCCTTTCGGGTGGATTGACGAACAGCAATTTCAAAGTGGATGTGGACGGGACGCCCTTTTTTATTCGCGTACCGGGGGAAAGCACCGAGCTTTTGGCGATCGACCGGCGTAATGAATACTTCAATTCAAAAGCGGCCGCCGAGACGGGCGTAGGGCCGCGTGTTCTCTACTATATCCCCGAATTTCAGGTGATGGTTCTGGAATTTTTGCAGGGCAGGACGATGTCGAAAGATTCCCTGAATGCAGCAGGCCTGCCGACGAAGATAGCCGGGGTCATTAAGCGGCTGCATGCTGGTCCGCGTTTTATGGTCGACTTCAATATGTTCCGGTTGACGGAGTACTACCTTGCCATCTGTAAGGAGCATAAGATTCACATTCCCGAAGGCTATTTGGACAGGATGCCCACTGTAAATCGGATCGAGCAGGCCATGGCAGTCCTGCCGCTCCCCACGGTCCCGTGCAACAACGATCTCTTGGCGGAGAATTACATGGATGATGGCAAGTCGCTGCGCATTATTGATTATGAGTATAGCGGCAATAACGATCCATGCTTCGAGCTGGGGAATACCTGCCAGGAACAGCAATATGACGATGCCCGCATTACTGAAGTGTGTGCCGCTTATTTCGGCGATCCGTCGGCTGATAAAATTTCCCGTATGAAGTTGTATATGATCATGTCCGATGTTGGTTGGGGGCTGTGGGCGGCGATACAGGCAAAAATTTCGAAGATCGATTTCGATTTTTGGGGATGGGCCATCGAACGTTGGAGCCGGGCGGAGGAGAAAATGGATTCGTCGGAATTTTCCTCCTGGTTGAAAAACGTCCAGTCGCCATAGCGAAGTGGGTCATCGGATGGATTTTGAAAACGTTCCGCAGGTGTGACCTTGTGACCATTTTGGAAACAAGAAACCTGCGGGACGGTGTGTATCATCGATAATCGGTGGTAATCGCGGCATAAATCAACTCAAAATCGCAAAACTTTGCAAAACCCTGCAAAAGTGATTATAATGATGTCCTAAAAGCAATCATTTTCATTCAATACTGAAAATCCTGTTAACTGTTCCATCGGCATTGATGACTAAAAACCTGATTCTCGCCCAAAGCCGCATGATGATTGCCCGCATTCAAAGCAGGAAGTCTGTCCTGATAGGCCGCTCCATGCGGGGGGCAGGGTGCAAATCTGGGGGGTTCGTATTTGATCAAATCCATGACCTGAACATAAATAGACAGATGGATCGAACTATACGGGAGCAATTGTGTTTCCGGTCCATCCATGTTCTCAATGCAGACATCCCCAAATAAATCGAAAGGTAGGATGAACTAATGAAAGACCAGGCACAAGTTGTCATCGTGGGCGGAGGAATTGTCGGGGCCAACGTTGCTTATCACCTCGCGAAGCTGGGATGGAAGGACGTTGTGCTTTTTGAAAAAGGCGAGATCGCCAGCGGGGAATCGTCTCATGCAGCCGGCCTGGTGACCCAATTTGCCACTTCGCAAACCCTGATGCAATTCCGAAAATACAGCATCGAACTATATAGTGAGCTGGGGCTTTTCAACCATGTCGGCAGTTTGCGCGTGGCTTCGAGCGAGGATCAGCTCAAAGAGCTTCAACGGAGCGTGAGCCGGGCCAACGCCATCGGCATGGACGTAGAGATCATATCGCCCGCCGAAGCCGTACGCATCATGCCCCAGCTTGACCAAAGATAATCTTTATGGAGCCATCTACCTGCCGCGCGATGGTCAGCTGGACCCATACACCACTACAACGACCATGGCGCGCCTTGCCAAAGAAATGGGTGTCGAAGTTCATACCGGCGTGCGCGTTACCGGGATCGAGCTTTCCCCCAAGGGCGCAGTCCAACGCGTGATCACCGACCACGGTTCTGTGCGGACTGAGATCGTGGTCAACGCAGCGGGAATGTGGGCTCCGCGCGTGGCGGCGATGGCGGGTCTGCATAATGCCGACCACACCGGTGGACCACCAGCACATAGCGCTCAAGGCGGTTGGCGGTCATGAGTTTCCTCCCACCACTCCTTGTCTGCGTGATCCCGATAACCTGGTTTATATGCGCCAGGAAGCCGGCGGCCTGGTGATCGGCGGTTATGAGCCAAATCCGTTTGCGCGCTGGATCGATGGCGCTCCCTGGGAACATGGCGGCACCACATTGCCCGCCGATTATGACCGGTTTGAACAGTTGCTGGAAGGCGCGATACGTCGCATCCCATTCCTCGACAAAGCCGGCATCATTACCCTGGTGTGCCATCCGGGCGCGTACACGCCCGATTGCCAACCCATGCTTGGGCCGATGGCCGGTGCGCGTGGCATGTGGATCGCAGCGGGGATGTCGCTCAACGGCTACGGCGGCGCGGGTGGTATTGGCAAGCTGATGGCGGAGTGGATCGTCGAAGGCGAACCCTCGCTGGATGTCTATGCCTATCGTGCCACGCGTTTTGGCAACTATTATTCCAACCCGGAATATGCTGCCGAGCGTACGCGTGAAGGTGTCAAGTATTATTACCGCCTGCGCTTCCCCAATGATGAAAACGAATGGGCGCGTCCGCACCGTATCAGCCCGGTCCACTATCGTTTGCAGGAGATGGGGGCGGTCTTTGGAGAAAAGTTTGGCTGGGAACGTGTCAACTTCTTCGAGCCCGGCAAACCCTGGCGCCGGGCCGGGGCCGATCAGCGCGAGTGGGGCTGGAAGCGTCCGCCCTATTTTGAACGGGTTGGGCAGGAACATAAAGCCACCCGCGAGCGGGTCACTCTTTTCGACCTGACCTCTTTTGGCAAAATCGAAGTGAGCGGTCCGGGCGCACTGCCGCTACTGCAACGAGTCTCGGACAGCGACATGGACAAGCCGGTGGGAAGCGCCACCTACACACAGTTCCTCAACACGCGCGGCGGAGTGGAAGCTGATCTGACGATCACGCGCCTGGCCGAGGATCGCTTCTGGGTCATCACCGGATCGGCGTTCATCGGCAACGACCTTGCATGGCTCAGAATGCACTACCAGCCGGATGATGGACCGATCACAATCCGTGATATCACGATGGATTGGGCCTGCCTGGCGTTATGGGGTCCGAAAGCCCGTTCGGTGCTGCAAAAATTAACCCAGGATGATATCTCGAACGAGGTTCTTCCTTATCTTCATGCGAAGACGATCCACGTAAACGGGGTTGATATTTGGGCGCAGCGGGTAAGCTACGTAGGCGAACTGGGATGGGAGCTTTATGTCCCATCGGAGCGGGCAACTGTCGTTTGGGATGCCTTGCTGAAGGCCGGTGAAGAATTCGGCATCGAAGTCGGCGGATATAAGGTGCTCGATTCCCTGCGCCTGGAAAAAGGGTACCGCTATTACACGGCAGATGTAACGCCCCTGGAGACCCCCTACGAAGGCGGCCTGGGTTTCTGCGTCGATCTCAACAAGAGTGATTTTATCGGCAAGGATGCGCTGGTCAAACAAAAGCAGGACGGAGTGAAGCGCAAGCTGTGCACACTTGTATTGGACGGTGATGAGTTCACGCAGATCTATGGCGGCGAAGCCGTTTACCATGACGGTAAGGTGATCACCCGCGTCCGCAGCGGAGGCTTTGGATACACCTTGAAGAAGAACATCCTTTATGCCTACCTGCCGATGGAGCTGGCCAAAGCGGGCACGCGGGTCGATGTGGAATTGATCGAAGGCCGTCGCAGCGGCGAAGTAACCGCAACCGTCCTGTTCGATCCGAAAGGTGAAAAGGTTCGCGTTTAATTTGTAAGGCCCGGCTTGAATGTTATTGGTAATTGCCCGACTATCACGAGATCATAAGGTGTTTGCGGAATCCGTATTATTTGTTGATAGAAAGGAAAACAAATTATGTTATCGTTGAATGCTGATGAACTGTTACACCTCAAACAGATAATCGCCTTACGCCGGCCCGGTTACGGATTGCCGCGGCCCTTATACCATGATGAACTGCTGCATCGCGCCGAGATGGAATTCATCTGGCGCGGGGGTTGGTTATTTGCCGGACACAGCTGCCAGATCCCGAACCCTGGAGACTACTTTCTCTACGATGTGGACGAAGACTCGCTGATCATCGTCCGCCAGGATGACGGCCAGGTACAGGCTCTTTATAATGTCTGCCGTCACCGCGGCTCCATCATCTGCGAGGAAGCCGAAGGCCATGTCAAACGCTTCATCTGTCCGTATCATCAATGGACGTATGACCGTGACGGTCAGTCTGATCCTCTTCCGGGGCATGCAGGAAGGCCTGGATAAATCCCAATTGGGCCTGCACCGCGCCTCGGCTCGCGAGGTGGAAGGGATGATATTCGTCAGTCTTGCCCAGGAGCCGCCGGATTTTGAACCTGCATTCCAGGCCATCGCGCCGATGGCACGTCCCCAGGGTCTGTCGCACGCCAAAATCGCCAAGATCATGGATTTCGATGTCCATGCCAACTGGAAACTGGTCTGGGAAAACAACCGCGAATGTTTCCATTGCAATGTCAACCATCCCCAGTACATCAAGGCCAACTTTGATCATTACAATGCCGACGATACCGATCGACCGCGTGGCCGAGCAGTTGAACGCGGTCACAGCCCGCAGCGAAGCCAAATGGGCAGCGCAGGGGTTGGCCGTCACACGGACAGAAGCCGGTTTGACCGAATTCCCCGACCCGGAGCATAACATCTGGTATTCCGCCAACCGTACGCCGCTGGTGGACGGTTATGTCAGTGAAACGATGGATGGCCAGCAGATAGCCCCGCTGATGGGTGATTACACTGATCCCGATGTAGGCACTTTGCGTGTGCGCATGCTGCCGAATTTCTGGAACCATTCGAGCTGCGACCACAGCGTCTCCACACGCTTGACCCCGAACGGGATCTACAGAACCAAGATCCGCATGATCTGGCTGGTGGATGAAAAGGCCGAGGAAGGAAAAGATTACGACCTGGAGAAAATGCTGCCTTTCTGGCTGCTGACCGCCGAGCAGGATTGGCAAATCTGCATGAACCAGCAGCGCGGCGTCAACTCACATGCCTATACCCCGGGGCCGCTTTCGACATACAAGGAATACAACCTGGATCGTTTCCTGCGCTGGTATCTACAGCAATTGGATGCTGCGCATTGGGTAATCAGCTTCTTAACTTCATACCAGATCCTGATAACGGGATAAAGGATAGCATGAACCCTCCTGCTTACGTCGGATTCGGAATGCTCACACCGGTTGCCATCCTGGTCGTGGATGAACTGCCTGAACACAATACCGGCGCCCTGATCAGCCAGATCAGTGAATTCGTATTCGACGATGCAGCCATCGTGGCCTGCCTGCTGCGCCAATGGGATGTGCCGACCGGCATCATTGGGACGGCGGTGGGTGACGATTCTCGAGGCCGCGCACTTGGCCCAAACGTTAAAGGATTGGGACGTGCAGGGTGAGGTCCGCCTTTCGCCGGATATAATTACGCCGCTCGAAGTAGATGTCTCCGACAGCACGGGGGCGCGGACGTATTTCTGGAAGCGCGACCCGGAAGTGCTGGCCACGCTGGACAGCGCAGACCTGTCGCTTATGCAGGGGGCGCGTATGCTCTATGTGGATTGGTACGATGGCGACCACATTGTGCGGGCCATGGATGAAGCCATCCGCCTGAAGATCCCGGTATTCCTTAATCTGGAATTTGCACATGCCGATCCCGACCTGCTGGCCCGCTATGCCGGACGGTCATGCATATGCCAGGCCGTCACCGATGCAGCTCAAAAGGAAGAGAGCGACCCATTGGCGGTCGCCCGTAAATTACAGCGGTCGGGTGTTGAAACTGCCATAATCACCCTGGCAGGCGAAGGTAGCCTAGTGGTCCAGGGGAATGAAATCCTGCGCATTTGGGCACCCCCGGTGATTGCGGTGGATGGATGCGGAGCCGGGGCCACCTATTCAGCCGGTTTTATTTACGGCTGGCTGCAAGGGTGGCCGCTTGAAAAATCAGTCCGTTTTGCCACAGCCGCTGCTTCTCTCAAAGTCACCCGTTCGGGCCTTAAAATGTGGTCCGTTGATGATATACAGGAAGTGGCGACCATTCTAAAGGTCGAAACTTCCGTTGTTAGCCCCGTAGAGAATGAATAGCCATCAGATCATCCTGGAAATGGATCGATAACCTCTTCTATGAATACTTTTGCCACACTTCTCACTGACCAACAGGTCGAACGTACACATCAGGCTTCGCTTGAGATCCTGGAAAACGTCGGCCTGATCGTACGGAATGCTAAAGGCCCGCGAAATTTTCGTCCGTCACGGCTGCCGGGTGGAAGACGAGCGGGTGCGGTTTCCGCGTGCGGTGGTGGAGCAGTTCCGGGCGTTTATGCCGCCCAGCTTTACCTTTCGCGGCCGCGATCCCAAATATGATCGAACGATCCCCGAGGATGGTCCCGTCATCGTCACCGGCAGTTCAGCGCCTAACATCATCGATCCCGTCACCGGGCTAGAGACGACGTTCGCGCTCAGACGACATTGCCCGTATCGCGCACCTCATCAATGAACTTCCCGGATACGATGTTTTCTCCGTCTCCGTCCTGGCCGACGATGCTCCACTTGATCAATTTACATTGGCGCGTTTATACCCGGCATTGAAGTATTGTTTGAAGCCGGTCCGCATCACGAGCAGGGATCTGGATGACGCGAAAAAAGTTTTGCAGTTGGGCGGTTTGATCGCCGGGAGCGACGAAGCCTATCGCGCACATCCCTTCATCACGCATCACTATTGTCCGGTTGTCTCGCCGCTGACGATGGATCATCTTTCCACGGAAGCATTGATCTTCTTCGCGGAAGAACAAGTTGCCGGTCTATCCGACCATCGTGCCGAACGCCGGGTTGACTTCGCCCATGTCTCTGGCGGGAACCCTGGCGCAGGGCAATGCCGAATTCCTGGCAGCGGCAGTCCTCATGCAAATGGTGCGTGAAGGCACACCCCTTATCTATGCCACATTGCCCACCGTTGCAGACATGCGCACAGGTGCCTATGCTTCGGGCGGCATTGAGTGCGGCATGCTGCATATGGCTCTCGCCCAGATGGCGCACTTTTACAACGTGCCTTCCGGCGGTTATATTGGTCTGACCAATTCCAAGATCAACGATGCACAGTCCGGGTACGAGACGGGCATGTCCACCACAGCCGGCGTGCTGGCAGGTACCGACATGTTGAACATGGGCGGCCTGCTTGACGCCTTGAAGGTGTTCGATTTTGCCAAGGCCGTGATTGACGATGAAATCGCCCAGATGTTAAAACGCATCAAGCGCGGCATGGAATTCAACGAAGAAAACTTGGCGCTGGATGTGATTGCAAAGGTGGGGCCGGGCGGTTCATTCCTGGTTGAACCTCATACCATGAAACGCATGAAGACGGCTGCCCTGCTTACCAAATTCTCGGACCGCGATTCCCGCACTGAATGGCAGAAGAAAGGGGCGCTCGACACTCATGCACGCGCCATGCTGCGGGCACGGGAAATCCTATCCACGGACGACTCCATCCGGATTCTCACCCGAGGTGGATGCCCGCATCCGGGCCCAATTCAAAGAGTTGGTCCCCGGTAATTTGGAAATTGTGGAAGGCTGGTAGATTATTCTTATTTACTGGCATTCAAAATGTTTGGATTATGATTTGAAAGGATAAATGGATGAAAATATACTTTGCCACCGACGTGCATGGTTCTGAGATTTGCTGGAAGAAATTCATCAATGCCAGCAAGTTCTACGAGACGGATGTCCTTATTTTAGGCGGGGATATGACCGGCAAGGCCATCGTCCCGATCATTGCGCAGGGAGGCGGTAAATATAAGGTCACCTTGCTCGACACGAGACGATACTTCAATCGAAGGAAGAGGTCGACAAGATGGTTACAACCATCCAGGACCGCGGCTATTACCCGTACCTTACCAATCCCGATGAGGTCAGCGAAATCCTGGCAACGTCCGGACGCTCCGATGAACTCTTCTTGCAGGAAGCCGTTAAGACCATGCAGCATTGGATGGAGTATGCCGACGCCAGGCTGGAAGTATCGGGCATCCGCTGTTTTGTATGCCCGGGCAACGATGACATGTTCGAGATCGACGATGTCATCAAGCAGTCGAAACATGTCACCCTGGCGGAAGGGAAAGTGATCGATCTGGATGAGCACCATGAGATGATCAATGTGGGCTGGACAACGCCCACGCCCTGGAACACCCACGCGAGGAATCCGAAGACAAGCTGCGGCAGCGCATCCAGGTGATGATCGACCGGTTGAAGGATGTCAAGAATTCGATCTTCAACCTTCATAACCCTCCCTATGGTAGCGGGCTGGATGAGGCGCCGGAATTGACCAAAGATATGCGGCCAGCCTACGCCGGCCGGTCGTTGGTGCCTGTTGGCAGTCATGCCGTCCTGGAGTTGATCGAGAAGTACCAGCCGCTCCTCACTTTGCATGGCCATATCCATGAAGGCAAGGGTACACGAAAATATAAACGCACGTTGTGCATAAACCCGGGCAGCATGTACGAACAGGGTATGCTGCATGGTGCAGTGGTGGAACTCAAACCCAACAAGGTCGGAAATTATATACTCACAACGGGATGATGATGCTTGCATCTAGTCACAGCCCGGTTGTTGCTGTTTCTTGTCCTCGCCGTAGATGTTGATGTTTGGGATCGAGGTCCCTGAGATTGGAGGTGGATATATTGACAAGTTGAAGATTGCAGTGGTTTTGCAGATGACGGATTGAAACGGTTCCCATCGGTTTGTCGCTTCGAAAGTATTTGGAGTTGATAAAACAAAGAGCTACATAGGAGGTTCGGATGGCTAATGCAAGCTTATTCGTTCGAAAAGCAAGTGGACTGGTACGCTCCTGGTCTGTGTTCGACGCCTTCATTTATGCCACGTTCTCCATCAATCTGATTACTCTGGGCTTGTTCATCTTTTCATACTGCTACTATCTCGGAGGCAGCCTGGCAAGCGGTGTGGTACTTGGGGCGATCTTTACCATTTTTGAAGTGATCGTGTACGCCAGCCTGATCTCGGCCATGCCGCGCGCAGGCGGTGATTACGTCTGGCAGAGCCGCATCCTTAACCGTGGTATCGGCTTCGTCCTCACGGTGACCGGTTGGTGGTTCATCCTTTGGCTGTGGACGCCGCTTTACGGTCAGATGTTATCCTACGAGTTCTATACACCGCTGCTGGCCATTGCCGGTTTCAAGGATGCAGCCTTGTGGTTCACGACGAATTCAACTGGCCAGTTCGTCAGCATGTTGTCCGTCTGTGTGATTGTATTCACGTACATTGCCATCGGCATGAAGGCCTACGCACGCGTCCAGAAGTTCTGCTTCTGGGGTGGGCTGGTCGGCCTGGTGCTTGTCGCCGTGCTGCTGCTCTTTGGGAACAATGCGACATTTGTAGCGAACTTCAATGCGTTTGCACCAAACTTTGGGGCGCAGGCCGGTGACGTATATTCGGCAACGCTCAAAGCCGGTTCCGATGCCGGGACGGTGGCCGGGCCGCTTTGGCCACTGGCCATCGGGGCCAGCATTCTGCTCGTCCCCATGCTGACCTTCTTCAACCTTTGGCCGAACTGGGGCTCCACGCTCTATGGCGAAGTCCGCGGCGCCTCCGATTACAAACGGAATTTCTGGGGCATGGCGGCTGCCATCATCGTTACGACCGTTGGTGCGCTGATCTTGTTCGCCCTGATCGCAAAGACAATTGGCTGGGATTTTTACAATAAAGCGAACGGCGCTTTCTGGAACTACACCTTCGGATATACAACTACGCCGTCGCCGCTGCCCATCTGGCCATACCCGGCGCTGTTTGCGGCTTTCATGGTGAAGAGCCGGGTAATCCAGTTCATCGTCGTCCTGCTCATGAGCTTGTGGTGGTTCGGTTGGTCTGGAACACTCTTCCTGAGTTCCACGCGCGTTATCTTTGCCGCTTCCATCGACCGCATGCTGCCGGAATGGGTATCCAGGATCGAGCCTCGTACGAAATCCCCGATCAATGCGCTGCTGTTGATGGTGCTTCCATCGATAGTCGTCTCCTACTTGTACGCTTATAAGATCTTCAGCTTCAACACGCTGGCGCTGGATGCAACCGTCGTCATTGCCATCACCTTCCTCGGCTCTACGATTGCCGGTACGATTATGCCCTGGCGGGCAAAGGATGTATTCGAAGGATCGCCGATTGCCAAATATAAAGTACCAACGTGGCTCGGTTGGCTGGTCACGCTCGTCTTTGCAGTATTCACAGTGTATCTGATCTACATTTCCCTGCAATATGCGTGGACGATCCTCAGCGGTATCGGCGGCCTGGGCGCCGATGGGTTGACCTGGTTCGTAGTGATCGTGCTCGGCCTGCTCACATTGATCAATGCGGTTATTCTCTTGTGGATCCTGTACTATGTTGCGAAACGTGTACTGGGTGGAGCAGCGATGCCGGTCGTCACACTGGCAGGGCTGATCTTCCTGGGCTTCCTCGACTGGCTGTTGGTCGAATGGTTCTGGGATCCGCATGTGCTGCCTTCGGCGCTGCCGGCCGTTGGTACCTACGGCATCGGTTGGTCGAACGTAAGCTCGATGGTCTTTATGTTCCTCAACTATGTCGTTGCGCTTGCCATCTATTTCGGCTTCAGCGCCTACCGCCGCCGACAGGGCATCGATGTGGAGAAGATCTATAAGGCGATCCCGGTCGAGTAACGCGCCTGATAGATTCTTCCTGAATATCTCCCGGCCTGCCCTTCTATTCCTCGAATATTTGAATTAAGCGAGCTTTGGCAGGCTGGGAGACAGAAAATTTGTTTACCTAACGTTAACCGGTATTTAGACCACCTTTAAACTTGGATGGATAATATTTCTTTGGTTGAATGTTCGATTTATCACATGTAATTGACCTGAGGTATTTATAATGCTACAATGTATTCATACCTTATTTTGGGTTGTTGCAGTACCTCATGGTTATTTACCGCCATGCCGCATCGGGGGGTCATGGAAGCATTGGAGTATTCTATGATTGGAGGTGTGCAGGGAACATTTGTTAAAATGTTCGATTAAGCTCCATTTGACCGAATAAGGTTCCGCTGAAAAATCATAATATCCATATAGGAGATTAGAAGAGATGCGTACCAATAATTTCGCCTTCAAAATGTTCGTTCTGCTGGTCATTGCAGCCTTTTCGCTTACAGCCTGCGGACCCGCTGCAACCGCGACCTCGGCGCCTGCCGCGACAGCCGCCATGCCCGCCGCCACTACAGCTCCCGCCATGCCCGCCGCTACTTCAGCCCCGGCTGCTCCGGCACCATTTGCCGGTACAGGTGTGGCCGTTGGATACAACGGTACAGTTGTTTCCAGTGTGCCAGCCGACCTGGTTACTGCCTGCAAGGCCGAAGGCATGTTAACCATCATTGCCACACCGCCCAACTGGGCAAACTACGGCGAGATTTTCGCAGACTTCGAGGCCACGACCGGCGTCCAGCTCAATTCCCTGGATCCCAATGCCGGTTCGGCTGATGAACTCGCCGCGATCGTTGCCAACAAGGGCAATAAAGGCCCTCAGGCTCCCGATATCGTGGATGTCGGCTATGCATATGGCGATCAGGGCGTAACAGGCCGGCGATTACCAGCCATATGAAGGCACCTATTGGAGCAAGCTGCCTGCCACTACCCTGGGCATTCCCACCTCTGATCCCAATGGCATGTGGACAATAGGCTACTACGGCATCATGGTGATCGAGACCAATACCGCCGTCGTCCAGAATCCCCCGAAAAACTGGTCTGACCTGCTCAAACCCGAATACAAGGGTCAGGTTGCTTTGGCAGGTGATCCGCAATCCTCCAATCAGGCCATTCAGGCTGTTTATGCAGCCGCGCTTGGTAATGGTGGTTCTTTGGATAATGCCCAGCCCGGACTTGATTTCTTCAAGAAGTTGAATGCGGCGGGCAACTTTGTCCCGGTGATCGCCAAGGTAGGTACCATTGCACAGGGTGCGACTCCCATCGAATTGGCCTGGAATTACAATGCCCTGGGTGATCAGCAATCCCTTGCCGGGAATCCGCCGATTGAGATCGATTATCCCTCTCCGAGCATCGGTGGTGCGTATGTTCAGGCCATCAGCGCTTATGCGCCGCATCCCAATTGCGCCAAAGTGTGGATGGAAATTATCCATTCCGACCAGGGCCAGTTGGCCTGGATTAAAGGCGGCGCTTCGGCTGTTTCAGAGGCCGATATGATTTCCCGCAGTGTCATTCCTGCAGATGTATTGAAGCCACTCTGCCGGATCCCAAAATTTTGGCTGCTGCGGTTGCCCCCACCGTCGATCAGCTGACTGCTGCAAAGACATTAATTACCGGTGGTTGGCTCTCGACCGTTGGTGTGGCAGTACCCACTGCGGCACCGTAGATTGAGATGACTGCTTTAAATGTTGTAAAGCGGGACGCGCCGAGGGCGCGTCCCGCTCCATCCAAGATTTTCCTGGGCATGGCTCGGGCGTGATGCCCTTCTTCCTGTTTGCATTTATGTTCTTGATCTATCCCTCCTCGACCATCGCGCTGGGAAGTTTTCAAGATACGAAAACGCATGCATTCACATTCCAAAACTTCGTGCATCTCCTGCAAAATCCAGATCTGATAGGCGCTTATTGGATCAGCATCAAGATCAGCCTGATCACCTCGCTGGGTGGTGGTATCTTCGGATTCCTGCTGGCGTACGCAGCCATTCGGGGTGGGCTGCCTCCCTTCATGCGTTCCAGCCTGATGACCTTTTGCGGTGTGGCGTCGAACTTTGCCGGCGTCCCGCTGGCCTTTGCCTTCATTGCCTTGCTCAGTCCATCTGGAGTGTTGACGGGCTGGCTGAGGGCCATGGGATACAATCCATATTTCCACGGCTTCCAGCTTTACACTTTCTGGGGATTGAGTATTGTGTACATGTACTTCCAATTCCCCTTGATGGTATTGGTCATCGCACCGGCGATTGACGGCTTGCGACGGGAATGGCTTGAGGCTGCAGAGAACCTGGGGGCCTCCAGCTTTCAGTACTGGCGATATGTTGCTTTTCCGATCCTCCTGCCCTCCATATTGGGCACGATGATCCTGCTCTTTGGAAACTCCTTTGGTGCGTTTGCAACCGCACAGGCGCTGACGGGTGGCCAGATCAATCTGGTGACCATTGTGATTGGAGACCAGTTGCGCGGCGATGTTCTGGGCGACGCCGGGCTGGGGTATGCATTGGCGCTGGGTATGGTGGTAGTCATGGCTATAGCGATTACCGGATACACGGTGCTCCAAAGACAATCTGAGAGGTGGTTGCGATGAAGCGTGGCTGGTGTGATCTGGTCCTGGTTTTGGATGATCCTCGGTATCCTCTATTTTTTTCTGCCGCTGGTCGCCACGTTCATCTTCTCTCTGCAAGCGCCAAGCTTGGAGTTTTGAGTTTCCTGGCCTATCAGCAGCTTTTCAATGACGCCGATTTTATAAAAGGCTTCTCGTACTCGGTTACTTTGGGGGGTTCTCACTATTATTGTTGGAATCCTGATCTTTGTTCCCACGGCGTACTGGGTCCGCCTGCGGTTGCCGCAGTTTCGAACCGCGGTCGAGTTCATCACCCTGCTTCCATTCGTGGTTCCCGCCATTGTATTTGTATTTGGATTGGTGCGAACTTTCAGCCACCCTCCGTTTCTGATCGTTGACAGCCCGGCCCTGCTGGTTGCTCGCCTACACCGTGCTATCAATGCCCTATATGTATCGCTCCATTGATACGGGTTTGCGATCCATCGATGTGCGCACCTTGACCGAAGCTGCCCAGAGTCTGGGCGCGGGTTGGGGAACGATCCTATTTCGTGTCATCCTGCCCAATATACGCGTCGCCATCATGAGCGGTGCTTTCCTGAGTTTTGCGATCGTGATGGGCGAGTACATTTTGGCCCAGTATCTTGCCAAGCCGGCTTTCGCCCCCTTCCTGGCTTATTTGATCCAACAAAAGGCCTATGAGCCGGCGGCGGCTACCATCGTCAGTTTTGCCCTTACGTGGGCATGTATGGGAATCATTCAACTGGTCGGCCGCGGTGGCGCGCAGGCCCAGATCGCCGGTGGGCACTAAATCAATTGAGGAATCATGGATATGACGCATCTTGCACTCACGAATATCTCCAAGCAATTCGGTCAAACCACAGTTGTTCAGGATTTCAATCTGGACGTAAAGACAGGCGAGTTCGTTTCTTTCCTCGGCCCTTCCGGTTGCGGTAAAACGACTACTCTGCGCATGATCGCGGGTTTTGAAGTACCCACGACCGGCAAGGTTACTGCTCGGTGATGCGGATATTACCGACAAGGCTCCAAACCAGCGCAATGTGGGCATGGTCTTTCAGGCCTATGCCCTATTCCCGAACATGACGGTTGCACAGAACATCGGTTTTGGCATGCGGATCCACAAGGAACCTGAATCTGCCATTAAAGAGCGTGTGACAGAAATGCTTGCCTTGATCCATCTTGAACAAAAAGGGAATAGTTACCCGGCTCAGCTCTCAGGCGGACAGCAGCAGCGCGTCGCCTTGGCGCGTGCGCTTGCCAATCGCCCCAAGGTGCTTCTGCTCGACGAGCCGCTCTCCGCGCTGGATGCAAAGATCCGCGTTTCGCTGCGGGCCGAAATTCGGGCCATTCAGAGAAAACTGGGCATCACGGCCATTTATGTAACTCACGACCAGGAAGAAGCCCTCTCGATCTCGGATCGGATCGTTGTCATGTTCGATGGCAAGATCGAACAAGTGGGCACGCCCTTCGAAATCTATAACTTCCCCCAGACGGCCTTCGTAGCCAGTTTTGTCGGCACGTTGAACACGACGGATGCGGAAGTGATCGACCCGGCGAAGAAACTGATCAAAATCGACGGTGTACAACTTGAGACAGCGGAAGAGCTGCAGGGCAGGAAAAAGGGCGATAAGATCAAGATTGCAATCCGACCCGAACGTCTCCATTTTGCTTCAGAGGAAAAGAAAACCAATGTGCTCGACTGCACCATCGAGAACATTACCTTCCTGGGTTCAGTCGTTCGTGTCCAGGTGAAGGTGGGCAGTGATCGATTTAATATGGATACCTTTAATAATCCATTTCTCGAATTGCCCAAGATCGGTGCAAGGGAACAGATTGCCTGCTCACGTGAGGCCGTTATTATTCTAAAATCCTAGACCCTGATACAAAAGGTCGCGCGTCGATAAAACCTTGGGCAAAGTCATATTGGTGCTCTCGGATGGCCTGCAGTATGATACCGCCGTTGCAAGTTTGGGTTACCTGGGAAACTTGGTCGATAAGAAACTCGCCAGTCTCTACAAAGTGATTGGCGAGTGCTTTTCTTGCCAGGAAGGTTTGAGTAGATAAGGAAATCTTATGCGTTTACAAGGTAAAAAGATTGCTATTTTGGTCGCTGAAGGTGTCGAAGACCTGGAATACTATGTCCCATTCATGAGGCTGCAGGAAGAGGGCGCAGAGGTTGTAACTGCCGGTCTCGACCTGAAACCGGTACGCGGCAAGAATGGGCTGTTGATTACGCCTGATCGGATAATTGAAACTCTCAACCCTGACGAGCTGTTCGCTTTGATCGTCCCGGGCGGGTGGGCGCCTGATAAACTGCGGCGCCACGCGGTTGTGACCGACCTTGTCCGCAAAATAGATTCGGACCGCAAACCAATCGGGATTATCTGTCATGGCGGCTTGGTTGCAATTTCGGCAGGAATTGTAAAAGGCCATCGCGCCACTGGCTCGCTGGGCATAAAGGATGACCTGGTCAATGCAGGTGCGACCTGGGTGGATAGCCCGGCTTTCCGAGACGGTAATCAGGTGTGGGGCAGGGTCGTTGCCGATATACCCGACTTTTGTCGTGAATTGATCGCCGCGCTTGTACTGAATGCCGGGACAGACAAAAATAAATTATCCTGAATAGCAGGTGGATTTTATTTATTCACCGATTATCTTGACCAATACCCGCTTACGCCGCCGTCCATCAAACTCACCGTAGAAGATTTGCTCCCAGGTTCCAAAGTCCAATTTACCCTCTGTCACTGCAACAACAACTTCGCGTCCCATGACCTGGCGTTTGATGTGTGCATCAGCATTGTCTTCACCGGTGCGGTTGTGAAGGTATTGGCTGGTCGGCTCATGAGGAGCAAGGTGCTCCAACCATTTTTCATAATCCTGATGCAGGCCTGATTCGTCGTCATTAATGAAGACCGAGGCGGTAATATGCATCGGGCAAATCAGAGCAAGGCCTTCCCGAATGCCACTCTCTTGCAGACATGTCTCTACCTGCGGCGTGATGTTCACAAAACCACGCCGGGTGGGGAGGTTGAAGAAAAGTTCTTTACGGTAGGATTTCATAAATATTCTTCTTATAGTTGATTGAAGTCAAAGAGATTTTACCCGAGGAATTTAAATTATTCACGATCACAGCTCGGGCCTCTTCAATCCTTCATTTATACCGTAAAAAGATTTTCCATTTATGCTACTGTGCATAACTTGATACAACATCTACAACCGATGACCTCGTTCTCGCGGCCGATGGTTGGGAGCATCAATTATCAGATGGAATTGGCCGGATAAATTGATTATTTAAATGGATCATGACTATCGCTACCAAGGATTTAAATCACAATACTTAAACTTTGGCCTGCGCGGAACATGACGGTCTGGATTTCTGAAGAACCAGGCTCGCGCGAGACTCCCTTGAATGCTTGTGTCACTTGACCTCTTTAATTTGTCTCCCCCAACTGGCGGAGATAAAAACACCCCTACCAGTGGATGCGTCTGGGGAAAGTTCATTTTAAAATAAAGTGTTGGCGCATTCATTACGCGCGTTCAAGGCGCCTGAGACATCTAAAAAGGGAGCAGTCAAGATATGCTGGGAGTACATGTTGGGAATGGGCGAACAGTCAAGGATCAATGGAGGTATAATGCCCTTGGAAGGGAACTGGGGGAGGGACTAAACACAAAAGCATTCATCGCTGCAAACGCGGAAAGCGTTGCATTCATTCAACTTAATCAGAGGTTACTCGCCTGCGTTTTCGCGTACCCGCGATGTTCGTGGGAAAGATTTGCAGGTTTTTTAGAGTCAAACCTCTTTACTGTGACAATCCGGGTATTGGGCGCTCCCAAAACCGGAAACTGTTTGCAGTTCTTTTACAACGAGATTTTATTAATACTTGATTCGTTGCGATTTTATCCGGTGTCAAAGAATCGAAAGGATTGACCATGTTTGATCCTATTCTCGTACCATTAGATGGCTCCCTGCTTGCGGAATGTGTCTTGCCTCATGTAGTCGCAATAGGCCAGGCTTCCAATGCAAAGATCTTGCTGGTGCATGTCCTGGATAACAACCCGTCGGGTGCGCCCGTACAATTATTTGATCAATTAAACTGGCAAATTAATAAAACTGAAGCAAAGCTATATCTTGAAAAAATTGGTGCTCGACTTCAAAAATCGGGTTTGCAGACAACGTCAATCGTCCTGGAAGGAATGGCGCCTGAATCAATCACAGAATACGTTCAAAGTCAGGAAGCGAAATTGGTCATCCTGAGCAGTCATGGTCATAGTGGGCTGAGAAAATGGGGGATCAGCAGCGTCGCGCATAAGATCATTCTCAGTGCCCCAAGCTCTGTACTCATCATCCGTGCCTCTAATGAGCTGAATGACCGGCCTTACAGGCGAATTTTGGCACCCCTGGATGGTTCTTGGCGGGCAGAAAATGTACTGCCTATGGTCACACTATTGGCTCGCTTTCACAAATCACAGATTCAAATTGTTCATGTGGTGAAAACGCCGGAAATGGCCCGTCACATGCCTCCCGAGCAGGAAGATATCGATTTATCCGATCGAATTGTAGCGCGCAATAAAAAAGAGGCGCTTCATTATCTCGATCAGGTCAAACTCCGTTCGCCCCTGGCTGGCATCGATGTGCAAGCCCACCTGATCACGAGTCGCAATGCAACTGTAACCCTTCATGAATTGATAGATCGGGAACAAATTGACTTGGTGGTGTTGAGCGCGCACGGATATTCGGAAAATAACCTGTGGCCTTACGGCAGTTTGGTCAATAATTTTATCCTGTATAGTAAAGTGCCGTTGTTGATAGTTCAAGACCTGCCTGTAAAACATGAAACTAGCAAGGTGGATATAAGAGTAAAAGAACATTCAGAGCATTAACCCATGCAAGTTACTCTTACCGATACTCCCCAACATGCCAACCTAGGTGCAGATATTCGATCGGAACAACTTGCACACCAATTAGCCGGAAATCATACGGCAATTGAAAGCTTCAGTCATAAGGGTTACCTGCAGGAGCATCTACAAAACTGGCAACAGACATTGCAGGTTGCCTATTTATGTTTCAGAAATGCACCTTCGAAAGATGTCGCTTTTTCTCAAGCCGGGGAGTGGATGCTGGATAATTTTTATATTATCGAACAGGCATTGCACCAAATCCAGCAAGATCTCCCCCAGGGTTATTCCAATCAGTTACCAAAACTGAGTGAGACCGCATTAAAAGGATACCCTCGCATTTTCGCCCTGGGATGGGAATGGGTCCGATATAGCCAGTGTCATCTTGACCTGGCTCAGGTAGCGACCTTCGTGCAGGACTACCAGCAGATCACACCATTGACGATCGGCGAGCTCTGGGCGTTGCCAACCATGCTTCGTATCGGAATATTGGAGCAACTGGCTAATGCGGTTGCAGCGATTACAGGTATCGACGCGCCGGAGACTCTGCAAGCCATCCCCAGCCTCCCTAGTTCCACGACCATATCCAATGAAATTATTGTTGCCAACTGTTTTCTTGGCTTGCGGCTGCTATCTGCGACGAACTGGAAAAAATTTTTTGAGGAAACCAGTCGCGTAGAAAAAATTCTTCGCGATGATCCGGCGGGTATCTATCCCGGCATGGATTTTGACACCCGGAATGGCTATCGAAGTGTTATTGAAGAGCTGGCACGCAATTCATTCCAAAGCGAAGAATCCATTGCGCAAGCTGCAATTGAATTTGCGCGTAATGCACAGGAAAAATCACAGATCACCAACCACGCCCCTGAGCGAAAATCGCACGTTGGTTTTTATTTGGTTGATGCGGGCCGTTCGCTGCTTGAAAAGCTGGTCAACTACCGGCCAGGGTTGAAGGCGGGCCTGCGGTGTTGGTTCCTCGCACACCCCAGCTCAACCTATCTGGGAAGTATCGGCCTCGTCGCCCTGCTGATTGAGCTTGGCTTGCTTTCTTATACACACGCAGTAGGTGGCTCGTTTACCCAGTTGGTCATCGTCAGTCTCCTGGGTTTTGCTCTAGCTCTGGAAGCTTCGATCAGCCTGGTGAATTGGAATGTTACTCATGAAATTCGACCTCACAGCTTGCCACGCATGGATTTTTCGGAAGGTATTCCAGCAGATTTCCGTACGATGGTGGTTGTCCCAGACTCTGATCACAAATGCCGACGAACTTGACTCCCTGTTGCAGGAATTGGAACTCAATTTCCTGCGTAATCCTGATCCACAATTGACATTTGCTCTGCTCACGGATTTCAATGATGCTCCGGCGCAACATATGCCGGGTGATGAGTCACTGCTTTCCGTTGCGAAGGCTGGAATCAATAGTCTAAATCATAAATATGGGCATAAAGCACCATTTTATTTGTTCCACCGTCAGCGTGATTGGAATCCATCCGAGGGGGTCTGGATGGGTTGGGAGCGTAAACGAGGCAAGCTGGCTGAATTTAACCGACTTCTGTTGAATGATGGCCAAACATCCTTTGTCATACAGGTCGGTGAACTGGGCATCCTGCAAGACATTAAATATGTGATCACGCTGGATGCAGACACATCACTTCCCCGCGATAGCGCCTGCCGCCTGGTCGCTACCATGGCGCATCCCCTCAACCAGGCAGAATTTGCTGAAGATGGCCGTTCGGTAAGGGCAGGGTATACAATCATGCAACCGCGGGTGGAGATCAAACCGATCAGTGCGAATCGTTCCCTGTTTTCGCAAATTTATGCCGGGGATGCCGGATTGGATCTATATACATTGGCGGTTTCTGATGTGTACCAGGACCTGTTCGGGGAGGGAAGTTATGTTGGCAAAGGTATCTATGATGTGGCAGCCTTTGCGAGAAGCCTGAAAGGTCAAATCAGGGACCGTCCTCGCCAGCCTCCGCTGCCATACGGGCAGCGGCTTCGGTGGCAGGATGAGGGCGGCCAGCCCCAGGAGCGTGAACATCGCCACCCCCGCGTCGAACAAAGGCTTGGCCAGCGTTATCAACACCGTGCCGCCGGACTGGAAATAGCGGATCTCCGCCGCCAGGAAGGCCAGGGAGAACAGGCCCCAGAACCCGGAGAACACGGGGGTCAGCCGCGACCGGGGGAGGCTGGCGCTGGACCAGGCTGAAGGCGAACTGAATGAACAGCCAGCAGCTGACGATCAGCGCCGGCACTACGATGAGCGCGGCCAGCATGTCTAGGTGCAGGGCACGCCGCGGCTCGACCACCTTCAGGGCCGGGCCGAGCACCGCGATGATCAGGATCGAGAGGCTCACGAGGCCGGCTGCCACCGTGTAAGCCTGGAAGCGGTCCAGGAAGGGGTCGGCGTGGCGCTGCCCGAGCCGGCGGAGCCAGGCCACCGGGAAGGCCGCGAGCAGCAGGGCCGACAGGTAGACCGGGGCCAGCGCGATGTTCATGCGGACAGTATGCATGGGGGCGATGACCGGCGGGGAGGGCTTCAGGGCGCCTACGGGAATTCCCTGAACTGTGCATATCCAGGGTTTCTCCCCGTAACTCGGCCCCGGGCTCCGTCCGTAGGCTCCCTTCGAACCTGTCCTGGATGGGGCCGGGAAGACGAGAGACGGATGCCCGGCCCTGCCCCCAATGGAGATCCCATGAATCCCATCTTCTGCTCTGCCACCATCCTCGCGGTCCCCCTCCTGCCCGCCCAGGCCGGTGCGGGCGAGCGTCCCAGGCTGCCGGCCCCCTTCGAAGGGCTCAAGCCGATCGAGGGCACCCGCCTCTTCTGCAGGGTGATGGGAAGGGGGGATCCCCTGGTGGTGGTGCACGGCGGCCCAGGCTTGGGCACGATTACCTGGCCGGGCCCTTCTCCGCGCTGGCGGACAGCCACCGTATGCTCTTCTACGACCAGCGCGGCAGCGGGCGCTCCGACGCCTTCGGAAGGACGAGAAGGTCAGCATGGACGTGATGGTGGAGGACCTGGAAGGGGTCCGGAAGGCCTTCGGGCAGGAGAGCATGAACCTGGTGGGCCAGTCCTGGGGCGCCCTCATCGCGATCCACTATGCCTCCAAGTACCCTGCCCAGGTGAAGAGCCTGATCCTGCTGGAGCCTGCCCCGGGCAGTTCCGGGTTCATGGAAGGCCTCGTCTCGGCCCTGCATGCCCGCGTGTCGGCAGCCGACCACGCCCGGCTGGCCGTCCTGCGAGGCAGACCCAGAGCTCCTCGCCCGACCCGAACGGTACCGCGAATTCGTGGCGACCCAGTTCAAAGCCTACTTCCGGGACCCCCGACGCTTCGACGCGCACCGCTACGACTATTTCGACGCCGAGCGGGCGGCCAAGCGTCACCTCCCTCCCGCATGTCCGGCTCCTTCGGCAGTTCACCGAGGAACGCCGACGAGCAGGGCGACGTGCCCCACCCGCGCTTCGGCATCTACGTCGTCGACCGCCTTCTACCGGGTCGCCGAGATGCCCCATCCCCATGCTCTTCAGGCCGTCGTGGTGAAGGACGCGGGACACTTCGTCCACATCGAGCAGCCGGAAGCCTACTTCAAGGCCATCCGCGCCTTCCTGGTCAGGGTCGCCTCCCGGCAGGACACCGCAGGCACGGCGGAAGGCCCCGGGGCACCCCCCATCCACCATCAATAACGACGAGGTGCACAGATGAAGGCATCAACCTGGATCAGGAACGCACTGCAAGCGGCGCTGGTCGCCGCGACAATCCTGGCGGGAACCGCCGCCGGCCTCGCGGCGCCTCCGGAGTCCCGGAGCCTGACGACCCGGCAGTGGCTGGAGGATCTGGACGCCATCCAGAAGACCCTCATGGACAAGCACTCGAACCCCTTCCATCGCGTGCCGAAGGCAGTCTTCGAGGCGGCGGCCGCCGAGCTGCGCAAGGGGATCCCGGCGATGTCAGAGGAGCAGGTCATCGTCGGATTCATGAAGCTGGTCGCCCTGATCCGGGACGGCCATTCCAACCTGCAGGTCTTCGGTTCTTCGTTCGCGTACTTCAGGCGCTACTTCCCCATCCGGCTCTACCGTTTCTCCGACGGGCTCTTCATCACCGCCATCGATAAGTCCCGTTCCAGATTCCTGGGAGGCAGGGTCCCTGGGGGCATCGGGAGGGCGCCGGCGGAGTCGGCCCTGGCCCGGGCCGCCTCGGCGGTGGCCGTGGACTCCCTGTCCGGGACCACGGACTTCGCGACCCTGTACCTGACCCATGCGGGAACCTTGAAGGGCCTGGGACTCCTGGACGAGGCGGGGACCCTGACCCTCGAGGTGGAGACTAGCCCCGGCAGGGTGGAGACCCTCCTGACTCTCGCCCCCCGGGAGCTTCAGGGCAGCCCCGGACCGGGACGGGCCCCCCAGGAATCCCCCTGGAGTGCAGACCTGGCGACCTGCCTCCAGGGCGCGGAGCTGCCCCGGTACCTTCGGCACGTCGCGGACAGGAACTACTGGTTCGAGCACCTGAAGGAGCAGCGCACCCTCTACATGCAGTTCAACAGCGTGGTGGACCAGAAAGGGGAGGCCTTCGAGGTCTTCAACGCGAGA
>CAVWHR010000050.1:0-69535 GCA_963754835.1 uncultured Chloroflexia bacterium | reverse complement strand
CGTCGGGAGAAAGAGGGCGCTGCGCATCGCGTGCTCCAAAACTTTGATAATCTGGAAACCTGGCCTCGGTTTGGATCATGCCGCTTATTTGACCGACCTGTAAACTGAACGCGGCCTCTTCGATCTTTGGCTCAAGCAAATATCCCTTTGGAAACCAGCCCAGCTCGCCGCGGGTGTTGGGGTCATATTGAGCGGCCAGGGTGTCGAAATCCGTACCGCCTTGCAGCTGATTAAGGACAGTCTGGGCGTCATCTGAATTATAGAGCAAAATCTGCTGGACATGTACCTGATCGGCGGTCTTGGGGACAGCGGTAATGATTTTGTCACGCATCCAGGCCGCTTCCACGGAACGTTTCAAAGCGACACGGAAGGTCGCGTCGGTATAACCATGACCGGATTCCCAGGCTGACAATTTATCTGCCCCGCCAAGCTGGGCGGCAAGCGCGTCCAGCCTGGACTGTAAGGCGGAGTCTGGTCAAATCGAAGCCCTGCGGTTCTGGCGGCCTGTGCCAGCAGCATTTGTGCGATCAGATCTTCGAGCACGGTCTTGCTGGCATCCTGGTCGTTGACGGTTTTGCCGAGCGCAGTCTGTGCGGATTTATATTCCGCAACCTGCGATTCTGAATTCCGAGACGCGGTCAAGCTCTCCCCATTCACCGTTGCGGCGGACGGTTCGGGCGTGGCAGTGGGGGGAACGGCGGTGGCTGTAGGACCGGTGGGGGTGGGCGTTGCCCGGCGTGCCAAAAATGGGAACCGCAGGAGACGAGGCCAAACGCAAGCAAGCAGCAGGCTTAATTGAATAAGAAAAAATCGGGGACGGAAAACATCGTCAGGATTATACCAAGTACGGAGTACTGCAGTTACGGCCAATCGCCCAGAATCTCGTTTTATTTCCGCGGTCGTATAAATCTCTTACAAGATTTATGCGTCGGGAGCAGTACCCAAAAGCAGGGTCGGGCATTTGCCCAACCCTGCGAAGTAATGGAACTGAACGGTTTAGTAATCCATCCCACCCATACCGCCGCCCGGAGGCATGGGTGCGGGTTTATCCTTCTCGGGCAGGTCGGTGATCAGGACGTCGGTGGTCAGGATCATCGCTGCGATGGAAGCGGCGTTCTCGAGCGCACCGCGCACGACCTTGACCGGGTCGATGACGCCGGCCTTGATCATGTCGGTGTATTCGTTGGTGAGAACGTTAAAACCGATGTTCTTGTTCTTCTTCTTCAACGGCCTTCGGCGGACGGTGTCGATGATCACCGAGCCGTCCTGGCCGGCGTTGGAAGCGAGTTTCCGGATGGGGGCTTCGAGCGCCTTCTTGACGATGTTGATGCCGACACGGATCTCTTCGTCTTCGGTTGATTTTGCCAGTTCGTCGAGTTTGTGGAGGGCGTTCGACGAGGGAAATCTCGCCGCCGGGGACGATGCCCTCTTCCACCGCCGCGGGCCGCGGAAAGCGCATCTTCAACACGGTGCTTCTTTTCCTTCAGCTCGGTCTCGGTCGCCGCGCCACACGGATGATGGCGACGCCGCCGCTCAGCTTGGCCAGCCGTTCCTGCAGTTTTTCCTTGTCGTAATCGCTGGTGGTCTTGTCGATCTCCGCGCGGATCTCCTCGATGCGGCCTTCGATCTGCACCCTTCTTGCCCTTGCCGCCGATGATGGTGGTGTTCTCCTTGTTCGGAGGAAACCTTGTCGGCGCGGCCCAGGCTCGAACGGTGGCCGTCTCGAGCTTGCGGCCGAGTTCCTCGGAGATCACCGTGCCGCCGGTCAGGACGGCGATATCCTGCAGCATGGCCTTGCGGCGGTCGCCGAAGCCCGGGGCTTTGACGGCCAGCACGTTGAGCATACCGCGCAGTTTGTTGAGTACCAGTGTGGCGAGTGCTTCCCCGTCGACATCTTCAGCGATGATAACGAGTTCCCGCTTGCCGACCTGGACAAGTTTCTCCAGCAGCGGGACGATGTCCTGCGCGGCGGAGATCCTCTTCTCATTGATCAGAATGTAGGCATCCGAAATGACGGCTTCCATCTGATCGGCGTTGGTGATGAAGTAGGCCGAAAGGTAGCCGCGGTCGAACTGCATGCCTTCGACGAATTCGGTCTCATCGGCCATGGACTTGGACTCTTCGACGGTGATGACGCCGTCCTTGCCGACCTTGTCCATCACGTCTGCGATCAGTTCGCCGATATGAGGCTCGGCGGCCGAGTTGGTGGCGACGGAGGCGATCTCTTCCTTGGTATCGATCTTGACCGCCATCTTGCGCAGTTCCTCGACGACGGCTTCGGTGGCCTGCTCGATGCCGTGCTTGACCAGCATCGGGTTGTAGCCGGCTTCGAGCGATTTGAGGCCCTCGTTCACGATCGCGTGCGCGAGCACGGTCGAGGTGGTGGTGCCGTCGCCGGCGATGTCGTTGGTCTTGGTCGCGGCTTCCTTGAGAAGCTGGGCGCCCATGTTCTCGAACGGGTCTTCGAGCTCGATTTCCTTGGCGACGGATACGCCGTCATGCGTAATGGTGGGCGAGCCGAACTTGCGGTCCACGGAGACGTTGCGGCCCTTCGGGCCCAGGGTTGCGCCGACCGCGTTCGAGACGACATTCATGCCGTTCTTCAGCTTACGGCGCGCTCTTCGGAAAAAACGATTTGTTTAGCAGCCATGTTTTAATACCTCCAGAATTAGCTTTCGACTACGGCCAAAATGTCGCTTTCGCGGATGATGAGCAATTTCTTGCCATCCATCTTGATATCGGTGCCGGAATACTTGGCGAACAAGACTTTGTCGCCGACTTTGAGTTCCATCGGGACGCGTTCGCCTTTTTCGTTGCGTTCACCGGGACCCGCAGCCAGTACTTTGCCTTCCTGCGGTTTCTCTTTGGCGGTTTCGGGAAGAATGATGCCACCGGGTGTCATTTCTTCCTGTTCGATCGGTTCGACGATCACACGTCCGCCCAGAGGTTTGAGCTTGAGTTTGATTGCCATCTTTAGGCCTCCTGAAAAATTTGGGTATTTGGGATAATCACAAAATTAGCACTCTCACACTCTGAGTGCTAACTGTATGATACCGAATTCACAAGCGTCCGTCAAGGGGGATTACAAATCTCTTACGGAACTCTGATACTTTCGTTTCACTCCATCTTGGCGAGGAAAGTGCTCGCCATCTCGACCAAGCTAAAAGCTTGGGACAAATAGAGGCCAAAAATATGAATATGTGCAGGGCGCAGCCCCGCACATATTCATTTTTTTTGGGATACTTTATGCAAAATGTGAGTAAACATGACATTCAAATTTTACTGGATGAAGATTTGGAGCGGGGGTATCCGTTGGATAAGGGGTGGATGTACTAAGGAATTGAGTCGGGGCCGGGACCGCGGTGGGACTCCAGAGGTGGTCCCCGCTGCGGAGGGACTGCACTCCAACTCGGCAGCCGTAATATTAGTGGTAATATCCGGCCGGTTGCTCACGTAACCGCTGGCCTGGACTTGTGCGATCGTTTTTAATCGCAATCGGGCAATAGGTGGGATCGCGGGGGCCCAAAGCGGCCAAAACGGAAAAATATACCTGGTAGTAATCCACCGTGCTCAGTGAGAGCGGCAGGCCGGTTACCTGCACGGGCAGGATCTTGATCGTCGCAGGCGGTAAGCCCGCGGCCGATGCAGGAGTCTTCGCCGCTGCAGCCTTCGACCGCACATTGCAGGGCGGGGATGGAGCCTTCATAGTTGCGTGATTTGAAGTAGATGATACCCAACTGTCCGTAAATATCCGCATTCGCGGGCTGGAAACTCAATGCCTTCTGGACGTTGCGAGCCGCGATGAAGTATTCACCTTCCTGGGAGTAGGTCTTCGCAATCGAGAGATACGGGACGGGATCCTTGACGTTCAAGTCGCTATCGATGCTGGCCGCCTTGGCAAAATACTCCAATGAGCTGTCAAACAACTGCGTCTGTGTATCCTCGTTCAGGCTTTTAAATCCAAGAGTGCGATAATTCGCGCCGGCCCGCAGATACAGAAATGTCAGTTTGGGCGTGATGGCAATCGCCTTGTCATATTCCTGGATGGCAAGGTTGTATTCGCCCAGCGACTCGAGCACATAGGCATAGACGCGATGCACATCCATCAGGGAAGGATCGCGGTCAACGGCCTGCGTGATATATTGCTCCGCCTGCGTCCACTTTTGCTCGTCCACCAGGATCTCGGCGTAGTAGGCCAGGGCGAGCGTATTGCTGCTGTCCAGCTGCAATGCCCGCACGGCTTCCAGATCGGCCTGGCTTAAGAGATCCTGGACCTGGCTGTTGTCTATCAGGCTGAGGTCGGCATTCCAGTCGAGCGAAAAGGCCAGCACGGCATGGGCCGTGCTGTCATCCGGGGCAAGCGCGACAGCCTTCTGCGCAGAAGTGAGGGAATCATTCAAACGCGCTTTGATTTCTGCATCCGTAGTGAGAAGTGTGCTTGAATAGGCTTGAATACGGGCTAATTCCGCCCAGGCATCTGCATTATTAGGATCCACGCGCACGGCCTCGCGATACGCGGCGATCGCATTATCGAGGCTGCCGGCAGTGAATTGAGCATCCCCTTCCATGGCATACGAATTGGAAGTGCGTGTGGGGGTGGGGGCGGGGGCAAAGGGAGATTTGATGTCGCCCTGTCTCATCTGGATGATCAACCAGATGCCGCTCAACACCAGGATTGCCCAGAAGAACATGCGATATACACTGGACTCCGCCCGGCGATTGAAAATGGGACGGCGTGGGGTCAGATTCATGGGGTTGGAGTATTTGTGGACAGTTCGGGGGTTGATGTACCGGCAGGCAATTCGGGGGTCAGGGTCTCAAGCGTGGGCGTTGCGGTGGAAGCGCCGGAAGGAAGAGATGTGGACGATGCCCTTGAGGGCTTGCTGGCACGTATTGATCGCCTGGTTCACGTTGCCCACGGAAATGATCATCCGTGGGAATAGTCGACTGAACCTGCTGGGCAATCTGTAAAGTCTCACCACACCGGCCCACTTTGGCGAGCGCCATGGCATAGGTAAAGTAAATTTCGGCAATGCGCGGCGAGCCGGGCACAAGTTGAACGGCTTCCACCTTTTCCCCTTTATCTGTCGTACCGCCATTAACGGCCAGGGCCAATTCCTTGACTGCATCGGCAAATAAAGCATTGTGATAATCCATCACGCCCAGGTTTCCATGATACCTGGGATTCGTGGGTTCGTCGTCGACCGCGGTCTGCGCATACTGCATGGCCTTGGCAAACTGGCCCACCGTGGAATAGGTGCGCGAGATCAAATAAGCGGGCAGGGGGTTGGATGGGTCGAGCGCGCTGGCGTTGGTGAACTCCTGGACGGCCTGGTCGTAGATACCCAGGGCAGTGTAGTTGATGCCGACCTGTAAATGAAGATCGGCAATATTCTTATTGATGGCGATCGCGGCCTGGTATTCATGAACCGCGTCTTCATAATTGGCGGTCGCTTCGAGGACATATCCGCGGGCCCGATGCGTTTCGAGCGTGTCGGGCGCCAGGGCCTGCGCCGTTTGCGACTCGGTAATCGCCTGTTGGATCGTATCAGGCCCTTCATCCACCAGGATTTCGGCATAATAAGCATGCGCTACGGCGTTTTTTGGGTCCAACTTCAGGGCTCGTTTAATAGAAGCTTCCGCCTGGAGATAGTTGCCTTGAAAGTCCAAGGCCCAGGCGCGCACCGCGTTCGCCATGGAATTGTTAGGATCGAGCAGCAATG
This sequence comes from uncultured Chloroflexia bacterium, assembly GCA_963754835.1. Lineage (GTDB taxonomy): Bacteria > Chloroflexota > Anaerolineae > Anaerolineales > Villigracilaceae > Fen-1038. The sequence goes on along the minus strand of CAVWHR010000050.1, from coordinate 63,812 downwards.
CATTCTCGGAACTATCCTGCGCGTCCTTATAATCACCGGCAAAAACCTGTACGTGGGCCAGGGCGATATAGATCGGTCGGATCCTTGGGATTAATCGGTGATGGCCTGCCGGTAGGCTTCGATGGACTGTAACAGCTTGCCCTGGTCGAACAGCGTCTGCGCTTCGGTTACATAAGACTCGGCCGGGCGCGTCGGCAGTGGGCGTCGGCTTCGAAAATGGAAGGCGTGGCGGGGATCACATATTTATCAAGATACAATCCGCCTGCGATCAGCAAACTCAGCAAGATGATGCGGAACCAGTTGAAATGCTGGCGCCGACGGTTCATGCTCCACTTGCTACCTTTTAAATACATACAATCATCTTACCATCCGAAACAAACCAGCGTCAAGCAAGCCTTCTAAGGTTGTTCTTAACCGCGTAAAAAGCGGGTATCTCTTCGGATGTGCCATTGTCAAGGTAGACCCGTTCCATGAATGAGATCAAGATAGAAACTTTGTTACGCACCGTCTCGCAGGTTTCTTATTACCAGTCTGGCCGAGGGAAAAACCTGCGGGACGTTTTGCATGAAGGTCGAGCTAGAAAATTCAGCAAGAAGCAGTAGAATCACTTCATGCAATTCGATGTCTTCACGCTTTTTCCGGAAATCTTTCCAGCCTATCTCGAAAGCAGCATCCTTGCAGCGGGCGCGCCAGCGCGGGCTGATCGATGTGCGCGTTCACAATATCCGCGACTTATACTCACGACAAGCATCATACGACCGACGACGTTCCGTACGGCGGGGGTGGCGGGATGGTGTTGAAACCCGAGCCGGTGTTCGAAGCCGTCGAATCGGTCTCGAAACCAGGGAGCCGGGCGCCCGATCATTTTGTTGACACCGCAGGGCCGCGTCTTCAACCAATCCATGGCGCAGGAATTATCGCAGCACGAAATGATCACCTTGATATGCGGCCGCTACGAAGGAGTGGATGAACGCATTCGTGCGCACCTGGTGACGGACGAAATCTCCATAGGCGATTACGTGCTGACGGGCGGCGAACTGCCGGCGCTGATCCTGATGGATGCCATTGCGCGGCTGCTGCCCGGCGTGCTCGGCGACCCGGACGGCGCCGCCGACGACTCTGCATGCTTCGGGCCTGCTCGAATATCCACATTACACGCGCCCGCCCGAATTCCGGGGCGAGAGCGTCCCTGAAGTCCTGTTGTCGGGCGACCATGCCAAAGATCGCAAAATGGAGGCGGGAACAATCCCTGGCGAGGACACTTGCAGCGCAGGCCGGACCTGCTGGATAAAGCGGACCTGAGCGAAGAAGACCGCAAATACCTGAGTAAGTTGAAAAATCAAATGTGAACTTGAAACCGCACCTGGCCCTGGTATTTCTTCCCGCCCTGCTATTGTCCGCCTGTTCGACGCGGCCGCAGGATTGCGCCAGGTCGGATGTGTTTTGCGCCGGGCTGGTCACGGATTTTGGCCCTATCAATGAAGGCATCAACCAGGAAGCCTGGCTGGGATTGCAGGATGCGAAAAACGAGCATCAGGTCGATCGCATCGATGCCATCGAGACAATCGATGTACGCGACCGCGCCGGGAACATTTCAACGTTTGCGGAAGATGGATACGACGTCATCGTCACCGTCGGTGCTTCCATCTCCGACGAGACGACGGCAGCCGCGCGCGAATATCCAAACCTGCTGTTCATCGGCGTGGAACAAGCCCAGGACCCGGCGCTCCCGAATTTAACCGGGCTGGTATTCCATGAGGACCGCAGTGGATTTCTTTCCGGGGCGCTGGCCGCGCTGACCACACAGACAAAGTGGGTCGCCGCTCTGTGCGAAGAAAAGTACATCGACCCGATGAGAAGATATTGCGATGGCTTTCAGGCGGGTGCAAGATATATCGATCCCACTGTGAACGTGACCGTGTCTTATCGTGATGGACCGCAGGAAAATTTATTCGACGACCCCGATTGGGGTCATACAACCGCATTGGGAGTCATCCACGAAGGCGCGGATGTTGTGTTTGCCGCCGGTGACACGACAGCCGATGCGGCGCTTGAAACCGCCGCGCAGCAGGAAGTGAATGTCATTGGGGCGGAAACAGATGCCTACGCGCGCCTGACCGAAGTTCGTCCATGCTTAATAACCAGCGCGATCAACGATATCCGCCCCGGCATCCGCGATTTGATGAGACTGGCGCGTGATGGAAAATTACCCCCCGGAAATTATTTCGGTCGAATCACAGCTTGCACCATTTCATGAGTGGGAGCGACCAGGTATCGCAAAGCTCCAAAGATCGTTTAAATGTCATCGAAAAGGGACTCGCAGATGGCTCGATCTTGACCGGGATCCCATGGTCTCTGAACAATTCATCACCTCAAAATCCTTAACATTGCGTAGACTTGCACAAACGTGTTGCCCATTGTATACTTGTCAGACAATGACGGGGCATAAACATATTCAACCGGAATTAACCTGCTGTGAGGAGGTGAGACGGCCATAACTATATAGTTTGACTTTGAACGTATATCACTCAACTTTCTCAAACCTAACAGGAGAAGAAAAATAATGAAAAAGCTTTACATCCTCATAGCTGTTGTGTTATCGACCTCCATGCTCTTGACTGCCTGTGGCGCACCCGCCACTGCCACCCAGGCCCCGGCTATGCCCGCCACAGCCGCCCCAGCCATGCCCGCCACAGCTGCACCGGCAGCCACCACCGCTCCCAGCTTCAGCGCCGGTATCGTTACAGATACGGGTGGTATCGATGACAAGTCCTTCAACGCCCTATCATGGAAGGGTGTACAGGATGCTATGTCCCAACTGAATATCAGCGGCAAGTATCTGGAATCAAAGCAACAGTCTGATTACGCCAAGAATATTCAGCAGTTCCTCGATGAGAAGGCCAACCTGATCGTGACCGTCGGCTTCCTGATGGGTGTCGATACAGCCACCGCGGCCAAAGCCAACCCCAATACCGATTTCGCCATTGTTGACTACACCTATCCAGACTGCTTTGGTACCGCGGTCGAAGGAAAAGATTGCGGGTCAGCAACAGACATGGCAAACGTGCGCGGCCTTAACTTCGAGACCGATCAGGCTGCTTTCCTGGCCGGTTATCTGGCGGCCGGCATGACCAAGACCGGCAAGGTAGGCACCTTCGGCGGTTTGAACATCCCGACCGTGACCATCTTCGAGAAAGGTTTCGAAGCCGGCGTCAAATACTACGATACGAAGAACAGCAAAACCGTCGAATTATTGGGCTGGAACACTGCCAAGAGTGACGGCCTGTTCACCAACAACTTCACCTCTACCGACGACGGCAATAAATTTGCGCAGACGCTTCAGCAAGAAGGCGCCGACATCATCATGCCGGTGGCCGGCGGCGTGGGCCTCGGTTCGGCTGCTTATTGCCAGACCTCCAAGACCTGCCTCATCATCGGCGTGGATGCCGACTGGTTTGACACCGCTCCCGAGTATCAGAGCATCGAGCTGAGCAGCGTCCAGAAGAAGGTCGATGTGGCCGTCTTCAAAACCATCCAGGATGCACAGGCTGGAAAGTTCACAGGCGGCACGGTGACCTATGCCCTCAAGGATGGAGGCGTCGATCTCGCTCCGTTCCATAATTTCGACAGCCAGGTTCCCGATTCTCTTAAGGCTGATATTGCCCAGGCCAAGGCCGACTTGATCAGCGGCGCAATCACCGTTGACGGCGTCCTCTCTGGAAAATAGCCTGTTCGTCCAATGAACAAAAGGCCGGGGGGAGCAATCCCCGGCCTTTTTAATTTTCCCAGACGTGAAGAAATTATATATACCATTTCGGTATGAAGGAATTGAAAGGGGTTAAAATAGCCCAATGCCTTGAATGTGTTTTACAAACTCACCTTACGCAAAACGCCTCGCAGGATTCTTATTTCCGGACGGGCCGCGGGGCTAAATCTGCACGAAGGTGGATGACATCGGTCACAGGTTGAAAACATTAATGCAGGAGAGCTTGCCATGACGACCATTCTGGAATTGCGCGAAATCACAAAGACCTTTCCCGGCGTGCTCGCCAACGATAAGATCAGTTTGACGTTGAATGAAGGGGAAATCCACGCCTTGCTGGGAGAAAATGGCGCCGGCAAAACTACATTGATGAATATCCTCTATGGCCTGTACAAACCCGATGAGGGGGAGATTCTTGTGCATAACCAAAAGGTGGATTTTCACAGCCCCAACGACGCCATCCTGCACGGCATCGGCATGGTCCACCAGCATTTCATGCTCATCCCCGTCATGACCGTTACCGAGAACGTCATGCTCGGGATCGAACCGACACATAATGGGATCTTCCTTGATAAAGCCAAAGTTGCAAAACGCATCCGTGAAATTTCGGAACAGTTTGGCCTGGACGTAGATCCCGATTCGCTCATCGGCGATATACCGGTTGGCATTCAGCAGCGGGTCGAGATCATCAAGGTCCTGTATCGCCAGGCCAACATACTTATCCTCGATGAGCCAACCGCTGTGTTGACCCCCCAGGAGGTCGAAGGGTTGTTCAAGATCCTGCAAACCCTGGTCGACAAAGGCATATCCATAATTTTCATTACGCATAAATTGAAGGAAGTGATGGCGGTCGCCAACCGCATCACGGTGTTGCGCGCCGGGCACACGGTGGGCACCGTTTCTCCGAAGGAAGTCGATCCTGAAAAACTGGCATCCATGATGGTGGGACGCGAGGTCAACCTGGTGGTCCGCAAAAAACCCGCCAAACCGGGAGAACCCGCGCTCGAAGTGAAAGACTTATTTGTGCGCGACGAACGCAAGAATATGGTGGTCAACGGCATCTCGTTCGACGTCCGCAAAGGAGAGGTGCTCGGGATCGCCGGCGTACAAGGCAACGGCCAGACGGAACTCGTTTACGCATTGACAGGGCTATTACCGGTGGAAAGCGGGGAAATCCGCCTGCTCGGAGAATCGATGCACAAACCGACCCCGCGGCGCATCCTGGAACGGGGTGTGGCACACGTGCCTGAAGACCGCCAGAAGCATGGGTTGATTCTTTCTTTTCCGCTTTACGATAATTTCGTCCTGTGCAATTATTACCTGCCCCCGTTCGCAAAGGGGATTTCCCTGCAGCAAAATGTCATCCAAGATAACGCGGAAAAGCTGATCCATCAATTCGACGTACGTACGCCGAATGCATTCGTCGCCGCCTCCACTCTTTCGGGCGGAAACCAGCAAAAAGTGATTGTAGGCCGTGAATTCTCGCGACCGATCCAGCTGCTGATCGCCTCCCAGCCGACGCGCGGCCTTGATGTCGGCTCCATCGAATATATCCATAACCGGATCATCGAGAAGCGCGACGACGGCACCGCCGTCCTGCTGGTCTCTTCCGAACTGGATGAGATCCTGGCACTCTCCGACCGGATCGCGGTCATCTATCGCGGCCAGATCATGGAGATCATGGAGGCAGCCAGGACCAATAAGGAATACCTGGGACTGCTGATGGCAGGCATCACTCCCTCTGAAGCAGCGAAAGCCGCACCCAAAGAGAAAGTCACAGAAGTTGAGCGCGTATTCTAAGCAGTCATTCGTAAGTATTTATACATGTTTCATGCTCTTTCGGGAGCTTCGCGAAGCACTCCGCAGGAGCAACCCCGAAAGAGCAATATAGGAAGTTGAGCGTATATTCCAGGAGGCCCGCGTGACGGACACAGAAGCAAAAATGCCAGAGAAAAAAAGCGAGAAGCGTGCCTCGTCGGCATGGGTGAATAATCTATTGATGCCTGTCCTGGCCGTGATCACCGGTCTCGTGGCAGGCGCAGTGATCATTGCCATCACCAATGTGGATGTCCTAACGGCCTGGGAGCACATCTTCCAATCGCCCGGAGCGGCCATCACCACGACATGGGGTGCGGTATCAAATGCCTACGGCGCACTTTTCCTGGGGGCGCTCGGCAACCCAAGGGATATTTTCCTCGCATTTCAAAACTATTTTGCAACCGGCCAGACTGCCCTTTTATTCAAGGCCATTTATCCCTTCACGGAAAGCCTGGTTACTGCCACGCCGTACATCTTTGCAGGGTTGGCTGTCGCAGTCGGCTTCCGTTGCGGCCTGTTCAATATCGGAGCGGAAGGCCAGTTCTATCTGGGCGCGTTGGGGTCGGCTTATATCGGTTACAGCATTTCCAACCTGCCGTGGTTCATTCATTTGCCACTGGCTTTGCTGGGCGGAGCTGCTGCCGGTGCGGTGTGGGGTGCCATACCGGGTTATCTCAAGGCCAGGTTTGGCGCGCATGAAGTGGTGAACACCATCATGCTGAACTGGATCGCCTTCCGGTTAACCGACTGGCTCTTGAACGGTCCGATGAAAGCCGTGGGGTACCGGCCGGTTACGCCGACGATAAATTCAACTGCCGAATTACCCCGTTTTTTTCCGCCCCCGCTGCGATTTAATTTGGGTTTTTTCCTGGCCCTGGCCATCGCAGCTTTGGTCTGGTGGTTCCTGTTCAAGACGACACTTGGTTTTGAAATTCGGAGCGTGGGTGCCAATGCTTCCGCCTCCAGGTATGCCGGTATGAATATCACCCGGAATTTTGTCCTGGTGATGACTATCAGCGGCGCGTTAGCCGGGCTGGCCGGGGCCGCCCAGGTTTTAGGGACTGACCATTGGATTGGACAGGGGTTTTCGGCGGGGTATGGATATGATTTGATCGCGCTGGCGCTGCTGGGCAACAGCCATCCGCTCGGTGTTGTGATCGCCGCCATTTTATTCGGAATCCTGCGCAGCGGTGCAACCAGCATGGAGTCGCTGGCAGGCATCCCGATCGACATCATCTCGGTCGTCCAAAGCTTGATCATCATCTTCGTAGCCGCACCCCAGATCATCCGCTGGATCTACCGTCTGCGCAATGTGAAAACCACACAGACTGTATTGACCCAGGGTTGGGGGTGACCATGGACCGGGTGAGTCGAGGTTAATATGACAACGATCACATATCAGCAAATCAAAACCGTATCCAACCGCCGGCGCATGGCCATCGGCCTGTCCTTGTTGGTCATAGGCTTATTAATTTTTCTTTTATTTGTACTGGGCACACAGCCCGGCCAGCAGGCGACATTCAAACTAAACCTTACCGGCACCTCGAATGCGATACCCATACCGGATTTGACTTTACCGGTTCAACCGAGCCTTTACTTTTTAATAGCCGTTATCGTTTTTTTGGGGGGCTGGCAATTCGCACGCGGTACCCGCTCGCTCGGTTGGACGATTGGCATCGTAGCTTTCTGCTTTATAGCATCCTTTCTCATTTGGGCCACCAAGGACAATTCGTTCAGCCTGGTTGGGATGATGGCCACCTCCATGGTCAGTGCGACACCCATCGCCCTGGCGGCACTGTGTGGCGTCATCAGTGAACGGGCGGCAGTGATAAACATCGGTCTTGAAGGTATGATGTTGATCAGCGCACAAACGGCGGTCGTCTCGGCCACCCTGACACACAACCTCTATGTGGGTCTGCTGGTGGCTATTCTGACCGGGGCCCTGTTTGCCGCCATCCATGCAGTACTGGTGATACGTTTTAACATGGACCAGATCGTTAGCGGTACGGCAATTAATATTTTCGCCACCGGGGCTACTTCCTTCGTTGCCAAATTCTACCTGGAGAAGCAGATCAACCTGCTCAATAATTCCGATACTTTTCCAACCTTTTCCATACCGCTGCTGTCGAAAATCCCCATCCTTGGCCCGGTGCTATTCGAGGATAACCTTATTTTTTACCTGACACTCCTGCTGGTGGTGGTCATCTACATCCTGTTGTTTTATACTCCCTGGGGCCTGCGGACCCGTGCAGTAGGCGAACACCCCAAGGCCGCCGATACATTGGGGATCAACGTATACCTGATGCGCTATGTCAACGTCATCATCGGCGGGATGATCGCAGGCATCGGAGGCGCCTACTTCACGATCGGTTCGGTGGGCCGCTTCGACCAGAACATGACCAACGGGAAGGGGTTCATCGGCCTGGCCGCCATGATCTTCGGCAACTGGAACCCGATCGGGGCATACCTGGCTTCCCTCCTGTTCGGTTTTGCCGATTTGCTGCAGGTCAAGATGCAGATCCTGAGCGTGCCGATCCCTTCGGAATTCCTGGCGATGGCGCCCTATATTGTCACTATCATTGTGCTGACCGGTGTAGTTGGCCGCGCCATTCCTCCGGCGGCGGACGGCAAGCCTTACGAAAAGGAATAATAAATTCACCTTGCATAAAACGTCCCACAGGTTTGACTCCGCGTCCAGCTTGGAAATAAGAAACCTGCGGGACGATACGCAGCACAATACCACATGCAAATCATGGGTGGAGGAGCCGGATTTCCGGCTCCTTTTGTTTTTCTGTGGGTATCAGTAGGTAGGATAAAACGGGGGTATGCAATTTCACGCTTTGCATTAGAATTTCAACAACTTTAATCGGAGGAAATCATGAGAAAATACTCAACCGTGCTGGCGGGCATTGTGATCATCGCAGCCGTCGTGGCGTGTAACCTGCCTTCTTCCCAGCAGGCCCCATCGGCCATTATGACGGCCGCGGCTTTGACCGTGCAGGCGCAGCTATCTTCCACAATTCCACCTTTATCCACGGCTACCGTCACGAATACGCCGGTGCCTTTCCCAACCCTGCCGCTCTCCACGGTGCCACCCCTGGCCACACCAACCTCCAGTTGTGATAACGCCCATTTCGTAACGGATGTGACGTACCCCGATAATACCGTAGTCTCTGCCGGGGACAACTTCACAAAAACGTGGCGGTTCCAGAACTACGGCACCTGCTCCTGGACGCCTTCTTATGCTTTGGTATTCATCAGCGGGGATTCAATGAGCGGCCCTTCCACCCAGGCGCTGACCGGTAATATCAACCCAGGCCAGACGGTGGATATATCGGTGAACCTGACGGCTCCGTCCAGCAGCGGCACTCATGTGGGGAACTGGGGGTTGAGGAACGCATCAGGTGTGATCTTTGCACACTTTTACGTACAGATCATGGTCGGAAGCGGCGGTGGTGGAGGCGCTTTCGCTGTAATCCATGTCACGTACACATATTCCACATGGAGTGACGGCAGCCATACCGACTGCCCGCGCGTGACAGCTGCTATCACCACGAACGGATCGGGCTCCGTTACCTACCATTGGACACGATCAGACGGTTCCTCCGCGTCTACTGACACACTCACATTTGGGTCCGCAGGGACACAATCGATTAACTATGATTGGGCGCTTGGTTCGGTTTGGAACGGTACGACCAGCTGGGTCGGTATTTATATCGATAGCCCCAACCATCAGGATTTCGGTCATAAAACATTCACAACAGCTTGTACTTCTCCGTAGTAATTTTTCATATCTTTGTCCCAGGCTTTCAGCCTGGGACAAAGGATGCCGAAAAAATAAAGGTATGCGGAGTGTACACTCCGCATACCTTTATTTTTTCGGGTGTTCTAGCAGGGATTATGAATCGTTACGAAATAAAAAACCTGTGGGACGGTGTGTATAAGAATCAGCGCCCGGTCCTTGTGCCGGGCGCTCCTTTTTAAACCGGGTATAATATTTTCCTACTTGTGAAAGGAAATTGGAATGCTTCTAAAAACAAAACAAGTACTATTCGCCCTCCTGATCATCCTGGCTCTTACATTGAGCGCCTGCGGATCGTCTGCGTCGAACAATTCCATTATTGCTACTTCGGTTGCCCAGACTGTTCAGGCGCAGAATACACAGGCAGCCGTTTTTACTCCGACCATGCTGCCTGTGGTCGATCTCCCGACGCTGTTCTCAAGCCCCACCCCGGGCGTTACCACGGCGCCGCCCACTGCTCCCGTGGCCGGATCCAGTGATGTCAAGCCTTGTTACAGCGCCAATTTCGTCCAGGATGTGACGATCCCGGATGGGACCATCGTCACTCCCGGCCAGACCTTTTGGAAAACCTGGCGCGTCCTGAACAGCGGTTCCTGTAGCTGGGATTCGACATATAAGTTCGTTTTCAATGACGGTGACATTATGGGCGGTGGATATGTTTACCCGTTCCCGGGTGCTGCTGCTCCGGGTCAGACCGTGGATATCCCCATCGAATTGTTTGCACCTACGGATGCCGGAACGTATACCGGCACGTGGTTGATCGAGGCGCCCGATAAAACCCTGATCGGTGTAGGTCAATACAACCAGCCCCTGTCGGTGCAGGTGGTCGTCATAGCCGGAACGCCGTCCAATAATAAAACCGCATCTCCATATGACGTCACGAATGTGACGTACAACGACGTCACAAGAGTTTGCAAGCCCGCTAATACCTTTTGGTATTACTCAGCCAACATATCATCCAATGGGCCGGTCAATGTAGTCTACTCCTGGCAACAAAGTGATGGTCACAACTATAACAATAGAAAACTCACGTTCACTGATGCGACGACAATATCCACCTCGACGATTGAATGGTCCCAGGGTATCGCTTCGGCTACCAATCCGCGCTGGGTAAGAGTCGTTATCACATCACCGACTTATCATGAGTACCCCATGTTTACTCTTCCTCCTTTATGTGGGCATTAACGTTCAAAAGAGCCTGTAATTTTCACAGGCTCTTTTACTCTTTTTTGTACAAAACTCCCAAAGGGAACTTTTTCCGGCGCCCCGGCGTCCTTAGACATTGAAATGTCAATAATCAGCAGGTCACGGAATGAGCGAGGAGGTCCGATTTTAAGGAATGAAGGCTGTGCAACCCGCACCCCTTCATCCCCAGAATCGGATGTTCTTTCGTGAAGTACTGATATTTCAGGAGGAAGTCATGAGAACCCGAGCAAGAATGCTTGTTGCGCCCGTTATCCTGATGCTTGCCAGCCTGGCTTGTAACTTTTTGTCCGGAGGGAACAGTACACCACAGGCCGCTGCCACGCTCGATCAGTTATATACCGCTGCCGCTTTGACGGTGCAGGTATCGGTCTCGCAGGCAGTCAGTGCAACTCCGCTGATGACGGGGACCAGCCCATTTCCAACATTTTCATTGCTCACTCCCAGCCCTATCCCGGGGCCGATCAGTGTATGCGAAGCGGCCGCCTTTGTCAAAGACGTAACCATCTCGGATGGTACCACGCTTGGCCGCGGCGCAAGGTTTACGAAAATCTGGCGGATCCAAAATGTCGGTACTTGCTCGTGGTCCCCTTCTTTTTCGGTCGTTTTCGTCGGCGGTAATCCAATGAGCGCCCCAAACAGCGTTGGCCTATCCGATTATGTCAGCCCGGGCCAGACCATCGACATCGCGGTCGATATGGTTGCGCCGAACCAGAACGGCCATTACCAGGGCTATTGGGAATTACGCGACCCGGACGGCGCTCTGTTTGGCATCGGTGGCCTGGCGCAGAGTTCATTCTGGGTGGATATAAACGTATCCGGGCCCATCTATACCGCCTATGATTTTGCCGCCAACTACTGCTCTGCTGCCTGGCAAAATAACAATAACAACCTGCCCTGCCCTGGTTCTCAAGGCGACAATAACGGTTATGTGATCGAACTGGACCACCCGGTCATGGAGAACGGGAAAACCGAAGATGAGCCTGGCTTGTTGACTGTCCCGAAAAATGTCAATAATGGGATCATCCAGGGCGAATTCCCGGCGATCAAGATCCATGACGGTGACCGCTTCCACGCGCTGATCAGCTGCCAGTACAAATCCTATTCGTGCAATGTGATCTTCCGGCTCGAATATCAAATTGGGAGCAGCAGTATATATACGCTTGGTCAGTGGAATGAAGTCTATGAGGGCAAGTACTATCCGGTGGACATCGATCTGGGTTCTTTGGCGGGGAATAACGTCAAATTCATATTGTTTGTGACAGCCAATGGCTCACCCAACCAGGATAATGCGCTGTGGTTCGCACCGCACATTACCCGGCTGGGAACGATGCCGCCAACGTCGACCTTTACCCCTGTTCCAACGGCGACATTCACACTCACTCCCACGACCACTTTCACACCTTCTCCAACTTTCACACCGACCGATACGCCTACCGATACCCCGACCCTGACACCGACAGCCACTTCAACACCCTGATATGAGTGATTTCATTCGTATTTGATATCCGCCACTCCCCAGGCTTGACAGGCCCAATGTTTTGCAGATAATTACTGCAATTGTTTTTTCATGGGCATGGACGGAGGAAAGTACGTCAGCGCAAGCCGACAGGGACGCTGGAGCATCTCCCGTATGGGACAGGTGATTGAGACTCCGGCACGGCGGCAACTGAAGGAAGTTCCCTCCTGAGCCGTCTGAGTGAATGGGAAACCTAGTAGTTCAGGCCGTAATCCCTACGTTATCCGGGAAACCGATGTTAGTCGGTTTGAAGCGAGCCTGGTCAGGCTAATTTGGGTGGTACCGCGGGAATTCCCTCCCGTCCCATTTGTGGGCGGGAGGTTTTGTTTTTTAGAAATTGGATATTGGAGAGTAGGGACCCAACTCAAATGCAGATCTTCTCTTATCTCTTTTTCTTATCTCTATTCTCTGTTCTCTAATATCTAATCTCTGACAAGGAGGCTTACATGTTCGACAACCTGAACGGGATCGAGAAAACTGCCCTGGATGCGCTTGAGTCTGCAACCGATGAATCCGCATTGGATGAATGGCGCGTAACCCATCTCGGGCGTAGTTCCGCTTTGATGCAGGTCTTCAGCAGCCTGGGCACGCTTTCAAAAGAGGAGCGGCCTGCCGCCGGTCAGGCTGCCAACCGGGTGAAGTTGGCGCTTGAAGCTGCGTTGGCAGCCAAATCTGAAGCCGTCAGGAAGTCGGTTCTGGAGCGATCACTGGGCGAAGACAAGTTGGATGTAACCCTGCCGGGCCGCACTATCCACAACGGGCGGCTTCATCCATCCACGCAGCAGTTGCGCCGCGTGCTGGCTATCCTGGCCGAAATGGGATTTCAAGTCTATAGCTCGCGCGAAGTCGAATCGGATGAGATGAACTTCCAGCTGTTGAACTTTCCTCCCGATCACCCGGCGCGTGACATGCAGAGACTCGTTGTATGTTGACGCCGGGAGTACTTTGCCGGGATCGGGTCCAAATCGCTCCGACAATCCGGTTTTACTGCGTACCCAGACCTCGCCCGGCCAGATGCGTGCCATGCGCGAATTTTCCGCCATGGATCCAAAGAACCCGCCGTCCATCCGCATCGCGGTACCCGGGATGTGCTACCGTCATGAGCAAGTCACTGCGCGCTCAGAGATCCAATTCAATCAGGTGGAAGGGTTGGCCGTCGGCGAGGGCATCACCTTTAGCGACTTGAAGGGAACGCTTTCCAATTTCGCACGCCGCATGTTTGGACAGAACACCCAGACGCGCTTCCGGGCTTCCTACTTCCCCTTCACGGAACCATCGGCAGAAATGGACGTGGAATGTTTTGTTTGCGGTGGTAAGGGATGTGCCGTCTGCAAGAATTCAGGCTGGCTGGAGATCCTGGGCTCAGGCATGGTGCATCCGACTGTCCTGCAGAACGGCGGATATGACCCCCGCAGGTATACCGGCTTTGCATTCGGCATGGGGCCCGAACGCCAGTTTATGTTGAGATACCGCATCAATGATATCCGCTATTTCTGGGGAAACGATGTAAGGTTCCTGGAGCAGTTTTAGTTGGGGATCGATAATCGATACTGGACCGAACCCGGCGCAAATAATGCTGTCAGTGACTCATCATCAGCTTACATCGTCGAAGACATTTCAACATTGTCTTCAGACGCGAATAACAAATAACGAATATCGTTCTTCCGAGGAGCTATTATGAAAATACCTCTTTCCTGGCTCAAAGACTTCATCGATATCGACGGCTTATCCGTCGAGGACATCGCGCGGAAATTGACCCTCGCCGGTCTCGAAGTGGATGGGATCGAATACGTTGGCCTGCCGCTGCCCGTCTATGACAAGGAGGCCCCGCATGAATTCAAGACAGCCGGCATCGCCTGGGATAAAGACAAGATCGTCGTGGCCGAAATCCGCGAGGTCATGCCGCATCCCAACGCCGACCGGTTAACATTGTGCGACCTCTTCGACGGCAGGGAAGCACATACGGTGCTGACCGGCGCGCCCAATATCTTCCATTTGAAAGGCCAGGGCAAACTGCCTAAACCGATCAAGGTCGCTTATGCCAAGGAAAACGCGACCCTGTACGACGGTCATGCCGAAGGGCTGCAGTTGATGACCCTCAAGCGTACCAAGATCCGCGGCGTTGAATCGTATTCGATGGTTTGTTCCGAAAAGGAGCTGGGCATCTCCGAAGACCATGAAGGCATCATATTGCTCGATGAGGATGCTCCGGTCGGTATGCCGCTTGCCGATTACATGGGTGATGCAGTTCTGGATATCAGCATCCTGCCCAACATGGCGCGCAACGCGAATGTGATCGGCGTGGCGCGTGAACTTTCCGCCTTGACCGGGCGCGAACTCATCCAGCCGAAAATCAAGGTCAAAACGGGAGGCGATTCAATCGAAGAGCTTGCTGCGATCAAGATCACCAACCCGGAGCTCAACCCGCGCTTCGTGCTCGGGCTGATCCGCAATGTGGAGATCAAGCCCAGCCCGTATCAGGTCCAAAGACGGCTCAAACTGGCGGGTATGCGTCCCATCAACTGCATCGTGGACGCCACCAACTATGCCATGCTCGAGCTGGGTGAACCGCTGCACGCCTTCGATTACGATGTGCTCAAGGAACGTGCGGGAAATAAACCGGTGAGAATCACCACCCGTCCCGGCAAAAGATGGCGAAAAACTGACCACCCTCGATGGCGTGGAACGGACGCTCACGTCCCTTAATGTACTGGTCTGCGATGAGAAGGGTCCGCTCTCGATTGCAGGTGTAATGGGCGGGGCCGAGTTCGGAGGTCACGGAAAAGACGCGCAACATTCTGCTCGAAGGCGCGGCCTGGAACTTCATCAATATCCGCCGCACCGCCAAACAGCACAATCTCCCCTCGGAAGCATCGTTTCGGTTCTCGCGCGGTGTGCATCCCGCCCTGGCGGAAACCGGCGTCAAACGCGGCTTGCAGTATATGTCTTCATGGTCGGGCGGCAAGGCTGCCCCCGGCCTCGTTGACGAATATCCGCTCAAGCCGAAGGACCCGACGATCACGGTTTCGCCAAAAGATGTCAGGCGCCTGCTCGGTATCGACCTGTCTGTCGAGGAGATCGCCGCGCTTCTGGAAAAGCTCGAATTCAAATGTACCATTCGTGGATCGAAAACAGGTGGGAAGAAATCGTCTAAAACCGCGAAGGTCGGATTCCGATTCTCAGATCGTGGTGCGAGTGCCGCCCCACCGCCTGGACATCGGGGAAGGCGTCATCGGCCTCGCCGATGTGCTGGAAGAAGTCGCCCGCTCTTATGGTTATGATCGCATTCCATCCACCAATATGGCCGATGCCCTCCCGCCGCAGATCGGCAATCCCGTTTACGAATGGGAGGAACGCCTTCGTGACCTCCTGGTTGCCAACGGCTTCGATGAGGTGGTCAGTTATCGTCTCACCTCCACGGAACGTGAGTCGCGCCTGGGCATCACCGGCGAATATGTCCGCATCACAAATCCGATCGCGCCTGAAAAAAGTGTCATGCGCCGCAGCTTGACGGCTTCCGTGCTCGACGATCTCGAGCATAATATTCGATTGAGCGAGTCGCTGGCCTTCTTTGAAATCGGGCCGGTATTCGAACCCGTGCCAGACGATCTCCCAAATGAGCCGCACAAACTCGCCATCGCCATGACCGGACTGCGCGCCGCGACCTCATGGGATGGAAAGGATACGCCGGCCTTCGATTTCTACGACCTGAAAGGGCGCATCGAACTCCTTCTCAGCGGCCTGCAGTACACTGACGTTTCCTTCACCCCGGCAGATTCAGCCGCTCCTTCGACTTCTTTCCCGGCAGGTTACCTGCACCCTGGCAAAGCTGCGGAGATAAGAGTGAGCGGTCAGACTGTGGGTGTGTTCGGTGAGCTGCACCCCCTGGCTAAAGAAAAATATGAATTCGGCACTTACCCGGTCCTGGTCGCCGAATTTGATCTTGAGGCCTTGCGCAAGGTCGCCCCGGCTTATAAGATTACGCCCGTCCCTGAGTTTCCCCCGGTCTTGGAAGACATTGCCATCATCGTCGCCGAGTCGGTCCCGGCCTCTGCGGTGGAGGCTCTGATCCGTCAAACCGGAGGCAAGTCGCTGACCAATGTCCGCTTGTTCGATGTCTACCGCGGAGAACAGATCGGTGCAGGCCTGAAATCGCTGGCTTATAATCTCACGTATCAGGCCCCCGATAAGACCATGACCGATGCCGAAGCGGCAGCCATCCGGAATAAGATCGTGAAGCGGCTTGAGCAGGAACTGGGAGCGAAGCTGCGCAGCTAGGTGTAGGGCGAGATGATATCCCGCCCTGCAGGTGCGATACAAAGCAATGTCACTACCGGTAAATACTGGAAAACTGCCATTGAAAATCCTGACCCTCTAAAGAATATTGTTCAATAAATCTGCTCCAAAGAAGCAAAGGAGAAGAGAGTATGGACAATAAAACCAAAGGGTTCGTCGCAACCCTGGCGTCGGTCGTTTTGTGTGGCTGCCCCGGATTGTTTTTATTCATATTCGGTTTCTTCGCAGCGGCCGGCAATATGCCCTTCAAGTTTGAATTTAACGGCGTGAGCAATTCCGATGTTTTCCCTCCGACGGCCGGCCTTGTGCTCATTTGTTTATCGGTGATCTTCATGGCCATTCCGGTCGTCGTCGGATTCCTTACCTTGCGCAGCAAACCGGCCGCCGCGCTCAATAACGATGAACCGCTTCCACCTCCTTCATAGGCGAGGCAATTGGTAACTGCTGCTCAGGCTCAGCAGCCTTCGCATAAGAAGATATCGAAAAAATGGTGTGCGTGGGGCGTACGCCCCACGCACACCATTTTTTCGGTTTTATCCTCATAGGCCTGAGCAGTTACGACAATTGTATGTTAAAGAAATCTGCATCGCAGTAAAACGATGCAGATTTCTTTAACGTCCTTATTTACGTTGGCTTTGCGGACAGTCGCTCTTGTTTCAGCGGCTGGAAACAATTGTTTATGGCACTGTGATCCTCACAGACATCGTACAAAAAACATTCTGACCCATTTGCAGGGCCCAGTTAGTTCTATACGAACCTGAGCCTTTGGGGGCTGTCATCGTTATTTTAAGCGAGACGATCTCCCCGGCTGCAACGGGCTTCGGAAGATCGGCGCCTTTTGACTTGTAAATTCTTGCGCCGCTCAGGTAGACAAAATCAACACTAGTACTATCCCAGACTCTTCCTGCCCACGTTCGCAACCGTCCAGTTTACCTGGAAATCCTGGCCCGCAGCGATCTGCCAATCATTGGGAGGCGTTTGCCCTGTTATCTGACAATCGTAATCCTTCGCGGAAGGAGTGATCTGCGTGGCAGGGGTCATTACCAGTTGTGGAATGGGGGTGGGTGAAAGTAAAATAAAAAGGAATGTCGGGGTAATGGTCGGAATATCCGAAGGTACCTGGGTGGGGAAAGGTGTTACGGAAGGCGTGAACGTTGGGGTAAATAACTTTGCCGTTTGCGTGGCCGCTGCCGCAGCAGTCTGGGCAATGATGACATTCAGTGCATTCGGGGCAGCGGTGGGGTTTTGCGGAGCCGGGACGAACGTCGAGACATCACAACTGATCACAAAAATTGTGATGATCAAAAGGAAATACAATACACGTTTTTGCCGGCTCATTCGCAATTCTCCCTGCTATTCCAACATTTGCTCCCTGCTTGCTATGGCGTCATGCCCGGGCGGATGATTTCAATGTTGATATCGGCGATGCAGAATTTTGATCCGTCACCATTAATATCCCATGCGGTGCCAATATGGATCGGCTCTCTACCCTCAAAATTAGGGGCCGTCAGGTGGACACCCAATGTGATCGTATCGGTTTTCTGCACGGTTGCGCCAAGCGAATGCTGCGTTCCAACGGACGACATGGTCAATCCATAATTGGAGGCAACGTTCGTGTCGACCGAAGAAGAATAGAATTCCCAGAGCCAGGTGGGGTCCCATGTTATAGTGCCGTCGTTCCTGAACGTCCACCTCACGTCCAGCCCATCGCCCACTTTCAGGATCGTGGCCGGGCTGCCATCTCCGGGTACCTGGCCTACGATGGTGCAATAATATTTGACCTTCTTGCCTGAACTGCTGCTGCTCCCTCCACTGCTGCTACCACCGCCCCCTCCGCCGCCGGACGAAACGACCACAAACGGAGTCGGGGTATCGAGGATGGGCGTCAAAGTAGGTAAATTGAAGGGGATCGTCGTCGGCGTTAAGGTTTCAGTTGCAGTCGGCATCTGGGCATTTACCGTAAGGGCCACCGCCGTTCCCATGTTATTTTGGGCCTGGACCGTGGCGGCCACGGATGTCTCGACCTGCGCCACGATCTGATCAGGGGTCACTCCCGGCGCACACCCCGCCAGCAGGACGGAAACAACAACCGCAATAAACATGGTTTTTCGTATCATTAGCATGATTTTCTCCTTAGCTCGATTTGAGCGTATTCGAGGCTTCCTATTTGGGGCCTGGTCCACCCGTACCGATGCCCAGCGGCTGCCATTTCTTTTCGTCTTTCAGGCGATGCTGTACGCCATGGCGGTCGTGAATTTCATCGAAGCCTGTCGGTTTGATAAACATCTCTTCGCCATCCAGCAGGCCGGTGAGTCCGGCCTGGCCCGGTTCAGGGCGTTTGTTCTGGCAGAATTTGCAGGTCTTCGGGTCGTGCGCTTTATAGTCGGTCAGGCTCTTCATAACTGGTCACATAACCTTCATAAGTTACGCACGATCACTTTGTGGTCCGACATGCTGATCAGGTAATTCGGCATGACCGGGATCTTCCCGCCGCCGCCGGGCGCATCCACAATGAATTGCGGCACGGCGTAACCGGAGGTATGTCCGCGCAGCCCTTCGATGATCTCGATGCCTTTCGAAACCGGTGTGCGGAAATGCCCCGCGCCTTCCACCAGGTCGCACTGGTATAGATAATACGGGCGGACGCGGATGCGCGTCAGCTTTTGCACCAATTCGCGTTGGATGTGAACACAATCATTTATTCCCGCCAACAAAACGGACTGGTTGCCCAGCGGGATGCCGGCGCGCGTCATACGGTCACAGGCCTCGGCAAGTTCCTTGGTAATCTCATTCGGGTGGTTGACGTGGATGTTCAACCACAACGGATGGAATTTGCCTAGCATATCACAAAGTTCCTGGGTGATGCGCATGGGCATGAAGACCGGCACACGTGAGCCGATGCGGACGATCTCGATATGCGGGATCTCGCGCAAGCGGGTCAGTATCTCTTCCAGGATTTTCGGCGCGAGCACCAGCGGGTCGCCGCCGGAAAGCAGCACGTCGCGCACCTGCGGAGTCCGCTTGAGATAATCGAGCTGCTGCTCGAACTCCTGGCGCGAGAAGGTCTGCCCGGGATCGCCGACAATCCGCGAACGTGTGCAGTAGCGGCAGTAAGACGCACATTGGGTTGTCACAAGCATCAAAACGCGGTCCGGATAACGATGGACCAGCCCCGGCACGGGAGAGTGCCGGTCTTCGGCAAGCGAGTCTTCCATCATCCCGGTAAAGGGTGCGATCTCCGCATCGGTCGGGATGATCTGCATGCGGACCGGGTCCTGCGGGTCGTCGGGGTCGATCAACGAGATGAAATACGGCGTTATGTCCACCCGGAACAGGCCGCTGGTATTCAACGCCTTTCGCTCGGACTTCGGTCAGGGGGACGACTTTCTCGATCTCCTCCACTGTGTTAAGCCGGTGACTCAACTGCCAGCGCCAATCGTTCCATTTTTCGTCTGGAACGTCGGCGTACATGGGAGCACGTTTGGAAACTATGGGAGTAGTCATAGGATGTTCCTCCGATCTTAATAGGCACTGATAAGTTTAATAGGAGAAAAGCGTGTGGAGCAGGCCAAACGGAGGATCGTGGTCGGGCCGAAAGAAGCCCGCAAACTGGTCGGAATCGAATACCATTTTAAGTATTGTAAGAGGAAATAAAGGGCAGGTCAACCTCCCCACGGGAATATCGGCCCCGAATCGCCCGATAGAAGGGCAAAATGGGTTTTTGCCGAGCCAGCGTAGGACAAGCTGATATCTTGTCCTACGGGTGTGAGCAGGATACAAAAGGAGTACAATAAAAAGCCGAAAAAACAAAGGAAACTTATGCCAAAAGTTGCAGTATTGACAGACAGTATAGTCGGTTTGCCTGATGCGATCCTGAAGAATCTAAACATCCAGACAGTCGCATTCTATATCCATCGCGGCCAGGAAGTGCTGCGGGACCTCGTCACCATTCAGCGTGAAGAATTTATACGATGGATGCTGACGGCCAAATACGCCCCGACGACGGCCTGTCCCGGTCCAAATGATTATCTGGATGCGTATGAGAAATTGGCCGCGGAGGGCGCCGAAGACATCATTAGCATTCACATGAGCTCGAAGATCAGCGGCGCATACCAGGCAGCCACGATGGCGCAGTCCATGCTAAAAGAGAGCAATCCCGGCCTGCGCCTGGAAGTGGTGGATACACTCAATGCATCCATGTGCCAGGGTTGGATGGTGATGGAAGCAGCCCATGCCGCACTGGCAGGTCTTTCCCTGGGCCAGGTTTTGGCTGTCGTTAAAAAGATGATCCCCGTGGCACATATGGTCCAGACCGCCGATACCCTGAAATATCTTTACCTCGGCGGACGGATCGGCAAGGCCCAAAACATGCTCGGCAGTTTGCTCAACATCAAACCCCTGATCGGCATGGAAGATGGCGTAATTGTCCCATTGGGCAGGGCCCACAGCCGCGGCCAGGCATACCGGCAAATGGCGGATATTGTCGCGGGGGCGATAGGCAGAGGCAAAGTCCGGATCGCTTATGTGCACGCCGGCGCCCAGGACGAAGTGGAAAAACTCAAGGGGCTTGTTGAATCAAAAGTGGATGTTGTCGAGTCGCTCTTGACCGAATTTTCTCCGGCACTGGCAGTTCACTCCGGCCCGGGCACCACCGGCTTGTGTTACTATCCTGTAGATATATAGTATCTATTTACGCTCTTGGCATGAAGTACCCGAAAAAAGAAGATATGCGCAAGGCGTATGCCCTGCGCATATCTTCTTTTTTCGGAATTCCTAGTCCTCGCAAATGCCGAGCGCGTTTCTCGGCGCGAAGATCCCGCGCAGCGGGGCGTGGGACGAGGAGTGATTAAATACTAAAATACAGGCCGCATCTTTTGATGCGGCTTTTGATTTATCTATTCGGCGGTTGCTGTGGATGACGGCAGCGCAGGCAAGGACTGCAGATACATCCAGATCGCCTTGAGTTCGTCGTCCGTCATCTGGCTCTTGAACATCCAGGGCATGAACTGGTCGGGAAGGTGCGTTCCTGAAGGTGTAACTCCCGTACGCAGGGTTTGGATAAAATCGGCCTCGGACCATGCCCGTAATTCACCGTCGGGCGTCAGGTTGGGCGCCAAAGGCGAGCTTGGGTCACCCGGTTTCCCGCCTGCGAGCTGCGCTCCATGACAATCATGACATCCGTTAATGTTCACAAGGTATTGTCCATACTCTGTGCTGACGCCTGGTTCGGGAATCGCAGGACGGTTGGCCTGGTTGATTGTGCCTGCCCTCAACAGGTTCCCAAATACACCGGCGCCATAGATTACGTTTCCCAAAAATGTGAAATGAAGCTGGGCCGAAGTCGCTTCGCGGTCCACAGGCGGCACCGATCTGATATACGCGATCAGATCACCCAGGTCCTTGTCGCTCATATAATAAAAATCCTGTGCCGGCATGATGAATACGGAAGTTCCATCCGGCTTTACGCCGTACCGCAGGACGCGCACAAGATCTTCGTCGGTGAGCTGGCTGCCCAGCCCGCCCTTGCCGGCGGTCAGGTTGGGAGTATTGGCGCCGCCCATCGGCCCCAGTTCGAACCAGTGTGGCGTTCCGCCCAGGTCCTTCGCATGACACTCCATGCACAGGCTGGTGGCAAGGTGCTGTCCATGTTCGATCGAAGCGGCGTCCGTGGGTATGGATACGGCCTTGACATTCACCTCATATTTCTTTGTGAATTCGAGCCTCGATTTCGTATACAATACCAATGCAACCAGCAGGACCAGGACGACCAGACCTCCCAACACGATTCCGATCCATTTCAAGATCTTTTTCATGGGTTCTCCTCCGACGAATTTCGAGCGAATATACACTAAATTTGGACGGGATTCAATACTTAATGTAGGAAAAAAACAATGGACCCTAACTCGACACACGGTCTATGGGCAGACCTCCATCGCCCCAATCTTTCCCCGGCGCAGGCCGATTTCACTGTGTTGGGTATCCCTTACGATGGCGCGGCTTCCGCCCGCAAAGGCGCGGCGTTCGCCCCGGAACGGATTCGCTTCTGGTCGACGCACATGACCCCTTTTAGCGAAGACCGGACGCGGCTAAAAGATCTTCGCATCTGCGATCTTGGCGATGTCGAGATCACGGATCAAATCCAGGGCTTCGAACAGGTCTATAAAAAAGTCGCATCCCTCTCAAACATCCCCATCCTGCTCGGAGGCGATCATTCCGTATCCATCCCCATTTTTCGAGGCCAGCGCGAGCGCTTTGCAAAGAAGCGGTTGGGGATCGTGTGGGTGGACGCCCACCCTGACTTGTGCGATGAATTCACCGGTTCCAAATATTCGCATGCCTGCGTCCTGCGGCGTGGACTTGAATTCGGCATCCAGCCGCAGGACGTTTGCCTGGTGGGCCTGCGCTCCTGGGAGGATCAGGAAATAGACCTGGTCGAAAATGGCGGCTTGAATATTTACACCGCGGCAGATGTGGCCGGACGCGGGATGAACGCGGTTGCAAAAGAAGTCCATAGCATGTTATCGGCCTGCGATGCAGTCCACATCTCGCTGGATATTGATTGTCTCGATCCGGCCTTCGCGCCTGGCACGGGCATTCCTGATTCGGGAGGATTAACCGCCCGCGAATTGATCACGCTCATCAAATCACTGCAAGGCTTGCCCCTGGTCGGCCTGGATGTTGTCGAAGTTGCCCCGCCGCTTGATCCATCCGAGGCCACTGTCTTTGCCGCTTTGAAAGTCATTTTTGAGTTCATCGCCGTGATTGCCAGGGGAAAAGAGCAGGCTTAATTTTTACCTTAACAATTTCACGGTCCTTTGTAAAGCATCCGAAAAAAAATCGGGCGGGCGGTGGGATATCTTGAACAACCGCTTTTGTGAGTAAATCGACCGTGTTACAATCCTCGCTATGAGTATGGGTCTGCTTGCTAATCTGGAAGAGATCTCCGCAAAATTCCCTGATAAAACCGCCTTCATCTTAAATGGCTAATATTCTACTGACTGGCGGACGGTCGCCTGCCGCCCTCGAGCTGGCACGCGCATTTCATAGGACAGGCCACAAGGTCTTCATGGCCGAGTCCGCGCGTGGCCATCTCTCCCAACCAAGCCGCGCGCTCGCGGCAAATTATCTCGTCCCCCCTCCCCGCCAGCAGACCGCCGCTTTTCTCGGAGCCCTCAGGGAGATCATAATCAAGGACAAGATCGACCTGCTCATTCCGACCTGTGAAGAAGTCTTTTATGTTGGGATGGGACGCGCCAGGCTTCCCTGCAAAGTATTTGCCGAGTCGATTGAAAAATTACAGAAGGTCCATAATAAGTGGTCGTTTGCGCTCCACGCCTCCGATATGGGCCTATCGGTGCCTGAGACGTTTTTGGTGGGGACGATGGACGAGCTTCTGCTCGCCTTTTCTCAATGGCGTAAATTGATACTCAAACCCGTCTATTCGCGCTTCGCTACCCAGATTCTCTTCGGGCCGACCATCAAGGAGGCTTTCGCCTCGGTGAATTTCGATTCTGCAACTCAATGGGTCGCCCAGGAACTGCTCACCGGGAAGGAAATCTGTACCTATTCCGTTGCTCATCGCGGCCGTTTGACCGCCCATGCCGCGTATCGCTCAGAATTTACTGCCGGTCGCGGGACGACCATCGTATTTCAGCCCATCACGCATCCGGCGACTTTCGATTGGGTTCAACGCTTTGTCGCCGCGCTCGGGTTTACGGGGCAAATTGCCTTTGATTTTATCGAGACTCCCGACGGAGAGATCAATGCGCTTGAATGCAATCCGCGCGCCACGAGCGGAGTCCACCTGTTCTCTTCGCAGCCGGAATTTATAAATGCGTTCCTGGATGATTCGCTGCCGTGCCTCACGCCTTCCAATAATGGATCAGCGATGCTTTCCACAGGCATGCTGGCGTACGGTCTGGGCGCGTCCCTGAAAAAACGGCGCCTGGGTAAATGGCTTCTGGCTTTCTTTTCCAGCCGTGATGTCATCTTTAACGCGACGGATCCCCTGCCGGTTCTGCTTCAATGGCGGAGCATCCTTACCTATCTTAAGTTGGGCAGGACGCGTGGGTTGAGCCTGCTGGCGGCTTCGACCTACGACATCGAATGGAACGGTGAAGAAATAGAATTGGATGATACGGACGAAGGGGAAATCGAGAAACAGGACTTACCCCCAACCTCATAATTCTGGCCGATTTCATCTCTCCCCGTGAGTTCAGATATGTTTATGGATGGGTCGGCGTTACCAGAAGCCCGATCACTGTCCCGGTGGTTGCATCGAAGACTACATCATATGGATATACTTCCTCTTTGTCTGGGAAGGGGTTGTATACCCGCACCCAGCCGCTGTTGGCCACCAGGATGATATCTTCGATCACTATCCAGTGACGGATATGGCTGTTCCATTTAAGCTGGCCGTCATGAGTGATGCCCGTCCCGACCAGGGCCATCCTGCCCGAGTCGAGCACCTTGCGCAAATACCCCGGAGTTAAGGGTATGACGCTCTCTTCCGCTTGAAAGAACTCATAGGTCTTTTTAAACACGTCCAGCATCGATTCAAGGTCCTGAATGCTTGTACCGCTGTCGGCTTGAAGTATGGTGCCGGCGTTCTTGTACGAGGCGATCCACAACTTCAAAAAGGGGATCACGTCGCTGCCGCCCAGGGCCGCGCAACTGAATTCGCCGCACAGGTTAAAGTTGACCTTCGACCGGCCTGTCGCTGCATTGATGTTGATGTATTGTGCACCGGTGCCAAGCTTTCTGGCAGCATCGATTTCTGGGTCGGCCGGCAGGCGCAATAACGGGTGTGAAAGATCGAAGACCTTGCCGCTATTCTCCGGATCCGTCAGGTCCGTATCGGGCGTCGGCATGATGAATTCCTGCAACAAATCAGCTTTGTACCAGCCTTTGAACGACTGGTCGAGTTTGGTGAATTCAACCTCGTACCACAGCTTGTAT
Organism: uncultured Chloroflexia bacterium; assembly: GCA_963754835.1. Taxonomy (GTDB): domain Bacteria; phylum Chloroflexota; class Anaerolineae; order Anaerolineales; family Villigracilaceae; genus Fen-1038. The sequence continues at coordinate 38,453 of CAVWHR010000050.1, read as the reverse complement.
TTCGGCTCCTGGTTGTTGAACTGCACGTGGCCCGTCCATAGCAGCACGTCATTCGGCGAGACCCAGGCCGGGGCCGCCGCGCTTTGCGAGGGTTGCGTAAATATCCTTTCCGTGCGGAAGCTCCACATCGTGCGCCCACCCGCCAGGATCACCAGCCATTCGTCCAGCGTGGCCGTGCTTTGTCGCCCCTGCTGATTGATCTCATTCACCCACGCATCCCAATCGGCTTGATGGTCCGCGATCGTCTGGCGGATCATGGCTCCCACCGAAGAATTTTGGCCTGCTTGTATGCTGGCCAGATAATCGGCAGGCAGCCAGGAAGGTTCGCCCTGGGAACTGAGCCAGGTCAGGAAGGTCGCCAACGGCAGCGATGCCGGTACAGAGGGGATCGCGACATGGTTGCCCGGATCGATGTTTGAAAAGATTTGCTGGTTCACTTTGGGGACGATGATCGAAGACTTTAAGACATACCCCACGATGGGCGGGTTCCAGCGGGTCGTCTGGACTTTGAACACATTCCCCGCGTCCTCGATGATCTCGACATGCTCCTGTGAGTTGAGGGCCTCGATGACCCCCAATTTCAGGTCCGGTGTATTTCGCAGGTTGGCAGAAGAGCAGGTAATGCCGGTTTGATTATCCATCGTTGGTCAGCCTTTCAGGATTCGATCACAGGGTACCGCGAAAAAATAGCAACAAACACGTTTTATCGCCCCGTATATTCCGGCATCGACACCGGACACGGATGCAATATGAAGCTGCTATGGATTTTTCTATTATAAATAATGGGGCAAAAACTTGTCAATTACGAGTACTGTGTATTTCAGTACGAGTGCTGTGTATTCCAGTACATGGAATGCCGAAACAATAACCTGTTTATTTCCGACCCCCAGGTTCGATTTTAAATCAGATTATTTATTACATCTTCAAGGGTTATGGAAATTCCGCTGTGATTCCTGCTACCTCTTTGGATTTGTTGATATTTTTTGTTCCCCATTCTTCATGGATGGGTCGGCGCCACCAGAAGGCCGATCACGGTCCCGCTTACGGCGTCGAAGACCATATCGTATGGACACACTTCCTCTTTGTCCGAGAAGGGATTATACAGGCGCACCCAGCCGCTGTTGGCCACCCGGACGATGTCTTCGATCACCACCCAGTGCCGGGCTGGGTAGCTCCATTTAAGTTGGTCTTCAGCCGTGTTGATGCCCGTTCCGACCAGGACCATCCTGCCTGAGTCGAGCACTTTCTGCAAATACCCCGGCGTTAAGGGGATGACGCTGGCTTCGGCTCGAAAGTATTCATAGGTCTTTTTAATCGTATCCAGCATCGATTCAAGGTCCAGAATGTTTGTGCCGCTGTCGTTTCTAAGAATATCCTTGGCGTTCTTATACGAGGCGATCCACAACTTTAAAAAGGGGATCACGTCGCTGCCGCCCAGCGCCGCGACGCAGAATTGGCCGCACAGGTTATGGTTGACCTTCGACCAGCCTGTCGCTGCATTGATGTTGATATACTGGGCGCCTCGAAGCCCTGCTTTCCGGGCGGCATCGACTTCCGGGTCCGCCGGAAGGCGTAATAACGGGTGTGAAAGATCGAAGACTTTCGTTTTGTTCGCCGGGTCGGTCATGTCCGTATCCGGCGTCGGGACGACGAATTCCTCCATCAGGCTCGCTTTGTACCAGCCCTGGAATTCCTTGTCGAGCTTCGTGAATTTAACCTGATACCACAGCTTGTATTTCGGCTCCTTGTTATTGAACACCACGTGACCCGTCCAAAGCAGGACGTCATTCCGCGTAACCCAGGCCGGGGCCGCACCCTCGGAAGGTTGCGCGAATAATCTTTCCGTGCGGAAGCTCCACATCGTGCGCCCCCCCGCCAGGATTACCAGCCATTCATCCAGTGTGGCCGTGGTTTGACGACCTTGCTGGTTGACCTCACTCACCCACGCATCCCAATCGGCTTGATGGTCCGCGATCGTCTGGCGGATAGAAGCTCCCACCGAAGGCTTTTGACCATTTTTAATGCTATCCAGGTAATCGGCAGGCAGCCAGGGAGATTCGCTCTGGGAATTAAGCCAGGTCAGAAAAGTCGCCAAAGGCACCGATGCCGGCACGGACGGGATCTCGATATTATTTCCCAGGTCGACCAACGGAAAGATCTGCGGGTTGACTTTGGGGACGATGATCGAAGACTTTAGGACATATCCCACCATGGGCGTGTTCCAGCGGGTTACCTGAACCTGGAGCACATTCCCCGCATCCTGCAGGATCTGCACGTGCTCCTGGGGATTGAGAGCTTCGATGACCCCCGATTTCAGGTCGGCTTTACTTCGCAGATCAACGGAAGAACAGGTTATGCCGGTTTGATTATCCATCTCTCGTGAACCTTTCAGAAAATAATTAAAGCATGGTTCGATTATAAGGAGATGGTCAAAATCATGCCAATCAGTCTACTCATTTCTGACACCCCCGGTTCGATTTTATATTAGACCTCTTGCATAAGTGTGCCATAATAGGCACATGCGCTACGAAACCATCAAATACCTAAAAGATGCGGACTTTAAACGCCTGACCGGAGTCCAACGAGAGACCTTTGAAACGATGCGGAAGGTGATCGAGAAAGGAAGGCGAGACTTTGGCAGACCGCCAAAATTGAGTCGTGCCGATCAACTGTTGATGACCTTGATGTATTGGCGTGAGTATCGAACGGAATTTCATATTGCGCAATCCTATGGGATCAGTGAATTGGCGGTTTGTCGCACCATTCAAAAGGTAGAAGACACGTTAGTCCATTCCGGGAAGTTTCGCTTGCCAAGCAAAAAGGCGCTCCAGCCTAGTGAGACCGTCTTTGAGGTTGTGCTGGTGGACGCCAGCGAACAGCCGATTGAGCGTCCAAAAAAAGCCAAAATCGGCATTACAGCGGCAAAAAGAGGCGACACACCCAAAAAGCGCAGTTGATCGCTGACCCCAAAACTGCTCAAATTATCGCCACGGCCTTTAGCTATGGGAGCAAACATGACTTCCAGCTTTTTCAGGATAACGGGAGCGAAATCGCAGAGCATATTCGAATTCTGGCAGATGCTGGCTATCAAGGAATGGCGCAGTTGCATGAAAATTGCCAGACACCCTTCAAGAAATCCAAATACCATCCTCTGACGATCAAGGAAAAGTTGAGGAACCGCAGCTTGGCTCGTAAACGGATTTTGATTGAGCATATTTTTCGCAAATTGAAGGTGTTTCGTATCTTGAGTGAGAGGTATCGTAATCGCAGAAAGAGATTTTCCTTGCGTTTCAATTTGATCGCCGCGATCTACAACTTTGAACTCAACCTAAAATGACTTTTGCAAGAGGTCTATTTAAGATTTATATCCCTTTAACAGGGGCTTGCGACGAACAAAAACACGCTCCTGTTGGAACGCGTTTTTGCAGTGCAGTAAAATAGGTGGCGGGGAGGACAGGATTCGAACCTGCGACTGAGGATTTCGCCCCAGTAACCGCTTAGCAGGCGGCCCCAATCGACCACTCTGGCACCTCCCCATGATTACGATTGAAAAGTCCAGAGTTTGGAACGTTTCGCAATCCATCGGAACCTTCAACCGATGGCGGAGGGAGTGGGATTCGAACCCACGTTGGTGTGACCCAAACATGTTTTCAAGACATGCGCCTTCAGCCGCTCGGCCATCCCTCCAGGCTGGAAGATTTTACCATAAAGGAAACGGAATTGATATCGGTATCGGCATTCTGCCGATACCGAGCAGACTCTCCGGACTTACGCAGGCATTGACATGCTTGGAAATCAGAATGCTCTCGCGCCATCGCGAGTCATATGCAATCTCTGTGCAATCTTCGGATATATTCCAAACATCGAATCCTGACCATACTTGGTATAATTCACGCTCTATGAAATATCACATCTGGACCGAAGGCTGTCAGATGAACGTGGCCGACTCGCAGCGGGTTGGCTCGTCGCTGGAACACCTGGGTTACGCCTTTACCGATAAGGCCGAAGAAGCCGACGTTATCGTTTTGAATACCTGCGTCGTGCGCCAGTCTGCCGAAGATAAAGCCATCGGACGCCTGACCTCGCTCCGCCCGCTGAAGGAACAAAATCCCAACCTGGTGATCAACCTGATGGGCTGCCTGGTCGGCGTGCGCGGCGCGGAGAAGCTGCGCGAACGGCTTCCCTTCGTGGATGTCTTCTCGCCGCCCTCCGATCCCGGGCCCGCTGGTTTCTTTCCTCAGCCAGGGCGAGATCCGCGCCATCGAATCGGACGAGACCACGCGCCGCTTTGCGGTGATGGACGGTGAGCTGATCCTGCCTCAGCACGAACGCGGCAGGCTGGTCAGCGCCCATGTGCCGATCGTCTATGGCTGTTCGCACGCCTGCACCTTCTGCATCATTCCCTTCCGGCGCGGCGTGGAACGCAGCCGTCCGGTCGGCGATATCGTGGCGGAGATCCGTTCGCTGGCTGCGCAGGGCGTCAAGGAAGATCACCCTGCTCGGTCAGATCGTGGACCGCTACGGCAAAGATATTCCCGATGGCCCCAACCTGGCGGCGCTGCTGCGCATCGTCCATGAGGTCGAGGGCATCGAGCGCATCCGCTTCCTGACCTCGCATCCGAACTATTTCACCGAGGAACTGATGGAGGCGGTCGCCGAGCTTCCGAAGGTCATGCCGCACATCGAAGTGCCCATCCAGGCCGGCGATGATGAAGTGCTGGCCAATATGAAGCGCGGCTACACCCAGCAGGACTATCGCGAGCTGGTGGAAAAGATCCGCAGCGAAGATCCCGGATTGTTCCATCGCGACCGATATCATCGTCGGCTTCCCCGGCGAGACCGAAGAACAGTTCATGCAGACCTATCGACGTCCTGGCGGACCTCAAGCTGGATGTGGCCCACCTGGCGCGTTATTCGTCCCGCGAAGGGACGGTCGCCACCCGCCGCATGGACGATAACGTCTCCGACGAAGAGAAGATGCGCCGCTTCCGCATGCTGGAAGAACTGCAGGAAGGCATCGTCGAAGAGATCAATAAAAAATATCTCGGTCGGACGGTGGAAGTCCTGTTCGAAGAAAAGGTCAAAGGCCGCTGGAAAGGCCGCACACCCACCAACAAACTCGTCTTCCTCGAATCAGACGAAGACCTGAAGGGCAAAACCATCCCCGTCACCATCACCTGGACCGGCCCGTGGTCCATGCAGGCTGCTGCCTTGCATCAGACCTTGCCGGTTACTGTGTAACATTTCGTTTATTATTTAATGGGGTGGTAACTGCTCACATTTAGTTAGCTCACTTATCGAATTCATAAAAGGGCATTGCTATAAGGAGATGATATGAATAGACCCGCTAAAATGATTGGCGATTATGGATTAGACGCGCCGCCAGTTATTCGCAATTTGACAATTGCGGGTATAGCATCCATCATCACCGGCATCATTCTAAGTTTTATTGTAGGATCAACTCAACCGTTTATAGCTAAAATATTACTGATTTGTGGTTTACTGACCGGAGCATGCTTACTGGTAACTGCGGCTTTGATGGTGTGGAGCAGTAAAGTTGGTAAGATAAAATTCCGAGAGCATCTAATCGACTCACTCGAATTACGTGGAACAGAAACAATATTAGATGTGGGTTGTGGACGCGGCTTATTGCTAACTGCTGCGGCCAGACGACTCACGACAGGCAAAGCCATTGGAATAGACCTCTGGCAAAGTGTAGATCAATCTGGAAACCATCCTGAGACTACACTAGAGAATGCTCGGGCAGAAGGCGTGGCTGATCGTGTCGAAATTAAAACGGGCGATATGCGGGAGTTGCCCTTTGATGATCAGACGATAGATGTTGTGGTTTCAAGTTTGGCAATCCACAATGTGCCCGATAAAAAGGGCCGCGCTCAAGCCGTGTGTGAAATCGCGCGCGTATTAAAACCCAACGGCCGGATAGCTTTACTTGATTTTGAGCACACTGACGAGTACATTCAGACTTTGCGTGAGGTAGGGTGGCATGAGGTGAAACTATCGGGATTATTCTTTCAGATATTCCTGCCTGTGCGGGTAGTGACAGGGTTCAAGCCTGCAAAGAATCTTGAGTGAGCCCTCATGTATTCATCACCTTTCATCTCATCTGATTGAGCAGTTACATAACGAACTAAAAGCCCTTCCTGCAAATTTGCAGGAAGGGCTTTTAGTTCGTTATTATTTTGGCCTCTTCAAGCGCAAAACAGATTAGCGAAAATCTCTACTTTGATTTACTCCTATCGCCCATCATCAGCCAGCCTCCGACGATCGCGATGACCAGGCCGACACCCGCCCCCCCTAATTGTTTGATGCCTATTCCCGGTGCACCCCCGATGCCCAAAGAATCGGCAGCCAATGAAACGATCAACAAGATCACACCCAGCACGATGAGCCCTATTCCTATCGTCCTTTTTGACATTCTCTACTCCTTTTGAAAGATATGATATGTCACTCGTTGGATACAAAATGTCAGTTGCTCGCCTTTCCCGACTGACAGTATCCGATTTTACCTTGATTGGAAGGAGAGGTATATACCTTAAGCGTCTCGAAACTTATGATCCCGGAATTCTACAAACTCGGTTAAATCTTTTCAGGGGCTATAATTGAATCATGGCTGGGCTTGCTCCGTAAGGATATACAAAGCAAAAAATATGTCAATAAAACCGGTACGTACATTGGGTGGTGTTATCTTTTTATTGGGGGTAGTCCTCGGCCTGGGGCTGGCCTTGGTCGCAGTTTGGGGTGATTACGAGGGGTTTTCCTATTTCAACAGCGGAGCCGGTTATCCTGCGTTCAACGGGTTGGCCTGTCCCATTCTGATGACCCGCTCGGAAAAAAGTGTCGTGACCGCGGACTTTAAGAATTCGACCGGCCAGGGATTCGAGCCGTACTACGAGGTGTCGATCAGCGGACCGGGGTCTTTGCGCAAATTGGAGGGCCAGCTCTCGGTGCCCGCGCATACGGCGAAAAGCATCCAATGGACGGTGGATGCCGGCGATATCGACCTTGGCTTTTTCGTCTTTGTCGACATGCAGGTGTTGCCCGTCGCGGGATATTCAACCCGTGAGGACACGTGCGGGATCATGGTTCTTGATCTCACAGGCCTTACGGGCAGCCAGCTATTCGGATTAACCCTGGCGGCGAGCTTGATCGGTATGGTTCTGGGTCTCGGCCTGTGGGAAAACAACGCCAGGTTGAATATTAATCATTACACAAACCGGCATCGCGCCCTGCAGGCCCAGGGCATCGCAGTGCTGTTGGCCCTGCTCACCGGCCTGATCGGTTTGTGGGCGGCCGGGCTTATCTTTTGTGTAATAGCCATCCTGCTTCTTATGATCAACCTGAGACAATCGATTGAGAGTTGATGAGTACATTCATTGCTGCCTGCATCACTGATATCAAGTACCCAAAAAAATCTTCTTTCCGCGTTTTCCGCGCTCGTCTGCGTCCCCTTTATTAAAACTAAAAAAATCTTCGTTTACATCGTGCCCGTAGGGTATCTCAGTTCATCTCCGGTGAATTCGCTTTTGAAAATCACAGCACCGGCTATCCACCAGTGCACAGCAGGTTATTCATCTGGGTCTCGATCGATGCGCTCGGAGTAAAACCCGATTTCTGCATATCGGTCAGTATGGTGCAGGCTTCCAATTTTGCATGCGGGTCGCCGTTTGTCCTGTGTGCGGTTGCGCTGAAAGAAGGTGCGTCTCCCACTTGAGCATAAGCCTGTAAAAAGGGGATCCATTCGATCGCATCATCCGGATGCAGCCCCGCCTTGCTCGCCTCAGTTCCCAGGCTCGCCGCTTGTTTCCAGTCGTTTGTTTGCAGGGCTAATTCCGCCTTTTCAAAATAATAGCACCACTTATGGGCCGGCTCGGGGCCGAACATGGATTGCGCCAATATTGGTGATTTCGCGCCGGGCACGATGCTGTTGATATTCGAATGCCCTCCGATCAACACGACCTGGTCGGGGTCGCTGCTGGAATACAGCGGCCAGCGCGGGTCGATGGCATGGACACAGTCGTTGGCAGATGGCTGGCTGATTATCAGCAGTTGGTCGAAATTAACGGTGGCAACGTGCGTCCGATAGCCGTCGCTTCTATTCTTCCCCTGCAGCACATCCTCGGTGGTGGAGCTTATTTGGGGCAGTGCGTAAAGTTGGTAAGTGACAGGTATCTGGTTCGTCCGTTCGGGGTAATAGATGAAGTTGGCGGGTCCGTCTACGGCATCGTTATTATCTCCATAGTCGGTGCCTGGATAATTAACGAACAAGGTTGTCCCTTTTTGAATATTGGGGGCGCGCCAGGCCATTTGCTGCCAGAAGTCGCCGGTGGTTTTTTCTTCCGCGACGACCTGCGTGGAGTAGGCAAAATGGGCGAATACGGCGAAGACTGCCAGGGCCAGGATCGCATGGATCCGTATGCTTGAGTTCAGCGAATAGATCAATCCGACAATGAACATCACGGCCGCCAGCGATGCCGGCAGGGCGTAATGCGAATAGCTTTGAAAGTCAACATAGCGATTAGCCATGACCACCGGTAACACACCCATCACCACACCGATCAAGCCGACCAGAATGGCTTCCGTCTGCCAGGCAGCGCGGGGTGCGTCAACCTGCTGTTCTTCATCATTAACTTTTTGCCTATTCAGGAAGAAATGGGCCAGAGCTATGCTTGCAGCCGCCAATTAAGGCCAGCGACAAACCGATAACGAGGTCGCGCGTTCGCAGGCCGAAAAAGGTTTGAAGTGTAGGGGTCACCCACGATAGCAGCGCAACGTCTGCCGTGCTTTGTATAAGGCGGATGATCCACAAGAAGCCGGTTGTCAGGGGCGAGCTGAAAAAAACGCCGAGCTGGCGGCCGATATCCGTTGCCGGCCGCTCGTTATGAAAGATGAACAGCTTCCAGAACAGGTATCCTGCCGGGACCAATACCGCGACAGCCCAGGCCCGTACCGACTCGATGCATCTCTTGATGAAAGATCCGTAGGATTGGTTCTGGCCGATAAATATGAACACGCACAGCAGCCGGAAAACTTCCATCCCCAACCCGAAATCGACCAGTGCAATATAAGCCCAGCCCGTGACGATCGCACCGATCCAGGCGGCAATTTTTGGAACTGTGCGCACCGTGCTGATGGCCTTTAATGTCAGGGCAAACGAAAGCACTTCCAGGAAGAGGCTGGCGATCCTGGGTTGGTCTTCAAAGCCCTCCATCCAGCGCATATAGCCGGGAAAAAGCGAAAGCGCAACAGCCATGAACAGGGCCGCGTTGCGTTGTTTCGGCCACAACAAGTGGAACAGCCACAGGGCCGCCAAACTTCCCAAAAAACGCCAGAGAAAGGAAGCGAGATGGTACGCAAGTGGTGCAATGCCGAATAATAAATAATAAGCTTCAAAAAACGGGCCGCGCGCTGGCCGGTCGATGCTGAACATGGCCTGGAATATTCCCGGTCCGCCGATCAGGCGGTCCATCGCATAATACCAATCGTCGCGGTAGATCGTTGCCTGCAGCAGGTTGGGCAGGTAGGCGAGGCCCGAGACGACCAGCAGCAGCGCGATTTCAATGGCACGCGGTACATTGAACTTACGAATGGACATGAAATGGCTCGCTTTCAACTTTCCAACCTTGAACTTTTCCGACTTACCCCACCAAATTTCGCAGCACGGTATGCAAAATGCCGCGGTTGCGATAATAGTTCACTTCCACGATCCGTATTAAGCTGTGCGACGGCATTGAATTCAACGATCTTGCCATCCGGCTTCCTGGCTTTGACCTTGACCGTGCTTTTGGGTTGCATCGTATCGCTCAGACCGAGGATGTCGTACACCTCGTCTCCGTTAAGTCCAAGTGTCGTTGCATTCTGCCCATCCATGAACTTGAGCGGCAGCAGGCCCATGCCCACCAGGTTGGAGCGATGGATGCGCTCGAACGACTCGGCGATCACGGCTCTCACGCCCTGCAGTAATGGACCTTTGGCCGCCCAGTCGCGGCTCGATCCGGCGCCGTATTCCTTACCGGCCAGGATAATCGAAGGAACGCCTGCATCTTGATATTTCATGGCGGCGTCAAAGATGGGTATTTCCACGCCATCCGGGAAATACTTTGTAAAAAAGCCCTCACGCGGAGCGATGAGCAAATTCTTCAGCCGGATATTTGCAAAAGTGCCGCGTGCCATGACCAGGTCGTTGCCGCGCCGCGCACCGTATGAGTTGAAATCCTTTGGCTGCACACCGCGCTGCTGCAGGAATTTACCCGCCGGGCTGTCTGCCGCAATATTGCCTGCCGGTGAGATGTTATCGGTATTAATAGAATCGCCAAACATCGCGAGCACGCGTGCTCCTTCGATATCGACCACGGACGGCACGTCCAGCGTCACGGATTGGAAATAGGGCGGATGGTGGATGTAAGTGGAGGCCTCATCCCATTCATACAGGTCGCCGCCGGAGACCTTGATTGCCTTCCATGCCTCCGAGCCTTCGAAGACGCTGCCATATTTATTTGTGAACATTTGAGAGACCAGGCTTTCGCCTACGGTCGCGTCGATCTCCTGCCGGGTGGGCCAGACGTCCCTGAGATAAACAGGCTGTGCCGTCCGAGCCTGTGCCGAGCGGTTCTTTATCGAGGTCGATGTCCACTCGTCCGGCCAGTGCATAGGCGACGACCAGCGGCGGTGAGGCCAGGTAGCTGGCTTTGACCAGCGGGTTGATGCGCCCCTCGAAGTTCCGGTTCCCCGAGAGCACAGCCGCGGCTACCAGGTCACTCGCAGTAACCGCTTTCGCCACTTCACCCGGCAGCGGACCGCTGTTCCCGATGCAGGTTGTGCAGCCGTAAGCCACGATATTGAAACCCAGCCTCGACAATGGCTCGATCAGGCCGGCCTGCTTCAGGTATTCGGTCACGACGCGCGAACCGGGCGCCAGGCTGGTCTTTACATAAGGCTTGACGTTCAACCCCTTCTCCAGCGCCTTCTTTGCCACCAATCCCGCGCCCACCATGACGGACGGGTTGCTTGTATTTGTGCAGGAGGTGATGGCCGCGATCACGACCGCGCCATGCTTGATCTTCGTCGAACCGCCGTTCGTGCCGAATGTCGCTTCGGTATGGATGGCTTCCGGTTTAAGCGCAAAGCCCCGTTCGCTCACCGGCGCGGTCAGGGCCTTTTGAAAAGCTTCCTTCATCTCGGACATGGCGATGCGGTCCTGTGGGCGTTTGGGCCCGGCCAGGGACGGCACGACTGAATCAAGGTCCAGCTCGAGTACTTCGGTAAATTCAGGGTCGGGTGTGGACGCATCGCGGAAGAGCCCCTGTTCACGGCAATAAGCTTCCGTCCGTTCGATCACTTCCTGGGAGCGTCCTGTTAATTTCATATAGCGCAGTGTCTCGGCATCCACCGGGAAGAAGCCCATGGTCGCGCCATATTCAGGTGCCATGTTGCCGATGGTGGCGCGGTCAGGCAGGGACATGGAATCCAGTCCCCGGCCGAAGAACTCGACGAACTTGTCCACCACGCCCTGCTTGCGCAGCATTTGTGTAACGGTCAGCACCAGGTCGGTGGCAGTGACGCCTTCGCGCAGTTTGCCGTGCAGCTTGAAGCCGACCACATCGGGCAGCAGCATATCCATCGGCTGGCCGAGCATCACGGCTTCGGCCTCGATGCCGCCCACGCCCCAGCCCAGCACGCCCAGGCCGTTGATCATCGTGGTATGTGAATCGGTGCCGACCAGAGTATCCGGGAAGGCAACCAGGTCGGGCTCTGTTGTTCGAGAGGCGCCGGGCTCGTGACCACATCGGCCAGATATTCAAGATTGACCTGGTGCACGATGCCGGTCATGGGCGGGACGACGCGGAAATTGCTGAAGGCCTTCTGTCCCCATTTGAGGAACTCATAGCGTTCGCGGTTGCGCTGGAACTCGATCTCGGTATTGCGCTGCAAAGCGTCCTGGCTTGCGAAGAAATCCACCTGTACCGAATGGTCGATCACCAGGTCAACGGGCACGAGCGGATTGATCTTTTTGGGGTCGCCGCCCAGGCGGGCAACCGCTGCGCGCATGGCGGCCAGGTCCACCAGCGCCGGGACTCCGGTGAAATCCTGCATGATCACGCGTGCCGGCAGGAAGGGAATGCCGGGCCTGCCTCCTGCCGTTGCGCCGGTTTCCTTGGAGAGCGGCAACGACTGCCAGGCGGCAATGTTCTTCACATCCTTCTGCGTGATCTCGCGTCCGTTGCATTGACGGAGCGCAGCCTCCAGCATGATCCGGATGGAAAAGGGCAGGCGTTTGATCTCTGTCAGGCCCGCCTTTTCGAGCGCGTCCAGGCGGTAAATGACATATTGTTTTTTTCCAACCTTTAACAAGTCGCGCGCGTTAAAGATATCGTTCATGGTTTGTCTCCTTCATCTGATCCAAAGGGTCTGCTTTACAATAAATGGCGCTTTTCAGGCAAATGGTTCCGGCCAGGTTTTATTTTGATCGGTAGGAAAAGACCTTTCCGGTTTTCCGCCGGGTCCCGATCCTGCTTCTCACCACAAATACTAAAAAGACGCAAAGGTGTGCCTTTGCCGTCCTTTCGGTCTTCGTGTTGCTGTTTACAATTTGTAACTGCACACACTTTCTGCAAGATCATCCCAAATTTTAGGATGTGGGTGTGTCCTCCACACCCACATCCTAAAATTTGGATTTTCTCCCTCCCCTTTAGGGGATCGCGAAGCGGAGGGAGGCCGGTGTGAGTTCCTGATGAGTAGTTACAATTTTAGCTCTTTTTTGAGAGTCTCCACCAACGTACCGCGTTCGGCCTCAGGCAGAAATGCAGCCTGCGCCAGCGGCCAGGATGCGTTGTTTTAGTTTTTCCATCGGGAGACCGAGGTCCGTCGCAGGCGATATGATACTCATTGCTCAATGTGATCCGTGAGATGCTGGGGTCATCGGTGTTGATCGTCACGTTCAGTCCTTCATCCATCATCTTCGCCAGCGGATGCTTGTCCAGGTCCGGCACAACCCCCGATTGGTAGTTGCTGGTCACGCAGACTTCGAACGCCGTGCCGCGTTCTTTGGCAAGAGCTGTAACTCCACGGTCTTCGAGCACGCGCACGCCATGACCGATCCGTTCCGCGCCTAGTTGTTCGATCGCTTCTCTTACGTTCGCTGCCGGTCCCCACTCCCCGGCATGGATGGTGATGTGCAGCCCGGCTTGTCTGGCTTCCCGGAAGACCGCATAGAACGGTTCGGATTTGAAATCCGCCTCGTTACCGGCCAGGTCCATGCCAACGACGTCGTTGTCCATGTGTTCCGCCGCAAGCCAGGCAACCTGTTCGGCCAGTTCATGGCTCTCATGGCGGTTGACCGAGGTGATCAGCTTCACGATCACCCCGAATTCCCTGGCCGCCGACTGTGCACTCGAGATCACCCAGTCCACCACGTCGTGCAGCGGAAAGCGTTCCGCACGGCTTAAGGCAACCGGCGTGAAGCGCAGTTCCATGTATTTCACATTATCCTTCGCGGCGTCCTCTATGGCTTCACGCGTAATGCGATGGATCGCTTCCGGCGAACGATAGAACAGGCGCAGCGTATTGAACTTGGCGAGGAAATTCTGGAACGAGAAGTTCTCCTGGTCCTGCACCTGCACCAGGTTGCTCAGGCTCAGGACGTCCGCTGGCACCGTAATGCCATGTTCCTGGGCAATATCGATCATCGTATCTAAACGCAGCGTGCCCTCCAGGTGCCGGTGGAGCTCCACCTTGGGGAGGGCGCGATAGCGGTTCAACGATATGGTGATTCTTTCAGCCATGCTTTAGTCAGCGCGATCCGATTTCGGTCAGGTCTTGCCTTGCCATTGAAACCTGGCGTCGTATCAAAATTAACCCGTACCCGAACTGATCCGAATAACGAATATCTAATATCTAATATCGAATTATCTACTTATCGAAGATCTGATTATCTAATGTCGTTTGCGCTTCTTCTTGCCGCTTTCGACTTGTGGTGGCTGCTCTCCAACAGGTGTCGTACCCTGCGGCGTAACCGGTGTCTCAGCTACTTCCGTGGGTGTGATCTCGATGCGCCGCGGCTGGTAGGCAAAAACCCGTCCGATCACAGCGCCGCGTACATCCTCAAGCAGTTGCTGGAACAATTCCGAAGCCTGGCCTTTATATTGTACCAACGGGTCGCGTTGGGCATAGGCCTCCAGGCCGATCGAGATGCGCAGCGACTCAACTTTGGTCAGGTAATCGACCCATAGTTCGGAGATCGCGGATAACAGCAGCTGCCGTTTCACTTCGTTCAAGACGTACGATCCGATGGCCTGGATCAACGTCTCTCGCTCGGTTTCATTTAAAGAGGCGGGCGCCTCATTGATCCTCTCCTCACCAAAGACCTGCGCGGCCGGACCAAAGTCTGCCAGGCGCTCGGCATTCTGGCTCAATCGGCCATACTCGCCCTGCCCCCAGGCCGTCTGCAGCGCCGACTCGGCCTGCTCGAGATGATCGAGCACGGCCTCGGTGACGTCCTCCGCTGTGCGGTTCTCGAGCAGCTGCGCCGCGAGATAGATGTAACTGAATCGGTTGAATATCTGGCGCACCTGGCGGTGTGTATGCGAATCGAAGACCGTGCGCGCTCCCTGGGAGAGTGACATTAACAGCCGTAGTTTGGACGTATCGTCTTCGCCCGATTCGCGCTGCAGCAAAACGTCGAGATCGCGCTCCACCTGCGCGGTAAGCCGTTCGCGTTGGTGTTCCAACAGTTCGCGCGACTGGCCGGAGATCTTCGCAGCCGCATTGTCCCAGTCATCGGCTGTGATCTTGCCGCCCACGGGTTCGCCCAGCCGGTGTTCGATCGCGCCGACCACGCGGCTGATATTGAGCGCCACCAACTGGGCTTCCAGATAATCTTCGAGCCACTTCTTGAACTCGTCCGGGTCATCGGTCAGCAGGCGCGATTGTTCGCCCGTCAAACGCAGGGGCAGGCGGATCAAGGTGCCAAGTTCTTCCGCGGCTTTCTGCGGACGGACCGGTTCCTCCGAGTCGCGCAGTCCCTCGAAGAAGGCATCCAGGGCGTCGGTGCGCTCGGCAATCTGCGTCTCGAGGCCTTCTTCCGTCCTGTCGATCAGCGCTTCGATGGCGCGCACGGTGTGCGTCTGTTCGACCTGGATGGCGCTTTCGATTAATTTAACGGCGGCGGCTTTAAGGTCTGAAGAGGCGCTCGAAGCGTTCAGTTCGTCCAGGATGAGTTTAAGTCCGAAAGAGGGCACCAGCCTGCCTTGTGACTCGAACGGCGGCTGGACGCCTTCCAGCCAGGCGATCAGCTTCCAGGGACCTTCTTCGTCTTCCATCCCGAGATCGACGCGCTTCTCGACTTCGGAATCCAGCATCTCGGCCACATCTTCGGTGAGGTCTTGTTTGGTAAAGATGCGGTCGCGCTGGGAGTAAATTTGCTCGCGCTGCTTGTTGAGCACGTCGTCGTATTCGAGCAGGTGCTTGCGGACGTCGAAGTTTGCGCCTTCCACGCGTGATTGTGAGTTTTCGATGATGCCGCTCACCACGCGGGCTTCCAGCGGCAGCGTGTCGTCCACCTTGAGACGCTGCATCAAGCCGCTCACCTGTTCGCCGCCGAACAGGCGCATCAGGTCGTCTTCCAGCGAAAGGTAGAAACGCGAAGAGCCGGGGTCGCCCTGTCGGGCGGAACGGCCGCGCAGCTGGTTGTCGATCCGGCGTGCTTCGTGACGCTCCGAGCCGATCACGTGCAGGCCGCCCAGCTGTTTGACGCGCTCCATGTCTTCGAAGTATTGCAGGAAGAGCTTCACCTCGCCTTCATAAAGGCCATATTGCTCCGGGTCGACTTTTAGCAGGGCCTGCCGCCGTTCTTCGAGCGGCATATCGAACGGATCTTCATAACCGGCGCGCCGCAGCACGCGGTTGACGGCCGAGATGACTTCTTCGGCGATCTCGCCGCCGAGTTTGATGTCCACACCGCGGCCCGCCATGTTGGTGGCGATCGTCACCGCGCCGAACGCGCCGGCGCCGGCGATGATCTGCGATTCTTCGGTGTGCTTGCGCGCGTTCAGGACCTGGTGCGGTACACCGGCCTGTAATATCGTCTTGAGCCGGTCGCCCGCCTCTGCCGGCAGATTGAGGATTTCGAGCAGCATTGCAAAATTCGCCGGATCGTCCAGGCTGATGTTGGTCATGCCGAACGACGCCGCAAACTTGCGCAGTGCGTCGGGTGTGATGTTTTCGAGCGGTTCGTTGAACGGCTGGAGTTCGGGGATGAGCCGCCCATCCTCTTCGCGTTGTTTGGTTTTCATAAACGCAGTGGCGGACAAGCCCAACCTGCAGCAGCCGTCGCACCGACTCGGCCCGCAGACGGTTCGACAACCGCTCCGAAGAATTCGACCGAGGTCGTGCCGACCAGCATCGGCCGGCCCAGCGCGTTGTAACGGACGATCTCCGCTGCCAGCGCGCGCAGTTTCGCTTCCACCGTGCGGATAAATGACATCGGGATAATCCTTGCGGCGGTAATAGACCGGTTCATTGCCGTCGTCCCGGCGCGCATAGTACGAGTACTGATAATTCTCCTCGTCCTTGGCCTTGACCTCGACCAGCGGCGCATCCTTCCCAATGGCCTGATATTCCAGGTTGGTCGGGATCGGCATGACCTCCAGTTTGTAGATCTTGCTGAACTCCTCCGCTTCGGTCAGCGCCGTGCCGGTCATGCCCGCCAGTTTCTTGTACATGCGGAAATAATTCTGCAGCGTGATGGTGGCGTACGTCACGTTCTCAGGCTCGACTCGCACGCTCTCCTTGGCCTCCACGGCCTGGTGCAGACCGTCCGACCAGCGGCGTCCGGGCATCAGGCGGCCCGTGAACTCGTCCACGATGATCACCTTGCCGCCCTGCACGAGATAATCCTTGTTGCGGTGGAAAAGGGTTTGGGCGCGCAGGGCCTGTTCGAGATAACCTGTCAGACGCGCCTGTTCGGGCGTGACATCTTCGGGTCGGTCCGGATCCATGAGCGTCTGTCCCAAAATGGCTTCGACGTGGCCGATGCCGACTTCGGTCAAATTCACGGCGCGGTCTTTTTCATTGACCTCGTAATCTTCGGCCTTGAGCTGCTTGACGACCTGCGCCATCTTCCCATACCACTCGAGGTCGCCTTGTGCAGGCCCGGAAATGATGAGCGGTGTGCGCGCTTCATCGATCAGGACGTTGTCGACTTCGTCCACGATCGCATAATGATGTCCGCGCTGGACGCGGTCGCTCAGGCGCATGGTCATGTTGTCGCGCAGATAATCGAAACCGAACTCGGAGTTGGTGCCGTAGGTGACGTCCGCCCGGTAGGCCTCCACGCGATCCACCAGGCGCAGATGCTGCTGGTCTTCGTGTGGCGACTCTTTTTCGAAATCCACCACGAAGGCCTTCTTGCCGTTCTCGGTGGCGGCCGCCATCTGCAGAACGCCGACCGACAGGCCCAGCATCTGGAAGATGGGTGCCATCCAGCGTGCATCGCGCCGTGCAAGATAATCGTTGACCGTCACGAGGTGCGTGCCGCGTCCCGTGATCGCATTTAAATAGAGGGGCAGCGTGGCTACCAGCGTCTTGCCTTCGCCCGTCTTCATCTCGGCGATCTGGCCGCGGTGCAGCACGAGTCCGCCCAGCATCTGGACGTCATAGTGGCGCAGGCCGATGGTGCGTTTGGACGCTTCGCGCACTGCCGCAAAGGCTTCCGGCAGGATCTCTTCGAGCGCATCCTGCTCGGCCTCCCGCAGCGCTTTTTCATCTTCAGTCTCGTCGAATCCCTTATCCTCCTGGGATTGTGCAAGAGACTCATGCTTGGGAAGTTTCGCCCGGAACTCGTCGGTCTTGGCGCGCAAAGCTTCATCGCTCAGTTTCTCGAACTCCGGTTCAAGCGCATTGATCTCTTCGATCTCTTCGCTTAACTGTTCGATTTTACGTTTATGGGGATTGCCGCCAACGGTTTTAACAAATTTCTGGAGCATTCTTTACCTTTCGCGGCCAAATTATAGCATAGGCCCTGTTGATGGTTTCATCGGAAAATGAACATAGGCGGGGTGTTGCACCCCGCCTATGTTCATTTTCCGGAATCCTTCGCCCCACGCTGGAAGTGTGGGGCGATGAGGTTAGTTTGACAACGTCACATTATTCAACAGACAGCCGATTTTTAGGATATGGGGCGGGGTAAACCACCCGCCCCATATCCTAAAAATCGGGTATCTCTTCGAATGTGACATTGTCAAGTTAGATAAGCATATTGGAGGACTATAAGAAAATACCCCGACGGGTCGTCAGGGTATTCCCCAGGGACATGATGACCTGGATAAATTTCTTCCCCCTTGCTCCGCCCTTTCCAAAAATTCCCCTAATGATTAATACAAATCTATTTTATACATTATTTCACATACGGAGAATAGACAGTTGTACTGTTTTTGGAAACACACTCTTGCAATTAGGTAAACTTTCTGCTACCCTTGTTATATCCAGAGGGAGGTTGCAACATGCCTAGGAAAATCCGTGTGACGATCCTGGACAACCATCAGAGCATTGTGGACGGTTATCTTTACCGTTTAAGCCCAAAGCCGGAGATTGAAGTGGTCGCTACGCTCGCGTTTGGCGGCGAGCTTGAAGCGGCCCTGGCCGAACATCCCACCGACGTATTATTGCTTGAGTTCGGCATCCCAACCGGGCCGCTTGACCGGGATCTCTATCCCATTCTCACCCTGATTCCAAAATTGCTCCAGCTTTACCCCGACCTCGACATCCTGGTTGTCAGCATCTTTGCCGAACGCGGCATTATAAAGGCAGTTATGGAGGCCGGGGCGAGCGGTTATATTCTCAAGGATGATTCAGCCGCCATTCGCGACCTCGGAAATATCGTGCTCTCCGTCGCAGCGGGTGGGATCTATCTCAGCCAGAATGTAGGCAGGGTCTACCAGAAACAAGAACCTTTGACACATTGCCAGCTGGAGGTCCTTACGTTGTGCTCGGCATTCCCAAAGAGTAAAACAGATGACCTGGCGAGGATGATGACGGTGAGCAATTCCACCGTCCGTTATCTCCTCTCGGGTGCTTTCCTGAACCTGGGGGTCAATACCCGTCCGGCAGCCATCGCAAGAGCCTATCAGCTCGGACTGCTCTCGACCAACATTCCCACGGTTCCAAGAGTGTAGTGATCCGGCGTTTGTATCTACATTATCAAACGAGGCTGCTATTTCAGGCAGCCTCGTTTTGATTCATTCTCGCAAAATGCCTGAAAAAACGCAGGGCAAGTTGCCAACTCGTTAAAAGACCCTCTCCAAATCGCTATTTGCTTTGGGGAGGGGTCGGGGGTGGGGTTCATCTCCGTTAATCTCCGGTGAATTTATAAGAAACACTCTCTCAGGATTTATATTCGCCTAATGCTCTCTTAAGTGTGCCTCGCTAATATCTCTTACGGAGTACTGCATAATTACAAGGTACTGTGTTCTTCGGTATCTAAACTAATTTTTTGTTTTTACCCTATAAATAATGAAAAAAAGTTTACAAGGTACTGCGAAGTGCTAAGCGAGCAGTAGAGATTTAAGCAAGAAGCAGTAAGATTGCCGAGAGGAGACAGAATGGTAACCAAAGGAAATGTCTTAAAGTTCGTCATGGTCCTCATCCTACTGGAAGCCTGTTCGTTGACCGCGCCCGGATCGGGCACCGGTTTATCCCCACAGCCTGTCAATCCACAAGTGAACATTCAACCGGCTACCACGTCCGTTCCCGCCAACACACCCTCCGCCCCTAATTCAAGCAGCCCCGCTGACCTCGCTTTGGCGCGTCAAAAGATCAAGCACATCGTCATCATCATGCAGGAGAACCGTTCGTTCGACTCCTACTTCGGCACCTATCCGGGAGCGGATGGTATTCCGTCTCAAAACGGCAAGTTCACCGTCTGCGTGAACGACCCCAAAACAGGAGCACTGCGTCTTCCCCTATCACGATCCTGCAAATAGAAATACTGGCGGGCCGCATGGCGCTGCGAATGCAGCAGCAGATATCGATGGCGGCAAGATGGACGGCTTCATCGCACAGGCCGAAAAGGGTAAAGCCGATTGCGCTGCAACCCACGCTCCCGACTGCGGTGGCGGTCTAATAGACGTCATGGGCTATCACGACGCACGCGAGATCCCGAATTACTGGACCCTCGCAAAGAACTTTGTCCTGCAGGATCACCTGTTCGAGCCAAACGCCTCGTGGAGCCTGCCTGCACATTTGTTCATGGTCTCGGAATGGTCCGCCAAGTGCAGCAAGGCTGGCGACCCGATGAGCTGTATCAATGAATTGGACAAGCCTGCCGAGCCACCTGATTTCGCCCCTGCTCTGCATCTTCCCAACCCGGACTACGCCTGGACCGATCTGACCTATCTGCTCTTCAAGAACCAGGTTACTTGGAAATATTATGTTCAATCCGGCGATCAACCGGACTGTGCCAATGATGCAGCGGATTGCCCGCCTGTCCATCAGGATGCTAAAACTCCCGGTATTTGGAATCCGTTGCCATACTTTGATACGGTCAAGCAGGATGGTCAGCTTCAAAACATCACCGATGTGACCAATTTCTATAAGGACGCCAGGAATGGCTCGCTGCCTGCCGTGAGTTGGATCACGCCCAGCCAGCCGAATGGCGAACATCCGCCGGCCCTCCTGAGCGACGGACAGGCCTGGACTGCCAGCCTGATCAATGCCGCTGAACAGGGACCCGATTGGTCCAGTACCGTCATCTTCCTGTCGTGGGACGACTGGGGCGGCTTTTACGACCATGTTGTTCCGCCCTCCGTTGATCAGAACGGATACGGCCTGCGCGTGCCCGGCCTCGTCATCAGCCCGTTTGCAAAACCGGGCTACATCGACCATCAGGTCCTTAGTCACGATGCCTATGTCAAGCTAATCGAAGACCTGTTCCTCAGCAGCCAACGCATCGACCCGAAGACCGATGGTCGCCCCGATCCTCGCCCCGACGTGCGCGAGAACGCCTCCCAGCTGGGTGATCTTCTCAATGATCTCGACTTTTCACAGCAGCCCTTGCAGCCGCTGATCCTCCCCATCCATCCAACCCCCGGCCCCGCCTCCCAGCCGTGATAGAGACCTCATAATTCCTCTAAAAAAAACAGAAAGGGACGGCAGTTCATTTCCGCTGTCCCTTTCTGTTTTCAGCTTTTCTCTACGCGATAACAAAGATCAAACATATTGCGCCTACGATTGCGCAGTAAATCGAAAATACGTAAAGCGAATGTTTGCTGACATATGCGATCAACCAGCGGATCGTCAACCAGCCGAAGATGGCGGCTACCACAAACCCAACTGCAAGCGGCGTCATGATGGTGTGCAGGATATGCAGTTTGAGTATTGACAACGATTCGTATCCGCCCGCCGCCAGCATGACCGGAGCGGCCATCAGGAACGCGAAGCGCGTCGCCGACGGCCGGTCGAAGTTTCGCAGCATCCCGCCGGGTATCACCGAGCCGGAGCGCGAGGAACCGGGGAATATTGCCAGCACCTGGAACAAGCCGATGATCAGGCTGTCGAGCCATGTGATCGAGTCCAGCTTGCGCGCCTTTTTCCCAAACCACTCGGCCAGGAACAACAGGATGGCCGCCGAGAAAAAGCGGATGGAGGCCTCCAACAGGGGGTTTTGGAACAGGGTCTGGACGAGGTCCTTTAGCAAAACGCCGGCTATTAAAGCCGGGATCGTGGCAATGATGATATACCAGGCCATTTTATTCTCTTGCGTGGAAAAGGGCCTGGCAAAGAACGCCTTGATCAGATTCAAATAATCGTTCCAGAAGTAGACCAGCAGTGCCAGGAGCGGGCCCAACTGGACGAGGATCAGAAAGGCAAACATGGCGTTGTCAGCCGGGATGTTGAATATTCGCTGGACGATCAGCATGTGCGCTGTGGACGAGACCGGTATGAATTCCGTCAAACCTTCGACAATTCCCAGCAGGGTGGCATAAAAAATATTCACAATTCGTTCTCCTTATTTTCCACGATGTAGTTCTCTGGCCGGATCAATTGCAAGGGTTATATCACAAGTAATGACTTACATCTCTTCGTAAAACGCCCGAGCAAACACTCACAGTATACAACGTAGTAAACAAAGCCACAAATTTATAATCCCCTCTCTGCTCCTGGGAGACCCTGTAAACGGCCGTGCTCTAAGTGGCAAGTTTTTGCCTTGCCATTGATTTAAATCTTTTTTGTTTTTTCTCTGCGGAATCTGAATGATCTGTGGATCATCTTTCCCTCCATGTTTAAATCTTTTTTATTCCTCCCCGCGGTTCTAATTCATTATTTCGAATGAAGCGATGAGCTGCCTGCTTCCACCTCGAGCAAAAAACGGTCCCCGTGCCCGTACGCCTTCGTCTCGACGATCTGCCGCGCATATCCGAGTGCCACTGCCACCGCCTGCGCATCATTGTTCGTATTCGCCTTGACTGCGCGCGCTTCGAGCGCCCTCGCGCTCACATCCACCTGCATGCCAAACAGCAGTTCCCCCGTCTTTCGGTCGTGTGCCGTCAATTCGTAGCGCGAGCGTGTCATCCCCATGCCAATCAAATACATGGAGAACACCGCCTTTTCGCACTTGGCGATCTCGGCCGCACAATACAACCCGCACAGGTCGTGCAGGTGATTCCTTGACATCCGCATCATATTGTTTCAGATGCTGGCGCGCATGTGCTTCTTACAATCCAAAAATGGACCCCTGTAATATTCGTGGGAATGGCTCAGTCTGCAAAATTAATAGTTCTTATAGCGTGCTGCTGCAATTTAACCCTTGAGTTGAGCAAATGGTATCCTCCTTCTGTTCGGAGAGGTCCGCTTAACGTCAATGAATCTTTTGCCGTCTATTGCAAATTTGATTTATGTTATAAGAACCTTCATGAAGGCTAAAATTTTACTTTTTACCCTGCTTATATTAATCCTTACAGGCTGTAACAATATAGAAACCCATCCGCCGGCAATTCGGCCTACTTCCACTCAGACGATTATTCCTGGCCACCTGCCTGCTCTGCCCGCTCACACAAATACACCTTATCCAACCCTTCAGATTCCTGCACAATCCGTCACACTCAACGTGCACTCCGGCCCGGTCACTCACCTGAGTTGGTCACCCGATGGCTCCCTGCTCGCTTCCATCAGCGGAGGCTTGCAGTCGAAAGATTATCGAGTCCTCCTTTGGCGCTCGGATGGAACGCTTGCCAAAACCCTGACCGGTCCGACTCAGCCGGTGACGAGTTTGAGCTGGTCACCCGATGGAAATGTCCTCGCCGCCGGTTCAACCGATGGCGCCATCCGGTTGTGGACGAAAGAAGGTGTGCTTCTGAATGTCCTGCATGGCAATGCCGGCGGTGTTCTGGCGGTTGCCTGGTCGCCAAATGGAGAAGTCCTGGCATCCGGCTCGATCGTGGCCTATACAAATCCCACGGTTCAATTATGGGATCAAAATGGACAGGTCATCACGGCACTTTCGACGTCCTTCAGCGGCGGCAAATTCTATAACCTGGCCTGGTCGCCCGATGGCCGCTACCTGCTCGGCGGTGCGACAGACTATAAATTATGGCAGGCGGATGGCAAACAGGTTTTCTGGCTTACCGGTTGTGCCTCTTGCACACCTTCCTGGGGCATGGCCTGGTCGCCCGATAGCCGCTTATGGGCCGTCGGCGACGAAGGCGGGTACGTCGAGATCCATACCGTCACCGGTGAAAAAGTGGCCTCGCTCCACGATCAGACCGGCGTCAACAGCCTGGCTTGGTCGCCCGATGGCAGCGAATTGGCCGGTGCGAAAACACTATGGCATGCCGATGGCGCTACCCTCAACACCCTCGACACCCAGTCCGAAAACGTCTCCAGCGTTGCCTGGTCGCCGGATGGCCGCCTGTTTGCCTCGGGTGGAAGCGACTCGCTCGTGCATCTATGGGCTCCCGATGGAAAACCCCTCGGCCTTCTTCAAGGTCATAAGGGACCTGTTGAAGTCGTCGCCTGGTCGCCTGATGGCAGCCTCCTGGCCAGCGCCTCCGACGACGGCGCCATCCGTCTTTGGAAGTTTAAATGAAATTGTTTACGGCGTTTGATCTGTCTCTGCGATTTGCAGTAGCTTCTGGCTTGCCAGGTTCAACAGGTCCTGCGCCGTCATCATGCTGCCGGTGCCGTCTGCCTTCGTTACTTGCGCCGGGGCATTGGCGTGCGCTGTTGCATATTGGACATCATTAAAGTCATCTTGCAGGTAATTAAGGGGTGCGTTGCCCGAAGTCCCGCCGAAGGATGCCGCGGCGGGTGTCCCGTTGAAGAAAGCCTTCAGCACGTTGTATTCCGCCTGCTCCGCCGAGATATTGCAACTTCCCGCAGTGGTGCATCCTTCATCCAATTTGTTCGTTGAGAAGGGATGGTCGTACTGCTCCCCACCCAGGATCTGGGCCGAAGGTGCGAGCGAAGCCGTTATCGCCGACAGCAGGTTCACGCCATTCATGCCCAGGTCCGCCTTTGGGTTATAGGCTTTCAACCCATCAGTTTGGGTTGCCTTACCGTTCGCCCCGCCGACGGCGGGATCTATGAAGTGGGTCAGGATCAGCGTCACCGCTGCGCAGGACATATCCGGATCCTTACAGTCTCCATTGGTAAAGAGTTGGTCGGTAGGCGGCGGAGGCGGGTAGTTTTTGCTGAAGACGGGAAAGCCTCCCCCAGTAGCGCTGCCGGCGGCAGGTGTGACGACCAAGGTTATGCCGCTGAAGATCTGCCCGTACATGTCGATCGCCGAGTTCCATTCATCGACGAAAGCCTGGTCTGTGTTCTGGTACGCCGGCTGGTTGGGATACTGCAGCGCCAATAGCTTCTGCCACATTGTGTCCGGTGAGATCGGAGTCCCGAATTGAGTCTGCGGGTTGGTGGTATTCGAATCGCTGGGCAGGAACATCTCGGTCGACGCGGCTGTCGGTCCGCCGACGGCGATCGAGACGAACGTGGGGTTTGTCCCGTAGCGCGCAGCGAGTGCTGTGAGGAATGTTTTAAATGCGCTCTTGTATGTAGGATTCCATGGCAGTGGGAGCTCCGTGCCGTCGGCAGGTTCCGTGTAACCCTTAAAGGTCACCTTTCCGCAGCTGCTTGGAGGATTTTGTGGCGGCGATTGGAACAGCCCGTCACAAGATGAAAGCTGGTTCAATAGCCATGGAGGCAAATCGAGGCCAGCATTCACAATGAGTTGGATGGTCTTCGGCGTCTGGGTCGGATTTTTAGTGTTCCACATCGAAACCTGGTTGAAGGCCTCGTCCAGAGGACTCCAATCGTATGCGTTGGCCGCCGTCGGCGTATTTGGGTTGACCTGGTCCCAGAGCATCCCAATGGTCAGCCCCGATACCGCTGGGTTGGCGAGCAGGCCCTGGTATAAACTGTCGAACTGGGTGTCCAACTCGGTGGGCGTGATCGAGCGATTCGTCTTCCGCTGAATGGTGATATATGGCGAGATGTCGACCTTGGCGTAGATACCCACCGGCCTCCGCGCTACCGACGTGCTCGGAGCTGTACCGCTCGGAACTGATCCGCCACTGGTCGCTGATGATTTATTCTTGCGAGTCCCTCCTCCTGTCGCGATTGTTACATCCGTCGGCGTGGATACCGGCGCGTTAACTGCAACAGTTGTTGCCGTAGACGGCATCTCTCCTGTCGCAGGCCCGGTTGGCTTGGGTCTCCTCTCCCCCAGCGTGCATGCAGTGAGTGTGAATAACAGGATCAACGATAAAAGTTTTTTCATTTTTTCCTCGGTAAAAAAGTCAGGGGTGGACAACGGATCTTACTTTACAGCCTTATATGAGAACTGCCTAAAAAAATCGGTTTATGCCGGACTTAACACCTCATTGCGCTTGGACCTGGATCGTGGTCTTCATGATGACTTCGGTGTAAGGGTTCCAGGTCGATAGTGTGTAGTAAAAGGTCGATGTCCCGCTAGTCGCATCGCCGGTTGTAAAGGGCGAGATGAAATACGGCGCGTACTCGCCTCCTGACACATCCGTCCTAGCCGGGTCGCTCAGGTTGTCACAGGCTGTAGGATTCTGGCCATTCACGGCGCGGTGTATGAAGTGGCAGTATCCTCCATCCGTGATCGGGTTGAAGATCGTTTGCGCCGCGCTCCACGGGCCCCATGGCTGTTCTGCAACCCGCATGTAGATGCCGCGCAGGTTGGTCGGCGTATTATCCAGGCAGTTGTATAGCATGATCCAGCGCTTGACGAAGGGATTCCAATTCACGCCCAGTTCGCCCATGCAGTCGGCAGTCTGAATCTGGCCTGATGCATCCGGAGCCGTATCATGGAAAAGCGGCATCGCCTCGTTTTCATTGGGCACGAAGACCGGCGTGCCGTCGGGGTTGACCGCCTGCAGGTACTCTATGCCGTTCAGGCTGCTCATGCTACCTGCCGGTTTACGCGCCAGGAACGGCGGGCCTTTACGATAGAGCGTGCCGCCCTGGGTTCCCCAGAAATACAGGTACCCGTCATTCCCGGCTGCAATCGCAACGTTGATGAACTTGGCGCCCGGTCCCTTTGAGAAATCGTAGAGATAATGGAATGTATTGGCATCGTCATTTGATTCACCCACCACCGTGCGGGTTGCGAAGCCGGGTGGCGAGACCAGGTGGTCCGTTCCGAAGATCACGTACATCTTGCCCCCGTCGCTGATCCCTGCGATCGGGATCTCGAAGGCCCGCAGTGTGATGGCGGGCTGTCCTTGCGCGTTCAGGACGACCGGGTTCTTGTAAGCGCCGATCGAGTCTGTGATGAAATTGAGCTTGAGGCATGAGTCGATGCGAATATCGCTGCTGAACGCGATGGCGTCGTTGTCATCCGGGCTGCGCGGCGGGGCTTTCCCCAGGTTGGGCTTTCCGTTGAAGGTGGCGGTCGGAGTCGAGTCGCCGAACAGGAAAAACAGTTTGCCGTCATGTTCGAATGAGTAACCCAGGTCGTCGCCCACCAGTCCGAAACGCGTCTCCGTTTGATTAAAGGTGGGCTTGTTGAACTCGCGGTCGGTTTCGCCCACCAACTGGCATATTTTTTGCGTCGATCCGGCCACATATCGGATCTCCTGCCGCGCCGGCTCCCGTCGTTGTGGGTCCGGTCTGGCCGAACCCCGATGTAGGAGAAATGGCTGATCCCTGGGGTTGCACACCGGCGCTGATCAGGTTGCAGGCAAGGAGCATAAACATTGATACGGCTAATAGAAAATTTCGCATCTTCACTCCTGATGTCTGATTGCTTCTACTGTCGGTGACACTCGAAATTCATCTTACAATTCATAGATTAGCGCTTCGGGAGAGTCGCATGAATATAATATTAAAACCGTTAGAGACAGTCTGAAAACTCAGACCTACATATGTTCAGGTGTCATTGTCGAAGATGCCAAGCGTTCTTCTTGGTGCGAGCCGTTCTTTGGCGATCGCGAAGCACAAGTCCCCGTTCTTGCTTTAAGGAATCCGCAGGGTGGCCGGGTTGAGGTCAAAGTGATGGGTTTTAACCGCTTATTTTTATCTGCGTCTCCCGTCATATTGATTAAGACTAACCCAAAAGGAGACAAAATGAATTACATATCAGTAGTACGTGCCAAACTCAAAGGCGCCGATCAGAAAGCCGCTCAAAAAGCCCACGATGCGACGGTCGAACAGCTGTCCAAATTGACCCGCCCCCTGGGAGCCACCAGTCACCGGGCCTACCTGAATCCCCAGAGCCCGATGGAATTCCTGGCCGTGGATTCCTGGAACAACCTCGAAGGCCTGCAAAAGTTCATGGGCGACCCCAAAACAGCCGAAGCTTTCGGCGCCCTTTTCGAAGGCCAGCCCGATATTAGCGTCTGGTCAGAATCAGACTGGGCCCATTTCTAAAGGGCTTTATCACAATATAGGGTGGTGTGAAAGAGGCCGCGCTTTCAGCGCGGCCTCTTCTCTTTTGACATATCAGGGGTGTTACTAAGTGGTATCTACTCGCAGTTTCGGCAAGATGTACCCGAAAAAATTATGGGTGCACTTCTCGGCCTGCGCACTTACGAGGTTTATCTCTGTTCATCTCCGGTTACATTGTGCCCGTAGGGTATCTTCATTTATCTTATCTCCGTTCATCTCTGTTCATCCCCGGTTATCTCCGGTTAGAAACGTTTCAACATCCTTGAGAGTCGGTATCCCGCTGCGTCCTCCGAGCCGCTGGCTGTTTAACCCGGCAACCGCGCTTGCCAGGGAAGCAGTTTGCTCGAGTCCGTATCCTTTTAATAAGCCAAATAAGAAAGCGCCGTGATAACTGTCGCCGCATCCCGTGGTATCCACCACTTCCGGAAATAAATATGCCTTCTGATGGAAAGCTTGTCCTTCCCGTGGGTGGATCCAGCTGCCCCTTATGCCGTCGGTGATGACAACCAATCGAGGGCCGCTCTTTTCGATAAGTTCTGCTGCTTTACTTATACCCAACTCCCCGGTGTATTTTTCAGCAAAGTCTCGTGCGACTATACATACGTCTGTGAGCGGCAGGAGCTCCCTTAACGCCGGCCTGTATCGGTCAACTCCTCCATCGAATGACACTTGAACGCCTGCCTCGCGCGCCCACTTCACGGCTTGCATGCACGCCTCCCAATGTCGGCCGCTGACATGCAGGAATTTGGCTGACTCAATGGCAGAACGATGCACGCTTGTGATAGACGGCTCTCGTCCAGATCCCGGCCAAAACGTGATTGCCCGCGTCCCATCGCCCTTGGTCACTAAGATGCTGGATACCGAAGAGGTGCAGCCCTGGCAAACCTCGATATAACCGATGTTCACCCCTTCTTTTTGAAACTCTTCTCGAACGAGCTTTCCTCTCCAATCGTCACCAATCACATCGATCATGGCTGGTTTCGCGCCCAATCTCGCCAGTGTGACCATGGCCGTAGCTATCGTCCCGCCGCCCTGAACGATCATATCCGCTGCCTG
This sequence comes from uncultured Chloroflexia bacterium, assembly GCA_963754835.1. Classification (GTDB taxonomy): domain Bacteria; phylum Chloroflexota; class Anaerolineae; order Anaerolineales; family Villigracilaceae; genus Fen-1038. Next base: position 9,476 of record CAVWHR010000050.1, on the reverse strand, counting down.
CTGCACCTCTTTACCCTTTGGAAAATGGTCCACCAGGGTAATGATATCGACCGTAGACGCGCCCAGCCCGATGACATCCATCGATTCCACTTTAACTCCTTGCTTGTTCTGGTTTCAATAGTTTCTTCAACATGGTACCTCAAATACCCCCTCAAGTGCAGGGAAAAGACACAGCGCCCTTTTCGGCGTGCGCTAACGATCGCAATATGACCCGGCCATTTGCCTGCCACGTTGTCACCATGGGGGAGCCCGATTAGGTTTATGGCACTGTGTCGTCATCCCTCTAAAAAGGATGCAGCATCCGAATATGGGTGCTGCATTCGATTCCATCCTTTGTGAAATTAGTCTGCTGTTTATTTATAATCTGCGGCTTGCCCGCTGATATTTGATGCTGGCCTGCAACGCGCTAAGTTTTTTTTTCAAGAATTATTATTTTGATCCATCAGGAGCTTGGCAACGCCAAGTCCGCCGCCGATAAGAGGGACTACGGATGGAAGAGGCACCGGGATGGCGGTTAAGACACCTATTAAAAGGCCCTTACCGATGGCAGCGCCCCAGTCGTCGTGATAACTATATTTTTGGATCAAAGCGCAGGGAATACTAAGTGCAATGGCAACAGGAATGGTAACGATCAAACCGACTTCGAATGTGACCGTATCGATCCCGAATAGCATCCAGTCAACCGCGAACATGCCGAATCCGACCAACGGGTGAAGTCCGAACATCTGGCAAGCCTTGAGAAATTTATCGTTATCCATAATGGCAACTCCTTTTGGTTGGTCCGGTCATTGACATTGTCCGCCCGGAACCCTTGCATTTGTCGCAGACTATCCTGCCTATCCCGTTACAACGCCTGCACCGCAGCGGCAGCGGATCATACCCGGTTCCCCTGCAGGACCAGCAGGAAACTTCGCCCGTTCCACCGCACGCAGGGCATTTCGAGTTCATCATTAATTATCGCCTCCTGAAGCCGCATGGATCTTGACTTGAAATGCTTACTTTGGCATTTTTAATAACACAAAGCTAAGCTTTAGGTCTCTTGAAAATAAACAGGTATCCTACGGTATAAGAAGATCCAACTCCCAGCGTTTTGATCCCTGTTTCAAAAGTCAACTCGTGAGAGCCCGTTTCGGGTAGGGCGCTTACAAGCTCCCAGCCGTCAGCCGCCAGCGTCTCCGCCTGGGACCAGGCCTTCTTGGTTTCATCATTCCAAAACGGATTATAGTATGTGTGCTCTTTGGATTTGTCGCTTTGCAGTTGTACGTTCAAAGGTAACCAAAGCCGCTTCAATTCCCATTTTTGCATGCAGCACCTTCAGCATCTGTAATGCCCAAACATAAGTTGTTGTCGATTTTATCGCAAAAACAACCTGATCATGGTTCAAGATTTAGTAGCCCCCCTGTAGACTAATAAAACAAAAATGCCGCGTAAAAGCGGTTTCTGGTGTGACCGATTCGTTATTTAACTTTTTACTCTTTACAGCTCATTTGCCTAATATCAGATTTCTTAATCTACGACATACAGCCGCTGATCCATTTTTAAGGGACGTTATTTTTAAGCCGAACCCATTCTCTACATGGGCGAATAAATATATGTAACTATTATCCCCTTATTTGTTATAATTGAACTTTTCAAATTGATCATTATTCATAATGCGGTTGATAACCCTGCCTGCCCGGTCAAAATTTGTAAAATTGCATGATCCCGGGCAAGACATCAGCACCCTCCCTGAAGAGGTTTTAAAATACCATCGAAAATCAAGGCACAATACTTTCCGTCACGCAGAGGATAAAACCATTCAGAGTTTATAAAATAAGCCTTGATAGTGCACACGTTAAATTCCTCAATGGGAAAGCAGGAAGACATGGTTAAGAATAAAGCGGTAAAGAAAGCAACCCGATCTTATTCAACGAAGGCCGGCCCGGGGAAAGGTAAATCGGCTGTTAAACCTGAAAGTGCCAAACGCAAGAAGACAGGCAAAGCGCCTATAGATGAACAGAATATCCTTCGAACCTTGATCGACAGCCTGTCAGACAACATATTTATTAAGGATATCGAGGGTCGCATCGTCATCGATAATAGTGCTCATCAGCGTACATTGGGGGCAAATACCCTGGAGCAGGTCGTGGGAAAGACGGATTTCGATTTTTTCCCCGCGGAAATGGCGGCCCGCTATGATGCTGATGAAAAGCGGGTAATTCGCTCAGGCGAATCTCTGATCGATCAGGTGGAACCGGTCATCGATAAGGATAACAATCAAAGATGGCTGTTGACTACCAAGGTGCCGTTGCGGGATAGCCGGGGGATTGTTACGGGAATTGTGGGCATTAACCACGATATCACCAATCGCAAGCAGGCGGACGAGCTGCTGATGAATGAGCGTAATCTTCTTCGCACGCTGATAGATAACCTGCCCGATCGGATTTATATCAAGGATGCCCAGGGACGAAAGATCCTCTCAAACATTGCAGATTGGCAGGCCTCCGGTGGGAAGGCAATGGAAGACATCATTGGCAAGACGGATTTTGATACGTATCCACCGGAGCTGGCCGCCCAGTTTTGGGCCGACGATCAAACCGTTATTGAGGCGGGGAGGTCGATCGTTAATCGAGAGGAGCCTGCCTTTGACGTGCAGGGCAACCCGGTTTGGACATTGACAACCAAAGTCCCGCTTCGAGACAATAGAGGGCAGGTGCAGGGTCTGGTTGGAATTGGCCGGGATATCACGTTACAAAAGCAAACTGAGGATGAACTCCTCCGTGAAAAAACTTTTCTGGAGACATTGAACCTGAATAGCCCCGTTGCGATCGTTGTATTGGACAGCCAGGGAAATATAGTGTCCAGTAATCCATCCTTTGAGAGCTTATTTGGATACAACTCTGCAGAGATCAACGGAAAAAATCTGGACTTCCTCGTAACGACACAGGATATGCTTCGTGAAGCCAATGTCTATACTCAACAAGCCATGGCCGGCCCTGTCCACGCCATAAGTAAACGTCGACGTAAAGATGGCAGCCTGGTGGACGTGGAGATCTTCGGCGTGCCGGTACAGGTTGGGGAGGAGAAAGTCGGCACGCTGGCGATTTATCACGATATCTCGGAACTTGTCCGGGCACGGCGCGAAGCCGAGGATGCCAATAGGTCCAAGAGCGAATTCCTGGCAAACATGAGCCATGAGATCCGTACGCCGATGAACGGTGTGATCGGCATGCTGGAACTGGCTCTGGATACGCCTCTTACCCCCGAACAAAGCGATTTTCTTCAATCCTCACTGCAAAGTGCTGAAGCCCTGCTGATCCTGCTCAATGACATCCTGGATTTCTCCAAGATCGAAGCCGGTCGTCTCGATCTCGAAACCATTGATTTCAACCTTCGCACTACGGTTGAAGATGTGGCCTTCACGCTGGCCAAACGGGCCCAGGACAAGGGTCTCGAAATGGCTTGCCTTGTTCATCCCGATCTTACCTCTAATCTGCGCGGCGATCCGGGACGGCTCCGTCAGATATTTGTGAACCTGGTCGGGAATGCCATTAAGTTCACCCATCAGGGTGAAATTGTCGTCCACGCTGAACCTCTCGAAGAAACTGAAACCCATGTTAAAGTGCGTTTTTCGGTTCAGGATACCGGTATCGGCATTCCCCTGGACAGGCAGGCTGCGATCTTCGAGAGATTTACACAGGCTGATGGCTCCACCACGCGCAGGTATGGGGGCACAGGCCTGGGCCTTACGATCAGCAAACAACTTGTCGAGGCCATGGGCGGCAGGATCGGCGTGGAGAGCATTCCTGGAATAGGCAGCACATTCTGGTTCGAGATCAGGTTCAAGAAACAATCCCGCGAAAAGCCCACGACTGCACCGCTCACGCTTGGCGCGGTCAGCATATCCGAGTTGCGGATATTGATTGTGGACGACAACCAGACCAACCGCATGATTCTTAATGAAGAATATTGAAGCCATGGGGAGTCGCAGCGATGCGGTGCCCAGCGGGTCAAAGGCCCTGGAGAGTCTCCGCAACGCAGCCCGCACCGGCGATCCGTATCACGTGGTATTGCTCGATATGCAAATGCCCGGCATGGACGGCGAACAGACTGCGCGTGCCATCAAAAGCGATCCCGCCGTGAAGGATGTGAAGATCATCATCCTCACCTCCATGGGCGAGCGCGGTGACGCAGTGCGTTTCGAAATGCTGGGTTGCTCCGGTTATTTGCTCAAGCCCGTCAAGCAACAAATGCTGTTCGATGCCGTTGTCGCCGTCCTTACCCCGAAGGGTGATCAGGCACCCGGTCTGGTCACCCGGCACATCCTCTCCGAAAAAAGGAGATCCGGATTGCGTCTGCTTTTGGCGGAGGATAACCCGATCAACCAGAAACTCGCCGTTGTATTGCTGCAAAAAGCCGGTTACTCGGTGGATGCCGTTGAAACCGGTGCGCAGGCCGTGGAGAAAATAAAGTCGGTTCAGTACAACGCCATACTGATGGACGTCCAGATGCCTGAGATGGATGGGTTCGAAGCCACTCAAAATATCCGCGCCTGGGAAACAGACAAAAATTTGCATACACCGATCATTGCCATGACGGCCCACGCCATGGCGGGAGACCGTGAGCGTTGCCTGGATGCGGGCATGGACGATTACGTCAGCAAGCCTCTCGAACCAAAGGTTTTATTCAATGTCCTCATCCGCTGGATCCCATCCCTCGAGGTACCTGAAAATAATGGCCAGTCGGTCGAAGAGACCCAGGACTATACTTCGATGCCCACGCTGCCTGCCTTCACGGACGATCAATTGCAGGGACAAGAGGGCCTCTTCGGCGAACAAGCGAGGCACACCCCAGATTCGGGAATAAACGTTTCTGTCAATTCTTCAATACTTCCGGACACTGAAATACTTCCCATCGATTTTGAATCCGCTCTGTATCGTTTTGGTGGTGATCGTGGTTTCATGATGGAGTTATGCGGGGAATTTGTGGCAGGTCTGCCGGGCCGCCTGGTGGAAATCCGTAAAGCCATGCAGGCCGGGGATCCGAACAGTCTCGGGAGGCTGGGTCACAATTTGAAGGGAGTGGCGCTGAATTTCAGCGCCGAGCCGCTGGCTGGACTTGCTCTGAAGATCGAAGAGCTGGGCAAACGTGAGGACCTTACAAACGCCCCGGCCCTCCTTCAGGAATTGGAGGCGGCTGCCCGTTCCTTGCAGGAATATTTCGCCGGCCGGGTTTCCCACGGTCAGGAGTAGATATGACTCGTATCCTGTACATCGATGACGAACCGATCAATCACCAGATATTTGCACGCGCATTGGAACCACTAAAGTGCCAGCTCGATTTCTCTGAAACCGGCCTGAGCGGGGTCGCCATGGCCCGCAGCCTGCATCCGGATATCATCGTGACCGACGTGGTGATGCCGGAGCTCAATGGTTATGAAGTGACGAAACTTTTGCGGCGTGAGAAACAATTTGCTGCGACCCCCATCCTGGTCCTGACCGCCCAGTCCGGGCTGCAGGATAAGCTCAAAGCCTTCGAAGCCGGGGCGGATGAATTTTTAACCAAACCTTTCGATGCACAGGAACTGGCTGCCCGCATGACGGCTCTTATACGGCGGATCGAGGTGGCCCGGGCGGTGTCCCAGCCCGAGGCGACTCCTAAAGAAGAAGGATATATGATCGCCGTGCAGAGTCTGCGCGGCGGCACCGGGTCGTCCACACTGGCTGCCAACCTTGCCGTGGGCCTGGCCTCGCTCTGGCCGCATTCGACCATCCTGTTGGACCTGGTCATGACCGCCGGGCAGATTGCGCTCATGCTGAATTTGGCCCTGCGCCGCACTTGGACGGATATTGCCCGCTATAAGCCGGGCGAGTTGGATTGGGAAATGCTGCAATCGGTGGTGAATGTGCACGATAGCGGCCTGGCCTTTATCGCTGCACCCACCTTTCCCACCGAATCGGATAACTTGAACGGTGATACCCTGGCCAAGGCAATACAACTTCTAAAACAGCAATATGGATATATCGTGGCCGACCTGCCTCACGATTTTAGCGACGTTCCGCTGCATGCCCTGGATGAGGCCGATCTGATCTTAATGGTGGCCTCGCCGGAAATGGCTTCCGTCCGGGCTGCGACCGCCGCCCTGGATACCTACGATAAACTCGGCTTCCCCCGGGAAAAAGTCAAGTTGGTTCTGAATGCCACCTTCCCGCGCGGAGGCCTGCCCAAGGATAAGATCGAAGCGGCTCTTGGAATGCCGGCGGTCGCTACGATCCCCTATGTGCAGGATGTGTTTGTGGAAGCCATCAATCAGGGACACCCTCTGCTGTATCACAAGCCGCTGGATCCAGTCTCGAGTCTGCTTGAGGATTTTGCGTTCTTCCTGAGCCGTGACAGCCATAAGAAGACCAGGCCCCAGAATCCAAGTGAAGCCTGGACCCGCGTTTACAAAAGGTATATGCAGCGGCATAAGTGATAAAAATATCCAATTGAGTCCTTGCCTGATGATCTCCGGGCATCCTTGTCGTCGGACAGGGTTCAACTATACAGTTTGCCAATGATGTGCCTTTGACTTCCTCCAATCCCGACATAAATACTTCCTAACTACTTACCCCTTGTTGTTGGTTTTCGACATTTCTAGTCCCAGGCTGAAAGTCGAAGATGCCGAGCGTACTTATCGGCGCGAGCGTAGCGAAGATGTCGCAGATGGCGAGTGTTTTCCTCGCCAAGTAGGGCTGAGTAAATACAATACTTCATAAATAAACGTCCTGTAGCAAATCGTGAGTTGTCTCGCGTCTGAAATGGGTCATGGACCCCTTAGTATCGAAGATGCCGAGTGCTCTTATCGGCGCGCAGATGCCTGGCGCTTTTCTCGTAGATGCCGGGTGTCCTTCCCGGTGCGAAGATGCCAGGTGGATTCCTGGGCGCGGCACAAAGCCCGTCCATAGAGGCTGATAGCGACCGCTGGATGTAATTTATTAAGTCTTCCAGTGCCCACTGCTCTGATGCCGAAATTGCCTTGCCGTTAGAGATTCTATAGACCCCTTGAATTGAGCCTACGATCAAGTAGTGCCCGGGGTTGATGGTAGCTGTGGTTCCGTGATCCTGCTCGAGAAAAAGTAAATAGGTTTGTCCAGTATCGAGAGAGGGCTCATCTTCCACTATCATACGGTCCTGATCGACCTTGCCGCCAAACGTACGAATACGCATCACAGGTTGCGCAGTATCACCTTTAATGAATTGGCGGATTTCGAACTCGGCATCTCGAAGTATGATAAAGTCAGGTGAAATGTTCTTCGCCGTAATATCTGGAGGCAGCTTTCCATTCTTCGTATTCCACTGGTCGGGATGATATGAGCGAATTTGACCGATGCCAATCACGTCTGCCTTTGCGATCAGTTCATCGATCCCCATCTTTTGTAATGCAATGTTGGCAGTCATTGTAATGGGTTCTCGCTTTTGAATTCTGGTAAGCAGGCTGCCCAGGAACGCGACGTATGATTATGGAAAGAGATATAAGTATGACCGGCTTCTTTTTCATGCTTTCCTCTTCGAGTGAATTTCCTGCGCGGAATTCTTAGTCCCAGGCTGAAAGTCGCAGATGCCGAGTGCCTTTCCCGGCGCGGAGATGCCGAGTGTTCTTATCGGCGTGCAGATCCCGCACCGAAGGCGTTATGGAGTAGTCCTGGCTCCTCCTGAGGATTGGGTCAAGATTTGGTTCTGCGTCACGTTGGCCGCCAAGGTTTTGATCTTGGAATCCAGCGGGGAACATTTTTCTTATACTCAATGTACTCTGCGCCAAATCGCTTCTCTAACCCCGGTTCTTCGAAGTATATGAAGTAAGCGGTGTTGATGACAAAATTCAGGATTGCGAGTACGAAAATCCCAAAGGAGGTAAAGAGAAGTGCCTCACCAACCTGCAGAATAATAAGGCTCAGGATCATGGGGTTTCTGACATAACGATAAAAGCTTGCCACGATCAGCTTTCGAGTAGGGTCCCAGGGCATGATCGTGCCATTACCGATCATAATAAACATCCTGACAGTCGCTATAAATAATCCCAGACCTGCAAGGATGATCACCAGACTCACGATCAGGATGCCCGTTGAAGAGGTCGTTGCTGGAACTAGTGATCGCTGCTGAAACCAGAGGATCAGGTAAGGAAGCACCAAACACAAAAAGATCGGAGCGATAAATGAGCTCAGGTGTCGTAGAGACTTATTCATATCGCCTCATTCTATTTGTCAACATCCCATAATTCATACCCATTACAAAGTACTGCATAATTATATGATCCTTTTCTTGTTCTTTTGGACAAGGTACCGTGTTCTGTCGGTATCTAAATTAATTTCTTGTTTTTTACCGTAACTACTCACAGCCCCTGCATGAAATACCCGGAAAAACGATATGTGCAGGGCGTACGCCCTGCACATATCGTTTTCCGAAGGTGCAGGTGAATTCCCTGCACGGAATTCTCTAGTTCCAGGCTGAAAGTCGAAGATGCCGAGCGTACTTATCGGCGCGAGCGTAGCGAAGATGTCGCAGATGGCGAGTGTTTTCCTCGCCAAGCAGGGGTGAGTAGATACTTTTTACCTTATAAATGATCAAAAAAGTTTACAGGGTACTGCGAAGCGGCATGCGGAGCAGTAGAGATTTATGCAAGAAGCAGTAAAATTCACTGTTTCATAAAAGAGAGTAAATGAAAATTACAACAACACAAATTGTTAGATTAGCTATTATCGGAGCATTATATGCAGTCTTTACGATTGTCATTGCTCCATTCAGTTATGGTCCAATTCAATTCCGTGTGTCTGAAATTTTCAAGGTATTTGTCCTGGTCGATCCCGTATATGCTTTGGGAATTGGAATAGGAACATTCTTTGGCAATCTGGCCAGCCCCTTCGTAGGGCCATGGGAACTTGTGTTCATGCCCTTGACCGATATTGCAGGAGGTGTAATCGCTTATTTCCTTTTTAGATGGATGGGTAAACGGCTTCCCCTGGTAGCTCTGGGTGTGTACGCGATTACCACTTCTTTATCGGTCGGGTTAATGCTGTCGTTTTATGGGGCGGGTGGCATGTGGCTGCTCGCCGGTTCTGTCGCGATACCGGAGTTTATAATTCTGATCGGAGGATATCCGGTTATCAAGTCGATAATACACGTACTTAAGAGTAGAGGTATTTATTTGGAAGAATAGGCTTTGCGGGTTGGGGAGCTTTCTTTCCCGTCCAGTGTTATCAGTGCAGTTTGTCACCTGCTTGTTTGTTGAGACTAAAACATGTTACAGCGTGCATGTAGTATGATTTTTAAGGGAAAATAATTCTACGGCGCAAATTGTTTTTACTACGTGGTATCCCAATGGCACCCAAATTGCACCCAAGACGGGAAAGGCGAATTCTGACGGAAGAAATATTGCACTACCCTTTTAGTACGACAAACATTGCGCCCCAGATCGGTTTGTCTTTGGGTAACGCCGCCATTAACTGGTTTATTGCTTG
>CAVWHR010000049.1:0-53745 GCA_963754835.1 uncultured Chloroflexia bacterium | reverse complement strand
GCCGAGCGGACGCGTTGAACCGTCTGCGTCAGTTGGCCCAGGCCTTCCAGCGCAAGATATTCGCATTGCACTGGGACCAGTACACCGTCCTTTGCAGCCACCAGACCATTAATGGTCAGAAGACCCAGCGAAGGAGGACAATCCACCAGGATGTAATCATAACGACCGACAAGCGGTTCGAGGGCTTTTTTCAAACGCAGTCTCGCGGGCCAGTTCATCCACCAGCTCCACTTCCGCCCCGGCCAGGGCAGGAGAGGAAGGCAAAAGCGCGAGCTTGAGACGTTCATTCAACAGGATGAAAGGCGCCGCGGCGCTGCCCAGCAAACATTCATATGTGCCGCCTTTGACAGCGGTCTTGTCCACGCCCAGGCAGGAAGTGGCATTCGCCTGTGGATCGAGGTCCACGACCAGGACACGCTGGCCGAAGTGGGCCATGTAAGCGCCCAGGTTGATGGCGGTGGTGGTTTTGCCCACGCCGCCTTTTTGATTGACGAGCGTATAAATTCGAGCCACTAAATGACCTCCATAAGACATTCCTGGATCTCGGCTTGTGTGGGAATGCCATCCAGGCCCGGACGTGCAACCGAACGTGCAGCAAGCTGCGTGGCAAAGCGGGCGGCCGCCCATGGATCGCGCGTGGCCTGTAAACGGACGAAAAAAGCTGCCGCAAAAATGTCGCCCGCGCCCGTGGCATCCACCTCCTCGACTTCGGGTGCGCGGAACCGGCGACGATCACCGTTCCAATAAAGCACCGAGCCAGCCGAGCCTTCGGTGACAGCCAGAATGCGTGTCTGGTGAGCCATTGATTCGATCAGTTCATCGTCTCCGAGCACGTCTTCACGGCTGAGGACAACCGCGCCGGCCTGGGGTAAAAATGCTTCTGCCGATTCCCATTTATCGGGCACGACACGACCATCGTCATCCCAGGTGCGCATCCAACCCTGAGGAGTGATACCTATTAATGAGGTGGGAAAATACCTGGCAACGGCTTTTGACCAGTCTGCATCGAGTTCGCGAGCGACCGGACCGAGGTGGACAATGGAAGCAGTACGCCAGATATCCGGTACGTTTTCGACAGAAATGGGCACAGCCCGGTAATGCAGAACCTGGCGCCGTCCATCCTCTCCATATATATTTTCAAAAGTAGTGCTGTGCGGCGAAGGAATCTTAACGACCGAGATGCCGTCCAAGGCCTTAAGCGAAATCTCCCCGCCCAGCGCGGTGACTACGCCCACGCGCAATCCGAGCGAAAGAGCAGTGAGCGCTGAAAACGCAGCTGTCCCTCCGAGACGCGGACCGGAAGGTGTCAGGTCTTCGGTGAGATGACCGATAACGAGATAGTCCACCGGTTCAAGAGGAACGAACTCGAACATAAATAGATTATAAACGAGGAAAGGGAGACTGCCCGGTTGGGAGGAAGATTGGAAACTTGGTAGATTGGTAAGCTGGTAAATTGGTAGATTAGTAATTTGGTAATTAAGGAGGATAACCGGAAGGGGGGCTTCGCGAGGGCGGCGACATAATTGCTCAGCGGCATTCCGCAGGATTAACCCTGTGGCCGGCCTGGAAATAATAAACCTCCGACGTTTTCAGGACGTCGGAGGTTATTATCATTCTTTCAGCAAGATCGTGACTTTGCGATGTGGTTCTTCGCCCATGCTCTCGGTGGTGACTGCAGGGTGGTCGCGCAGCTCCATATGGATGACACGACGTTCAGAGGCGGGCATCGGCTCCAGAGTGAGCTTGCGGCCAGATTTGATCACCTGCTCCGCCATGCGCTGGGCCAACTGACGTAACTGCCGCTCGCGACGGTCGCGATGGCCCTCCACATCCACGATCAGGTGCACAAATTGGTCGGTCTCTTTTCCCACCATGAGCGAGGCAATATACTGAAAGGCCGCCAGCGTTTCGCTGCGACGACCGATCAATACTCCCAAATCGCTGCCGCGAATATCAACCATGATCGGACGGCGGTCTTCACGGGCCTCACCGTAATGCGCCGAGACCTGCGCCTGCAACCCCATGTGATAAAGCAGTTTGGAGATGGTCGCTTCGGTCTTGTCCAGGACAGGATCATGACCGTCTGTTTCAGGCCCGGCGATCTTAGCCTCCGTTTTGGCGGGACGGTCACTTGGCACTTTTTCTTCGTGCTTCACCTTGGTCGCCACGGGAGCCACGCCAGACGAAGCCTGACGAGCGGCTGGCGGCTGCTTTTTAACCTGCGAGGCCGAAACCTTCTCCGGGGACGGGATGGCCGGCTGGGCCGGTTCCTGGCCGGGAATATTCACCGTCAGCCGAACCCGGACCTGGCGTCCACCCAACCCGAACAAACCTTTATTGCCAGAGTCGAGAACTTCTACGGAGACCGCATTCGCAGGCAGGCCCAGTTGAGCAAGTCCCTGCGAAAGGGCCTCCTCTACAGTCGGAGCAATGATTTCCAATGTCGTACGCTCGGTCATATTGACCTCCCTGAAATTATTTCCTTGAGCCTGTTTTTGCAGGCAAGGCCTTGTCGCCACCCGGCAAAAGGTTGCGCCAGTTGACGCGTCCCATCGAGGCATACTGCACGATACCCAGTACATTGCTGGTGACGAAATAGACCGCCAGACCAGATGCAAAATTGAGTGCGAAATAACCCAGCAGAAGAGGCATGTAAATGCTCATCATGCTGTTCATGGCCGCGGACTGATCATTGGCCCCACCAGTCCCGCTGGGCGGCAAAGTCAGCTTGGTCTGAAGATAGGTGGTGACCGCCACGATAATGGCCAGAGTGGGGAAACCGTATGGAAGGAAGGGAAGCGAAAACCCTGCCGGGAAAGGAAGGCCTTCAGGCCGGCCAAGATCCATCCAAAGGAACTTGCTGTTGAGAGGAATAAGCAAGGCGGCATTCAGGAAAGAGGGATAGATACTGCCCGCCAATTGAAACAGTCCCAGCGGAGTGGCCGCCAGTGCACGGGTGATGCTTTGATACAGACCAATGATGATCGGGAACTGAATGAGGGTCGGCAGGCAGGATGCAAACGGATTAATGCCGCGTTCTTTATAGATACGCATTTGTTCCGACGCCAGCTTCTCGCGGTCCTTGGCATATTTCTTTTGAATGTCCAGCCATTCCTTGTCCTTTTGCAAATCCTGCATAACCTTGGCGCCCTTCAATTGCTGGGCGTTGAGCGGCCAGGTTATAGCACGGATCAGGATGGTGAACAATATGATCGCGACGCCATAGTTGCGACCGATGATATTGTAGATAAACAACAATACATTTGTAAAGGGATTAAGAATGAATTGGTCCCACATGGTACCTTCCTTTTATTTGCCAGTAAACTTCCAAACGAGTTTGCCGTCCCTGCTGACCGCCGCCAGCATAAAATCAGTGTTCAAGGGTGCGACGATAATAAGGCCGGCTGTCGAATCAAGGGCAGCCACAGGTGACGTGTAAATATTTCCACCGGCAGCGACATCCCACATTTTGACGCCGGTGTTATCGAACGCATAGAGAGAGCCGGATTGGGTCGCAACCACTATACCGCCATCTGCAAGAACGAGCGGGCTTCCGGTGATCGGCCCATCAGGCTGGAGGCTGGGCCAGGCATCCTTACCGTTCGGCATTCCAAGTGAATAAATATTTCCGCTGATGTCGGCGGCAAAGAGACTATCGCTGCTCAAAACAGGAGTGCCCCAGACCCAATCCTTCGTATCCGCGGTCCAACGAACTGAGCCGGTGGCTATATCCACCGCTACTATTTTCTTGGCGAACGACCCGACGTACAGGGTTTTTCCGTCGCTGCTGACTGCCGGCGAATCAGGCGCTGAACCGCCAAGGTCAACCTTCCAGATCACCTTTTGCAGCTGCCGGATCAACCGCATACAGGAAATGGTCAAGTGAAGTGACAAAGACCAGTTTTCCATCCGTCACAGGCGCGCCCCACAACTCCTTGCTGATATGCAATGACCAGACCTTTTCACCGGTGGCAAGTTTGAGCACATAAAGTGTGCCATCGTTGTTGGCCGCATAAACGGCATCGCCCACAACCAAAGGCGCAGCCACCCAGCGATCGGTGGCAACGAAAGGCGCGGCCCATTTCTGTTGACCGGTAGTTGTATCGAGGCTGGTCAGCTCATAATCGCGTCCGGCGCTGCCAACCAGCACTTGTCCATCGGTGGTAAGCACGGGGCGTGGCGTAGAAGAGCTGCGTGCCGGCTTTATCGGGATACTGCCAGGCCTTTGTACCGTCACTGAGACGTACCGCGTAGACATAGGTACCATCGGCTAAATACGCCAATTTATTGTCAGCGGCCAGGCCAGGCCAGGTGGCAGCGCTGGTTCCGGCAGAACAGGCGCTAAGCAGTATGGCTGCCAGCAATACAAGAGAGATCAGGATTAATCGTTTCATTAGAAAAAATAATTCTCCTACGGAACGGGGTCATACCCCCCGGGATTGAAAGGATTGCAGCGGAGCACACGCCAGGCCGCCATCAACGAGCCTTTAAGTGCGCCATATTTATAAATCGCCTGATAACCATAATGCGAGCAGGACGGATAAAAACGGCACGTGCCTTCCGGCAGGCCATGGGAAAGGGTCATTTGATATAAACGGACCAATCCCAACAGCGGTATACGCGCCCAATTCCGAGGCGTATGCGGTAAATCGCGCAGGCGCGGCTCATCGGGATAATCATGCGGAAGATAAAATTCAGGCTGCATCAGAATGGGAGATCAATTTGGAGCGCTGCAGAAGCGATAACAGGACCTGGCGGGTCTCATCCAAAGTGGAAGACGCAAGCGCGGGCCGGGCAATCAGAACCAAATCCCAACCGGGGGCAAGTGTGGGTAGCAGCGTCTGCATGGCTGCGCGCAAGAGGCGTTTGGCGCGATTGCGCTTCACGGCTGTCCCGACCGTCCGGGCAGCAGCCACGCCCACACGCACATTGGCAGGACAGGCACCTACCCCTTGAGCTTCGTCATTCGCCTGCACTACCAACACCATAAGCGGGTGAGCATACGATTTTCCGAATCGCCGCACCCGCTTGAAGTCCTCCGACCGGGTCAGGCGGAATTTGCGCTGCACCCGTACCTCGTTGAGAAAGAATCTTTGCGTTTCCCGTCACGCTGTTGGCGATCTACCAATGATTCCGCTTGACGTGCTCGTTGGCGCTGACGGTAAGCTTGTAGCGCCCGCGCAGACGGCGGCGCTTGAGCACAGTGCGTCCATCGGCCGTGGACATGCGCTGGCGGAAACCATGCACGCGCATACGGCGGCGGATCTTGGGTTGATATGTTCGTTTAGGCATTTTGTACGTTCCTCACTTAGCTTGAAGATGATTGCAAGTCCCATCATTAAGTTAAATGGGTTCCAAAGGGGATGCAGCCGACCATCCAGAGAAGCAGGGTATTATACCTTGAAGGTTCGGATTCGGTCAATTTAGGATTCATGAGGCAGGCTTGTCGCTTTTGGCCCAAACCTGCCTCGCCGCCCCCTAAAGCCAAATAAAAAATCCTATCACTTACGCGCGGCAATTGCTGCTTTGGCCCAGGTGATCGCGGCCATAATCGTCGAAAAACCAAGCGTATTAATCCCGAGCAACAAGGTATGTTCGATCTCTTCGGAGCTTGCACCTGCATCGAGCGCTCGAATGGCATGGGATTGAACCGCGCTCTCCGACCTGTTCGCGGCTGACATTCCAAGCTTTATCAATTCGCGTGTTTTAGCGTCAAGCGGTCCGGCGTTTGCTGCGGCCTCCCCGAGCTGCTCATAAACTTTATACACTCCCGGATAGTTGGTGCGGAATTGCTGATAGGGTTTCGGTAGTTGTTCCATTTTTTCTCCTTGGCTATATTTGAATCGATCACTAATTATCGCACATATCCCGAGGGGTAGGAGCTTGAAAGCTGGAACCAAGGACTATGAAAAAAAATAAACTCCGAGCAGGATAACTTGACAATGTGGCATTGTCAAAATAATCACACGCCGCATTCTGAGATCAATCGGTATGCAGGATCAAATGTCCGGAGGCGGTCAGTTCAACACGAAGAGCGGCCAGCGGTTTATTAGCCGGGCCCTGCACGACGTTCCCTTTCTCATCATACCGTGAACCGTGACATGGACAGGTAAGGCCATTCGTGTCCTGCCATACGGTGCAACCGAGGTGCGTGCAGATCAAACTCAAGGCGCTGAACCCAGCCTGGTCATGAGTGAGGAGAGCCGGCACATCCGAAATGACAGTCTGGGTACTGGATGGGTAATCCGAAGCGGGGCCCAGATCAAATTCTGTCTTGGGAGCAGGCCCAGGCTGAAAATCCAGAAACCGGATCAGACCGGCCAGACCGAGCAAGCCGCTGGCAGTCAGCAGAGCAGTGGTAGTGAGCTTGAGAAAGTCGCGACGGGAAGGATCAGGCATTTTACCTTTGAACCGAATGGCAGGTGTGACAATACGCGGAGGATTGATCGATGCCATTCTGCGTACAGCCGCTGCCCATCACCGGCCTGATGGTGAATACCTGACCGGTGGCTTTACCGACAAGTTGATAGGTTCCATCGGGCATAACGCGCGTGTTCCACAACGGCTCGCCCTTATCGGTGACAAGAATTGTATCCCCGACTTTCAAGTCAACGACCGGGTTGAGCAGCGCCAGCCGGAAGGCAATATCGTTGGGATCGGTCAGGGTTTTGGTCTGCGGCAGTTGGGTGGGTGTGCCGTGGCAAGTCTGGCATTGGATGTATTGGATCTCTGTTTCATTCGAGTGAATATCGCCGTCACCCATGGCTTCGGTGCGCGTATGGCAATCCACGCAATCGAGCGTGTATTCGCATTGCGTGAACTGTGCAATGGGCTGGTAATAATTATGCAGACGATCGGACGGCTGGTCGGTACGCTGGACGAAGGTCATCGTGCGCAGGTCATAGTTGCCGCGGTTATGACAGGTGTTGCATTGTGTATATGGAATGGCCGTTGTCAGCTTATGGATCTGGCCTTTTGGAAAGGAGTCGATGTTGGGAGTATGGCAGGCGGCGCAGCCTGTGAGCCGGTCGAATGACTGACCAGGTAGAGGCTGGGCGTTAATGTGACAGTCAAGACAATTGGAGGCGAATTCCTTGATGAATGGGTTGGTCTCCGTTGCCGGATTGAAAAACTTGAGCGCAGGCACACCCGTCTTGGTCGTGATCACATCATCGGTTACGGCATGGATGCCGAAGCGGGCCGTAAGGTCTGGTTCGGCCCCGTAGGTATAGAGCATATTCGTAATTGCACCCGCATAGGTAGACTGCACACTACCCATCACGCGCTGGATATGATCCTGGTTATCGGCGGCACTGCCGGAATGACAGTTGCTGCCTCCACAGGACTGCTGCACCACCGACAAGTCGGATGGGTTGGCGCCGCCGCGCATGGTGCTATGCGCCTGGTCGGCGTTAAGCGCGAGCGCATCGCCGCCGTGGCAGATCACGCAGCCGAATGTTTTAACAGGATGCGATGGGCTGATCTGGGCCAGGTCGCTGTGGCAGGTAAGGCAATATTCCGGTTTGCCGGTCAGGGTTGGAATCAAGAGGACCGGCTTCGGCTGGCGTGAGGTGAGCCACCAGGCGAAGACCATTACTATAAGAAGGGCGCCGGAACCGATAAGGAGCGAGCGATTCATACTTTAGCTGCTGGATGGCCCGGCCACCATCGATAGCCTGGCCACGATCGACAGGATGATGATAAACAGGACGATCACTGCCAATGTAACCTGGGCCAGACGGTTGGACCTGGGGAACCAGCGACCCAGTTCACGATCGGCTGGTTTTGGAAAGATGTAGGGGATCAGCGCCAGCAATGCCAGTAGCAATAACGGGACAACGATGCCCCAAAAGAACGGGTCGCCCCATTTGAGCATTTGCTGGATCCACAGGAAGAACCAAGGCGCACGGGCTTCACCGAGTACTTCGGCCGTCCCCGTGATCGGTTCATCGAGAGGCGCCGGAAAAAAAACTGCCAGCAGGATGAGCGCCGCGCCGGAAAAGAGCATGGCCAATACTTCGCGGCGCACCAGCTCATAGCGGGTGATCCGTTGATTATCGGTGCGCAAGCCGGGAGGCGGTACGGCGATGCCACCGTCACGGCGGACGCGGAAGATATGCCACACCAGTAGAACGGCCGCGCCAAGCGTCAACCCGAAAATATGCCAGGCATAGAAGCGGATCAAGGTCGCGATGCCGGGCTGGGTCGAGCCGGTAAGAATGATGTAAAGCCCGGGCCCGATCCACGGGATGGTCTTGATGAGATTGGTCCCGACCACCAGCGCCCATTGAACGCCTATGTCCCAGCGCAGCACATAGCCCGTGAAGTCGAGCAGGATCGCAAACACGAACAGCGCCAACCCAAGCAAATAATTGAAGCGGCGCGGCGCGGCATACGCACCGGTGAAAACGACCCGCACCAGATGGACCGCAATGACGATCAGTAAAAGCTGGGCGGCCCAGAAATGGAGATTGCGGACCAGCGCGCCAAAGGGAACCAGATACGTGATAGTCTGTATTGAAAGCCCGGCCTGGTCGGGCGTGGGAATGTAATAGAACATTTCCAGGATTCCGGTCACCCCCAGCACAAGCACCAGGAAAACCGCCAACCCACCTGCGCCAAGCGTGTAACGCCAGCGTGCTTGAGCCGCAGGGATCGTGGGTGGGTGCAGGTGATGGAAAAAATTGGGGCGCATAAAAGAATTATAGTATAGGGTCGAAAAAAACCGCCCATTGCAGGAGCGGTTTTGTTTTTTTGGGGATAGGCTCAGTCGCCGGCTGCCTTCGATGATGAAACCGGCTTCCGCAGCGGAGGCCGGACAGGTTGAAGAGCCGGGGGTTTATGCTGAGAAGCTTTTGACACAGGAACAGTTTCAGAAAACACCGGGAAGAAATGAGCCACCAATGTATAAACCAGCAATACGCCTGAGGCTACTCCCACAAGCAGAGCTGCTTCTATCCATGATGGAAAATAGGTAATGCCGTTGAGTGACTTCATGGCAAACCAGGTTACGTCAAAACGATTAAGCAAAATCCCTGCCGCGACGAATAAAGCGCCAGCCAGGGCAGTCTTCCGGGTGGAGCGAAGTCCATCAATGGAAAACCAAATGATGGGAATGATTACCAGAAGCATTTCAGCCAGGTACAAAACACTGAGTATCCCGCTGGTGAAAAGTAAATTGAGTTTACTGCCCAGAATAAGGTCGCCCAGTTTCATCGCCAGATAGAGACCCAGAATCCACGGTATGAAACTTCCCAATTTTTCAAGGACCTTCTCGCTGAGCGTCTGACCAAACAGCCGGATGCTGACGTAAGAGCCAATGATAATGGTAGAGATGCCTGCAGCGAGGGACGACACCAGGAAAAATTCAGGCTGAATGATGGAGTACCATAATGGGTTCAAACGATGCACCTGAATCACGAACAGGGAACCGAGAGAAGATTGATGCATGGATGAAAGTGTGATGCCTGCGATCACCATCGGGATGGTGATTTTTTCGAGGAACTTTGAAATCCTCCCATTTTTGAATTGATCCAGAATTACCGGGGCAAGTTCATAGGTCAGAATACCACTGTAGAGGGCAATACACCAACTGACTTCAAAGAGGGCGGATGTGAGATTGGGGTAGACCAGAAAGTGCCAGAAGCGATCCCAGCGACCCAGGTCAAAAAACAGGATGACCAATACCGAACTGTAACCAAGCAGGCCGAAAAGTACGGTAGGACGGATAGCCGAATGCAGGTCGTGCATGTGGAAAACATATACCAGGGTGGCCAGGGTAAAGGCCGCGCCGGCAAAAGCGACTGTTGTCAAATCGAAACTGATCCACAAGCCCCAGGGGAAAACCGTGCTTAAGTTGGTTGTGGCCCCTAATCCTGCATAGAGACGGTACAGGCCTGCGCTCATCCCCAAAGCTGTCAATACAGCCAGGGCATATACAAAGCGAGGCAAACCCTGTAATGCCTTAACGTTCATGATTTTAGTATTGATATGGATGGTAACAGCCATTACCTATTCCTTCTCTACGGTTTCGGACTTTGCCTGTTCGTTCACCTGCCCGGCGTGCTTTGCATCTTCTTTATGTTTATTATGATCGAGCATGAGGTAGATTCCCGTCATCCCGATCGCCACCGTTGAAGCAATCACAGGCGTACCGATTTCTGTTGCCAGACGGTTGAACTCCGCAGGAGATTTCGTGGTTTGCACTGCCGGAAAGCCCAGTTTCTCAAAAGAAACCGGCGAAATGTAGAATGTGGATGTGCCGCCGTTTTCATGCTCGCCAAAAACGTGGTCCACGTAACGGTCCGGCTCCTTTTGAATACGTTCATGCGCCATCGCCAGCATATCATCCCGGCTGCCGAATTGAATGGCTTCGGTGGGACAGGTCGCGGTGCATGCAGGCTGTTGTTGTCCCTCTTCCAGGCGGGAGACACACATGTCGCATTTGACGATCAAGGCAAACTGTTGATCCCATTCAAAATGAGGAACCTCGAATGGACAGGCATACATGCAATAACGACAGCCAATACAGCGATCCTGATCATACGTCACAATACCGTCTTCATTCTGCTGCAGCGCCCCAACCGTGCATGCGGATACGCAGGA
Organism: uncultured Chloroflexia bacterium; assembly: GCA_963754835.1. Classification (GTDB taxonomy): domain Bacteria; phylum Chloroflexota; class Anaerolineae; order Anaerolineales; family Villigracilaceae; genus Fen-1038. Next base: position 43,140 of record CAVWHR010000049.1, on the reverse strand, counting down.
GGGGTCCACACAATGCATACAGTGGTAAATTGCCGTATAGTGCTTCAAATCAGGATATTCACCAACGATACCGGTATCTTTCATCCATATGCGTGTGTGTTCCAGCGGGACATTGTTTTGCACACTGCAAGCCATCATGCAGGCGCGGCAATCAATGCACCGGGATGCGTCAATAAGGAAACCATATTTATGGTTTGTCATGTCCTACTCTCCTAAATAAAGCGGCTTGCGCGTCTTTTCGTCAGGTGCATCTGCTACTTTCTTTACCGATACAAATGTTTGACTGAGAGCCTGGCCGCCGCTGATCGGGTCGGTATAAGTAACGTGCAGATCCGAATCACTGGAGCCGAGACCATAGGCGGTAGTGATGCCCATCGAAAGATGCCCGAAACCAGGGGTCATATAAACGCAATCAGGACGGATGGCTTGAGTCACCTGCAGCTTGATATAAATCTTGCCGACCTCGCTGGTCACTTCAACCTTATCGCCATCCTTCAACCCTTGAGAGGCAGCGGTACCGGCGTTCATCCAAAGACCGGGTTCATCATCATACTTGTGCAGCAACTGGTTGTTCTGCGTACCGAACTGGGTCTGACGCGCGCCTTTGCCGGTGAGCAGATAGAACTGACCGGACTTGGGCGCAGGTGGTTCTTGCCATTTGGGGACGCCGTCAAAACCGGCTTTATCGAGCGCGTCGGATTTGAGCTCGATCTTCCCGCTGGAGGTAGTCCATTTGTAAATATCCTGATTGCCGGCGGGTAAATCCACATAGCCGCGGGTATGAACTTCATCGAGCGATACGCCGAGGGGAGCCAACTGCTGGGTGATGTAATCCTCTTCATCCTTATATTGGAAGAAATCACCGAGGCCCAAACGAGTACCGAGCTGCTTGTAGATCCACAAGGCCGATTTGCCTTCGCCCTGCGGCTCGATGACAGGCTGGCGCAAAAAGGCGCGCGAGCCAACCGCTGACAGCGGGTCGCCAACCATCGAGAGCGGGTCATAACGTTCGAGATAGGAGGCTTCCGGCAGGACCACATCCGAGAACCATGACGTGTCGTTCATGATGATATCAATGGTGACGATGAAATCCATTTTGCCAAAGGCTTCCAGAGTCTTCTTCCGGTCAGGAATGGACATGGCAGGGTTTTGGCGCGAAATGAGCCAGCCGTGCGCGGCGTATGGGTCTTCGGCGACGATCGAGTCGCGCAGCTGCTGGAAGACGCCATACTGAAGCGGGACAAAAGGATACTTCCAGGGAACCCCGTCGAGGCGCAGGGCCGAAACACGCGGGTACGCCGGTTGAGGGGGAGTGCCCATGCCGCCGGTACCGGTGCCCACAGGGAACATCGTGGTTCCCCAGTTGCCTACCAGGGCGTTGAGAATGGTGATGGCGCGTTCGGTCTGGAATGAGTTGACAAAGTTCGACGTACGCCAGCCATTGTGTGCCAGCGAATAAGGAGCGGCTGCGGCAAACTCGCGTGCGATGCGGCGGATCGTATCCGCCGGGATCTCGGTGATGCCAGTGGCCCATTCGGGCGTGTATTGACTGACGCTTGCGGCAACTTCGTCAAAGCCAACCGTATATTGGGACACGAAGGAATGCGTTATACAAGCCTTCGCCGATGATGACATTGAGCATCGCCAGATGGAAGGCCAGGTCGGTGCCGGGGCGGATGGGGAGCCATTCGGTCGCTTTCGCAGCGGTCTTGGTAAAGCGCGGATCGAGATAGACCAGCTTCACCCCGCGGTCAACGGCATGGATCAAATCGCCGGTCTCGGAGTTGGAAATGGCTTCAGCCAGATTGCGGCCGGTCAGGATAATGTACTTGAGCTGGCTGTAATCCCGCTCGGGTTCTTCCATGCCATACGTGATCAGGTTCGAGACGGTCATGGCGTTGAAACACAGGCTGCGCTGGGTACCATAATTGGGTGAACCATACGCCTGCAGCAAATTTTCGAACAAAGGCTGCGACAGGTTGTGCGTGGACGAGAAGACCATCGCCTCGGGGCCATATTTTTGCTTGATATCCAGCATATTTTTGGCGACGATATCCAGGGCTTCATCCCAGGAGGCTTTGCGGAACTGGCCTTCGCCGCGATTGCCCACCCTGACGAGCGGGGTCAGTACGCGGTCCGGATCGTAGGTGTTCATCAGCCCGGCCTGGCCGCGCGGGCACAGCTTGCCTTTGGAATGAGGATGATCGGGGTTGCCTTCCAGCTTGACCACGCGGCCGTCTTTGACCTTGGCCAGCAAACCACAGCGCCAGACGCACATCTCACACATGCTTGAGATGTAGCCGTTGCCGCTGGCATCCAGCTGCCCGGCTTCGCGGGCGGCCTTCGCCACGAGGGGTGGAATGAACTCGCCCAGCGCGATGGCACCGATGGCCGCGCCGCCTAATTTAAGAAAGTCACGTCGTGTCAGTAATTTCGTCATGAGATGCTCCGATACGGCAACCCGTACCCACCCGAAAACGATCTCGGATTACCGGTTGCCGATTACCCTTTCTCTTTTCGCTGCATGCCCATGCGGTCGATCAGATAGAACAAGAGCAGGGCCATCAACGAGAAAGCGAGCACCGTTAAGTACGGGTTGAGGTTCCAAAGATCAGGCATCACCACGCCGCCCAAGTTAGCCAGCTTCGAGATTTGCGGGAATACCTGCTGATAGGTGAGGCCGTAAATAACTGCACCGATCAGAAAGCCAAGCAAACCAGGGATGAGATAATCCAATTTTCCTTCGCCGGACCCGGCGACACATGTACCCGGTCAGTATCCGGTGAGGGCCATGCCGATCCCGAATATCAGCCCGCCGACCAGGTTCCCAACGATATAGGTGGCGGGAACAGTCGGGAAGGTGATCGAGACCCAGGCCGCGCAGGCCGTAGAGTCCGATCATGGCGACGACCAGGGCGGTCATCATGAATTTCAAAACCGCCATGTCGGTGAAACGGAACTGGTTGACGATCTTGTTGTATTTGGTCAACCCGGCTTTGTTCAACGAAAATCCGAAGAACGAGCCGAGGACCAAGGCAATGACATAATTCATTTCAGCTCTCCTTGGGTTAGTAGCGGTTGCGATAGACGATCAGGGCTGTGAGGATGCCGGACGCGAACATGCCGGCGATGAAGAGGAAGGCCGCCGGAACCAACAACATGCCGCCTGAAATGGCCAGGCCGCTGGTGCAGCCGCCGGCGATGCCGGCGGCATATTCCAGGATGATGGCGCCGATGAAACCCAGCACCCAGCGCTTCCAGGTCTGCGGGCCGAAGATGCGCTTCCATTGGGCATCGCCATTGGCCGCATCTTTTTTGCCCCACTGGAGGGTGCCGCTGGTGGCGGCGCCGATCAGGCCGCCGAAGAATACGCCGACCAGCAGGATGACGCCCCAGGTGATGCCGGGCGGCATGATGAAGTTGAAATACATATTGTCAAAAGCCTTGGGGGCAATCGCCTTGCCGATCATCCCGGCCAGGTTCTCGAACGCCCCCGAGGCCCCCAGCAGGGTGTTGGAGAGCAGCACAGCCAGTATGCCTACAATGCCAAGCAGGATGCCCGCCACGTAGGGTGACCACGTCTCCTTGCGAATTTGCTTGACGATCCAGTCCATGTTATTTTCCTTTCACACGAAGTGAAACTGCTCAGCTTTTCTGATCTTTGTGATCCGATGATTTGCTTTCAGCCAGTTTGTCTATGGAGGTCAGGACTTCGGCAGTGGCTTCCGGTTTTTCGAGCAGCCGGCGCAGCGACTTGCGCGCGTTCGGTTTCAATTTGGCGATATTGGGAACCATGTCCACAACGTCCGCCGGATACTCCCCTTCCACTGGGCGGGTGTCTTTGAAGGAGATCCTGACCAGGCCCTCGCGGCTAATCACAAGCGCGCCGCCGCCAATCAAGAAGACTGCGATCATGACCAGCAAAATCACATTGCCCCAGTTGGTTGGGTATTGGCCAAGGACATTCTCATTGTAGCGTTGAACATAATTGACGATGTTTGAATCGTTGGGAGCTGATGGAGCCTGCGGCGCCACTGCCGCGACCGGTTGCTGTGTTGCGGGCGTATTGCCTGCCGCGGATGAGGCAGAAGCGGTTGTCGTGGCAGCGGAGGTTGCATTACTTGAAGCCGAAGAAGCTGGAGTAGCGGCGGAACCAAGCGTGATACCTAATTTGACGGCATATACCTGTGCACGAGCCTGCGTATCGTTCGGATGACATTGTGCGCAGGATGCATTGATATCGGCCAGGGGCGAGACCATGCCGGTATGGGCAACCGTTGCATCGGTGGCCTGATTATTCCCGGCGTGGCAGATGTAACAGAAATCGCCAAAGGCATGCGACTGGTGCCAGCTGGTACCATCGTTGTTAACAGGATCCTTGGCCTGCACCTCGTGACAGTTCTTGCAGGATGAAACTTGTGAACCGCACTGGGCCTTTACCGGCTGGACGGTCACCAGGGCGATGCCGGTGACGATCAAAACCAGGAGTCCGGCGGTCACGAGCAACAAATACAATTTCTTTATATGCATACCTTCCTCCTCAAGAAGAAAATACTATGCGGCCTTGGTCTCTTCCATCAAACCGGCCCGATGTGCAAAACGGTCGCGCATCACGGTCCGCAACAGATCGAGGGCCTGGATGAGTCGCGGGTCGGCAAGATGGTAGGTGATAGTTGTACCCTGGCGAACGGTATAAACCAGCCCGCGCTCGCGCAAAATCTTAAGATGGCGTGAAGCCGTGGGCTGGGTGATATTTAATTCGTTAGCCAGGTCCGTGACATTGTGGGGCATATCGGCCAGGGCATATAGGATGAGCAATCGATTGGGATCGGACAGGGCGGAGCAAAAATCCGCTTCAAGTTGTGATATTTCCTGTGCCAATGCTTGTGTGACCATAAAACAATCCTGCCTTTATATGCATAAATGAATATATGTAATTAGATAATACATCTGTGAATAACGGCACAATAGTAATAAGTGTCACAAAAAAATGACGAATATGTCATATTCTTCTCACGGCCCAACTCAAGCTAGCATTACCCGTTCCCGCCTTATATTGCAGTTGAATATAGGGAGTAACTACTCAGGCCCTTTTGGCGAGGAAAGCGCTCTCCATCTGCGACATCTTCGCTACGCTCGACTTTCAGCCTGGGACAGAGAATTCCGAAAAAAGGATATGCACAGGGCATACGCCCCGTGCATATCCTTTTTTCGGGTATTTCGTGCAGGGGCTGTGAGTAGAGTTACCAAGGAGATATAATATTTGAACCAACAAAACAGCGCGTCAATCGGGGATTACCCGATCTTCGTCCGATCAACATCTTGAAACTCAAATCAGATCATCCATGATCAACACAGAACAATACAAGCGCATTACCCGGGCCCTGCCCTTCCTTCAGCGCGCCGAACCGCAGCTTGTCCAGGAATTTCAGCAGGCTGCATTCTTTGCCAAGATATCTGCCGGACAGGATGTTTTCCTGGAAGGCGACCGGGTGGACGGGATCGCTTTGCTAATTTCAGGAGTCGTACGCGTATATAAGATCGGTGAGACCGGCCGCCAGATCACGTTGTATCGCTTCGGCAACGGCCAAAGCTGCATCCTGACGGCCAATGCAATTTTGAGTCAAAAGACATTCCCGGCCGTCGCCACCGTGGAAAAGGATGCCGAGGCCGTGATGATCCCTGCCGATGTATTCCGCAAATGGGTCAGCACATACGACTTATGGCGCGAGTTTGTCTTTGACCTGCTTTCGCAGCGGCTATCCAGCGTAATGGAGATCATTGATGAGGTTGTCTTTCAACGCATGGACGGCCGCCTGGCGTCCTTATTGTTAACACGTTCGCAGATCCAGAATCCGATGCGAATTACTCACCAGGAGATCGCGGCAGAGTTGGGCAGCTCGCGTGAGGTCATCAGCCGCCTGCTGGAGGATTTCTCCGAACGGGGATTTGTCGGTGTCAGTCGCGGCGAAGTCGAATTACTGGATGCAGACGGGCTGCGATCACGCACCGCTATGTGACTTTGTCACTGACAGGAATCAGGCAGGCCTCCTATACTGGGGAAAGATCACAATACAAAGGAGATTAAAAAAATGAACCCATTTGTTTCTTTCATGGCGTCAACCGCCGGTCGTCTTACCCGTATCGTAGTAGGAATCGTTCTGGTAACCTGGGGTTGGTTCGGCCTCGGTGGAACGGCAGGCATCATCGTAGCGATCATTGGCCTGGTGCCTCTGCTGGCCGGTTTGTTCGATTTCTGCGTGTTCGCCCCGCTGTTCGGCGCTCCGCTGAGCGGCCCAAAGATCCGTGCTGCCAAGTAAGAGCCTGGCCAATAAAAGGCCAATCGAAGACAACGTCAATAAAACAGGCGCCCCATTAAAACCGGGCGCCTGTTTTATTTTTAGCAATTACCGATGATGACAATGATAAATATACTGAGCAGGAAGTACACCTGTACCTGCGGAAAACCATCAACGCGTAGGATAGACGGGATGCGCCAGCAATTCGGCCAGTTTCCTGGCTCCTTCCGGGCTGGTTATCGCCACGATCTCATCGCCTTCCTGAAAAACGCTATCCCCGCGCGGCAGGGTCATCTTCCCATCCCGCATAATGGCCGCGATCACGCACTGCTCCTGAAAATCAATTTGTTTAAGCGCCAACCCGATGCCCTTTGCCCCCGGTGGGATTTTTTCCTCCACGACCGAATAATTACCTCTGCGCAATTTGAGCAGGGTCATCATGTCACCCAGGGACATTTCTTCGGCAACAAGCTGTGCCAGGATCTCCGCCTGATTCAAAGAGACATCCACCCCCATTTCCGAATTGAACAGCCAGCTGTTCTTTGGGTTATTAACACGTGCGATCACGCGCGGGACGTTGAACTCGAAGCGCGCCAGCGAAGTGATCACCAGGTTGGTCTCGTCCGAGCCAGTAACCGCTGCCAGCACATTGGCGTGGGAGACGCCAGCCTTTTCAAGAACAGTCGGTGAACTGCCGTCGCCTTCGATGATCGATTCGAGGGGAAGCTCCAGCTTAAGTTTTTCCAGGACCGATGGGCGCTCTTCGACAACCACGACGTGCTGCCCGGTATCAAGCAAAAGCCTGGTAAGGTAGGAACCGGTGTTTCCACCACCGACCACGATGACATTCATGGTTACATTCTCCTTTCCAGGCCAACCAATTGTTCCAGGCGCTCCATCGCCGTTGGCAGCACAGCCAGGTAAATCTGATCGCCTTCCTTGAACTCGGAGCCCAACATCGGGATAAAGGCCTGACCCTCGCGTGTAATGGAAACCACAATGATCTCGCCGGCAACCGTTAAATGCTGCACGGTACGCCCTGCCAATTGCAGCGTCGCTTCGATCATCACCAGCGAAACCTCGCCCTTCCCAAAGCTATACGCCACATCCAGGTCATTATGCGTAACAACTTCAAATATACGCTCCGCACCCCAGTTCGTGGTCGATATGGTGAACAGGCCCAGGCGCTGGTAGATCTCGGCGCGCAGGGGATCATACAGGCGCGCCACCACACGCGGCACATGAAAGATGTTGCGGGCAATACGGGCCGCGATGATATTGGCATTGTCCGAAGAACTGGCAGCCACGAAGGCCTCTGCCGTTTCGACTTTGGCCTCCATCAAAACGCTGCGGTCAAAGCCAACGCCGCGCACGACCCTTCCTTTAAAATCAGGACCGAGCCTGGACTTTGCATTGCCATCATGATCGATCACGGTTACATCATGACCCTGGTTCGATAACAGCAGGCTGACCTGCCCCCCCACGCGGCCGCTTCCCATCACAATGACTTTCATATCCGGCAACTCCCTTCCTCGTCAGGCGCGCGGCCCGTCAACGCGCATCCGATCCAAACGACGACTGATGGCCTTACGGATCCACTCCAGCGAGTATAGCACGGGTCCGAAAAGGCCCAGGCCCAACCAGTATTGAGCGGGCAACTGCGAATGGTTAAATGCATCACCCAGGAATGGAACGTAGATCAAGCTTACAATCACCACGATCTCGATTGCAACGCCCAGCAATAAATATCCGTTACTTAACCAACCCAGATACGTGCTGCGCGTTTTGGAGGAACGACAGGCAAATGCATTCCCGACCTGCGACATCACAACACCGGCGTGAAAAACAGTGATTCCAACCTTGTGTATCGTATCAGGGGCAATGGTCAACCTTAAACCCTCCAGGAACGGCATCATTTGCAGAAAAGGGATCTGTAAAACAGCGGCGTTCCCCGATAACAAATACACCGCAAAAAAGCCGGTATAACAGAGGGCGGCTTCTATCGATCCTAACCATATCGCGCGTCCGAGCAACCCGCGATCCATCAAGGGTTGATTTCGCGGACGCGGCGGGTGCTGCATCACATCCGGTTCGGGCTTTTCCATACCCAATGCCAGGGCAGGAAACAGATCGGTCCCCAGGTCTATGGCGAGTATCTGCCGGACCGTCAGAGCCAGGGGGATGGCGGGGAAAGAGCCGGTCACCATGAACGGCAGGATCTCGGGCACGTTGCTCGAAAAGATATAGGTGATGAATTTGCGAATGTTATCGAAGACCGCCCGGCCTTCTTCAATCGCAGAAACGATCGCACCGAAGTTATCGGTCGTCAAAATAATATCGGCCGCCTCCTTGGCAACATCGGTGCCGATGATGCCCATCGAAATCCCCACGTCTGCCTTGCGCAGCGCAGGCGCATCATTGACGCCGTCGCCGGTCACAGCCACCACCTCTCCGCGCGCCTGGAAAGCGGAAACCAGCCGAAGTTTATGCTCGGGGGCCATGCGGGCAAAGAGAACTTCCTTGGCAAGCAGGGCCTGTAATTCCGTATCGTTCATTGCATCCAATTCGGCCCCGGTCAGGATGACCGGATTGGGTGTGGAGATCAACCCGACGCGCCGGGCGATCAACTCGGCGGTCAGGCCATAATCGCCGGTGATCATCGCGATCCGGATGCCCGCCTGACGGCACACCCGAACAGCCTTCTCGACCTCTGGACGCGGCGGATCCATCATCGCCATCAAACCGAGAAAGGTGAGGTTGTTCTCCACATTTTCGACGGTATAAGGCGTGGAGTGCAAAGGCAGCTCACGACGCGCCAGAGCCAGCACACGCAAGGCGCCGCGCGCATAGTCATCGTTGGCAGCCAGGATCTCGGCCCGCATTGCTTCGTCAAGCGGGAGCGAGCTTCCATTGATAAGGATATGCGTGCAAAGCTGAAGGATCTCGCGCGGCCCGCCTTTGACAAAAGCGACTTCCTTACCAGCCGAACGATGGATCGTGGTCATACGCTTACGGCGGGCATCAAACGGGATCTCATGGATGCGTGGATAGGCAAGCTCCGACGTTCCCTCGCCGAACTGTGCCTTCATGGCCGCGACCTTCATGGCGGCCTCGGTTTGATCTCCCAGGCTGGTCCACTGCGGATGCTCCACGGAGGGAGGGTTGATGCGGGCATTGTTGCATGAAAACGCGGCAAGCAACAACTGCATCCAATCCTCTTCAAATGGACTGGCCTACAGGAGAGGGTGAGAAATCGCCCTTTGGCTCATATCCCAACCCGGAGACCTTGATATGCTGGTGAGCGACCCAAATCTCACGAACCGTCATCTGATTTTGAGTTAAAGTTCCGCTTTTATCGGTACAGATCACCGAGACCGACCCCAGGGTTTCCACGATGGACAGCTTCTTTGCCAGGACGTCATGCTGTGCAAGACGCTGAACCGCCATCGCCAGGGAAAGAGTCAAAGTGGCCTGCAAGCCTTCGGGAATGGCGGCCACCACAATGCCCAATGTAAGCAATATGAGTTCAGAGATACCCATTTGCAGTTCAAAGAAACCAACAACCGCCACAACCGCCCCGATGCCCAGGGCAACCCAGGTGGTGGTTTTGCTGAGCCGGGCCAGTTCAACATGGAAGGGAGACGGTTCTTCTTCAACGGATTGGGTCAGATGTGCGACACGCCCGAACTGGGTCAGCATCCCGGTGGCATATACCACTGCGCGGCCGGTCCCGGACGCAACCGTTGTCCCCGCAAAAATCAGGTTGGGACGTTCGAGGTCGCTTGTTCCGGTTTGAAGAGATGGATCGGCAGTTTTGCGGGCCGGCACCGCCTCACCTGTCAGGGTGGCATTGTTCACCCGCAATCCATATTCCTCGACGACGCGGGCATCGGCCGAAACGTTATCGCCTTCGGCGAGGATCAGGATGTCACCGGGAACCAGTTCGCTGGCGTGAAGATGGATGTCTTTTCCGTCCCGAATTACACGGGCATAAGCCGGAAGGATCTGGCGGAGCTTTTCAATAGCCTGCTCGGCATGATATTCACGCCAGAATGAGAACCCGGCGTTGGCAATCACCAGGGAAAAAATGACGATGCCCAAAACCGGATCGCCTCGTAAAGATACCAGGATGCCTACTGCCAGTAAAAGGAGAGCCATCGGATGGGCAAATTGATCCGCCAACTTTTCCCATGGGGAAACTTTAATTTGTTCCGAAAGCAGATTGAAACCGTATAAGGAGCGCCGGGCCTCTGCCTCCACAGCAGAAAGACCCTCGGAGGAGGTCTCGAGGGCCAGGTAGACATCGGGGACACGCAAGCTGTAAATCGGAGTGGAACTCATGGTTTGCAAAAGCGGGGGACAAATGCTACGGACCGTCTCTCCCGCTCAGATTTACTTGCCTTCTTCGTCGCCGGGAGCGGTTTCTTTGGGTGCACCGCCCACAGTGGGTACTTTGGGTTTGTTATCCAAATACTGTTCCAAGAGAGAGGGCGCATCGGGATGATCAACGTGCAATGCACTGATCATACTCGCCGGCCGGAGTGGGCGGTTCATAGCGGAGAGGACGCCGTACTCCAAAAAGCTCAAAGAAGCGTGCGATGGCCACCAAAACGGAATAGCGATATTCCTGCATGCGGAGCGACTGCCATTCAACAATGGACGCCATCGCGCCCTGCACACGCGCCTTCTCGCGCACGATGCGGTGAATCTGCACCGGCTCACGAGAACCAATTGGTGAAATCAAAAGCAAATTGGCGGCAATGACGAGAACGCTAAAGGAAATCAATACAACCCATCCGCCTTCCGTCCATTTTCCAGCGATCTGGCCGACAAAAACAATTCCCGAAAGGACCCCGGCAAACCCGGCTCCCAGACTACCCCAGAAGCGCTTGCGTCCCGTGAAATTCTTCAAGATGTGCTGGCGAATCGCGAAGCCCATCATCATGATCGGCATGAACACGCCAATCCCATAATAAGGAACACCCAGGGAAGTATTTCCTCTAATGATAAATGTGATGATGATCACCACAATAAAAGCAATCGTCACCGAACGGGTAAATGTACCGTGCTTGTCACGATAAACAATGATCTCAGGGATCTCTCCAATTGCGACATCCCGCCATTCCGTGGCCTGGAGATCCTGAAAGGCCGTCATGGAAGCCGCTGTCAGCAAGCCGACAGCCAAAATCTGATAGGCAAAGTACAGGACCTGGCCTCCCGGGATCTGTGTAAAAGCGATAAATGAAAGATTGGCGACCAGCGAGCGCCCCAAGGTTCCATCGAACACGTTAAAGTGAAAAGCAAAGTAAGCCAGGAAAGCAGTGGTAACACCGCCATAGAACAGGAATGAAGTTTGCACCAGACGACCAATCCCGGATTTACCGCTATAAAATTCCCAAATCCCCTGAAAACGAGGCAGATGCTGCTTGCCCCATTTTACTATCCCGGCATCTTCATTGATTACAAACTGAATGCCATTCGACATGGCTTCCAGACCGCTCAGCGCGACCAGGCCTTTCATGGAGGCCGTCAACATGTGATACATGGCCTGCCAAATAGTCGGAGTCACCACGGCTTCCGTATAAGGCACGGCAGGAACGCCTCTGGCCTTTGCCACAAACAAGCCGATGGCCATAATGATCGTAAGAAAAACGAAAATGCCCAACATGGTAAAGACGACACGCGCAGACTCGCCGCGGCCTCGAATGGTCAAATACCAGGTTATTGTCACCAGTACGATGCCGATGCCAACGTGGACATACCATGAGATATTGTAGGCATTCGCAACAGATAGCAATTGGTCAACGCCGGAAAGACTTGAAACAACAATGGTAAATATATAATCCTGAAGTAGGACAACTGCAACGATCAGGCTTAAGCCGGGAACCAGATACCGCATGGAGGCCGTATACGAACCGCCACCTTCATTGAAAACACCAAGGGAATACATATAGAGAAGACCGAAAACTGCATTCGCGAACGCAATTACGAGAACAGCAATAAAAGCGTACTTCTGTAATCCATACGGATGCAACGCGCTCATCATCTCGCCGGTGGCGTAGAAATACGAGGTGAAATAGTCCACACCGAAGAGGGCCATCGCAGCCAGCAAACCGATCTGACCGGCGCCGTGAATATGCGCATGTTCTTCCCTCTCAACCGGCGCAATGCGGAATGAGACATAAACAATAACGATCAACAATCCAATTGCAAACAACATTTTCTTTCCTGAGTGAGAATAAAGACTTATTGACCGGAAGGCTTGAAAGCATCTTCCAGCATCTGAAGTTCAACCAGCAAGTGCTTGCGAGTAGAGGCACTGAAGCGGGTATCCTGCGCAACTTTGGCCTGTTCTTCGCGGGCAGCGCGCACAACAAAAGCCGGCACGAACATGATGCGCCCGGCCGGGATGACCACAAAATCATGGGTCTCTATTTTGAGGTCCTGGTCGTCGAAATAAGGGAGCCGCAGGCTCAACCCGCGATTCAAACTTTGCGCATCGGCGCGCGACTTGACCGTCCGGATGATGTCCGCCGTCATATAACGGGCCAGGGCCCGCCCCTGATTGACCAACTGACCCAGCATGCCGTAATGCTTATTATGATATTCCTCGTCTGCGATCACATAGGGGGCCAATGAACGCGCCGCAAAGAGCACATTCAAAAAGCGCTGCATCGACGTGATATCCGCTTCGGCTTCGCTGACCGAATTGACCAGCAGTTTGTCATGGTCGTCAAACGCGACCCACTGCGGCAGGTAGAACCGCCGCGCTGCCGGAACAAAGGGCACGAGCAAATCGCCGCGGCCTTCCTCCACTTTCCCTTCTTCTGCGATGGCGTCCGTCGAGGCAGTAATCGCGGATTCCGGCTCCAGGTCATCGGCCACAGGGATGGAAGGAATGTCCTCGTCTTCCGCCGCGATGTAAGTCGACATGCCTCCCGGATGGCAGCATGTTATAGACCATATGGGTCGCAGCCGTGAACCGGATCAGTCCTGAACTAACCGTTATCGCCTCATCCCCCGATTGATCTAGCTCGGCCAGGCGCTGGCGCAGCAAAAGGTGAACGTCCCTGCCCCCAAACCGATCACGCAAACCGCCAACATGCTGTTCGCGGACGGACTGCATAACAGGCAGGGGATCCGGTTCCCCCTTCAGGTTTGGTTACCACGCGATCAGGCAATGTAAAGCGCAGGCTGCGTGACCGCTCTATAAAGGCTTCCGCTATCTGCCGGGCCTGCGTTTCAAGAAAGCGCTGGATAATGACCGGCTGGACATTGAAAAGCGCCTGCTGCTGGTCATACTCCTCCCGTAAGCGATCGATGGGAGTCTCATGTAAATAACCCATGCTGTTTATTTGCGAGTTTTCGGCCATAATCCCTTCCCAGAGACAAATTGGAAATCATACCATAAATGACATGGTGAATCCCGACACACGGGGCAGCCTTTGTCAAAGTGTAATTACTTTGACAATGTCACATTATTCAACAGGCGGGTTTTCCCCCAGCCTATATTCATTTTTCGGTGAAACCATCAATGGGGCTGTACGGTATCCACTCACAGCCCCTGCGCGGATTTCTTAGTCCTCGAAGATGCCGAGCGCTTTTCTCGGCGCGCAGATCCCGTGCAGCGAGGCGTGGGACGGGAGTGTGAGTAATTACGCTGTACTTTGAGAACGGAGGGATCAAATCAAACGGGGAAAATGGCGGAGTTGGCGTAAACACCGCGATATTCGGGAGGCAGCAATCCGGCGATATGCTGCATGACCAGGTCGGCATTGCGCTGACGGGCGTCGCGACGCGCTTCCCCGCGGCCTTCAATGGGAGGCAAAGTGAACGACTTTCCTATGCGAAGCTCAAGAGTGTGACGGCGGGATGTCAGTCCGTCTTTCATGAAATCGCCTGTGGTCCCGACGATGCCAACAGGCAGGATCGGAACGCGCGCTTCGTCGAGAATATAAGCGACGCCCGGCTTGGCGCGGCGCATGGCAGTGGCATGTGACCGTCCGCCCTCCGGTGCGATCATTAGAGGAAATCCCGAGCGCAGCATGGCCAGCATGATCTCGATCAGCTCGCGGTCATATTCACCGCGGTGGACGGGGATCACGCCGTATATCTCGAGCAGTTGGCCCTGAAACGGTTTGTCGAATACATCGGCGGCACCCACGGCTTCAATGGTGGTGGGCCAGAAGGCCAGTGTAAACGGCGGATCGAAGATCGAAATATGGTTGATCGCCACCACATAAGCCTGGGCGGTCGGTATGTTTTCAAGGCCTGTTATTTTTATATTGCCCAAAAACCTAAATACGACCCGGGCCAACGTTTTCAGGGTGAAGCGCCGCAGGCGCAGGCCAAACGAGACCCGATATGTCCTATTATCCACACAATCTCCTGGCCTGCTCGAATACCTCATCGGCGCTCAGCTTATCGGAGTCGATGATGACCGCGTCGTGCGCGGCGCGCAGCGGTGCGACGTCGCGGGTAGAGTCGATCCGGTCGCGTTCCAGCACCGTATCCAGAATGACGTCATAATCCAGGTCGGTACCGCGCGCCTTGTTCTCTTTATGACGACGGTGGGCGCGTTCATGCGCGGAGGCATCGAGATAAATTTTCAGATCGGCCTCGGGCAAAACGACGGTGCCTATATCGCGCCCCACCATCACAACTTTGCCGCGCAGACCGATGCGGCGCTGCTGTTCGGTCATGGCGCGACGCACATTGCGATAGGCTGCCACAATGGAGACGTTGCGGTCCACCTCGGGGCCACGCACCGCCCAGGTAATATCCTGGCCTTCCACGACCACATCGCAAACGCGTCCGTCGGGCTGCGAGGCAGGTAACACATCGATCTGTGCAGTCTCCACCAAAGCGGCAACCGCGCCTTCATTATTAACATCCGTGCTACGCTGCAAGGCCAGCCAGGTTACAGCACGGTACATCACACCGGTATCGAAGAACAGATAGCCAAGCGCGTCGGCCAGACGTCGTCCAAGCGTAGACTTGCCCGAAGCGGCGGGCCCATCGATCGCAATAATGGAAGGAGTAGATTTCATACTTCAGTCCGCCACGGAGAACACAGAAGCCGGGACCATGCCCTCATAATCTCTAAAGCGGGGTTTCAAGGTTTAGGCGCGGCTGAGTCAATGAACAAGTCGCTGCGCACCCAGACGATAATATTTTCCGGGGTAACGGGGATCTGATGGAAACTTATCCAATCGACCAGGTCGGAGAAGTTGGCCTGACCCCACTGCGGGGCCTGCCGCCAGACAAAGCTTTGTCCGCGATAACCCGCAGCAAGCGCCGGGTTAGCCTGATCGGTGGTAATGACGATGGGCGGTGAAGTTGAAATGTCCAACTCACTCACCACGTTCTCCGTGCGGTCATGCAAAAGCCATACCAACGCAGGCGAATTAATGCCTGCAATCGTCACGGGTTGGGAATTGATATTATTATTGCTCCAATCCGACATTTGGTCCACGGTGGTCAAGAGCAAGCCGGCTTGCGGAATAGCCCGGTCGGGAGACCACATCTCCACGGCATCAGGCACCACGCGCAGACCTGCTGCGCCGAGCAGGGCACCAAACGAATATACGCCCAAAACGGCCGTCAGCCCCAATACCGCACCAAGCCGGGCCACACGAATGGACCATCCAACTGCCACGAGCAAGATGCTTACAACCAGCAGGAAGAAGGAGCCGACCATTAACCAGGTCCGCAATGTGACCTGGTCTGGAGATCCGCCCGCCTGGATCAACCCAAGAAAATCAAACCAGATGAAAACAAGGATCAGAATGCTCAAGCCTGCCACGCCCAACACTTCGCGGCGTTCTTCGGGTAATACATTCAAATTGCGGGTCAGTTCCAGCGCGGCCAGCGACCATAAAGGCACCAGCATCCACGCCAGGTCGGCAACCTGGCGGGCAGGATAAAAAAGCGCCAGCAGCAAAGCAACCAGCATCCATAAACTCAAGGACATGACCCGGCGGCTTCCCTGGATCCAACCGCGCACCGAGATAATAATCGCCAGCACCAACCCCAATGGTTGGTAGGCAACCAGGGAGAACAACAGCAAACCGGCGGTGACACCGGATGGTTGAACCCAGCCCTGGAAGTATTCCGGTATGGCCGAAAGCCAGGCGCTCAAGCCATTGGGAGATACGAAGAAGAGCGTTCCGGCTAGGATGATCGTCCCCAGAGCGAACCATAACCCGGTAAGCCATTCGCTGCGGTCGCGGCGCGCAGGTGCTGTTTCGGATTCCGTTTTTTGACGGCCTTCCAATACCTGGCGGATGGCCCATGTCACGGCCAATGCGAGGAGTCCGGACCAAAGCCAGGTGCCGGAAAGTAAAGCCAAGCCGGCGAAGACTCCGGCCCAACCGGGCCGCCTCCGCTCCCAAAATCCCCATGCAAACAGTAAAAAAGTCACAGCCAGTATTGGGCTGCCCGCCTGCCTGGAAATGGCAACCAGGCCCGGGTCAAGGGCAAGCAGGAAAGCCAGGATCACAGCTGGCCGGGGCTTCAAGCGTTCGCGGAAGAGGGTAGGGAACAAAAACCAACGCGCTGCCCACCAACGCCGGAACCAGCCGCGCCAGGAAATTTATCCCGTCGCCGTATAAGAAGAAAAACAACGAGGTCAAAAGGATATACGCAGGTTGAGAGCCAATTGCAGGTTGCGCACCCTGCGTAATGTGAAGGGCCTGCAAAGCCCACCTGGCTTCAACGTCCGTGAGAGGCGGCCCGCCCAGTTTGATCAAACGGAGGAAAAGAGCCAGGAGGAAGGCAATTGCGTAAAGAACGGTTTGATGGCGGAAGGTTCTCATTGGCTGTATTTTACTAGAAGAATGCAGGCTCTAACAATTTTCACAGAAAAGACGAACATAAAATAAGGAAAGTAAGCCTTCGGGCAAAACCGGCCCCAAAAGGATTCTGTACCGTTCTTAAGGGACTTCGTAAATGGTTACATTGCCCTGTTTAAATACCTGGACCAGGTTGCGCTGGAATTTGTCTTCCTGCACAGGATATGTCGAACGTTCCAACCCGCCGATATAAACATAGCGGATATTATATTGCCTGATAATATCGAGTGCGGGCTGCCACGTGGATGTGGCATATAAAGTTTTTATGTCATTATCTCGCGTACCCTGCTCGTCATACCCGCCGCGCCACTGCGACTCGTGTCCCGCCCAGCCAAGCACGGCCGGCAAGCCCGTATACTCGGAAACGCGTGCGTAACTGGTGTAACTCCCACCATTGGGTCCGACGGCCTCCGCGATCACCCCCAGCGGGGCGGATTTCAACCAGGTGATTGCTGCGGCTTCGTCCGGGTCTTCGTGTTGGATGCGGGTGAAATCGTCCAGCGTCCACCCATAGGGAGGGTTAAAGTTATTCGTTTTCGTGATGATGGACAGCGCCGGATAGAGCAACGACATCAACAATAAAAGACTAAAACCTGAACGGAAGATCCACCCCCAGGCGCCGCGCAGGTTTTGCAAAAGGATGGCTGCCCCAAATGCAGCGGCCAGGCTCCATAAGAGCCAGGTCTGATAATAAAATTTAAAAACAGTATTCAGGCGATAGCCAAATTGATCGCGGAGAAAGACGAATTCGGGCGCAATCACCAGAAGAGCGCCGAGCAGAATGAGAAGTAAAACAAAAATTACAGGCTGCCGGTTGGAAGTTAAAGGCGGAACATACGATGCAGGAGCCTGGTCGGGGGTAGCCGTCTTCGGCTGAACATTCGCCATAAGAAGCGCCAGTGCAGGAACCAGAACGGCGGCCATCGTCAGCAGCCCGCCGATATATGAGAAACGACGGGACAGTGCGGCATTGAAGAATGAACCCAGATCCGGAGTGCCTTGCGAGGCAAGATATTGTTGAGCAAAGGCTGCATCTTTTATGAAGGCCAGCCAGCCTACCGACCAGGAAAAAGCCCAAAGAAGAACAAGCAGGCCTGTACCCACCAGGAGGGAAAGCAACCATTTGGCAGGCCGCTTTTCAGTGCGCCAAAGATAGATAAGATAAGCAAATAAGGGGATCAGCATCGGCGCAAACATCACCCAAAACTGCGCACCGCGTGTCGGATTGATGAGGTTTGGCAGAATGCCGCCTGCCTGGGATGAAAAGCCGATATAGAAGGGCAAATACAGCAAAAGGGCCGAGAGCCCCAGGGGCAGGCCGAGGGCAAAAACGTCCTCGAGGCGCGCCCACGACCAGCGATCCTCACGCACGCGGAAGAGAACATAAGCCAATACTACCAGGGCCGCCGCGACCAGGATATCCCAGGTGTTGAGGAAAGCCAGGCCGCCCAGGATCAGCGCGGCGGCAAGGAAACCGGTCTTGCTGATATGTAACCGAAGTCCGAAGAGATCGATCTCGCCGCGCCAACCGCCCAGGAATATGTTCAGCGCGACGGCAACAGCCAGGAGGTTAAATGGAATGGCCAGCACGTGCGGATGAAGATCGCCCAGCAGAAAGGAGAAGAAGGGGAATTCATCAATGATCTCCTGGGCGTGATGCAGGAGATCGGTATCCGATATAACGCGCGAGGCGCGCCACCACCACAAGTAACGGTCGGGCAGCCAACTGAAGGGTTGGACGGGTGGATCGCTTAAATCCTTGATATCCAACCACGTCCAAAAGTTGAAAGTCGAAGGTTGAGGGCTTAAAGGCCAAAAAAAACCGCGTTGATGAAGGACGTCCAGAAACGCTTCCAGGTTGCTGACAAGCAGAAGAAACAGGGGACCAAGAAAAGCAAAACCGATCGGAGATCCATGATTTACGGTTCCAGGTTCGCTTTCGGGTGGATACCCATTCTCGAATGTCTGCCCTGTAATCGACAGGAGGTTATAAAGAATCCCGTACGCACCCACCGCCGCCAGACCAAAGATAAGCGAAGTCATCAGGTTGTGCGCGGCGCTGGCGGGAACGGACGTCAATTTGGCGAGCATGGCTGTCAGCACATAACCGAAATAGTAATAAGAAATGGCATAGCCGGACAGCCAGGAATCGTGCGGAGGAAAGGCCGGCGAGCGCAGGATGGAATTGATGAACATCAACTCCATCGGTCTTTCCGTCCCGCTCAAATCAGGGTTGCCGGCACGGAGCAGCGCAAGAAACGCAAAAGCAACGAGGAAAAGAATCTCCACCGTAACGACAAGGCGCAGGTTCTGCTTAAGCCAGGCGAAGATTTCCAATTTAAGATTTTCAATCTTAAGTCGAGAAAAGAAAAAACTGGACAAGCTTATACCAACCAATAACAGCAGGCCGAAAAGAATTCCCCCGGCATTATTCTGCGTCAGTCCAAGCGAGGTTAACAACCAGAAAACATAGCCCCATACCAACAGGCCCGCGGCGCGCGCCAGGCTGTAACCGCGATCTGCCAGCGCGGGGAAAAGACGATAGACCAGCGGAAAAGTGAGCCAGCCAAGCAGGGTGAGGATGAGATACCAGGATATGAAGGCAAACATTCAGGGAGCAGTGACTAGAGGTCAGTGATTAGGAATTAGTGATCAGTGATTAGGGCAGGCGGCAACACAAAATGACCGTCCGGGGAGGGTGCAAAGTTCAATATTTGAACAATTGCCTCAAGATTGATCGGCCCATAGACATGAGGAAATAACTCGGCTGCTTGAACGCCGGGCGGAGGCGCACCATCCGGGGGTTCCCACTTCAATCCGGAGTCAAGGCGCGCAGGATCAATCACGAGCAGGACGAGACCGGTCTGTCCTTTGTAAAATTTTTCAGCCACCGGTAATGCCTGCGCATACGTGGAGCAATGGATAAAACCTTCGGACGTCAGGCTTGGAGCAATATATTGACCGGATTGCCTGGCGTCCATCCATGCCTGACGGGAGGTGATGTGCACAATGTTCATGGATCACCTGATAGATGGACGTATCGCCGTCGTGATAAACCGAGTTCCACAATTTACCGTCATATTGCACAAACTTATCGAGGCCGGCACCCGGATATTCCGCCCGTTCAAGCTGTCCGACGATAATATACTTGACATTATACTCCTTAAGGAAAGCCTGGGCGGCCTGTACATCGGTTGTCGTATAAAAAGAGTCGATCTCGCTCACACGCTCCTCGACAAGCTGCGGGGTCAGCGTACGCTGCTGGCGCTGATGCCAATTCCAACCGACCACGCCGGGCAGGCCGGTATAGATCGTGAAGCGCGTACACCAACGGTATTCGGGGCAATTCGCCTCCACGAATAACAGGCGAGCCCTGCACGTTATCCTGCATCCAACGGATGGCCTGGTAATCATGCACCAGGTCCATGGTCACGCCGAAGTCCGCATATTGGGCATACTTCATATACGTAATGCTATCGAGTGTGAGAGGAACACCCCCGGCCATGCGATCGGATACCTTATCGGTTGTCGCTGTAACGGTATAGAGGGCCGCTCCCGCCAGTAAAAGCGCCATGCCTCCCTGGAAGAAGCTGCGCCAACCGGGAAGCCATTTCCGAAACTCCGGCAAAAGCCAGGCAAACGCGGCTGCCGCCGAGACAGACAGCAGCGCCCAGGCTTGCAGATAGAACTTGAAGATCGTATTCATACGGCCAATATCGCCGCGCACCACAACGATTTCAACGATAATCGTGATAAAGAGAGAAGTGCCGATCAAAAAGAGAACAAAGCGTTTAAGATCCGGCATGTTGGGGCGCAGGATGAGCAGACCGGCCCAAACCGCCAACGGCAAAGCGACCCATCCTATCTCGACGCTGCGGTACGCCAGGTAGAATAACGCAACCAGAAAGACGGCAATACCTGCTTCGATCAGGACTTGATACGGACGCAGTTTGTTCAACGACGAGACCGGCGTCGATGCCAGCCAAACACAAGTCTCCCAGGCCATCCACCCGATGATGATGAAGAGGAACACCCCCCAATGCGTCAGGTAGGACCAGATCGGCGTCTGAGAGGCAGTCCAGGGATCGAGGGCGCCGTAACCCTGGCTATAGGCCGCCCGGTAAGGCTCATACAACAGATATGACAAAACAATCAGGAGGCCCGCACTGCCAACGGTCAAAGCCAATTTTTTGGCCCACACAGGTACATCGATCCGCCATTTATCCACCGCATCGGAACGCCATACGGCATACGCCAGCACGACGAAGCCGATTGGCAAATACGTATAAATATCTGAAAGATTGGTGGGATACAACGCGCCGATGGCAAGCGCACCAATGAGGAGCGAGAAGATCGAGAACCGGCGGCCCCGAACAATGGAAAGCGCCCAGGCAAGGGCCAGCAGCGCCAGCGGCATCGCCAGCATATGCGCGTGCAGGTCGCTGTATAAAAACGTAAAAAACGGGAACTCTGTGATCTCGTTGCCGGGCCCCGGCGGGATGACGCGGCTCGGGTCCCAATACCAATCTCCCCGTCCATAAGGAAGGGGCTGACCTTCCACAGCTTTGATCGAGCCCTCCGCCGCCCATATGATCCGCTGCCCAATATTTGCATTATCGATGATACCGCCGGGCGCGGCCATGCGCTCAAAGCCCTGATAGATCATTCTCACTGTGCCGAGGTTGCCCAGCACAACCATCAATAACGCCGCAAGTATACCGGCAATAAACCGGGGATCGGAAAACGGGGATCGGGAAACGGAATTTAAAACCCGGGAATCGGGTCCCATATCCAATAAATTCCAGCCTACACAGAAGGCGCCCATGGCCACCATGGCAAACAACGTTGGCAGAATGAAGTTGTAGGCAAGCGTCGGGACGATGCCAAGCAGCTTCACCGGTGTGGCAACCAGCACAAAACCGTAATAATAATAGTTGATATACCCGCCGGCGAACCACGGGTCGTACGGAGGGAAGGAGGTGCTTTTAATGATGGCATTGAAATAAGAGAAGTCCATCGGTCGCTCGCCGCCCTTGGACGGATGCCACAGGTCCGGATTGCCAATACGGATGAGCAGGTCGAAAAGGAAGAAGGCGAGGAACAGCCCCTCGACCATCAGGAAGTATTTTCTGCGCGACTTCCACTCCTCAGCCAGCTCCGCTCTTTGCTTCCAACCCAGACTCAAACCGGCCAGCGCCAGAATAGCGAAGACCATGGCAATCGTCGTCCGCGTGACCGGCACACCGAACGAGCCACTCAGCCATGAGACATACGCCAGGAGCAGCAGTCCGAGCACGCGCGCCAGCGGATAGCCCTTATCGCCGAGTCCGGGCAATGCAAAACGGATGATCGGATAGGTCAACAGGCCGAGGACTAAAATAAACAAATACCAGATAATCAGGCCAACGACCGGATAACGATTTTGGATCCAATCGTAATTGAACAACTGCGACCAGGTCCCACCGGCCTGCTGTTGGGCAAGAGTTGCCGAAGGAAGCATCAAAGATTTATAACTACTGGCCTGGCCGGGCGTCAGATGAACAACATTGCTTAAGTCCACCGCGCCAAGGATCTTCTGCACCTGGGCCGCACTGAAATCCGGCTGCTTCTGGAAAATCAGAACCTTCGGATGGTCATAGACCGTAAACGCTTCTTCCGCGAATTGATCGTTGACTTCCCATTTGAATACACCCGGAATATCGATCGTTGGGAAGGATTCAAAAACAGCCACCAGTTTATATCCAAGCTGACCCTGGAACATGCCCGGCCTGGCAACGTTATAGCACCAGATGACATCCTTATCGGCAGGACAGCCGATCAGGGCACGATAATAAGCGGTGGTCAGCGGATAGCGTTCAGGGACGCGTGTCACCGAGGCCCACTGGCGATTGGAAGACATAAAAAGGATATCGCCCTGGCTGAGCGTATCCACAAAGCGCTTCAACTTATCGGCGTTATCGTCCCAATAGATCTGCAAATTGAGGCCGCCCTGATAGAGACCGCCGAAGCCATCGTAGCCTTCGACCCCGAGACGCAAGGGTAACCCATCGTCCCAATCGGATTCGTTGATCGGCGCCGCTCCGACAAGGGTCAATGCACCTGTGGTTTCAAAACTGATGAAATAGAGCTGGCCTTTGGTTACGGCTATTGAATGATCAAGTCGCAGGGTATAGGCACTGCCGCGCCCATCAGGACCGGCGACAAAATTCGAGGCTGCCGAAGCCTTCGCCGAAGGCTGGCCGGCCGATAAGTCAGGTTGAAGGCCAAGCGATAGGCTGAATGTCTGAGGCGACGCAAAGTTCACCGCAGCCACATGAGGGAAATAAAGCTCCGTCAAAGAACCGCTGGCGTTGGCTTTGAATGACACGGGGTACGGCGTGCCGTTTTGTATCACGCCGCCGGTTGGGAAGGGCAGAGGCTCCTGATATACGGAGCCGTCTGCCGTCTGGATGTGGAGGTTGATCGGCCCGGGGACGTTTTGATAAATCCAGTACGTTGCTGCTACGCGGGTAACGGGCCGGGTATAGATGCGCGTGAAAGCGTAGGCCCAGGCCAGGGTCAATACCAAAACGATCACACCGGCCAGAGACGCAAGAATGATCCGCAGGTTAAAACGTTTAAGCCACGACACGTTCAAGCCTGCCAGCTCGAACACGATCCAGGCCGCCAGCATGCACAACAGGGGATAGATCGGCAGTTGATAACGCATGGTGGGATTGAAAGCAAGCGACTGCCAGCCAAAAAAGATCGCCGTCCAGCCCCATAAGAGCAGATGCCGCAGTTCGCCTTTCAAAATGCGCCATGCCATCCAGAGAAAGCCCAACCAGGCCAGAATGCCCAGTGGGAGGCCGAGGCCCCAGACGGTTAGGTTGGTAAACGAGAACAGGTGCGAACGCCGCGCCCATTGCAGGGCAAAGGGCACATCCGCGTCCCCGTTCGACTGTCCCTCCAACTGCTGCATATTGGACAGCCAGGTTGGACTGATACCGAGTCCTTTAAACGCGTATGGTTGGAAAATGCGAAAAACCAGGATGGATACGAATGCAGCTATTATTAAGTAAACGGCAACCAGGAGCCAGGGGATGGCCGAAAGTTGACGATTAATGGTCAGCGGTTGACCATTATCGACTGCAGGCCGAGGAATGGCAGTCAGGTAACGGAGAACCAACGCGCCAGGCAGGATTATGGCCAGCGGTGCGGCGCTCAATTTTGAAGATACTGCCAAACCAAGCGATACGCCAAAGCCCAGGCTGAACAGGAAAAGAGGATGACGGATAAAACGTAAAGCCCGATCAGTAAAGGGCATCCCGGGAGTTGGACTTCCAGACGGAGTTCAACAGCCTTCCACATCCGGCCCCTGATACAACGTGATCTCGACGGCAAAATAAACCGCTAGAAATATAAAGAAATTGGCGACCGTATCCACCGTAAAGAAATGCGACTGCTGGATCTGTAAAACCGCCAAAGCGGAGAAAGCCGCCCCCAATAAGGCTACACGGCGGTTATATAAACGCGCGGCGATGATATAGATCATCAGGACGCTAAGCAAATCACCCAGTGCGGAAACCTGCCGTCCGACCAGGTCCACCTGGTCGTAACCGACCTGCCCAACCCACTCGGCCACATAACGCACGATCACGATCGGCAAATCGCCATAGACAAAGAAACCGTATCCGCGATTCTCGGGGTTGAGCGGTGAAGTGGCAGTGTCGAAGTAATCGCCTAGTCCCAGCCAGCGGACCTGGTCCGGCGGGCATGCCTCAAGAGCTGTATTCGGCAGGGCGCACTTCTTGACATCCAGCGCGCTCTCCACCATCGTAAGAAATCGTTCATCCGGATGTAAGTGCTGGTCGCTGTCCCAATTCAAACCGATGACGCGAAAATAAGTCCCAACCAGCAGCACGACGATCAGGAGCAAATCATAAACCCAGGCGCGCTTATTATTTTCCGGCATAATGTTTCAATTTATCATCTAAAAATTAATTCGTACTGAGAGCGGATAAACACCCTGTTCCTATTTACTACGGCACAAAGAATAATCCAAAAATCATGTCCGGGCACAGGCGATTTGTGCAGACTCAAGGATCCCTGCGGATATAACTGATCAAGCAAATCAAGCGATTTCTGGTCGTTCGAGGATGGGTCCTCCGTGTTGGCCTTTACCATGAATAATTTCGGGCCTGCTATTTTTACCGTGTCGGGCAGGCTGTCAGGGAACATGGCAAAATCGCGGTTCGGGATGCCGGCCCAGACGCCGGGCAGCCGCGTATCCACCCAAAACGGGAAGGGTACGATCCAAACCGTATCTGTTTCGCCATAGATCAAACCGAACTGCTTGATAACGGCCCCCATCTCTGAAGAATTCCATGAACTCGACCGATACTAATTCATCAAATTGATGGAAAACAATACCAAAATTCTGGGCGGCGGAAGCAAACAGCAAAACCCCGGTTAAGGCGTAAGCCCAAACCATGCGACCCTTTCGGGGCCGGTCTGGAGGCGAGGTTACCTCCCCTTCTACAATCGCAGGAGCACGCTCGAAGGCAGAGATCAATCCATCCAGTGCCAGCGCTATGATGATGAACGTCGGCACCAATGCACCCCCCGAACGATTCATGGCCGGGTTCTCATCGGGAAACGCGAGGGAAAGGATCGATGGAAGAAGCAGGATCGGAACAGAGAGAAGAAGAAACAGGTCCAGCCAGTGACGTTTTTGAATATAACGCACCAGGAGCAGCACGACCCCGATCAAAAACAAGGCGCCCGAAACAACATCCAGCGCGGGGCGATTCGGCATGGAATTAACCCAGATCGTGCCATCGTTCCAATTGAACAGCTTGAGTGCATTCCATGTATTCGATAAAAAGATCTGATACCATGGAAATGGCAGGGACTGCCCGGGTAGCCAAGCCGCGACAGGGCGCGGTACGAGAATAATTCAGGGTTTTCCGTGGCATACCGCAGTAAGGGCAGGAAGATCATAAAGGAGGTCAGCCCGACAATGACCAGCCAAAGCAGGGCATCCTGGCGAACTCCCTTGGACTGAGCGTGCAGGATATATAGAATGATGGCAGCGATGACAAGGAACGGGCACAATTCGATAGGGGGTGTAACCATTCAAACCAAGCCCGAGAAAGATGCCGGCGAGAATAAAATCATTGCGGTTGCGCGTGCGCAGGCCGCGGATCAGATAAAGCAGCAACGGCGCGACAAACAGCGGATAAAGCGGAAAGCGCAACCCGATGCGGGAAATAATATTAGGCCAATAGCCGATGCCCGCCAGAAAAGCGCCAGCAGGCCGACGCGCGGACTCGCCAGTTCCTTGCCAAGCAAATATATATACGGCAGTGTGAAAAGGCCCAATCAGGACCGTCCCGATCTTCAGGCTCAAGAACGATAGTCCGGTCCCAAAAATCCAGGACATCGAGCAGGGTCCAATACATCTGAATGGCCTCGCGCCCCGTATTGCGCGGAAAGAAGATATGGGTCTGGCCCTGGCTTACATCGTAAACATCCAGTAATTTCTCGGCGTGATCGCTGAACGGTTCGGCAGGAGTCTGCTGGATGTGGTAGACACGGAAGAAGATCACGATCAGCGCAGCGGCCAGAAGGAGAAGCGTCCAACGATTGATGGTGATCTCCCACTTTCCACGGGCCAGGAACGTGCGCAAGCGCTTCCAGAGGGAATCTGAATCGGGATCGCGCAGCCAAAGCGACCAGATAAACAAACCCATTGCGATGAACCACAGCGTAAGGTTGAAACCGGTAAACAAATTGCCGGTGAAGAAGAGAAAAGCCAATACTGCAAATGGTATGGATAATAATGAAGGCGACGCGTCGAAAAGTCAGCGGATCCTTTGCCTGATGGAAGATTCCGGCCAGAGGAGCAAGAGATCCATTGACCGCGCAAAACGGCCATCAGCAATAATCCGAGCGCGGCGATATAAAAGGCAATACCCGACCTTGCACGGAGGGGTCTGGGGGCTCAAACAAACGCTGGGCAATACAACGCAAGACCGAGCGCAGCGAGGAAAACCATGGAAGTGGCGATGTATGCAGGATGTGTCGAAGGTTGATGGCTGGAAGGTTCGGTCTCCGAGACTCGGATGCTGAATTCGCCTCCGTTTCAGGCGCAACTTCCTGGTGATTCGGGAATCTCAATCCGAGGGCCGCGTCCAAATGAAAGTTTGGATTTTATATAATCGAGCACACTCGGTTCTTGAGGGGCTTCGGGACTTCGGAGATTGAGTATCGTCGGTCATATTCCTCACATTTCACTTTTTTCGGGCAATCACGATCACGCTTTCACCCCAACGGACCGGTAAAAAAATAATACCTGTCAGGGCTTGAAATCCGCCGAGCGACCCAAAGAAAAGTTTCTGAAGCGGATTCGGCACAAGCGGAACATACGGTACATTCCAAAAACCGTCGGCAAACACTTCGAACGGACTTAACCCAGCATCCCGGATCATGCTCACCCATTCCTCAGGAGGTTTCAGAGAAATATGCGTCGGGATCGAGAAAACCGATCCACCTCGATCCTTTCCAGGGTTTGAGCAGTGAATCAAGATTGGGCGTCGCCAGGATCAGGATCCCGTCCGGTTCGAGGATGCGCCCGATCTCACGGATAGCCTGGGCAGGATCAGGGAGATGCTCAACGATATGCTTGATGATGACCACGCCGAAAGACTTATCGGTATAAGGCAGAGCCTGGGCGCTGGCCGTCTCCAGATGAGTCCGCTTCGCTTCGGACTTCGAACGGGCGACCGCCCAGTGGTTTAGGTCCAAGCCAAATGTTTCAAAACTTCCTTCGAGCTGGCCCACGAGATGGCCCAGCCCGGAACCAATCTCAAGCAGGCGCGAACCGCGCCGCCCATAGCGGCGTGCCAGCCCGGCAAAGAAACGGTTGGACCACCAATACTGGCTGTATTTCGAGAACGAAACATTTTGATAGGTATGGGTGGAAAAATATTTTTCGTCGAAAGCCATAATGATTCGTGATGAGTGATGCGTAATTCGATATTCGATAACTGCGATCGGGAACTATTATTTTTTTCTGGCAATGTAAAAGGTGAATGTGCCGTTCTCGACGCTCTCGGGAGAGGCGAACGCCTTAACATACCGCTCCGTCAGCCAAAGATTCCATTTGGTCGGAGCAATGATCCATCTGCCGGTCAGCACGCGGGCGAACACGGACGGCAGACCAAAATAATGTCCCCATTCTAACACGCGCATCGAGACGGGCGAAAAGTAATGCCACCAGCGTACAAGCTCGAAACCCGCGCTTGCAAGGCGGGCCTGCCAGACATCGGGTTCATCGGCATGAGAAACGCGCGAAATCCTGCGGAACCATTCGGTGTACCCGCTGCCCGAGCAGGCGGGATATCGAAAGCTCTGAAAGATAACGGGGGTTCGGCACACAGAAATAAAACGGCGCGCCCGGTTTCAACACGCGAGCCGTCTCGGCCAGCACCGCGTCGATGTGCGGGATATGCTCCAGCACCGAATTGCTGAACCCGCTGGCAAAGTAATTGGCCGGGAAAGGGCGAATATGCGCCATCGGCCTCGACCAATGAGCGATACGCGCCATGTTTCTGCGCTTCATGGATCGGCCCATGCCAGGGATCGAGACCCACATCGATCTTTTGCTCAAAGGTCAACGAAGCGAAATGGCCGTCGCCGCAGCCCACATCGTAAACCGGCGCGGGCAGGGGCAAATCCTGATAATACGAACTTTCCACCGCCCGCAGGAAGGCGCGGAAATAAGGCAGGTCGCGAAGCTGGAGGAAGAGGAAATCCTTCGACTTTGGAACGTTGATGTTTGATTTACTTCCGATCACTTCTTCCTCATTAAACGACTGAACAAATTCTCGTATTCCGAGGCCACGGTATCGGGATCATAGGCTTTTTTGATGGACGCAAGATCGCCGCGGAATTTTTCCGGGTCATCCAGAACTTCGAGGATGGATTCGGCCAGGGAAGCCGGATCGCCTATCCTGGCCACGCGTCCCATCTTATGCATCTGGACCGGCATCCGCACCCCGGGCAAGGCAGACGCGACGCACGGCACTCCATTCAACATGGCTTCGATCTGAACGAGACCAAAAGCTTCGGTCGAATTCAAGGACGGCACTACCAGCACATCCAGGTTGGGATAGAAGGCGGCCATTTGAACCGGGTTTAGATTGCCCAGGAAAGTCCAGTGGCCCGCAGTCTCATACTCATCGAATGCGCGGCATGAGACGGCTCGGCGTACGCCTGCTCGCCCATCACATTTTGATACTGTCCGGCGAAGAGGACCTGTGCGTTGGGATATTTTTTCAAAATGGCGGGCAGGGCATCGAGAAGGACCTCCACACCCTTTTCAGCCGCGAAGCGGGCCGCCATGCCGATGACCGGCCGCTTCTCCGAAGTATGATGGGTTTTGGCAAAGGCTTGCACCGAGCTTTTGTCGGGAGAGGGAAGTTCAACAGGCGGGAGGATGGTGCGCAGTTTGAACTTGTACCGTGAGAGATACGAGGAGTTGTCGGCATAATCCTGTGTATAGGTCACGATCTGGTTCGATAGGATGCCGGCCATATTGTTCTGCCATTTGACCACCAGGTTGACAAAGCGGTTGAACAAACCGGGCGGAAGCAGCAGATCGCAATGATAGGTAAGGACGGCCGGCTTGCCAAAGAGGCGGCCGCGGAAAGCCACGCCGGGCGCATCGAACTGCGGCAGGTGCATCTGAACGACATCGTGTTCGCGCACCAGTTTGGTGGCGACCCAGCCGAAGGTCGGAGCGATCACACCCTTGCTCAAACGGAGAAGGACCGGCACGCGGATGACCTGGACGCCATCCAGCGTTTCTGTGCGCGGCAGGGATTCATCATACTGCGTGGTCATCACCGTGACCTGATGTCCGCGTCTGGCAAGCGCACGCGCCAGCCGCTCGGCGTAAATGGTGAGGCCCGATGTATGCGGGCGATAATAGGTTAGGACGGTGAGGATTTTCATAAGGCGGTGGAGATTATACTGCTTCTCACAAAAACCCCTGCACGAGGTCGCA
The DNA here is from genome assembly GCA_963754835.1 of uncultured Chloroflexia bacterium. Taxonomy (GTDB): domain Bacteria; phylum Chloroflexota; class Anaerolineae; order Anaerolineales; family Villigracilaceae; genus Fen-1038. Next base: position 12,937 of record CAVWHR010000049.1, on the reverse strand, counting down.
CAGAATAAGGAAAAGTAAAAAGGAGAAAAGAGTCTTCTCTGGGAGAACAGCGGCTTACTCCATTAACCTTCGAGCAACTCATCGCAGGCCTTAAAATGACTGATTTTGGACAAATTTTCCTGCAACGCCTGCCCGGGAAAGGTGTTTATTAATATGCAATAAATCCAATTTGTCGAGAGGAGATAATGCAATGCCAACAAAGAGATCTTCAGCAAAACCGCAAGTCCAGCCGGCAGCGATCGGTTCAAATGCACTCTGGAAATGGGTGTATGTGATCGGCCTGGTGGTTGCAGGAGTGATCGGAGCGGTCGGATTCAAGAACGATATTGTCGGTTGGATCCTGTTACTCGCCGGCATCCTGTCAGGGATTTTCTTCCTGGAGTCAGGGGATGTCGTCAACTTCGCCATTCGATTCCTGCTGCTGGTTGCTGTATCGAAAGCACTGGATATCGTCCCGGTCGCAGGCCCCTACCTATCGGGCTTTTTTGGAGGCGTAGTTGGCTTCCTGACACCAGTCGGCCTGACCCTGCTCGTCATGTATTTTTGGAATAAGTATTTCGCCACCATGATGTAGGCGGAAGGCAAACAAAAGATCGCCGGAATTCCGGCGATCTTTTGTTTTAATCCATATGGTACTTCGGTAAGGTTGAAACCAGAGCCACAACAGATTATTATCGTCCCAGTCGATAAGCCAATCTTAGAGAGAAAGGAAAATAACATGTTTAATTTTGGAAAAAAGGACGATGAGATATACGAAGACCCACAAAAGGCATTGGACCATGGCAAGAAGACCCTGAACAGCGGCTTGACCGGCGGCCTGACCAAGGCTTTTATGGGTAAGGGTTTTGTAGATAAGATGAACAACGCCATGGATAAAGGCCAGGCCGCTCTCGATATGCAAAAGAATGGCCAATGGCTGGCTCAGAGCGGAATCGATGGCAGCGCAGAGGTCGTCTCCATTGAAGATACCGGCAAACTGATCAACTTCAACCCGGTCGTCAAGCTGACCCTGAAAGTCACACCGGCCATGGGCATGCCCGCCTTCCAAACCGTCGGTGAGACCATGGTTTCCAAGATCGCCATTCCCCGCAAAGGCGATACGGTCAAGGTCAAGTACAACGTAGCTGACCCGTCACAGTTCGTGGTAATTTCGTAAAAGTTTCTTATAACTATCCGGGATTTAAAGAAGAGCAGTTGTCAACTGCTCTTCTTTATTTAATCAAATGGTCTGCGCACCGAGGAATTGTAACTAGTCATAACTCTTGCATGAAGTACCCAAAAAAAGGATATAGCAAAGGGCGGTACGCCCTTTGCTATATCCTTTTTTTGGGAATTCTTAGTCCTCGAAGATGCAGGTGTTCTCCCTGCCAGGCTGAAAGCGTGGGACGGGGGTGTAAATAGATAATAGAAATCAATGGAGTCGCGAGAAGGTACTTTTATTATTGCCTTCTAAAACAGGCCCTTGTTATCCTGCACCCAATTAAATAACTTCTCGATCCCCTCTTCCAAATCAATTTTGGGTTCCCAGCCCAATTCCCGCTTCGCCTTACTAAAGTCGGCATAGAAAACACGTTGGTCGCCGGGGCGCCAATCGGCGCGGGCAACGGGTATTTTCCTGCCCAACAACTTCTCCAGCAGCGGGCCAAACTCGGACCATACCGCCAGCACGTTTTGCGTGCCGCCGCCCAGGTTATAGACCTGGCCCCTGGCAGCATCCATTTTAGCGAGGGCAGCATCGTAAGCATTCAGCAGATCATCCACGTGCAAGACGTCGCGCACCTGTTTGCCGTCGCCGTAGATGGTGATCGGGCGTCCTGTCACCGCGGCAATGATCATCCAGGCCAGCCAACCCTGATCTTCAACCCCAAACTGGCGCGGCCCATAAATACAGGACTGGCGCATGACCACCGTGGGCAAACCATAAATACGCGCATAGTCACGCACATATTGATCGCCGGTGCCTTTCGAGCAGCCATACGGCGAGTGGAAATCCAGCGGCTGCGTCTCCGGGCAGCCCAGTGCCAGATCCGCATAGCGCCAACGGGTGGCATCCTCCACAATCTTGACATCTTCCATACCGCCATATACTTTATTGGTGGAGGCATAAATGAAGAGCGGGTTGTGTCCCGAAAGACGCGCGGCTTCCAGGGCATTGAAGGTACCCAGCGCATTCGATTCAAAATCATGCCTCGGGTCCGTTACAGAGGTCGTGACGGCAACCTGACCAGCCAGATGGACAATCACATCGGCATTACGCGCGGTGGACGCCAGCAGCGAGGCATCGGTCACATCGCCAACAACGAGATGGAAGCCGTCTTTCCCGAAAGTTTTCTCGAGCCACGCCAGGTTCACTTTTGCGCCGGCTCGGCTGAGGTTGTCGTATATCGTCACCTTTTCGCCCCGTTCCACCAGGCGATGGACATAATTCGAGCCGATGAATCCGGCCCCGCCGGTAATCAGATAATTTCGAGCCATCATTTCTCCTTATTCACTCACCTGCCAAAATGGATAATCCCTTCTTCCACTAATATAAAGCGGGAAGAAATCCACTGTTTGGAACCATCAATACGCGCGGCGCCGGGCAAATAAATTGACAGCCAGCATGCCAAATATAAATCCTCCGACATGCGCCCACCAGGCAATCCCGCTCCGGTGGAACCTTGCAAGGTCAGCCATCCCGAGAATAACTGTGAAACGAACCAGAACAACAGAAAGATGGCGGCCGGGATCTCGATGATGGTAAAGATAAACAGGATCGGCACAAGGCTGGCAATGCGGGCATGAGGATAGAGCACCAGATAGGCGCCCAGCACGCCGGCGATCGCGCCGCTCGCGCCGATCATCGGCACGTTGCTGCCCGGCAGGACGAAAGATTCGAGCAAACCGGCAGCCACCCCGCTCAGCAAATAAAAGACCAGGTAGCGGCTCGCCGCCCAGGCGATCTTCGATATTATCGCCGAAGATGAACAGCACCCACATATTGCTCAGGATGTGGAACCAGCCGCCGTGCAGGAACATGGCGGTAAAGATTGTGATCCACGCCGTCAGCAGGATGCGCCATCAATTGTGCCGGGACAAGCCCCCATGTTCTGCGTCAAGCTTATTCAAACCGGAAGGGCTCAGGCTTATCTCGTAAAGAAATACAAGCACATTCAGCCCGATCAGCAGCCAATTAACGATTGGAAATCTACGGGAATGCAGGGTGTCATAAAGAGGAATCATCCGTTTCACCCTTCGAGCGGAATTTGACCAGCTGGCGGTAAATCCCTGACAGAGTCTGACCTTCGCGCGAGAGAGCGTACCCGCCAAGCACAATGCGTGGTCAGGTAACTCAGGAAATGTGAAGTCAATGCGACAGCCAGCGACGTGGAACGGTCACCCGACAGCAGCGTCAAGGCCCCGCCGAAGGCGCCCTCAAAAGTCCCGACAGCTCCCGGCAGAGATGGGACCGCGCCGCCGAATGCAGCCGCGCCCAGTCCGAACATGGCCCAGGTCACCTGTGCCTGCGGGAAAGAAAGCACGGATGATCAAATAATAACTGAGCAGCGCCATAGCCCCAGTTAACAGTCATCCAAAACAGGAAGCGCACAAACAACCAGCCATCGGTCAGGACAGCCAGGCCGGTAAGAAAAGATTCAAGCAGGCTGCCGCCAAAACGCTGGATGGCGGGAAAGCGGGCACTTGCACTTATGGAATATATCCAATGCCCAGCGATCATAGCGGGCCAGCAGATACAGTACCAGCAGCCCCATGACCACTAGCACGCCAATGATGATGCCAATCCGGTCGGCTCCCGCTGCACCGACCACAAAGGGGAGCGAGGCAAGAAAAATGGCGGCAGTAATTCCTAAATCCGTAGCCCGCTCGATAATGATCGTCGGCAGGATCTCGGCAAATTGCATATCCGACTTTCGACTCAACAGAAATGCGCGCCCGAATTCACCCAGGCGGAAAGGCAGGAAATTATTCAGCAAATAGCCTTCATTTAATGAATGAAAGACGACCAGGTACGGTGCACGCTCCCGCAGCAGCGTCCGCCAGACGATGGCGCGCACCGCCATCCAGGCAAAGGAGAGAACAACTGCAATGGCTAATATCCAATAGTTCGCAGCACGGAGGGCAGCCAGGACTTTCGACCAATCGACAAAATAGACGATGGCTGCGATCAACAAAACGCTGATGATCGCGCCGGGAAGCCAGCGTTGTGCGTTTTTCAGGAATTGGGGCATGGCTCACTTTCCAGAAAGGCGCGGCAAAATGATCTAACGACAAAAGCTGTTAATCAAGATGCAGGTTCTTCATTATTCTTCTTCCAATTTCAACACAGCCATGAATGCCTCCTGCGGGATTTCCACATTCCCAACCATCTTGAGGCGTTTCTTGCCGCGCTTCTGTTTCTCGAGCAATTTCTTCTTGCGCGAAATATCGCCGCCATAACATTTGGCAAGCACATCCTTGCGCGTGGCTTTGACATTGGCGCGTGAGATGACGCGTCCGCCCGCGGCAGCCTGGATGGCAACATCGAACAACTGGCGCGGGATGATCTCCTTCAATTTCGTGATGAGGCGCTGGCCCTTGTGGAAGGCATCTTTCTCGTGGACAATGGCCGCCAGCGCATCCACCGGTTCGCCATTGACCAGGATCTCCAGCTTCTGCAATTCATCGGGACGATATTCGAGGAATTGATAATCCAGCGAGGCATAGCCTTTGGTGCGCGATTTTAATTCATCGAAGAAATCCACAATGATTTCCGAGAGCGGAATTTCAAAATTAAGCTGCACGCGATGCGGCGCGGGATATTCCTGACTCTTGTAAATGCCGCGCCGCTTCGTGACCAATTCCATGATCGGACCGTAATAATCGGTGGGCGTGATGATCTCGATGTTCATCCACGGTTCGCGGATCTCGACGATCTTGCTTTCGTCAGGCAGTTCGGCGGGCGAGTCAACCATGCTGGTCTTCCCGTCGATCATCAAGACTTCATATTCCACCGAGGGAGCGGTGAACAATACGTCGAGCAGATATTCGCGTTCGATGCGTTCCTGGATGATCTCCATGTGGAATAGACCCAGGAAGCCGGCGCGGAAACCAAAGCCAAGCGCCTGCGAGGTCTCGGGCTCAAAGGTCAGCGAGGCATCGTTGAGCTGCAGTTTGTCGAGCGATTCGCGCAGGTCGGTATAATCGTCCGCTTCGACGGGATAGATGCCGGCAAAGACCATCGGCTTGGGATAACGGTAGCCCGGCAGGGGTTCCGAAGCCGGGGCAGAGGTCAGCGTGATCGTATCGCCCACCCGGCAATCATGCACGGTCTTCAAGCCGGTGGCGATATAACCGACTTCGCCGGCCATCAAACTCTGCACGGGCTTCATGCCCGGCGCGAAGATACCGATCTCCACCGGTTTCAGGTCGGCCTTGGTGGCGAACATGTGCAGGGTATCGGTGGGCTTGATCGAGCCTTCGATGACGCGGATGTAAGCAATGACGCCTTTATAAGAGTCATAATGCGAATCGAAGATCAGCGCGCGCAGAGGCGAGGTCCGACTCATCCTTCGGCGGAGGCACACGCTGGACGATGGCTTCGAGCACCTGATCGACGTTCAAGCCTTCCTTGGCCGAAATGCGGATGACGTCGTCCGCCTTTACCCCCAGCAGGGAGGCAATATCTTCAGACACTTCATCGGGGCGGGCCGAGGGCAGATCGATCTTGTTGATAACGGGAATGATGGTCAGGTCGGCGTCCAGCGCCTGATACAGATTGGCGAGCGTCTGCGCTTCGATGCCCTGCGTGGCATCCACCACCAACACCGCGCCTTCACAGGCCTTGAGCGCGCGGCTGACCTCGTAACCGAAATCCACGTGTCCGGGCGTATCGATCAGATTAAGCTCATAGGCGTTGCCATCTTTGGCTGTGTAATTCATGCGCACTGCAGAGGCCTTGATGGTCACGCCCTTTTCGCGCTCGAGGTCCATCGTGTCGAGGATCTGCTCGGTTGTATCGCGGTCGGAGACCGTGCCGGTCAGGTGAAGCAGACGGTCAGCAAGCGTGGATTTGCCATGGTCCACGTGCGCGATGATGCAGAAATTACGGATTTGACTGGTCATAGTCCTACTGGGAGGTTACAGGCACGAAACCATTTGCTGCGATAAATGCCCAATGCTCTACCTTGTGAGCGTCGAAAGTATAACCTATTCTTATCCAGCCTCCGGAAAAATTCGTGTAATTACAGTGATACCATCAACAGAACTGCGAGAACCCCTTATTAACGCTGTGCAGCCGGAGTCAAGACGTTCGTATTAAAAAACGCTTTGAATAGCAACATCCATCGCCAGGGATTCCTGTGACAGCGACAGCCAAACTAAAAATTCGGTATTACCCTTTGGACCCAACAGCGGGGATTTAATCAAACCCTGCAAACCAAGTCCCTGGTTTTGGGCAAATGTGAGGACGTCGAGCAAGACCTGCCGGTGGATCACGGGATCGCGGATCACGCCATCGCCGCGTGCCACATCGTTACGGCCGGCTTCGAATTGAGGTTTGATAAGGGCAACAATATCAGCCCTCCCTCGTCCCTCTTCCAAGCCGGGATAGGAAAACCATTTCCTGATAACCGGCAACAAAATCTTCAACGAAATAAATGAAGCGTCGATCGTGACAAGCGCTACCTGCTCCGGCAAGGACTCTACATAACGGGCATTGGTCTCTTCCATAATAATAACGTGCGGGTCGTTCCGCAATTTCCAGTGCAGAATGCCCTTGCCGACATCTATTGCGTAGACTTTGGCAGCGCCGCGCTGGAGCAGGCAATCGGTAAAGCCGCCAGTCGAAGCGCCCACATCGGCGCACACCAGGCCGTTCACATCGAGATCGAAAGCCTCAAGAGCCGCGTCCAGTTTCTCGCCGCCGCGCGACACAAAACGCGGACCCTGCTCCAGTTCCAACTGTGCAGAGGGATCAATGGAGGTGGCAGGCTTGATCACCACTTGTCCATGCACACGGACCTGCCCGGCCATGATCAACGCCTGCGCCTTGGTGCGCGATTCAGCCAGTCCGCGTTCGACGAGCAGCAGGTCCAATCGAATCTTCGACATATATTAATTGTAATTCGATAATCCGGCATTCGATTATCCAATAAGGGTATCTACTCACAGCCCCGGCATGAAGTACCCGGATTCTTACGGGGAAATTTAGGGAAAATCCGTGCTTATCCGTGCGATCCGTGAAATCCGTGTACAGAGTCCGAACTCACGTTAAGCAGATACCAATACGGAGTAACATTTATCGAATATCGAAGGTAAAATTGCCCCATGTTACAGGCACTCTTGAAAACCATGCGGCCGCGCCAGTGGACAAAGAATATCTTTATCTTTGCCGCGCTGGTGTTCGACAAGCAGCTGCTCATCCTCCATGCCTTTGAACGGACAGCAGCAGGCTTCGTTTTATTCTGCCTGATCTCATCGGCGGTCTATATCTTCAACGACCTGGCCGATATCGAGGCAGACCGCGAGCATCCCGAAAAAAAGAACCGGCCGATCCCTTCCGGTAAACTGCCGATCGGCACTGCCTGTGACAGCGGGCATTTTGCTCGTGATAGCCGCACTCGCATTCGGCTTTTGGCTTTCGCCGGATTTTGCCCTTGTGCTGGCCGTTTATTTCCTGCTTAACCTGGCGTACTCCAAATGGCTCAAGCATGTTCCGATCCTGGACGTGCTCGTGCTGGCAGCCGGTTTCGTGCTGCGGGTGGGCGCAGGCGTGACAATTATCCATGTCGTACGTTTTTCGCCATGGCTGTATGTGGTCATGACACTCCTGGCGCTGTACCTGGGCTTTGGTAAACGGCGCGCCGAACTGGCCCTGCTTTCGGACGATGCAAGCGCCCACCGGAAAGTCCTTGAAGGTTACACAATCCCCCTGCTCGATCAATACATCATGATCGTCTCCGGCACAACGATCGTGGCCTATTCGTTGTATACATTTTCTGCTCCGAACGTCCCGGCCAATCACAGCATGATGCTGACGATCCCATTCGTGCTGTACGCCATCTTCCGCTATCTCTATCTGGTGCAAATAAAACATGCCGGCGGCGAACCGGAAGAAATACTGCTCTCCGACCGGCCCTTGCAAATGGCGTTATTGCTCTGGGCGCTGGTGGTCGTGGTTGTATTCTATTTATCATAGGACAAATTGGCAATTTGTCCTGCAAAGCTTCTGCGCCCGGCAAGATCATTCTCTTCGGCGAACATGCCGTTGTATACGGGCGGCCCGCGCTGGCAGTGCCTGTTACGCAGGTGCACGCCGATGTCGAGGTTTCGGACTCATCCCGCCCCGGGATATGGATCGAAGCGCCGGATATCGACCTTCATGCTGAACTTAACACACTGTCATCCGACCATCCGCTGGCCGCCGTTATTCACAACCTGTTTTTTGCCCTGCATATCGACCCATTCCCCTCTCTAAATATAAAGATCGATTCAACCATACCCGTGGCCTCGGGGCTTGGCTCCGGCGCGGCAGTTTCAGTTGCACTTATCCGGGCGCTCTCTACATATATAGGGCATCCCCTTATCGGATGAACAGGTCAATGACCTGGCCTTCGAAATAGAAAAACTCCATCACGGCACACCCTCAGGGATCGACAACACGGTCATCACGTATGCCAGGCCGGTTTATTTTGTCAAAGGCCAGCCGCTTGAGACATTCAAAGTTGGGCAGCCCTTCTTCATTATCATCGGCGATACCGGCATCGCTGCGCCGACCAAAGAATCCGTGGGCGATGTACGCAAATTGTGGATGGAGGAGAAAGGTAAGTGGGAAAAGGTGTTCAGCAAAATTGGAGAAATAGCGAACCAGGCACGCAGTACGATCGAAAAAGGAAAGACGAAAGAGCTGGGCGAATTGATGGATCAAAACCATGCGCTCCTGCAGGAAATGACGGTCTCATCACCGGAATTGGATAAGTTGGTCCAAGCCGCGCGAAATGCCGGTGCACTGGGTGCAAAACTCAGCGGTGGCGGACGCGGCGGAAATATGATCGCCCTGGTCACATCCGAAACAGCGGAAACCGTTGCGGGGTCGTTGACGGAAGCGGAAGCCAGGCATGTCATCATCACAAAAGTCGAGTAAGTTGAAATGACCAACACCGCAGATGTAATCATCATAGGCGCAGGCGTGCACGGCGCCAGCCTGGCCTTTCATCTAGCACAGCGCGGCGTAAACGTAACCATCCTGGAAAAGAAATTTGTTGCGGCAGGTGCGACCGGCCGCTCCAGCGGGCTGGTCCGCATGCACTACGACGTGCGGCAGGATACGGAATTGGCCTGGGTCTCCTTCCAGTATTTCCGCAACTGGAAGGAAATGGTCGGCGGGGATTGCGGCTTCACGCGCACGGGCTTTATCCAACTGGTGGCCCCGGCCGATACAGAAACGCTAAAGGCAAATGTGGCCATGCACCAGGAGATCGGCGTGCCTGTGATGCTTATCGAAAGATGACGATGTGAAACGACTGGCGCCATCTTTTAACGTAGACGATATTGAACTGGCTGCCTATGAACCCGAATCGGGTTATGCCATGCCGAGCGACACAGCCAATGCACTGATCAACGCCGCGCGGGCAAAAGGCGCCCGGCTGATCCAGGACTGCACGGTGACAGGCATAATGACCCAAAGTGGTAAAGTGACGGGTGTAGGAACTACGCAGGGTGAGTTCAATGCACCGGTGGTTGTCAACGCGGCAGGCGCCTGGGCAAGCGTCATCAACACCATGGTCGGGCTGGATCTGCCCTACAACACATGGCATCACGACACAATGTTCGTGGTACGTCCGCATGAAATCGGCCCAAGTCACCCGACGGTCATTGACTTCGCGAATGAAATGTATTTCCGCCCCGAAGGAAACCTGACCCTGGTCGGCCTGGAAGATGGCAACCCGCTAGGTGAATCACCGGACAGCGATACCGATCACGCCAGGAAGGGATTCGTCGAACGCGGCATCGACCGCCTCTGCAGGCGCATCCCTGGCATGGAGAATGGCGCCTTGCATTCTGCGCACGCGGGCTACGACGGGATCACACCGGACCAGCATCCCTACTTGGGCGCGGCCGGCCCGGAGGGTTTTTATCTGGACTGCGGGTTCAGCGGCACCGGCTTCAAAACTTCGCCGGCAGTCGGGTTGTGCATGTCCGAGTTGATCCTGGACGGCAGATCGAAAACGGTGGATCTTTCGATCTATTCGCCGCAAAGATTTACAGAAGGAAAGCAAATCGCGGGCGAGCACGCATACAGCAGCATTTGGCACTAACGATCAGGACAATTCATTGTCCTGGAAATGATCCGGCTTTGCTTTAAAGATCACAACTTTTCGAATTAACCTTCGTTCATCACTTTAAGATAATGACGGTCGAACGCGGCTGGTAAAGCCTCGAGCGGCGAGTATGGACCGGACTGATAGGCCCGCGACGATACCCCGATCTGAGCCAGCTCGCAAACATGCCAGTCCTGGCGGTTCGTCACATCCCAGAATTCGATGCCATCTTCAGGGTGAAAGTCGGGGCGACCAAAACTATCGGGATGGAACAACCATTCGCAGTGGATCATGCTCTGTGTTGGCGACTGCGGCCAGATGGTGTGGAACAACACGTAATCGGGATGCAAACTGAGCAGCATATTCGGCGATATGGAATAGTAATAAACACGTTGATGATCCTCCGGTTTCAAATTGCCGACAGGCAACGCGCAGGACTTCCCGCTCAAGGTCAGGCTTTCGGCGCCGTCGATGAGCATAAAGCCGCCGATGAAACGTCCCTGGATCAGGTCGTTCTCGCCAGAGTCGGATGGGCTGATCCTGGCTAACTGAGGGTGTACGGGAGGACAGTGATAGCACTCGTTGTAGTTTTGGAAAATAAATTTCCAATTGGCCTTCACATCGTACGTGATGCGTCGTGCAGATTTGAGGAGGGACAAATTCCAGCCATCGAACTTATTGAAAAGTGGTGCAAAGACCTGCTCGAATGGCTCAGGAGATCTTGCAAGGCTGAGGAAGATAAACCCTTCCCAGACCTGCAGGTTGACTGCATATAAAGGAAAGTCGTCCTTGTTGAAGTCTTCGACATTGTTCATCAACGACGCACCGATCAACTTACCATCCAGGCTGTATGTCCAGGCATGATAGGGACATTGGATGGACTTGCCAAAGCGCCCTTCCATCTCTTCGCACATGTGCGTGCCGCGATGGCGGCACACATTGTAGAAGGCCCGGATTTCCTTATTCTGGTCGCGCAAAACAATAATGCTTTCGCCGAAGGCCTCCGCTAAAAAGTAATCACCCACATTCGGGATACGGCTCACATGCCCGGCGCAGAACCATTGACGGGTGAAAATGCGGTCTGTTTCGGCCGCGAAGACCTCAGGAGAAATATAGTATTCGCGCGCAAGTGTCTTCGAGCCGCTGAGATATGTTTTGGGGGTCTTGTAGAAAGTAGTCACTTTATTCTCCTTTGGCAGTTGAATAAAAAAGACGGCAGGTTCCATGATTGGATGCCTGTGGTAAAGCCGGGTCATGGATTACCCACGCCCTGGCTTCCGCTTACTTCAAGGCAAATGACGGAATTACAGAGTACTGCGTAATTATATAATCCCGTTCTTGTTCTTTGGGACAAGGTACTGTGTTCTTCAGTATCTAAACCAACGTTCTATTTTTTACCCCACAAATGATCAAAACTGGTTTACAAAGTACTGCGAAGCGATAGCGGAGCAGTAGATATTTATGCAAGAAGCAGTAATGCGTGGAATTTTACTATATTGCTTAATTCATTAAAACGGATCTCATCAAGTTCCCGCCGCTGAATGCGCCTCCGGGTTGATATGGATGAACAGCAACCGGTGCGGGTGTGATTGACATTGCCTGATTCTTATCTATAATGAATTCTAGAAATAGTTATATTTACCCCTCATGTCTCGTAAAAGCCGGTGTTGAGAAGCTCTTTCTCCTTATCAGATGGAAACTAGGGATATTCAGGGAGCCGCCATGTCTAAAAAGAAAAAAGTTGACAAGTCCAAAGACCAAAAACAGATTGTCGCGTCCGGCAGGAAAAAGAAAACCGCACCGGTACACCTGCAGGAAAAACTTGGGAACAAGGAATATCTCAAGAAACTGGGTGATCTTCAGCTCGAGCTCGTCAAATTGCAGGAGTGGATCAGGGCCAGGGGCTTAAAGGTGATCATCATTTTTGAAGGAAGGGATGCCGCCGGGAAGGGGGGAGTAATCAAACGCATCACTGAGGGATTGAATCCACGTATATGCCGCGTCGCTGCCCTGCCTGCTCCCACCGAGCGCGAGAAAACCCAATGGTATTTCCAACGGTATGTGGCATACCTGCCCGCAGCAGGCGAAATGGTGCTCTTCGACCGTTCCTGGTACAACCGGGCCAATGTGGAGCACGTGATGGGCTTTTGTACCGAGGAAGAATACGGCGAGTTCATGCGTTCCTGCCCCGAATTCGAGCGGATGCTGGTGCGCTCGGGCATCATCCTGATCAAGTACTGGTTCTCCGTGAGCGACGAGGAACAGGAGCGCCGGTTCCATGCCCGCCTTGACGACCCCACCAAACGCTGGAAGCTCAGCCCCATGGATTTGGAATCCCGCTCCCGCTGGGTCGAATACTCGCGCGCCAAGGATGATATGTTCAAATACACGGATACCAAGCAGTCTCCCTGGTACGTGGTTCGCTCTGACGATAAAAAACGCGCCCGCCTTAATTGCATTACCCATCTTTTGAGCATGATCCCCTATGAAGATCTAACCCCTGAGCCGATGAAACTCCCGCCTCGCCAGGATGATATCGGCTATATTCGCCCGCCGATCACCGACCAGACGTTTGTGCCGGAAGTTTACTGATAAAATAGACCTCCGAAGCAATTGCTTCGGAGGTCGTGGCTTTCCTA
>CAVWHR010000048.1:0-94777 GCA_963754835.1 uncultured Chloroflexia bacterium | reverse complement strand
AAGCTCGAGGAGCGCGAAGCTCAGGATAAGCGTCCTCGATTTCCTGGCCTCCCTGGAGTGGAAGGGAGCCGAGGGCCCCGCCATGTCCCTCGTAGACGATAGGGACGACGCCGATGCCGATCTCGTCGCTTCCTCCCTTTTCTATCTGGCAGCGATTCGCTCCAAGGACGCCCTGAAGTTCGGCGGGGTCATCATAAAAGAGGACAACAAGAAGCTCCTGCCGGCCCTCGTCGGCTCATGGGGCGGGCGGGGGGCGCAGCGGAGGAGGTAATCCTACTCGATTGGTTCGACGGGGATTCCGCCGGCCCCGCCTTGAAGGAAGAAGCTATCAAGGCCTTGGGCGAAATAGGCTCGGCCAAGGCGGCGGAGCGGCTCGGGAAATTCGCGCAAGCCGCCGACGGCGGCAAGATCGCGCGGATGTACGCCTGCGCGGCCCTGGCCAAGATCAAGGATGAGGCTTCCGTGGCGCCCCTCGTGAAAGCGGCCAACGACGCCGACCCGAACGTGAGGACTGCGGCGGTAGAGGCTCTCGGAAGCTTCGCGGGAAGCTCTTCCGGCCCCGGGGCCCGCATCGTAGGAAACTAACCAGACACCTGCTCCCCATGTTCTGACGAGGATGTTATTGCAGTTTCCACACAACTTACATTACCCTTCGAATCTTCGATTTGAATGCCGGAATTACCTCCAAGAGCATCCAGTTGCGCATCTATAATGTTGTCATGAAATTTGACATGTGCGGAGTTCCAGGTCCTGAGTGCACTATCTGTTCTAGTAGTTATTCGATTATTGAAACATTCGATATGCTGACTATCTATTCCGTAGAAACCTTCATGTCCGAGCCTGGAAACAAGATTATTATAAAATTTGATATTTGTACTCGATTTAGTTCTCAGGCCATCTCCCAGGCCGTCATGAAGGGTACAATTATATACCTGTATGTTTTCGCAGCCAGTTATATAGATGCAGTTGTAGTATCCTGCGCCGTGCGGAGTTTCCGAGTTCCCGTCACTATTCGCATTAATCTCAAGGTTTCTAATCGTAACATTATAAACATCAGTACCTGAGATTAACGGTTTCCATGCAGGCCATCCGGCATGATCCGGAATAGTAATTACAGTTCCGGGCTCTCCTTCCAGAGTAGTGTTAGATTGAAGAATTATCGAATCTGTCAAAACATAAGTTCCCGCTGGAAGGTGAATTATGCCTCCTTGCTGAAGTTTCTGGTTAATGTCGTTTTGGTTTGCTGCTCCTCCTATTCCCTGTGATAATAGGAGAAAAAGAAGGAAAACGGAAAATATTTTCATGTTTTCAGATTCCTTACGGATGCATACTTGTTGTTGGGATAGAAGAAATTGACTACGCTGTAATTACCATTGTTTCAAACCCTGAAAAGGTAATTGCTCCAGAAATCACTGTTTTTGATTGATAAACAGTACCTGACATCTCCTTTGTTTGCAGTCAAACAAAGTAATACTGCAATACAGAAATAAGTAATGCAACTACAAACGTTAATATCGCAATTACAAAGGTAAATCTCAAAATTGCAAAATTGAATACTCAAAATATAAAAATAAATGTTCGATTATTGAAATAAATATACAATTCAAGAAATTTATTTTTAAAGTTATACTGAAATAGTAAATAATCTCGATTGCAGTAACCACGACTTCAATCAAAATAATAATTAAGGGTCAATACAAACAGGCTAATCTTCAATGTAATATGCAGATTCGAGTATACAAGTAACTGATAAAAAAGGGGAGAATCGAAACTCCGAGTTTCAATACATCTCCTTTTTTATTTTTCGCAAATTAAGGTTTCTTGATAAGAAAGTTCACACCAAGAGATACAATGGCGAAAACGCCCAGCGCATATAAGGTTGATAAATATGAGCCACTGGCGGTGTGGAGGGTACCGGCTACAAAAGGGACCGAGAATCGCAGCCCCGATAAGGCTTGTATTTACCAAACCCAAATTCTGCGGGAAATACTTTTTCCCATAGAAACTGTTTGTAAAGACTGTATTCATTGTAGGGACGCCTCCATAGGAAACACCGATGAACGCAAACCCGGCAAGAAGAATAGTAGTGCTTTGATACATAAGTGCAGCGACTAATAATACGAAAGCTATAATGTATGTCGTATTGACTATAGTCATAGTCTTTTTTAAGCCAATCCTGTCGCAAATTGCACCAAGGGTAACACGTCCTAAGCCGTTACAAATTGAAATCAACCCAACACCAAAGGCAGCCAGCTCAGCTGTGGCATTAAGGTCTTTTGCAAAAGGAGCTGCATGCCCTATCATGGCAAGACCCATTGCGGTTGATAATATACTCCAGGCCAAATACAGCCAGAAGGTGGGTCTTTTTAGCATTAAAGAAGAATTTATTTCCATGCCTTCGATGCCAGCATTTTTTGCCCTCGCGGTAGATGCGGGGAAAACATAATCCGAAGGTGGGAACTTCAATATCAGGGAACCTATGAAAACCACTATTCCAAAGGCAATACCAAGGAGTAAAAAGGTTTTTCGCCAGCCCATTGCATTTATAAGCGAATTTGCGGTGGAGCCCAGTAACATGCCTCCGAGACCGAAACCCATTAGAAGAAAGCCGGATATAACACCCGGTTTTTCCGGAAACCATCTTGTGACTGTGCTTATGACCGCATTATAACTAAGACCAATGCCGAAGCCGCTTATGACGCCATACGTAATAAAAATGGCTGGAAGACTGTTTATCTGCGAAGATGCGGCAAAACCGCACAGT
The DNA here is from genome assembly GCA_963754835.1 of uncultured Chloroflexia bacterium. GTDB lineage: Bacteria > Chloroflexota > Anaerolineae > Anaerolineales > Villigracilaceae > Fen-1038. The sequence continues at coordinate 92,013 of CAVWHR010000048.1, read as the reverse complement.
AATAAAACAGCTGAGATTAAGATCGTAAAGCCTGGAGACTTTCTACCTGTAATAAAGCCTCCTGCAATCCCGCCCAGACAGAAGAATATAATCGAAATAGTGAAAATAAGAGAAGTCTGAGTGCGGGTCCATCCGAAATCCTTTTCAAGCGGCGCTATAAACAAAGACCAAGCATAAAGCAATCCAAGAAATAAAAATAATACTATGCCGACGACAACGTATAACCATCTATTGTTAGTTTTGGCCATAGGGATAACTCCTTTCAATATTGAATTTTCGAGTTATGTTATACAGTATACACTAAGCTCATCCCAAAAAGATACTTAATCCTTAATCACCAGGACTATCAGGATACCTTTACGGTAGGGAAACTTGACCTGTTTTTAAAATACAAAATTGAGGAAGCAAATTTTAACTCAAGGTCAGCTCAACATAATGATAATCGCTAACGTGATACTTGCTAGCAGAGTACATTGCCCTTTTTGTTATTTAAACATATTGAAATTATGGCGGCTTTGCTTTTAAGGCACCCGCACTTCTTTACTTCTTAAAATCCACCACAATTTTTATAAGTTAGAAGTCTAGAAGCGCAATGACTCAAATAAGATACTTTTACAATTTAAGAATAATTTTTATATTTCTACTGAAGAGTACCTACCGCCACATAAAAATCCGATCCTTAAATAGGAATTTGCGTCTTCGAATCCCACTTTCTCGAAAAAATGGCATTCTGCTCATGAAAGAAATCATGAAAAGTTTCTAATGATGGAAAAAAACAGGTCTTAGATTGTCTACTAAATAAAGAGGAGGTCAGTTATATCTACCAGAAGCAGTTCTTCAGGCAGGTTGAGAATTGGAATTAAATTTAAAGATTATATACCAGAAACAGACTGGGCTGTCTGGCTTCGAGTAAGGTCACTGTAGATCTATTATCAACCCCGAGTTTCTCTTCGGGATCACAGAAAATCGGAGATTTTCGGGGAGTTGCGATGTAATCTCAACAGCACGAGGCCCGTTTCGCTCGCTTTGCTCTCTCAAGCGGACTAATTTCCCGAGTTTCGCCTGGAGATACGCGGTCCGTCTGCTCGCTTAGGTCGCATAAAAGGACTAATAAGTGGCAGTTACCTCACCATTGTTTCACCAGAATACGTAAAAGTCGGCAATTGTGCCCATTGATAAGAACCCTTTGAGTTTTTTCGATCCTGGGAATGAGTACAGGAGTCTCGGGGTATATTCTCCATTTTTGACTAAGGATACTTCATTGTCCCATTTGGACAAATCAACACTTGCAGCTTCATCCGTAGGGCAGGAGCCTCCTGTACAATCGATGGCAACTAGCCCTTTATCCGTTGTATTGAACAGGTTACAGGCGTGGCCAACTACTAAGGCATTTGTCGTCGGATTTATGGTTGCGCGCTCGTTTGTAAAGTCTATATAAACCCAGGCAGATCTAAATCCGATTGTTTCAGCATTGTTGTGAACTCTTTCTGCTGCATCGGAACACACAAAACTTGTATTGTTATATAGAATCTCATTGGTTTTGTCTTCCTTTATGAATTCCACGAGTTGTTTGTAACTGGGATCAACTGCACTTTCGTTGTTTACAAGTGTTATTGTATGACCGTCTGCACCGACGTAGTGGCTGGATTCGCCAAAGTAACTGGTGTTCAAATAGTTATATTTACGTGAGGGGGAGACCGGTTGTATGATTCTGTATTTGGGTGTGTTCATTCTACTGCTTTGAGGGTTTACCTGGTCGTAAGCAGCGCCGGCGGCGCTTACGATATTGCTGATGCCATCACTGCTAATATTATCTGAAGTAGCATTGTATTTTCCACTAGGAGTCCATGAATTGCCAGGACTCAGGACTTCAAAAGGGACCTTGCTATCTTTTTTAAAGATTGTTATTGCTGAACCAGCAATGAACGGGTTTGCTAATTTTATTTTCCCGGTGCTGTTAACAATGGCCGTGTAAGTGAGAAAGTCACCAGGTTTCCGAACATTGTAGTTTACCCTTGAACCGACGTTAGCAAAGGTCTCATTCGCAGAGAGAGCGGATATTACGGTTATTGGCACAGTTGCAGTGCTGCTTATAGGATCGAACTGATCGCAATCAGCAGTGGCCGTATTTTCAATTATCCCGCTACCATTACTATTATTATTCATATCGTGCTGTGAGACAATGTAGCTCCCGGTATATGTCCAGGTCTCGTTTGATTCCAGAATTCCGTCTTCACTTATGGATTCCTGTGGCCTCATAAATGTGACAACGGGATCAGTCAAGGTTACATTTGTCAGGCTGCAGTTCACATTGTTGATTATATTGATCTGGTAGTGTATTATATCACCAGCAGCAAGTCTACTGCTTGTTGGAAATCTTATACATGTAACATCGGTGGCGATATTTTGTATAGTATAGGTTGGTGCCGATTCTGAAATAGGTATTGTCTCCGTCGTGTTTAATAAGCCTGAGTTTATTCCGGAAATGGAGTTACTGCTTAAAGATCCACAGTCTGAGATCAAATCTGAACTGCTAAAAATCGAACTGTTATCACTGCTTGAATTGCAACTGCTAGCGTTCCTATCCATGCAGTTACCTTTAGAAGACTGAACCTTAACTTCTTCTGGTGAAATTGTTTTCGGCAAGGTTTTTTTTCCAGCTCCCGTTACAAAGGTATAGGAAAGAAAGCAGTAAAAAGAGAAAATATTCAACTCAAAGTCAGAAGAAAATAAAGTTACGTACCGCGGGCTGATCCCCGTTGGGATCGATGAGAGTAACAAAAAGAACCACCTAAAAAGTTGGTTCTTTTGTTTATTTAGGCGATTTTTGTTTCCTATACCGTATTTATATGCCGCCTACGTCCCGCCTACGGAACTTATAGCCGTATTTCAGATTTATACCCCGCGGGGCAGGTTTTGGTGGAGGTGTAGCTCCGTAATCTCTAGTGAAGACCTCGGCGAGCACACGCAGGGTGACTAATTTGCTGGCTTTTTTCCGTTGACAAAGGCCAGAAGTGCTGAGCGTGTCGGGCCAGAGGAAACGTCCACGAAGCCCGTTTTCTTCAGTGTAGGAAGAATATCCTCCAAATTGGATTGCATCATGACCTTGTGACCGAGCAGGGCGGTGACAAGGTGGGCCAGAACCTCGTTCGTGGGCGGCTTGAAATCGGCCAGGAAGACAAGTCCACCAGGTTTCAATACTCGGTAAACTTCCGCGATCCCACGACCTTTCAGGTCGCCCGGCAGATGGTGTATCACCAAGCGGCTGATGACAATATCGAAGCTCGATTCCGGGTAAGGAATCTTCTCCATCAATCCAACATCGAATACAGCCTCGGAACCAGTGCGCCTTGCCTTTGTTTGGGCCAGATCAATGCCTTCCGGAGAAGCATCTATTCCGTATGCTGAACCGGACTTCCCGACATAGCTTGCCGCTGTCAATGTGAGGTCGCCGGTACCACAACCCACATCGAGAACTTTGTCTCCCAGTTTCGTCTTTGCCATTTCAACAATCATACGGCTGTTGGCACCATTCGCTCCCAACCCCATTAATCCGAAGAAAATATCGTGTGGGGATGTCCAGTGAATGACGGCGCCAGCGGTCTCTGGGCCGTTTTTGGCTTCGTGAGAGTTGCGCGTTTCGTGCATGATTGCCATCATTTCCTTCCATATATACTGCCCATTTTGACTTCCCCCATCAAGATTCAGTTGTTTGGAACACTACCACCAGCCACGTAGAAAAATCCCGAAAACCACTCTTCGTAATGGAAGTCGTCTAGCATCTGTTGTAACGAGTCCCATGGATGTCGCGACATCACCTCAGCGGCGCCGTACCCTAACAACTCTGCCAACCAGTTAAAAGCATGCCCAGAGAAGCCCGAGCTGCGTTTGGCGTCGCCAATGGCCAGCCTTCCGCCCGGTTTAACGTGCTCCACCATGCGGTCAAGTGCACCGCGATAATCAGGAATTACGCCGGTTGCAAGGGTGCACAAGGTGGAATCAAATTTCTGTCGGAGGTCCATGCGAGCGGCATCAAGTTGTACCAACTCCACATTCCTCCACCCTTTGCGTTGCACTCTTTCAATGGCCCGGGACAGCATGGCGTGGGTGTAATCAACCCCTACCAACCGTCCAGTGGGCCCGATTTTCTCAAGGATCGACGGAAAATTCCTCCCCGTTCCGCAGGCGACGTCTAGAACGGTCTGCCCTGGCTGCAAGTGTAGACAACCGACAGTTTCTCGGCGCAGACGTTTCTCGTTCCCAAGTAAATATGTTGGTGTCAGCCAATCGTATACCTTGGCCCAGTTTTGATACGTGCGCTCGATGACACCCTGATCGTAGCTACTCATAGTAAGATCCCTTCTGAAATGTTGTGACGGACGAGTGTACAGCCACCACTGGGACACTTCATTTGCCTGGCACTCGGTCTTGGAGCGCCGTAGTGAGTTCCGTTGCAAACTCGACGGGATATCCCATGAACCCAAGATGCCCGCCGGGCAAATCGACGACTTCGAGTTCCAGTTTGTGGGCCAGTACTTTATTCGGTTGGTAACTAATTCCGTCATGAGAGTCGCGCCCTCCAGCAAGCACAATCTGCTTAGAATGCAAAGCTAGAGCGTCAAGGTCCAGCTCAACCCGCGGATACTGTCTCAACTCGTGATCCATCCAGTATGTAACATTAGCCAGACTCCGCTCGAGTGTATGCTCTTTCAGATATTTTTCTGTCAGCTGGTGATCCACGGCTCCGGTGGTCCCGCTGGTGAACTGTTGCATGGCTTTCGAAACCCCTGATTTACGGTAGGTATGATATACGTCATCGAAAAAGGCCAGCCATTTCGACCCATCAGGCAATAGTTTCACGGCAGGCGGCTCATGGGCAACCGCGCTAGATACCTTTTGGGGATAATGGATGAGCACTTCGAGTGCCACAATCGCCCCAGAGCTATTACCAAAGATGATTGCCGGTTTATCAGTCTGCTGCTCAATCAACCGGCGGACATCGTCGGCATCAGTGTCTAACCGGTGATGATAATCCTGGCGTCCGACGAGTTCACTATGGGAAAAACCACGGCGGTCGTAGGTAACAACCCTATAGTGGGTTGAAAGCGATTGTGCTAGTTCGCTAAACACATCCCCAGCCCCTATGGCACCTGGAATCAGAATTAGTAGTGGCCCATTGCCCCTAACCTCGTAACTCATTACTGCACCGGGAACCTTGAGCGTGGTCATATTTCAATTCCTCTATTCTTTAGCAACACATATGCATGGAAGGTTGCCAATCAAGTGTCCTGTCTTCACGTGTTTTGTTCAGCTTCCAGGCATCATCAAGCCCCGCATGAATATCCTAATGCTCGGAAAATATATCACGACCAATGAGCACAATACAACCACAACGATCACAAAGATTATAGTAACGACTTTTCGATTCATTTGATTTGTCTCCTCATGTTCATTATTCAAATTTACAAGTATGCCAGCGCTTCACGGACGGTCAATCGCGATGCCTGGGAGGCCGGCACCAGGGTAGCAAAAATCGCGCCCAGAATTACTAACGCGATCCAAATGACGACTCCTAGGGGCGAGATCTGGAAAGGTGTTTCCACGGGCAGAGATAGATTTCCGATCAGTGCTGCCGTGAGAAGGGGTGCCGGAATCACCGCTACAAGGCAGCTCACGACCGCAGTAAAGATGCCTTCGAGCACCACCAGTCGGCGGAACTTTGCGAGGGGAAGCACCGATGGCACTCATCACACCGAACTCACGTGTCCGCTCGAGCACATTTGTGCTCATCGTTGAGGCTAATCCGGCGAAGCCCACCACGCTGATACCAATGGAGAGCGCCAAGAAAACCAGAATTAGAGGAAGCATATGGCCGGTACTGATGGCCTGAGCACGACTGACCGACTCGGAAGTTTGAATCAGCGTAGCCTGAATCGTGAGGGCGCGATAGGCGGCTTGAGCCACATTGCTTCGGGTTTGCTCGTCGTGGCTATTAGTCACGATGCGAAGTAGCGTAGGCTGGCTCACGCCCGTGGCCGCCTTAAGGCCGGTCTGGGTTATGAATAAGCCACCAACTCCGCCTACAGGCGCGGCAATGCCAACGACCTGCCAGCTGGTAAGTTTTTTGCCGATCTCAAGTTGAATGGTGTCGCCTGTGCGCACGCCAGTGAGCTCTGTCGGAAGCCCCGCCTTGCTGATCACGATGGCATCCGTCTCGTCCGGCCGCAGGCCGCGGCCCTCTAAAATTGGTGCCGGATCGACGAGCGAGCTGTTCGGGGGGATGACTGTAACAGATATACTGCCGTGTCCCTGGTCGGGATATGTATGGGTGACACTAAACTGCTGTCCGGGAGCGATAACGCTCGTTTGGATGATGCTCCAAGCCTCTACATGTGTCACGTTGGGTATCCTTGCCACAAGATCTGCCGCGGCGACTGCCGGGACATGACCAATGTCGGCAAGCTGAACTTCGACGTCCCAGCGGCGCAACTCCTTTTCCTGATCCAGAAATGCCTGGAGGCTGGCCATAGTGGACACCCCGGCGACGAACACCGCGCCGGCGAAGGCCAGGAGTCCAACGGACAACAGAAACCGCGCTCGGTGCCGAAAGATATTGCGGAACGCCATCAACACCGTGCGGTCCAAGCTGCGTATCCGGCCAAGCCCGGCATCGAAGCGTGATGCGATGTCCCCCTGGCGATCGACGCCACGATAGTCAAGCGCCTCACGGACTGTCGTTTGCCCTGTCTTAAGCAATGGTGCTAGAGCGAATGCAAAGAGGCACGCCGACGCCGGCTAAGACCACCACGCCATACATCCACCAAGGGGCACTTAGGCTCTTGGCTTCGATGCCCAGTAAGGAGAGAATTTCGGGAGCCATAGTACGGCTGAACAAAATACCAGGGAATATCGCAAGGGCAGTCGCCGCGACGGCGATCATCAGCGTCATTAGAAGATACAACTGTAGCACCCGGCTGGAGCGCGCACCAACGGCCTTCATAATCCCGATCTGTGGAATCTGCTGGGCAAACAGCCCGTTTAGCATCGTGGCGACCAATATTGCGCTGAGCAGCAGGCCAGCCATGCCAAAGGCAAACAGCCCCATCATTAGCGAATCCATTTGCCCCTGGTGAGGATGGAGATAAGGCGCAGGGACTTGGATCTCATCAATGGCCAGACCATAAGTTCTTTGCAGCCCAACCGCCAAGTTGCGCGCGGTAGTCACAATGACGTTACGGTCACGGCTTGGTGCGGTGAGTCCCGGCTGGTCGGCAACCTGAATTTTTAGCGCATTCAGCTGGATGGGCATTCCCAAGTTTGGCAGAGTTGCCGATGACATATACGCATGTGCTGTTTGTTCTTGGAACGCCGGGGTAATGCCCGCATTATGGACCGACCCGCTGATCCGAAGCGTTGCCTGGTTCCCATTAGGGGCCTGGACGACAATGGTCTGTCCAACTCTCAGTTTCAGTAGATCGAGCGAGTAGGGGTCGAGGAGTATCTCCCCGGGGGCGGGCGGCCAAGTCCCCTGTTCCACTTGGAAAGTTTCCATCCGCATCGGGTCGACGGGCGCGGCAACAAAGATCCTGCAAGGGGTAAGGGCTCCACCCACCATCTTCCGATTGGATCAGGACTTTGAATTGAGTCCGCACGGCTACATCAATGATACCTGGCTGTTTGCGAGCTTCCGCCAAAACAGTTGCCATCTGGTCAGCATCAAGACCCTTCTGGAGAAGTAGGGTCGCTGAGGCGGGATTGGTGCTGAGGTAGTCGCGCGGCATCTCCCGGCTGCTAATACCCCAAATGTACAACACGGCACTGAACACGACCAAGGTAATACACAAGGCGAAAGTCATGAGGAGAATTCGCTCCCACATCCCTCGCAGATCCCGGAAAAGTTTGATAAAAAGGATAGGTGTCATGGCCGCGTCATCTTTTGCTGCCGTTGGCGACACAGCCATCAACTAGTGTCACCTGCCGGTCTGTGTAACCGCTGATATCGCGCTCGTGGGTCACCACGATGATCGTACGCCCCTCGGCATTCAATTTGGCGAACAGCTCCAGAATGGACGATCTGGTTGCCTCGTCCAGGTTACCCGTGGGCTCATCTGCCATCAGGATTGGCGGATCGTTCGCTAGCGCCCGAGCGATCGCAGCCCGCTGCTGCTGCCCTCCCGAAAGCGTTACAGGTAATTTGTCGGCTTGATCCCGGATGCCGACGCGCTCCAGAAGTCCCAATGCCTTGGATCGCCGCTCACCCGACGGTATGATCTCGGCAAAGTCCATTGGCAGCATCACGTTTTCAGCGACGGTCAAAGTCGGTAGCAATTGGAAGAATTGAAATACTAGGCCAATCGTACGGCCACGCCATTCGGCAAGGTTCAACTCGGAAAGCGAATCCAACCGAGTTCCGTCAATTGAGATCGTTCCGCTCGTCGGGCGGTCAATACCCGCCAGGACATTTAACAAGGTTGTCTTGCCACTACCGGATTTACCGATGATAGCTACGAATTCACCCGTGCTCACTTGCAGGCTGACGTTTTGCAGGGCGACAAAAGATTGGTTAGCAGTTTCATAGGTCTTGACGACTTGGCGCATGTCGATGATGTACTCAGCGCGTTGCACCGAATTCAACGACTCTGCTCCGGTGTGTTGTGATGGATAAAAGCGCATTATGCTCCTTTCGGTTCGAAACTTTTAATCCGTTATTGAACTTTTTGTCCATAAATGTTATAATGTGGCCAATTGGTTAAGTCAACAATCAAACCCCCTGAAAAAGTTCCTTTACGAACTTAATCGGTGAAATTGTATGGAAAGAGATGGAAGATATACCCCAAGTCGATCTGGATAGGCGAGTGCAGAAGACACGCAAACTTTTGCAAGACGCATTGATAGAGCTGGTTGCTGAAAAGGGCTACGAAGCAGTATCGATTTGAGAGATTTTGGATAGAGCCAATGTGGGTCGTTCTACCCTTTATGCTCATTTTCAAGATAAAGATCAATTACTGCATAGCATTCTTGATCGTCTCGATGAGCTTTTTGGACAACATAAGAAGCAGGTGCTGAACGCATCCAGGACTCCCGGCACTGACAACATATTTCCCCGTGGTGCATCGCCTACCCTCAGTTTATTCCAATTTGCGGGTCAAAATCATCTTTTCTTTAAATCAATGCTGGGTGATGGAGGCTATAGTATCTTTGGCAGGCCTGTCTATGATTACGTATTTGCCCATATACACAGCCTATTCAGCAGTCCAATCCACGGTGATGAGTTTGCCCGTTTGCATGAGCCCCTCAAAAAGTCGATTTCAACTGAGAAGTATGGCCCGTTCGAAGCTGAGATCGCAGCTCATTATTTTGCGAGCGCATTGATGGGTATATTGGTATGGTGGGTCGAGAAAGATATGCCTTGCACACCGGAAGAAATCGACAGGCTTTTTAGAAAACTGGCAATGCCCAGCTTTAGAGATGTCTTGGGGGCAAATCATGCGCCCTGATCCAATAGCTCGGGTAGTTATGAACATGAAAATGACCGGCAGAAAATCCTTCCGCCGGTCATTTTTCATAGGTCGATTTCAGCCTGATTAAGTCAAGACCGGCCTGAATTTATAGCCATAAACGATCACGCCGCGTTCGTCGCCGTCGTTTCGCATTTTGCGGGTGACCATTTCCACGGGCATGCCGATTTCCACCGGCGCGTCCTCCAGATCGGTCAATTGGGCTGTGACCATCGGACCTTCTTCAAGTTTGACCAGCGCCACCGTGTAAGGGGCATTAACGTCATATCCACTGGGGGCTTCGTAAATGGTCGTGTATGAATAGACTTCACCCTTGCCGCTAAATGTATAGAGGTCTTTTGCTTCTTTGCCGCAGTTCGGGACATACATCGCGCGGTGGAAAAATTTTATATTCACAATGAGGGCATACCTCGCCGACCAGCGAGTATCTTTGTCGTTTCAGTCTCCAATGTCTGGGTATTTCCATTCTAAAATTCCTTTCTGCGAGCCTAATTCTATCTAGCGGGACTATCAGGAACTATCAGAGTTCGGACCACGGTAGAAACCACCTGAATTGTGATGAATTCTGCACTTCGTACCACCCCTCTTATTATCAAACCAACTGCGCTTGTGATGTCAGTTTAAAATAATGTGTATAATTCGCCAGTCTGAAATTGATTCAAATGCCCCCTTCCTTTTTTTTCTCCCGAATAAAAATTCAATTAAACGGCAGAACGATCTTTTCCCTTCTGGCAGCCGAATCGATTCTCCTGAGTATATTGCAGCACCGGTTAAATTTTTGGGGATTACCCTGGGATAAGCAGGCATTATTAATTTTGGTGGTCGCTCCCGCCGTCGTCTTTTTTGATTTCATTCCTGTTGAAGCCGATTTGGGAAGGTTGTTTGAAAATCGAAAGGAACAGGTGGTTTCTTTTTCTCCTGCCTGCGCTGGTGATCGCCTCGATTATTACATGGCGGTTGTTTTCAGTGCCGGAAATTCAGCATCAATTGGAGATCATTCCCAATGTGGGCAACACTCCAAATGAAATCCAACTGCTGGAAATCAAGGCGGCTTATGGCAACGTGGTTCCGCTTTCAAATTTCAAGAGTATTAACGGCTGGACGCTGCGGGATGGGTTATTGATCGCTGACGGTCCCGCAGCTCAGCCCATCCGGTATTCATTCTATGGACCGATTAACCAGCAAGTCAGGGTAACTTTTGAAGCATCCCCAAATAGCGGAATCGTCGAAGTTGTCCTGGATGGCAGGAGGCAGGATTTAGACCTGAAGAGTTTGGATGGCAATCAAAAACGTGTCCGGATGGATACGCAGTATCAGTGGGGATTTCTCAATTTCCTGATAATTCCCATAGTAGTGGCAAACGACCTGTTCACCATTATTTTGATATTAGCATTGATCTGGATGGTACAAGAAATTAATCAAAACCGGGCTGTGAAACCCGGGCAAGGAGGGTCAGAATCGTTCCTTTCACACCGCAATGGATTGCTTATCCTCTGCGGCCTCGCTTTGATTTTGCATACCATCAATTTCCTGGCGGTGCCACTGGCGGTGCTGAAGGATAGCCCAAGCTATTTGCAAGGGGCGGTGTATTGGATCCGTTATCATTCGCTGGACGGCGTATCTTCATATCAGAGGTCCTGGAACCACTTTTCTTTTTACACCTTTCATGGCGCCTTTTGGGAGAAATCCATGGGGCTTGAAGATTCTATTGCACTTGCTTGCCATTGCCTGTGTGCCTGTTAGTTACCGGCTGGGATGGCAACTTAGCAGGCGGCGTTGGTTTGCATTCTTCGCCGGATTAATAACGGCTCTGATCCCGGATTTATATTTTTATTCAGGCTTTGCATTATCCGAAATACCCCATTTTTTCTTCGGGCTATTTTTCTGTACTTTATTACTTTCCGCTCTCGAAACAATGGCAGCCGGTTGGCTCATCGCGGCGTTGTTGGTTGGATCATTTTCTGTCCTGATTCGCTCGGAAAGTGCCGCGGCGCTGATGATTGGGATTGTGTTTTTACTAATAAAGGTTATTTGGGATTGGAAAGATAAAAAATCAACCGGAGAGACGCCCATGGGTTCACAACATACAAAGTTATCTGCCCTGTGGCGTCTTGGACTGGCAATCCTGATCGCAGCGATGCCTCTTTTCATCTGGTCAGTTCACAACGAAAGGGTCTATGGTTTTTTTGGTATTAGTGATTATGCGGGCGAAATCTTGTACGATGGCTGGATTTATTACGGCTTGAACAGTAATATACCCATCACCGACCAAAATTCCTCAGCGGTAAAGGCGATCGATGCTGTCTATCAACCTGGCTTAAGCAATACATCAGATGTGCCCTCTGGTTGGACAATTTATTATCTTCTATTGCAGCATGGCTATACAAGTGAGCAGGCTTTTTCAATTCTTGATCAGGCTTCCGTGGATTCGATCCGGAATGATATTTCGCTTTCATTGAAATTGTTGGTTATTAAAATTCAAAAAGGTTTGGAGCCGCAGGCAATAATCCCTGCCACCTTCCCGTTCCCCGGTGAAAAAGCAGGTTTTGTGACATTGAACTCCAGTTACTTCGATAAGGAAAACTTGTTTATACCGGTAATAATCAATTTACAACGATCTGCACAGGGTGTGATCAGTAAATGGTATAAGGAATTTTATACGCTCTGGTTTTGGCTAGGCCTGGGGATGTCGTTTATTTGCTTATATCGCAAGCCATTTTTTCAATGGATGCCCCTTAGCAGTCATTGCTGTGACCAGTGTTTTTTTGCCGACCATCGTAGGCATGTCGATGTGGAGATATGTCCTATCGGGGATTTTCCTGATGCAGTTATTCATTCTGGCAGGAATACAATCTGTAGGAGCGTTTCTTCCTTATTATTTATCGGCAAGACATCGGGTAGGCGAAACGAAACCTTAGACCTTTTTAGGTGATTAAACCAACACTTCAAGGACATGAGAAACGACCGTAGAGGCCGGACCACCCATGGACTGGATCAATCCATATTTCGCGCCTGCGATCTGATTCGTTCCAGCCTGGCCCGTAACTGAGCCGCCGCTTCGACAGCCTGATACACGCCTGTCGCTCCACCGGGAAAGCCGCGCGCTTTCAGCCCACCTTGCGTCGCGCAAGGGATGCGGCCTTTAAGTCCGATTGCACCATCTGCAGCCAGCTTCCAGCCCTGGCCGCGAATAGCAAACCCAACCGCTTCGAGCGAGAGTGCAGCGTATATGCTGAACATATCATGATATTCAAAGAAGCTGATCTGATCGAGAATGATCCCTGCTTTTTTCATGGCCGTACCCGCGGAGAGTTGCGCGGCTTCAAAGTAAAGCAGGTCTTTTCGATCATGCACGGCGAGCGTATCGGCAGCCGCAGCAGAACCGGCGATCTTTACCTGTGGGTGAGCGAACTCTTTCGGTAGAAGGTCACGACGTGTTAGAACAACTGCCGCTGCACCGTCTGCGTTGGGGGCGATGTCGAACATGTTGAGCGGATCGCTAACCATTTCGGCTTTGGAATAGGTTTCCGGTTTGATGGCTTTACGGAACATGGCATATTTATTCCCGGCCCCGTTGGCGTGAGCGGTGAGGGCAAATCCCGCGAAACCATCGACCGGGACATTGTTCTCATGCATGTAGCGCTTCATTATTATTGCAGCCTGCCCGGTGGGTGTCATGCCCTGAACGGCCTCGAAATCGGAATCTCCAGCGGTGGCAAGAGCCGTGTCAACATCTGAGCCGATCTTGTCGGTGAATTTTTCAACGCCGACTACCAGCGCCACATCCACCATGCCGCTGGCAACTGCCATGTAACCCTGACGTAGGGCGGCACCGCCCGAGGCACCCGCCGCCTCCAGGGTGACGGCTTCGATGCCGGTGAGCCCGGCATAATCTGCCAGCAACGCGCCAAGATGGGCCTGATTGGAAAGATTCGGCGCGAGCATGTTGCCAACGAACATCGATTGTGGGCGCAATCCACCGGAGTCTTTGACGGCTTCCAGATGGCGTCGAAGGCAAGCTCGCGCAAGCCAATATCCCAGTGCTCGCCAACTTCTGTTTGTCCGATCCCTGCAATGACGACTTCAGTCATAAATGATTACTAAACCTTTGTTGAAATAGGGGTCTTGATATTCGAAATTCGACACCCGATATTCGAAGCTGATGACCGGTGTCGAACCTCGTTCTTACTTCATCGCCAACTTTCCGCGATACCTTACATACGTTGCGTAATCTATCTCAGTACGGCGCGCAATGTAATCCTGGGTCTTGACGGCAAGCTCACGCCGCTCGGATAACTTATCAGTGACGAGGATATCGAAAGCATCGGAACCTGCTCCTGATCCGAACGAAACACACAGGATCCGGTCTCCGGCCTGGGCGATGTCAAGCGTGGCGGTCAGGCCGATCATGGCCGCGCCCGCGTAGGTATTCCCGATCACAGGCACAAGCAGGCCCGGTTGGATCTGTTCCATCGAGAACCCAAGCTGTGAGGCGACGCGCTGGGGAAATTTTGTATTCGGCTGGTGGAAGACCGCCCACTTGTAGTCTTTTGCGGTTGTGCCTGTACTTTGCATCATCGTGGCAGCTGCTTCGGTGATGTGTTTGAAGTATGCCGGCTCGCCCGTGAAACGCATGCCGTGCTCGGGATATTTGGCCTCCGGGCGGCGCCAGAAATCCGGTGTGTCGGTCACATAAGAGTACGAGGCGTTGATGACTGCCAGAGCTTCTTCCGCGGGACCTACAATATAGGCCGCGCCTCCGGCACCTGCAGTATATTCGAGTGCGTCTCCGGGCTTGCCCTGTGCGGTGTCCATGCCGATGGCCATGGCGTACTGCGCCATGCCTGAACCGACCAAACCCATCGCGGCGACCAATGCTTCGGTGCCTGCTTTGCAGGCGAATTCCCAATCAGCGGCCTGGGTGTTGGGCACTGCGCCGATTGCCTCCGCCACCAGTGTGGAGGTGGGCTTGACCGCGTAAGGATGTGATTCCGAGCCGACCCATACCGCGCGCAGCTCCTGCGGGTCGATCTCGGCGCGTTTCATGGCATTGCGTGCGGCTTCAATCGACATGGTGGCTACGTCTTCATCGAGGCCTGGGACGGATTTCTCTTTGATCGGCAAGCCACCCTTGCCGCCCGTCCATACACGTGCGACTTCTTTGGCTGGCAGGCGATAACGCGGCACATACGCGCCATAGCCGATGATGCCAACAGGTTTAGCTGGTTTGAGAAGGGTGGGGGAGTTATGAATATGAGGGGTGGTCATTTTTTGCCTTGTTTCAAAGTTGTTATTCAACTTACCTTTGATCTAAATTAGCTTTTTTTAGTATTTCCTCGGCTCGGTCAATTCTAACGACCTTTTCCGCCACCATTTGCGCCGCGACCTTTTCAATCATATCACCGGTCGCGCCGGCGGCAATCGCAACCTGCCGCGCGTGCAGGGACATGTGTCCGCGCTGGATGCCTTCGGTGGCGAGGGCGCGTAAGGCGGCCATATTTTGAGCCAGTCCGACCGAGACGATGATCTCTGCCAGTTCGGAGGCGGTCTTGACGCCCATCAGTTTGACCGCGGCCTGTGCGGCAGGATGGACTTTGGTCGCGCCGCCGATGATGCCGACCGCCATCGGCATTTCGAGCGTGCCGACCAGATTGCCGTCCGCATCCTTGCCCCAGGTTGAGAGTGAAGTGTATTTGCCTGAACGAGCCGCGTAGGCATGCGCGCCGGCTTCGATGGCGCGCCAGTCGTTGCCGGTGGCGATGACCACCGCGTCCACGCCGTTCATGATGCCTTTGTTGTGGGTGGCGGCGCGGTATGGGTCGGCGGCGGCGAAGGCCTAGGCGGCGATAATGCCATCGCGCACGGTCTCGCCCTTGTAATCATCGAACGCCAATTCTTTGACCGGAATCGTGCAGCGGGCGCGGGCGAGGCGGCGATCAGCCAGATTGGACAAAATCCGCAAGTGGACCTTTCCGCCGGTGATCGCTTCGACTTGCGGGGCGAGTCTTTCGCAGGCCGTGTTGACCGCGTTGGCGCCCATCGCATCGCGCACATCATAGATCAGATGAATGACGAGGAACCGCCGATGGGGGAATCTTCGATGATGCGGACTTCCAGATCGCGCGCGCCGCCGCCGAATTTTTTCAACATCGGGTCGATCGAATCGGCTTCGGCCAGCAGCTCGGCTTTGTGTTCGTAGAATTTGAGCCTGGCTTCTTCGAGATTGGTCACGTTGATGACCTGCATCTGACCGATCATCAGCGGCTCAGTGGTCGTGGCCTGGAATCCGCCGCCGGCGCGGGCCAGTTTGGCCATGAAGGAGGCGCCGGCCACCACCGACGGTTCTTCGATTGCCATCGGAACGAGCACATCCCTGCCGTTGACCTGAAAATTCAAGCCCAATGCCCAGCGGCAGGGCATAGGTGCCGATCACATTTTCGATCATGTGGTCGGCGGCTTCAGCTGAGAGTCCGCCGTTGAGGCTGTAAGCCGCCAGGTCCTCCGGTGCAAGGTTCGCTGATTCGGCAAGTTTGGCGCGGCGCTGGTCGAGAGTCAGGTTATAAAAACCGGAAATGCGAGATGTTGTCATAATTATCCTTCTGTCTAGCAGTTTACAATTTTATGGAGGCCTTCTGCCAAATCCTATCAAATTTTGTGAGATATAATGGCTTGGAGGTGTCTTTGACATGCTGCTGACACGTGAACAACTACAAGAACGTCTGATCGCGCTGCACCGTGCCAGCCTGGAACTGGTCAAGGATGTTTCGTTGGATCATCTTTTGGAGCAGATCGCTGCCACTGCCTGTGAACAGGCCGAGGCTCGCTACGCGGCTGTAGGAGTAGTGGGCGATGATGGGGGATTAAAGCAATTTATTACAGTTGGAATGACGAAAGACGAGATCAAACAAATTGCCCACCCGCCGGTTGGGCTGGGCTTGATCGGCGTTGATGGATTCTGAAGATCCCATCCGCCTGCCTGTGATACGAGACGACCCTCGTTCGGTTGGTTTCCCGAAGAATCATCCCGCCATGAGTTCTTTCCTGGGCGTACCGATCCGTGCCGGTGATCAGCAACTGGGACAGATCTATCTAACCAATAAATTGGATGATTCCGAATTTACCGAGGACGATGAGCGGATCATCCAAATGCTGGCAGGTTATGCGGCGGCGCCATCCAAAACGCCCGGTTGATGGATGAAATGCGGGCACGCGATATGGCCCTGACACGCCGCAGTGAGGACCTTGCTCTGCTGAACGATATTGCTTCGGCGCTGACCTCCTCGCTCGAACTGGACGAGATCCTGAACAAGACGCTGGCAGTCGTGATGGATTATATGAAAGTCGAGGCGGGCGAGATTTTCCTGCTCGAAGATGACAAGGAAACTCTTCGGATGGTTTTGCATCGCGGGCAGGCGGCGGAGGCCTTCTGGACCCGTAACCGGTTCAAAAAAGGGGAAGGTGTGCTCGGCATGGTGGCGCAAACCGGCGAGCCTGTGTTCAGTTCTGATCTGACCAAGGATTTGCAGTTCATTCGCTCCGCAGTTGTGGAAGCCGGGTTCCGTCAAATAGCCTATTTACCCTTGAAATCCGGCGAAAAGCTGTTGGGTGTCATGAGCGTTGCCACGCGCAGCGCACAGCCGTTGGACGAACGGAGCCTTCAATTACTTAGCGCAGTTGCCAATTGGGCAGGCTTGGCGATTGAAAATGCCCAACTTCACCAAAATGCGCGACGACTTGCCGTGCTGGAAGAGCGTGATCGCATCGGCATGGACTTGCATGACGGCATTATTCAGTCCGTTTATGGCGTGGGTTTATCCCTGGAAAATGCTTTCCATACCATAGATGAAGACCCCGACCTGGCTAAAGTGCGTATCAAGGAATCGATTGCCGGTTTGAACCAGGCTATTCGCGATATTCGCGCCTATATCCTCGACTTACGTCCTCGTCAAATGGGGGATGATGGGTTGATGAGCGGTTTGAGGCGTCTTGTAACGGAATATCGCGCCAATACCTTTTCCGAGGTCTTGTTGAATGGACCGGAAAAACAGCCTGATGACCTGCCGCAGGTCAATAATTTGGCTTTATTCCACATTTGCCAGGAGGCCTTGGCGAATGCAGCAAAACATTCAGGCGCAAATCACGTCGATATCAACCTTTTTAGATCGACGGATCGCGTTGTGATGGAGATCCATGATAATGGAAAAGGCTTCGCCATGGAAAAAATGAGTACGACCATCGGACATGGACTGTCAAATATGCAGACGCGCGCCCATGCGGTGGGCGGTGATGTTGAAATTACCTCTGCTCCCGGTGAAGGCACGACCATTCTTGCATGGGTTCCGCGTGGATGGAAAGCATTAATCGAATCAAACACAATTTCTTTAACATTCAATCACAGATTTCAGAGGTTCGCATGCCGCGAAAAGAAATAAATTCGCGGCATGATTCTTTAACGTTAGATTAACAGGTTAGTGATCGATTGACCTACCATGCCCATAGGTGGGGGGGTGACGGAGGCCGGGTGGTGCAGTTGGCTGAAACGTGCGTTCTATCGGAAATTAAATAGCAACGGCTTCACATTATGATTCTTTAACATTGACCAACCTTAATAAAGCACATGTTTTAAACTTAGCGTAGGTGAAAAGTGTTGTTATGTACGGTGCTTATCTGCTAGAATGAGTCCATCGCTGAGAGAGAGGGATGTGAATTCAAACCACATCTCAAGTTCCTGAAGAGTAAGATGATACACTTTAAAAGTAAATATCCTTTTCACAATCTAAACCGCGGATCGGTGGCGGGTTAGTTTAACGCATCTTTGCACTTAATACTTCTATATTCAAGGAAGCAGACTATGAATGCTGACCAGGCATGGCAATCGGTTCTCGGACAACTTCAAATGGAGATGCCCAAGGCATCCTATGACACCTGGGTGCGTGATACGCATCCCTTGTTGTACGAAAATGGTGCGCTTACCGTTGGCGTGCCGAATGCCTATGCGCGCGATTGGCTGGAAAGCCGTCTTGCCAGTACGGTTGACCGCCTGCTGGTTGGGATTTTGAATTCCAGTGTGGCCGTTAATTTTGTGGTGGCACAGGGAGAGGAATCCGAAACAACCGAAGCGGATGCGACCGTGCAGGTTCAGGGTGAAGCGAGTGAACCGCGTGTACGCCATTCCTCTCTCAATCCGCGTTATACCTTCGAGACATTTGTGGTCGGTTCTGGCAATCGGCTGGCTCATGCGGCCTGTCAGGCTGTGGCCGAAAAACCAGCGCGTGCCTACAATCCGCTTTTTCTCTACGGAGGAGTTGGGCTTGGAAAGACCCACTTGCTGCACGCGATCGGCAATGCCTGCTATGCACGCGGCCTGAACGTTCTTTATGTTTCATCGGAAGAATTCACGAATGAGATCATCAATGCCATTCGCACGCACACCACGCAGGCCTTCCGTGAAAAATACCGCTCCGCCGATGTCCTGCTGGTGGACGACATTCAATTCATTGCAGGCAAGGAAAGCACGCAGGAGGAATTTTTCCACACCTTCAATACCCTGCATGGACAGGACAAGCAGATCATCGTTTCGTCAGACCGCCCTCCCAAGTCGCTGGTCACGCTGGAAGAGCGCATGCGCTCCCGCTTCGAATGGGGACTGGCGGCGGATATTCAACCTCCCGATATGGAAACCCGCCTGGCGATCCTGCGGGCCAAAGCCGAAAGCACCGGCCGGTATATTCCCGACGAAATTCTGGAGAATGTTTCCCGGCGTGTCCAGTCCAACATCCGTGAATTGGAAGGTGCGTTGAACCGCATCATTGCTTTTGCTGATTTGAGCGGCCAGTCGCTCACCCTGCAGGTCGTCGAAATGGCTCTGGCTGATCTTCTACCGCAGCGCCAGAACGTCGATCCTGGAAAGATCATGGAACTGGTCGCTCATGAATGGCAGACGTCGGTGGATGCCTTGCTGGGTCGTGATCGTTCTCAGAAGATCGCCGAGCCGCGCCAGGTTGCCATGTATCTCATGCGGAAAGAGACGAATGCCTCGTTGCCGCAGATCGGCGAGGTGCTGGGCGGCCGCGATCACACCACGGTAATGTATGCCATACAAAAGATCGCCAATCAGATAGAAACCAAGGCGACCTGCGGAAACGTGTGATCAATGTGAAACAGCAGTTATACGGGCAAACCGCAGTGGTATAAGACCTGTAAATCGTTAACGAATCAGCCCTGTAGACTGTTGTATTCCTTTATCATCTATGGTATAATCCCGCCGCTTCATTCAATAAAGTTGTATGAAGGAAGCACATCTTGCCCGGGATGGGCATCAAGCATCCCTGAGCGGGTCTGGCCTTGAAAAGGCTGTATCCCCGCTAAACTCACTCCGTTCCACGCCAGGAAAGCCCTGCGCGACCGGAGAACGGAAACAATTAAGGAGAAATAATGGCTGTCGTTTCCATGAAAGCCCTGCTTGAGAGCGGTGTCCACTTTGGACATCGCACCAACAAGTGGGATCCCCGTATGAAGCCGTACATCTTCACCGAGCGTAACGGCATTCATATCATCGACCTGCAGCAGACCGTCAAGCTGCTGAACCAGGCCTATAACGTGATCCGCGATGCGGTTGCCAATGGCGGTACCGTCATGTTTGTCGGCACCAAGCGCCAGGCGCAGGAGACCGTCAAGGAAGAGGCCAACGCGTGCGGGAATGCCCTATGTCACCGAACGCTGGCTGGGCGGCATGCTGACCAACTGGTCCACCATGTATGCCCGTATCCAGGAACTGGAACGGCTGGAGAAACTGCGCGACACCGGCGAGATCAGCCAGCTGACCAAGAAGGAAGGCCTGCTGATCCAGCGCGAGATCGACCGCCTGCTGATCCGTTTGTCGGGTGTCCGCAGCATGAAGCGCCTGCCTGACCTGCGTCTTCATCGTGGATGTGGGCCGCGAAGATGCGGCTGTGCACGAAGCCAACCTTCTGAATATCCCGGTCGTTGCCCTGGTGGACACGAACTGCAATCCGCAGGGTATCGATTATGTGATCCCGTCGAACGATGATGCCATCCGCGCCATCAAATTGCTGGTGGCCAAGATTGCAGATGCCGTGCTGGAAGGCAAGGCCATGCGCAAGGAAGAAGAACCTGAAGAGGCTGCGCAGGCCGGCGCGGAAGATCAATCTGACAAGCCTCGACAGCGCAAAGTTGTCAAGGTTGTGGACACCGATGAGGAAGCCGCCGAAGACGTGCTGCTCGGTGAGTCCACGCTGGCCAAGTTGAGCGCCACTCGTAAACCGGAGGACGTGCTGCCTGAAAACGAAAAGGTCGAAGATAAAACTGCGGAGCCTGTCAGCCCGGCAGATGTTAACGGTGCCGATGACGGCAAATAGACAGCACTCTTGAATAAGGATAGTAGAATGGAAATTACTACCGATATGATCAAAGAATTGCGCGCCGCGACCAATGCGGGCGTGCTGGATTGCCGCAAGGCGCTCCAGGAAGCGAATGGCGATTTTCAGAAAGCCGTGGATTGGCTGCGCGAAAAAGGCATGGCAACCGCGGCCAAGCGCGCCGACCGCGATGCTTCGAATGGTATGGTCGAACTGTATTCCCACGGCGGCGGACGCGTGGGCGTGATGGTGGAAGTCAACTGTGAAACCGATTTTGTAGCCCGCTCAGAACAGTTCCGCACCCTGGCCCACGAGATTGCCTTGCAGATCGCCGCCGGCGCGCCGAAATACGTCAAAGCTGAGGATATCCCCGCCTCTGAACTGGAACATGAAGCTGAGATTGCCCGTGCCCGTGCCAAGGAAGAAGGCAAGAAGGGTTCTGTGGTCGATAAGATCGTCGAAGGCCGGCTTGAAAAATTCAAGGACGAGGTTTGCCTGCTGCGCCAGAACTTATATTCGCGATGAAACTACAACCGTCGAGAAGCTCATCATGCAAAATGTTGCTGCCATTGGCGAGAATGTCGTTGTGCGCCGTTTCCAACGCTGGGAACTGGGCGAAAGCACGAGTCAAGATTAGATCTGAAAAGGCCAACCTTCTGGTTGGCCTTTTTCTTAATTCCTCATCCTGCACTGACGGGTGAGAGCAATAAGGAGTCGCACATGTCGAAACTTAAATATAAACGTGTCCTTCTTAAATTGAGCGGAGAAGTCGATTGGCGGGAAAACAGGCATTTGGGATTGATGTGGATGAAGCCGAGTCGATCGCCAACCGCATCAAGGAAGTGTGTGACATGGGCGTGGAGGTGGCTCTGGTCATCGGCGCAGGGAACCTGTGGCGCGGCAAGCAGGGACTTGAACACGGCATGGATCGCTCCACTGCCGATTATATGGGCATGCTCGGCACGGTGATGAACTCCATGGTCTTGATGGATGCACTGGAGCGTATCGGCGTCTTAACCCGGGTGATGTCTGCCATTGAAATGCGGGCGATAGCCGAGCCATATATCCGCCGGCGCGCCATACGGCATCTTGAAAAGGGCCGCGTGGTCATCTTTGGCGCCGGGACAGGTAATCCCTTCTTTTCAACCGATACCGCCGCGGCTTTGCGCGCCTCGGAGATCGATGCGGACGTGGTGATCAAAGCCACCAAGGTGGACGGTGTGTATGATTCCGACCCACAGAAAAACCCGGATGCCGTGAAATTCGCCAAGCTTAGTTATATCGAAGTGCTCAACCGCCGGCTCGAGGTGATGGATAGCACGGCAGTTACTCTTTGCATGGAAAATAACCTGCCCATCCTCGTGCTCAATCTCTGGGACCCCAAAGCGCTAGTCGGCGCGCTCAAAGGGGAAAAGATTGGGACATTGGTCGCAGCCTAAGCCTGCCTCGGAAAATTCGCTTTGGTTTCGAACTCCGCATAAGGGAATAGGCATTTTGAGTCTCTCTTTTTTGAGAGACTCTCTTTTTGCTTGCATTTGCTCTCCGGGCTGCCCGCTCCCATAGCATATTTTTATGTTTTAGAGTATCCTTAATAACACCAATCCCTCTGGAGACGCCGTGATAAAAGACATCCTGAAAGACGCTGAGCATCGTATGCTAGGTGCGATCAAAAATCTGAGTGACGACCTGGCCGCCATCCGCACCGGACGCGCCAACCCCGCTCTTGTCGAGCGCTTGATGATCAATTATTATGACACGCCCACGCAGTTGATGCAGCTGGCCGCGATCAGTGTGCCGGAGCCGCGTTCGCTGATGATCAAACCCTTTGACGCAACGACGCTCAAGGAGATCGAAAAGGCAATCCAGTCTTCCGACCTGGGCTTGAATCCCAACTCCGATGGTAAGGTGATCCACCTGAACCTGCCTCCCTTGACCGAAGACCGCCGCCGCGACCTGGTCAAACTGGTGCATGCCCGTTTGGAAGAGTCGCGCGTAGCCGTTCGTAACATCCGCCGCGATTCGCACAACGACATACGCGACTTCGAGAAGGAAAAACTCATCTCTGAAGACGACATGAAAAGCGGTGAAGAAGACCTTCAAAAACTTACCGACAAATTCATAGAAGAAGTGACAGAGCTCGGTAAGAAAAAAGAAGCAGAGATCATGGAAGTGTGATCGCCACGGACCATCAGGATAGGGTAAAAGGTACGGTCATGGAATCTGCATGGAACTCGTGGTGAAAATTTTCAATGCCTGATCAATCCCTTAATATACCTCTCGCTAGGATCCCTCAACACGTTGCCATGATCATGGACGGAAATGGGCGCTGGGCGCTTTCGCGCGGGTTGCCTCGTATGGCAGGTCACAAGGCAGGCACCGAAAATTTGCGCCGTGTGATCCGGGCGTCGGTGGAGTTTGGTATTAAGTACCTAACCATTTACGCCTTCTCGACCGAGAATTGGGGACGTCCCCCCGAAGAAGTCCGTGGTTTATTGACCATCCTCGAGGATGTGATCGACCGCGAGCTGAATGAGCTCCATAAAGAAGGCGTGCAGCTGCGTCACCTGGGCCGGCTGGAACAGCTTTCGCCCGCGCTTCAGAAAAAGGTGCTGCATGCCATGGAGTTGACCAGGAATAACAACCGCCTGATCCTGAACATTGCGTGGAACTACGGCGGGCGTGATGAGATCATCCAGGCCATCCAGCACATGATGAAGGATGGTGTAGCGCCTGACAAGGTTACGGATGAGACTGGTCAGCCAGTATCTCTATACGGCCGGCGTGCCAGATCCCGGACCTGATCATCCGCACGTCGGGTGAGCTGCGCATCAGCAATTTCCTGATCTGGCAGGCGGCTTACTCCGAGTGGTATGTCACGCCCACCTATTGGCCCGACTTTGATAAGGAAGAATATTACCGTGCTCTTGAGACGTATAGCCAGCGCGACCGTCGTTATGGAGGCGTTTCTGAAGCAGTAGCAAACAAGAGCCATGGTTAGAAGAACCGTTACAGCCCTGCTCTTGATCGTGACGATCCTGCCGGCGGTTTATTTTGGGGGAGTGCTTTATTTTCTTTACATGAGTATATTTGTGGTGACCGCCTCCGTGGAATATGTGCATATTTTTCAAATCACGAAGTTCGAGCCGGGCCTTCCATTAACGGTGGGTGGCACTCTGCTTATCCTGTTCGTGCGCACTTTCATGCCTGCATGGTCGGAGTTGGCTTTCGCTGGACTGATCCTGCTTGCGATGACGGTCCATATATTTGCTTATGAGCGCGGCCGTGACCAGGCCGCGCTTGATTTTGTGATCACGGTGGGCTGCTTCGCCTATCTCGGCTGGGTCGCGGCTTACATCATAGACCTGCGTATGCTGCCCCAGGGAGCCTGGTGGGTGATGCTCGTTTTTCCTATCGTCTGGATGACAGACTCGGGCGCTTACATGATCGGCGCGCGCTACGGCCGGCACAAAATGTTCAAGCGTATCAGCCCCCAAAAATCCTGGGAGGGTTATTTTGCCGGTGTGTTCATGGGTGTTTTTTACGGGGGTTTTTTGGCGTTTGCCTTCACAAAATTTGGTCATTTGCAGCTTGGCGTGGCACAAGGCGCTTTGCTGGGACTTGTGATCAGTGCTTCCAGCATTTTGGGGGATCTCGGCGAAAGCCTCTTCAAACGCTTTGCGAATGAAAAAGATTCAGGTAATTTCCTGCCCGGTCATGGCGGCGCATTCGACCGCGTCGATTCATTGATCTGGGCTGCTGTGATAGGCTTTTTCTGGATCCGTTTCTTTCTTTTATAACGGCCGTCAAGTCACTCCACGCATCGAATCGATAAACTGCCTCCACTAAACGACGTCAAATATTAGAAAACTGCTTATACCGGGCGCTTCCCTCAGCAACTAGTGTTGACTGCGGGTAGGTAACTGACGGGCAATTTTTGTGTCATCCCCCCTTTTAAGGGCTGAGCCCCTGTATCGGCAAGGAAGCCCCGTTCGTCCTCTACACAATTTCTCCATATTCTTGACATAAATTCAAAATCACTAAATAACGATCTTTTCATGGGGGTCAGTTACTATAAACATAATGAATAGTTCAACTGGAATCGCAAGGATGAATGTATATTTCAAGGAAAGTTTTACCCGTAGCCATCCTGCTCTTGGCTATTTTGCTTAGCGCCTGTGGCTCTTCAGCAAACACAACAAATTCTTCAAGCTCAACAGATACCCTCAACGCTATTAATACTGCGGTCGCAATGACGGTCACAGCCGTGGTAAATTCCGCCTCCCCGACCCTCGCCGCCAGCCCAACTCCATATCCGATCCCCAGTCCCGTCAGTATCCCAACCTTTACGGCAACTCCAATCCCGGCGCCGCCCTGGTATTACTATTCAAATACCAACTACTGCGACGATTCTACATTCGTTAAAGACGTGACCATTCCTGATGGAACAATGCTGGCACCCGGCGAATCATTTACTAAAACGTGGAAGCTTCAGAATACGGGGAGTTGCGCCTGGGGTAGTGATTACCAGCTAGTCTTTGTAGGTGGAAATGACATGGACGCTTCCACAACCGAAATTGGTCAATATGTGGATCCCGGAGTGAAAGCCGAAGTTTCCCTCTCATTGACAGCCCCGGATTCGGACGGAGATTATTACGGCGAGTGGATGCTCGCGGATGAGAATGGTAATACCTTTGGAACGACGGTGTCTGTCGAGCTTGTCGTTGCGGAGAATACTGCCACGCCTACACCGACATTTACCTCCACACCAACAGCTACAGCTACGTCAACACAAAGTGCAACCCCCACGCCGACGCTTGTACCTGAAACTCCCACTCCTTCGGCTACGGAGATTACTCCAACCCCGACCATCATTTTATCCAATACGCCCACCGAAACACCCCAACCAACAGCGAGTGTAACTACCGGTGCTTCAACAGTCACCAGTACACCTGCGCCATCCGATACCTCGACACCGACTGCCACCGATATGCCAACCTATACACCACTGCCAACAGACAGTGTAACTGCCGTAGTTCCAACAGTCACCGATAGTCCCGTGCCAGCGCCATCTGATACACCACTACCAACAGTAAGTCCTACGCCTGATGATCAATGACCTGGCTCCTCGGAGGATGTTTTCTCCGACG
Organism: uncultured Chloroflexia bacterium; assembly: GCA_963754835.1. Taxonomy (GTDB): domain Bacteria; phylum Chloroflexota; class Anaerolineae; order Anaerolineales; family Villigracilaceae; genus Fen-1038. Next base: position 65,970 of record CAVWHR010000048.1, on the reverse strand, counting down.
CACCGCGCCGGTGCGTCGGAGCATTACTCATAGCCCTTTGTAAAGCTGCCGAAAAATGGACGTGTGCGAAGTGTACACTCGCACACGTCCATTTTTCGTAGGTGCATGGAAAGGTATCCTATATTGTCTCACCCCGCCACGGCTATCCGGTCGCGGCCTTCATGCTTGGCGCGATAGAGAGCGGCATCCGCCGCTCGCAAGACATCCTCGCTGGTGCTGCCGTGGTCGGGATAGGCGGCAACGCCGATTGACAGAGTGGGGGAGTCAATCAGTACGCCTCCTTCGTGCTGTAGAAAGAAATCCCTGAATCCCTTAAGATATTCCTCGGCGCGGAGGCGTGTCTGTTCGAGGCTGGCATCGGGCAAGATGAGTGTGAACTCCTCTCCGCCAAAACGGCAGGCAATGTCGCTGGCGCGCGTGTGTTCTTTCAGAAAGTGGCCAAGCTGACGCAGGACCGCGTCGCCGGTATTGTGGCCGTGTGTGTCATTGATGCGTTTAAAGTGATCGACATCCATCATGATAATACCCAACGGCTTCTGGCTGCGGGCTGCGCGGTGCAACTCACGTTCCAGCGTTTCTTCCATATAGCGCCGATTGAAAAGATCGGTCAGGGGATCACGGATGGATTGCTGGCGAAGCGTTTCGCGCAACTTCAGGTTCGCCAATGCCAGGGCCACACTATCGGCCACGATGCTGGCTAACTGCTGCTGGGTATCATCGAAGGGATGTTTATCGGTCCCTGATGCTGACTGGAGATGCAATATACCCAGGGTTTCGCCGTGCGCCAGCAATGGCAGGCAGGCCGAGAAAGCGGGGGAGGAGTCTTTCAAATGACGGCAAGTAATGTTGGCACGGTCCTCCCCTGATATATGTGGCTGACCTCGCCTGAGCGCCCAACAATCCTCCAATCCAAATGCATGGGCTGGAAGGGGCGGCGACCCCCATACAGAAGCCGTCTCCACCCGGTTCCGGCTGTTGTTGATAATATACAACGCGCCCAACTCGGCCGGGAATAATCTGCACATCAACTTAGCCGTGACTTGATACACTTCCTCAGTCACGATGCAGGCTTGTAGTTGTTCCTGCAGTTCGTTAAGCAATGACATCTGGCTGACACGCTCCTCAAGACGGGTGTTGACCCGCCGTATATCTTCTGCCGCCATCATATGTTCGGTAATATCCCGGGAGATACCGATAAGACCGGTCACTTGCCCCTGTTGGTCAACTATCGGCACTTTTGTCGCAGAAAACCAACGAGGCTGGCCGTCCGATGTGGGTATGTATTCCTGATGGTCAATGATGGGTTGCCTAGTTTGGAACATTTGCTGTTCTTCTGCATACGTTTTCGGAGCCAGTTGGTCGGAAAAGAAATCGGCATCTGTCTTGCCGATGGCTTGCTGGAACATGCTCACTCCCAGGACTCGAGCCTGGGCCCTGTTGATGCGCGTAAAGCGAGAGGCAGTGTCTTTGAAATAAATGGTATCAGGGATATTGTCCATAAGCGCCTGCATGAGCCCACGCTCGCGGGTGAGCGCTTCCTCGGCCTGTTTGCGGTTGGTGATATCGAGCATGGTGGTGAGGGTATGTGCTTCGCCGTCCAGTTCCATTATGTCGGCAGATAGAAGCATATTACGGGGTTCCCCCGATTTTGTTCGCAGCACAATTTCAAAGTTATGGACCGATCCATGCTCGCGGAATTGCCGCTCAATTTCGCCCCGGTCATCGGGACTGCTATTCGTGTACAGATCCGTCACGCTATGGCCGATGATCTCCTCCCGGCTGTGTCCAAACAGGCTTAGGAAACTCTCGTTTACATCAACGAAAGAATTATCCGCCACGCGAGTGATGGTGAGTGCTGCCGGGCTGGTCCGGAACGATTTGCCGAAGCGTTCTTCGCTTTGGTGCAGGGCCGACTCGCTTTGCTTGCGCGCCGTGATATCGCGAATGGCGGCGGCCACTAGCAGACCCTCCGCTGCTTCCACCGGGCTAAGGCTGATTTCCACAGGGAACTCGGTGCCATCCTGTCGAAGGCCGTAGAGTTCAAGACCTATGCCCATCGCTCGTACGCGGGGTGCGCTGAAATAATCCGCACGGTGCCCGCCGTGTTTGACCCGAAACCGCTCCGGCACGAGGATATCCACCGATTGGCCGAACAAGGATTCTCGCGGGTAGCCGAACAGGTTTTCCATCTGCGAATTGACCAGTGAAATAAGGCCCTGTTGATCGACGATCACAATGGCGTCCGGGGCGGCCTCCAGGAGCGCCCGGAATTTTGCCTCGGCCTGCTCGCGCTCGGCAACTTCAAGTTCGAGCTGCCGGTTGACAAGTGATAGCTGTCCTGTCCGCTCCAACACCCGCCCTTCGAGTTCGGCGTTGAGCTGGCGATTTTTCTGCTCGGCTCGCTGGCGGGCCAGATCGATCTGGTGGAGCGAAGCGGCGCTCCAGGCGATCATTAAGGTGAAGAATACAATATTCGATATGGCGAATAGCGCCACGCCGAAAAGGGTGCCGTATAGACCGGCATTTTGGCCGAGTAACCGAAGCCAGCCTAATAGAGTAGGAATGACAACAGCTGCAGGCAGGAGACGGCGAGTCAGGGCGCCGGCTGCGCCATCGCTCGTCACGATAGCCATCCACCCTTGATCCGGCCTGGCAAACAAGATGCCCAGGCATAGGATCAAAAATGTAAGCGCCGTCAGCAGCGCGATGGAAGTGTAAGAGGCAATGCGATACAGTGACTCAACGCCATGCAAATATCCAAACACGGCGAATAAGGCGAACGAGGCAGCGGTCAGGGTTAGAAGTTGGGCTGTGCGATAGTGATCGTAGATATCTACGATTAATAAGGCTGACCCGATGAGAAGAAAATTGAAAGCCGTTATCGGTGACATCTGGCCGGGATAAAGGCCGCCGACATTGGAGGCTTCCTTGAACAGTATCTGGTCGATCCCCAATTTCCATCCAAAGATGTACTCGATCATGGTTAACACGCCAACCAATGTGACCAAAATAGCGCAGCCGCGTCGGAGCAGCAGCAGCCTTGGATGGGTGCTCTTTGCCTGTAGAAACCACACAGCCAGGCCGGCTGCCAGAAAGGTTAGCCCTGTATTTGCTTTTACGAATATCATCCCCGGAAGGATGCTCTTCAGGATCGCAATGTTAAGTCGCCAACCCAAAAGCACCAGGCCCCCCACCAGCATGGTGATCCCAGCGGCAATTTTCGACCAGCGTTGGAAGACCGGCAGGTTACGACCTTGGGGATAAACTGACATGGTTCACCTCGCGACTTGCGGAACTCAAAGAACTTGACCTATGCCTTCCAGGAACATGACGGAAGCGCTAATATCCGGATGAAGCCTGTGTCGTCATTTTGCGGTGACAAAGCCGCCTGATTATTGTTTAGAAAGTTCACTACCAGATAATTACTTATATCCGGACAAGTCCATTATTTTGCAAGGTTGGACGCACACGGATCAATTCAGGTTTGTGCGATAAAAGTTCCGGATACAAAATGGCGAGGGAGGGGAAGGCCCTTTTTCAGGGAAGAACGCGCAGCGAAGAAATATAACCCACCTGGTTGGAAATTTACGATACGGAAAAGAAAAGCAAACCCGGAAAAAATTACACAATAAACTTGTACCTTTTGTAATTTATTGTATCCTGCAACCCACCTTGGGAATATTGCGATTCCTGCTTAATCTTATAACCTGCTCCGCAAGTTTAATCCTACGGTCAACTTGAAATAAGAAACTGTCGGATTACATCAACTGTTCACATCAAATATTAGACAACCATTGTCATAATGGGCCACGTTTTATAGCAGCACCGCGTCTTTTTCGATTTGTGTTCTCCTTCACACATCATATATTATTCTTGACACAACCCTCCCTTATACGTATAATCCCCGTCGCCTTCCTCGCTAGCTCAATTGGCAGAGCGGGCGGCTGTTAACCGCTAGGTTCGAGGTTCAAGTCCTCGGCGAGGAGCTTTTGACATAAAAATTCCGCTCTTACTCCGAGTTGTAAGGGCGGATTTTTGTTATCGCTAAGCGTTATTGGTATAAATCAGATTGTTTCAGTCTTGACAAAGAACACCTGTTCTAATAAAATGGAATTATGTCCTTTTGGGAACGCATTCACAATATGTGGAGACGTTCGCAGGAAAATAGAATTTATAACTTGGATGATCCTTTACAAACTGAACTTATCCGATTGTCCATCCAAGAAAACCATACACAAGAAGAAATAACTGCGAATGTCTTAGCTGCTGGTATTTATCAGTTCCAGAGAAGGGATGAACTTCTCAATCTCTGGCGTTCCCTTTCCCCGCGTGAACAAACTGCAACTGCTTATACATGCCTGCGACTTACAAATCGACAGATCGCTGGACGGATGGGGATTTCTCCAGAAACAGTTAAGTCCTATTTAGAGAGTGTAGTGCGTAAATTGCAACTGGCTAGTAAAGCTGATTTGCGTGTACTTTTCGCTGATATGGACTTTGAAACATGGATTAAACACTATCAGTAGGGCATAAAGGCAAGTCATTCCTGTATTTGCTACCCCTATTTGGGTATCTCCAAATTGGGGTTTTTTATTTGTCTGAGTTCGGCTAATCTCTACGAATGAATGATCTCCTTAATCTACATGCTGGTCGCTGGAATTTACACATTTTGCCAAGTCAGGGTTTTGAGCAATTACTTGTTATCTGCGCTCAATTAGCCGAGCATACTCCACTTGTGATTCTTGATTGCAACAGACGATATGATCCCTCCATTGTCGTGCGAGCAGCAGGTGGCCGAATTGAAATCACAGATCGTATCCAAAGCCAGCGTGCTTTTATTTGTTATGAAGTCGCAAAATTACTTCAACGCACACCCACGGGCCATGCGCCCGTTCTTGTGCTTGACATGCTTGCAACTTTTTATGACGAGAATGTCCAAATGAATATGCGTAGGTTTTTGTTGGAAAATTCAATACTTCATCTCCAACGCCTAAGCAGCAAAGCTGGTGTAGCTGTTTTTGTGCAACCGCCTCCTGCTCAATCCATTTCTTATTGTTTATTTGAGCATCTACAATCCGCCGCCTCAATGGTTTCGACTTATGTAAACGAGGGGATAAACCCTATACAGCCAGGATTGTTCTAATGGGCAATACCAATGCGACCATAACAGAAATTCTTCATCGAGAGGAATCGAATCTCACAAAATATCGCCGCGCTCTTCGCCGTGAGGATCAAATTGTCCTTGATGATCTATTAGTAGCCGCTCATAAGCATCGAGCCGCTTCGAGTCTTTCCGGCCATCTTCTGCCTTTTGAAACTTTTTTGCTCTCCATGTTGATTGAAGAACACAAAGAAGTTATGCAATTACGCTACCAGCCTCATGATGTAAGCCGCTTGCGTGCAGAAGTTGAGAATCTACGCCGGAAAGTAAACGCTTTGGAGGTGCCGATCAATGAACGAATGGACAGGCTGGCTACTTGATTTATACCCACATCCTGAACACGGAATAGTTCTTTGGCTCATATGTGATGACGGTCAGCGCCGTTGTTTACACCAAGATTTTCAAGTTGCTTTTTACGCGACTGGCTCGACCCAACGTCTGCGGGCATTATGGCAATTTCTTCAAAAGCAATCGCCTCGGATTGAACTTTCCCGTACAGAACGGAATGATTTATTCAATGGTTCTACAATCGTTCTTGCAGCCCGCTTAAAACAGCCATTGGCTCTACCCATGCTTTATCAAAAAGCAATTGAAACATTTCCTGACATTACGTTTTTCGATATAGACCTTCATATTGCACTTAGGCATTCGGCCATCTATGGCACTTTTCCATTTGCCCGTTGTCATGTGGTTGCTGATGAGTACGGCTCAATAAGCGAATTGACTGTTTTGGACTCGAGATGGGATATTGACCACGAACTACCTCCTCTACGTATAATGACTATCGAGCCGGATGTGGACCCTGAACATGCCGAGCCAAAGCAAATCCTTGTTCACACTTCAAGAGCAAGAATTTCTCTCGATATTAAAGATGGCCTATCGGCGCTCGGTTTTTTGGGGTACCTATTAAAGGATTATGATCCCGATTTGATAATAAGTTCGCGTGGGGATACGTGGATTATTCCATTGTTATTGAAAGTATCGAATTGCCAAGATTATATTTTGCCGCTGAATTGTGACCCAGATCGCCAAATTGTTATTCGATCCGAGCGTAGTTACTTTGCTTACAACCAAGTCGTATATCGCGGCCAACAAATTCATTTAGCCGGACGCATCCATATTGATACATGCAATACAGTTATGTATCACGATTATGGCCTGGATGGTGTCTTTGAGATGGCCCGGGTAACTGCTTTGCCAATTCAAACAGCTGCCAGAGTTTCGCCAGGTACAGGTATTTCCTCCATGCAGATCATTTCGGCTTTGAAACGAGAGACGCTTGTCCCGATTCGCAAAGAACAAGTAGAACGCCCTAAGACTACAACCCAGCTTTTTCGCGAAGACATGGGCGGAGTAGTTTTCGATCCCATTGTTGGCCTGCATCCTAATGTGGCTGAAGTGGATTTTGCCTCGATGTATCCGAGCATCATGGTGCAATTCAATATCTCGCCTGAAACAGTGAACACAGAGAAGCCAACTGCTGAATTAGCCCCTAAACTGGACATGATCGCGGATCGCACGAAATTCGGTCTTATCCCTGAAACTCTGGCCCCACTGGTAGAGAAGCGTCTCAAACTCAAGACTGCTCTCCGTTCCCTTTCTCCACTAGATTGTCGCTACAAATTTTATAAGGCTCAATCGGCCGCTCATAAATGGTTGACAGTTACTTGTTTTGGATACTTGGGATATAAAAATGCACGCTTTGGACGCATTGAAGCACACGAGGCGGTAACGGCTTATAGCCGTGAAGTGATGATGCGGGCAAAGGAAGCAGCAGAAGATATGGGATTTCGTGTTTTGCATTTGTATATTGATGGAATGTGGGTACATAAAGCAGCTTGCAATAGCCCACAGGATTTCCAGCTTTTGCTAGATGAAATCCAAGTACGAACGAAGCTGATTATTACGCTTGAAAATATTTACAACTGGATTGCTTTTTTGCCATCTCACATGAATAAACGCGTCGCAGTTCCCAACCGATATTTCGGCGTTTTCCAGAATGGTGAAATCAAGGCTCGCGGGATCGAGACTCGCCGACACGACACGCCGGCTTTTATTGCTGAAACCCAGAAGCAACTTTTGGAAATACTTGCAGAAGTCCCCGACATTACAAATCTCACAGAGTATATGCAAAAAATTCGCGCTTTCGTCCATTGCAAGCAGGCTGATTTACGTACGGGCCGTGTGCCTTTGGAAAGACTCTATAATCCATCAGACGGTAAGCCGAGACGTAGATGAATATCGTACCCCAACTCCCGCAATGGTTGCGCTAAAGCAATTGGAAAGTGCAGGAAAGCGTCTTAGCCCTGGACAGTCAGTTCGGCTAATCTATACGCTTGGGAAACCTGCTGCACGGGCCTGGGATTTACCCGAACCTTTTGACTCTCGAACCGTTAACGTTAAGCGTTATCTCCGCTTGTTGAATCGTGCTATCAATGCAATTCTTGAACCGATCATGGATATTGAAAATCCGTTATCCGCCATTGATGCCAGACAATTGGCTCTTTTTGCGGACCTAGTGTATTAGAGCCTATCCGTAAATTACAGGTGGGTCGCTTTTTGGGGGTGCGCAGCGAAGCTGCGCACCCCCAAAAAGCGGTTTGCCCCATTTTACGGATAGGCTCTTAGTTTATTTTCTCTGCTTTTGTTTCCAACTTTGTACTTCTCCATCATTCAGATTTGAGTAGAATTTATCGGTTATCTTCATGCCAGAGTGCTTGGCATTTATGCTCATAGCTTTGAAACCTTCAATGGTTTTAGCACGAGCCGAACTGTAATGAATATGACCGTACAAAGTATTAGAATTAATGATGGCATGATCAATTATTTAGTAAAGGACAATTTGAAATGTCACTACCTATTCCAGAAAAATTCCATGATCTCTTCAGCCGACCCATTCTGTGTGGCTTGACCACAGTTAACACGGACGGACAGCCGCACAGTGTGCCGGTCTGGTGCGATTTCGATGGCGAGCATGTACGGGTCAATATGCCTGCGGCGACGAAGAAAGCCCGGAACCTGCAGCTCAATCACAAATTATCGCTGCTTTTGATTGACCCTCAAAATGGGCGCCATTGGATCGAGATCCAGGGGCATGTGGACAAGTTTATTGACGAGGCACACGGTGCGCGTGAGCACATCAACAAGCTGTCAGAAAAGTACATGGGCAATCCCGTTTATCAGGCATACGGCGCCAGCGGCATCGACCGCCAGATGTATGTCATCGAAGCGGAGAAGATCAACGGTTGGTAAGGGAAGTTACTGATTTTTGAATAAAGAATGTCACAAATGCCTGCTCGAAAACACGGGATTGCTTCCACTACGCTTTGCTCCGGGATGCTCCGCGATCGGCAAAAAGCGTTCGCAATGACACCTGATAATGACTTTTATTTTTCAAATAACAGTAGTTATGCCTTTAGCAAATTTTATTGCGAGTACATTGAGGAACCCTCAATGTGATGGTGATGCTTTTTAAACAAAGCGCCGAGATCATCCCCGCAGCGTGGCCGAGAGCTTGGAAACATACATTTGAGGTATGGAGCCGATCAACTTCGGCCCGCATCGCAGCATGCCTTTAGAAGGTCAAACCGCGCTTCAAATTGTGCTTTTAGGGAGGTTGAATAGCCCGGTGTGAATATTACCTGCCAGCTATCTGCAACGCCACAAACATATTATTTTCAAACAACTTATGGGGGACAAGTCCGCTTTTAGTCAGGAAGTCATTTATAACGCCCATACTATCCTGCGAGACAACAATATATTCTATATGGTCGTTTAAGATTTCTTGAACGATCTGGCTATTGGCCGGGTAATAGCGCATATCGCCCTGTGCTGTTTCCCAGGGTAATCTGTTGTAAGCATAAACATGCTGGTAGTCATAGAAAGCTTGATGAGTGGAGTAATCGACAAGGACCCAGCTCTCATATTTGTCCGATAATTTTCTCACGGCCCAAATATCGCTTGCCGATCTCATTTGATTTTGATATATGCCTGATAACCTGAATAGGCCTTGAGAATTAAAGATATTAATACTTAAGAAAAGGATAACCAATGACCATATAACGACCAGGCTGGCTCCAGGCCGTGAGATTTTCCCGTTAAATGGAAATAAAACAATTATGGCTAATCCTAAAATAGCGATAAAGTTGAGGTATTCAAGAGGATCCAATGGCAGCTGGATCAACCATCCCAGTGAGGGTGACAAAATGCTGGATGTTTCGTTCCTATAAAATTCATATATCAACGGAAGAAAAAGGATACCGAACGACAGAATTTCAAGCAATCTTGGAAAGTATGTTTTCTTTCGTAACTGGCGCCAGGAAAACAACATTCCCACCAGTACTGCAACACTGCACAGACTCGCTATCCAAAAAAGGACGGGTTTTTGAAAAAATAGTTCGCTTAATCGAAGGAGAATCTTTGCCGGCAGACCGTAAATTGTTGTGGGGTATCCACTCCAGATAAGAAAAGAGAATATCGCGACTCCCCAGATTAACAAACTTAGACATAAGAACAGGATTGTTCTGCGACGCGAGTCGGGTTCCTTGATCTTTGTAAACGCATAACAGATTAGAACCGCTCCAAAAATGAGCGCTTCCTCCCGCGCAAGGAACATTGCATTGAACCATATAAGTATTTCCCACAAAGGACGTGAGAAGCTTATCGACATTATTGATAAAAGAAAAAAAGGAGCCAAAAAGATATAAGGCCGCAGGTCATAGCTGGGCATCATTAAAGACGACGGATAAAAAACATATAGCATCGCAACGGATAGTACAGCGACCATTTGGTTTTTTGTATCCATCGGGATTGCATAAGCTGCATATATTAGCGGTAAAAACATTATTGTTGAAGTAAGTAAAAAAAGGCTCAAAGGTGTGTTTGAGAAATGATATAACAACGCATAGATATATTTTATAGGCTCGAAGTGTATTGCCTGATTAAAACCGTTGGTACCTTCTGTTCCGTAAAAATACAGCCAGTTTACTCCTTCCGGGTTTAGAGAATATGATTTGGCTATTTTGGGATCCAAAAGTTTTGATGCGAATTGAAGATAGAAGGCATAATCTCTGGTGTGGAAATTGAGCGACCTATATTTGATATAAGTGAAGTAAAAAGAAACGATCACTGCCCCAATAAACAGTGCGAAAAGTATCCGCTGAGTTGTTTTCTTAGTTAACATAACAATATTTACCTTAAAGCGGATCGAATTGTTGTATTGGCATTGAACTTGAAGACAGCTTGAAAAATAATGTTATTCCCGGTTGTCAACTCTTATTCCAGTGGCGAAAATATCTATCCGTTGTGTCTACAAGTCCGGTGAAGGCCAATTAATTGCCCATTGAACATTGTGTCGGATTATCCAAGACCAAGTTCATTCCTTCTCATTTGTCTTTTATACCACAGAATATTGTACCAAGGATCATAGCCAATGGAAATAATCCAAGTGTTTTTTTGTTGATGTGTTTCGGCCAGGATATGCTATTCGGAACTGGTTGTCGTTAGCGTTCGCCGTTGTACTGCCGCTTGTCGCTTATCTATATAAAGTACTCATCGAAGAAGCGGCTCTTGTTTCATCCATAAGATTTAACCACTTAGAATATCAATGGAAGACTAAGAAGCTCAGCCCCTGGGTCTAATGATTGACAGAAATGAAGAAAGAACTTCCATTTAAAACCCATATTTCCACCTATTCGCTTATTATTTTTGGGTATATTCCAACCACCAGTTATTTATATCCCGAAGCTGGCTCAGTGGGGTGAGATTCAAACCCGTCAATACGGCAAGCAGCCTGTGACTTAGCTCCATATTCAAGCAGGTATAGCCGGCTCTTTCTTGTTGCTCACATGGGGCTGATGCGATTCCAAAGGTGAGTATTTGTCCGAGGAAAAGGGATGTCTTAAGCCTCAACGAACTCCTAAAATAACTATGCGAGGGTAAATAAAACTCGATCCAGTTTTGATGGGGTTGGCATCCATTGATACAGAGATTTGTGGAGGACGGATAAGCGATCTCGATATTTGCTTCTGCATTCGAACTAGGCTGCCCTGCACTTCTGTTTGAAAGTTTATAGATTAATACCGAAGAGACAGCGAATATTCCGATTACACAGATTAATAAAAGTAATTTACCTAATCGACCGGCAAAAGATAGCTTATCTTGCACGTTTCTCTCCTGGCTTATTGCTCAAAATAAGAGATTTTTTCGTGAGGTACTTGTAATAGTATTCAGAATCCATTTTCACCCTTGGCCGATCGGGCATAAAGAGCCGAATGTCCGGCGATTATACTCCCTGGAATTGTAAATTAAATGGGATATTCAGCAGGTTTAACTCTGCGGCCAGCTTGGGTATAAGAAACCTGCGGGACGTTTTGCGTTATTTAATATCCGTATTTCTCATGGTTCTCTAATTGTTTCTGTGTATATTACATCCGGCCAGGAAATTGCCACTGAAGAATAACCGGCAGTTAATGCTTTTTTGTCCTCGGCAGTAAGTTTATAAGGGTCTGTAAGATTGGTTCAATGTTGAGCATCCATGTCCTATTATCATACAAAGAATTGAAACGTCTTTATTTCACCTGTATGTGCTATTGAATTCAAGTCATATTTGCCGCATAATAGATAGAGAGCGTAAATTGGCCGCGGAGATCGGTTGGGATAAGCATGGATAAACCATTTGCTCTGATCATCGAAGATGAGCGCGATATTGCGGCTTTATTCCGTCATGTACTTGACGTTGCCGGTTATCGCACCGAGATTATATTGCATGGCAAGGAGGCGTTGAAACGCCTTGAGTTCGATCCGACCAGACGTCATCCTGCTCGACTTAAACCTGCCTGGCGTACCCGGAGCGAAAATCCTGGAGTGGATTCGCGCCGACAAGCGGCTGATGACGGTGCCCGTGGTGGTAGTTACGGCATATTCACAGGCTGCCGATAGTTTGCCGGCCGAGCCGGATCTAGTGCTTTTGAAGCCGGTCAATATGGACCAGCTTAGCAGCTTGGTACAGCGCCTGCAAACCACCGAGGGCTCGCTCAAGGATGTTCCGTGGGACGAGGTCACTCACCTCTACAATCGCGCGTTCTTTACGGTCCGGCTCGCTTACTCACTGGAGAGGGCGAAGCAGATCGGTGCGAATCGTTTTGGCGTATTATTTATTGACGTTGCTCCATATGAATTACTGCAAGGACGGCTGGACAAAGAGCGGCTCGACGCGTTCTTGCATGAGACGGCTTCACATCTTAAGAGCCTGCTGCGCCCGACTGATACGATCTCACGATTCGCCGATGGCCTTTTCCTGATATTGATCGAGGATGTTTCCAACAAAGATATCCCTCCCAAAATAGCGGCGCGGGTTGAGTTGGAACTGGGAAAATATCTGTCGTCGAACCAAACTGCCGACGGGTTACGGGCGTATGTGGGGATCATCTTATGTGGGCCAGGTTATCTGAATGCCGACCATATTTTGAGCGATATCGATCTCGCCCGTCACCTCGCGAAAGGTGAAAAGAAATATGTGCTATATGACAGGGATATGCTGGCGACGCTCCGGAATTCAGTTTCGGATTGATTGCCTGATTTACGACACCGTCCCGCAGGTTTGATCAGCGGCCAGCTTGGAAATAAGAAACCTATGGGACGTTTTGCGCACGATGAGTGATAAAATACTCGCTGAGGTCGGAAATATGGGTTGTTCAAAGCCTAAAATCTATACGATACCGGAGAGATAAGGGGGAAGCCCAAGTACCCTCGGGGATTTTTGCGGAGTGTCCAAAGTCGGTTTCGATAAAATAAGGGTTGAGATAACTGCTTGAAAAATCGCTCAATATTCTTTATAATGAATTGAACTTAATTCAAATCGGGGCCTTTTATTTTTTATGGGAGGAAGTTATGGAAAATTCACAAGACGAGATTGAAGATCTCCAGGCAAAACCTGGAGACGATGTCGGCACTATTCCTGAGGATGCTTTCGTGATCATCGATGGCACCCGGGTAATTCCGCTTAACCAGGCCATAGTAAACATTGGAAGGCGCATAGAGAATACCCTGGTCGTGGACGACCCCCGGGTCTCACGCACTCACGCCCAGTTACGGGCGATCAACAGTCGTTATATTATTTTCGACCTGAATTCCACCGGTGGAACTTTTGTCAACGGGAAGAGGGTTAATCAGAGCATCCTATACCCGGGAGATGTCATTTCACTGGCAGGTGCAGAACTTATATACGGTCAGAAGAATCCACCCCCGCGCCCGGATCTTAAAGAAACCTTGCCGCTATAAGCGGCAGGTTGATGTCATAATATAATCCAGCCCTAGCCTCACGAGGATAAACTTTGACGACCGGGTCTGTAGAATATCTCTTAAATCAAAATCGCCGATCATTGGATCGGCGATTTTTTTATCAATCTATTCACTTTTAGTGGCGGGTTTGCTTTCCTTACTTTCTTTACCTGGTTTAGAGTCCTTGGCTCCATCCTTTTTATCTTCTTTTTTTACCGGCTCGGAACTTATCCCACCTGATGGGGATCTATTATCGGTGGAATAGAATCCCGAACCTTTAAATACGATGCGTACCGGCGAGATGACCTTTTTCAGGCTTCTTTTGCGACATTCCGGGCAGACTTTAAGAGGTTCGTCGGTGTAGGATTGCTGGCGGTCGAACTGCACCCCACAGGATTCACAACGATAGGTGTAGACAGGCATTACTTTCTCCTTGCTTCTATTAGAACAAACGTACCGGATTATAGCGCAGCAGTTGTGTCGTGCCTAGTCTTAGACGCGGCATGTTATAATTTTCTAACGTTTGATTCCGTACCAATCCGAAGCAGTTTCCGCATTGCAGGCGAGGAAGCGTATCCGGGACCTGTAATGACGGACAATGAACGGAGGGCTTATGCTCAAGATCGAGATCGTTTACTGCGCTGTCTGACACTACACCGACCGGGCCGTGGGCCTGGCAAATGACCTGCTCAAGCAGTTCGAGCACCTGATCGAAACGATAACGCTGATCCCATCGGACGGAGGCCGCTTCGAGGTCAGCGTGAACGGACAAGCTTATCTATTCCAAGCTGAAGACGAAACGTCATGCGGAGCCGGGTGAGGTCGTAGGTTTGGTAAATAAAATGGTTGAAGGATAAATAATGGCAAAAAAGGGACGTGTTTTTTCCGGGGCCCGCCCAACGGGACGCCAGCATCTCGGCAACTATCTCGGCGCAATCAAGAACTATGTGGCGTTGCAGGATGATTACGAATGTGTCTACTGCATTGTGGATCTGCATGCGCTCACGACGGTTGGAGATACCGAGAACCTCAAGCAGAACACCTATGAGATGGCGCTCGATTGGCTGGCTGCCGGTATTCGCCCGGAAGAGACGATCATGTTCATCCAGTCGCATGTCCCTGAAGTGACCGAACTGCACACGATCCTTTCCATGGTTACGCCGCTCGGCAAATTGACGGAATTGCCCACCTTCAAGGATAAGGTCCGCCAGCAGCCCGACAACGTAAACTATGGGCTGCTTGGCTATCCGGTTTTGATGACGGCGGACATTGTGCTCTACAAAACGGATGTTGTGCCGGTCGGTATCGACCAGGCTCCTCACCTCGAGTTTGCGCGCGAGATCGTGCGTTCGTTCAATTATCGCTATAATACCAAAGTGCTGATCGAGCCGCAGATGAAGAATACTTTGATCCCCAAGGTGCTCGGCATCGACGGCAAAGAGAAGATGAGCAAGAGTCTGAACAATCATATCGAACTTGCCGCCACGCCCGAAGAGACGAAAGCACGCGTCCTGCAAATGGTCACGGACCCGGCCCGCATCAAGCGCAACGATCCGGGTAACCCCGATATCTGCAATGTCTTTACGATGCATAAAGTCTTTTCTCCGCAAAGCGATATTGACATGGTCAACGTAGAGTGCCGCCGTGCCGGGATTGGTTGTGTGGAATGCAAGACCCTCTTGGCAAAGAATTTGAATAACCATCTTGAGCCGTTCCGGGCCAAACGGGCAGAGTTTGCCTCCAAACCGCAGGCAGTAACGGAGATCCTGAACGATGGGGCTAAACGTGCCCGTACCATTGCACAAAAAACGATGGAAGAAGTACGTGCTGCCGTACAGCTTCCGTAACACAAGAAAAGATATTGGGAATCGGAAAGGGCGTTTTCCTCGATGCAAATCTTTTTTATACCCGACTACCAACTCTGGACCACCCGTCAATCGAATCAACAAGCATAATACCCTGAAAATGATATGCGAGTCTTATTGCAGCGCGTCTCTCATGCCAGCGTATCCATCGAAGGGAATGTTATTTCGAGCATAGGAAAAGGCCTGTTGATTTTGCTCGGGGTTGGCCATGGAGATGGAGAACCCCAAGCCGGTTTCCTGGCGGAGAAAGTCGCAAACCTGCGTATATTTCAAGATGAGCAAGGCAAGACAAACCTGTCCATTTTGGACATAAAGGGTGAGGCGATCGTCGTTTCACAGTTCACACTTTATGCCGATGCACGCAAGGGACGGCGTCCTTCCTTCACCGATGCGGCGGCACCTGAAATAGCTGCTCCACTGGTTGAGCGATTCATTGAATTTTTACGCGGTCACGGCGTCCCCACCCAAACCGGTAAATTTGGCGAACACATGTCTGTGGAAATCCAGAACGATGGGCCGGTAACGATCTGGTTGGAAAATGAATCTGGTTCTTGACTTATTTCACCTTCACTGATATATTTCTACCTGTAGGATGCAAGTAGGTTTTCGTTGGAAGTGAATGCGACGGCTCAAAGCAAAACTGCATTGAGCCGTTTTTTTGACCACCGATGAAGGACGTACTGCGTCAAATCAATTTTCTTTTTGTCTTAGGAGGCAAAATGTCAGAACGTGTCGTCGGTACGGTCAAATGGTTCAACGGTGATAAAGGCTACGGTTTCCTCGCTCGCGAGGGTGGCCCGGATGTATTTGTACACTACTCCGCAATTGAAAGCGAAGGCTTCCGCAATCTTCAGGAAGGCCAGAAGGTGGAATTTACCATCGAAAAAGGCCCCAAGGGATTGCAGGCTGCCAGCGTCAAAATCGTGTAATTAATATTTGACTCGACAGAAGAGCCTCGTCAATTAATTGACGAGGCTCTTTATTTATATTTTTGGAAGCCACAATCCCGCATCCATTTGTACCCAAAGAGCGCCCGCCGTAATCATCGCCTCGGCGTTTTCCATCGTATATACACCTCCCGCACCGATGATAGGGAGGCCGAGTCTGGCGGCGAAGTGAACCACTTCAAGAGACTGAGGGAACAGAGCCGGACCAAACAACCTGCCGCCGATTAATTCCCCTCCAGGTACAGGAGAAGGATTGGACTTGAACGGAAGCATCCCACGCGGGGCAGCCACACTGATAACAGCCGCGCCTGTTTGGAGCGCCTGCGGTCCTAAACGCAGCACTTGTTCAGCAGCCAATGAAACAATTAGAGGTAATTCGCCCAGGCACATTTCTATCGCGAGCAAAATGATGTCATCGGCGAGAAGCGGGGCAAAGCCAAGCTCAACTGCTGCGACGTTATCAATTTCCTCCAGTGCTTTGACCATTTGCATCGCTTCTTCCGGCCGGTCGGCCATCAAGTTTACAATGACCGGCAGAGGGGAATCGGCCCAACGGCGCGCATGTTTATTGATAACGATATTGAGTCCCGGGTTTGGCAGGCCGGTGTGCAGCAGGAATCCACCGGGGTATTCGATTGTGGCGGGTTGGTCGGCCGCCTTTCGAGGTCGAAAAGAAAGCGGGTTGGTTATGAATGCGCCGAAGTCATCCCACCGGACGGGTGCCCGTACGTCGGGTGAGAAACCCAGCATTCCGGCTGCATTCATGATCGGTTTACGAAAGATCAGATCCTGTTTAAACATGGGATTTTAACCAGGCAATGCATTTAAGGGACAACCGATAATGCCCCCGGAACTCTGACAGGGATCAACTTTGCCATAGTTGGTACCTTACAACTCAATGCGGTACAGGCCATATATGTCAGGCTTATATGATCGTTCACCAATCCACTTGTAAGAGGGAGTTTGATCGGTAAGGTTAATGTTACCGGTCCTGCAGGGTATACAAGCGGACCATCAGGTTCGTATCCGACCATATCCGATGTTACACTTTCTGTAAGTGCACCCATGGATTTCATCCGGCTGTTTGATGGTAGCTCCAGCAAAGTGGGTCGTCCCTGTCCATTTATGCCGGTGAGCGGAAGGTCTTTGCTGTACAAATGATATCCTGAAGGCGGTATGAATGTCGCTTCAAGGAAGAAAGATCCCTCTTTTGGATGGGTCAGCTTGATAGAAACGGTAACTTTATTGGTTGGGTCGGTATAGGATGCCAGCAGTAAAGATCCGCCGCGACCCAGGCTTGGTTGGGACATGGAAGAAACGCTGAGCAAAACCAGTAATAGAAAGGTTGCTAAAACATTAAAAATACGCTTTGGCATGATTAACCTGCTGCCAATAATAATACTTCAATAATCCAAGTATGACCAATAGGGCATAGTGCCATCGATGGATTACTTCTAGAATCCCTGGGAAATTGGAGGTGCTTTATGGGTACCGTTATCTACTCGGCCAGTCCTTTCCAGGCTTTTCTTGGATCGTCGGGACCAGTCTTCATTATTCTTGTACTAGGCCTGGTCGCCATCGGACTCGCCATCTTTCGCCGCCACCAATCTACATGGTGGCGGATTTTAATGGGGGGCGTAGGCGGCTTTCTTGTGATCGTTAGTTTTGTGGTTGCCTTAATCATACTTATGTCTGTCTCCGGCGGCACCAGGAAAGTCACGCTGAACCTGGACGACAAGAGAATTGTGGAAGATAACTGCGGCGATAACGGTGAAACCTGTGCCCGTTATGTACTTGAGTCAACAACGAGTGCAGCCGCCTATGAGTTCGATGTTCCCCAGGATGCTTATGAAAAAGCGGAAGTGCATACTTGTTACGATTTCACGTATTATCCAAACAAGGGACTTTTCTCGAACGATGCGACGTCTTTTCAGCAGATCGATCATATTGCATTGATCGAAACCGCCGATCCGGCCGCGTGTCAATGACAGAACAGACAGGTTGAAATTATATATAAAACTCCCCTCGCTTCATTTTTGAGGAGGGGAGTTTGAGCTTTAGAGAGTTGCTTCTGCCAATCCGATTGCCTGCAGCATCTCTTCATTGGTGGCGAATTTGAATTCTTCCACACCGCGCTTTTGCGCTTCTGCCTGTTCGACCGTTTCCAGCTTTTTAATCTCATCTTTTGTAATAACAGGCCCAGGGATGCTTTTCATTTTTTCGGCGATCACTTTTAGGTCCGGCATAACCGGTTGAATTGTCTGCAGGAATTGTTCCACCGCCTTGGCGGCGTTAATCCCATCTTTACGCGCTATTCCCACCAGGCCTTCGCTGGCTTGACGCGACCAACCGCCCACGAAAATGTCGGGGATCAACGAATTGGTTTTCGGATCGAAGGCTTCGTAGGAGAGATTGTCCATGGGGAAGCGTGGAGTTGGATTCTTGACAAATTCATTGGAAGCGACGGGTAAGCCAAATAATTCATCCACTTTGTCGCCGATGGCAAAGATGACGGTCTCCACGTCGATAGTGCGTGTGTGACCCGTGCCGCGCGATTTAACTACGCCGTCTTTGGCTACTAATATATTGTCTTCCACTTCAAGCCTAGTTAGCAGGCCGTCCTCTCCCAGCATTTGCACTGGCGAGGTCAGAAACTCGAATCGGAAACGTGTGTCCCCGAATTTTGGATCGGCTTTGGTAAGAGCATCCAACACTTTATGCCGGCCTACTTCCGGGTCCTGATCGACTGCCTGGAGAATGGGGAGCACACGGGCCATTTCATTATCAAAGGCGGCCAAATCCAAATGTGCGACGATATGCTTCATCTCTTCTTTCGTAAAATTAACCTCGCCAGGTCCGCGACGCACAACCGAGATCACCTCTCCCACTTTCATTTCCCTGATCAGGAAGCGCGATATATCCACCATCACATTGCCCGCGCCTATGACCACGCAGCGAGGGCCAAAACGAAAGCTTTTGCGGCTGAAGGGCGGAAGTTTGTTATAAGAATAGACAACATCTTTCGCGTGATAAACGCCTTTGAGATCTTCCCCCGGCAGGCCGAGCCATTTTGTTCCCTGCGCACCCACTGTAACCAGAATAGCCTGGAACCCGAGCGACCGCAGGTCATCCAAAGTGAGATCGCCATTCGCATTGATCTTTACATTGCCGTAATAAGTGATGTTCTCATTTTCGAGCACTTGGCGGAACTGCTTGCGCAACCCCTCTTTCATTACGTGCTTATCGGGATAAATCCCGTACTCTGCCAAACCGCCTGGTTTAATATCGCGGTTAAAAAGAACGACCTGCGCGCCTTGATTGGCCAGCTCACGCGCACCAAACAAACCGGCCGGCCCGGCTCCGACGACTGCAACGATGTGTTTATTGCCTTCAGACACTCTTCCTCCTTGCCTGTACTTTCTACAAAATGGGTAGATTATAGTAGACAACTTGTGCCAAGCAAATCAATCCTTGATCTGCTGGTTATTGAATAAACAGTCGCTCATTATGGGAAAAGGTTACTCGACGAGTGTTATTATGGGCTTAGTTTTGTCCAATTGTACACAAATGAAGTTGAAATTGCTAGTGCAATGTATAACAAACAAGAATAAGCCCAACTCTTCTGCATCTATGTTAAGATTAACAAAGTAATCCAAGGAGGCTGTATGAGTATGCCCGATCATAAACGCAGGAAAAGCCCCGTCGACCGTTTCCGCAGTATTCTCTCTGATGGTCAAAAAAACGATGAACGTATAGAGAATCGAGAGAATATGAAATCTCCGGTTGTGAATCTTCCCAAGGTAAAACCAATGGATGTGAGTCCTGCACCCGGTCTGTCAGTCTCTCCTCCGCCTGTATCTCAAACTGTATCTCCAATCGGTTCTCGTATTGAGAATAAGAATAACCATTTCCTGCCGACTTTTTGGACCGTGGCCAGCATTATTTCTTTGACTGTCAATGCCTTTTTGATTATCCTGATGGTTATCGTTCTGCGTGGACTCGGGAGCTTAAATGCGGTTAATTTAGGAACGGGTGTTCTTGGCGGTCTGTACACCAATTTTGAACTCATGGATCAAGCGCACATCAAAACGACGATTCCAATTCAGACTACCATTCCACTGAACATGTCCATTCCAGTGCGGACCACAACGGGCATTACGCTCGCACAAGACGCTTCCATCCAGGGCGCACACGTAAAAATTAATACAGCTTTGTTTAATATAGACGCTCCCGCCAGTGTAACCCTTCCGGCCGGAACTGCCCTGAATGTGACGATGGATTTCAATGTCCCCGTTCAGGCCAATGTACCGGTCACAATGAGCGTTCCGGTTGACATCGCTTTGAAAGACACTGACCTGCACCCGGCAATCATCGGTTTGCAAGATACACTGAAACCTTTATATTGTATTGTTTCCCCTTCTGCCCTCTCCTTAAATGGTGAGCCGGTATGCAGGTGAGGATTTGGAGAGGTTTAATCTCGCTTATAATCGTCGGTTATGCCAAAGACATATACTAAAACTACTCTCTCCAACGGTATGACCCTGCTTTTGAAGGAAATTCATTCCGCGCCGCTCATCTCATCGTGGGTATGGTATCGGGTAGGTTCCCGCGATGAAGTTCCGCCGCTTACCGGTATATCTCACCTTGTCGAGCATATGCAATTCAAGGGCACGCGCAAATATCCGGCGGCCTTGATCGATAAGGCAGTTGCGCGCGATGGTGGGACGCGAAATGCCTTTACTTTCCTGGATTGGACGACTTATTTTGAAACCATGCCTGCCGATAAGATCGACCTTGCGCTCCGCCTGGAGGCCGACCGCATGGTCAACAGCCTCTTCGAGACGAAGGAATTTTCATCTGAGCGGACTGTCGTGATCTCCGAGCGGGAAGGCAATGAGAATGAGCCGATGTTCCTGCTCGGTGAAGCGGTACAACAAGCTGCCTTCCGTGTCCATTCCTATCATCACGAGGTCATTGGTGATATGGCCGATCTCAAATTCGTGACGCGTGATGATCTTTACCGGCATTATCGAACTTATTACGTTCCCAACAATGCTGTTATGGGTGTAGCGGGTGATTTCAATACCAAAGAAATGCTGGCTCGTCTCAAAGAGCTGTTTGGGCCTCTGCCTGCCGGCCTGCATCCGCCGCGGCTGTCTCGCCCCGAGCCGGAACCACGCGGCGAGCAGCGTGTTTCAGTGGAAGGTCCGGGTGAGACTGCTTATCTGGAGGTGGCTTATCATTTCCCATCAGCCTCTCATCCTGATTTTATTGCGTTGTCAGTTTTGGACAGTCTGCTTGCCGGCCCAACCAATTTGAATATGTTTGGCGGGGGCGGTATATCCAATAAAACTTCGCGTTTGTACCGGGCACTCGTAGATAATCAATTTGCAGTCGGACTTTCCGGCGGTTCCAATGCGACCGTCGATCCCTTCCTTTATTATCTCTCCTTGACGGTCCATCCCAAGCGCAATCCCGAAGAGACATTGAGCGCCTTGGACGCTGAAATTCGACGGGTGCAGGACGAGCTTGTTTCCAAAGAAGAGATCCGGCGGGCGATCAAGCAAGCACGCGCCAATTTTGCATATGGCACCGAGAACATCACAAACCAGGCTTTCTGGCTTGGTTACGCTGAGATGTTTGCTTCTTATAATTGGTTCGAAACATATTTGGAGAAAATGTTGGCAGTCACGCCGAAAGACGTCCAGAGGGTGGCGCGTGCATACTTACGCCCACAGACGCGCGTCGTTGGTACTTATATACCTACAGGAAATGGTGTGGCATCATGAGCAGCCCAAACAAATTGACGACAGGGAGATCACCGCTCGCTTCCCGGCCCGGAAGATATTCACCGCGCAGTTTTACCCAATGGCATTACCGTCTTAAGTCGTTCCAATTTTAACAGCCCGTCCGTAACGATCAGTGGGTATATCCATACGGGCAGCTTGTTCGACCCGGATAAGAAGTTGGGACTGGCTGACTTTACCGCATCCGCTTTAATGCGGGGTACCGCTAAACATACATTTGATTCACTTTACAATGAACTTGAATCAGTAGGCGCCAGCCTGGGTTTCGATTCAGGGTTGCACACTACGTCTTTTCACGGCCGGGCCCTGGCGGAAGACCTGTCTCTTCTTCTTCATCTGCTTTCGGAAACAATGCGGCAGCCTGTGTTCCCCAAAGGCGAAGTTGAAAAACTTCGTCATCAATTGTTGACGGGTCTTGCAGTTGAAATGCAGGATACCTCCGATATGGCCGACATCACCTTCGATGAAATATTGTATCGAGGACATCCGTATGGGCGGTCCGAAGACGGTAATCCAGATACCATCAAGGCTATAACACGAGCCGACCTTGCCAAATTCCATCAACGGACTTTTGGTCCGCGCGGTATGACGGTTGCGGTAGTCGGCGCCGTACAGCCGAAAGCAGCCGTTGATCTGGTGGAGCGCGCGCTGGGTGATTGGAAGAACCCTGACCAGCCGGATGAACTGCCCCTGCCAAAGCTGAAATTGCTAGGAAAGACGATTAAACGGCATTATAAGATAACCGGTAAATCACAGGCCGATATCGTCATAGGCACGAATGGCCCGCGTCGTAAGGATGATGATTATATGGCCGCGACTCTGGGGAATTCAGTCCTTGGCCAGTTTGGCATGATGGGACGTATAGGGGAATCGGTACGCGAGAAATCGGGAATGGCCTATTATGCATATTCCAATATAAGCGCAGGTGTTGGTCCCGGCTCGTGGACGGTCAGTGCAGGCGTGAATCCGGCTAATGTGGATAAGGCAACTGAATTGATCATCAAGGAACTAAGGCGTTTAATCAAAGGGAGGTGTTACCCGTGAAGAGCTGGCGGACAGCCAGGCGAATTTCATTGGTCGTTTACCGCTTTCTCTAGAGTCCAATGGAGGTGTAACCTCCGCCTTATTGAATATGGAACGTTATAACCTAGGTCTGGATTACTATCGTCGTTATCCTGATCTGGTCAAAGCGGTAACCGCCGCCGATGTCCTAAAAGTGGCGCGCAAATATATTGATCCTGACCGGTTGGTGATCGCAACCGCCGGGCCGTAACTGATCATCCTGCGAAGGCGATCTGCATCTAAAAGGATTTCGGGAAAAATGATCTTGCGTACCGGTGTCGACCTGATAGAAATTGCCCGTATCGAAGAAGTGATTAACCGCCACGGCAAGCACTACCTGGAGCGGATCTATACGCCTGCAGAGCTTGAGCAAAGTGGGAAGCAAACTGAATCGCTGGCCGGGCGCTTTGCGGCGAAGGAGGCTTTTGCCAAGGCATTAGGCACAGGTATTGGTGAAGTAGCCTGGAAGGAAATAGAGATTCTGGGTGATGAACAGAATGCGCCGATCTTGAAGTTGTATGGGACTGCCGAGCAAAAAGCTAGGGAACTCGGCTTTTCCACCTGGTCGGTGAGCATAAGCCACGGCCAAAGCCTTGCAGTGGCATTTGTGGTTGCCCTTGGTTAAAATACATTCTCCCGCAAGCCAGTGGTTGTGGGAGGGTGTATTTAGCGCAAGAATCCGCGTAGAAGGAATGCTGCCAGCCGGGTTAGTTTTTGTCCTCCACGCCAATCCAAAGATGACCGGGTAATACGGGTTGGTAGCCGCGTATCGTCATCTGTCCAAACTCAGTTTTTTCGACATCTGCCGTGCCGGGATGGATCAGGCACAAGTTTGGCTCCTGGTGATATTTTTTACGATAATAATCGACTGCTTTTTCTATCCTCGTTCTCAAGGATACGTTTGGCGTATTGTCGAACCACAACATTCCGATATGCATATCAGCCTCCTAATCTAAATTTGGCAGCCAAAAAGGCAACCAATCCCTGCTTTCGCGCATTGAAAATTGTGATCCAGCGATAAGATCGCGAAAGAAAAAGTTGGTTGAACCGGTGAGTAATTGGATATTTTTTTCGCCGGTTATATGGCCACATAAACGCGTCCTGAAAGATTCCAACCAGGGATTGACATCCAAAGAACGTGCGGCATCCAGTGTGACAATTGGCCAAATCCGTCGCGCGGGGCCGCGTAATAGCAACCACCGGAATATCTGATGAATCCCTTTATCCGCAGCCAGCGCCTCTAGTCCATCGACAAGCAGCACAAGGAATTGCTTATCATGTTTGTTGTTATGCGCCCATTCGACCAGAGAATCCAGGTAGTTTGTTGTCAATGGTTGATTGAAGGATAGGATACCTTCGCAATTCGCCGATTGATCCAATCTTTCCCAATCTCTTATCTTCTCCGTCACGATGGCGAATCTAATGTTTTCCGGGTCGTGACGCTGGTCAATAGCCCGGGCAATGATTTGAAGAAGCTTCGTTTTTCCGCTATCCGGATCCCCGGTGATCAAAACCGGCCCCGGAACCGGATCCCGCAAATTTAAAAGGACCGGTAAACCATCATTTGCAACGCCCAAGAATAAGGCTTCATGGGGCAGGGGTGTATAATCGTGCAATACACTGCTCAGATTTGGCAGGGCAGCCGTGGGGTTTGCATGCGCTGCATGAATCTCAGGGATCAATTCAGCCATAGTTTCGAAAGTCAAAGTAGAACGGTTGGTATCATTCATAGGATTCACCTCTAACTGAACATATGTTCTAATTATATTCATTTTATATTCGGTGTCAAGAGGCATGATTAAAGATCGTTTATTTAGCCGAAAACATTGACGCAGGCTTTGAATTTGGTATAATCTGCCTGCTTAATCTGCCGACGTAGCTCAATCGGCAGAGCACCCGCCTTGTAAGCGGGCGGTTACGAGTTCGATTCTCGTCGTCGGCTCTACATGTTGGTCCGTTAGTCGGTTCGTCTCTTTGTTATCCTATTAATTGAAGGGACGAAGCGACTAGTAGACAAACAAAATACTAGTCAAATATCCGGGCGGTTACCCAAGTGGCCAAAGGGGACTGACTGTAAATCAGTTGTCAGAAGACTTCGGAGGTTCGAATCCTTCACCGCCCACAACCGGCATGGCCGGAGCCAGCAAGTCAGGCCCATGTAGCTCAGTCGGTAGAGCACACCCTTGGTAAGGGTGTGGTCATGGGTTCAATTCCCATCATGGGCTCTATTGCTGTACAATGCCTTTGTATAAAAGGAGATAGAAGAAATGGCGAAGCAGAAATTTGAGAGGAATAAACCGCATCTGAATGTGGGGACGATGGGGCACATCGATCATGGGAAGACGACGCTGACGGCGGCGATCACGAAGGTGTCGCAGTTGCTGGGGAAGGCGGAGTTCAAGGCGTACGACCAGATCGATAATGCGCCGGAGGAAAAAGCGCGCGGGATCACGATCAACATAGCGCACGTGGAATACGAGACGGACAAGCGGCACTATGCGCACGTGGACATGCCGGGGCACCGGGACTACATCAAGAACATGATCACGGGGGCGGCGCAGGTGGACGGAGCGATCCTGGTGGTGGCGGCGCCGGACGGGCCGATGCCGCAGACGCACGAGCATGTGCTGCTGGCGCGTCAGGTGGAAGTGCCGAGCATCGTGGTGTACTTGAACAAAACAGACATGATGGACGACCCGGAGCTGCTGGAGTTGGTGGAGCTGGAGCTGCGGGAGCTGTTGACGAAGCAGGGTTTTCCTGGAGACACGACGCCGATCGTGCGGGGAAGCGCCAAGCAGGCGTTGGACAGCACGTCGAAGGATCCGAATGCGCCGGAGTATGCGAGCATTCGGGAGTTGCTGCGAGTGATCGATGAGTATATTCCGGAGCCGAAGCGCGACATCGAGAAGCCGTTCATGATGTCGGTGGAGGATGTGTTCTCGATCAAGGGGCGCGGGACGGTGGTAACGGGACGTGTGGATCGCGGGCGGATCAAGATTGGGGAGCCGGTGGAGATCATCGGGCTGCACGAGAAGAACACGAGCTCGGTGGTGACGGGAGTGGAGATGTTCCACAAGCAGTTGGATGAGGGGTTGGCGGGAGATAACCTGGGGCTGCTGCTGCGAGGCATCGAGCGGACGGACGTGGAGCGCGGGCAGGTGATAGCGAAGCCAGGGAGCATCACGCCGCACAAGAAGTTTTTGGCGCAGGTGTATGTGTTGAAGAAGGAAGAGGGGGGCAGGCACAAGGCGTTCTTCAATGGGTATCGGCCGCAGTTCTACATTCGGACGATGGATGTGACGGGGAACATCACGCTGCCGGAGGGGGTGGAGATGGTGATGCCCGGGGACGATGTGAACCTGACGGTGGAGTTGATCGTGCCGGTGGCGTTGGAGCAGGGTTCGAAGTTCGCCATCCGCGAAGGTGGGTTGACGGTCGGCGCCGGTGTCGTTACCAAAATTGAATAAATAGGAAAGTAAGGATTTAAATGGCTTCTAAAAAGAAAGATGTCCGCCCCGTGATCACGCTGCAATGCAGTGATTGCAAAGAACGAAACTATACCACCGAGAAGAATCGCCGCAACGATCCCAACAGACTGGAATTCAAGAAGTATTGTCATCGTTGCAGGAAGCATACGATCCATCGCGAGACCAAGTAAGTGTCACGGTTCAGGTGTCCAGTATCCATACCACATGCTTACTGCCACCTGGTCCGGACGTTGTAGGCCAGTAGCTCAATTGGTAGAGCACTCGTCTCCAAAACGAGCGGTTGTGGGTTCAAGTCCTACCTGGCCTGTATGGGCAACGCCGTCGTAATAGACGGCGTCTTAGCCTGAAAATATTGAAGGAGTTCGACCTTGGCAGAAAGAGCGAAAAAGCAGAACGCCATCCAGCGTTACTTTAGCGAAACATCGGGTGAATTGCGTAAAGTCTCCTGGCCTTCATGGGCGGAGGCCAGGCAATTGACGATCATCGTTATTATCGTGATGATTGCGATGGGTATATTCCTGGGGTTGGTGGATCTCATTGCCAATCATTTGTTGAATTTGGCGTTAGGTCTCTAATCGATCGTGAGGTTTTGATGGACGAGCACGAAATCGAAGAGCAGTCCGAACAGGAATCGCAGGAACCAACAACGGACTCAACTGGAATGCCAAAAGCTTCCAGTGCTGATTTCACGCGGGATGCAGACATGGTTTCGGAAGGGGATGCCGAGAAGCCTGATCAGGTGGAAGTGGATGATGAGTCTCCAACTGCCGAGCCTGGATCAGAACCCGCGCCTGTCCACGAAATTGTAGAAGAGAATCTTGTCCAAAGCGATGAGGAAGAACCCTCACCAGGTAAAGAAACGCGATCGGAGGCCACATCTTTCTCGGGCTTGAGAGGTGGCCAGTTCGCACAAGGCGAAATCCCTCCGGAAGCTTCCACTGAGCCGGCCTGGTATGTGATCCATTGCTACTCCGGCTACGAGAACAAAGTCCGCCATAATCTCGAACAACGCATCGAGACAATGGGCATGAAGGACAAGATCTTCGATGTTGTCATCCCAACGCAGGAAGAGATCGAAGTCCGCGAGGGGAAGCGCCGGACAGTGGAACGCCATATCTTCCCGGGTTATGTGCTGGTGAACATGAGTCTCTCGGAAGAGTCCTGGTATGTGGTTCGGAACACGCCAGGCGTGACAGGTTTTGTGGGTATGGGAAACCTGCCAACCGCCCTTCGTCCCGAGGAAGTATCGCAGATCATCAAGCGTATGGAAGCGGAAGCGCCTACCGTCAAGGTAACGTTCAAAGTTGGTGAACGGGTCCGCATTATCGATGGGCCCTTCAACGACTTTCGCGGCACGGTCTCTGAAATTGATATGGAACGCACGAAAGTCCGCGTCATGGTTTCATTCTTTGGACGCGAAACACCGGTGGAACTGGATTTTCTGCAGGTTGAGAAGGCGTAAAAGCAACCAAACAAAACTTACGTTGGGTTTATAATACCCAACGTTGAGTGGGAGGGCGTCCCGTAATCGCCCGCTAAAACCACAAAGGAGTAGATCGAGAATGGCAAAGAAACTTAAGGCAATTGTTCGTCTCCAGCTTGAAGCTGGCAAAGCTAACCCGGCGCCGCCAGTAGGACCCGCTTTGGCCGGTCATGGTATCAATATCATGGCTTTCTGCAAGGAATACAATTCCCGCACGTCGAACCGGCAAGGTGAGGTACTTCCTGCAGAAATCACAGTCTATACTGACGGTTCGTTCACATTTGTCTTGAAGACTCCGCCTGCCGCGGTTTTACTTCGCAAGGCAGCCGGTGTGGAAAAAGGTTCAAGCGTGCCGAACAAAGATAAGGTCGGCAAGGTAACTCACAAGCAGGTGCGTGAGATCGCAGAGCTGAAGATGAAAGATTTGAATGCAATCGACGTCGAAGGCGCAATGAAGCAGGTCGAAGGCACTGCGCGGTCGATGGGGATCAATGTCGTAGATTAGGTTGTGGGAGGGCCTCCCGGCCCGTTAGCACCACGGAGGATAAAATGCTTAAACAAGGAAAGAAATACAAGGCCGCTTTGGCCAAAGTTGATCTCGAAAAGAATTACCCGCCTGAGGAAGCTGTTGCTCTCGCCAAGGAGACCGCCTACACCAAGTTCGATGCCAGCGTGGAAGTCCATATGCGTACTGCGCTCGATCCACGCCAGGCTGACCAGCAGGTTCGTGATGTAGTGGTCCTGCCGCACGGTTTAGGCAAAACCGTGCGTGTGCTGGTCTTTGCTACAGGCGAAGGCGCTGCCACTGCCCGTGCGGCCGGTGCGGACCTGGTCGCCGATGATGATGAAACTTTGAAAAAAATCGAAGGCGGTTTTACCGAATTCGATGTTGCGATCGCAACACCTGACGCAATGGGGAGAGTGGGACGCCTTGGCCGTGTGCTCGGCCCGCGTGGCCTGATGCCTAATCCGAAAGCCGGTACGGTTGTCCCTCCGCAGGACCTGGAACGTGCGATCAAGGAAGCAAAGGCCGGTCGTGTCGAGTTTCGCCTCGATAAAACTGCCAATATTCACGTTGTAATCGGTAAAGCTTCGTTTGATAAGAAAAAGCTTTACGAAAATTTTGTTGCGTTGATGGATGCCATCAGCAAGGCTCGTCCTGCTGGTGCGAAGGGCTTGTATATCCGCCGCATTGTA
This sequence comes from uncultured Chloroflexia bacterium, assembly GCA_963754835.1. GTDB lineage: Bacteria > Chloroflexota > Anaerolineae > Anaerolineales > Villigracilaceae > Fen-1038. The sequence goes on along the minus strand of CAVWHR010000048.1, from coordinate 36,680 downwards.
GTCAATTCCACAATGGGTCCGGGCATCAAAATAGACCCCAACGCAGCCCTTACTGCCGAGGTTACCGAGTAGAATTACTCGTACCCTGATTTAACAAGCCACTACCGATGACGGTGGGTGCCCGGACAAATGTGACGGGCTTAATACCCTGCCCAGGTGGAGACTAGAAGAATTATGCAACCCTAGCGGGTTGATGCCTTCAAAAGTCTTTGCCTGGATGTGGCAAAGACTTTTTGATTGAAAGGAGGTGAGTACCCATTGGCTATTACTAAGCAACACAAGGAAGAAATCCTGGCTACCTATCAGGATTGGTTCAAGCGCAGTCATGCCGTGATCCTCGTGGAGTATACCGGCGCAAAGATGAAGGATATGGATAATATCCGCGCCAAGATCCGGGAATCCGGAGGTGAGTTCCATGTTGTCAAAAATACACTGGCCCGCCGTGTCTTTGCGGACCAGGGTCTGGAGCTGCCGGACGGTTATCTGGAACAATCCACTGCAATCTCGTTCGCTTTCAGTGATCCCGCCGCAACTGCCAAAGCGCTTTCGGACTCGACGAAAGGTATGGAATTCGTCAAAGTCAAAGGCGGGTTCGTGGCCGGACAGATGCTGAACGCCGCTCAGGTAAAGGTTTTGTCTGAACTGCCGCCGCTGCCGGTTGTACGCGCTCAATTACTGGGCGTTTTACAAGCTCCGGCTGCCAAACTTGTCCGCACGATTGCCGAGCCTGCACGTTCCCTGGCTTCCGTATTCCGCGCGTACTCTGAAAAGGCGCAGCCTACCGCTTAGGTTTGCTGCCATGAATAACGCAAAGATCGTGATCCTTTAATTACCTATAAGAAAGTAAGGAGTTTCTATAAAATGGCTGCTAATCTCGAAAAAATGGTTGAAGAACTAAGCACTCTTTCCGTGCTTGAAGCCGCTGAATTGGTCAAGGCGCTCGAAGAAAAGTGGGGCGTCTCTGCCGCTGCTCCGGTGGCGATGGTTGCCGCCGGTGGCGCCGCTGCTGCTGCCGAACCCGTTGAAGAGAAGACTGAATTCGACGTGATCATCAAGGATCCAGGCGCCAAGAAGATCGACGTCATCAAGGTCATCCGCCAGTTCACCAGCCTGGGCCTGAGCGAAGCCAAGACGCTTGCTGAAACGGCCGGTTCCAAGGTCTTGACGGGTGTTGGCAAGGATGCCGCCATGGACGCCAAGAAGAAGCTTGAAGACGCTGGCGCCCAGGTCGAACTCAAGTAATAAAGAAAAAGTTTAATCAAAAAAGACGGCAGCCAGCCGTCTTTTTTGATTAAATCGACGTAATTGCTGAGTCTATTTTTCATTGGGTCCCTTCAGAAAATTTTGAGTAACAGACTTCATTATGCACTACAATCAGGACTGTATAATTGCTCAAGGAGCTAAACCATGGATCAGGTCCATCAAATCTTTCAGGTTATGACCTACGATATAGATTTTGCGGGCGTCGTCAGTAACATTACCTATATTCGCTGGCTTGAGGACCTGCGCAATTTTTATGCGGACCAAGTTTTGCCAATTGGAGCTGCACTTAACCGGGGAATATTTCCAGTTTTGGGCCGTACAGAAATAGACTATCTTTCACCCGTCCGCTTCCCAGATAAGGTTGAAGGCAGGATGTGGTTAAGTGAACGCGGCCATGCGAAGTTCGTGCTGTCGGCGGAATTTAATAGCCAAACGACGGGATTAATCACTGCAAAATCAAAACAGTTGGGGGTTTTTGTCTCGCAGGCCACACTTCGCCCCATTCCTCTCCCTGATGAGTTTACGAAGATAGGTTTATTGCCGACTTATTAACCGAAATCAGCCGAACTAAACTAATTATTTTTGTAGACCCCGCCAATATGAATCCACCAAAATCTTTGGACTTGAACGGCAAACATCTTTTCAGTCTTCCTGAGTCTTTGGACAAGTGGATCGGCTTGGATGACTTGCTACTGGACGATAACTTATTGACTTCACTCCCCGAAAACATTGGCGAGCTAACTAGCCTCACGACCCTGTCCTTATACAAAAATCAATTAGCCGACCTCCCCGAGTCAACCTGGAAATTAACAAACCTCCGTATATTGAATATAGCTGACAACCTGCTATCCGTTCTACCCGATGGTGTTGGGAATCTGATCAATCTTCATATGCTGGATCTGGGTCATAATCAGTTAATCGCGATACCGGAGGCGCTAGGTCGCCTTAAAAGCCTGGCATTTCTTTATTTGAGCAACAATCATTTAAGTTCTCTCCCGCAGTCTTTTGAGAATTTGGTTTCCCTGAAATACCTAAACATTACCGATAACCGGCTTACTTCTTTCCCTGAGAGTATCAGCCGACTGACGCAATTGATTGAGCTCCGCTTATACAATAACCTGTTCGGTGCGCTCCCCGGATCAATCGGCCAGCTTGCCGGGTTGAAAGAATTGCACATGATGAATAACAGGTTGGAATTTTTGCCCGTATCCATCGGTACATTGAAAAACCTGAGGAAATTGGACTTACAGGACAATGCATTGGTTTCACTTCCCGATACAATTGCCGACCTTGTGAAACTCAATGAATTGTCCTTGCGCAACAATAAACTGACTTCCCTGCCAGAGTCCATCGGCGAGATGAAAAATCTCAGGTTTCTGGATTTGCGCGCAAATCGATTGATCTCTCTCCCCGGCAGCGTTGAAAACCTGACCAATCTTGAAAAGCTGGATTTGAGATGGAACAAGTTATCAACCATTCCTGAATGGATCCATCACCTTGAACAGCGAGGCTGTACGGTTTATGTATGACAGTTTCGCCTCCGGGCGTTATCCGTCACGCAGCAATGTTAGAAATTATGCCAACATGGAGGCTTGATGAAGAAAATCCTTTCATATCTTGAAAGCCACACTACCGATATCCTTTCGGATATAGAGACACTGGTACGGATCGAGACGCCTTCCAAATATGTCGAAGGCATCAACCGTCTCCAGGATGTGACCCAGGGCTGGCTCAGCCCGTTTGGAACAATCAGCCGCCATCCAAGCGAATTCGGCGACATCCTGCACGCCCATCTTGAAGGTCAAAGCGAGCATCGGATTGTTTTGCTGGCCCATATGGACACCGTTTACCCGCTTGGCTCATGGGCCAAGGTATGGCAAGTCAAAGATGACCAGGCTTTTGGCCCGGGTACTTACGATATGAAAGCCGGTGCCGTGCAGGCGGTCTGGGCTTTGCGAGCGATCAAGGCGCTCGGAAAAAAACCTGCATGCACAGTGGATTTTCTATTGACGCCAGATGAAGAGATCGGTTCCGACGCGGGACTTCCTTATATCCAGGCCTTGGCGAAAAACGCAAGTGCTGTGCTGGTGCTTGAATCTCCGTTCATGAATGGCGATCTAAAAATCGCACGGAAAGGAGTGGGCGAGTATAAGATCCAGATCCGAGGCAAGGCCTCTCATCAGGGGCTGGAGCCGGACAAAGGCAGGAACGCGATCGTCAGCGCGGCGCAGCTGATTGCAGAGATCATGAAGCTTCAGGATCTGGAAAAGGGCACCACGCTCGGACCGAATGTTATTCACGGTGGGACAGTATCGAACGTCGTCCCGGACAACGTCACCCTCGAGGTCGATTTACGCATCTGGTCGCTGCCGGAATCGGAGCGGGTCGATGCTGCTTTGCGTGCCATCCAGCCGCTTGAAGGCACAAGTTATGAGATCAGTGGTGGACTGAATCGTCCCCCGATGGAACCCTCGGAAGGGTCACATAAACTTTTTGAAATTGCCAGGAAGATCGCCAATGAAATCGGATTTAATGTTGGAGAAGCCCGGGTTGGAGGCGGCTCTGACGGTAACTTCACCTCACACCTGGCGCCTACTCTGGATGGTTTTGGTGCACTCGGAGCACATGCCCACCAGAAAGATCTTGAATATATACATATTCCCAGCCTGGCGCCGCGAACTGCGCTTTTGGCAGGTATGTTATTAGCAGATCAATTATGACAACTCGTATGTCTCTTATTGCGTCTCAATGTGGACCACTTACTGCCGAAGATAAATCCTCAGCGGCTGTTATCATATTGACGCGTAATAGATTAAATACTACAAGAGCTGTATAGAGACGCAAAAATGGGCAAGCTTATCGCTATGGTAGGAGCAAGCGGTGCCGGTAAAACCAGTCTCGTTCAAGCTTTGACCAAAACTGGGGACTTCGCCGTTGCATACGAGCAGCATACCGAGCGACCGTTCCAGGCGATCTTCAAACGAGATGCTCTTTATGCGCTTGCCAATCAACTTGATTATCTTCTTTACCGGACTGAACAGGAAGAAGAACTACGGGCCTCCACCAAAATTGGCCTGGTGGATGGCGGTCTCGACCTTGACTTCCATGGATTCACGCGCCTGTTCCATGCTCGCGGTCTGCTTAGCGATCCTGAATTCGATCTATGCCGCCGCTTCTACGAACTGACCCGCCAATTTCTGCCCCTGCCTGACCTCATTATTCACCTGATAGCCAACGACGAAGTCATCCGTCAAAGGCTGGCATGGCGTGAGCGGATTAATATCGCCTCAGCGGAAGATACGGCGCTGTTCAATTCTTTTCTGGATGAGTGGCTGAAGACCATTCCTCCTTCAAAGCTGTTGCAATTGGATGTCTCAGATGAGCCGCCCGGCTACGACAAAAGCCTTCCTATGATATCGGCGCAAGTAAGATCGTCCACCTTATTTAATGCTATTAGTCACGGCAAGCCATGAATGAATTTTGTATAAACGCTAAAAATATTTTCCGGTAATAATTCCCCTTTTCGCCGCTTCTAAAACCTATGACAAACTTACGGAGCATCTCCCAAATTATCGAACCCCAATATGTGATCGAGGGCGCCGGCGTGCGGCTGCGCCGCTCTATTGCCCCGCGCGTCAGCAACGAATTTGACCCATTTCTACTTTTCGACCACTTTGCTTTCAATGACCCCATTGAGGGCCCGATCCGCGGATTCCCGATGCATCCGCATCGCGGCATCGAAACGGTCACCTATATGCTTGAAGGTTCCACACACCATCGCGACAGTCTCGGCAATGCCGGCTTGATCGGCCCCGGCGATGTGCAATGGATGACGAGCGGGCGCGGCATCCTTCATGAAGAAATGCCGCGGCGCGGTCCCAGCGGGAACATCTACGGCTTTCAGCTATGGGTAAACCTGCCTGCCCGTCTCAAGATGACCTCCCCGCGGTATCAGGAAGTCAGTGCGGATACCATTCCAACTTATGAGAAAGATGGAATTAAAATCCGTGTCGTTGCCGGAACGACGAACGGAGTGGATGGCCCGGTTACCGAGATCGCAGCCTCTCCTCTTTATCTGGACGTCCAACTGGCTCCCGACACGGAATTTACACAACCCATACCGGCCGGTCATACCGCGCTCGCTTATGTCTTTGAAGGAGAAGGGGTCTTTGCGGATAAACCCATCGAAGCCGTACACCTTGTCAAGTTCGAGGACGGCGATACTATTCGGGTCAAAACAGAGAATACCCCTGTCCGATTTATGCTGATTGCAGGCATGCCGTTCAAAGAGAAAATCGCGCCGTATGGCCCGTTCGTAATGAATACCATGGAAGAGATCCAGCAAACGCTGGTCGAATTAAGGAATGGAACGTTTATCAGCCCATCCCTGTAATGCGGAGGGGATGGGGGCGAGGAAATTTACATATGACGCAGATTCTTTACGGGGATCGGATAAGCAAGGATGGCGAACTCCGAATTGGTTCATGTGCCGTTATCTTCAATAAGGGCCGTGAGAAGGTACTCCTCACCCGGCGCACGGACAACGGTTTGTGGTGCCTGCCGGGTGGAAAGATGGAGTCGGGCGAATCTGTAGAAGAGTGCTGCCAGCGTGAAGTGTTCGAAGAGACCGGCCTCGAGATTCGAACGCGGCGCCTGGTCGGTATTTACAGCAATCGCGACCAATTGGTAATCTATCCCGATGGAAATAAGGTCCAGATCGTTGTGTTAAGTTTTGAAGCAGAAGTGACCGGTGGAAAACTGGGCCTGAGCGATGAAACAACGGCTGCCGCTTACTATGATCCCTCCGAAATGGAATCAATGCCGATGCATGGACGCCATATGGAACGCGTCCATGATGCTTTGGCGAATCTGAGTCTCCCCGTCATCCGTTGATGGAGCCGGGAGACGCTAAATTATGCAGAATCAATGAACATATGCACGACGGACAAGGGTAACAGATTCCGTGTTCGCATATAGGCATAACCCAGTGCGATGCCTGCGCTCATTTGGAACGTAAGGGCAGTTAACAAGGCCTCCGGCCAGTAAGCAAATGAACCATGCAAGTCGATGGGGATATGCGACAAGCCAAAGATGAAGGATGCGACCCATAATGCCCATAAAGGGCGATGGAGAACCGCTTCGAGCCGCGTTTGAAGGAAGACGCGAAAAAGAAATTCCTCGGGTAGTCCGGCGTCGAAGAAATAGCAGGCCGAGGAAGTCACGAATGGCCCCAGGGGAGGATGGGATAGGCCCAGCGCCACCAAAGCCGTTATCGGCACAAGCGCGATCAACCAGGCTGATTTACCCCAACTGATACCCATCTGATGTAAAGGGTATTTCAGTGCGACCATAAAAAGAAAAGGTACTACGACCATCTCGGTCACTTTTAGAACGACTATTTCCCCGTTTCCCGAGCAAAAATTTATTCCAAGGCCCGGGAGTTTATACCAATTCCAGTATTCGTTGACACGGTAAAGTATCCATAAGGCAACAAGTCCAAGCGCGACAATAATCTCCAGGTAAGGCCTGCTTACCAAAACGGGTTTTTGCGGTTGACGATGGAACACGAGCCAATAAAGGGCAATGAAGGCAAAAAATCCGCCCAGCGGTTGGATGTCATCCAAATCGGCTTTTCGGATGATCAGGATGCACCATGGCAACAACGTCAAGATGATCACCGACAGGGCTTCGCGATCTCTTGCCAGCCTGAGCGGCTGGGCCCGAATATCCTGCCAGATATTATCCAGAAAGGTCGTCATCCGAATCGCCGAATAAGTGAAACCTATTCGTAAAGTGATTTACTGAATATAGCATTGATTAGATCATTTTCCGGATGCTTCAAGGAAATGGGTGATAATTTCTGAAATTTCATTTGCTGCGAAGACGGGTGCAGCGTGATTGGCATGGATAAAATAATCGTGCTTCCCCAGTTTACGCGGCCTACAGGAGAGAACATCCATATCTCCCCAGATCAATGAAAAAGGAACAGGCACAAAAAAAGGCTGTGTACCCATGGGAATTATCATCCTTGCCGTGTCCTTCAACGCTTGAACGGAGCAGGCGGCAATCTCAGACCGCCATTCTTCAATAAGCGAGTCGTATTGTAAACTGAAACCAAGAAGCCGGATGAGGAATTTTAGCTGCCAGCCTCGCAAGAGCCAGGGGATCGTTGCAGATACGAATCCATCAAGCCAGAAGCAAAATTGCAGAAGGAGGATTTTATACCTCTCCACCATCAACGGGCAAAGAAATACTGCATGGTAAATATGCTGCGGGTATTTCTTCACATAAGCTTCGACGATACGTGAGCCTGTGGAATACCCGAGCACATCCCAGATTTCAAACCCCAAAATGCGGCGGACGGCTTCGATGGCCTCCACCGCACCGGATAAATAACAATCTCCAGCACAGGACGTGGGCGATTTGCCAATCCCCGGCAGTTCCACCATGACTAAGGTAAAATATGGACATAACAATGGAAGTAGTTTCTTCCAGATATTGAATGAGATCCCAAACCCGTGTACAAGCAGCAGGGGTGGACCATTTCCAACGATTTGGTAATTCAAGACCGTCTTATTCATGAAAAAAATCCTGATCTTTGCCTCTCACACCGGCGGCGGACACATCAGCCTGGCTAAAGCGATCCGCGACCAAGTGGAAAATAATTACGAGGTGGTAATTGCAGACCCACAGCCGCGTATGATTAATTTCCACTATCGAACAGTAAGCCGCCATGCTCTGTGGTTGTGGAAGGCTGAATTCAAATTAACCGATGGTACACGCCGCGCCCGCATGGCTCATGAAATTTCCAAACACACTTTTGCAATTTCCATTCTACGAGCCATCCGCCGCGTCAACCCCGAGCTCATCATATCAACTTATCCTTTCCTGACAAGCGAAGTGATATATGCAATGCGTTTATCTCGGATCCGCCGACCATTCCTGATACTTTTTTCAGACCCAAATGAGGTGCATTGTTCGTGGCTGACGGAGAAACGTGCCCAGGCTACCTTTGCGCCAACACAAGAGACCTATCAACAGGCACTGGCTTCAGGGTTCGATCCGCTGCGGACTTACTTCACGGGCTGGCCGGTGCGCGGGCAATTTTATCACGCTGCCCCCATTCCTCTTCCACAGCTAGGCCTGGATGAAAACCGGTTTACCGTTTTCCTGCAGGGAGGCGGCGACGGTGCGGCAAAGTTTGCGCATACCGTGGAGAACCTGCTTGACATCGAAGGCGTTCAGATCATTCTTGCGACCGGAACCAACCGCAAGCTTTATGACCGGTTCAAGGGAAGGGCGAATATCCATCCTCTGCTTTTCACGGACGAGATCGCTCCTTACATGGCTTCTGCCAACGTGGTCATGGGCAAAGCCGGGCCAAATGTATTGTTTGAGACTGTGACTCTAGGCAAACCGTTCATCGCAACTGCATACATACCTGGGCAGGAGGAAGTCAACTTGGACTTCATCCGCCGTCACAAACTCGGTTGGATCGCGCTGAAGAATGCCAGCCAGCAATATATAATTCGTTTGCTGGTCACAGACCGTAACTTGTTGAACAAACGAATTCAGACAGTCAACGCTTATCAAAGGATAAACACCGCGGCAACTCGGAAAATCTCTTCTCTGATCGATCATTTTCTTGAAGAAAGCGAATTGGTCAACGCTTAAGCCAGCATCACCGAGAAGATTGTTTTACAAAACCAAATAAATTTTGCACGAAGTCCAAACTCTTAAATATCCAACCACCATACACCGGTACATTCAGGCAAAATAGTCATTTGTTCTCGTAGAATACGCGTCTTCATCTCGCTACCAAAGAAAAAGCCGGCGATCTTGGCCGCTTTCTCAGGTGATTCAAACTGATAATCCGTCCGAATCCATTTGTTCTTGAAACCTTTATCATCCAGCCAGTTGTAAAAGTTTTCCAAATGTGCTAACCGCTGAGGCGATTCGTGCCCTGTTCCAAGCGATTCAAACAGGATAATAGTACCGTTTTTGCGCAGAACACGCCGGGCTTCGGCCAGCCACACATCCGCTTGATGCCGCCAGTCTTCCGGATACCACACGGTTACATAACTCACGCTCCAGCCCGAGACAATCAAGTCTGCAGACCGGGCCGCCGCCGGCAGGAAACGATGATCGGAAGCCGCGGCTAACCAGCGAGTCGGCGGCCATGTGTCTTTTGTTAAATGTTTTAAATTGTCGCGCGTGATCCCAAGCATATGCGGTGACAGATCCAATGCCACCATCGTTTGTATATATGGAACAAGCAGGCAGGCCAGCCGCCCTGTCCCTGAACCGAGATCAAGCACGTCCAATCCTTGGAGAGCGACGATCTCTTTAACTGATTTTAAGATATTACCCTGATAATCCTCATGGGAAACAAGGGCTTCATATTCGACCGCATGTTTTTCATAAACTTCTTTTTCGCTCGGCATTTTCCGTTATACTCCAACGGTATTCTATCATCGGAGGAGAAAATGGCCCTCAGCCCCACTGCGCAAAAAATACAGGACCTTTTAACATCGCTTGGTTTCAACTGCAAGGTGATTGAATTCCAGGAGAGCACACGCACCGCGCAGGAAGCCGCGGAGCGCGCCGGCTGCAGCCTGGGACAAATAATCAAATCATTGATCTTTAAGGGAAGAACCACGGACAAACCGATCCTTGTGTTGACCAGCGGGGCGAACCGTGTTAATGAGGAACGCATTAGCGAATATGCAGGTGAGCCGATCGGCCGGGCCGACGCGGATTTCGTCCGTACGGCGACGGGCTTTGCGATCGGCGGCGTGCCTCCACTTGGACATGCGCATAAAATGGAAACCTATCTCGATGAAGACCTGCTCCAATACTCTACCATCTGGGCAGCAGCCGGGACACCGAATGCCATCTTTGGGTTGACCGCCAATGATTTGCAAAAAATGACAGGCGGTAAAACCGTAAGGGTGAAATAATGCTAGAAGATATCTACAATTTCCTGCCTCTCACAGAAACGCTTTTAAGCAGCGGTATGCCAACTGCCGGGCAAATGGTTGATGTTTCAAAATCCGGTGTTGATTTGGTGATAAACCTGGCGTTACCAACTTCCGAGAGAGCTTTGCCAAACGAAGCCGATCTGGTGACGTCCCTGCGAATGAAATATATCGGAATTCCGGTGGAATGGGAGAAGCCCACACGACAGAATTTGGAAGAATTCATGAACGTCATGGATGCTAATAAGGAAAATAGAAAGTTAGTGCACTGCCAGGCGAATTATCGCGCTACGGGTTTCATCACTTTGTATCGCATCCTGCGGCTGGGCTGGAACCGAGAGGACGCATTTAATGACCTTCGCCGCATTTGGAATCCGGATGACTATCCGATTTGGAAGAAATTCATAGAAGAAAATTTAATTAAAAACCCATGAAACAATTTGGTTTCGCCCTGCTTATCCTGACTTTTAGTATTCTGGCTTGTGTACGGAGTTTCAATGCGTCACCTTTAGTTTCCACAAATGCCGTACAGACGTTGACCGTTGACGGGCTGCGACGCAGTTATATCCTGCACATACCTGTCCCGTATGATAATAGTCATCCAATACCTCTTGTATTTGATTTTCATGGGGGTTTAGGAAACGCGGAAAGCCAGATGCGCACGAGCGGATTTAACGCCTTGGCAGATGAAAAAACATTTATTGTCGTTTACCCGAACGGCTCCGGGCTGCTCGGAGATAAGCTTCTGACCTGGAACGGCGGCACTTGCTGCGGTTATTCCGTCAAACATGATATAGACGACGTTGGCTTTATACGTACGCTGCTCGCCAATATCGAGTCCTCTTATAAGGTTGACCCAAAACGTATTTACGCAACCGGTCTGTCAAACGGCGGCATCTTCTCTTATCGTCTCGCCTGCGACGCGTCTGATCTATTCGCGGCCATTGGACCGGTCTCTGGAACGTTGAATGATTCACCTTGCGAGCCTAAAGAGCCTGTATCGGTCATTCACTTCCACGGCACAGCCGACGAGCATGTGCCTTACAATGGCGGTGTCGGTGACGAGTCCCTCACAGACGTGCCGTTTACATCCGTCAAAGACTCGATTGATTTCTGGGTGAAATTCGATCAGTGTGCAGCTATACCGCAAACAGAAACATTTTCCGATATCCAACACGATGTTTATTCAAAATGTGCCAATGGGACGGCCGTTGAGCTTTACACCATCCTTGGCGGTAAACATGCCTGGCCGGGCAGCAGCGGTCCAGCCTGGCCAGGCGGCGACCAACCCACGCAGAGCATTTCAGCCACTCGGTTAATATGGGATTTTTTCAGCGCACACCCGAAACCATACTAGTTTGCAATCGCATGACCTTTGTCGTAGAATCACCCCGCCAACTTTAGAAAAGGGAAGCTGCCATGATCGAAGACCGCCCAGTCATCACGATCCACCCTAAAAACACGCACCAGACCAAACAACTACTGCCCAACTTTGAGGGTATTTCTGCAAAGAGTGCCGGTTCGACGAAATTATGCATGCACCTAGTGGTCATTCCGCCTGGCGGCAAAGCCACCCCTCATTACCATAATGGCTATGAGACCGCGCTTTATATCGTCCAGGGCCGCGCCGAAACCCGTTATGGTCCCAACCTGGAACATTCAAGTATTAACGAAGCCGGTGATTTTTTATTTATTCCTCCCAATGTCCCACACCAACCTGTCAACTTAAGCGAAACAGAAGAAGTAATAGCGGTGGTTGCACGCAACGATCCTAATGAACAGGAAAGCGTGGTGGTATTTGAAATACCGCCAGACCAATCGTGAATGACCGGATGAGCTTAAAACATATATTCAGGCTGTTCGAGATCAGCGTCTCGGTAATTACGGTCCTGGCCTGTAGTTTGATCAACCCATTGGGTCCGCGGAGCTCATCTACTTTTCCTGTTACGTCCATACCGGAACAAAGCGGTATTCCCATCCTGGCTTCTCCCATTAAATTAGTGATCCCTGCGGGGTTAGGAACGGGTGCCAGTGCAGAGACCATAGATGTGGTAACCGATCAAACCGGGGCTCCCTGGGATGTGGCACCGGCTCATCTTCAACTCACCCTGCAAGGCTATCCACCGAATGTCAGTTTCCACGTACCGCAGATTTTTGTTTACTCCGCCCAGCAATACGCAGCGGTGAATCAAAGCGCGGCAGAGAGCATCAAACGGCTGCAAGCCGTATTGTCGAAGCCGGACTTGCAATACACTAACGACGTTCTACCATATGTTCCTTTTTTCAACGCCGGACAGGTATTTGTTGCACAGGAAAGGGTCATTCGCTTCAGCGGCGGCTCCGGATTCCGCATCGTGACGCAATACGCGGCAGGATGTTTCGCCTGTCAATAATGGCGGGCTTTTCTATCATTTTGAAGGCCTCACCAGCGACGGCAGGTTTTATATTGTGGCAATTCTGCCAACCAGCTTGCCGTTCCTGGCCTTGGATAATAACCCAGCGTCTCTGGTACCGACCGGCGGCATCCCTTTTCCGCAGAATAACGCATCAGGTCCGGATTTCGAGAATTACTTCCATGGAGTAACCGAACTGATAAATAATTCCTCGGCAGATCAATTCAATCCATCCCTGATTATGCTGGATGCTCTGATCCAATCCATTTCAACCCAATAAGGAAAATATGCAAAATATCCGGAAAATCATTATCGCCTTTGCGGCAACGGGTTTAATCCTTGCCTGCAGCTTCACGATTGCACCTCCATCACAACCGGACAATGTCTCTACGATTGTCGCAGCGACGTTTCAAGCACTAACTTCCGCCGCACCTGCGACAACCGCCACCACAGTATTGCAGGGCGTACCGGTGGCATATTACAACGTCAGTTTTGTCATTCCTGAGAACCTGGCTAGCAGCGCCTCTACACAGACCATTCCGGCTGCCAACGATCAAAATGGTGGACCGTGGGCGGTTGCTCCTCAGCATCTGGAGTTCAAACTCAACGACTATAACCTTCCACCCGGATATTTTTCCGAAATTTTGATCGATGTTTATCCGGCACAGGAGTACGCAGATACCTATGACGGCGCGAACATCAGCTTGCAACGGCTACGTGCTGTGCTTTCCAACCCATCCAAGCTTCCTACGAATGAGAACCTGCCTCAGGTTCCATACTTCAACGCCGCTTCCATGTTCGCAGCACAAGTAAAACAGATTCAATTCAAAAACGGTACCGGCGTCCGTATGATCACGCAATATGGCCAGGCAGTTGGGGCGATCGCCAACAATGGCACTTTCTACCATTATGAAGGGTTAACGAACGACGGAAAATACTATGTTGTTGCGGTTTTGCCGATCGAAGCGAAATTCCTTGCGAGTAGTAATAGCGATCCTTCCGCCCCAGTCCCTGCAGATGGAATCCCTTTCCCGGGGTATAACTTTACGGATCCCAGCTATTTTGATAATTACTTTAAAGCCGTTACCGACAAAATGAACGCAACACCTGATGACTCTTTTGCTCCATCGCTGTTCACACTCGATTCATTGATCCAATCTTTACAGATTAGCCCGTAAGGATGTGCAATGACCCGCCACCATACACTCGGTCAAATTTTATATAGGCGTCATAGGCAGTTCAAGGGAACCGGATGAATTCACGCAAAAGGTTATCGATTATTTTGGGTGCGTTGATCTTTGCAACCCAGGCATGTACCTATAACTTTCAGCCGCCACCGCCAACGCCGGATGTCAGCAATATGGCCGCTACGATTGTGGCACTCCGATTTATGGCTGCCACAGTGTCGGCATCCCAGAAAATAAGCACTCCTACATCGGAATCCGTCGCAACACCAACAACCAGACCCACTCTATACATAAATAATACGATCGGATGCAGGACGGGGCCTGCCACGAACTTTAGAGTTCTTTCAACCTTTACAACCGGCGCAACAGTAGATATTGTCGGAAAAGACACTGCCGCGAGCGCCTGGCTGGTGAAAGTACCCAACAGCGCGGAAACCTGCTGGGTTATGGCGTTGGACGCGTCACCGGGCGGTAGCTACGGTAACCTGCCAGAGGTCACGCCGCAGCCGAGCAACCAAAAACCGCCATCCATTCCCGGAAGCATAAGTTATCCCTTCTTTTGTTCATACTCCCACGACGTTGTTTATGAGGTTAAAATAAGCCTTTCCTGGTTTGACCCAGGTCATGATGCCAACGGCTTTCATGTCTACCGGTTTGATAACCAGATAGCAGACTTGCCCGCTTCCACCACTTCCTTTCAAGATACCACCGATGTCGCGATCGGCTCCCAACTAAAATACAGCGTGGAGGCTTATAACGACGTTGGAGTTTCTCCTCGAGCCACAATTACCATTAACTCCATTTGTACCAAGTAGATTACATCTTTGGAGAAATGATGAAACCGATCAAGAAACTTTTAGCAATCTCCGGCATATTGTTCTTTGCGATGTCTGCCTGCAATATAGGCATCAAAGCGCCAACCTCATCGAATCCATTAAGCGCAGCATCCACCATTGTGGCAATGACTTTAAAGGCTCAAGGTATCCCGACCTCATCTGGTCCCTCCGTCGCAACACCATTTGCATCGCCGGTGGCTGCCACCGCGACCGTCAAACCCACCCTGTACATCAACAACAATAATTCCAAGTGCAGAGGCGGCCCGAGCCAGGACGATAAAGTGATCGCTACGCTTGCCAAAGCAACGACCGTGGACCTGGTCGCCAGGGACACAGCGGACGGTTACTGGCTGATTAAATATCCACCCACCGGGGATATATGCTGGGTACAGGCCCAGGATGCAACACCAGCCGGAAGCTTTGACAGCCTGCCTGAGGTGACTCCCGCCGCCACTGTTAACGTCAGTGTACCTAATCGCCCGGGAAGCTTATTTTTTAACTACCAATGTGACAGCTCTACAACGACAACCACACTCACATGGGCCGACACAGCTGATAATGAAGACGGTTATCATGTATATCGGCTTGGAAACGTGATCGCAGATTTGCCAGCCAATTCCACCACATATACAGATGTAGCAAACGTCCCGCCCGGTACACAACTTACTTATAGTGTGGAAGCTTATAACAGTTCTGGCGCATCGGAACAGCGATCGGCTACATTCACCTGTCAATAGGAATGAAAATCGAATAAAAGGTCCGATAGAAAATTTTCTGCCGGACCTTTTTATAATATATTCATGTTTTCAGCTAAAGGATTATTCTTCCAATGCTTCCTTGGCCTTCTTGGTTTGCTTGCCGCGTTCATCGGTTTTGAGAATGCGTTTGCGGATGCGATATGTCAGAGGGGTGACCTCCAACAACTCATCGTCGGCCAGATATTCCACCGCTTCATCTAGGCTCATCTGGCGCGGGGGAGTCAACCTGATCTCCATGTCGCCGTGGGAGGAGCGCACATTGGTTAAATGCTTCTTGCGGCAAACGTTGATCGGGATATCGCCGGGACGCGCGTTTTCGCCAACGACCATCCCCTCATAAACGGCTACGCCGGGACCGTAAAATAACGTGCCGCGTTCTTCCGCGGACTTGAGCGCATAGGCCGTCGTATCGCCTGCTTCCATCGCGACGATAGAACCGCTTGCCCGGGTGGACATCGGCCCCGCCATTTCGTCGTACCCGTGAAAGACAGCGTGCATGACGCCCGCGCCGCGGGTGGAAGTCAGAAATTGATAGCGGAACCCGAGCAGGCCGCGTGTTGGAGCTATATAGGTCAAACGTGTTGTGCCCTGGCCAGTTTCCTGCATCTCGAGCATCTGTCCACGACGCGCGCCGAGCATTTCCACCACTGCGCCTACCGTCTCGGTGCTGGTCTCGATATGAACTTCTTCATAAGGTTCCAGTAAAGAACCATCCTCGGCTTTATGGAAAATGACTTCCGGCCGGGACACTTGAAATTCGTATCCCTCGCGGCGCATCGTTTCGATCAAAATTCCCAGATGCAGCTCACCGCGTCCGGAAACGAGGAAGGTCTCGGCAGATTCGGTTTCTTCCACGCGCAGGGCTACATTGGTGCGCAGTTCATCGAAAAGGCGTTCGCGCAGTTTTCGCGAAGTGCTCCACTTTCCCTCCCTGCCTGCAAAAAGGGAAGTGTTAACCCCGAACGTCATGCGGACGGTGGGCTCTTCCACTTTAATAGTTGGCAGGGCAACCGGGTTCGTGGGGTCAGCCAGAGTCTCACCGATGGCAATGCCTTCGAGACCGGCCAGGGAAATAATATCGCCAGCGCTGGCTTCCTCGACTTCCACTTTGTTCAATCCCTGAAACGTATAAAGATAACGCGCCCACTCCGGCAGATTCTCGCCTTCCGTTGTAAGGCGTGCCACTTTTTGCCCGGCTTTGATCCTACCTGCAAATACACGGCCTACGGCGGTCACGCCGCGATAATCGTCGTAACCGAGAGTAGTAACAAGCACCTGCAAAGGCGCATCGGGATCGACGAGTGGGGCAGGGATTTGGCGCAGGATGACATCGAACAAAGGTTGCAAGTCCGGGCCGAGTTCCGGCGTAAGACCAGCTCGTCCGGCAGTTGCTTGCGCATAGATGATCGGGAAATCGGCCTGTCTTTCGGTTGCTCCGAGTTCGATAAAAAGATCAAAGGTTTCATTAAGCACACGTGCGGGTTCAGCATCTTTACGGTCTACTTTGTTGATAACCACTACGGCTTTATGTCCCATTTCCAGAGCTTTCTTAAGCACGAAGCGGGTTTGGGGCATGGGACCTTCGGCGGCATCCACAAGCAGAAGCACGCCATCCACCATGTTCATGACCCGCTCCACTTCGCCTCCGAAATCGGAATGGCCGGGAGTATCCACAATGTTGATCTTGACGGGTTGTTTTGTCAGCGGATCCACAATGATGATAGCGGTGTTCTTGGCCAGGATGGTGATACCACGTTCGCGTTCAAGGTCGTTTGAATCCATTACACGCTCGGCCACCTGCTGGTTGTCGCGAAAGGTGTGAGCCTGCCGCAACAAGAAATCCACCAGTGTGGTCTTGCCGTGGTCTACGTGTGCGATGATGGCGATATTTCGGAGATCGGTTCTTTCTATCAACATATTTATTCCTGACTATAAAGCGGCCTTATTTGCCCGCCATAAGATAATATTATACAAACAAAAACCCCGACCGGGGGAGGCCGAGGCTTTCTGATAGCATCGAAGGGTTCGGCGTACAGAAGGAATTGTATCAGACTTTCAAAGACTTCGGTAGCCTGATTTAAAGTATCTCCTCACCCCTACGTCCCACGCTTTCAGCTTGGGACTAGAGAATTCCGCGCAGGAAATTCACCTGCACCTTCGGAAAAACGATATGTGCAGGGCTTACGCCCCGCACATATCGTTTTTTCGGGAACTTCATGCCCTGTACCGCGAGCAAATACAATGGGAGATTTGGTTCCCTTGAAAATTGATTTCCTTTATGACATAATATCTCAAAATAGTGGTAGGTATTCAGCATAACCTTAGAGGAGAATTATGAGAAGCAAACTAACCCCAATCCTTGCATCATTCATTTTGATTTTCTCCATCCTGGCCTGCAATTTGCCCGGTGGCCAGAGCAGTAATCAGCCTGACCTGGCTGCGACTATCACGGCCCAGGCTATGGCGCTTCAGGCCGGGAGCAGTACACCTATTCCCAGCGATACACCCTTGCCGGTAGGTACACCGCTAACGGCAAATACGCCCTTACCGGCAAATACGTCCCTGCCAGCGAACACACCTCTCCCTGCGGCACCGTCAAAGCCCAAAAATTTCAAGACTGCTGGCTCGGCTACTGCAATCACGTTTTCGTGGGATGACAACTCCCTGAACGAAACCGGATTCCGTATCTATCAGGATGGTGTCACTGCGCCGCTTGCTTCCATCGATGCACACCCTGCGACCGGTGGAATGTCATACAACTGGACCGGCCTCTCCTGCGGATTCAAGGGTAAGTTTTCCGTTCGCTCCTACAACGATGCCGGCGAATCCGGTTCGAGCAACTCGGTTGATGGCGTCACGATTCCCTGCCAGCCTACGAACCTAATAGCCAACGGTCAAGGAAATGCCATAAGCTTCAATTGGGCCGTGGCTGCCCAGCATAATGAAGCGGGCTTTCACATCTATCAACAAGGTGTGCCAGCGCCTGTGGCTTCGCGGGGACCCAATCTCGGGTCGGGTGGGACGAATTACAACCTGACCGGTGTGGCTTGTAATCTTAATGCCACATACTTTGTGACAGCCTTCAACAGCGCAGGGGAATCGCCGAGTAGTAACCTCGTTGATTCGGAATCCGTTCCGTGTGGTCCGACCGGCTTTACAATAACGAGCGTCACCAAAGACACCGTGACGTATACATGGACAGATAACGCTACAAACGAATCCGGCTTCCATGTCTATCGCGATGACGTACTATACGTTACATTACCGGCCCATCCCGGGACCGGTTCAATGGGCAATAATGCAGCTCAATTTTGTGACGTTAATTTCCCAGTAACCCATCTTTATGCCGTCCGCGCTTTCAATGAGACGGGAGAATCGAATTGGAGCGAACACATGGGTGCAACTACACCGGTTTGTCCTTGATCAAAATATGTGCTGCATTCTCAGGAATTTTATGCAGCATCGTGAATACATCCTTGACAGGACAATGTGCATGACTGAATAGGCTGGTAATCGTTCCTGACGTGATAGCTTCAGAGTGTTGGATCAAGAACTCTAAACTAAAGCCGCCAACCTCAGCCTTCGAAAATCAGAGAGCCTCGCGAAGAAATTCGCGAGGCTCTCTGATTTGTTTGTAATTAAAGGCAGATAAATGACCTATGTCCCTTCCTGCCACGAATTTAAATACTTAAGCTGCACGTCGGTCAAGGTATCGATCTTTACGGCCATTGCTTCGAGTTTAATGCGGGCGATCTCCGCATCGATCTCGGCTGGGACAGAGTAGACTTTCGCTTCGAGTTTATCGGCATTCTTGATCATATATTCCGCTGCCAGCGCCTGGTTGGCAAACGACATGTCCATCACGGAGGCGGGGTGTCCTTCCGCGGCGGCCAGGTTGATCAACCGGCCTTCGCCCAGGATGTTGATCTTGCGGCCATCCTTCGTGGTGTACTGTTCTACGAACGGGCGGACAAGATTTGGCTTGCCTTTGCTCATCTTTTCGAGAGCCGGGATGTTGATCTCGACGTTGAAATGGCCCGAATTGGCAACGATGGCGCCGTCCTTCATAACTTCGAAGTGGTTTTTGTCAATGACGTTAATGTCGCCAGTCAGTGTGCAGAAGATATCGCCGATCCTGGCTGCATCTTCCATCGGCATTACTTCGAAGCCGTCCATAGTCGCTTCGAGCGCCTTCAAGCGGATCCACCTCGGTGACGATCACGATCGAACCCATGCCGCGCGCACGGGATGCCAGGCCGCGTCCGCACCAGCCGTAACCGGCCACCACAAAGCGTTTGCCTGCCAGCAGCACGTTGGTAGCGCGGATGATGCCGTCCAGGGTGGACTGGCCCGTACCATAGCGGTTATCGAAGAAGTGCTTGGTCATGGCATCGTTGACCGCGATGACCGGGAATTTGAGCATTTTATCAGCAGCCATGGCGCGCAAACGGATGACGCCCGTGGTGGTCTCTTCGGTGCCGCCGATGATATCCTTCAAAAGTTCACGGCGATCCTTGTGGATGGTGGAGACCAGATCCGCGCCGTCGTCCATCGTCATTTGCGGCTTGTGGTCGAGCGCCGCACCGATATGTTTGTAATACGTCACATTGTCTTCGCCTTTGATGGCGTAGGTGGGTATTTCGTACATGTTGACCAGGGCAGCAGCCACATCATCCTGCGTGGATAACGGGTTGGAAGCCGTCAGGACCAGGTCTGCGCCGCCATCGTGCAGGGTGCGGGCCAGGTTGGCGGTCTCGGTAGTGACATGCAGACAAGCTGAAAGGCGTATGCCCTTGAGCGGCTTTTCTTTCGCGAAGCGTTCCCGGATCTGGCGCAGCACGGGCATCTCACGTTCGGCCCAATCAATGCGGCGGCGGCCGCCTTCTGCTTGATTTATATCCTTGATATCGTAATTATCGCTCATAGTAGCTCCTTCGTTTTTCGTTATTCGGGAAATAGATCGTTCTCTGTATGACTCCCGATACCCAATTTTCAGACTTACAGCTTTACTAAAATATCCAGCTTTCCTTTATCATCAAAATGCTGTCTAAATCTTTCCACAAATTCCTGCTTTGTATAACCATGGCTTTGCGGGCCGCGGCATTCAAGGCAATAAACAGCCGCCAGCGAACCGACTTCTCCGCACAGCGTCCAATCCCAACCATGGGAATAACCTGTCAGGAAGCCGCCGCGGAAGGCATCGCCGACCCCGGTGGGGTCAACGATCTCACGTTCAGGCACGGTCGGGATGAAATATTCCTCCCCGTCCGTATAAAGATTTGCGCCGTCTTTGCCGCGGGTAATCACCAACACTTTGACATGTTTGAGGATGTGCGCCAGATCCCAACCCGTCTTCTTTGAGATCAAACCATATTCATAATCGTTGCAAAACAGGAAGTACGCACCTTCCATATCGCGCGCCAATTCGTCCCCTTCCAGGCGCAGCACCTGTTGACTCGGATCATATAGATAATTAATTCCGAGCTCACGGCATTCTGCCGGGAATTTCATCATTGCATCCGGGGCACTGGGCGAGACTACAACGAGATCTGGTTTTGTCGAATAATCCTTCAGTGATTGGGTTGCAGAGTGCGACATGGCTCCAGGATAAAAAGAAGCGATCTGAGCCGAGGAGCCGGTCCGTCGTTGCAAAAAAGGAAGCAGTGAATTCACCCGGGATGATTTTCATCAAGGAGGTATCCACGCCTTTTGAGTCGAGCCAGGCGCGATAATCCGCAAAGTCTTCTCCCACCGTCGCCATGATGCGCGGTTTCTCACCCAACAGGGCCATTGTATAAGCAATATTGGGTGCGATCCCACCGCGTTGTCTGGACATCGAATCGACCAAAAAGGAAAGACTGATGGATTCGAGACGTTCGGGTAGGACATGTTCCTTAAATAAGCCAGGGAATGTCATCAAATAATCGTAAGCGACAGAACCGGTTAGAAGAATATTCATGTTTCCTTATTGTCCAAACATTGTCCCAATCAAGGATGTTTCACCAGGGAATACAACTTGAGCAGAATGTATTTGCAGGAAAAGGCGCACTCTTGCGAGTGCGCCATTGTGAGCGGAAAACAGTTTATCACGCTGTGTCGATATTGTCTAGAAATTCATCGAGTCAAAATTATAGAGACAAACAAAAGCTGTCTGCTGCCATCGGAAGCGGTCGGAAAAGCTCTAACATTTTCTTCACGCAACCCTAATAAAAGCCCGCTTGACACCCTCTTTTATTACCAGTATAAGTAAATCACGATATAAGCAAGGAAGTCCGATTTTTGGGAGGGTGGATATTTACCCTTCCCAAAAATCGGATGTTCTTTCGTGATGTACCGAGTATAAGAAATATGATGAAACGCTTCTCTCGTCTCCTTCTTGGACTGGGACTGGCCGCAACCCTTTTGGGCTGTAACTTGCTTTCCTTTGGTTCTACTCAAACGCCATTGGCTTCCAATACTCCAGGCCCAACACCAACCCTGACAGCCTCCCCGGTTCCGTCGCCTACTGCGACACCCGTACCGATAGCACGAGTGGGGAGTGGGGACAAGGCCCTCTTCGACGGCGACGTGGATACCGCCATGGCGGAATACCGGGCAGCTTTAGGCGACACAAACGATCAAAACATTAAGGGTTCGGCACTGTGGGGACTGGCACGCGCTCAATATGAAGATGAACGTTACCAGGATGCGATCACGACTTTAAACCAACTGACTACCGATTATCCCAACTCACCCTACCTGGCTGCTGCTAATTTTATTAAAGGCCAGAGTTTCTTTGCCATGCAGCGCTATGACGAAGCGGCTGCAGCTTATCAGGCTTACCTTACAGCCCGGCCAGGTGTGCTGGATTCTTATGTCCAGCAGCTGCGTGGAGATGCGCTCTCAGAAGGCGGAAGTTATTCGGACGCGCTGGCGGCGTATACATCGGCACAGGCGGCACCGCATCTCGATGACGCACAGGCGCTCGCGATCAAGATCGCGCAAATGCATGCCAAGATCGGCGACTACGCCTCTGCGCTTTCCATGTACGACGATATCGCAACGAATACCACCAACGATTACACCCGGGCACAGATGGACTACCTGGCCGGCGAAGCCTATATCGCACTCAATCAAAAAGACAAGGCTTATGAGCGATTCACTCATGCCGTGGAAAATTACCCACTCTCTTATTATTCCTACCAGGGACTGATCGAGCTTGTAAACGCAAACGTAAAAGTTGACGACCTGGACCGCGGCCTGACAGATTACTACGCCGGACAGTATGATGTGGCTTTGGCTGCGTTCGACCGTTATATTGCCGCCAACCCTGCCAACGATGGGACCGCTCACTACTATCGCGCGTATGCACTGGAAAATTTGCAAAAGTACCAGGAGGCGGTGGATGAATTTACCTACTTCATACAACATTATTCCTCCAACCCAAAATGGTCGGATGCCTGGGAAGAAAAATCCAGCATCCAATGGTCTGACCTTAATTTGTATCCCGATGCGGCGCAAACTTTACTCGATTATGTAAAAGCGGCTCCATCGTCGAGCCCGGCGGCGGACGACTTGATGAGCGCGGCGCGCATCCTTGAACGCGATGGACGCTTTGACCAGGCGGGCCAGGTGTGGCAGCAGGTCTCCACTGAATATCCGGGCAACAGCCAGGCGTCCACAGCGGTGTTCTTTGCAGGCATCATGCAGTATCGGCAGGCCGATTACACTGATGCGCTTCCGCTCTTTCAGCGCAGCCTTGTGCAGGCGGTTGTGCCGGAAGACCAGGCACGCGCCTATTTATGGATCGGCAAAACACAGGATAAGCTTGGCAGCCCGACCGATCAACAAAACGCCTGGCAGCAGGCACAAAACGCCGACCCCGGCGGTTATTACAGTGAACGTGCCAGCGACCTGCTGATGGGCCACCCACCTTTTGCACCTGCCTCGAAAACAAACCTCAATATCGATATGACTGCTGAACGCAAATCGGCGGACTCGTGGGTGCGGTTGACTTTCAAACTGCCGACCGATACCGATCTTTCAGGCCTCGGCACACTTGTTTCAGACCCCCGGATCATACGCGGCAGGGAATTGTGGGATCTCGGCGAATATGAAGACGCACACCTGGAATTCGAGGATCTGCGTAATTCCATCAGCGACGATGCGGTTTCAACGTATCGACTTGGCAACTATCTGCTGGACCTGGGGGATTATTATTCAGGGATATCGGCGGCGAGGCAGGTGTTGACTCTGGCGGGGCTGGATGACCAGAACAAATCCATGCTGGCACCTCCCTATTTCAGCCATGTACGTTATGGCATATATTACAGTGACCTGGTACTGCCTGCCGCGCAGGAAAACGGTTTTGACCCGCTCCTGCTTCTCAGCGTGGTGCGGCAGGAGAGTCTGTTCGATGGATTTGTGAATTCGACCGCGGGTGCGCGCGGATTAATGCAAATCGTGCCCGATACAGGCGCCAGCATATCCCACTCGCTCGGCTGGCCCATTAATTACACGCCCGATGAGCTCTATCGCCCAAACGTAAACATTGCCTTTGGAGCTTACTATCTTGCCTCCGACCGCAATTCCTTGAACGGCGACCTGTTTGCCGCGCTTTCCGCCTACAATGGCGGTCTCGGCAATGCCCTGGATTGGAAGCAGCTTTCGCAGGGCGACCCCGACCTGTTCCTCGAGTCGGTGCGCTTCGAGGAAACGCGCGATTATATACGCAGCATCTATGAGATCTACACCATCTATCGCAGGCTTTACGGGTCAGGCTCTTGAAAAAGAAAACTCCACCATATGGTGGAGTTTTCTTTTTTTGTTTCTTTTAATCGAGATGAGCAAGGATTCGTTTATGAACGGTTTCCGTGTCCATTTCCAAAACAGAAATTAACTTATCGCGCCCCACTGCCCCCGCGACAATTTCCAGCCGCGACTTTGGGATGTTCAAAACTTTGGCGAGGAAGATCAAAAGCTGTTCATTGGCTTCACCGTCCACAGGCGGCGCGGCGATATGTATCTTGATGGTACCGTCACTCATCACTTCGACGATCTCGTTACGGGCGGCGCGCGGCGTAACCCGTACAGCCAGTGCGGAACCGACCTTGCCATCATGTAATTGGAATTTTCGCTGGGGCATGTCCACCTCTTCAGAAAGACAGAACGATGTTGATCAGGACCCGTGAAATTAATTCGATCAGGATCATCAGGATCAGCGGGCTGAAATCCATCATTCCCGCCATAGGCACCACGCGACGGATCGGCGTCAGAAGCGGCTCCATGATCCGGTCGAGCGCCTCACGCACCGGGTTATAGGGCGGCATGATCCAGGTAAGGATGGCCCAGACAAAGATCAGGAGGATGAATATATTGGTAATCAAACCGATCAACTGCACAAGGATCGCAACACTCATTTATCCTCCACAACAGGTCTTGGACCGAGAATAGCCTGGCCGATCCGAACCAGTGTTGCGCCTTCTTCGACGGCCACGGCAAAATCGGCGCTGGTGCCCATTGAAAGCTCGCTCCAATCGACCTGAGGAACCTGCCTGGACAAAAAATCGCGCAAGCGGCGCAATTGGCGGAAGTAGGTGCGGGCGGCCTCGGGGTCCGTGGAAAGAGGCGGCATGGTCATCAGGCCGCTGACTTTAAGATTTGGCAGGACCGCAATCGCATTCACATCAGGCAACAAATCGGGCCACTTGGAATCGTCCGCCGCCTGCCAGCCGTGCTTGCTTTTTTCTCCGCTAACGTTGAATTCAAGCAATACGGGCAGGGTACGTTTAAGTTCAACGGCAGAGCGGTTAAGACGTTGGGCCAACCTCTGGCTATCCAGGGAATGAACCAGCGCAAAATGCTGCGCAACCAATGATGCCTTGCGGCTTTGGACGTGACCGATCATGTGCCATTCTACCGCAGATTGAGGTTCCAAGCCTGAAATTTTCCCGACGGCTTCATCCGCATAATTTTCACCGAGTATGTGCGCACCTGCTTCAATGGCGGCGCGAATGACTTCAGGGGGCTGCAATTTGGTGACGACGACCAGCCGTATCGTCTCTGGTTTACGCCCGACCTTAAGGGCCGAGGCGGCAATGGTATCGAGAACCTTCTCATAACGTTCACGGATGGAAGAAATCAAGTCGGACATGATATTCGCCACAAAGACCTCACCCCGGCCCTCCCCTAAAGGGGAGGGAGAAAATCTGAATTTCAGGATGTGGGTGGTGTTCCTCAGCCCACTTCCTGAAATTCGAAGATTTGCTGAAGGCATGAACGGTTATAAAAGTATTCGCGTGTTCTGCCTTTACGATTGTAATGCAATCAAAGCGCCGAAGCGGCCAGTCTTGCCTTTTTCAGCACGATGTGAGAACCAATCGTCGAGATGGCAGGCGGTACACAACCCGGCTACTTCAATTTGTTCGACGCCGGATTTTTCCAACTGGAGACGGTTAGCCGCCCATAGATCGAGATAGGTCCTGCCGTCGCGCAGTTCAATGAGAGGTTTGGCATCCGACCCAAAGGCTTGCTGCACCTGTGCGATAACATCTGGGCCTGACTTCATAATGATCGGCGCCGATCGAGGGGCCAATGGCAGCCATAATATCAACCGGTTGTGAGCCATAGCGTTCCGTCATGGCGCGTACCGCGGCAGTGGACGTGCCGCGTACAGTTCCCAGCCAGCCTGCGTGGGCAATTCCCACCACACCTTTATGAGGATCATGGAGGAGAATCGGCACGCAATCTGCGAAACGCATATAGAGCGTAACTTCGGGTTTATCCGTGAAGATGACGTCTGCCTTGTAATGATCCACATCGGGAGGGCGCGGTGCGTCAGCGAAAACGACGTCGGCGGAGTGAACCTGCCAAACGTCGAAGAGCGAGTTGAAGTTCCGGCCGAGAGCCGCAAAAGAACGTGTGCGATTCTCCCGGACGCGGGCCGTGTCGTCGCCGACCGTGCCGCCCACGTTGAGCGAATCCCAGGGGGCAGGGCTGACGCCTCCCTGCCGAGTGAAGACTGCCTGTTTCACGGCGCGCGGGAAGATGTCGAACGAGTAATACCTGACTCCGTTGTTGTGAGAGAAGAACATGGATTAAGCAGACTTTGCGACCGCGAATTTTTTGATGAAGAACTGGCGTGTCTCGCGCATGGACTCTTCGATATTAGGATAGGCAAACCAGGCGGTGGTAAAACCGAACAGAAAACCGGTGAACACGCGCAGGAAAGGCGTACTTTCACGATAAGGCAAATATTGAACCAGCCACGGCCAGTTAAACTGGCTGAACAATTGCGAGAAACCATCCAGGCCAATCGGGCCCAGGCCGATCAGGATCCAAATCATCCAGTGGAGGGCGGGCAGACGTCGTTTGGTCAGACCATAGATCAGACCAAAAAGCACCATGGATCCATAAATGGCAACATCGCGTTCGCATAAAGCAACTTTGTAACCCACTGTGGAATTCCCTGTAAACTGGCGGGCATATAAGCGCGAAATGCTAAAAGGATTGGCGAGATCGGTGAAGCCGGTGATCTGATCAAATGTACGGACGTTGACAAGCCCTGCCTCTTTCAGCGGATAATATGGCTGCTCGCCGAAAAGGAAGAAAGAGCGGAACCCGAATTGATGACAAAGAGGGCTGTACATTGTATAGATCAAATGCGCCGCGCCTTCGACGTTGATTTTCATCAGCACGGGGGCCAGGAAAGGCAGGCCAACATACAAGAAAACAACCAGGTTGAGCAGAGCAAGATAATGCTTCGAGAGCCAGAAATAAATGCCATCGCTGCCCGAAACAGTCTGGCCTTTTCGGACGCCCTCCCTGTATTTTTCGTCGCCCACCTGCACAAGCTGACCGCGCCGGTCGCTGGCAGCACCAAGGGTCATCTCAATGGCTTGTTTCGACATCGGAGCTTTGAGTTTGTAAGGGCCAACTTCGATCACAGGGATCTGGTCGGAGTATTTGGCCTGAAGGACCGGATCGGAATCAATATCCACCTCGGCCAGCCGGTGAGGAAGTTTTTGCTGCAGGCTTTTTAGATGTTCCCTGGCTTCATCGCACAGCTTGCAGTCTTTACGGGTATAAAGGGTAACATTCAGCAAAATCGTTTCAGCCATAACCTATAATCCAAAGTTGACATAATAACCGTAACGGGCAATAAGCTCGAACACACCTGCAAAGAGCAAAACACCGACGAATACGAGAACCACACCCATGGCCATTTCAACGTAATGCAAGACCTTGTTGTATTTGCGCAGGATGGTCATCACCCAGCCGATACCCAAAGCCGCCGCCAGAAACGGGATAGCCAGCCCAACCGAGTAAGCGCTTAGTAATTTGGCACCCAGCGCAACCGACCCGCCGTTAATGGCGAGCGTCAGGATTGTCCCAAGAACGGGGCCAACACAGGGAGACCAGCCCGCCGAGAAGAAGACACCGAGAAGGGCAGAGGATAGATAACCCCATTTTTGATCCGGGGCCTTGTTGACGCGCGTATCGTATTCAAGGAAAGGGATGCGGAAGACGCCGATCATGTGCAGGCCCAGGATGATGACGACGACCCCGCCGATCTTTGCCAGCCAAAAGCGCAGGTTGTAAAGAAGCCCTCCCGCCACCGAAACGGCCGCTCCTAAAATTACAAATACCACACTGAAGCCCAGCACAAACGCCAGGCCATGTGTGAACGTCACCCAGCGATTGGCAACGCCGTGTTCGTCGCTAGCGGCGCGCCCGCCCAGGTAGCCGACATACGCCGGGACGAGGGAAAAAACGCAGGGTGAAAGGAACGAGGCAAGACCCGCCAAAAACGCAAGACCAAGACTGATCTGAGAAATATCCATCCTCTATGGCTTGGTAACAGTTACAGTCACATTTGTACTAAAACTGCCACCAACTTTGGATGAGTCAGTCTCCCGCCATTCGCTCTGATCCAAAGAAAGGAAGGGAGTCGTCCAACGGTAGATCCACTTGGCGTCTTCGGGTGAGACATTAACACAGCCATGGGAGCGCTGCACGCCGAAATCGTTATGCCAAAAGGCCCCGTGAATGGCTGCGCCAGCGGGTTGGTTAAAAGTAAACCGGCCAGGGAACGGCCATCGTATCATAACCACCGTGGTTTGCCGTATTGGCAGCCATATGAATGGAAAATATCTTCCATGAGATAGATTGGTCACCCGGCGGTGTAGAGTCATCTTCCGCCGAACTAACAAAGCCGGTTGAGACACGGCAAAAATATACTTCGTTTTTGCCTTCAAAACAGGAAAGAGTTTGGCGTGTGGATGTGGCATCTACCACAATTTTTTTGGTAGCCGGGTCAACGTTTGGACTGATCGGCGCGAACATCGTCATTTGTCAGCGCATGAAATGCCGCTCCCTGGGCAGAGAAAATATCACCATATCCATACCCGTGGCCGGGGGCTTCATTAACCCGATAGAGGACGGAGCCATCTCCGCCCGCTCCAACTTGATCAATCCATATAACCTGCCCATAATACAAACGTACTTTTTGGTCTGACCCAAGGAGAAACTTTACTCCGGGTGAGGTGGCATTAGACCCCAGCAGATTGAGATCTACATAAGGGACGGTCACTTCGGCCCAAAAACCAGGCTTGCCAGCCGGCACGCCGGTCAGCGGGGTATTCGGCAGATTACGGACAGGTTGAAGGTCGGCTGCGTAAATAAAACCGTCCGGGGTTTCAACCCATTTTGTGTTTGTGCGCCCGGAGACATTGGTCCCGACGACCTCTCTCTGCCAGACTACCACTTCGTCCTGGCCTACATCACGTATTTTTGCCGCGTTCGCATTCGGCTGCGACATCAGCGCCGTCGAATAATAATTGGGATAAACTGCAACCCTTCCCAAATTATCGCCAGCGGGGAATTGTGGCAGGGTCGAAGGTTTTTGAAAGGGACGCGGTCCGAAGGCAAGGGACCCCAGCCCAAGACCGGCGAGTTTGATAAAGTCACGACGAGAGAGAGATTTGTCAATCTTCATTGTTTTATACATACCGTAGAATAAATTTTGAATAAGGATACACGTAAAAGGGTGGAGCGTCAACGGGAGGGTTAGGAGGCGTTAATGTTAGGGTGGGTGGGGAATTCACCGGAGATGAACGAGGATAAAAGGAGATAAATTCTGTTAGTACATCGAGGACGATATTCGAGATTAGGGATTGGGTAATCAGGGATCAGGTAATCAGGTGAAGGGGACGGAAAAACGATATTCGATAAGTAGATATACGGGAATGGGGATAAAAAATGCAGATTTATGCTTCGCAAAGAACGCTCAGCACCTTCGCGCCGAGAAAAGAACTCGACATCTTCGCGCCGAGAAGAGCACTCGGCATCTTCGCGCCGAGAAGAGCACTCGGCATCTTCGACCTTGAAAGTATACAAGGTCTGCGGCGGCCTTATTTTTGCTTTATTTACGGTAGTGCGCGAGCAATTCGACTTTACCTCTACCCCTCCCAGAAGTGCACTCTCTATGGTCAATGTTAAATACCCATTCAAATCAGGTTCAAATCCTCCCATCGGTGAAGGCTGGCTTCTTGTCTGCGCTTTTAAAAAATGGTTCGAATGTACCGACTTTCCCGTAATCTTCCCGTATTTGGAGATTGGAAAGAAGGAGGTTCGATTGAGGTTCGAATGAACGGCAGGTATGAGCACCAACATTCGCCGACCGACGAGGGTGAAGTATTGGCCGTAGAGGTGGCGCTTTCGGCCTTCCGATGAATCAAAAGCATTGGGTAAAGAGGCAGATTGAATCATTTTATAATCCCTGATCATAGAACGATTATACAGAACAAATGTTCTGTCGTCAAGTGGTACTTGTTTAGCGTCTGAAGTCATAAAACCACCACATATTGTATAACCTTAGCCAATAAGCCACACAATGCCGTATATGCTGGCCGTACTTATAGCCCGGGATGATAATTTTGAAGGTTACCACCACAGGTAGGGCATTTTTTTGCACGCTAAACAAGTACGTCAAGTGAGGGGATCAAATAACAGGGATCGGGTAATCGGGAGGCGATATTCGATAAGGCGATAATCGGGAGGGGAATGCGGAGAGGCACGCGTTAGTCAGGGCGCATATATTGCACCCTGACTAACGCGTGCCTCTTACAACCTATCAGGCGAAGAATTCTTCGAGGGCACGCAGGCAGCGGGCGCTGACTTTGTGACCGACTTCATCCTCGCAAAACGTTACGTCTGCACCTGCCGATTTCAGCAGTTCGACGGACTGGCGCGCATATTCGATCTTAACTGTTTCGTCCAGGGTGCCGTGGGATACAAAGAACGATTTACCTTCCAACGGTCTCCCCTGTGCAAGAGGCTCTGCACCTATGGGAACGAAACCAGCCAATAATGCGGCCCGCCTGATCCGCTCGGGATGCAGTAGAGCGACCGAATTCGTCAAGGCCCCGCCCTGGCTGAAACCCATCATATCGAACCGGGCAGCATCCAAATTATTTTCCGCCGAATAAGCGTCCATTAATGGGATTAGAGCCTCCACAGAGGAACGGAAGTCGTCCAGGCCCGGCAGACCCTCGCCGTGTCCCGGCAACGGACGCCATGAATAACCCCCGGCAGGCTGCCCGGAGAGATACGGCGCGCGCGGAGCCACAATCCAATAATCCTCTGAAAAGTTGCGGACAAATATCCATAACGAGTTTTCATCGCCCGTCCTGCCGTGGAGAAGCAGCAATAGGCGCGGCGTTTTTATCTTTGCCGGACGGACGCGCAGGGTCCAGTCCTGAAACGAAATGATACCAGCGCTACTTTGGACGGACAATTTTCACGATCCAGTCTATGCCATAAAGAAACAGGAGGATAAGCACGATGGGGACCAAACTGCCAAGCAGGCACAATAGACCTATACCGGCTGCGCCGGGGCCATAAATAAAATAGATCAAGGCGATGCCAACGCCAAAGAGCAGGACAAACGCACCAACCCCCAAGCGGATATTGGTCTGTTTTGCGAATTCACGCAAATCGCGCTTCAATTTTGGCCTCCGAATACGCTTTTTCGGAAACGAGTGGTCCATGCGGCTATATGCCTCAGTTCGGGCAGCTTGGCCCGCGCAGCCATCTCGCCGAGTTTCGCTATCTCATGTACATCCACCCGGTCGAGCATTCCAATCTCATCCACTTCCGGGTTGATAATCACATCCGGCTTTTCGATCATGAAGCGAAGTTCGGTGACATAGCGGTTGGTTATATCGGTGGAGCGCACAAAAATATCAAATGCTTTCGTGACGCGGAGATTCCTGAGACCCGAAACCAGAGGTGAAGGCAGGTTGTTTATCAATGGGATGGGGACCGACCGAGGTGGTCTTCCCAGAGGCGTAGCCAATGTGACCGCCACGACAGGCAGGGAAGGCGCCAGTGAACGAGCGAGGGCGACCGGGACCGGATTGAGCAAGGCACCGTCAATCAGTTCCTGTTCTTCGACCAAAAAAGGCGGAAAGATGCCCGGCACGGCAATCGTTGAAAGGATGGCATCGCGCAACAACCCTTTTTGCAAAACGACTTCCTGAGATGTGCGCAGGTCGACTGCGGTAACCGCACACGGGATCAACAGGTCATCAAAGGTTCTTTTGCCCAAGCTGTTATCAAGCCATTTGGCGACCCTGGAGAGGCCCAGAAGGGATGAGTTCTCGCTCCTGTCGCGACCATACAGCCGGGTCTGATCTATCGATGAAAATGTCTCTTCTATTTGATCGGGATGATAACCGGCGGCGTAAAAGCACGCCACCATGCCCCCGAAGCTCGAACCGGCGATGGCGCGAATGTTAAACCCCTCCTGTTCCAATAACCGCAAAACGCCGATGTGAGAATTGCCTTTTGCTCCACCGCCGCCTAATGCCACTGAAATATTCATATCCTTTTCCTGAATGTATACATAATAAAAAACTTACCCCATACAGTATACGTTTCCATCGAGAAAACGCTGCATTTATCCATTTAGAACGCTTAACCACAAAGCGGACAACTTCTGGACGGCTTCGTCGGGCAAGATCGTGGGCTGGAGTTTTGCGGCTTCTCCGAAGCGAGCCAGCAAATGGGCATCCAGCTTATCAGTCTTGGCCAACAGACCCAGCGATTTGGCGAACTCCCGCACCCGGCCCGGGTTGACCAACGCCACTGGGACGTGCTGGGCACACAGCTCACTCACCAAGGGCCATTCCAACCCGCCGGTAGATTCGACCACCACCAGGGACGGCTGCATCTGGGCCAGGTGGCGGATAGTGGCTGCGATACCGGTTTCATCATTGCCGGCTTGCCAGAACTCTCCATCGGCTCCCACGCCGATGTCCAGGCGTTCTTTGGACACATCAATGCCCACGAAAGGATGCGGTTCCATCTTGATTCTGCCTCCGTCTTTGGATACAATGAAAATGCCCGTTCTAGCAGAATTCGGTCTTTCTGACCACACAACTGTTCGGGCGCTTTTCACGACGACGGACACGGCGGCCACGCTTTGTGACGGTCTCTTCGGACCAGGACACAATCGGCCTGCCGTGTCCCTTCTAATATACTAGTACACAAAGTACACAAAGGATAAAACAGGAAGAACAGCTGGATTTTCCATTGTTGTTGTGATGACAACATTGCTAAAAGACACTTTCTACCATCTATGCAGCGGGACTAAAGTCCCTGCTTAGTTCATGAAAGCCTTGACGGACTGATAAGTGGAAAAGTAGGACCTTTCATGGTTGTACTTAGTTTTTCCTCCTATTGGCCAAAAAACCGACACCGGCAAAACAGATCGCTGCGATGATAGAAGCTGCGATCAAGGGGAGGTTGTCCCTAGAGGGGTTGGATCCCGGAAGGAGCGGGACTGGAGTCGCCGTGTGTGTAGGGTATGTCGAAGAGACCAGCGCAAGAGTTGGCGTAAGGGTCACAGCTTGCTGCGGGGACGGGGAAGGCAGGGGGGTCTGTATACTTTCCCTGCGGATCAGGAGTTTTTGATCGGAATAAATATCGTTCGAGGGCAGATCGTTCAAATCCCGTATCTGCTGGATGGTGGTCTTATATGCGATGGCGATGCTCCAGAGCGTCTGGCCATATTTAACGTCATGGATCACAAGCCCACCTGAGTTGGGCGTGCTGAGGGTGACGGGAACCATGAACTGATCCACTCCAGGCGTGCCATTCACGGTTATGCCGCTGACAACCGTCCCGGCGGCCTCGGGTGTGTAAGCCTGCTGTTTGCCACTGGAAGTAGGGCGGGCCGTGTCAATTACAAAATAGACCGTACCATCACTGCCGACCGCCACACCGCCGCCGATATCGAAGTAGTTGGGCGAGAGCATGGTGTTCGTATGTGCATCGTCTCCCAGCCAGGTATGGACGGCTGCCTGGACATCCATACCCGCCCCGAGTACAAAGTTTTCAGACCGATAGCCACCGAGCGACAGGTCACCTGCGAGAGGATAACCCAAAGATAAGAGTTGATCCGTGAGGCTCATGCCATTGGCCCGGCTGTGGCCTGCCCCTCCTTCGGTTTGCAGCAGATAATCGGCCTGGGTTTGAGAAATGTGCATCAAGATGGAATTAATGCTCAAGGGCGGCAGTCCGTATGCGAGGCGCAAATCATTGACGGCTTTTATCAATTCGCCCGGAGTAGGTTGATCCTGCTGCGCATGAATAGAAACCGACACTTGCCGCGGCATAAATCCCATGCCTGTCAACAGGAACGCCGACGATAATAAGGAGAGCAGAATTCCATTCATTTTCCGACCCGATTCGTAAAGAACACTGCCTAATTAACCCTGTTAAGACCTTAAGAAGCTGTCTGAAAACTAATTGTGTGATTACTAGTGAGTATCTCTGACAAGCAAACGTATCTCCAAAAACCCGATTTTTTTCCGCACAACAGGAGATTGCTTCCACTACGCTTCACTCCGGGATGCTTCGCAATCGCCAAAGTACGGCTCGCAATGACACATGAAAAGATGTAGATTGAGTTTTCAGACAATCTCTAAACTAGACTTTATCCATTTGAACAATAACAAGAAGCAGGGTAAGCTAGTGCTAACACTCCAGCAAGAGGTAGTCTATGCCGACCCTGCAGGCAGAATATATCACGATCCTGGGAGCCTTTGCGAGGTTGTTCTCCAAGCGCATTTGGGAACATGTGCGGATTTTGCTCATTGGTGCCATCCTGTCTCCCGCCGAACGCACAGTCACAGCTGCTTTGCGAGTGATGGGCTTGAGTGGCGAAAAACATTTTGAGAATTATCATCGTGTCCTCAATCGTGCGATATGGTCCAGCTTGCAAGCCAGCCATATTTTGTTGGGATTGTTGATTAGCACCTTCGCCCTAAGCGGTCCGATCATCCTGGGATTGGACGATACCATAGAGCGGCGTCGGGGAGCCAGGATCAAAGCCAAAGGGATTTACCGAGATCCCGTCCGCTCCAGTCACGGGCACTTCGTCAAGGCCAGTGGCTTGCGTTGGCTCTGTCTTATGTTGTTGGCGCCCGTGCCGTGGGCCAAACGCGTCTGGGCTTTGCCGTTTCTCACCGTTCTGGCGCCTTCGGAGAGGTATTACAAAGGGAAGGGACGAAAGCATAAGAAGCTCACCGAATGGGCACGTCAGCTGGTCTTGCAGGCTCGTCGCTGGTTGCCTAAACGTCGGTTGGTAGTCGTCGCCGATAGCGGATTTGCCGTGATTGAGTTGCTTTGGCAGTTGCGCCAACTGAAAAATCCGATTTGCATGATTACCCGTTTGCGTCTGGATGCCGCCTTGTATGAACCCGCCCCCACCACACCGGCCAAGCGGGGTCGGCCCCGCAAGAAGGGCCAGCGCTTGCCGACCTTGGAAAAAGTGGCCGAAGACAAACATACGCGTTGGAAGCAACTGATCGTGCAGGAATGGTATGGAGAGAAAAAACGCAACATTGAAATCACTTCCAACACGGCCGTCTGGTTTCATACCGGACAGCCGCCTCTGCCCATCCGCTGGGTGATCGTACGCGATCCAAAACACACCTTCAAGACACAGGCTCTCTTATGCACCGATGTAAACATTTCTGCAGAGCAAATCATCCAATGGTTCGTACGGCGCTGGCAAGTCGAAGTCACTTTTCGTGAAGTGCGCACTCATTTGGGTGTGGAGACTGAAAGACAATGGGCCGATCTATCCATCTTGCGAAGTACGCCTGCCTTGCTCAGCTTGTTTTCCGTAGTGACTTTACTCGCCAACCTGCATGCCCGGAAACAAAAACTGCCCATCCAACAAGCCGCATGGTACATCAAGAAGCTGCCGACTTTTTCGGACGCTTTGAGCATTGTAAAGGAAACTCTCTACTCTCATACCTATTTTCGAACATCGCAGTTTTATCATGAAGTCCGAAAAACGCCTCGGGCTCGCCCGACTTACCACCTTTCTCGCTCTACTCATACCTAGTATATTAAAGGGGACACGGCAGGCCGATCGTGCCCAGGTCCAAGAGACCGTCACAAAGCGAGGCCGCCGTGTCCGTTGTGAAAAGCGCCCGAACAGTTGTGTGGTCAGAAAGACCGAATTCTGCTAGAACGGGCATTTTCATTGTATCCAAAGACGGAGGCAGAATCAACATGGAATCGCATCCTTTCGTAGGCATCGATGTGTCCAAAGAACGCCTGGATATTGGCCTGGGAGTGGACGGAGAGTTCTGGCAGGCCAGCAATGACGAGACGGGAATTGAAGCCACCGTCCATCGCTTGGCCCAGATGCAGCCAGCCCTGATAGTGGTTGAATCTACCGGCGGGCTGGAGTGGCCCTTGGTAAGTGAGTTGGCTGCCCGCCAGGTCCCGGTGGCTCTGGTCAATCCCGGGCGGGTACGTGAGTTCGCCAAATCGCTCGGCCTGTTGGCCAAGACCGACAAGCTCGACGCCCACCTGCTGGCCCGCTTCGGCGAAGCCGCCAAACTCTCCCCGACTGTCCTGCCCGACGAAGCTGTCCAGAAACTCTCGGCGCTCATGGCTCGCCGCAGGCAGTTGCTCGAAATGCTGGTCATGGAGAAGAACCATCTGTTGAGCACTCGTTTGAGCTTGCGGAGCAAGGTGCAGGAGCATATTGCTTGGCTGGAACAGGAAATCGATCAGCTCACCCAGCAAATCCAGCAGGACTTGCAGGAGACGCCTGACTTCCGAGACAAGGATCGCATTCTGCGCAGTGCCAAAGGGGTTGGCCCCATCACCAGTTCGATCCTGCTCTCCGACCTGCCCGAATTGGGTCTGTTGGATCGCAAGAAGATCGCCGCTCTGGTGGGCGTGGCACCTTTCAATGACG
>CAVWHR010000047.1:0-222665 GCA_963754835.1 uncultured Chloroflexia bacterium | reverse complement strand
GAATGGGCTCGCAGGCGATCCACGGTCCAGATCCGAAACCCATACCCCAATTCGCCGGGTTCCTTCGCCAGCGTCTCTTCTACGGCGAGAGCGTAGCTCTCGTCCGCTAAGGGCGGACGACCGCTTCTCGGCTGGGTCGCTAAACCTTCGATCCCGCCCTTGCGCCAACGGTTGATCCAGTTGTAAATACCGGGACACTTACGCTCTACATTTCGGCAATTTCTTCGGCTTATGACCGAGATGCAATAAATGAACGCTCGTACATCTTTGACGCACTTCAGGACGCGGATCATGTCGAATGGCAGTTACAATGGCTTCCAGTTCACGTTTCTTGAGATGGTAATCTCTCGGCTTTGGCATCCTGGGAGTTTATCACTCCCGCTCCGTTTATATAAAGACTTCCTACGGACTACTTAGGTGCAGATAAAAAGCATTACAAAATATTGGACTATATCTGCGGGGCGCTTCCTCACAAATATTATGAGGTAGATGAGAAAAAATGATGTTCACGATTGATAATATTAAGATTGAATTGGCCGAAGAAAATAGAGAGGCATCACATTAACCACCGATAACGATGATAGGGTTATATTACCGAATCAGACGATAGCCTTTGTCAAAAGTATTGTGAAAAAAAATTTTCAAATTGTAAAATCTTACTATCATGCTAAACCTGGTGTTTCAGTTTCAATTGATAAGCGTGACCTGAGTATTGTCAGCCTAAAAATCGTTTTGGATTATTTGTACATGTATAACATGTGGAGAAATATTTACGACCATCACAAAGGTCGGAATTTGAAGTTTCTAATTGAAGATTTTGAAATGCCAACCACGAATGACAAAATAATCCGGTATTTTAAAAATAAATATCCCGACAATTACTCTACCAAGTGCGAACTTATGCTTGGCATGTCAGCAGACGAATTTAAAAAGTACGAAAAGAGACGGCAAGAATTTTACAATATGTGGTGATAGCAGTTGCGGACCCAACATCTGGCTTCCACTGGCACCGCTGCTCATGCACACATCATCGCTGCCGTTGCCAGAAATCAAGTTGTCGGCCCTTTTTGATTTCTGTCCTTTCCAAAATCCTATCCAATAATGGAACAAATAATGTACATTAGTAGTCCTAGAAGAAACTTAAGTGGAGAATGCAATGATGTTCACACAACTGCTCAAAAAGTCGCCGATACTTTTGCTGGCGCTAAATCTTTTAGCCTGTTCAGTCCTTACTCCCGCTGTGCCCACGCCGAGGGCGGCAGATATCGATAAGGAAGAGCAGGCGGTCTATTCCTTCTTCGTAGCCGAGAACAACAAGGCGCTGATCCTGCAGGATACGTCAACCAACATGTCGAGCGACGACCCACAGCAGACGGATCGACTTTATCAAATCCGGATTGAAGGGTATTTCCAGTGAGACGCTCGATAATTACCTGGAACGCAACAAACAGCCCAGCCAGCTTTCACCGAATATGAATCTGGGCGTGGATTATGTTTTGCTGAGCAGGGAAGACCTTATGAAAATTTCAAGCCAGCCGGACTGGGGCGAACTGCTGAACGAGAAATATCCCGGCACGCACGGCTATATCATTTTCTCGCGGGTGGGTTTCAACAATGCACTTGACCAGGCGGTGATCTACGTGGGGAATGTGGGAGGTCCAATGATGGGCGCAGGCTATTATTACCTGATGGAGAAGCAAAACGGCCAGTGGATCTTGAAGGACCAGGTCATGGCCTGGATCTCGTGACTTTTTGAAATTTCAGTTATCCGTGGCAATGGTATTTACCTTCACAGCCATCTTTTTAGTGGTTTCAAGGCTCAACTTCGATAATATACTCACGCATATTCCCCAGGCAACCACATGCATACTCATCAAGGCGACGGCGTTTGGCCAGTTCGCGCCGCGCATATGGGACTGGGGATAGGCAATATCCGGCAGAAAACTGAGTAAAAGGAAGATAAGAGCAATGATTTGATATGTGCGGATCGGGTTCGCTGCGAAGCGGGACACCAGTGCGAATACCAGCACTGCTCCGGTGACAAGCACGAAAGTAGAGACAGCCGGCACTATCCAGCCCAGACTGATCGGAGCCGGGTCTGGTTGTAATATTGCCACAGCGATCACGCGCACGATCAAAACGCCGAGAATGGATGCCAGGATTGCGAGCGGACCGACCCATAAGAGCCGACGAAGCTGAACCTTTGGCGAGGAACCGAAAACTATATTTCCGTCCATTTTCACTCCTTCATGAATGTTATTTTTTTTGTGAAATATAAAAGGAGTATAGGATCGGGTTGTGAATTGGGTATGAATTGATTGTAAATTGTGTGTAAAAAAGAATCCGAGAAAAGATATCCGCAGATTACGCAGCCCTTACAGGATGCTTCGCGAATTTCACAGATTTGTGGAGAACGAGATTGCTCCCACTACACTTCGCTCCGGGGTGCTTCGCAATCGGCAAAAAGCGCTCGCACTAAGAAGTACGCTTAGTATCTTCGCGCCGAGAAATGCACTCAGCATCTTCGACATTGACCGGTAAAATTGACTTTTGTTTTTCAAATATCAGTAATTCCGACAACCCATTAACGAAGGACATTCCTGATCTCGATCCGATCAGAATTTACAGGCAGGAATATCAACATTCCATCTTCGCCCAGCGTGATGGGTCCTTTATAATATTTTTTGGCGTCCCCGAGAAACAGCTTATTTAATATCCGTGAAGGAAGCGGCGGAATGATGTGATACAAGATCAGATGTTTAACACGCGCGGCGGCAGCGATTTTTGCAGCATCCTGCGGCGTGGAGTGGTATGAGGGAATATCATGCGTGATCCGTCCCAGCGAGGGAGAGTTGGACAGGCCGGCATTCTCATTCAGCATGTGAACCAGATCGGCATTCAAGGCTTCATGCATGAGCATATCTGCGCCGGCTGCATGTTCCAGCAGGGATTCGGAGTAGACCGTGTCGCCACTGATCACCACCGAACGGCCCTTGTAATCAAAACGATAACCCACCGCTGGTACAACAGGCCGGTGATCGACTTTGAAGGCGGTAATTTTCACGCCATCCTTATCGAACACCACGACGGAGGCATGAGGTTCAGCCGATAATTCAAAGGGTTTTGCGATCCCACCGGCCCCCGTCGGCGGCACCGCCTCAGGGCCATGGTGGGCCACCCGATACCCGGCATCAAGTTGATAGGCAAGATTAAATCCCTGCACGACCTGCTCGACACCGGTCGGGCCAATCACTTCGACAGGTGTTTTATTGGCGCCGCCTGCCCAGCGTTGGAGCTCCATTTCGCCCAGATCGGCAATATGGTCCGAGTGAAAATGAGTCAACAAGATGGCATCGGCCTTTATGAGGGGCAAATTCATCAGTAAAACATTTCGGGTGCTGCCTTCGCCTGCATCCACGACGAAGAAATGCTCTCCCGCCAGGACGGCGATGCAGGAACCTGCACGGTTAATATCCGGCAAAGGCGAACCGGTACCACACAGCGCGGCATATAAACCGTCATCAAAATGCGGATTCCTTTTCGCCAGTGTGGAACGTATTATTCGCGGAATAAAGATATTCATGCTCTCTCTCTTTCGGCTATCCGACCTGCTGACATGAGTTGTGAAGGAGCAGGTCGTGGCGGTTCGATATTCCGGAATTTTAGCAGATCCTCGAGCCCTTAATTCTGTTTCTTTAACCCCCATTTTTCAAATCGGTTCCTAATGAACCATGACCCGAATAAGATAGACGAGCAAAATGGCAGCTATCATTAAATTTGAAACCATGGCGGTATTCTCGAGCATGTTCTTTTCTTTGGTGAATATGTGCCTGACCCCGGCAAACCCATAGAACAGGCTGCCAACGATGGCGGCCGGCAGGACCCAATTGCCGTTGAAAATGGTGACGATGCCCATTGCGCCCATGGAGATATTGGCGAACCCCAATTCCTGTACCACGATGAGCTGGTCGCTGCTTTTGAGGCCTAATATCTCTTCCGCCGTATAACGCGGTTGTATGGCCTGGCGCAGCCCGGCTGTAAAGAGCCGGATGCCTACGGCCCAAAAAACGAACCACTTCCCAACCAGGAGCAGGATGCCCGCGGCGCTCTTAAATAGGAACATCTCCGCGAGGATGGAAGTTATGGGGAAGACGAACAAAAGGAAAACGACCATTAGGATGTACATTTTTTATCCCTTTCTTATATTTTATGATCGGAGGTGCGGATGATCCACATATATGTACGTTATACAAATATCGTAAGCCTGGCAACAAAAAAACTCCCCCGTCTGCGGAGGAGTTTTGACACTGGTCAAGTGGACAGGTCAGCCGAGTTTTTCCTTCAACCAATCGGCTGTGAGCGGACGATAAATAAACGGGATGTTATTGCAGACATGGTTGCCGTTCTCGAACATTGCCAGCTCTG
This sequence comes from uncultured Chloroflexia bacterium, assembly GCA_963754835.1. Lineage (GTDB taxonomy): Bacteria > Chloroflexota > Anaerolineae > Anaerolineales > Villigracilaceae > Fen-1038. The sequence continues at coordinate 218,240 of CAVWHR010000047.1, read as the reverse complement.
CATTTTTGCCGACCGCATCGACGATCTTGTGCGCCTGCTCCCAGGGAATGAGGCGGTCCAGTTTGCCGTGGATAACGAGCAGGGGCTGCTTGATCTTTTGAGCCACACCCTCCAGCGAAAGCTGGCCGGCCTTCACTTTTGCATCGGCCGCATCTTTGGCGCCCGAATGATATTGGAACGCGGCGCGGGTGAGCGAAGGGGTACCGTCCCAGCATTCCGCAAAGTTATAAGGTCCGCAATTGCCGACCGCGGCTTTGACGCGCGGCTCGAAGGCGGCCGCACGCGGGGCATAGTAGCCGCCGAGGCTCACGCCTGCCAGACCGATCCGGTTCGGGTCGATGTCGGTGCGCTTTGTCAAAGCATCGAGCGCAGCGGACACGGCGGCTTCGTAATCGGGCCGGATATGCGAGTTGTAACCGCACTCTCCCTGCCCGGGACCGTCCAGCGAAAAGGTCGCCAGGCCGCGCTTGAGGAAGACTTCCTCCCAGTAAAAAAATTCCTCCTTGGTGGAATCAAGCCCGGGCAGCAGCAAAATAAGCGGAGGGCGATCCGCCCCGGCAGGAAGCCGGAACGTCCCGACCATCGTCGCGCCATCGAAGGGGATCTCCACACGCTCGCCGGTGGGATCGAGCAGCTTCAGTCCTTTGGCATAGGCTTCCACCGATTTTTGCGAGGCCGACATATATTCATCCTGGAAATCCTGAAAGACAAATTTACCGAAGTGATAACACAACGCCGCACCGATATAGGCTTCGCCTGCGCTGACAAAATTGCCTTTGGCTTCGGCCTGCAGGGCAAGATCGTGATGCAGATCGCCGGTGACCACCCATTCGCGGCACCAGTCTTCCCATTTCTCCACGCGCGCTGTGGTGCGGATAGAAGTCGTTATAGTCGACGCCCTGCGAGGTGAAGCGCGGCGCCCAGTTATTTATTGCGGCTTGAACTTTTTCGTCGGGCATATCATTCTCCTTACCCTTTAAAACAACAGTAAAATGACCATGATGGCGCCTGGCTGTGAAATCTTTCGGGCTCCGTCATGCAATCGTATTTAAAATATCGTATATGAATAATCAAGCTTCGGAGAGCGTCCCGCCAAGATAGAGACGGCCGATCTGGGGATTCCCCAGGATCTCTTTATGGGTACCTTCCAGCCGCACCAGTCCGCTTTCCATGACGACGCCGTGGGTGGCAACGCCGAGACCGGCGCGTACATTCTGTTCGACCAGCAAAATGGTGCGGCCGGAGCTGTGCATCAACTTGATCGTCTCGAAGACCTGTTTCAAGGTCATTGGGTCGAGACCCATCGACGGCTCATCCAACAAGATCAGCGCCGGCTCGAGCATCAGGGAGCGGGCGAACTCGACCAGGCGCTGCTGTCCGCCCGACAAGTTGGCCGCCTTTTCCCTGGCGCGCTCCTTGACGACCGGGAAAAGCTCTTCGACTTCGCTCAACCGTTTATCCACGAGCGCCGGATCGTTCAGGATGAAAGCTCCCATGCGGACGTTTTCGCGGACCGAAATCTCCGGGAACAAACTGTGGTTCTGAGGCACCTGCACGATCCCCAGGGACAGGATCTGGCGCGGCGTCATCCCGGCAATCGAGCGATCCGTTGTAGGTGATCTCGCCGATGCGCGGTTTGAGCAGGCCGCTGACCACGCGAAGCACGGTTGATTTGCCTGCGCCGTTCGGTCCAACGATGCAGGTGATCGAACCGGTCTCGATCTCAAGGTTGACGCCCTTCAGGACATCGCTCCCGCCATAGCCGGCAACGATATTATGCAAACTCAATATCATAGGTTAATCTCCCAAATAGGCTTCGAGCACGGCGGGATTCTTGCGGACCTGCTCGGGAGTTCCGTCCGCGATCTTCGTGCCGCGATGCATCACCATGACGCGATCGCACAACCCCATCACAAATTCCATGTTGTGTTCCACCACCAGGAACGTCACACCGCTTTTGTTGAGCGTGCGGATGCGCTCCGCCAGCTGATTGATCATGGTGGGGTTTACACCGCCTGCCGGTTCATCCAGCAGGATCACCTGCGGATCGGCGATCAGGATGTAGGCAAACTCCAGCAGTTTCTTCTGCCCATAGGAGAGATTGCCGGCCGGGAGATCCTTGAGATGGGTGATCCCGACAAAGTCGAGCAGCTCCAGCGCGCGCTGCTGCTCCTGCGAGGAACTCCAGCGGCTGAGCAAGGCCCTGACCCCCTCGCGCTGCGAGGCGACGTGCATGTTCTCCAGGACCGTGAGGCGCGGGAAGATGCGTGTCAGTTGGAACGTGCGCGCCATGCCGAGCCGGAAGACCTTATCGGGTGTGGCATTGGTGATCGAAGTGCCCTCGAAAAGGATCTCGCCCTCATCGATCGTTTCATAGCCGGTCACCACGTTGAACAGGGTGGTCTTGCCGGAGCCGTTCGGGCCGATCAGACCGGTAATGGATCCCTTTTCCACGTCAATGCGAACAGGCATCCAGGGCGCGAATACCGCCGAACGATTTGCAGACATTCGATACCTCAAGCAGTTTCATGGCTATGCCCTGCCTCTTTTCCTTTGTCTGCAAGCCACGCGGCCTGCTTTTGTTCCTTCATCCCGGCCTCTTCCGGTTTGTTCTGTGTGCCGTTACGCGGCGACCGGAGCTTTGTTCCAATATTTTTGCAGGGTCGGCATGATGCCTTCGGGCATCAGCAGGATGATCACCAGGAACAAGACGCCGTAGATGATCAGGTAATAGCCGTTGTTGCTGAACTCAAGCGTAAAGTACTGCTGGGTCGGCTCCAAAATAAAAGCGCCGAGGATCGGGCCGGCCAGGGTGCCGATGCCTCCCAGGAAAGCCATCAACGCCACGATCACGTCGAAGAGCGCATCAAAAGCAAAGGGCGGAAAAATCGACCCGATGAAGTAGGCGTGCAGCGCGCCGACCATCCCGACAAAGAAGGCGGAAATGACGAACGCGACCAGTTTGAACGGGCCGGTGTTGACGCCCAGACCCAGGGCGCGGTCTTCGTCATCGCGGATCGCCAGCAAACCGAGGCCGTACTTTGAGTTCCGCACCCACCAGGAAGTGAGCAGAGCAAACAGCAGGATGGCCAGGGCCACATAATAAAAGGGAATGTTGAAAACAGCGCCCGTCCAACTTGGAGGCGGATGAGGCAGGCTGATCCCGGCGGAGCCGTTCGTGATCGAGCGCAGGTTGTAGGCCATGAGCTGCATGATAAAAAAGGTCGCGATCGTGATCACGATGAAGGCATGCCGGCGGGTGCGCAGTGCGATCCATCCGAAGGGCACGGCAAAGAGCGCGGCCACAATTCCCGCCAGCGGTACCAAAAGGAATGGAACGTACCCGCCGGGAATTTTCCAATCCTGGCACATCAAGGCAATGGCATACGAGCCAACCCCAAAATAAGCGGCATGACCCAGCGCAATATAACCGGTATATCCCGAGAAAATATTCCAACCGGTCGCGGCGGCTGCGAATAACAAGGTAAAGACCGCCACGGTGGTAACGGCCGGATTCGGAAAGGCGATGGGGAAGACGACGGCCAGGAGTAAGAGCAAGATCAGACCGGTAATGCGGACGGTTTTCATTGTTTCCTGCTTTCAAGCTGCCCGAAGAGGCCGTGCGGCCGGACCAACAGGATGACGACCAGCAGCGCAAAGAAAACCGTATTCGCCCATACCGGCGACCAGACCACAGAGGTGACGTCTTCGATGACAAGCATGACCACGGATGCAATCGGCGCGCCCTTCATGCTTCCCATGCCGCCCAGGATGATGATCACGAGCAGACGCGAGATCAAATCCAGATGGCTGGCGGGGTTGAAAGCGCTCGTCGCGCCGTAGGCCATGCCGCCGGCCGCGGCCAGGGCCACGCCAATGCCGAAGGTGATGGCAGAGACCCTTTCGACGTCGATGCCGATCAGTTCGGCAGCCGTGCGGTTCTGCATGGAAGCACGCAGGCCGTACCCGAACTTTGTGCGATACAAGAGCAGATAAAGGCCCAACAATAAAACAATGCTCAGTACGAAACCGAAGATATAGATGTAGGCGAGATAGAACCCGGCGATCTGAACGGTTGCGTCAACATACCAGGCATGCATTTGCACAAAGTTGGTGCCAAAGAAGACACCCAGCGTACCTTCGATGATCAACGCGACGGCAAATGTGACCAGGATGGACAACATGGTGCGGTCCCGCTTCAGCGGGCGGATCAGGACAACCTCCAGAAGAACGCCGAGCAGGAACATCAGGGGCATCGTGATGAGCAGTCCCAGGAAGAGATCGATATGAAAATCCTTTTGCAGTTCATAGCTCAGATACGCACCCAGGATCACCAAGGCGCCCTGCCCGATGTTGATGATTTCCATGACGCCGAAGATGAGCGTCAACCCGGACGCCATCAATGCATAGACTCCGCCGCTCAGTATGCCGGTGATGACCGCCTCGATAAGCAATTTCATGAGATACCTGCTTCCTCGTTCGACTGGTTTTCGACCAGATGCGGATTCCAGGAGAGACCTCCTGGAATCCACTGATCATTTTTACAACTCCAAACCCGGACTAGGGCCAGTTCGGCTTGGGGAATTCCGGAGCGACAGCTCCCTGCGCACTCGCCGGGTAGACGGGCACCAGGGCGCCTTTTTGCCACTGGAACAGATACGCCAAAGCGGCAGTATTCTGGCCGGTCGAATCGAATTTGACATCTCCCTGAACACTCTGGAAGGTGTCGCCTGAATGCAGCTCGGCGATGAGCTTGGCATTGTCGAGACTGTTGTTCTTCGTCACAGCCTGGGCAACGACCTGGCCCACCGAATAGGCTTCGGCCACGTCCGAACTGATCCCGTCTGCCGTGCCGCCGTACTTGGCGATGTACGCCTTGACCATGTCGGCATTACCGGGGTTATTGGATTCCGGATACCAGCCGTTCGGTACCATGATCGCTTCGGCGTCCGCCGCCCCGCCAATGGCTGTCAGGAATTGATCGCCCTGGTCGGGTCCGGCCGTTGCAATCAAGGCCTGTGGGTTATAGTGCTGCTGCTTGAACCTCTGGATGAAGGCCGTGACGTCCGGCAGCAGGGTGCCCACGATCACGATCTGGGCATTGGAGGCGATGATCTTATCGGCGATGGGGTTGAAGTCGGTGGTCTCCGCCGGATAGACCTGATAAGAGGCGGTCTTTACGCCGGCGGCTTCCAACTGCGCCTTGGCCATATCGATCTGCGGCTGGGTAAATGGATCATCCTCGGTTGCATAAGCAGCGGTTGTGGGACGCTGGGTCGGCCGGCAGCGACTGGATGTATTGCACGAAGCTGGTCAGGTTATTGGCAACGGGCAGGGAAACGTCGAAGACGTTGTTCAAGCCCTGCGGTAAAGACCGACGGGCCGCCGCCGGCGCCTTCCACCATGGCATAGCCGTAACGGTTGGCAACAACCGAAGACGGCTTGGTCAATAAAGTGGAGAAAGGCCCAAAGACCAGGTCGGCCTTATCGACGGTGATCAGTTTCTGGTAGTTGGTCTGAACCTGGTCGGGGCTGCTGGCATCTGAAACAATATCCAGCTGAACCTGGCGGCCGAGCAGGCCGCCGTTCTGGTTTATCGTATCAGCCCAGAGCTGGTAACCCTGCTGGAAGGCCTGGCCATCCGCGGAGAAATCGCCCGATAAGCGAGAGCGAGATGCCGATCTTGATGGCAGGCCCAAGTGTCCCGGACGCGGCGGTGGTGGCAGCCGGTGCCGAAGTTGCGGCAGGCGCCGATGTCGCCGCGGTAGTGGCAGTGTCAGCCGGTGCCGAGGTGGCGGCGGGGGCTGACGTGGCCGGCGCAGAAGTCGCCGTGGCAGCCGGGCCGCAGGCAGTGACCAGTAAGCTGGTCAGGGCAATACAACCCATTAAGTACAAAAACTTAGATTTCATAGGTGCTCCTCGAGTGGTCTCCTTTTAGCAATTTATTTTTAAATTCCGATCTACCGAGAAACAGTCATTACCAATAAAATTTCCTTTGCACTCACCTCCTTTATAGTTCCATCACCGGCATTCATGGCCGGTCGTTGAACGTCAGCAGCTTCATCTCGCTCATCTCTTCGATGGCGTAGCGTAACCCTTCGCGGCCAAACCCGGACTGCTTGACGCCTCCATATGGCATATGATCGATCCGGAAAGTCGAAACATCGTTCACCATGAGACCGCCCACCTCGATATCGTCGAAAGCGCGCTTGACAATGCCCAGGTCGTGTGTGAACAGCCCGGCCTGCAGGCCAAAGTCGCTATCGTCCACGGCTGCAATGGCCTGGTTTACGTCGGTATAGCGGTACAGTCCCACCAGCGGGGCAAAAACCTCCTGGCAGCTAACGCGCATCGAGGATTGGAGCCCGGACAAGACAGTAGGCTGCCAGAGATTCCCTTTTCGCGATCCGCCTGCCAGCAAACTGGCTCCGCCTTTCTCTGCCTCCTTCACCCACGCTTCCACACGTTCGGCGGCACCGCCGTCGATGACCGGGCCGACGTCGGTTGTTTCGTCAAGCGGATCGCCGACTTTGAGCGCTTTCACGCGCTGGACGAACTGTTCCGCAAAGGACTCATAGATATCCGCATGGACATAGACACGCTGGACGGAAATGCACGATTGTCCTGCATAGGAAAACCCGCCCCAGGCAATGCGTTCGGCGGCATAGGCCGTATCGGCATCGCTGTGTACAATCACTCCCGCATTGCCGCCCAATTCGAGAGTTACCCGTTTGCGGCCGGCGCGTGCTTTAAGAGACCAGCCAACCGCCGGGCTTCCCGTAAAAGTGAGCAGGCGGATGCGCTCGTCTTCCACCAACGGCGCGGCGTCTTTGGTGGCGCTTGGCACCACGCTGAAGGCCTCCATCGGCCAGCCCGAGGCGGATATGATCTCCGCCAGCTTCAGCGCGCTGACGGGCGTCTGGCTGGCGGGGCGCAGGATAATGGGGTCGCCCGCCGCGAGGGCAGGCGCCACCTTATGCGCTACAAGGTTGAGCGGATAATTAAATGGACTGATACCGACAACTGGTCCAAGCGGCACGCGGCGGATCTGCGCCTCCCGGCCTTCGGTACCGGGGAGCCAGTCCAGCGGGACGATCTCGCCGTAATTCCGTTTCGATTCCTCCGCCGCCACTTTGAAGGTAAAGACGGCCCGGTCCACTTCGGCGCGGGCGGTGCGGATCGGTTTGCCGGCTTCGAGGGCGATGGTCTGGGCCAGCTCTTCGCGCCGCGCGGCGATGCCTGCGCTGATCTTTTCAAGCGCTTCGGCGCGTTTCCAGGACGGCAGTTTGCGCGTCACTTGAAAAGCTGCCGTGGCTTTCGCAATGGCCGTTTCGATCTCGCGCGGTCCGGCGCGGTGGACCACCGCCACGAGCGAATCGTCGAACGGACTGCGCACCTCCACCGCATCGCCGGTCTTGATCCATTCGCCGCCGATATAACAGCCAAATTCACCGAGCCGCGGCTTTTCAGAACTTCCACTCGCAGCTTTTTTAATGGAAGAAGCGTTCCTGAGTCTTTCAGGTGTTGTCATGATAATAATCTCCATGGGTTTTCGATCAGGTTGGCAAGGTCGTCGAGGAACTGCGCGGCGCGGGCGCCGTCCACCACGCGATGGTCGCACGACAGGCTGAGCGTCAGCATGGGCCGTACGGCAGCCTGCCCATTCACCGGGACGACACGTTCCGCGATACGGCCCACTGCCAGGATGGCGGCCTGCGGGGTGTTGACGATGGCCTGGAAAGCGTCCACGTTGTACATGCCAAGGTTGGATAAAGTAAATGTGCCCCCGGCAATATCGGCGGGGCGTAATTTGCGGTCCTGTGCGCGTTCGACCAGGTCGCGGCGCTGCGCGGCGATCTCACCCACCGAGGCCGTGTTTGCCGCACGGATCACCGGGACGATCAGCCCCTGCTCGACGGCGGTGGCGATGCCGATATTTATTTCCTTATTCCATACGATGCCTGCCTCGGCCCAGGCCGCATTCAAACGCGGATGATCGCGGCAGCGTAACGCCGATCAATTTTACGAGCAGGTCCGTGTAGGTCGGCTTGACCCCGATCTTTTTTTCGAGGACAGGCGTAATTTGTTTGCGCCATTCGACCAGATTGCCGGCATCCGCTTCACGGATCAGGTAAAAGTGCGGCACCGTCGTCCAACTGGCCGTCATATGCTCGGCCATCAAACGCCAGACGGTGGAAGGTGCTTCCACTTCCACGTCGGCCGCACCGGCTGTTTCGGGAACCGCCAATACATCCGCGGTGAGTACCGCGCCCTCGGGACCGGAGCCGGTAATGGCAGCCAGGTCGAGGCCTCGTTCAGCAGCCAACCTGCGGGCTTTTGGCGAGGCGAGAATCCTGGTCTTTGAGTCGGCAGATGTTTTCCATGAGGATGTATTTTCCCCGATGGATTGCTTCGATTGTGAATGCTCCCGGATATAAGCCATTACATCGGCTTTTTCGATCCGCCTGCCGGAGAACTTCACGCAGGGAAAGATCGACGCCATGTTCCACGGCGATATTGCGGGCCAGCGGAGAGACCTCGAACGCCGTATTAGCGGCAACCTGCGTTTCAGCTACCGGCTTCGCTCCCGGTAGCGGGGCCGCCTGGGGCTTGTTCCCGTTGTCGGAAACAGGGCTGCCGGTTTTTGGCGCGGCTATAAAACTGTTTGGCGAAGAGGCCGGCAGCGATTCGCCGGGCGACAATATCCAGGCAATCGTCTGACCGACCGGGACCACGTCGCCGGCATGGGCGAGGACACCCCGTAAAGTGCCGGAAGCGGGAGCCTCGATCTCCACCGTAACCTTGTCGGTCTCGATCTCCATGAGAGGCTCGCCTTTGGCGACGGATTCGCCGTCCTGTTTGAGCCAGTTCACCAAGCACGCCCGATTCCTGCGCCATCTCGAGCGCGGGCATGATCACGTCCTTCGCCATTTAATTCCTCGGGCCGAAGCCACCAGCTCAACCACTCGTTCGTTCAGTTCCGGCTCGTGCGTACGCGTGGTGGGCATGGGGCCGGTGGCGGTGTAATAGTGATGACCCGCCACCATCAGGTCGTTGGCCGGGAAGCGGGTGATGATCTCATGGCCGGTCTCGGTGACCACGATCTCCTCTTCGATGCGGGCGGCGCTCCAGCCGTCGGACGAAGGCCAGTAGGTTTCCAGTGCAAAGACCATGCCGGGTTTGATCTCGGACGGATGGTCGAGAGATACCAGGCGGCTGATGACCGGCTTCTCCCAGATCGCCAGCCCCACACCGTGCCCGTACTGCAGGGCGAAACAGGCCTCTTCATTCGGGAACCCGAACTCGGTGGCTTTCGGCCAGACGGACGCGATCTCAGCGGTGGTGCGGCCGGGACGCACCAGCTCGATGGCCGCATCGAGGTAATCACGGCAGCGCTTGTAGGCATCCACCATGGCGAGCGAAGCATATCCGATGGTAAAGGTGCGATAGTAGCAGGTGCGGTAGCCCATATAGGATTGCAGAACATCGTAGTAAACCGGGTCGCCGGGGCGCAGCATGCGGTCCGAGAAGACATGCGGATGCGGGTTGCAGCGCTCGCCCGAGATGGCGTTGACCGCCTCGACATATTCCGAGCCGAGGTCGTACAGCACCTTGGAAACCAGGCCGACCGCTTCGTTCTCGCGCATGCCGGGTTTCATGGCGCGGTACAGCTCGTCATAGGCGGCATCCACCTGCGCGGCGGCATGGGTCAGCAGGGCGATTTCATCCTGGGTCTTGATGAGCCGCGCTTCGGACATCAATTGCTGGCCGTCCACGATCGTCAGGCCTTCCTTCTGCAGGGCAAACAGTACCGGCACCTCGGCAATGTCCACGCCCACCGGCTCCTTTTCCAGTCCGCGTTCTTCCAGCTCCATCTTTATTTTTTTGGCGACATCTTCGGCGCGGCCCATCTCCGGCGTCATGGCGCCGCGCAGCATGGAGATGCCGGCGCGCGAGCGCTTCTCGCCCAGCCAGGGCGCATAGAGCTGGTGATGCCGGGCGGCCGAGCCAAAGTCCCACAGGATCGGTTCGTCGTCCTGGGGCAGCAGGGTGAAGCGGTTGGCCTTATCCTGCGCCCACGTGCCGATGTGCGTGGCGGTCAGGTAGCGCACGTTGTTCATGTCGAAACACAGCAATGCGCCCATCTCCGATTTTTTGAGCAGCATCTTTGACGCGCGCCAGCCGCTCACGGCGCAAGCGGTCGAAATCGATGCGCTGTTCCCAGTCAACTGCCATGGTTCCATACGTTTTGATTGCCATCTCAACTCCTTCCGCAAAGAGTCTTTGCCATTTGAAAAACGGTTTCTTCCGTCGGCACCGTCAGGTCTTCCAGCACCGGTGAGAACGGGATCGGGCACGTCCATCGCTCCCATCCGTTTCACGGGCGCATCGAGATAATAAAAAGCGCCGTCGGCGATCACCGAGGCGATCTCCGCCGTGACGCCGTAGCGTTCATAGCCTTCGTCGATGACGATCGCGCGCGAGGTCTTCTTGGCAGACTCGATCAGGGTCTGCTTGTCGAGCGGGGCAGTGGTGCGCGGGTCGATGACTTCGGCGCTGATGCCGATCGAGTCCAGTTTTTCCGCGGCGCCGAGCGCAACCTGCACCATCGAGCTGGTCGCGACCAGGCGTGATATCGTCCCGGTGCGTTTGACGTCTGCCACGCCGAACGGGATGGTGTATTCCTCCGCCGGCACGGGTCCCTTGAGCTTGTACATCATCTTGTCTTCAAAAAAGACGACCGGGTTTTCGTCGCGGATGGCGGTTTTCAACAACCCTTTGGCATCGTAGGGCGTGGAGGGGATGACCACCTTCAAGCCCGGCACATGACTCACCCAGGCATGCAGGCTCTGCGAGTGCTGCGCGCCGGAGCGACGGGTGGCTCCCAGCGTCGTCCGGAAAACGATCGGCACCTTCATCTTTCCGCCGGACATGTAATGCACCTTGGCCGCCTGGTTGACGATCTGGTCCATTGCCAGGGTGAGGAAATCGCCGAACATGATGTCGACCACCGGGCGCATGCCGGTCATGGCCGCGCCGACGCCCATCCCGGTAAAGCCGGGCTCGGAGATGGGCGAATCGAGCACCCGCTGTGTGCCGAACTCTTCGACCAGCCCCGACAAAACCTTGAACGGCGTGCCGGCTTCGGCGACGTCCTCGCCGACGATGAATACGCGCGGATCGCGCCGCATCTCCTCTGCCAGCGCCTCGCGGATCGCCTCCGCAAAGGTCAGTTCCCGCTCGGACATTGCGTTCCTCCGGTACCGAAAATTTTCAGCTCAGGCATAAACATCCTCATTCACTTCGCTCTTATCGGGGAAGGGCGCATCGATCGCAAACTGCACGCCGCTTTCCACTTCCGCCTGCACCTCGGCCTGGATACGGTCAAGCACCGATTGGTCGGTGAGTTTTTGCGCCATCAATTTATCCGCCAACAGCTTCAGCGGATCGCGGGTGGTGCGCCATTCCTGTTCTTCTTCCTTGGAGCGGTAATAGGTGCGGCTGATGTCGCCGACGTGATGGCCGTAATAACGGTAGGTCCGGCACTCCAGGAAGGCCGGGCCTTCCCCGTTCCGGGCGCGCTCGACCAGCCTCTTGCGTCGTCTCATAAACGGCTGCACGTCCTGGCCGTCCACCACTTCCGCATGGATCCCGAACGCTTTTGCGCGTGCGATGATCTCACCGGCCAGGGTCTCGCTGAAATGTGTGTATTCGTTGTACATGTTGTTTTCGCAAACATAAATGACCGGCAATTTCCACAGGCCGGCCATGTTCATCACTTCATAGAGCAAACCCTGTCCCAGCGCGCCCTCCCCAAAGAAGCAGACCGCCACCTGGTCGGTGCCGCGCATCTTCGCCGAAAAAGCCGCGCCGGTGGCAATGCCCGCGCTGCCGCCGACGATGGCGTTCGCGCCGAGGTTGCCCGTACTCGGGGTCGGCGATGTGCATCGAGCCGCCTTTGCCGCGGCAGTAGCCGGCTTCCTTTCCGAGAAGCTCGGCAAACATCAGTTTGATCGCCGCGCCCTTGGCCAGGCAGTGACCGTGCCCGCGATGCGTGCTGGTGATGTAGTCGTCGCGCCGCAGCGATTCACACACGCCCACCGCCATGGCCTCCTGTCCCGAATATAAATGTGCCAGACCGGGCATAAGGGCCTTCATATATAGCTCATTGACTTTTTCTTCGAACTCACGGATCTTTGCCATCTGCTCGTATGCGTGGAGCCAGTGTTCCACGTCCGGGGCTTCCAAACGAGCTTCGATATTTTTTTCCGCTTTTTTCGTCATTTATTAACTCCCGACATCTTTGCCAGCACCTCGAACAGGATCGCAAAATCCTTTTCTTCCAACCCGAAGCCGCGCGCGGCGGTGAGGAACTCATTCGTCACCGCGGTGGTGGGCAGGGGTACATTCAATTGACGGCCCAATTCGAGGGCCAGGTTCATATCCTTTTGCATCATATTCACGTTGAACCAGGCTTCCTCCGGCATCTGCAACACGAAAGGCCCGCGATATTTCACCATGGGCGAGGCGATCACGCTGTTCATCAACACATCCACCGCCACCTCGCGCTTGATGCCGCTTTTCTCGGCAATCAACACGCCTTCGCTGAAGGCCAGCATCTGCACGGCCAGGCTCAGGTTGGTGGCGATTTTCATCGTGACGGCCAGGCCGTTCGCCCCGACGTGCGTCACCTTCGGGCCGATGTCGAGCAGGATCGGCTTTACCTTCTCGAAGACCGCCGGGTCGCCGCCCACCATGATGGACAGCTTGCCTTCTTCGAGCGTGATCACACTGCCGGATACGGGTGCGTCCAGCATGGCGCGCCGCGCCCACCGACTTTTTTTGCCAGTTCCTGGCTGTAGGCCGGGCTGACCGTGCTCATGTCGACGTATATCTTTCCCGCGCCCAGGCCGGCCAGCAAACCGTCGGGCCCTTCGGCGATAGCTGCGGAGCGCAGCGGTATTGGTGACCATGCTGAAAACCACGTCTGCGGACTCTGCCACTGCGCGCGGCGATTCGCCCCAGGTCATGCCGGCATCCAGCAGCCATTGGGCTTTGGAGCGGGTGCGGTTATAACCGACCACGCTGTGGCCGGCATCCAGAAGCCGCTTTACCACCCGGCTGCCCATCACACCGAGACCGACGAAACCTAATTTAGCCATTGTCCTCTCCGCAACTAAAAAAACCTCCACTAAAACTAATTAGTCAGAGGTTTCCGAGTCTTTTCGCACCTGCTCGAGATGCTGCTGCATGGCCAGAGCGTGCTGTTTTTGGATCATGCCGCATCACGGCATCCAGGATCTTCTTGTGGTGATATTGCCCGCGGATCAAACCGCCCTCCACCAGCGCAATCCGTTTGCGCTGCTCCCGCAGCAGGTCGATAATGGAGTTCATTAAGATGGGGATGATGGGGTTTTGGGTTGCCTGGGCCAATGCAAGATGAAAGTCGAGATCGGCTTCGACAAAAACTTCCACGTTATCCAGGGCCATATTCATGACGCCCACGGCCTGGGTCATGGTTATCACCTGTTCTTCGGTAATCCTTGTGGCGGCCAGGGCGGCGATTTCCGGCTCCATGATCTCCCGTACTTCCACCAAATTGGGAGAGGCGCCAACCGCCTCGAACTTCATCAGCAGGCCAATGGAGTGCCTGACGACACCTTCCGTTCCGTTGGTGATGAAGGTACCGCGGCCGGGCCTGATCTCCACCAGGCCTTTTTCGCGCAGGGCCTTGACGGCCTCGCGGACGGCTATGCGGCTCACGCCGAACTGCTCCGCGAGCTCACGCTCGGAGGGCAGTTTGTCGCCGACTTTGAGCTCTCCGCTGACAAAACGGTGCTCGATCTGCTCGACGATCTGCTGATAAAGACGTTCTGTCTGAATGGGCAGGTACATAATTTATATGAGCTAACTGGTATAGTGGTAGGATGTCTATAACAGTATATCAAGATAAATAAGATTGTCAATATGCAATTTAGTTTATTAGTGAATAAAAGGACACCCTTCCCTCATCTATATGCATGGTATGGAAATTCGGAGGAAGCCGCCTGCCATTTGGACTTCACGGCATGGTTATCGGTGATAATGATCCCCAAGACCAACTCGGCGCCCCTTCACAATGGGTATTATTCAGCGAGGACGCCGGCCTCTTTAAGACACCGGGGTTTGCATCCATTGCGCGCGACCTCCGCACAAAACCGGGGATCCGGTTGTGGACGGACGATACCAGCAATCTATTCCAGGTTTTATTGTGGTGAGACGAAGCTGAAAGTACCGAGGGCGTTGCCGTCACAGATGGACGCAGGATACAGGACAGGTGAACCAATCCATAGTATCAAGATTTCTCAACAAGCGATTCATCCGACTGCACCTGATCTGAACAGGGATCGAATTCTGTCAATAGATTATATTGTTTCTACAACGCAGTCAGGCCTTCTTTTAATCTGCACCCTGCTGTACCTTCTTCATTCGTTCACCACGCGGATGAACAGTTCCACTGCCTTTGGGTCAAAATGAGATCCGGCCAGTGAGCGGATGTACTTCATCACTTCTTCCGTCGCCCAGCCTTTGCGGTAAGGGCGATCGGAACGCAGGGCATCCCAAACATCTACAACTGTGAAGAGTCGCGCCGCCAGCGGAATTTGCTCGCCCTTCAAACCACGCGGGTAACCTGTGCCATCCCATTTTTCGTGATGACAGTAGGGTATATCGAGCGCAGGCCTCAAGTAGGCGATGGGGGAAAGCAGGTCGTAGGCGAATTGTGGATGCATCCGCATGCGCACCCATTCTTCATCGGTAAGCTGGCCTGGCTTTAGTAGAATTCCATCCGGCACACCCAATTTGCCGATATCATGCAGCAATCCACCGCGTCGTATGTGTACGATATCGGATTTGTCAATGCCCATCGCCCGGGCCAGCCGCAGGGTCATGTCGGTGACGCGCAGGGTATGCCCTTCGGTCTCTTTGTCCCGCAGATCAAGCGCACGCGACCAGCCTTCAATCGTGGTGTCATACGCTTCAAGCAGGTCGAGCTCGCGCCGTTCAAGAGCTGCCGCCATCTGGTTGAAAGAGTCTCCCAGGAGATTGATTTCTGAGTTGCCATAAGAAACGCGCCGATAGCGTTCCTGCATGTCTCCTTTTGTGATGTGCTGTGAAACGCTGCACAAGGGATTGGACTTGCTGCATAAAATTAAGATCGAAACCAAACCACGTGACAGCAAGCAATAATGCACCCAAAACAATCATAATGAGAAGATTGCGATTGAACGTTTGGTTTAAGTCAGCAAATAATACGGCTATCGGCTGGCCCAGGATTAGATGGATTTCACCCTGGTAGATATCACTCTTGATCGCAACGAAGGCGTAAATCCAGGGACGGCCATCCGTCCCTGGCGCTTCGATAATGCCTTGATTGGTCCTGAGAGATTCGGCAACTACGGCTGACTCCGGAGCCTGCTCTCCAATCAGGTTGTCGCCATTCGGAGAGCGGACGAGGACGATCCCGTTCTGATCCACCTTTGTTAAAACCGAACCGGTCGGAAGACTGGAAATAATGCCTCCCTCGAAAAGTGAAAGCTGCGACAGGTCAACTGCCGAATAAATGACGCCTGAAAGATTGCCATTGTCATCATAGATGGGATATCCAAGATTCACTGCGGACTTATGGGTGATGCGACCCACTTGATATTCCCCAATGGAAAATTCCTGTGTGCTGATGGCTTCCTGGAAATACTTACGATCGCTTATGTTGATTTTAGCAGTTGGAGGCACTGCGCTGCAAATCACGTCCCCCTGCATGTTGGCGACTCCCAATTCGGTATATTGGGGGTATTGGGAAAGCAAGTTTGAGAGGGCTTGATCACATGATCCGGCGTCGTAATGCCTGACTTCATTGAATTGCGAGGCCGTTATCAGCAGTTGGCGGGCCTCATCCAATAATTCCTTCTCTTGTAATGACAAAATCTCAGCAAGCTGGAGCGTATCCTGTTTTCTGCGATTGATATCGTTGTTGCGGTCTTCCACATTCGTAACCTGGAAGAGCACGAGGGCCGGCAAGATTGCAAACAGGACTATAAGCAATACCCTGACACGGAGACTTGAAGTGAACTTTAACATTTTCCTACTATTAACAGTATAAGACATTCAGACCCGTGATTCAATTCTCCGGGACCTCACTACGGCGCCTGGACTCGCATCCATTGCGCGCGAACCTGCACACAAAACCGGGGATCCGGCTGTGGACGGACGATTACAGCAATCTATTCCAGGTTTTATTGTGGTGAGGGGAAATCGGTCTACAAGATCAATAGTTTCGACAACGTGTTACCCCAGTTGCAGCCGATCTCCAAATGAAAAGGAAAGATGACTCTGATTATTATTTTAAGTAATGCAATAATGACTGCACGCTCAGGAGTGCGGTCCGTGACTACGGAACATTGGAAATAAATAAGAGGTGGAAAAAAGGCGGGTAATTGAACTGGCGGCAATATAGACGGTGGCGTCTTAAGGGAGCACACTGATTATGATTTCGAACCATGGAGGCATTTGACAATTCGGCTCGCCGGTTTTGTGCGATAATTGTGGACAAGCATTCTATGGACTTAAGTGGGAGACGCCAATATGAAAAGAGACACATTAGCAGAAGCCCTGGACACATATTGGGAATTGCTCGAGAAGAGGGCGAGTAGGAACTGCCATATCATATCGGAGTGCACTAGAGAGATTTGTTGACTTCCTAAAATCAAAGGGTTCGAATCCTGTGGATATCGATTTGGCAGAAATGGACGTGGATTGGATTTTGGACTTCATGAAAACACAATCGGGGGCTAAGCCGAGTACGCGTCATGTTCTGGTATCAGCGCTTAGTGGGTTTTATAGGTTCCTTAATGACCAATTTGATACCAAATTAGATCTAGACCTGCTATCTGGCTACCTGGCGGAGTTGAATAAAGAACATAAGCAAGAGAGGCCAAAAGGAGCTTTGGATTTTGAAATATCCCGTGTGATTGAGGCGGTAGTGGAGAGAGATGAGACTGCAAACACCGAACGCAAAGTGCTAAGAATTCTACGAGATAAGGCCATAATCCTAACATTGGCAGGTTGTGATTTGCAGGCTCATGAATTGTGCGCTCTGCGCAAAGGTGACATTGACTATCGCCGGAATGTAGTACGTACCGAGAATGGAGAAAGGAGCCTTTCCCAGCGCTCGGCGGATTCCATAAGGAAGTATGTGAAGGCGTGTTCCGGCTTCGATAAGAATTTCGGGCGAAAACTGGAATCATCACCGCTTTTCTTGAGGCATGACCGCAAAGCTGGGTCGCGAATGCTGCCACTTACAACACAAACAATTGCAGACGTTGTCAATGAATATGCGGAGGCGGCATTGGGCGGAGAGGCGCACGGTAGAGTTACTACCCGAGATTTTCGCAAATACTTCCTCAACTCGGAAAGTCTGATGAGGTCACTGGACCTGCTTCATCCGGAAGTCGTGCGGTCATGCCGCCAGCTATTCGAGATGCAGCACTACGACGAAGCTATCTTTACTGCTATGAGAACGGTTGAGGAAACGATCCGCGCTAAGGCGCATTTGAGCATTAATGACATTGGCAAAGATGTTGCGATAAAAGCACTTAACCCGGATAATCCTATAATAAAGATGAGCGAGCACTACGGCGAGCAGGAATCAGCAAAATTCCTTTATTGGGGGGCCTTAGGAGTGTTGAAGAATCCACGAAGCCATAGGTCTATAAATATGCAAGATCCAATTACAGCGTATGAATGCTTAGCTTTCGCCAGCTGGCTCTTGGGTATGCTAGATGATGCGCACTGAAGACAGGCGTTAGTTGAGTCCGGAGTAACCAATGTAAGAATCAATGCTTCTCGGTACGCTATTGCTAACTCATCCAGACTTCTTCCCGTTTGTTCAGGAAATGAGGAGGAAGTATAAGCTTCCTGAAGTCAGTCCTGACGACGATCCGATCACTGAGATATTTCTAAATGACGAGCCGGTGACTCTAGAAGATTTCCTGAAGGAAATCCAAGGGTGCGTTGCGAGCCTGCCTGATCTGCTGCCGCAGTGTGCGAGGGCGTAGCCCGTCTGTTGTGAGGGAAGGGAAGTGCCGCGGAGTAGTGCCGGAGCATGAAGCGAATTGACGAATGAAATAAGGAGAAGAAACTGGATAAGAAGAAAACCTGAATTTAATGAAATAGAAATTTTTGGCTTTATTACTATTGTGTTTGTATAACAATAAGAGTATGCTCAATGGTTGAAGGGAGAATAAAATGAAAAAAATAATAGCTTTAATATTCTTATATATATTTACATTTGCTTGTACGCCAGCTCCTACACCAAAAATTATCGTTATTACTGTAGTTGTTCAACCAACTTCTCAATTGATTCCAACTACACCTACTCCAACATTAATACCTTCAACACCCACGGTTACTCCAAATCCATGTTTACGATGGGATCAAATTACTTTAGGAATGGTGGGACAAACAATTTGTGTACGTGGAATAATTCGTAATATAACTTTGTATGTGCAAGCAAAAAGGTGGCAAAGTCATTGGGATTTTACAGATAACCGTACTGGGTTTTTTGCAACATCCTCATATCTCGGTTGGCATACTATTACAGGCAAAGATATGAGTGTTGGTGATTGTGTTGCAATTACGGGCAAAATTCAAATATTATCTAATAGTAGACCATATATATATTGGGGTACAAACAGTATATACAAATCTACTTTAAAAAATGGTGTCAATCAATCATACTATGAGCATCCTGATCTCCAAATTATTGAAAATAATCCGTCTTTCTGTCAATAAGTCGGGGGTTCTAAAAACTCAAGGATAAAATCGAGTAAATTCATTAAGAGTCATGCAGTGCGCGAGGGTGAAGCCCATCCGTAGAGAGGGAGATGGAGTGCCGCGGAAGGGTGCCGAGGCGTGACGCGAATTGACGAATGAAACGACTAAAGTGATCCGCGATCTATTGCGTTATTTGAGTGCTGACAACCGTGGATGGAAGTAATTCGCTCCACACATTCAACGTCTCATAGTACGGCATGATGCTGGGGATGTAGTGCCGCTCGTCCTTGGCATGGGGGCCGATACCGGACTGGCCCCACACCACGCCCTGGCTGTCGGGAGCGAAGCGGGCCGAAGTGCCGGCCAGCTTCTTGCCGATCCTGGGGTCTGCGCCCGAGGCCTGCCTTACCGCTTCGATCAGCGATTTCAAAGCGGGGTTGTCGCGAGTCGCAGGCCACGCCGTTTTCCATGACCAGGAAATGGACTTCCAACTCGTTCTCACTGCAATATTTTTCAACTGTCACTCTTTCAATGAGTTCGTATCGTCCTGCGGTATGGGACGGATCTCCACACCCAACATGCCCTCCGCGGCCGTGACGTTGTATACACCCGGCGTGCCGACATTGATAAAGGGGAATTTGGCCTGCGACTGCCAGCCATCGGCGGCCTGGAGTGTGAGCTGGCTGGCGAAGATCTCATCCAACGCCGCGCGGGCCGAGATGAGCCGGTCTGACAGATCCCTGGCGGCCGATTTTATTCCCGAATGTCCCTTGACGCCGCGTGCGATCACTTCGAAGCGCATGACGCCGCGGTTCTCGATGCAAATCTCGCCGAAGAGCTCGTCGCCTTTTTCGCCGGTGCGCTCGCCTGCGATCAACAGTTTGGGAGCGTAGTCCAGGTCATCCTTCAGGGCTTTCAAAACATGAGGCGTTCCCATGGCCTCGGCTTCGCCGTTCTCTTCATTGCCAACCAGCAACAGCGAAATGGGCGGACAGGGTTTTCCGGATTTCAAGCATGTCCTTCATCCAGACCAGGTAGGTGGCTACGACGGTTTTCATGTCGGCGGCGCCGCGGCCCCACAGATAATCGCCTTCGATGCGCGGGGAGAACTGGCTGTCGTCCGGTTCAGGCTCGACCACGTCGAAATGACCGGTCAACAAGGATGGAACCCGGGTCTGGCCGCGGGAAATTTCGCAAACACGGCAGGATATTTGCCGTCGAAGTAGCGCACTTCCGCGCCATGACCCTTCATATAATCATAGACGAACGTCCCGGCACGGTGTACTTCGTCGAGGCGCTCATTCGGGCAGGCGGTGACAGACGGGATGCGAATTAGATGCTGCGCCAGGTCAACGATCTCGGCGGTCTTGTCGGGATAGGTAGTTTCGATCATGGCTTCGCCCGGTGGGCGGAAGCGCACCGGCAGGTCGGGGTGTGAGCGGGCTTCCTCGCGGGCGTGCGTCAGGAATTCGGCGATCTTGCCGGACTCGCTGCCCAGCAGTCCTTTCCTGGCTGCAATCTCTTCCACGTCCTCACGCACCTGCGCCTCGCGTGCCTCGGCCAGTGACGCGCAACAGCTCGAGCGGCACTTCGGTGTTGGAGCCCAGTTCCTTTTGCAGGCGGGCGCGAATTTTCTCGGCCGTGTTCGGCGCGCCGTTCGCCATCTCGACCAGCGGGTGCAGGTCGTCCCACAGCCCAAGCGCTTCGGCGAGAGGCTGCAGTTCGTCGAGTGTCCATTTGAGGAAGGCGCGCATCGCGACGGGTTTGCCGGTCAGTGGGTTTTCGATCTCGGCGCGTAAGCCGTCGCGCGCGGCGGCTTGTTCGTTGGCGCGGGCGCGGGCGATGTCTTCGCGGTCATAGCGGAAGGAACGCGCAAACTCCGGGTCGCCGTAGAAGCGGATGAGCAGCAGGTGCTTCAGTGTCAGGTTGGCGATGTCCACATCCATTGGGTGGCAGCCGTCGTCGGTGCGGATCTCGACGCGTCCCATGGGCAGGTTGATGCGCGCCATCAGGTTCTGTTTTTCGATCTGGCGGGCCATCTCTTCGATGGGCACGTCCTCGCCGATGGAATACAGTCCGCGCGAGTACAAGTCTCGGAGCTGGTCGCCGGTCGTGGAAATGAGCCGCTCGACGGGTTCGGCAAACGAACGGGCGCGCACCGGAGTCCAGTTGTTGTTTCCAAAACGAACTCCGCGCTGGACGAGATCGTAGGAAATGCTTTTGTAATCCTTATAGGAACGATAGAGATCGGGCAGGTCGATCTCGGCGGGATTGGGGAAGGTCAGGTTGCGGACGGAGTCGTTCTCGGTCAGTGAGACGATCGGCGCGGTCGTCGCGGATCTGGGCCTGCAGCGGCGTCGAGGCGGAGGTGGCAATAAACAGTGAAGCGAAGGCGCGCAACAAGCGGGTGGCGGTGATGTAGAACTCGGATTTGTATTGGTCGAGGTGACGGTTGTCCGCGCTCCAAAGCGGGCATCATGCATGAAATCCCAGGCAAAAAGCGGGTCGGGCAGCGACAGGTTGACATGGATGCCGGCCGTGGCAAGCGAGTCTCCGTACAGGTCAACGCAGCGTTCCAGGTAGCGGCGCTTGGCGATACCCCAGTTGCCGGGGATCGAAGTCGTGATTGATGGCGGTGAAGAAAAGCAGGTTGCCATGCCAGGAGAACAGGCGCTCCCCGAACTGCGTACCGGCGCGCGAAAGGGCATTGGTGAGCACGGCTTCCATCAGCCGGGCTTCGTAGACTGCGCCGCGCGGGCTGTAGTAAGGACGTGTGGCAAACTCGACCATCCAGTGGAAGACTTCGAGCTGGGAAAAGTTGCGCAGCCACGGCAGCAGGGTCTCGGCGCGCAGATAATCCACGAAGGATTGCTGGGCCGGGCCGGAGCCGACCGTCAGCAACGGGCGGAAGTGCTCATCGAGCAGGTTCCATTCGAGCTCGAAGCCGTTAAGGCCGCCGGCGGGCTTGTCTTTGGCAGCGGACTCAAGAGCGAGCTTGTATTTCTCGGCAAATTGCTTGGGATTAAATGTCATGTTTTATTCCATAGCTGAAACTAAGATTATTAATCTGTACATACCGTCCCGCAGGATTAACCTCGCGGGATGTTCTGCGTAATTTTATTTTTTGAGCGAATTCAACCCTGCCACCAGGCGCTTGAAGGCGCCTTCGGTGCGCTCGACAGGTGTGGCATAGGAGAAACGGACCCAATCTCCGCCAAAGGGTGAGAAGAAAGCGCCGGGCACAATCGCCACGCCGAAGTTTTCGGCCAGGTACTGCCCGAGCGGTTCGCTGTCTGCCCAGCCCTTGGCTTTGATGAACTCGCCGACGTTGATGAAGGAATAATAGCCCTTGCCGAGAATGTGCTGGAAGCCCTGGCTGTCCAGCAGCGACTTCAGCACCTTGCGGCTGGCGTTGGTCGGCTCGACAATGGTCTTCGAGGCTTCGGCATAGCCCATTTCGTAGGCAGCCATCGCCACAGCCAGCGAATAGAAAGTGGGCATGACCGTATGCGAGGCGCGCGCCACGGTGAACTTGATCACCTCCTCGGACGCGATCAGGTGGCAGTTGCGGACGTTCGAGCCGCCCAGGCTCTTGGTGATGCCGTCCAGGAACATCAGGTGTTTGCGTTCGTCGGGGGAGAACAGGTGCAGGAATGCATTCAAGTCCATCGGCTGCTCATCGGTCACGTAGTGGTACATCCAGTCGAAGAGCACGAAGGGGATGCCCGCTTCCAGCGCGGCCTTGGCGAAGGCAACCTGGCGCTCCGGTGTGATGGTCAGACCGGTGGGATTATCGGGATTGGTGATGATCAGACCGGCGACTTTGCGTCCCGATTTGGCGGCGAACTCCACGCTGGCGCGGATGCCATCCTCGGAATAGGCCCAGCCGTTGCCGGGTCGCCGGGTGACCAAAGCACATTCGCGCCGATGCCGTAGGGTCCCCAGTTGTAGGAAATCCACGGCACGCGTGAAACCGCGATCAGCGTCGCCTTCGCGCCCGTGACCGAGGCTCAGCATGGCCTGGTAGGCCTTGACCAGCGCATCGCGCCCGCCGCACGTGCCGAGCACGTTGTTTGGGCCAAAGCCCAGGGCCGGGTCGAGCTTCCAGTATTTCTCGATCACCGCCTTGCGATAGGCATCCGTGCCGAAGGGCATGTCGTAGGCGGTGCCGTGCTCGATCTGCATTTGTGCGGCGCGTTCGAGAATGGGGCGCGGTACACCGGGCAGCGATGCGCCGCCGTCGCCCTGCGAGGCATCGAAAACGGGCGAGCCGGGATTCTTTTCCAGATAGACCTTGAGCGACTTGTTGATGAGGAACATGCGCGACGGCGGGATGGCCATCATATCCTTCAAATAATTGCTGACCGGAACGAGGTTGGCCTCCGGCACGGCATAGACGGGAGTGGTGTTGGAAATGTCCATGAATTTATCTATCTCCTGATATAAGTTTAAGAAAAACGCCCCGTTCGTGATGGGGCGTTTTTGCTGCTATCTTTGTGCGAATCCACTGGGGACTACTTCCACTGGCCGCCATCCCATGACGAAAAGGAGCGGATATGTCTGGTATTAGTATCAGTGTCAGCGTGAGTGATCAGGGTTTGCATATTGGGTGTCAATATATCATCGTAAGATGACAATGTCAAGTTCACAACTGATCATTTGTAAGTTTGCGGCCTCCCTGGAAAATTCAACATGTGCGCGATGAAGCATATCGAAGCTGCCGCTCACAAGCGCTTTTGGACTCATAATTTATTACAGTTGTCCTGAATGGATTTTTAGGGACCGATCGGATGCTGTTCGATCGTTCCTGATACGGTGGTTGGGTTATTTTTATAAGACAAGCTCACTGCACTACTACTTCTGCACCCTGGCTGGCATGACAGACGTACACGCTGGGGGTCAGGCCGGTCTTCGCCTGGTATTCGTGTGCGACTGTTAGCAGCAAAGTTTTCGGCTTTACCAGCATCCACCAGTGCCATGGCGCAACCGCCGAAGCCGCCGCCGGTCATGCGTGCTCCGTAACAACCCGGCTGACGACGGGCAATGCTTACCATGATATTCAAGGCCTCGTTGGTGATCTCAAAATCGTCGCGCATACTCACGTGACTGGCATCCAATAATAGGCCCAGTTTGACCACGTTCCCGGCGCGCATGGCATCGATCGCATCCAGCACGCGCTGGTCCTCCGTGACGATATGCCGGGCTCTACGATAAACCACCTCGTCCAGTCCTTTGCCTTTTTCAGTCAACTCCTGTGGACTTACATCCCGCAAAGCCTTCACTCCGAAGTAATGCGCGGCCGTCTGGCACTGCTGGAAGCGCTCGTTATAGCCTGAGTCGACATTGCCGCGCCGTGTGGCCGTATCCAGGACCACCACCGAAACACCATCGGGCAGGGGTATGTTCTCGTAATGCAAGGAACGGCAATCCAGGAACAGGGCATGTCCTGCCTGGCAGGCAGCCGATGCCATCTGATCCATGATGCCCGTGCTCACGCCCACCCAGCTGTTCTCCGCCTTGCGTCCAGCCTGGGCCATGCGGACAGGATCCCACTCGAAGCCGGCGACCTGTGCAAATGCCCGGGCGGTCGCCATCTCGATTGCGGCTGAAGACGACAGCCCGGCGCCAACCGGCACATCGCTGGACATCACACCTTCCCAGCCCTGCAATTCGTACCCGGCCTCGCTCAAAGCCCAGGCCACACCCTTCAAATACTCGTACCAATCCCGGCCGTCTTTCTGCAGATCATCCAGTGAAAAATCGCCTGGGGTCTCCATCTCCAGGGAAGATATCAGCACCCGTCGATCATTACGCGGGCGCAGGGCGATCCAAACCGCACCGGTCAATTGCCATGGGCAGCACAAAGCCGTCATTGTAGTCGGTATGCTCACCGATCAAATTCACCCGCCCCGGTGCACGTACGAGCAGTTCAGCAGGTTTGCCAAAACGCTTGATAAATGCATCCTGGACCATTTCACGCACGTTCATATTCCCTCCGGAAAACACTCTTACCAAAGTTGAGGCTTCATATATATGTCACCTTCCAACCATCGTTGGAAGGTGACAGGTTGATAGCTAAGTTTACCTTAAGTGTTGTCCTACTTAGTCTTGATCGTGGGTAAACCGAAATCCTTCAAATGCGGATTCAATGCAGCGATCAACGGTTTTTCTTCTGACGGCAGGTCGAGGTTGGGGATCACCCGCCATTTTTCGATATGTTCAGTTGCCGCATTCGGCTCCAGTTTGACCAGTGGGCCAAGGCTCTCGACTTCGAGAAATCCCGGCATGGTGAAGAATTCACAGTTGCAACCCATGTCCGGATAGGTTGCTCCCGGAATTAGCGGGATGGTCTTGATAAAAAGGTCCGTCCCCAGTTGGTAAGCGGCCCACCCCTGGGCATTGCGCAGTCCGAACTTCTGCTTGCTGTTGACCTGCGAGTCTTCCCGCATCTGGATCAAACGGTCTCCCCAGGTAGAAGCGAGGGTCGTTCATGCGGGTGAAGTGCCAAAGCACCAGTGGGCGGGCGGGCGTGAGAACGTCGGGGTGAGGAAAGTAATCTTCCTGGGGAACCAGCAACCTGCCGCCGGCTGCCATGACACTAAGCCCCCAGGCTGCGACCTCGATCGCCCAGGGGTTGCGGTTTATGAGCCGGTGTGTCAGATGAACGGTCTTGTCCTGGATGCTGATCTCGATTTCTTTCTGGATGCCTGTTTCGGTTCGGTCTTTTGCACCAGCTTCAAGACGTTGTCCTTCCAGGTGTATTCAACGGGTTCAAAATCAGGTGCATAGGTGCGGGGAAAGACCTCCGGCGAATGCCAGAGACGGTGACCGCCAAAGCTCATCCACTCGGTACCGGAGGTTTTGCCCATTTGATCGTCAAATTCTTTAAAAAGGTTTTGACCGCCCGGTGTACCCAAGGCGGATGACGCGCGGGCCAACGTCGAGGGTAACGATCAGTTCAATGCCATCACCGGATAATTTCAGGCAGTTCGTCCAGCCGCCATAGGGAATTTTTTCCAACCGCGCCATGATTATTTGACCTCTTCATCGAAGACAACTGCCACCTTGCCGCATTTGCCGCTTGCCATCAGGGAATAAGCTTCGGCAGCTTTGTCGAGCGTAAAGCGATGGGTGATCAGGATCTCGGGGTGGATGTTCCAGCGGACGATCCGTTCGACCAGCTCTTCCATACGCCAAATATTTGTGACCCACGAACCGTAAATGGTCTTTTGATCGTGGATGATATCCGGGCGAGGGCTGGAAGGAAACCGTGCCGCCTTCGCCGAGGAAGCAGATCTTGCCCCACTTGCGGGTGGCCTGGATAGCGGTCAGCCGCGCTTTGTCGTTGGCAGAACAATCGATGGCTTTTTCGACACCGTTCCCGCCGGTTAGATGCGCGAACCTGGGAAACATTATCCGGGCCGGAGACGAGGACTTCATCGCAGAGTTTGAGTTCCTTGGCAAGTTTAAGACGTTCAGGAACTACGTCAGTGCCGATGATTTTTTGCGCGCCCATGGCCTTCGCCAGCATGGCGGTTGCCAGACCGACGGGACCCAGGCCTGTCACCAGGACGGCATCATTACCGCTGATACCGATTTTTTCGAGACCTTCGTAGACTGTACCGAAGCCACAGGCAACCTGGGCGCCGTCGGCGTACGAAAGTGAATCAGGGAGAAGCACCAGGTCCTTTTCTTCGGCGAGAAGGTATTCGGCCATGCCTCCATCACGCTGCCAGCCATAAGCTCTGCGGAAGGGGCTGGTACAAGAGATCATATATCCACGGCGGCAGTCGTTGCACACGCCGCAACCCGAAATGTGATAGACAATGACCCGATCACCTTTTTTGAAGCGACGAAGGCCGGGTCCTTCTTCAACGATCTGTCCACTTGGCTCGTGCCCGGCGATCATCCCGGGCTGGTAGCCTTCGGGGCCTTTGCCGAGATGCTCATGGTAAATGGCGCGAATATCGGATCCGCAGATGGTCGATGCCTTGGTGCGTAAAAGGACTTCACCATGGCCCGGTTTGGGCACATCAAACTGCTTGAGTTCAAGAGTGCTGTTGCCGGGCAGAATGGCGCCGGTCATTTTGGTTGGAATTGTAGACATGGAAACCTCCTTGATAGTATTCTTTCGAATTGAATGCCTGCCTGGTCTTCCCAAGGCAGCATTGAATTTCATAGATTACAGACAGGCTGTTCAGGATGCAATTTGCCCGTCCAGATCCCAAAGATCCTTCCAATCCTTGGCGCTCTCCCACAAGAAGACGTGTCCTTTGATCAGACGGTTATTTTTATCTATGCCCGCGATTTCCTGCATTTCTTCCTCAGTCAAGGGATCGACTGTGGCCGCTTTAAGATTGCTCAGATATTCCTTGGCGTATATTGAGAATGGGATCGGCACCTGCCCGCGTTGTACCGCCCACTTGACGCAAACAACCGCCGGGTGGACATTCAGTCTCTTGGCAATTTTGACGATCACGGGATCTTCGATATCAACGGTATCCTCCGGGCTCTTGTCACGATCCGGGCGGGTCGGGGAGCCGATGGGCGCGAACCCAATCGGCAGGATGGCATTGTCAATGCAAAATTTGAAAGAATTCAGGCTGCTGGAAATGAGGATGCAGTTCCATTTCGTTGGCGGCGGGCTTGATCTTTGCATCTCGTAAGCAGCAATTTCAATTTCGGAATGGTCATATTCGAAGTCCCGATATGCCGGACCAGGCCCATCTCCACCAGCTTTTCCATCTGCCGCCAGGTTTTCATGAAGTTCGAATGGATATAAGGGATGGCATGCGGGTCACGGGAATTAACATCCACACCCGGCGCATGATGATTCGGAAACGGCCAATGAATTAAATAAAGATCAAGGTACTCTAATTGCAGGTCATTAAGCGTTTGCTGGCAGGCGGGGATCACATCCTCTTCCGCGTGTTTATCGTTCCATAGCTTTGACGTGACCCAGAGTTCCTCGCGTTTTATGCCGCCCTTCATCGCCTTTTGCAGGGAGACGCCGATCTCTTTTTCGTTTCCATACACGGCCGCGCAATCAAAGTGACGATACCCGATCTCCGCCGCGCCTAAAACTGCTTCTCCGATCTGACCGGCAGAAAAACGGTCAGACCCGAAGGTTCCCAACCCTACCGCGGGAATCTTCGCACCTGTATAAAGTGTTCTGTGCGGTACCGAAGCCGGATCGATCTTTTCCATTTCTGTGCTCATTGGGTTTCTCCTATAATCGTAAAGTTCTTATTTCCCGGATATCGGGGTCACACCTTTTTTCAAGATGATATTTCCATATTTTGCCGTCTCTCCGGTCATGAGAACAGCAAAGGCCTGCCCGGCCCTGTCATAGAAATCAGAGCGTTCAATATGCTGAATAGGCGGAGTATTAGGCCAGTGTTTGTCAACCGCCTGTCGATACGAGATTTCGACCGCAGGATCAAGTTGGTCGCCTGAAGCGGCCGACATCATAATCAAAGGACTTTCAACATACGTGTCCAAAGCAAAAAGAGGCAGGATGGCATCCAGCATAGCGGGGATCTTTATGCCGTCTGCTCGCAGCACTCGTTTTCCATAGGTCTCGCCCGGAAAATGTGCATCCGCCAGCACAATTTCATCGCCATGTCCCATTCGATCAAGGGCTGCCAATAAATCCGGGGAAATCAGGGGGGATATTCCGATCAGCATAAATCTTTGCTCCTTACAAAAAAGTTCCTTATCAATAAGTTGACTGACTTTTTTATAATTTGACAATTTTTCCCAAAATGGAACTTTGTAATCCCTGATAGTGGTCATCAAAAACTACTTTTACTGCTTTCGTCATGTCCATTTCGTCAGTGCACTGAACACGATGTGGGTAGACTGGCACCTGAGCCCCAAACTTAACATAGACAGGCATGTGCACCAATGACATCTTAATATTCTTTAGCCAACGGCCCCCTCCCAACACTTCCCCTGTCCAAAAATCAATCCATTTGCCTGCCGGGAGATAGACATCCCTGACGCCATCGTCGTTCATAATTGGTGCTACTAAAAAATCATTCCCAAAGTAATATTGATCATCAATGTGCCAGCACATGGGATCATCATCGTGGTGGAAAATCAGCGCTTGTATCATGGGCAAGCCGGAATTAACAATCTGCTCTCCCTGCTCCACCAGATATGGAATAAGCGCATAGCGAAGGTTCCACCATTGCCTTACCATGTCGGCTATGGCTGGGTACTCGTAGGGTTCACGAGGAGAAGTGCCGTGATAGCGAATGTGGGAAGAAAAAACCCCGAATTGTGTCCAACGCATATACAACTCATTGGTAGGCCAACTATTCATGAAGTTAGGCGAACCATGAAAGCCTGCAATATCGTGTCCCCAAAATGCATAACCAGACAAACCCAAATGTAATCCACCGCGTAACGTGCCTGCCATTCCATCCCAAGTGCAGGCGGAATTGCCGCCCCAATGCACCGGATAACGCTGGTTGCCGACCCATCCGGACCTGGCCCATATTATTCCTTTTCCCGTGACTTTTTCGGTTATTTCAAAAGCCGCTTTTTGATAAAGCAAGGTGTAGAGATTGTGCAACAGCTTTGCATCCATTCCCACATAGTCGGCTTGAAGATCAATGGTCTCACCAAAGTCCGTTTTGATGGCTGCCACACCCATTCTTAATAATTTTTCCAACAACCCCTGGTACCATTCGACCGCACGTGGGTTTGTGAAATCAATCGTTGCGGCAAGTCCTCTATCGCCAAAATTCGAAAAGTTGCTCACTATTTTGTTGTTACTCGCTATAAATTTATTCTCCAAAGCCGGTGCATATAATTCTGTTTCTGCGCTCACTGATGGAAGCTGCCAGAGTGTGACGCGAAAACCATTTGAACGCATCTCCTTTAAGTAATCTTTAGGATTGGGGAATGTCCGTGGACTGAATTCCCAGTCACAGATCCAGTCCTTATCGAACCATCCAGTATCGACGTGGATTACATCACAAGGGAACGATCCCTTCCTCAAGCGAGCAGCCACCTGACGAGTTTCGTCAGCGGTGAAATAGGTCATTCGTCCCATCCAGACACCATATGACCACAAGGGCACTTCATGCGGGAAGCCGGTCAATAAACGATAGTTATACAGAATACGTTCAACACTCTTTCCGCCCACCACAAACAGATCAATCACGCCATCTTCAATCAAGGCCTGATTAGCGCGGGTGGAGATATCGGCCAGCGACAGCCGCGTATGTGCAGAAGTCAACATCAAAAGACCGTAGGGTCGACTGGAAACATAGAAGGGTACATTCTTGTAGCAGCGTCGATTATTGACCCCCAAGGCATCCGCATTTTCCAGGACCAACGTTCGTCCGGAAAGATTCATAGGGGCAAAGCGTTCCCCTGTTCCTGCAATTTTCTCGTTTGCAGAAGCATGGAAGGCGAACGTTGCCCGATGAGGTTGTCCCTTGCGTTCGATATAGGCTAATGGAAGGGACTCATGCTGTTCTGGTTTAAAAATATCATACGGCTCAAGAAGTACAGGCGTTGAGCCATCCGGGTAGATGGTTGTATTGAGAGTCTCCGGTGGGGCCGGAATCAGGTCGCTCCAATGTTTAATGGCTGGAGATTGAGTGTTGATTTCCATTCGCGTGTTCCCTGTGGAATCAACAACTTTCCAACCTTTCGCGTCCTGATTTACCGATAAAGGCAATCGCTTGACCTTATCGTCAATCTCCAGCATCACACTTTTATCGATGTCAGGCAATTTGCCACTTGTAAAATTTATCGCCAACCGGATAATTTCTTCACCATAGGCGCTTACCCACAAAGTATGTCTTTTCGATGGGGCGCTTTTATCTGGCGTGATCCCCTCTTTCGCTTAAAGTCTGTGCAAAAAATTCCAGTTCAATTCCAACATATCCATCCACAACGTGAACAGCATGTGGCGTACCCACAGACCATAAAACATCCTGCGAGGCTTCAGGAGTATCAAGATCGAGTAGATCGGCCAATAGGTTATTTTTCGGTTTCATTGATGTACCCTTTTCAAGTTACGATGATTTGGAACCCAGACCGGTATCATTGGAAGGTGGCTTACAAAAATTGCTGCAGCCTCACATTACGGATTGTTTTCAAGATGGACGATATACCCTTCGAATTCCTGCCTAAATTGAACGCCAAGCTTGTTTCCGTTTATGTTTACATCGATATTCTTGTCTGGCAGAGAGGCGACTATGCGCCAATTTCCAGAAGGAAGATCAACTACAATCTCGGTTGGCAGCGGTTTTGCAAACGAATGCGCCACCAACAAAGACTGTCTGTTGTCTATCGATGTGCGCAAAACGGCCTGGGCGCCTTGCGGGTGTTGCCACGATAATCCAATGTGCTGATAAAGCCTGCTCCTGCCATTCTTGATGATCGGTGCAACTCGATCGTGGAAACCGATAATTTCCTGTACGAACAACCATTGCTCCTCATCAAGTTCATCGATTTCACCGGAGAGACATAACCTTCCCAGAAACCCGGAGGCCAGGGAATACATCAAACGCTTAGGTGAATCAGAGGCGTGGAGAACAGCCCAAATTTGGGATTGTCGCGGCAGGATGAGTCTCTGTAAGTTGGCCGCGATAATCGGGATTTCAGGTGATTCATGAGCATCTGAAAATGAAGCCATACTCGCGAGAGCCAGCATTGAAGGATCCATCCGGTGCCCACCTGATGCACAGACCTCAATCACCAAGTCAGGGAGTTCTTTTTGCATCTCCCGGAAAAAATCCTGTACCTTCAGGATATGCTGTCGCAGACCTTCCCCCAAAGACTCGGCCCCATCGACCCCGATGCCAATCGTCTCGTTATAATCCACCTTGATGTAACCAAACCCTGCTTCACGCAGAAAGAGAATTACCTTCCTGTATAAATAATCGCGCACCCACGGATCCCGGAAATCCCAAAACCGACGCTGCCCTGCCACGACAGGAATTCCGTCCCGCTTGAGAAAATGATCGACCCTCTGGTCAAACAATTTCGATTGGCTGCCAACTACTTCGAATTCAAACCATAGCCCGGGGATCAATCCCTGCTCGCGTATGAATTTCGCAGTGGCGGAGATGCCATTGGGGAACAGTTCAGGGCTTGGCGTCCATTCTCCTTGATTCAAATCCCAATTGCCGTTTTCTCCGCGATACCAACCCGCGTCTATAACAAGATATTTTGCACCGGAACCTTTCAATCGTTTGGCTAGGGCACAAACGCGTTCATGTGTCGGATTCCCCCAAGTCGTACAGAATTCATTTACGAGTACCGGCAAAGCTTGTTCACTGTCTGGCGCCTTTTCAACAGCCCTCGACTGCATCGCTGTCAGGCGTTGACATAGCTCATCGAAATCCCCTTTGACAGTAGCGACGTAAGCCAAAGGGCTGGTAAAGGTTTCGCCTGGGGCTAAATTTTTATACCAATGCCCAAGCTCGCGGTCAGCCAGCCCGCCAGAAAGACTTAATTGATCATCCCGGCGATATAGCTCCATTTGCCATGACCCTGACCAGGCTAAAGTAGCGCCCCAGAAAACACCTGCACCGCGGTCTTCGATGGCCGCAAACGGGTGATAACCATGGACAGGCATCGAACCGACCTGTCCAAATCGCTCGGCTCGCACGCCATGGCCCGACCAGGATCGTTCCAGATGAAGTTCCTCGATGGGCTGACTGATGTGGCGGCCCTCCGCCGACCAAAAACTGCGAAACCGGTGAAAATGGAGGCGGTGAGGGGCATCATCTGAAGCAAATGGGGTAATTCCGCCTAACGAAAAACTGGATAGCATTTCCAGTCCAAATTTTTCCGATCCGTCATTTCGAATTGTCGTAAAAAATGTGAGAGCTTCATCACCATGACAATAGCGTACATGGTGTTCACAGCTATAACCACGGGCAGAATTCAAGCAGGTGATTATCTCTATTTCGTCACGTTGCTGAATTTTCTCCTGCCTGGAATAACGGAGGCTGGATAAAGTATCGCTGTTGTGCATCGTAATACCGTGGCTGAAACCGTCCAACGAATCTCCAAGAAGTTTGAATTGAACGAGGGACTCAAGCTTCTGCGCACGGATGTCCGGAAATTTTTGTGGTTTCCAGGGAAGGAATTCGCGATGCTCCACCAGCTCGTCTGTCATGCAATCTGGAAAAAGAAAAAGGCCAATCGCCTGGGATTCTGGCTCCTGCACATATTCGATCCGGATATCGCCAAAACGATAACCGGATATAGAGATGAACGAATTAGTAGGCAAATCTTTCTTTCCCTGTCAGGATGCATTAACCTTTGACCGAGCCAGTGAAGGCGCCAGAGACAACATAACGCTGTGACAAGAGGAAAATGATGACAACCGGCACGATCATGATCAATCCAGCCACCGCGGCTTCTGCATACTGGAAGTGGATGCGCTCCGGGATTTGGATTGAAACCTGGTTGAAGCGCCGACGTGCTTCCAAGAACTGTTTGAATACCGACTGGTAAGGTGAAAAGCTTATCGTCATTCAACAGCACATACGGGCCAAAGTAATTATTCCAGTTTGCATTGAAACTAATGAATGCCAACAGACCCAACAGGGGTTTGGCCAGCGGTAAAGCAATATGAATGAAGATATCAAATTCAGAAGCACCATCCACGCGCGCCGCATCCATTAGTTCTGAAGGGAGCGAAGATTTGTAGTAGATGTAGGTCAAATACACGCCAAAAGGGAAAAAACAGGCCGGTAAGATGACCGCCCAGGGAGTATTAACAAGATGCACCAGGTTCAACTCCATGAACAGCGGCAGAACCAGCGCCGAAGTCGGTAATAGCATGGTGATTAAAGTCAACCACAGCATCAAAGACCTGCCCGGAAACCGCATGATTGCCAGAGCGTAACCTGCCGGAAGACCAATCGCCAGACTGCCGAGTAAAGAATAGCAAGCACATAGAAGAATGAGTTACGAAACCATAAGACCACCTCACCATTTTGATAACTCAGGACGTTCTTCCAGGCAGTAATATACTGGGCAAAGGAACCAAACGCCAAAGGATTAAGGCTGGAAAACTGTGCGGTGTCTTTGGAAGGCGCCAAAAGCAACCAGATCATGGGGATCACAAAATAAATCAAGAATATCAATAACACAGCCCAGCGTAGAATGGACCCAAAAACCCCGATATCGCCTACGGACTTTATTGAACCATCTGGTCAACATATGAACACTCCTTATTCTGAGTAGCCGATCAGCTCGAGCGCGACTCTAGTTTTCTATTTTGAAAAAACCGGTCCAGCGAACCATTAAGTAAGACGCTCCAAGGCCAATGATCAGCATGATCAGAGCCAGCGCGGCTGATGCCCCGAAATTTCCCAGGTCGAAGGCAAAGGAGTACGCCAATTGGTTCGGCGACCATACCAGCGGTACATTGGCATGGATATAGGTTTGATTCCCGAGCAACTGGGGCTCTACAAAAAGCTGTACGTTACCAGCGAAGATCAAAATAAATTGATAAATGATATACGGCTGGATGAGGGGCAGTTTGATATAGAGCGCTTTTTGCCACTCATTGCAACCATCCATGGTGGCTGCTTCCATGACTTCCGTTGAGATACCCTCCAAAGCGCCGTACTGGATCGCAATCCACATCCCCGCCCCGACGAAGAAACCCATGATTAAAAAGATGAATGGCAGGCTGGCCGGGGTAATAATGTCATTAAAGGCTTTAAGTCCCATAGACTTAAGCAAGAAACCAAATGGGCTCATATTCGGGGTCAACATAAAAATGACCAGCAGCACCACTGCAGGGCCGACAGCTGCACCTGGAATGAAAAAAAGCGTCCGCAGGGTGGATGCAACCCGCCCGGGCCGCATGTGCAGAAGCAACGCCAGCAGCACCACGAGCGCAATTCCAATGGGTACTGAAATCAGCAGGAATTCTCCTATGTTGGTGAAAGTAAATCCGAATCGGGAATCCTTGAATACCGTAAGATAGTTATTTATGCCGGCTGCAAAATAGCGCGGGAGGCCGGTGGAAAAATCTGCAAAGCTGATCAAGAAAGCATAGATCCCGGGCCCCAGGCCGAAAGCCAGCATAAACAGAATATACGGCAACAGAAATAAATATGCTTCACCAGTCCGTCTGTTCCGGTATCCGGCGGGAGCTTGAAAGGCGGACTTTCTTTTTAGACTGGTCTTCAACACGCATGGACAGGTTTGCCATGAGGCCCTCCGGATGAATCTAAATCCTTGGCCTGGGATAGGGGCGCCACATGCAGCGCCCCTATCCAGGATGATCGAAGGAGAATTCGAATTAGCGCATCGCTACTTGCTGACAACGTTGTAGCCCTGAGCTTGGGCAAGCGGCGTGAAGAGAGTGGTTATCTCGGACAAGTTACCTGAGACTGTTAATTTTTTCTGGTACGTGTCCTGTACAAACTGGGTCAAAGGAGAGATGAGGTCAAACCGGGGCCAATTGTCCAGCGGCGAGATCTCATCCGCGGCGGCTTGCATGATCGGGAAAGGATCGTTGGCAAAGAGCGGGTTGCTTGAAACTGCCTGTTGCCACAATGGCTGAATTGGCTTGTACGCTGGGAAATTCGTCACTCCCTGTCCATAGGGTTTTATCTTCGGTGACGAATGTGATCAGAGCCACCGCCAGCTTGGGATTCTTGGTGTGTCTGGGAAACAGTCCAGGCCGCACCGCCCATGGCCGCCACCATCGGAGCGGGATCAGCTGCCCACTTGAACGGAGCTGCAACACCCAGTTGATGGTCTGGCCGTCGTCCACCAGCCGCCTTTGGTGCCGCCGAAGCTGCCCCACATCCAGGCCGGTCCTTCAAACATCAGCACTTTATTATCAGTGATCAGTTTGTCGAAATCGGTATTGAAGAAATCCGTGTTATACAGGGTTTTGTTGGCGATCATATGATCGACCAGGCTCGCAGCCCGTATACAATTTGGATCCGCCACATTGATATTGAGGGTGCTGGAATCCACCAGTTGATGGGTGGGGCAGTTACTGGCTTCGAAGAAGGAGAGGAAGGTCCAACCATCTCCAAAGGTGCCCAGATAATAGCCCGGATGATCCTTGGCAAGTTTATCACTGAGGGCCTGGTAGTCTTCCCACGTTGTCGGTACCGTGTAACCGAACTGGGTCATGAGAGGCGCGTTGTAATAGGTCACAAACTGGGCCAGGTCATTCCGCAGGCAGTAGACCTTGCCGTCGAAGGTGCAGTTGGACATGGCGGAATAATTATTGATCGTATCGGCAGGTACCCATCCGGTCAGGTCAAGCGGGAAATTGTGGGCTGCATCGGCCACGCGCGCCACAAGCCGCGGCTCTGCAAAGACAACATCCGGCCAACCCTGGTTGGTATTATTGAAAAGCAGGACTTTTGACGGGAATTGTTCACGGTCGACAACCACAGCCTTGATCAGACTGGCCTTATCCGGGTTCGCCTTGAGGAAGGCATCGATCGCTGGCTGGCGAGGTTGGTCGATCCAGACCGTGATGGGAGCGTTATCATCATAGGGGCTTTGGGTTGGCGCGGGTGTGGCTGTTACCACCACCGGATGTCCCAGCCACCATTTGGGTGACCACTGCGGGAGCGGCCGGGGTGGCTAGCACAAGCCGCCAGAACCATTGACATCACCGACCATTAACCAAACATATTTCCAGATTTGCTTGAACATTTTTTCTCCTCGAATGAAATTAGATAGATATTTTGGAAGAACGACGACACGGGATGTATGTTCGTTGGTATCTTTGTTATCCGGCATTCTCCTTTCTGGCTTTCCTGTTTTTAACGGGAAACCGGATCAAAAGCGAAAACAAGTGGATAAAGGGAATTGATGCTGAAGTGACCCAAACCGCAGCGGATAGGCAATTTGATCTTCAAGAATGTTAATAGGAACTGTCATTTGTTTCTCTCTATACCTGAGTGCAAGGGTTGAGGGCCAGGATATGGTAACGTTACCACGTCGGGTAAAAAAATCAACCTTCTATTTCATGCGCTGCTCTTCCTCATTAGGCCGGTGGATTCACGCTCAATGATCTCGGTAGGTAAAATCATTTTTTGAAATTCATCAGGTAGTTCACCCATAATACGTTTCAGTAATAATTCAGTAGCCAATCGACCCATTTCGTAAGCCGGTTGTACGGCTGCAGTAAAGAAAGGTCTGACAAGCATAGATTCTGGGAAATCATCAAAACCGACAACCGAAACATCCTCGGGGACATTTAACTGTAATTCACGAAGGGCTTTTATGATTCCAAGCATAATAAAGTTGTTGGCGCCAAATATAGCTGTTGGTCTGGGCGATCGCGCCAGCGCCTGTTTGGTAAGCTCGTAACCACTCTGCTGGTTAAATGCCCCGTAATAAACGAGTTCGTTTTCAGCGATGCCGGCTTCGGTTAATGCCTGCTTGTAGCCCGTCACGCGGTCGACAGCCGTTGAAACCTTTTTAGGGCCCGTAATAATTGCGATCTGTTTGTGCCCCAATCCGATCAGCAGCTTTATTAAACGATTTGACCCGTCTTTCGAATCTGAGCAAACGAAGTCCGTCTTCACGCCTGAAACGCGGCGGTCGAGCACCACGACTGTGATCCCATTTGTTTCCAGGAACTTTATAGTCTTATCATTCCCGCCTGCCGGCACTAAAAGCACGCCATCCACCTGCCTCTGGGCGAGGATATTGGCGTATTTTTCTTCCTTCGTTTCAGACTCATCTGTATTGCAATAAATGACCGTATAATTGGAATCGCCGGCAACATCCTCCACCCCTCTCGCCATCAATGTAAAGTATGGATTTGTTATATCCGTGACCACCAGGGCAAGTGTATTCGTTCGCTTTGAACGAAGACCTCGAGCTAATGTATTTGGAACGTAGCCTATTTCTTTAATGACCGCTTCCACACGGTTTCGAGTTGATTCACTGATATACCCGGAATTATTAATAACCCGGGATACTGTAATTGGTGCAACACCTGCTCGTTTGGCTACATCGTGTACAGTTGGCATTTTTTTCATAATGAATATATGGTAACGTTATCACGATAACGTTACCATATTTTTGCACTTTTTTCCACGTTTGTCAATAGTGTACATTGTCATATCATTTTTTAGGAGAATTTATGAGATAAGGAGTGAGTTATATTTTCAAAATATTTCTAATGCCGGATGGTTACGTTAAGTTGATAACGCCCGGCCTTGAAATATTCCGCCGCGAAGCGTGCAACCTCTTCGGGGTCGTAGGGAGCGCAACTGAATACGTCGAGATAGATGGCGCAGCTGACATCGGCGAAATGAGCGGAGATGAGCGATGTTTCGATCAATTGGGTCATGCTGAAGCCCTGTACGCGAAGTTCGTCACCAAAAAACACCACCTGTGTTTCGCCATAACGACGCATTTTGATGCGTTCGCAAAGAACTTTAACATATTCCCGGATCGCATCGGCGTTCTGCATCAGTGTCAAATCACATTCGTAGAGATCTATGCACGATGACATTCCCCAATCGTTCGGCGTCATTTCCTTGGTCATTTGGTGTCCTTTAAGGTGAGAAATAGTTTTTGTGCCGGCCACTCGAAATCGTGATCGATTTCTCGTGAACCACTTGTTATCTTTCCTGAAAAAATCGGGGCAGGGCCAAAGCCTGCAACAGCATTAAAAGATCAAGAACCCATCCGAGGCTGAACCTGCCTGATTCCATGCGGCTCGTTCAGATATCACCTGACTCAAACCACACCACGCGGAATATGATCAGCCTTCGAATAGACTCTCTATATGGATTGTCAACCCAAAGAGCCAGTCTGTCAATTCATTTCCGCCGTTCAATCAAGGCTTTCTCAAGGTCCAGTGTTAAACCTTTTGTACAGGAATTGACTGAAGAACATAGTACCTTGTCCCAAAGAACAAGAACGGGATTATATAATTATGCATTACTTTGTAAGACGGCTGCTTGAATGACTTCCTTATAAAGCCAGTTCCATGATGCGGTTTAGTTCGCCGTCCATCAACTCTATAGGATTCCCTTTCATGCTGCTGGCTTTTTTTGCCTGGGCAATGATCTCTGAGAAATCTGATTTCGTTATCCCGTAGGTTGCAAGAGGTGGAACATTCAGCGCTGCACAAAGATCATGCAGCCATCTTATCCCGTCTTCCGCACGACAATTTGGATCACTTGTGAGAAGCCGGCTCATTTCGGTGAACCGTTCAAGGTCTGGTCGTTGAGCGGCCCTGTCGCGGATGGCCTGCAGATTCATCTCTACGACCAACGGTAACAAACGGGCACAAATGGCTCCGTGAGGAGCGGGGAACATCCCACCGATCGGGCCGGCAAACCCATGCACAGCCCCAAGTTTTGCATTGGCCAGAGCCATACCTCCGAACAGGCTTGCCAGGGCCATGTCCTGGCGGGCGTGCGGGTCGTTACCGTTCTCATAGGCGCGCCGTAATGACCGCGCAGCGCGGCGCAGCCCTTCACGGCAGAACGCGTCCGTCATTGGGTTGGCCGCATTAGACAGGAACGGTTCAATAAGCTGGGTCAGCGCATCCAGACCGGTGGAGGCGGTTATTTCAGGCGGCAGGTTGTATGCCAGTTCCGGATCGACGATCGCTACACGCGGCAGCATCAACGGGCTGCGCAAGCTGACCTTGACCCGCTGGTCTGTAACCGTGATGACGGCATTTCGGGTCACTTCGGAGCCGGTGCCGGCTGTGGTGGGGATCGCAATATAGGGTGCAGAGGAGTTGGTAAGCGGTTTCCCCTTTCCAACCACCTCGAGATAATCGTATATCTGCCCCGGGTTGGGCATTAACCCGGCAATGGCTTTGCCTGCGTCGATGACACTGCCCCCGCCGATTCCAATGACAAGGTCGCAATGTTCATTTCTCGCCTGCTCGAGGCCGGATAGAACGGTCTCAACGGTCGGCTCCCCGGAAACATGGAACAGGCTTATGGCCAACCCCTCTTTTTTAAGCTGCCCGGTCAACCCGGCAATCCGCAAGCCGGACTTTCCCAAAACCACCAGGGCCCGTTCTCCAAACGATCTCGCCGCGGGGGCTAATTCCTTGACCGACCCCTCTCCAAAAACGATCCGTGTGGCAGTGGCGAATTCAAAGCGCATGCCTTATCCCCAACCCGACTCGTCCGGGAAAACGTTCCGGTATATGATGTGCGTGCGCGGTTCTGCCATCATGGGACCTACGCTCTCGTTCCAATGCTTATAATGACCGGTCTCTTTGTGCTTGGCGGAATCTTCCAAAGTCCTGTAGACCTCGACCAGCATGAAACGGGTGGGGTCGTCACCCTGCTGGATCAGGTCAAAGCGGGCAACGCCCGGCTCCTGCAGGCTGTTTCTTGCATTCTCAACAGTCGCGGTTTTAAATTCACTCAACTCGATCCTCTTTCACGTGTATAAAAACATGTACGATATGCATAGGGCTGTCCTCATTAATATAATTGATATATATGATACACCTCCCTTTATGAGAGAATCTAAAATCGTCTTAGGAAAAGAGGTCGATTAAGCTTGAAATCTTGTAAAGGCGACTCGCCGCAGCCGCAAGATAGCGTGATGCACTATTTCCATGACCCCTGCCACTGCCCAGGCTCATACGAATACCGCCAAGGCGAAGCTGCTTCT
The DNA here is from genome assembly GCA_963754835.1 of uncultured Chloroflexia bacterium. GTDB lineage: Bacteria > Chloroflexota > Anaerolineae > Anaerolineales > Villigracilaceae > Fen-1038. The sequence continues at coordinate 177,800 of CAVWHR010000047.1, read as the reverse complement.
CCCCGGTAAACTCCTGTTCGACGATTGGCTGTTGAAAAAATCCGTCAGCATCGGAGCCAGGGACATCCACTAAAATATGCCCAACCCTTTTGTTAATATCAATATAAAGTAATCTATCTTATGCTGCATCGTGCGCATTTTTTAGCCAGGCAATTACTTCCTGATCCACCTGTTTTGGATCGCTGATCCGTACGCGATGGGTGACCATTGCGTTCCATGAACCGGAAGGTTCAAGCCTGCCGGACGGTTCAACACCTTTGAGCTTTATGCCGATGTCCATCCGTTCAGCGGTGACACCGATCACAGCGAATTTCTTCCGGCCCTTCAGGAGGCTGATGTAGGTATCCGTGGGAGACACATGGATATCGTCCCCAAATTTCTCCGCTTTTTTCATGAGCTTATCGTAGGGTTCGCGCCAAACCGATCTGCTCCTGGTAAAGAATTTGTCGACCTGTTCATCACGGCTGACCCTTGGGGCGTTCTCCTGCTTGAGTGCTAGCACGATCGACATGGCATGTCCGTGACCCAGGCCGTACTCTTTTTTCAACCAGGCAACGATATCTCCGACTTTAACGCCCGGCTCCATGAGACCTTTCTTTTTTGCCAATGCCTTAAAATCATTGGGTGTCAGGCCGGTTTGGGCTTTTATATTATTGTAATAGGCTTTTAATGTCATTCTGCACCTCACTGATATGTTTCCTTCGGTCATAAAGCGAAGGCGTTTTTATGGGAATTCTGTTGCTGTGGCAATCAGGATGTCGAAACGACACCATTGTATTCGCTTATTGTTTTGGTTCCAGGTGATAGATGAGGATCAGCACACCGGAGCCAACCGTCTTTGTTTCCGCCAAGTGCAGGGCGTGTTTTTCGCCTTTATCACTGAAGAGGCTTTTTCCGGCCCCCAGAACAACGGGAAAAACCATCAGCCGTAATTCATCGACAAGATCGTGTTTTACCAACATTTGTACCAGCTGACCGCTGCCGGCGACCAGGATATCCCCACCTGACGTGGATTTAAGTTTTGACACTTCTTCCGCTACTTTACTTTTTATGAGTGTCGAGTTATTCCAACCGGCCTGTTTCAAGGTCGTCGAAACGACATATTTAGGCATGTTGTTCATCTTGTCGGCAAACTCGCCCGTCCGCGAAGGCCAGGCCTCTGCAAACCCCTGATAGGTTACCCGACCGAGCAGGAGAGCATCACTCGCCATGACTTCATCGAGCTTGAACTTATCTCCTTCCGGTCCGCGGTCGAATTGAAAGGCCCAGCCGCCGCGTTCAAATTTTTCGGCGCCGGCCGGATCCTGCATAACACCATCCAGCGTCACGAACTCAGAAACAATTATCTTCCGCATATCCAAATCTCCTCATGCTGCGTCTCACTGATATTCAAAGGATATCGCATCAATAGGGCTTTGTCTTGTATAAAAACGACAACGGGTCGGCCCTGTTATCATTAATGATCGCGGCAGGCGTCTGTCCGACGAAGTGTTTCAAAGACCTCGTCATGTGCGGCTGATCGAAATAACCGGCCTGAACAACCGTATCAAGAATGGATAAGCCTTCCTTTAATAGGGTCGTGGCAAACCTGGCACGTCCGATCTGATAAAAATCGTTCTGAGTCAGCCCGGTTGCCTGCAGGAACCGGCGCTGCACCGTGCGAATGGATGTCCCCGCTGGCTTTCCTTTTAATGAATCTTCCACAACAGGATCGTGGACCAACAGGCCTTCCTTAACCAGACGACCTACGAATGTGTCGGTATTTTCGAAATCCGGAAATTCCCACGCGGAGCTGTGCAGCCAGAAGGAGTTGCTTCCCGCTTCAGGCAGGTTCGGGTCACGTCGGTCCATGATCATTTTTGCCGGGAGGTCAGGCATGAAGGCGCCGGCTTTGAACTGGATGCCAAATAACTCGGCGTCGGCAATGCTCTCGGCGGGCGTGGCCCGGGTTTCGGGTCCGCGTACCGTTATGATTGTCCTGCCTCTGGATTTCGTAACGACGATTTCCCAGTGATTCTCGGCTATTGATATAAAGGCTCCGTCCCTCTCGCTCCGGCTGCGCCAGATCCGTTCTACAAAAGGGGAGTCGGACGGTCTCTCGTCACATATTAAGTCCATAATTACGCGTCCCATAAACATCTAAAGAAGACTTAAAGTGAACTTATTAATTTCAGTATTTTACCTTATGGGTGATTAAAACAAGTTTAAAGGCTACGCAAGTATTGTGCAGAATAATTCAAATAAAAGCTTCCAGTACGGTTAAACTCTACCAATCTCCGGGTGGACTTGTGATAGGCCAAATACACTCCAGGCAGACTTTAAGCCTTTTAAACGGAGAACAGGATATGGACGGCATGGTCTAGGTCCAGGTTATGGATAATGAAGGAAGGGTGGGTTGGGTCTCCGCGCTCTATCTACAACTGGTCACTCCGACGCCATCGAAGACGGCTACCGCTACTGTTACTCCATGATATAAAGCGGTGAAGTGACAGCCCAAAGACTGGTAATTTCTATTATAAGAAACATTAATATTTGGATCGAAAAGGCAACAAAAGTCTTAAGGAAAGAGAAAGCCATCCGTTAAAAGGGAGGATTTTAATAAGCCCGATCCCTACCTTATGCGTCCAGATGATAGGTGTGGTATGGGTTCTCGCATGGGCTGCCCCAAGTGATGGACATTTCGCGGGCGGTTAGGTCGATCACCAGGGCGCTAATGGTCTTCCCCCTGTCCAGCGGATCGTTGGAATCCACGGAATGATTGCAAATCGATCTGGAGAAGTTGACATGGTCGCGCTGGATTGCCTGCAGGGTTTTTATGGAGTGTTGTTCGCGTTTGACCAGCCGCCGAGCGCGGAAGTAGCGCACTTGGGAGGAGATCAGTTTTTCCGGCTCGCACTCTACCTCTTGCATGGCTGGCGTCAAGTAATGGTTGGTGTGCACGATATACCCGTCCTCTCCATTCAAGATGGCAAAATGACGGGCGGAAACCTCCACAGAATATAATTCACCGCTCTCATGGGCCAGCAGATGGTTGTAGCCAGCGGCGCGATGGGGCGAAAGAGTAGCGCGGATGGCTTTATCAGGCTTCTCGCTCGCCAGCACGGCGCGTGAGACTACGACCCGAGGGGTGCCGATACGGGAATCGAGGGGAAAGACTGAATCGCACAACTGAGCGATGCCGTAAGCATTGAACCCGATGTTGGGCAGCAGACAGCCGTACGTCATGGCTAGGAAAGGGCACTCATTCTTGGGTGTGGCGTGGATGATGAACACATCATCCTCGTCCTCCGGCACCCAGTCCTCATTGTGCGCAAGTAGTACGTGACCATTTGTGGTGCGATCGTCATTGACTGCGAAGCTCGTGCAGCGGGTCAGTTGTAGGGCATCATCCGTCAGCGCTTCCATGCTGTTGACCACAGCCACATCTTCGAATGAAACATTAGCCCCTTCGGCGATACCTCTCATTTCATCCACGTACTGGGGGAAGCGATCCTGGGCGAATGGGATGTATTTGCTGGCCTGGATCCGGGCTCCCTCCCGGGTCAATTCGAGGTGCTCATAGGCGTCGGCGAGCAGCTTATCTACACTTTCGATGCTGTGCTGGACCTGTTTGCGGCAGGCTTCGCCGATCTGGCGACCCATCTCGCGATGTGTGCCGGAGACGCGGATTAATGGTGGCGGATTGGGATGAATGGGAATTTTGGGTTGTGGAGTAATAATAAATCTTTCTTTTTTAATGGATAATGGAATATATAGAAATTATATCAGTTGTATTTTGAAAACAAAAAAAGCAGCTTGCGCCGCATCCTATAGATAAGAAAAAGAACAAGGAAGTGCGTTGTGACTCAATCATAAAGTCATCTTACATGATGGAACTGGCGTCGCCAGCTGCGGGGAAGCAGTAACACCGGCACAGTGCATTTGGGTTAATGACTAAGAACTCTCTCCTTATCTCCCCCAAGTGGCGGAGGGGAAAATTCACCAATGGATGGATGCAATCGGGGAATGTTTGCATTAATATAATTCTTGGAATAATTTAATAGCAGACAAGACAAGTAAGACAAAAGAGGTACAGTTTGCAAAGGACCGGGCATTCTCATGTGCCATTATGCAGGCCATCAACAATGATGGGAGGACTATGCTGATTCTATAGAGGCTTAGTAGTTATCAGAAACAACCTATTCACACCAATCAGGAGAAAACAATGAAACATGGTGATCGATTGATCAACATGAAAGTGTTGATGGTTGACGACGAACTCAAGTCGCAGACAGCCAGCGGCCGCGCGGCGCGAGCGCTGATCGAGGAATTGCATGACCAGGACGTCGCCGTCATCGAAGCGACCTCGGACGCCGACGGCCAGGCCGTGGTGCTTTCCGATCCGTCGCTGGAAGGCATCCTGCTGGACTGGACCCTGGGCGACGACGATGTAGCTCACGACAAAGCCCGGGCGTTGCTGACATTCATCCGTGGGCGCAACCGGCACATCCCGATCTTCCTCATCGCCAGGCGCGACGAGGCCTCAACGTCTCACCGGTGAAGTAATGCGCGAAGCCGACGAATTGATCTCGATGTTGGAGGACCCTACGTTCTTCATCGCGGGGCGCGTCATTGCATGCCATACATCGTTACCGCGATGTCATCGTGCCTACAATGATCAAGGCTCTGATCAAATTCGCCCAGGTGTATGAATACTCGTGGCATACGCCCGGTCACGCTGGCGGCACAGCCTTCTTGAAGTCGCCGGTGGGGCGTGTGTTCTACGATTATTTTGGTGAGAACTTGCTGCGCTCTGATCTCTCGATCGGTGCACCGGACGAATTGGGGTCGCTATTAGATCACAGCGGGCCGATCGGCGAGAGCGAGAAATATGCGGCCAGCGTCTTCGGCGCGGACCGATCGTATACGGTGACCAATGGATCGTCCACGTCCAATCGGGTAATCATGATGTCGTCCGTCACTCGCGGTGACTATGCCCTATGTGACCGCAACGCTCACAAATCGATCGAACAAGCGCTAACGTTGACAGGCGTCATTCCCACGTATCTGCTGACCACGCGCAATCACCTCGGTATCATCGGTCCGATCCATCCTGAGCGGATGACGGCAAAAGCCGTTAAGGCTTCCATTGCCGCCAATCCACTGGCCAAGGACAAATCGCAGAAAGCAGTTCACGCGATCATCACCAACTCCACTTATGACGGCTTAACCTACCTCGTGCCGCGCGTGGTGGATTTGCTCGACAAGAGTGTCGATCGCATTCACTTCGACGAGGCCTGGTACGGCTATGCGCGCTTTAACCCGATCTACAAGGACCGCTTTGGCATGTATGGCGATCCGAAGGACTATCCCAGGGATAAACCGACGATCTTCACGATGACATCCACGCACAAGTTGCTGGCGGCGTTGTCGCAGGCCTCGCTCATCAGCGTGCGCGATGGACGTAAGCCGGTGGAGCATGGGCGCTTCAACGAAGCGTTCATGATGCATGCCAGCACCTCGCCGTTGTATGCCATCATCGCCTCCAATGAAATTTCGGCGGCGATGATGGATGGCGTCGGTGGTCTCACGCTCACAACTGAATCGATCGCGGAAGCCGTGGCATTCCGCAAAGCGTTATGCCGCGAGCATCGCGCGGTCACGGCCAAGGGCGATTGGATGTTCAGAACCTGGAATGCCGATGAGGTGACCGATCCGGCGACAGGCAAGAAGATCGCCTTTGCCGATGCGCCCGATGAGCTACTGATCACCAATCCCGATTGTTGGGTGCTGCATCCCGGCGATGCCTGGCACGGTTTCAAGGATCTGGAAGACGGTTACTGCATGCTCGATCCAATCAAAGTTTCGGTGGTGACGCCCGGCGTGGCGAACGATGGTTCGTTCGAGAAGATAGGCATCCCGGCGATGCTGGTTACTGACTATCTCGATCAGCGCGGCATTTATGTTGAGAAGACCACTGACTTCACGATCTTGTTCCTCTTCTCGATCGGCGTGACCAAAGGCAAGTACGGCACGCTGATCAATGCGCTGCTGCACTTCAAAGAAGACTACGACGCCAACACGCCGCTGAGCGAAGTGTTAATCGCAATCGTCGCGGGCGCGCCCGAGCGCTATGCCGGCATGGGTCTGCGCGATCTGGCCGATGAGATGTTTGCCCAGATGAAAGAAACGAATCAATTGCAAGTGCAGGACGCGGCTTTCTCGACGTTACCTATCCCAGTGCTGACCCCCGCCGATACTTATTCGAAACTGGTTCACAACGAAGTCGAACAGATCGCGGTCGATAAGATGGCGAATCGGATCGTGGCAACAGGCATCGTGCCGTATCCGCCCGGCATTCCGATGTTGATGCCAGGCGAGAATGTCGGCGGCGATGACAGTCCCTACCTGGGTTACTCTGCGCGCGCTGCAAGCGTGGGATCGCCGCTTCCCCGGTTTCGGGCATGAAACGCACGGCGTGGAAAACAAAAACGGAACATATTACGTGTATTGCTTGAAGTGAAATCCACTCCATCTGTATAAGTTGAGATAAAAACAAAAAGGAGAAAAGATGCTATGAACAAGAAAAAGAGTAATGCCAAAGCACTGGGTATCTTTGCGCTGGCAATGATCAACGTCGCCGCCGTGTTAAGTCTGCGAAACTTTCCGGCGATGGCCGAGTATGGCTGGTCGTCCATCGGATGGTACGTTATCGGCACGATCACCTTCCTGATCCCGCTGACCCTGGCGAGTGCGGAACTTGCCACCGGCTGGCCCAAAGGCGGCGGTGTATACGCCTGGGTGAAAGAAGCCTTCGGCGACCAGTCCGGCTTTATCGCCATCTTCTGCGACTGGTCAAACAACCTGGTGTGGTTTCCCACGGTCCTGGCCTTTATCGCCTCGACATTTGCCTTTGCGCTCAATCCGTCGCTGGCAAGCAACGGCCTGTATATGTTCGTAGTGATGATGATCGCCTTCTGGGGCACTACATTCCTCGCTCTGTTGGGCTCGAAAGGGTCCAGCCGCTTCCAATCGTTTGGCGTGATCGCGGGTACGATCATCCCGGGGAGTTTGATCATCGTGACTGGTGGTCTGGTACCTGCTCTCCGGCAAGCCGATCCAACTGCCGCCGTTTACGCTGGCTGCCATGATACCCGCGATGAGTATCAAAACACTTCCCTTCATTTCGACAATAGTGCTGATGTTCGCGGGCATGGAGATGGCAGGCTTCCATGCCCTGGAAGTACGTAATCCACAGACCGACTACCCGAAAGGTATGCTGTTGTCGGCCCTGATCATCTTTGTTCTCACGGTACTTGGCACCTTGGCGATTGCCGTCGTTGTACCGCTGACCAATCTCAACCTGGCGGCCGGTCTGATGCAAGCCTTCCAGGATTTCCTGAAAGCCTTCAACCTCACCTGGATGCTGGCTCCTTTAGCCATTCTCGTAACACTAGGTGGCCTCGCCTTGCTGGAGTCGTGGTTGATCGGCCCTGCCTTGGGCCTGGGAGTTGTAGCCCGCGATGGCAACATGCCTGCATTCTTCTCGCGCCACAATAAGAACGGTGCGCCGACGAACGTGCTGATTCTGCAAGCCGTTCTGGGTACGATCATCTCGTGTTTGTTTGTTTTCCTCCCCAGTGTTAGCAGTGCCTACTGGGTGTTGTCGGCGATAACCATAACGTTGTTGTGCATCGAGTATATGTTTATTTTTGCGGCGGTGATCAAATTACGCCATTCGCAGCCCGATGTGCCACGCTCTTTCAAAATTCCAGGCGGAATAGTTGGCGTCTGGATCGTAGGCGGGATAGGCTTTTTGGCGACGGCTCTCAGCTTCCTGGTTAGCCTCTTCCCCATTGGTGGGATAACCATGTCGGTTTGGGTTTACCTGCCCTTGATGCTGGTCGGCACGGCAATATTGGCGTTGCCGCCACTGGTCTTCTTGAAACTGAAGAAGACCAGTTGGAAACAACTCGCATCTTAGAGCAAGGACGCGTTGGCTTCACCGATAACTGATTTACAAGTTACATAGTATGGAAGCGATGCGATGAATTCATCGCATCGCTTCCGGTGGGTCTCATTTATGGAATGCAGACAGGGAACCCTTGGAACATAAAATATGGCTGCGCTTTTACAAATCACGAGCCAGACCAATGATGGCACTGCAATTACAAATCGAACAACGCATGCCCGAATTAAATGATTCTCGCCAGCAACGAATACTTGATAAGCAGGTAAATATAATCTTATAAAATATTAATTACATCAATGATCAATCGCAGTACAATAATTTTGTAAGAAATGATAAGAAATATCGCAACTCGACAACTTTAATTTCAGCCATATTTTTATTGTTGAATTGTCAGGTCAAAGTAGAAGCGGCCAGGGATGGCTCGTTGGGGCCGAAAGGGAGCAACGGAATTGAATAAACAACACATTTATCTTGGTCGAATCTTCAATATACCCATCGGGCTGGATTACTCCTGGTTCCTGATATTTATCCTGATCATTTGGTCCCTGGCTGCAAGCTATTTCCCGATGGAATTCAAGGGGTGGCCCATCGCCGAGTACTGGATCGTCGGCGCTCTAACGGCCGTCCTGTTTTTTGTAAGCGTGTTACTCCATGAACTGGGTCATTCGGTCATCGCCATCCACTACAAGGTTCCGGTGCGCAGCATTACCCTTTTCCTTTTCGGCGGAATTGCACAAATTGCTTCAGAGCCGCCCAACGCAGCTGCCGAATTTTGGATCGCCATTGCGGGTCCCCTGGTTAGCTTTGCATTGGCTGGAATATTTGCAGGAGTGCAAATTCTTTCGGCCAACGTGGCGCCCCTGCTGGCCATGGCAGAATACCTGGCCTACATCAACGGAGCATTAGGGCTTTTCAACCTGATACCCGGTTTTCCGCTGGATGGCGGACGTGTGTTCCGTGCGATCGTATGGGGCATTACGCATAATTACAAGCGGGCCACATTGATTGCAGCAACGGTCGGGAGGGGTATCGCTTTCTTGTTTATCCTGTTCGGCGTCTGGCAGATATTTACCGGCAGTTTCTTCAACGGTTTGTGGATCGCCTTTATCGGCTGGTTCCTGGAAAGCGCGGCCAACTCGCAATTGAGCCTGCAGCATCTCCACACCTTATTGGAAGGCCATACAGTTGCCCAGGCGATGAGTCAAAACTATGCGTTGATCCCTGCGGATCTTTCCCTGCAGCAATTGGTTGATGAACACATCCTGGGCAGCGGCAGGCGTTTTTTCGTGGTGGAGAAGCTGGGTCAGCCGGTGGGCCTTTTGACCATTTCAAACCTGAATAAGATTCCCCGCCCCGAGTGGGCAAATACAACCGTGGATCAGGCGATGACCTCGGTTGAACATTTTCACCTCCTAAGGTCGGATACGGGACTTGCAGAAGCGCTTGAAGATATGAATTTGGACGGGATCGGCCAATTGCCGGTGGTGGTCGGCGGGCAAGTCCAGGGAATTCTTACCCAGGAGAGTGTGACGAATTTTCTACGCAACCTGCAGGAACTAAAACCTGCCAGGCGTTAATTTCACTATTAAAGAGGCGAAACCTTATGGATATCCCAATCAACGCCAAAGTAAGCTGCTCCGACGGCCCCAGCGGCCAATCGATTTATGTGATCCTTATGCCGACCACTGAAAAGATAACCCATCTGGTGGTCAGTGACAGTTCGTTCCCGGTAAAGGAATACATGGTCTCCATCGATCATGTTGTGGAAAGCACACCCGAGTCAATCAGGCTGGATTGCACACTTGCCGAGCTGTCGAAGATGCCGGTATTCGACCAGTTGGAATTCATCCCCTCCAATTTGACCGGTTTTACTGCGAGTCCATTTATGATGTGGCCCTATTATGTTCCAGATGTTGAATTCATTAAAATCGAAAAGGAACATATACCCGCCAACGAACTCGCCATCCGGAGAGGGGCCGGCGTCGAAGCCAGGGATGGACGTGTCGGCCGCGTGGATGAATTCCTGATCAACCCCAAGACCGATACCATCACCCACCTGGTACTGCGCGAAGGCCACCTGTGGGGGCAAAAAGATGTGACCATACCCGTTGGCCAGATCGACCATTATGATGATTACAATGTTTATTTGAAGCTGGACAAGCACGAAGTGGAAGCGCTGCCGGCCATTCCGGTCCGCCGCAGTTCCTCGAAGAAGAAATAGACTACAAATAAATGATCGACAAAATGTGGAGCGAGCTTATCGGGGCGGGGATTCCCATGGATGATCGAGATCGTGGCGCTGCTTTCGGCTCAGGAGGGCGGCGGATGCTTATATTCCCAACCCTTTCGGCACTGAGGATCCAGTCGTCAATCCATGAGGACTGATAATTTACAGCGGGTTGGTCGGCTGGCCTGCTGCCTTCGGTGACGGTATACAGTTACGCGATGCCCATAAGCTTTTCCAAAGCTTTTTCGGCAGCCGTTGGAATTGCAATTTTTTGCATCGTATCATTAAATGCTTCAAGCACTTTCTGTGAAGGAGGTGTGAGAAAACCTTCCTCATTGAGCTTCCTCAGAATATGATGGACTCCCTCCAAAAACCAGAGAGAGTTCAAATCGATTCTTTTTGCATAATTCTTGAAATAACGGAATTATGACATCGCGTTCCATTTTGATGAGACTTTCTGCCGCGCGCCATCGGACCTCGGGAGCTTCATCTTCAAGCAGGTTAATCAAGGCCGGGATCGCAGACGAGGTATGGATATTTCCGAGAATAGCAGCGGCCTCCCTGCGAAGTTCAGGTTCAGGTTGTGTCGTTAGTTTGATCAACGCCGGAACAGCCGGTTTTCCAATTGCGCTCAGGCGATCCTGGGCTGTATTTCGTTCCGTCGGAACTTTGGAACTCAATAAGTTTATCAACTCATTGATCGTTTTCCTGGACGTCGCCGGGCGGTCAATATGCGATTTCATTCTTGAAGCCTCCATACAAATAAGGGTCGATCTCCGCGAATAAAGTATACATCTAACATTTATCTCTCATTTGGGCGCCTTGCGAGCTTTTTGCAACCCGCCACATGATATCTGATTAGGTGAAAAAATGGGGAGTTTCCCAGGGTTGACGGCAGATGGAAGATGGTCTTGACAAATAATTTTCAGTGCCGTACAATATGACTGACTGGTCAGTTATACATAAAGGAAATCCATGTCCCCTCGCCCAAACGTCAGTGAAGAACGCAAAACTCAAATCTTGAATGCCGCCGAAGGTGTCTTCACCAAAAAGGGCTTTAGCGACGCCCGCATGGATGATATCGCCGAGGAGACCGGTCTCAGTAAAGGCACTCTCTACCTTTATTTCAAGAGCAAAGAAGAACTGATCATTGCCATTCTGGACCGTATTTTCGGGGATATCTTCAAACAATTTCAAACTCGGACAAATGTTGACCTGAACGCTACAGAAGCGATCTGGAAATTCACAGAAGCAGCCATCCGCGATTATAAAAGAATGTTAATTATGATGCCCATCGCTTATGAATTCCTGGCGCTGGGTTTTCGCAATACGGTTGTTCAAAAAGCCCTGCGGAATTACTTCAAACTTTATATGGATACCCTGATTCCCATCATTCAACGCGGTATCGACTCGGGTGAGTTCCGTCAGATGGATGCGCAGGATATTGCTGTTGCCGCTGGGGCGATTTTCGAAGGGACGGTCCTCTTATGGGTTTATGACAAGAGCCTGATAGATGTAGATCATCATATTCGTTCCGGCATTAAATTGCTGCTGGAAGGTGCCTTGGTACCTGCCTGATCGTTTTCTTTTTTAAGTTCGTAACTGACTGACCGGTCAGTATGCGAGAATATTAAGAAGAATGTTCAAAGAGGTTAAATCATGAGCAAATCCATCATTGATACTCAACCCGGAGGTACGCTGCGGTTCGGGTTGCGCCTGCCCATCTGGCTGTACCGCGCCCGGCTGGGATGGCTGCTGGGTAACCGTTTCTTGATGTTAACCCACACCGGGCGGAAAAGCGGGCTTCAGCGCCAAACGGTCATTGAAGTCGTGCAGCACGACAAGGAGACGGACACGTATTACGTCGTTTCCGGCTGGGCCGAGAAATCGGACTGGTATCGGAACATCCGTAAAACTCCGACTGTCATCGTCCGGGTTGGCGGGCGCAAGTTCCGGGCAAATGCAATATTCGTGGACCTGGCGAAAGCAATCGATATCATGAAATTGTACGCCCACGAACATCACGTGGCTTTCAGCGAGTTAAGTGGATTGTTCCTGGGCGAACGCATGAAACCGGACAGTGATGCCCCTGAGCAGATTGCCCGGAAAATGCCCATGGTGGCATTTCAGCCGGAGAAAACAGCATAAACAAAAAGGAGTAGAAAATGAACCTTGTAATATTGATTGTTGCCATGGTTGTGGTCGGGCTGGTCATCGGCTGGCTGGCCGGACCGATCTGGAAGAACAAGCGACCCATCGGTGTGCGCGGCGATTATATTGCCTCCTTGATTATAGCCGTGGCGGTCGGTTTGATGGATTGGTATGTGATCCCAGCCATGGGGTTCTCCATCACGATGAGAAACCTCGGTGTAGCCCTGGAGCCAGCGTTGGGCTCGCTGTTGGTGTTATGGATCATACGCCTGGCGAAGAGATCATGAAGGATATCGCCCCCATTATCGAAACCAACCACCTCACGCGAAACTACAAGAAGGTTTGCGCGGTGGATAGCTTGACTTTGGCGATCACACCTGGGGAACTATTCGGACTGGTCGGCCCGGATGGCGCGGGGAAGACGACGACCCTGCGCTTGCTGGCCGGATTGCTGGATATCAGCGACGGAGAGGCGTCCATACTCGGATTCGATTTGAAAGACAAAGCCGAATCCATCAAGGCCCACATTGGGTACATGGCGCAGCAATTCAGTTTGTACGGCGAACTCTCCGTGATGGAAAACCTGCAATTCTTTGCCGAACTATTCGATGTCGCGCCCAAAGATATGGCCGAACGTACCGAACGACTGCTGACCTTCGCAGGACTTACCGAATTCAAAGAACGCCGGGCAGCCAACCTATCGGGTGGAATGCAGAAGAAGCTCGCCCTGGCCTGTACATTGATCCACCAGCCTGAAATCCTCCTACTGGATGAACCCACCACAGGCGTCGACCCGATCTCGCGGCGCGAGTTTTGGAACATCCTCACCGACCTGCATTTGCAAGGCACGACCATCCTTGTCAGCACACCCTACATGGACGAAGCCGACCGATGTTCACGGGTCGGCTTGATGTATGCCGGAAAACTCATCGAGTGTGATTCGCCGAAGAAGATCAAGGAAAAGATTGAAGGGGAAATCATCGAGGTCCAGCCGGAGGATTGGCAAAAGGCTTTGAAAATGGTGACAGGCTTGAGCGGAGTCCATGAGGTGCAGACGTATGGAGAGTCCATCCATTTATTAGTAGACTCTGGAAAGCGCCGCCTGCCTGAAATCGAGCGCGCCATGAAAAGATCGCGGCTTGCTTATCGCAGTATCCGCATTGCGCCGGCGCGCATGGAAGAGGCGTTCATTACATTGATCCGAAAAATGGAGGCATGATGCTCCAGGTTCACTCAGCCCAAGTATCGATCCATCACATGCGGGCCGTGGCCCGCAAAGAGATCAACCATATAATGCGCGACCGCAGCACGTTGTTCCTGGTGCTGTTCACACCGACCCTGGTGCTGCTCTTGATGGCTTATGCGCTGACGGTTGACCTCAAACACATCCCGATCGCGGTACTGGATTTCGACCGCAGCCAAACATCGCAGACATTCATCCAGCAGATCACGGCCGGGCAAGACCTGGACATCTATGCCTATGCCAATAACATGGATGAGATCAATGCCATGCTGCTGCGCGGGCAGATCAAGGCGGCGGTAATTATTGCGCCTGGTTTTGCAAGCGACTTGCAGTCGCTGCAGGGTATTCCATTACAGGTAATCATCGACGGGACGGAGCCTGCCAGCGGTAATTTCGCAGTGCAGCATATCGAACAACGGGCCGAGGAATTCATCGGGCAGGCATTGACAAGCCAGCTACAGGCACGCGGTCTTTCGATCGGCTCACTCCAGCCGCTTGACCTGCGCGTCCAAACCTGGTTCAACCCCGACCTTAAATCGAGCAATGCATTGATCCCCGGGCTGATCTCGATGGTGTTGGGCTTCCCGGCCTTATCCGTAGCACTCACGCTCGCGCATGAACGCGAGCACGGCACACTGGAACAACTGCTGGCTACACCCATCAGCCGTGGAGAATTGTTGTTGGGTAAGATCGTCCCCTACATCCTCGTTGGATTGCTAAACGTCATCTTCATCCCACTGCTGTCCATCGCCTGGTTCCATATTTCGTTCAATGGGAGTTTCCCATTGTTCTTCGGTCTATCCGCGCTCTTCATGGTTGCGGTCCTGAGCATGGGGATGCTCGTGGGTGTCTTCATGCGGACGCAGGCCGCGGCGCTGGCACTTTCGTTCCTCGTGATCTTCTTCCCGGGATTCTTCCTGACGGGAATTTTCTTCCCGCTGGTATCCATGCCCGAGGAAGCACGGCTCGAATCGCTGGGCCTGCCCGGCACGCATTATGCCATCATCACGCGCGGCATCTTTTTACAGGGCGTTGGCCTAGATGTGCTCTGGCCTTATGCTGTGATGCTGGTGGTGTTAGGCATCGCCTATACGCTGGTTGGCAGTGTTGTTCTTCCGGAAAAAGCTGGGTTAGTCATGTTGAAACGAATCTGGTCCCTGGTCATAAAAGAATTCATCCATCTTCGCAACGACTGGTGGATGCCGGCCTTCATGTTGATCGGCGGCGCGTCGGAACTGCTGCTGGTGGGGTGGGCCACCTCGCGGCCGATCACAAACCTGCCCCTGATGGTGTTCGATCAAAACAAAAGCGCGGCCAGCCATCAATTTATTGCGTCGCTCGAGAACACTCACACCTTCGGCGCGGCGGAACAGGTGGAGAGCATGCAACCGATTGAAGACGCGCTCGACCGTGGACAGGTCAGTGCGGCAGTGGTCATTCCACCCGATTACAGCGAGCAAATGATCTCGGCTACGGGCACACCGACAATTTTAATCATCCTGAACGGATCGGAGAACACCCCTGCCCAAGCCTCCCTGCGTGCGGTGCAAGGAGTGGCCCAGGATATCGACCAGCGGCTGGTTGTCCAACGCCTGGGGCTGAGCCCCGGATCAATTTAGCGGATTCAACCCGAGTCTGCAGGTGCGGTTCAACGAGAACCTGTCCGAGGCGTTGTATACCACTCCCGCTGAACTGGGTCTCATGCTCGAGTTTACGGTACTGCTGTTCGCGGCGCTGGCCTTCTCGCGTGAACGCGAACTTGGCACCCTCGAGCAACTACTGGTCATGCCCTTCTCTTCCCTGGAAATCATCATTGGAAAATCCATTCCTGTGATACTTGTCGGCTTTGCGGATTTCCTGTTGATGCTCACGCTGGTGCATTTTGCGTTCAACGTGCCGATACGCGGGTCAATCCTGTTGTTATTCATCCTTGCTTTTGGCTATTTGCTCGTCGAGCTGGGCAAGGGACTTGTGCTATCGGTCGTTTCGAAGACGCAACATCAGGCTTTTCTGCTGGTTTTACTAGTTGGTATGGTGGACTTTATGTTCACAGGTTATGCGGCGCCTGTCGAGAGCATGCCGCCGGTTTTGCAGTGGTTCGCGATCATCATCCCAGCTCATCACTGGCTGACGATCCTGCGTGGAATTCTGCTCAAAGGCACAGGGCTGGATGTGCTCTGGCCGAACGTGCTGGCGTTGATCGTCCTTGGAATCGTGATCGGCACATTTTCACTGAACTATGTAAGAAAGGCTTTGGATTAATCATGAGCGAAGAACAACCTGCAATCATTGTCCACAACCTCATCAAACGCTTCGGTGACTTCACTGCCGTGAACGGGATAAACTTTCAAGTCAACCACGGCGAGATATTCGGCTTCCTGGGCCCGAACGGCTCTGGCAAGACCACCACGATCCGCATGATGCTTGGACTGATGAAACCCAGCTCGGGATCGGTCGAAGTGCTTGGCATGAAAGTGGATAACGACACGCAGAATATCCGTCCGCGCGTCGGTTACATGTCCCAACGATTCAGCCTGTACAACGACCTGACCGTCCTGCAAAACCTGAACTTCTACGGTGCGGCGTATGTACTCTCCAATTCGGAACTTCATGCGCGGATCCAGGAGGCGTTGTCCATGGCCGGCCTCGAAGGACGCGAGCATACCAAAACCAGAGACCTTTCTGGCGGCTGGCGCCAGCGGCTCGCTCTCAGCGCGGCCATCCTGCATCGACCCGAAGTGCTCTTCCTGGACGAACCTACAGCAGGCGTCGATCCCCTTTCCCGCCGCGCGTTCTGGGATTTGCTTTATCAATTGATTACCGAGGGCATTACGGTCTTCGTCACCACCCACTACATGGATGAGGCCGAGAATTGCCACCGTCTCGCTTTTATTCAACACGGCAAACTCATTGCCTACGGCACTTCCCAGGAAATCAAAAACAAAATGATGCGCGGCGAGGTGCTTGAACTCGAACCATCCGATGCGCCGCAGTGCGTCAGGGTATTACGCGCCGCTCAAGCCGACCACACCCTTCCCATAGAAGAAGTCGAACTCTACGGCGCACTGGTGCACGTCGTTGCCCCGGACATCAAAAAACACCAGCGCGCCATCGAAAACGAACTGCGCCGGGCAGGCATCCGGGCAGATCACATTTCCATCATCGAGCCGTCGCTCGAAGATATCTTTATCTCTGCCATGAAAGCATAACTGGAGGCTCCCGTGAAAAAACTTACCATTATCTTTGTCCTGCTCCTGGCCCTTTTAACTTTCAGTTGTGGACCGGCCAATAATACGGCGATCCAGGCTTCGGGCTTGATCGAAGCGACACAGGTTGCGGTCGCACCCGAACAAGCGGGCCGTGTCGTCGAAGTGTCCGTCAACGAAGGGGATTCCGTCAAAGCAGGCGATCCGCTCCTTCGCATGGACGACAGCCTGCTGCTTTCGGAGCAACAGGCCGCGCAGGCTGCGCTGGATTCCGCCAGGGCAGGCGTCCAGACCTCCCAAAATGCGCTGGATACGTCCAAAGCCAATTATCAAAGCATATTGGAGAGCGAGCTTTCACAAGATCAGACAAGCCGCCTGCATGATTGGTTCGTCAAGGATCCAAAGCAATTCGCCCAGCCCGGATGGTACTTTTCCCGGGCAGAGCAAATCCAGGCTGCACAAGCTCAAGTGGACACAGCTCAAAAGGCCATGCAAGACGCCCAGGCAAACCTGGACAATATCTCGCAGTCAACGGCGCAAGCCGATTTTACGAAAGCGGAACAACGCCTGTTGAATGCGCGTCTCGCCTACCTGATCACCAAAAATGTAAATACGCAGGCGCAGAACTCGACCAGTTCCAAACAGCCGGTGGGCGCTTATAACAGCACGCATTGCGGAACGAACAACGGATATCACATTCCCAACCAGCAAATGGTCAATGTGATCTATGACTGCAATGGCGATCCACAATTATCCAACGCCGGGCAGACTTTGCACGATAATGCGCAGACCGAATTGAATAATGCACAGAATGCCTATAACGATCTCCTGTCATCGCAAGAGGCCGACAAAATCTTAAAGGCACGCGCCGAAGTGGAGGTCGATCAGGAATATTACTATGCGGCGCTTGATTTTCTGCGAACGCTGCAGACCGGTGACCAGTCACCGAATGTAAGCGCGGCACAGGGAGCCGTGGACCAGGCAAAAGCCCAGCTCGAACAAGCGCAGTCTGCCGTTAGCTCCGCGCAGGCCAACCTTAACCTCATCGATACACAAATCCAGAAGCTTACCATCCGGGCACCCATGAACGGTGTGGTACTGGTGCGCAGCGTCGAAGTGGGGGAGGTCATCCAGGCCGGCCTGCCGGCATTGACCATCGGGAAACTCGATACCTTGAAGGTTACGGTCTATATCCCTGAAAACCAATACGGGCAAATCAGCCTGGGACAGCAAGCCGACCTGAGTGTGGACTCGTTCCCCAATGCGACCTTTGCCGCCAGGGTGACACGCATTTCAGACCAGGCCGAATTCACACCCCAAAATGTCCAAACCAAGGAGGGCCGCCAGACGACGGTTTACGCAGTCGAGCTATCGGTGAATAATACGGATGGTAAACTCAAACCAGGCATGCCCACAGATGTAACATTTGTTGGTAATGTTCCAGGAAAATGATGATCCGATGTCCATTGTGCGCGACAAGAAAGGAAAACCATGGATGGAACCGGTAAAACACGGGCCTCGTTGGAGAACCTGGTTGAAGGCGAGGAATTGGGGTTTGAAATCCTTCACCCGGGAGGAATGAGTATTACACAAGAACTCGCTGACCTGTGCGGCGTTGCGAAAGGAACGTCCGTACTCGATGTCGCGTCTGGTACGGGAGAGACCGCCTGTTATCTGACGGAAAAAATGGGTGCACGGGTTATCGGCATTGACGGCTCAGACTACATGGTGGAGAGAGCATTAAAGAAAGCGAAGCAAAGAAACCTGGCAGTGGAAATCAGGAAAGGCGATGCCCGGCAATTGCCCTTCGACGATAATACATTTGATGCCGTCATATCAGAATGTACGATGTGTATCCTCGACAAGGAAAAAGCAATTAAAGAAATGATGAGGGTAGTGAAGCCAAACGGCCGCGTAGGGTTCCATGACATTTGCTGGAAAGGTGACACGCCTGAGCGGGTGAAAAAGCGCCTGACTGAAATCGAAGGCGAAAGGCCCGAGACGCTTGAAGGCTGGAAAGCTTTATGTGAAAAGGCAGGCCTGACCCATGTGCAGGCAATAGACAGATCTGCCATCATCCCTCCCTGGATGAAGGAGACTACCAGAAACTTAAGCCTTGCCAGTATCGTGAGGATTGTTCTCAAGGTGGCGAGAATGTGGGGCATTTCAGGGTTGATGGATATTTGGGAATCCGAGCGAATTTTCCAGAGCAGGCATACAGGATACGGGATTTTTGTTGGCAAGAAGCCGAAAGAATAATGGGGGTACAAGTAACATTAATTTCGGTCACGACCGGGCTGGTTCTAGCTATATATGTGGGCTTCTCTAATCGAAAGTCGAATTCCATGCAATGCGGCTGAGTTGCTCTGCTAACCTGTGGTCTCTTCCACTATAATTGTCATGGTTGACAACAAATTATGAAAATGAAGAAACACGCCCATGAAAATAAAATTTCTACTGATTACAGTTACCGGCCTGCTGCTTGGCGCGTGCGGTTTCATCGGCTCGCAAAATGCGCCGGTGAATTCCGGATACAACAATCCAAAGCAGGGACAGTTTAGCTCGAACGGCCAGCAGATTTACTTTACCGCCACCGACCAAAGTGGCCGCCCTGTTTCGTATACAGGGGGCCCATCCTTTGGCGGCATGATGATGGGTAATTATCTGGCCTGCGCCGCCTGCCGTGGCGCGGACGGACACGGCGGCCCTCATACACTTCAGATGCAGACTATTGATGCGCCGTCCATTTATTATGATGCGCTGGTTAAAATGATGCAGGATGCCTCCGGAGGCACATCTTCCCCGGGCGGCTATACCCTGGACAACTTTCGCACAGAAGTTGTAGATGGACACGATGTCGACGGGAGCCTGCTGGATGAAAACATGCCGCGCTGGCAGCTAAGCGAGGGTGACCTGCAAGATCTGTTCAATTTCATCAAAACACTGCACTGAGACGTTCCATAACAAAAGAGTTCACGGGGGTCAGAAAATGGCGCTATCATAAATTAATTTTGCCAGCACCGATCATCCTTCCACCTGCTTTATCGCTCTCGGCTTGTTCCAGCCAGAGCTCTGCCCGCTTTCGTATCTAAGTTTCCTTATCTACTTAAGCCATTCAAATCAGCAATCGCAAACTGCCAGCTTGACTTTTCATCTTTTTGATTTATAATTAACTGAATGGTCAGTTAATTATAAAAGGATGCTTAATGTCCCGACCCAATGTCGAAAAAGAACGACGCCAACAGATCCTTGAAGCTGCCATGAACTGCTTCTCCCGCAAGGGCTACTACTCCAGCAGTATGGACGATATCGCGGCTGAATTGTCCTTCAGCAAGTCCTTAATCTATTACTATTTCAAGAATAAGCGTGACATCTTCCTAGCCATTCTCGATGATTGGTCCCAAAAAAGCTCGAATGCCTGGAAATTAATGGTCTCCCCGGACGATGATATTACGACTCAATTACGCAAGGGGTTGGAATATGGCGTACAACTCATTATTCAATTCAAGGATTTAGCTCGCATCGAGTTTGAGTTTTACGCCGAGGCCAGCCGTGATGACGAAGTCCGCCGGGCTCTCCAAGGTCTTTTTGTCGAATTCCGCGCCGAATTCAAGAACATTTTGGATGCCGGCGTCGCCAATGGTGAATTCCGTCCGATGGATACGGAGGCATTATCGGCGGTGCATTTAGGCACCTATGAAGGTTTGGCTATGCAGGCCCTTGTCGATCCAGATACACTAAATTGGTCGACGATTCTCGAGAGTTTGTTCGATATGACGATGAAGGGTATTTCCTCGTCGAAGGAGTAAATCATGGCTCCGGTCATGTTCCACTGAATAAGAGAAAGGGAACCCTATGGAATTTCTTTTTTTCGTTTTTGCAATATGTGCTGTTATTACGGTACCGATTCATTTCATGTCCGTGGAGCATGCGAACCTTCAAGGAAAGTATGGTAAGGAGCAGGGGATCAAACTTGGAGAAACCTACGGCCGCATTTCGGGCGATCTGTTGTTTCTCTCCTTGATAGGTCTATGGTTTTCACCTCAGCCCAGATTTTTTATCCCGATTTTTCAACATCTAATCATCTTGATTCCAGCCATTAATTTCGCTATTCCATGGGTTCACCTGATCATTTTCGTTCCTTTCGGTATGTTGGGAATTTGGCTTTTATTCCAATCCGTAACTGGATTAACCCGAAAAGTGTCAGAATCGCATCGGCCGGAGAAAGTTGTTACCACTGGTATATACAGTAGGGTCCGGCATCCACAATACCTTGGCTTTCTGCTAACACATATAGGGTTCTCCATCCTGCTCTCCGGGTGGTATGCGCTGCTTTCCACCCCCTTAATCTTCATCATGCTTTACTTTTTTGCGCGTAAGGAGGAGGTAGAACTAATGAGGGATTTCGGTGAAGATTATAAAGAGTACACAAAGAAAGTTCCAATGCTTATTCCCTGGGTTGGAAAATAGATTAAGTTATCAAAGGCACATCCTATTCATCGGACAAATAATGGAGGATGTTCTATATGTATGTCTTGCTTTGGATGCTGGTGGCCGTTGTATCAGGAACCTTGCACTTTTGGTCTGTGGAATATGACAAGCTCGAACAGAAATATGGGGTGGAAAAAGCTTCACGCCTTGTTAAACTCTATGGGGGGCTTTCAGGAGATCTGGAGATGCTGTTTCTGGTGGGTTTATGGGTGCTGCCCCAACCGCGCTTCAAGCTTCCGTTTTGGTCCAATGGATCGTTTGAAATTCCCTTGATCCACTTTTCGATACCCTATTTCCATTTGGTTGTGGCTTTGCCATTCATTGTATCTGGCGTTTGGTTGATCGTGCAGGCACTTCGTCAAATGGGCAACGAATTGAGTATCGAACATAGAAAACCAGAACGGCTGATCACCAATGGGGTCTTTTCCATAGTGAGACATCCCCAAAATCTGGGAGGAGCCATCTTGCATATTGGAATGTGTCTGGTGTTCTCCGCCTGGTATG
Source organism: uncultured Chloroflexia bacterium (assembly GCA_963754835.1). GTDB lineage: Bacteria > Chloroflexota > Anaerolineae > Anaerolineales > Villigracilaceae > Fen-1038. The sequence goes on along the minus strand of CAVWHR010000047.1, from coordinate 156,027 downwards.
CCTTACTCTTTACACCCGTATTTTTCGTATTTGATTACCTGATTGCCGTTAAGGAGGAAAAGGAACTACTGCGAGTCTTTGGCAAAGAGTATGAAGCCTATCAGAGAAAAGTGTCAATGTTCGTTCCTCAATGGAGGAGACAGTTCAGATCGTGAGGCGATTCGAGGGTATTGCTATTGTTTTGAAGAGCAGCCCAACCTCGCGTGTATCCACCACGGCAGTCACTGTGGATGAGCGCCAAAGAGTAGTCATGAAGTAAACACCATCGAGTTGATTACTGTTAGAACCATCATGACAGCGCCTCGTGCATTCCAGGGGGGAAGTCGGCAAATCGGCACCCGGTCACTGACGATGTTATCGAAGGAGCTGTAGAATTTTAGTATCTATTCACCACTACTTGGCGAGGAAAACTCTCGCCATCTGCGACCACGCCCCGCTGCGCGGGATCTGCGACTTTCAGCCTGGCCGGGAAAAACACCCGGCATCTGCGAGGACTAAGAATTCCGCGCAGGAAATTCACCTGCACATATCGTTTTTTCGGGTACTTCATGCTGAGGCTGTGAGTAGACACGAATTTTAAATGGGGATTTGAAAATTCATCCATCCGTCATCTTGTTTGGGTAAACTAATAAACTAAAGATTGTGATAATTCCGTTTTAGTCCCGGCATTGAATGCCGGCATTGTTGGAGAAAAAAATGAAAAGCACAAAATTATTACCCATAATCGTCGTTGCTGTAAGCATGCTGCTCAACGCTTGCAGTGGTATCGGTCTGTCCCTGGCGGCCCGGCTCCCTTTCGAATTCAATACACCCAATCCAATGGAGCCAGCGCGCCGTTGGTGAATGCGCCCGTTGCGGCGAACCCACAAGCGGCCGCCGATGTCGCCTCCCTGCAGAGCGCTTATGAGGCGATTTATCAGACCGTAAATCCCTCCGTGGTAACCATCGAGATCGGCAGCAGGGTCTCCAGTGTCAGTGCCCCGGGCGGACTTGGGACGTCAGGGAAATGGTCAAAACAGCCAGGGAAGCCAGGGTCAGATTGTGCCGACTGCCGAAGGTTCCGGCTTCATCTGGGATACCGCCGGCCACATTGTGACCAATAACCACGTGGTCGCTGGCGCTGACAAGATCACCGTGACCTTCTCAGACGGTTCATCCTACGATGCCAAGCTGGTTGGCACGGATCCCAACACGGACCTTGCCGTGATCCAGGTCACCGGCGCCCCTGCGTCCCTGCTCAAACCCGATCACCGTGGGCGACTCGACCCAGGTCAAGGTCGGCGAGATGGTCGTCGCGATTGGCAATCCGTTCGGCCTGGCAAATACCATGACGACCGGTATTGTCAGCGCCATTGCCCGCTCGATCCTGGCTGGCAGCGGCAGCAGCCAGAACGGCCCGACCAACGCCCCGAGCTTCTCGATCCCCGATGTCATCCAGACCGATGCGGCCATCAACCCCGGAAACTCCGGCGGCGTGTTGGTCGACATGAACGGCGCTCTGATCGGTGTGCCTTCCCAGATAGAATCTCAAAGCGGCTCGAACTCGGGCGTCGGCTTTGCCATCCCTTCGGCCATCGTCAGCAAGGTTGTTCCGCAGTTGATCTCGAAAGGTGTGGCTGTGCACTCCTACCTGGGCATATCCGGCACCACCGTCACCCCTGACGTAGTCAGCGCTCTCAACCTGAAGGCCGGGCAGCAGGGTGTGCTGGTGGCGACCGTGGTCGCGGGCGGTCCGGCTGAAAAGGCAGGCCTGAAGGCTGCCACAGTGGATGCGAACGGCACCCCCACTGCCGTCGGCGACATCATCACCGGTATCGACGGTAAATCGATCAGCTCCTTTGAAGACCTGGTCTCCTACCTGTCTGACAACACTCAACCAGGCCAGTCGGTGACCCTCAATGTCCTGCGCAATGGCAGTGATACTCAAGTCCAGGTCACTCTGGGCACCCAGCCGACCAACTAAACCAGATAATACCCTTCACTTCTATTCCTTCACCACACCCCTGCGCAACCAGCGCAGGGGTGTGTAGTTAATACAGGAGGCCATTCATGGGATTGTGATGCGAATGTTTGTGGAACATCGACAAATCCCGCCAGGATGGCTGTATGCCAATGCGATGAATAACACATCTGTTTACTTTCCCTGCCGTGATACATTTCCCATGACCGGCGCCGCCGCTGCCCAGGCTTTCAGCTGGCATGCTTCGCGAAGAAACCAATCATCTGCGCGCCAAGAAGTACGCTCGGCAACTTCGAAGACTAAGAATTCCGCGCAGGAAATTCACCTGCACATATCGTTTTTCCAGTTACTTCATGCCGGGGCTGTGAGACGGATCAGCCTTTGATGGCTCCGGCGGTCAAGCCTTTGATGAACTCACGAGAAAGCAGAGTATAGAGCAAGAGCATCGGCACAGCTGCCAGCGACAACACGCTCAAGGCTTTATTCCAATCCGTTTGATACTCTCCGAATAATAACGAAACACCCAGGGCGATCGTACGAGATTGTTGAGCCCGGATGAAAACCAGGGGGAACCAGAAGTCATTCCAAATCTTGATCATGTTGAATATAGCCACAGTCGCCAGGGCCGGCCGCATAAGGGGCAAGACAATCGAAGTGTAGATATCCCATGACGAGGCGCCATCCACTCGGGCCGCGTCGAACATCTCGTCGGGTAAACTCTGGATAAAAGCCGTCAGCACGAAAGTGGCAATCGGCATTCCCATGGCAACGTAAACGGGGATCAAGCTCCAGAGTGTGTCCAGCAGGTTAAGCGCTTTCATCATACGAACCAGGTCGATGGTGCCGAGACGGATGGGGATCATCATTCCGGCGATAAAAAAAACGTACAGGAAACTCGTTAACCGGGACTTCCATTTTGCCAGGGCATAGGCTGCCAATGATCCAAGAAACAAGATAAGTACCAACGAGACAACAGTCACGTAAATCGTATTGTAAAAATACAGATCAAATCGACCCTGAGTCCAGGCTGAAATATATCCGGCGAAGGTGAAGTGTTTGGGCAGGCCAAAGGGGTCGGCGAAAATATCCTTTTGGATCTTGAACGAATTGACCAGCAAGGTCCAGATCGGGAAAAGCGCGATCAGCGACCAGACGGTCAAAATGAAATAAGTTAAGATTCTATTAAACCGGAAGGGTCTCATGCTGGCTCTCCAGCCTTATGCTTCAGAGGAGGATTGACGGCGTATCAGGAATAACCATAGCAGGACGCCGATCATGAGGATCAAGAAGGTCATCGTGGCTATGGCCGCGCCCATCCCCATATTGGGGAGGCCCACCGGGTGTTCCCCGGCAATGCCTGTGCGATAAAAGAGGGTTGCCAGCAGATCCGTGGAGTAGTTAGGCGATCCTCGCGCACCGGCCATGGCATAGATCACATCGAAAGCGTTGAAGTTATCGACGAACGTAATAACCGCTACAATCCCGACGACCGGCATGAGCAGCGGAAATTTGATTTTCCAGAAGGTGGCCCAATCGGAGGCGCCATCCACGTGCGCGGCCTCGCTCAATTCTTCGGGGATGCCCACCAGACCCGCCAGAAACATGACCGTCGGCATACCCACCCATTGCCAGGCCGATGTCAACGAAATAACGGGGAGAGCCAGATTTTCATCACCCAACCAGGGCAAGGCCAAAGAACCCAGGCCCACTTTTGTCAGGATGATGTTCACCGCACCCCAGGAAGGGTTCAGGATCAACGTCCACAGGAAACCGACCACCAGCACAGAAAGGGTGGCCGGTGCGAAAATAATCGTTCGATATACATTCCGACCCTTGAAATTGGAAGCCAGCAACACAGCGAAAAGGAGTCCCAGGGTGTTTTGCACCGTCATATGTATCGCAAAAAAGATGCAGGTATGCAAAACGGCTCCAAAGAAGCGGTCACGCCAGAGATTGTTGGTAAAGAGGTCGATATAGTTCTGCAGGCCCACAAAAGTTGTGGGAGTCAGGCCGGTTCCAGTAAAGAGGCTTAATCGCAAGGAGTTGAAAAGAGGTGCGGCCATAAAGACGACGTAAACAATGAATGCTGGTAATAAAAATAACAGCCAGGTTATCTTCCGTCGGGCCTCGTTGCTTAAGAAGGTCTCGTTTATATATTCCGAGAGATTACGTCTCTTTTGTGCCCTGAAAGGCGCCTGGCTCATTCTGCCTCCTGCTGACTGTTATATGTAAACCGGGTCGTGTCAATAATCTGCATATTGCAAAAAAACCGGCCCGGCGATCGGTGCTGCATTAAAGTAATAAACATGGCAGGGACGCAGAGCCAGCCGTCCCTGCCAAAATGCGTCACATTAAATTACTTCTGACAAGTCTTGGCCGGATCATACCAGGCGGCGAGCGCAGTCTGCAGACTATCAGCTGCCTGCTGCGGGGTCATCTGGCCTTTGAGGATGGCGTCTTCTCCGGCCAGCGCCACATTATAGGCGCTCTGCTGGCCGGACGGAGGCGACATGATCTTGTCCCAGGTAAAACGGAAGTCGGTGCCTTTGGATGTTGCATTGAAACCCAGGATCGTTGACGCCACCGGGTCGGTGATGGTGGTGGGGGTATTGCTCATCGGGAAGAAGCCAGGGATATTATTGGCGAAGGCATCATTGAAATCCTTCGTTAATAACCATTGCAGGAATGTCCTGGCCGCGTCCTGGTTCTTGCTGGCTGCGTTCATACCGATGGCCGAATCCACATGGAATGTCTCATACAGATCCTTTCCGGCTGGAGCAGGAATTTGGAAAACACTCCACTTGAAGGTCGGGGCATCCTGTTCATAAATTTTGATGCTCCAGGATCCATCGAACATCATGGCGGCCCTGCCCTGCACGAACAAATTTTCAGCGTCGTTGACCCCGATTGCCTCAAATCCTTTTGGCAGGTAGGGCTTAAGATCTGCAATTTGCTGGAATGACGCAACCATCTTGGAATCATTGAAGCAGTTCTGGCCGTTCAGGTAGGCCAGGCGGGCGTCCCGTCCGCCAATAGCGCTGGGGAGCAAACCCATCCACACGACTTCGTTGATGTCCCACTCGTCCTTCAGTCCATTGGAGAAGGGTGTGATTCCTGCGGCCTTGAGTTTCTGCGCGGCCGCGATCAAGTCCTCCCAGGTCGTGGGGACAGTGATGCCATTCGCGGTAAACATATCCTGATTATAGAAAATGCCCTGCGCAACCGCCGCGATCGGGACCGCATAGGGCTCACCACTATCCGTGGCCCAGGGCGCGTTGGAAGCCGCCGAGACAGCATCGGACAGGCCGGGCAAGTCTTTCAATGAGGCAAGATATTTGTTATCGAACAGATCGCGACCAACCTGAAAGGAGCGTACGAAGAACAGGTCGGGCCCGGTGCCGGTCTCCAGCTGAGTTTGCAGGGTGGCATTATAATCCGTCGGGTTGGTGGGATCGAATTTAACTGTAATGTTCGGGTACTTTTGATTAAAAGCCGTCAGGATTTTCGCCCAGGCATCAGCATCGTCCACTCGCCATGATCCCAGGGTCAATGTTACTGCCGGTGCTGTTGTAGCCGGTGCTGCCACTGTCGGCGCTGCCGTAGCTGGCGCCCCCCCCGCCGGTGCCGTGGTGGCCGGAGCAGCAGTCGATGTTGAACCGCAGGCTGCCATCGATATTGTTAGAAGGACGAACAAAAGAACTCGAAGTGTTTTCATAACTGATTTGACTCCTCTCTTCCAGAAAATAGATGGGGGTGATTTAAGGTATTGACGTCCGTTCAATTTTTTCGATAACTCCTCCTTCTGTTCTGTAAGACAAGAGGTGAATATTGCTGTTGCCTCTGCAGTCCTTTGGCAACGCAAATATTTCTATGTTATAGTTTAACGAAAATGCTTACCTGAAGGAAGTACTTTTAGGCCAAACGAGTGCCAATTAAGTGCCATGACAAACATCCGTAAAATTGATTTTGCAGACCAGATACGGCTAGCGCTTCTCAATTTGCATGACTTTGCCTCCCTGCAGAAACTGCCGATCACGGGTTTGTTGAGTGCTTCGAACGGGACTCTGGATCAGGTGGTCCGATCACTGCGGTCGGAAATCCTGGATGCAATCGAACAGCTCAATCCGCCAGGTAACACCTCCAGCCGGGCAAAAGAGAAACGCCCGTACTCGCTGCTCTACGGCCGTTATGTTCAGGGCATGACCACCGCGGAGCTGGCTGAGGAGCTGGCAATCAGCGTCCGCCAGCTGCGTCGGGAACATGCCCGGGCACTCAATGCCATCACCACATTATTATGGGAAAAAATGGCGGGTCAGTTGGAGATCAATGCAGATTTCCAGTCCATTGGTCCGGCAATCCTATCAAGCAATTCAACCGATGCAGCTCAAACTGAAACCGAGCAACTGATCAGCCAGGCCCACCTGGACGACCTGGTGCTTTCAGATCTGGTCAACGGCGTGCTGACCACCCTGACACTTGTGGCAGCCGGACGAAATATCACCCTTATAAACGAAATGTCGGGCGACCTGCCGCTCGTCCGGGCGGACCGGGTGGTTTTACGGCAAGGTTTAATGGGGCTGCTTTGGTACGTTTTACAGCGCTTATTGACAGGGCAGATCGTCATCGAGAGCACGCTGGTCAAAGGTGTTACTCTTTGGGTGACCGCGATAGGGAAATTTGGACCCGGCGAGCCCAATAGCCGCGGCCTGGAGGTCAGCCGGACATTGATCTCCAGCCTAGGCGGGCAGATCGAGATCCAGGAGAATGCCCGGCGCTGGCGAGCCGGGATTGCCTTACCGATCGCGAGAGGACCTGCCTCTCCTTGTGATGGACGATAATGCGGGTTTGATCGAGCTCTTCCGCCGCTACCTGGCGGGGCGAGGCTATCGCGTTTTGGAAGCGCACACAGCAGACGAGGCCATTAAAACCGCCCGTAAGTTCAATCTGAAGCTGGTCATTTTGGATGTGATGATGCCTGAGCAGGATGGTTTGGAAATCCTGCAGCGCCTGAAGGCAGCAGACGAGACGAAATCCGTACCTGTTGTGATCTGTTCCGTATTGAACGAAGAGGAGATCGCCTCAACCCTTGGAGCCTCGGACTATCTTACCAAGCCGGTCACCCAGGATGACCTGCTGGCAAAGGTGGAGCATTGGTGCCATTCTCCATTCCCAGTGGCGGCACTACCGATAGGATCGCCTGCAAGTAGTTCAAAATCTCCGACGGAGTGAAGCCTTTTGGACTGGAAATTGTAATTGGCCTGTTTGGAACGGTTTCATCGATTTCACGCCCACTGATGGCAATCATGGGGATTTTTGCGCTTTTGGGTGTGTTTTTCAACTTCGCCATCAGAGTGATTCCAGCATCGTCTGACATGTCCAAATCCAGAAGGATGGCATCCGGAGATTGCTCCCTGATGCGTGCCAGCGCTTCGACGGATGTGTATGCGCGGAATACTTTATAGATGGACTTTTGTCCCTGGAGCATCCTTTCAATTAATCGCAGGGTGCTCGGATCATCGTCGATGATCAACAGGCTTTTTACTCCCGGTATTTTCTGCTTCAAGGCAGTATGCAAGGCCTTGATGGTGAGCGGTTTACGAATAAAACTGGCAACCCCGAGGGCCTGGGCAGTTTTCTTCGAGCTCGGAATTGGACAGCTGATGATGGGTACGATCGAACCATCCCGATCGAACCCATCGGCGACAGGCTCGTTTGTAATGATGACCCGGGCACTCTCCTTCTCAATGAGCTTTTTGGCGTTCTTCCAGTTGGATGCGCTGGCGAGCACGAAACCGTCCAGGTGTCTCTGGAGTAATTTGATTTCATCCGAGCTTTCTTCGCCGAGCACCACCAGGGTGGGCTGTGTAACCTGGATTTGACCCGCGCCTTCGCCGGTATGGACCTGTTGCGAGAGGTAAGGCTCATGCACGGGCAGAACAAATGAAAACTGGCTGCCAACTCCAACTTCACTTTCAGCCCAGATGCGACCCCCGTGCAATTCGATGATACGCTTGCTGATGGCGAGGCCCAGCCCGGTTGTACCTGACGATCCGGTCGTATCCCCCACTTGCTGAAACTCCTCAAAAACCTGCGTCAGCATATCGGCCGGGATTCCGGGTCCGGTATCCTTGACCTGGATAAGCAACTCGTTCTGCTGTTCTCCAACCCTGGCTTGCAGCAGGATCCGGCCGCGCTTGGTAAGGCGGGCAGCGTTGCTCAACAGGTTGAGCAGCACCTGGTGGATGCGGGCCCGATCCAGCCACAGGCTCGGGAGTGTCTTGGACACATCGATGACCAACTCCAGCTTTTTAGCCTGGGTGAGAGGCTGGATGGTTTCGACGACTTCCAGTAAAACGTCGTGGATATCGACAAGCGTGAAGCGCAATCCCATACGGCCGCTCTCCAACTTGGAAAGGTCGAGAATGTCGTCGATCAACGTCAACAGGTGCCGACTATTGCGATGGATTTCGGTTACATCCCGCAGATAGGCGGAAGGCAGTTTCACGCCGTAGGAACTCTGGGAAAAGGCCATGGTCTCGCTGAAACCGATGATCAGGTTGAGGGGTGTACGCAGCTCATGACTGGTCTGGGCCGCAAACTCCTTTTTGAAGTGCAAGGCCGAATCGGCGATCTCCCTGGCCTGGAGCAGTTCGGCATTTACCCGCTGCAGTTGGGCATAGGCAGTGTCGAGCGATTTGAGAGTCCTATGCAGTTCCCCTCGATGCTTGCGCGCTTCCTCTGCATGCTCGTGGGAAGAGCGGGCAGAAATTTCCGCGGCTTCCAAGGCAGCGTACAAGCCCTGTGCGGACTGCGCCGATATCAGGGCAGCCAGGTATTGCACCACGATCAGTGCCAATAAAATCCCGCTCTCATTCAAATCGTTTGGAATAAAATGCACGAACGATCCTTCGATGATCGCCGCTCCGCTGGCGGTGCCTATCGAACCGACCGGACCCATGAGCGTGCCGGCCATGACGACGGTAAAGAGGAACAGGTAGCCGATCGTCAGGTCGCGGTAAAGCAGTATCATCAGTCCAAGAAACAACATTTGGGCGCTCAAAAAGATTACCACGGCTTGCAGATAATGGTTGTGGTAAAGCGAGTAAATTCCCCAGAAAGCGCCGGCAATGATCCCCGCCAGGAGCAGGCCATATTTCGCAGGAATCTGCTCTGCCGCGACACCCTGGCCGACCCACAACCAGGCTGCTACTGCCACTACCCCTGAAGTTGCCAGGAAAGTCCCTTCACGAAAGTGGTCTGTTTCCAGCTGGGCGTGCGACCAACTGAAAACGAGGAGATACAGCTTCTTCATATACGTTTCCTCATAAGAAATTGATGGACATTACGGGTTTATCCCAAGATTTATATCAGTGTTATTTTCTGAAAATTTCCTGTTTGATTAAATTTATCAGCCACGAAGATGAATACCCGATAATTGTCATGATTGAAAGGTATGATTTCTTTTCTAATCCTCACTTTCCCACCAATCCTGAATTAATGAAGAGTAGATGAAAATCTGCTTCCTAACGAGGATTATAGTCCTTCGTAATCTTCCACGATTCCAGTCCACGCTGCGCGCAGGGCAGGCTTCCCCATATATGACAACAAATTATGCTAAAAACCACCCTCATGCCTCAAGGGGTCCGTAATAGCCTTGTACGAGTAGATCGATCAGACACTTCAGAAATAGAGGCCGCTATTTGCCCGCAACTAATCTTGTGAACAAGAAAGTTCCTGATTATTTTGGATTTTCCAACGATTCCGGCTTTAACCAACCTCGCTCGCGGACATATTCCTCACGCAAAACCCGCTTCCGTGCTTCGACGATTTGGGCGCGTCCCAAATATCCGACCAATTTCATTTGATTCTCCCGATCGACGACAGGTAACCGGCCAACCTTATGTTCGAGCATTTTATTCGTGGCTTGAGCGAGTAATTCATCTGCATAAGTAACAATCGGATTATGAGTACAAACCTCACCGATCGAAGTGTCGATTTCCCGGTCTGGACTAATCAGAAGATTTATGACATCACTCTTCGTGATAATTCCCACGAGTCTATCCAGGGAGTTGACGACTGGGAATGCCTGGTGCTTAAGAACTTTTTTCTCAAGCATGAACTTATCGGCAAACTCACGCAGGGTCATCGAAGGTAGGATAATATCCGGATTTCTGTCCATCACTTCGCCAACTCGAATCAATTCCAGAGGATCAACACTATATTCCCGGGTCAGGTGAAGACCGCGGCGGGCGACTTTTTCAGTGAGAATTGAACGACGCATAAGGAGAATAGTCACTGCATCAGCAGCAACGCAGGCGATCAGCAATCCCGGTAAAACGTTTAAATCATGAGTTAATTCAAGGGCAAAAACGATCGAAGTAAAAGGCGACCGCATTGTGCCGCCCATCATGGCTGCCATGCTGATCAATACCCATAAGCCAACATCTCCCGCAGGAATAAAGTGTCGCTTCCAACGCACCCAAAGCCCCTCCGATAATCATGAGAGGTGCAAGGACGCCGCCGGAGGTGCCTGAACCCAATGCGATTGACCAGCTCAACGTTTTTACAATCAATAAGGTAATGAGGGCTATACCGATTTCATTGCCGCTCAAAAGTGTGCGAATGGTGTCATAACCAACGCCGAGAGTATGCGGGTTGATCAGGCCACCGAGACCGATAAAGAATCCACCAATAATTGGCCAATACATCCAGTGGATGGGGAGCTTACGAAATAGATCTTCAAAACCATAAACCAACAAGGTAAGCAGGCTGGATCCCAGACCGGCAACGATCCCCACTCCAAGGGCATAAAGCATTTCAGGCGAGGACAGTTGAGGATGAGGCGGGATCGGAAAAATCGGCCCCTGGCCGAGCAAAGTTACACGTAAGATCGAGGCAGTAATTGCCGCAAATGCAACCGGGATAAAACTACGCGGTTTCCACTCAAAAAGAAGGAGCTCAACTGCAAGCAGGACCGCGGCCAGGGGAGTCGCAAAGATCGCAGCCATACCGCCGGCTGCTCCGGCGACGAGTAAGGTTTTTCTTTCCGCTGTGGAGAGGTTAAACGCCTGGGCAAACAATGAACCAAAGGCCCCTCCCGTCATAATAATTGGACCCTCCGCACCGAACGGGCCTCCCGTGCCGATCGATAATGCTGATGATAAGGGTTTAAGCACCGCCACCTTGAAACCAATACGACTGCGCCCAATGAGAATAGCCTCCAAGGCTTCTGGGATCCCATGTCCTCGTATTTGTTCCGAACCATAACGGGCCATCAGGCCAATGATCAGACCGCCAATCATCGGGACGATGATTACAAGGAGGCCCAGGTGATTGTTTGCAGGGGATGTGAAATCTGTCGAGAGACGCTGGTAGAACGCCAAGTTTGTGATCAAACCGATCAATAATACCAGTCCATAAGCGATAAATGCGCTGATGGCACCGATGGCAATTGCCATCAAAGATAGTAATAGGATCCGGTAATCACGATTAAAATCCGCCAAATTATCGTGTATTTTGTCGGTGGCAATACTGTGGTTGTTCAAGGTGAAGTTCCCTTCATTTTTGGTGTTTTGGTCAGTACCTTTTAAATTCCTTAATTTACGTTAATCCTGTCATTTTTAAGACTGCAAGATTATAATATCGTGATACGATATAAGTCAATGCTTTACGATATAATCTATTTATCTTGGACAACGGAGATAATCGTGTCGCACCCCAAAGTTATTTCCAAAACTGAGTACGAAGTTCTTGCAGAATTCCGTTACACACTGCGCCGATTTATGAGCTTTAGTGAAAATGCCGCAGAAGAGATTGGATTAACGCCCCAACAACATCAAGCTTTACTGGCCATCAAGGGATTTCCGGGGCGCGAACAGATCACCGTTGGAGAACTGTCTGAACGCTTGCAGATCAAGCATCACAGCGCCGTTGGTCTGATAGACCGTTTGGAAGCTGAAAATCTGATCGACCGTTCTGCAGGGCTGACTGACCGCCGACAGGTTTTTATTTCCCTTACTGAACATGGTCTTGCAATTCTGGAAGAACTTTCAACTATCCATCATGAGGAATTACGCCGGTTGGCTCCCCAGTTACGTCTGTTACTCAAGAGGATCACCAAACTTTCAGAAGGCGGAAATTAGCCTTGTAGCTTTACAAACATTATGTAATAAGTCGCTTTTTCCGGAATTTCGATTTGATGTAAATAGTTATTTCGAAAAGTGAATGAAGAGCATATGCGCTCAATAAATACTGCATGGAGGCAGAAAACAACTATGAATGTCCACGATGATCCTGATGATATCGAATTTCTTGCAGCGGAGAATCTGCAGACGCGCCAGATATCGGACGAGCAGTTCCATAAGTTCGAAGGCTATGCCGCTGAAATCTTCTCCGCTTTTGGCCTTGATTCGAACACACCAGCAACGAAGGATACTCCCCACCGTTTTATAAAAGCGCTCTTTGATGCTACCGAAGGGTATGATGGCGATCCCAAGCTTCTACGCATCTTTGATACGGAATGCCGTGGTGAGCCGGATTGCCGCCTTAGCCAGGTGATCGAGGGACCGATTCCCTTCTTTGCTCTGTGTGAACACCATGCTCTCCCGTTCTATGGGATGGCTTATGTTGGATACGTTGCTCACGAGAACATCATCGGCATTTCCAAACTGACACGGCTGGTTCGGATCTTCTCCAAACGTTTTGCGGTGCAGGAACGGATCGGCCAACAGATCGGAGATACTATGGAAACCATGCTTCATCCACATGGTGTGGCCGTTTTTCTTGAAGCTCATCATCTTTGCATGGAGATGCGCGGCGTGCGAGAAACCGCCCCGATGACACGCACTACCGTCTGGCGCGGCTGTTACGCCAATGATGCAACTCTACGAGCTGAATTCTTCACTGCCTGTGGATTGCAAAAAAATGAAAGGTGAATAATCGTATAGCAGATATAAATATCCCTGAATTGTGGGAATGGGCTGAATATTATTGACCGTGGTGTTACATCGCGGCCGTGCGCCTGCATAAGATCATACCTGAATATCAGGGCCGAGTCAGATTGATGGAACGGGCTTTCCCTCTGGAAGTTTACGGGGGAGGTCCGCCTGATCGAAGGGAACTGGAATTGGAAATATGGCTGGCAGCTTTGCAGGAATCTGAAGCCATATTTAAATCTTTTCAAGAGGATTGGCCGACGACTACCTTGCCCGCGTTCGAAGCAGCCTGGTGCGCCTTCCAACAAGGCGAGGAAATCGGCCGTGAATTTGACCTGCGAATCCGCAGGGCTTTCTTTGCCGAAGGCCGCAACATCGGGCAGCGGGGAGTTATGTTGGATCTTGCCCACGAGGCCGGCATCGACATGGATCATTTCACCAGGCATTTCAATAATGGCGAAGCCTGCGCCGCCGTTCTCGAGGAAGGACGAGCGCGGCAGGGAGCTTTATAACGTTCGCGGCACTCCGACGATCATGCTGAGTGATGGAGCAAAGCTCCGCCATCCCATAGCATACGCAAAGATACAGGATGGAAAAATCACGTCGGTCGGGCGACTGCCATGCAGTGGTGAGAGTTGCTACGAATTTACCCGCGAATTGTTTGAAACGGCATTAAAGCACAAGCCGATAAAGAACACCCAGGAACAATGATTTGAAGCGATTGACTTGAGTTGCTTTTGATTAATTACCAGAAAGGATATGGTTTCTAAAATATGGAAGAACGCCTCAGTTATTCCAAAGCCGCACCAGAGGGCATCGAAATATTGCACAAATTAGAGAGTTACATAAAAAAAACAGGCCTTGAAGCTGACCTGGTGGAGCTGGTCAAGTTGCGAGCTTCACAAATCAACGGTTGTGCCTACTGCATCGATATGCATACCAAAGACGCTCGCAGTCAGGGAGAAAGCGAGCAACGTCTTTATGGGGTAAGTACCTGGCGAGAGACACCTTTTTACAACGAGCGTGAGATGGCTGCCCTCGCCTGGACCGAATCCGTTACTAAAATCAGCGAAGACCGGTTACCGGATGAAATCTATGATCTGGTAAAAAAGTATTTTTCGGAAAGGGAACTTGTGGACTTAACACTGGCAGTAATCGTGATCAATGCCTGGAACCGGCTTGCGATCAGCTTCCGGACACCAGTGGGTTCCTACCAGCCAGATCATCCAGCCTCAAAAAAGAATTCCCTGGAACAAGCAGAACCTGACTGAAAGAAGTATCCATGTTAAAGGTAAAACGTATTTACGAGCCTGTTGAGAGAAAAGATGGAGTCCGCTTTTTGGTTGAACGGTTGTGGCCGCGAGGGATAAAAAAGGAAAAACTGAAAATGGAGGCGTGGCTGAAAGATGTTGCACCCAGCGACGGTCTGCGGCGCTGGTTCGGACACGATCCACTCAAGTGGGGCGAATTCCAGAAGCGCTATCGGACTGAACTGGAAGAAAATACGAGTTTTTGGAAACCTATCCTGGAGGCAGCTAAACATGGGGATGTGACTCTGTTGTATAGTGCCCGGGATACCGAACATAACAACGCCCTTGCGCTCAAGTCTTTCTTGGAGGAGCGTATGAGGAAGTGAATTAAAGCCCTTTGATTGAGACTTCATGAGTTATGAAAAAACGCATCTTTTCCGGCATACAACCCACAGGCAATATTCATATCGGTACCTATCTCGCTGCAATACGGCGATGGACAGCCTCGCAGTCCGAATACGATAATGTCTTCTGCATCGTTGACCTGCACGCCATTACCGTCCCTCAAGATCCGCAAATACTTCGAGCCAAGAGCCGTGAAGTTGCTGCCCTGCTCTTTGCTGCGGGGATAGATCCCAAATTGCGGCGGTTTTTATCCAGTCCCATATCGGCGCTCATGCAGAATTGGCCTGGATTCTGAATTGTTTCATCCCCATGGGCTGGCTGCAGCGCATGACCCAATTCAAGGAAAAATCAAAGAACCAAAAAGAAGGGGTCAGCACCGACCTGTTCGATTATCCCGCATTAATGGCCGCAGATATTCTTCTTTATGAAACGGATCTTGTGCCTGTGGGCGATGACCAGAAACAACACGTGGAGCTGACGAGAGATGTTGCGCAGCGATTCAATTCGATTTACGGTGAAACCTTTAAAATACCTGAACCGTTCTTTGCTGCAACAGGCGGGCGCATCATGGGCCTGGGTGACCCTCTGAAGAAAATGAGCAAAAGCGATACGGCAGATGAACACTCGATCTTCTTGCTGGACTCCCCCGGCGCCATCCGCTCGAAGGTTATGCGGGCAACCACCGATTCGCTGCGCGAGATACGATTCGACGAGAACCGTCCTGGCATCCATAACCTGTTAACCATCTACGAACTCTTAAGCGGACGGAGCACGGCTGAGATCGAAGCGCGGTTCGAAGGGAAAGGCTATGCGGATTTCAAACATGAATTGGCAGAACTGATCGTCGAAAATCTCAAGCCTTTGCAATCCCGTTATCATGAACTAACAGCCGACCCTTCATACATAGATCATTTGCTGATAGAAGGATGTGCAAAAGTGCGACCCATTGCAGAAAAAACGTTGAGGCTGGTCAGGGAAAAAATTGGTTTGGGATAATGGAATTCCCACATACCTGCCAGTGGTATGTGGGAGGCAGGAGACCAGATGGCCATACAGAACCGGTGTTTAATTTTGATGGAGTATTACATAAAGAAAGGATATTGCAATGAAACTCGTGAACTTGTTGGACAACCTGGAATTCGGAAGCAAAGATCCCCATGCTGAACCGCTTCATGCCGACCGGAAAGGCCGGGCAATCCTTTTCACGCTCAAGCCGGATCAATCCATCCGCGAACATAATGCGCCCAGCTCACCATTTTTCGTGGTGGTTTTAAAAGGAAAAGGCGTCTTTGCCGGGGGCGATGGCGTTGATCAAACTTGCGGACCTAATACACTTCTTGTGTTTGATGCCGGTGAACAACATACGATCCGCGCCGTTGAGGAGCTGGTCTTCGTAGGCTTTTTGCACGGGGCGCCGCTTGCACAAAAATAAAGCGGTATTTTCAAACCGGTTCCCGCCAATATATTTATAATCTGCGTGTTGACCACGCGCTCGCGTTGATGAATCAATTCTCGTTGCCGGCGCGGTTGTGCCAGGAGTGGGGTAGCTGTTGGCCGCTCATTTCATCCTGCTGGCATAAATCTCTCTGGAAAGGGGCAACCATTTATGAATTACCCAATCCAGATATGAAGCGACCCGGCTCAGAGGTTTGAATGTATCCCGATTTTTTCTTTGGCAGGTGCGCCGTGCGGTTTTATCCGGCGCCATAATCCAAAAACATAAATAATCACCGCGCCGACTTCCAGGATGCGTCCGATCATGAAAGCTACGACAATCCAAAGTTCCAGCGCAACAATCAATACGCCTGCATTCAACAGCAGGAATGAAGCCCAAATCAGCTTCTCATTGCCTCGAGATTGAGGCTGGCCCAACCCGAACCGCGGAAAAACCCAGAAGGCAACGCCCATTGCCAGCTGCACCAGCCAACCAACCAGCAAAAATTCCATGTGGACGGGAAGGACGGTCATGATTGCCGGATAATACGAGATTCCGTCCTGAGCCAGCATCAACGCACCGAGCGCGAAACCGGCCAGCAAATAGATCATCGAAGCGCGTACAAACCAGACGGACAAGCGCGGCATTATTTCACCCGCACGCGCTTCCAGCTGTTGATGACAAACGCCAGCCCCGCGAGGAACTGGATTCCCGCCAAGACGATCAACATCCAGCCTGTGATCGGATTAAGCTGAACCGATTGGATCGGCTCGGCGATCGCCCGCAAGAGCAGGCCCACGTTGAGCAATGCGTATGTCCACCAGCCGAGGGATTCGTTGCCGCGCGGCTTTTCGGTCGAATATTTTGGAAACATCCAAAACACCACGCCAAAGACCAACTGCGTCAGCCAGCCAAAGACCAGAAGATGGATATAGATGGGAAAAAGTCCACCGAGCGCTGCGAGATCGAACAGGGACTGGGCAGCCAAAAGCAGGCCTGTGATCAATGCCAGAGCCAGGTAGATAAATGATGTTTTGATGAACCAGCGAGTTAGGGTTGGCATACCTGAAATTCTAACAGTCGAGGCGGAGTTTCGCCGAAATGTCCGGCGCCACGTTTTATGTCGCCAGTCGAGTGTTGGCTTATTAAGAGAAGTAGGATTTGATCAAATCCGACGCGAACAATTCTGCATCACAAATTCGCATGCAAAGCGTGCTTGGCTTTGTGGGCCGCTGCCCCCATTGCAGCAAACATTACCTGAGCCTCCTCTGGTCTCAGGCGTGCATCGAGCAAAGGGAGGTAAACCTTCTCTTCTTTTGCAAAATGCAGGTTCACGATTGCATACAGGCCATATAGCACACCACGAAGTGCGTTTGCTTGTTTCAAAGTGATTTTCGTTCCCGTGATCTTTGATCGCAGCAAATCCAATTCCGCGGTCAATCGTTCGACCTCAGTATGGTCGCGGCTCATGGTAGCGGTCCCTTCTTCGGTGCCCATCACTTTTCGCACAACCGGGTAGAGCGCTTCTTCCTCAGCTCGGGCATGGGGAATCAAGTGGTGTGTCAGAAACGTGTAGGCTTGATCGATCAGTGCACGATCCGATGAAGTAAGTACTTCATGGATGGCATCACCTGCCAACTGCAGGGTCTTAACCTGTGGCATCAGCTCTTTATGTTCGTCTCTTAGGGGCTGGGTTAAAGTTGCCATAATTATCTCCTCTCTTCTTTATGTACTACGATTTATGTACGCTCTTGGGACTGCTTCCTGCGAGTCCTCTTGCGTTACTTAATCAGTACGAGAGCCGGCTGGGTGACTGGTGATCCTTTGCTGTTGCGGCCCGAGAACATGTCGCGGTTTGTCGACTTTGTATGCAACGACACCCAGACCCGGAACGGGTACGATCAACCAAGAGCCTGAAGAGACTCCTATCCATAAACTCGGGCGTCAAATCGGCATACGATTTCCATAGAATTCGTGATCTTCGTTATAACCACCCTGGCCGGCGCCCAGGTGAGCAAAATCATGCACGAACTCGATGGCCCGGATCCATTTAACCATCTTGAATCCCAACTGGTTCTCGCATCGCAATCGTAGTGGGGCTCCATGCGGCACATTGAGCGGCGCTCCATTCATCTCATAGGCGAGGAGGGTCAACCCGTGCCTCATGTTTTGAATTGTGTGAACGTCGTAGTAAATGCCGCCTTCGGAACCTTCAGCGAACGAATAGAAAACTACATAACGTGCATCGGGCGTTGGCTTCACGATGTCGAGGATGCTGCGCATGGGAACCCCGCCCCACTTGGCAACGCCGGACCATCCCTGAATGCAGAAATGCTTGGTGATCTGCTCCTGCTTCGGTATTGCCTTGAGCTCCGCATAGGAGAACTCGCGCGGATTTGCAACCAGCCCACCGACCCTCAGGCAATAATCCACGAAGTTGTCCTTTTCGAGTGCGCTAAATTCTTCAGAGTTCGGCAGTGTGCCGTTAACCCAGAAGTACGGTGAGATATCCTTTTCCGTGTACTGAGTGTTCGGATCCCACCATTCGGCCATGACCTTGAGGGGGCCGACTATAGCTTGGCCTGCCTTCTGAACCAGACGGGCGTGCTTGATCGTGAAGGGCGATGCAAGAAACCAGGCGGCGACTACGATCACCAGAGACCGGCATAAACACCAGAAATCCTTCCCAGGAACCGTTGTTCACGCCGGCGAACATGTGGTTCAGGTTTTGGCGCATCCCGGTTATGAACACGAGGGTCACGTGGACGAAGATGAAAAAGAGAAACCAACACAGCACGATGAAATGGATCGTCCTGGCAACCTGTCGGTTAATGATCTTCGCAAACCAGCCAAGCTTGTTGGAGATAGCCGGGCCCTGCATCAAGCCGGTGACTACGCCAACGGAGCGGCAATGAACACGGTGATGAAATACGTAAGTTGCTGCAGACCATTGTAGTTCGTCCAGGTATGATCGATCGGAAACTGCAGCGACAGATACTGAAGTGCCGTCGAGAGTGCATTAGGGAAAACCGTCCAATTGGTGGGCACCAGCCTTTGCCATTGATCAGTCGTGAACAACAGCACGTAAAAGATTACGCCATTAATCACCCATAAAAGATCGAAGGAAAAATGCCACCACCGGGCAAGCCCCACCGAGTGGCGAATGCCTGGAATGCCCAGCCATTTCGGGATCGACACCGAATCATCTTTGGAAGTCCAGGTGGGGTCTTTTGGAACTTCATGTTGGAAGCGAAACCACTCGGTGCCCGGAGTAGAGTCTCGGCGCCAATAGAGGCGCGGGTGATCGGCAAGAATTTGGATGCCGGCGCGGATGATAAACATCATAAAGAACAAATTGGAAAAATGCAGCACCCGCAGCCACAATGGGAAGCCTGAGTTCACCGTCCGTGAAGATGTGTCGCCCGGGTAATGCAGGATGAATTCCTGTACAACAGGCATCGTACGCAATTGTTGGGCGACAGCAATTGCCAGGATCAGCAAGACGACCGCCAGCGGTATGGCCCATAATACGTTTATCCATCGACGACCTACACGAATGAGTGGTATGACGCCCGTCCGTGGAGGCAACCAGGCGTTTAACCGGATATGGTCTTCCGCGCCGCTCAAGTTTGTCTCGATGGGATCGCGTAGCATTTGAATTTTGAGAGGGTTCTTCATATAAGCTTTAAATTAATTACTCCTTAGGTCTTTTGATGATCAAATTTAATGATATTTGCCTAAATTGAGCCAATTGGATTATAATATCGTAATACGATATAAGTCAATGTTTTGCGATATAGTCTGTTTATTTTAAACATTGGAGATCATTGTGTTGCATCCCAAAGTTATTTCCAAAACCGAATACGAAGTTCTTGCAGAATTCCGTTACACACTGCGCTGGTTTATGAGCTTTAGTGAAAATGCTGCAGAAGAGATTGGATTAACGTCCCAAAGCATCAAGTCTTGCTGGCCATCAAGGGATTTCCGGGCGGAAACAGATCACGGTTGGTGAACTGTCTGAACGTTTACAGATCAAGCATCACAGCGCTGTTGGTCTGACAGACCGTTTGGACGCTTAAAATCTGATCGACCGTTCTACAGGGCTGACTGGCCGGCGGCAGGTATGGGCATCTCCTGGTTAATCCCTCATGATCTCCAAAATACAATGAACAGAATTGTCCACAGCATGCTTACGAACAATTGGCGCGTGCCGATGATCACCGGTTTGAGTTTGACAGCCGGATTGAAGACGCCCCATATTGATTCCAGCGATTGGATCAAAAACGGAACAAAAATGAAGCGTGGAAGGATGGCAATAATTCCCAGGCCAAGGGAAAGGAAAAAATTAAAGGATGTATACGCAAGTGCACGGAATCCCATTCTCAATTGTTCGCTTCGTGCAGGAACATCAGGCAATGCTCGCTGCTCAAGTCTCAAATACGCATATACAATCAGACGCGGCGGATTGAAGCCATGTCAGCAGCCAGAGCCACCAACCCGATGGATCGTAATGCCCGATACCGACCCAAAATGCGGCAGGCGAGGCCAGGGAGAGCACACCGGTTGCGATGACTTCCACGCCCGCCTGTCTCCGTTCGGCACGTTTGCCAACCAGCCACAAATGCCAGGCAAAAACCGGTATACCAGGAATCGCAAGATAACCAACATAACCATCTCCGAGCCGCAATAAAACTGCCAAGGCAAGCAGCGCGATAGAACCATAAATCACCACCCACAGATATGCTGCGGGCAGATCTGTGGGTGGTCTTCTCCCAGAATAGGATTTCACAATGGCGGTCACCGGCTGTCGTAAAAGAAACGCTGCCATTGCCGCAAGGATAAGGCTGATCGTTGCCAGGCTTATCCCTTTCCCCGCGAAAATACCGATGATCAGCGGGCTAAGAATAAAGACCCACGAGCCGTGATCCTGGGGAAGGGCAATTTGTTTGCGAAAGATTGAAGATTTGCCGAGTTTCATTCGGCGATTATACTGGAATCATTTGAGCACATAATTCATGACATGGTCGAACTGGACCAACTTGCTGAATGGCTTTAATGCATCGTTTTTTTTTAGAATTTAAGCTAATCTGATCTTCTGACAATTGTCTCATCGGGACAAATGCGATGCTTCTACCGGATGCACTGCTTGTATTTGTTCCCACCCTGCCAGGTCTGCGATCATACGAGCCAGCTTCCAACCGCAACGACAAGCCCGTGCCGCTAAATCTGTCGTTTTGAACACGACATAGATTGAGCCATCCTGTAATGAAGAATTATTGCTTTCCGCCCTGCTCGTGAAACGTCACGGCAGCTATCGTGTAATACCTTTTTGTGGCTGTACTGATAATGGTGATTGTTCTGTTTGTATCCATCGTTCCTTGATCCATCCTGCTCGTATGATCTATTCATAAAGCAGGTCGTCTGCACAATCTTGGGGCCAGTACGTTCGAACCGTTGGGCGTATAGAGCTGTAAACATGTATTCCATCAAGTGATCACCGCAATCCAAGACTGCATAATACGTACCGGAAGTCATACATCAATCAGGACATAAATCATGCCCTGATTGACTTTTCACTTAAACCGACATACAATTGATTCGATAGTGATTTTTTTCACATTGTATTAGGGGGTACGAATCATTGTTGCTCTCCTCCATGCCAAAGGATGGAGAGTCGCCTGTCTGTTTGCCATTAGGTAGAACGGAGGCCAATGTGGATGAAAGGTTTCAAATTTATCCCAACTCCTGCTGCGAGGCAGGTAATTTCTTAATTCATAAAAAGAGTAATAAGGGGTTTATTTTCCTCTTTATAGTTTTTCGCGCCGTCTGACTTGCAGCTTGCGAGATGATTTCGTCTCGATGGCCGGTGGACTTTAGCGAAATTGTGGCGTACTGTGCCCACAATATAAACAGGAGGCGTTGTGAACTATTTTGTGATTGCTGATTCGAGGCACTGCATCGGGTGCTTTGCCTGTCAGGCCGCCTGTGTGGAAAATCATCGCAGGGTAGGCCTTCAGGCATATCCTCGTTTGATCGTCACCGACACACCAGACGGTACGATGCCCGTCCAATGTCGCCAGTGTGAAGATGCTCCGTGTGCGGTTGTTTGCCCTGTAAAAGCCATTGTATCTAAGAGACAATTCGATTCAGCTTAATGAGAGCCTGTGTATCGGCTGCAAGATGTGTGGATTGGCCTGTCCCTTCGGTGTAATTCTCCCTGGAGGAACGCCTGTCCCATCATATGGGTTCAACATTGGGCAGTATTCCTATATAAACACTCCATACCAGGCAGAGCCCATGCACTTGCGGGAAATGAATCAACAGGATTTCCTTTCATTGCTGGCCTGGCATGTGGGGCAGAAGAAGGTGGCGGTTAAATGCGATCTTTGCTTTTTTGATGAAGAAGGGCCAGCCTGTGTTCGAGCCTGCCCTCATAAAGCCTTGAGCCTGATCGATGAAAAGACTCAAGAAAATGCCGGCTAGAGTAAACCGGATGAAAGCAGTCGCCAGCGTGAGGCAAACGCTGACTCGCACGGTGTGTCTGCACAGCAAGGAGAAGACTAATGGAACCAATCCGCCTTCTACTTCTTTCTGTCTTGCTATTCGGTGTGGCGGCTGTTCTTTCATTATTGTTCAGGAGATTTAGCCGGACTGCTCGTTACATATCAGGCATAGTGGGAATGATTGCCTCCCTGGTGGGATGTCTGGCAGCTATTCAGGTTTTCGTACTAGGCCCGGCCACGCTTGAGTTATCCGGCCTGTCTGCTCTCGGACATTTCGTGGTTCGAGTGGATGGTTTTTCAGCTTTCATGGTGGGCATGATCTCGGTGCTGGCGTTCGCAACCAGCCTTTATTCCATTTCCTATTTGGAGGAATACGACAAGCGCGGCACCGGAGAATTGGGTTTCTTCAATAATTTGTTTATTGCCGCCATGCTGCTGGTTGTTTCGGTTGCCAATGCGTTCTATTTCCTTATCTTTTGGGAATCGATGACGCTGGCTTCCTATTTTCTGGTCATTTTCGAACAGGAGAAAAAGGAATTGGTCAGCGCCGGGTATCTTTACTTTTTGATTGCCCATATTGGGACAGCACTCATCATGCTGGCATTCTTCATGCTCTATAAACATACGGGGAGTTTTGATTTCTCGTCCTTCCGTGATGTGACCCTTCCTCAGGCGACGAAGAATCTTGTGTTCCTGTTGGCCTTCTTCGGGTTCGGCGCCAAGGCCGGGATCGTGCCTTTACATATCTGGTTGCCGAGAGCGCATCCCGCGGCCCCTTCCCACGCCTCTGCACTTCTCTCCGGAGTCATGATCAAGACGGCAGTGTACGGAATCATCCGGCTGTGTGTTGATCTGCTGGGTGCATCAGTCTGGTGGTGGGGGTTCATCGTGCTGCTCTTTGGGGCGCATCTCCGCAGTGCTTGGTATTTTATATGCTTTGGATGAACATGATCTGAAACGAATGCTGGCTTACTCCAGTGTGGAAAACATCGGCATCATCCTGATGGGGGTCGGCGTAGGGATGGTTGGAATGGCTATCGAACTGCCGGCGCTCGCGGTGATTGGCTTCCTGGCCGCGCTTTACCATGCCATCAATCATGCCGTGTTCAAAGGGCTTCTGTTCATGGGGGCCGGCGCGGTCATCCATCGTACGCACACGCACAATATGAATGAGATGGGAGGTCTGGCACGGCTCATGCCCTGGACGGGATTGGTTTTCCTGATCGGTGCGATTTCCATTTCAGCCATTCCGCCTCTCAACGGATTTGTCAGCGAATGGTTCCTTTATCAATCCCTGTTTCTCGGAAGCACTGGCCAATCTCGGAGTTCTGAGGGTCTTTGGGCCGATATTTGCAATGCTCCTGGGCCTGGTGGGCGCGATGGTAGCCATGTGTTTTGTCAAAGCCTACGGAACAACTTTTACCGGGCCACCGCGCAGTCAACATGCAAAGCAGGCCAGCGAGGTTCCGGGATCCATGTTGGCGGGAATGGGAATCCTCGCTTTGGGCGCCATCTTTTTGGGTCTTGGCGCTCCCGTGGTTACCCCATTCATCGGTGGGATTGCCGCGGGCCTGGCGAATGTTCCGGCGGAGACTCCTGACGAATGGAATGCAGGTGTTTCCGACTGAAATCTCGCAGGCTGTTCTCTCGACCCCATTTATTTTCATTCTTCTCGCCGGTCTCCTGACCGTTCCGCTTCTCGTGGTTTTGCTCCTGGGTGGTTTCCGGGCTGGACAAAAGTCTGACGCTGAGCCCTTGGGCTTGCGGGTATGGTTACTCGCCCCAGATGGGCGTTTCAGCCAGTAATTTTGCACAGCCCATGCGTCTCGCCTACCAGCCGCTTTACAGACTGCGTTCCCTCCTTCAAAAGCCGCTGGATGACATTGCTGCCTTCTCCAGGAAAGTCAACGATGGATTGCCCGGGATAGAGCCTCTTCTGGAAAGAGCAGTTTCCCAACCCATCATAGTCCAGTGTGCAATACCTGGGAAAGCGGATTCAGAGGCTGCAAATGGGCGATGTGCGAATGTATTGTCTGTATATCTTTATTGCTCTTGCAGTTCTTCTGGTTGTGATTTTCAGATAACAGGAGAGGCCTATGACAACCGGCAGTCTGATAGTCATCGGTGTCTTGCAAGCCCTATTGATCGCGGTGGTGGCCCCCTTGTATTCGGGCTTTGCTCGAGTCTTGAGGGCAAAGATGCATTCGCGGCATGGGCCGAGCATTCTTCAGAACTATCGGGATCTTATCAAGCTTATGAAGCGGCAGGAAATCCTGCCTGCGCAGGGAAACTTGGTATTTCGGATCACCCCCTACCTTACGATTGTTTCCGTGCTTTTGATTGCGATGATCATTCCCATCCTGGTCACCCAATCTCCGTTTGGCTGGGTGGGGGATATGATCCTGGTGATCTATCTGCTGGTGTTGATCAGGTTCTTTACATCGCTCTCGGGCCTTGCCTCGGGAAGCACGTTTGGCGGCGTGGGCGCTCGGCGCGAGTTGTTCGTCTCGGCATTGATCGAGCCGTTGATGCTGCTCGTGTTGTTCGTCATGGCTTTGTTGGCCGGATCCACAAATCTGGGCGTGATCAGCACTGGAGTGGTCACGGGCGCACTTCCCTACTACGCGACCGTTTGGCTGGGGATGATATCTTTTGCGTTTGTTGTTTTTGTGGAGGCCGGGAAACTTCCATTTGATTTGTCGGAGGCAGAGCAGGAATTGCAGGAGGGTGCGCTGACCGAATATTCCGGGCCGCGGTCTTGCACTCATGAAGTGGGGATTGTACATGAAACAACTCGCGGTCGTCTCCCTGTTCCTGGCTGTCTTTATACCTTTCGGGAGCATGACGACCTTATCGATCTGGGCCGGCCTCCTGGCGCTGCTCGTATTCCTTTTGAAGGCCGCCGCTGTTGTATGCGATTGCCGCCGTATTGGAAAATTCCATGGCCAGATTGCGCTTCATAAAAGCCCCGTCGGTAACGTGGATCGCGCTGGGGATGGGCTTGCTGTGTTTTGCGTTCTACCTGGTTAAGATTTAGCGAGGAGTAGGAGACATGGTGACATTCGTGCTGGCCGGTATTCTGCTCCCCCTTCTGGGAAGCTTCTTCGTTTTGATCATTCCCCGTTCATGGGTCAAATGGTTCAGCCAGTCGATCACCTTGCTCGCTATGCTCTGCACCCTCTATGTGCTGGTTGATTTGGCTGCAAGAGGCCGGGTCGGTTATTCCGTGGACGTTCTTTGGTTTGGCAATATATTGGTGTATGGCGTTGTCGTCGACAAGGTCAGGCACTTGATCAGTTCTGCATTCATCCTGATCGGCCTGCTGACCCTGATCTATTCGGGCGGCTATCTGAGTTCCAAGAACAGGGAACATCCAGAGCATGAGGTCAAGCGCAGGTATTACTTCTTCCTGCTCGTTTTCATAAGCTCAATGGCCGGCCTGGTGATGTCCTCCACCATGCTTGGCCTGCTGGCGTTCTTTGAGTTGACCGGCGTCTGCTCGTGGGGGCTGATCGGATACTACAACGATGAAAAGGCGCTCAAGGCAGCCCTTAAGGCAATCATCACAACCGAGATCGCGTCCATCGGCCTGTTTGTGGCGACCGCTTACTTCTTTGTGGTGACCGGCGGATTCAGACTCGCTGCCCTGGCGGATCTGGATGACACTTCGAAGATTCTGATCTTTGTGGGGATTCTGATCGCAGCCTGGGGAAAGTCGGCCCAGTTG
Source organism: uncultured Chloroflexia bacterium (assembly GCA_963754835.1). Lineage (GTDB taxonomy): Bacteria > Chloroflexota > Anaerolineae > Anaerolineales > Villigracilaceae > Fen-1038. Next base: position 129,813 of record CAVWHR010000047.1, on the reverse strand, counting down.
CCCTTCCATTTCTGGCTGCCGGATGCCATGGCGGCTCCCACGCCGATCAGTGCCTACCTGCATGCGGCTTCCATGGTGAACGCCGGGGTCTACATTCTGGCGCGCTGCCTGCTGGCTGCTGTGCATGTGCCAACCATCATTGGAACGGTCGGCAGCATTATGGCAATCCTGACCATGCTCTATGGCCTGCTCATGTATTTTCCTCAGAAGGATTTCAAAAGGCTGCTGGCCTATTCCACCATCGCTCAACTTTCCTACATTTTCATGGCCCTTTCCCTTTCCGTGTATGGTTCTGCAACGGCCTTCAACGGGGCGGTTGCCCACATTTTTAACCATGCCTTTGGAAAGGGCCTCTTCTTCCTGGTGGCAGGTGCAGTCGGTTTTTCCACCGGGACGCGCATGTTGCCCTCCCTGAAAGGACTTCTAAAGAAGATGCCCATTGTAGGCGTCAGCTTTGCCGTGGCGGCACTGGCTGTGACAGGCGTACCGCCGTTCAATGGTTTCTTCAGCAAATTCAGCATTTTTGCCGGCGGGTTTGAGGCCGCCAGGACCGCTCCCTGGTTGTTGGTGATCGTGGTCATTGCCATTTTGGAGACAATCGGAAGTTTTGCATGGTTATTCTGGTGTTTTAGCGCTTCCGTGCCCGGGGACCCCTCGGATGAGGTCACCGCTGCATCGGACATTGCTCCCTCGATGAAATTTGTGCTTGTCACTCTGGCGTGCCTGGCGCTTGTTTCAGGCTTTTTCGCTTTATCGTGGTTGAGCTGATCGTTTCCGAAATTTGGAGGCAAGCATGTTGAATGCCAATGTAATCAATACCTTGAGCGGGTTGTTGCTCCTCACTTCACTGCTGGTCATTGAATCCAAAAAGCCGCGCCAGTCGGCGATCCTGTACAGCTTTCAATCCCTGATCCTTGTGACGATCTTTCTGGCATTGGCAATGCTCATGGACGCTCCTCAACTTTACCTGTGGGCGGCAAGTGCATTTATTACAAAGGCAATCCTGGTTCCTCTGATCCTTTATCTTGCCTTATCCAAAGTGGATGAGACCACGACATCGCTCAACACCGTCAGTACGCCGGTCTCGGTCATTCTGGCGGCGGTTGCAGTGGTCATTTCATTCACTGTTGTGAATCAGATTGGACTCAAGTCAGCGGCTGAATTCATCCCGGCTCTGGCAATCTCGGTTGCCCACTTTTTCTTTGGCCAGCTTTGCATCGTAACCCAGCGCAATATTTTCAAGCAGATCCTTGGCTTCTGTTTAATGGAAAACGGTTCCCACCTGACATTGGCTCTGCTGGCCTATCGCGCGCCGGAACTTGTTGAATTCGGGATTGCCACCGATGCAGTGTTTGCGGTCATTGTCCTGGTTCTGCTCGCCGGTCAGATCTATAAGCGTCTGCATACGCTGGATTCGGCAGAATTGAATGTACTCAAAGGATAGGAAGAGGCAACATGGAATCTGCTTACCTGATCTGGCTTCTGGTTACTCCGTTGATCGCCTCCCTGGTGGCGGTTCTCGCACACTGGATCGGTCGTAATACCCGCCCGGTATTGGAAATCATCCACATGCTGAGCGTGACCGTGGTGTTGATCCTGGTTCTGATCGTGGCGGGTCAGGTATTGGCATCCGGCGAGGTTTCGGCTTTCAATGATTGGCTGCGGGTGGATGCGCTGGGAGCCATCTTCGTCATCATCGTGGGGTTGGTGGGTTTCCTGGCAGGACTGTATTCCATCGGCTACACCCGCCACGATCTGGAAATCGGCGAATTGGATGCAGGGCGCTTGACCGCCTATTACGGTCTCTTTCACTTCTTCTTTTTCACCATGCTTCTGGCGGTGACTTCCAACAATATCATCATCATGTGGGTGGCCATCGAAGCCACCACACTTAGTTCTGCATTTTTGGTGGGCATGTATGGCACCCGGCCTGCCCTGGAGGCTGCCTGGAAATATGTGGTGATCTGCACAGTGGGTGTGGCCTTCGGTCTGTACGGCACGATCCTTGTCTATTCGGATGCGGTGAACGTCATAAAAGAAACAGCCATGGCAAGCCTGTGGTCCGAGATCGTAAAGAACGCGGGTGCGCTTGATCCCACGCTCTTAAAGCTGGCCTTTGTTTTCGTGTTGATCGGTTTTGGCACCAAAGCCGGTATCTTTCCGATGTACAGCTGGTTGCCGGATACTTATAGTGAAGCGCCCAGCCCGGTCAGCGCCATGCTTTCCGGAGTGCTGGTGAATTGCACCCTGTTTGTCGTCATCCGTTTTTCGATCATCGTCAATCTGACTCTCGGGCCAGCCTTTACACAGACTTTATTCCTGATCTTTGGTGTACTCTCGCTTGCCACGGCCGTTTTCTTCATGCTGGGTCAGAGGGATGTGAATCGTCTGCTGGCATATTCCAGCCCCGAGAACATCGGCTTGATTTTGGTGGCGTTGGGGCTGGGCGGGCCCATTGGCACCTTGGCAGGATTGCTCCAACTCTTGAATCACAGCCTGGTCAAATCGATGATGTTTTTCCTTTCGGGCAACATTTTGATGAAGTATCGCTCGCGCAGCCTGGACATCGTCAAGGGTTTGATGCAGGCTGCTCCGGTCACCAGCTTCTTCCTGCTGGGTGGGGTGTTTGCCCTGGTGGGAGTGCCGCCTTTCAACATCTTCCTCAGCAAGTTCATGATTATTTCTGCCGGGATTGCCACCGGCCATCTGTGGCTGATGATCCTTTGCCTGTTATTGCTCATGTTGGCATTTGTTGCCCTCTTTAGAATGCTCAGTTCAGTGGTTCTCGGAGAGAAACCGGAGAATGTGGCTAAAGGAGAAACAGGCTTTACCACACTTGCGCCCATCGTGATCTTGATGATTCTTATCCTGGCGCTTGGCGTCTCCATGCCAACCTCCTTGAATACCCTGTTGGACGGAGCAACCAGGGTCGTGAACGAAGGGATTCCGGTCGTGCAATCGACAGGTGCCGGGTCTGGCAGCCAATTCCATCCTCGGATTCTTTAACCTGTCACAGGCCCAATCGTTTATCACTCTTTTTAGAGTTCAATCTGGCCATTAACACGCTGTCTGAAGTCCAATGCAGTTGAGATGTTTCAGGCAGATACAGGAGATTCAAGATGATTTCATTGGCAGAAGCGAAACCCAAGATCGGTGCGACGTATGTAAGTGCCCTGCGCTCTCAGTTTGGTGCTGCGATCCTGGAGGAGTCCTGGCAGGCTGCCGATCAGGTGACGCTGACCGTGGAACTGAATTACCTGCCTGAAATAGTCGAGACAGTCTATTATCGCCTCGGTGGGTGGCTTGCCACGGTGGTTGGCAGTGATGAGCGTCCATTGAACGGTCATTTTGCGATCTATTATGTACTTTCTGTGGAAGGCGGCGATGAGAATGGGGGGCAGGCCAATGAAAAGGCCTACGTTGTGATTCGTGCACTGATCCCACCTCACCAACCCGAATTCCCGGCAGTATCTCCGAGAGTTCCGGCAGCGGTTTGGTATGAGCGCGAAGTCCGCGATATGTTTGGCATCCAGCCGGTCGGAATGCAGGATAAGCGCCGTCTCGTCCTGCCCGACGATTGGCCTGCCGATCTGCATCCTCTTCGCAAAGATGCCATGGATTATCGTTTTCGCCCCACGCCGACCACCGAAGAGGAGACGTATGATTTCATCAATGTGGAAGGGGAAGGCCTCGTGGAAGTGCCATTGGGTCCACTGCACATGACCTCGGATGAGCCGGGCCACTTCCGTTTGTACATGGATGGGGAGCACATTGTAGACGCGGATTATCGCCTGTTCTATGTACATCGCGGGATGGAAAAGCTGGCGGAATCGCGCATGAACTATGACCAGGTTACGTTCCTGACCGACCGGATTTGCGGAATCTGCGGCTATGCTCACAGCGTGGCGTACAGCACTTCCGTGGAACGTGCCCTGGGCATCGAAGTCCCGGAGCGTGCTCAATACATCCGCACCATTCTCCTGGAAGTGGAACGTTTGCACAGTCACCTACTGAACCTGGGACTGGCCTGTCACTTCGTCGGCTTTGACACGGGCTTCATGCAGTTCTTCCGTGTCCGTGAGAAGACCATGAAGATGGCCGAGCTTCTGACCGGAGCGCGCAAAACCTATGGGATGAATTTGATTGGCGGCATCCGGCGCGACATTCTAAAAGAGGAGCGGACACAGACCCTGCGCTGGATCACCGAGCTCCGCGCCGAGGTGAAGAATCTGGTTGATATTTTTCTCAATACGCCAAATATGGTGCAGCGTACACAGGGCGTGGGAAAGCTGGAAACGAAAGTGGCGCGTGATTACAGCCCGGTGGGGCCGACCTTGCGCGGTTCCGGCTTTGCCCGTGATATCCGTGTGATCCATCCGTATGCTGCCTATGACCGTGTACCGTGGACGATGATCTCGAAGACGGGCTGCGATGTCCTCTCGCGCACCTTGATCCGGGCCGAGGAATTCTTTGGCTCCCTTGCGATGGTTGAGCAGTGTCTGGAAACCATGCCCGAGGGACCGATCCTGACCGAGGGCTTCAAATACAAACCGTATAGTTTCGCCCTCGGATATGTGGAAGCGCCGCGTGGCGAGGATATTCACTGGAGCATGCTCGGGGACAACCAGAAACTCTATCGCTGGCGCTGCAGGGCCCCCAGTTACAACAACTGGCCGCCGCTGCGCTACATGCTGCGCGGCAACACTTTCTCCGATGCGCCTCTGATCGTCGCCAGTATCGATCCCTGCTATTCCTGCACAGAACGCGTGACCGTGGTCGATGTTCGCAAAAAATCGGTCAAGAACTGTGCCTTACAAAGAGCTGGAAAGATATTGCATCGAACGCAAGGATTCGCCTTTGAAGCAGTGAAGTGCAATGACCGGTATGGTTGACTGAGGTCCACTGGAGGAGAATGACATGGTTTTGAAATTGGTCAAAGAAGTATTGAGGGTCGGGGAGGCCACTGTACTTTATCCATTTGTCCCTGCGGAGGTGTACGGCCGGCTTCCGCGGCAAGCCGCAGCATGATCCTGAACTCTGCATTGCCTGTGCGGCGTGTGCAGTGGCTTGCCCATCGAATGCCCTGACCATGGTAACCGACATGGATCAGGGCATCATCACCTGGTCCATATTCTATGGCCGTTGCATTTTTTGCGGCCGCTGTGAGGAAGTCTGTCCGACACGGCGCCATTCAGCTCAGTCCGGAATTTGAACTGGCGGTGATGAACAAAGCCGACCTGTTCGAACAGGCGGATTATCAGTTGGCAGCCTGCAGCCAATGTGGGGTTTTCTTTACTCCGGCAAAGGAATTGGAGTATGTGCTCGCTTTATTGGAACAAGCTGGTCTGTCGGGAGAAGAACTTGAGGAACGCAAAGCGTTGCTCGGGATCTGCCCGACGTGCAAGCGGAAGAATGATATCGCCAAGCTGGTCGAGCTGAATCAGGAGGCGGTCTGATGGTTGAGGACTATACAAAAGATACCCTGCTAGGCGCGAGCCGCTACACCATTCATGTTGATGAACAGACGGCCCGGCTGAAAGCTGCCCTGCTAAAAGACATACGGCGCTCGGTGTTCGTCTACCGCGTGGATTGCGGAGGTTGTAACGGTTGTGAGATCGAGATCTTTGCTGCCTTAACGCCGGTCTTCGATGTGGAACGGTTTGGGATCAAGGTGGTGTCCTCCCCGCGCCACGCCGATATCCTGCTTTACACCGGTTCGATGACTCGTTCGATGCGCGTTCCGGCCTTGCGGGCCTATCACGCGGCTCCTGATCCCAAGGTGTGCGTTGCCTATGGCGCGTGTGGCTGCTCCGGCGGAATTTTCCATGATGTCTACTGCGTGTGGGGCGGAGCCGATCAGATTCTTCCCGATTGATGCCTACATTCCCGGATGTCCGCCGACGCCGTCTGCGACCATTTACGGATTTGCCATGGCTTTGGGCCTGCTCGGACAAAAATTGAAGGCATCCCATCATGTTCAAGCGTGATGATGAACATGTCCGTTCCTCGTCATCCTGAAATCCCTCTGGACCTGCGCATCGATATCGAGAGAGAGTCCCGGCGCATGGCAGGTTACTGGCATGGAAGGAGGATCGCCGATTCATTCCTGGACCTGATCCAGCCGGCAGATTCTCAGGTGGAACAAAACATCCAGGACTATTTGAGGCAACAGGATGATCCTCGCCTGACCGAGATCTTTGCCCGCTTGCAGGAGATCTATCTTGCTCATCCGAAAGGAAAATGATCGGTGGAGCCGCAGGTCGTTTTTTATCGGTTGAGTCGAAAGATCGTCAATAATCAGGAGAATATCCCTGAGGATGCACGCCAGGTTATGTATTATTCGCTGGCAATCGGACATCATGTCGGTGTGATGGATTGCTTCTCGGAATTGATGGTGGTTCCGGCCGAGAAATACAAACAATGTCTGGACCGTCTGCCTGAAGGAGAAGGCCGCCGCAAGCTGGAGGGCGCGCTCAAGTGGAATGAAATTGAGATCAACCGGAGTCACGTCGATGAATTGCTTCCTGCATTGAATGTCCTTGTTGTCTGGAATGGGCAGTTCCGATTCGCAATGGGTCCAAACAATGCTCCGTTGCCTCCAGGAAATGGTGGCGGAACCGGCTTTGTATTTGATGGTGAAGATGCGCGAATGAAGAAAAAACTGGTTGTTACTGTTGGGAATGAGATGATGGGCGATGATGCCGCTGGACCACTGCTGGCGCGGATGATCAGGCAGTCGCCCCTGGAGGATTGGGAGGTGCTGGATGGTGGCAACGTGCCGGAGAACTACGTGTTCAAGATCCGGGAAATGGAACCCGAACAGGTGATTATTGTCGATGCGGCCGATATGGATCTTCAGGCCGGAGAAATCCGGCTGATTGATAAAGACGGGATCGGCAGTGTTTTCCTCATGACTACCCATTCGCTGCCACTTAACCTATCTGATGGAGGCGATACGGGAATTCGTACCCAGGGTTGAACTGATCGGTATCCAACCCGAGGTCGTGGCTTTTGGCTATCCAGTTTCTCCCCGGGTCAAGCAGGCAGTCGAGCGCGTCTATGCCTGGCTAGAACAAAGTGGTGAGAGAGCGGACGCTGCACGAGCAAATCTAGGAGCAATCAGGTATTCAGATTCAGGCCAAGAAGGAGGAGCCGATGAAATCGATTGTTCTGCTCAAGATCAGATCAGGTCAAGTCAACGAAGTCCACAACCGGTTGAGACAACTACAAACGGTCTTGGAATGCTGCATGTCGTACGGCCGGTATGATGAAGCGGCCATTATCCAGGCTGAAACCCTGGAAGAGCTGTGGCAGATCATCGCGTCCCAGATTAAACCGATCTGCTGGTGTCGTCGAGATATTTCCCTGCTTGATCGAAGAAGGCAGGTCTCTAAAGAACCCGCCGGAGCACGTGAGAGAGTTCGTAATGATCAGCAGTTGATCAAAGTACAGCGAGACCATGGAATGAGTCTGTTTAAATCGTAGGGTCAGTTTTCGTGCGGCTACGAACGGTGGCTGTTATATGGATAACAAAGGAGAAAATGCCATGCCCAAAATCACATCTTTGGATGGATTACATCGGCTAAAAGATGAGCTTGTCAGAGAAGCGGAATCAAGAAGCTCATCGGGGCATCACATACGTGACCGTCGGCATGGCGACTTGCGGGATTGCGGCGGGTGCCCTTGATGTGCTCCGGGCGCTCGAAGATGAAATCAAGGCGTACCACCTGAACGACATTGTCATTACCCAAACCGGCTGTATAGGCCTATGCAGACATGAACCGATCCTCGAAGTGGTTGTCGGCGATGCTCCCAAAGTAGCTTATGGCAAAGTTGTCCCCGATATGGTCAAACGCATCGTACGAGAGCATATTCTCGATGGCAAGGTCGTTGAAGAGTTCGTCATTGATACCACTCCTTTCCCGACAATCTAAGATGCGGGTGGAACTCAGGAGAAACTATGCAACAGGAAGTTAGAGAATTGGATCTTGCCAGCCTGGTGGATAAAGTGGTCAAGGAGCATGGGGCCACGCGGGATGCCATTATCCCGATCTTGAGCGAGATCAACCGGGTGTTGGGGTACATTCCAGCCGCCGCTTTGCCCGAGATTCGCAGGCGTATTCAAATCCCGCAAGAGGGCGTATTCCTGGCAGATAGTCACCTCTATTCAGCTGCCAGTTTTTACCAGATGTTCTCGCTCCAGCCGATCGGCAGGCATGTCATCCGGTTCTGCGAAAGCGCGCCGTGCCATGTGATGGGAGGACGCCAGGTCATCCAGGCGCTTCAGGATGAGTTGGGCTTGCAGCCGGGAGAAACCAGCAAGGATATGAAATGGTCCCTGCTCATGACCAGTTGCCTGGGAGTGTGCAGCGTTGGACCGGTCTTCCTGGTCGACGATGACATCTATGGCAATGTCACGCCCGAGCGGGTGCCGGAAATCCTTGCGCAGTACGAGTAATTGGATCCAGAAGGAACGCTGCTTGGTCCGAAGAGGTGAAAGATGAAGGTAATCCGTTCGATGGTCCTTGTCTCGGTCGATGAAGCCAGCCTGGCGCGCGGTGCCCAGGATGTATTTCGAGCCCTTCTGGACGAGATTGATGAATTTGGCTTGTCCGACCAGATCGCGGTGACCACGATTCGCGATGCCGGTATCCATGCGGATACTCCGCTGGTGATCGTCTATCCGGACGCGGCTGTGTACGGACCCGTCACGGTGGCGGATGTGCATACCATTGTGGAGGAGCATCTATACAAAGGCAACATTGTTCCTTCGCTGCTGGAGATGATGCATGAACCGGCTCCCGAGATCGGATGGATGCGCGGCCGCCGGGGTGCACTGCCGGTTCAAAAGCGAATCGTGTTGGAGCGTGCCGGTATTGTCAATCCCGAGAGTATCGAGGATTACATCCTGTACGATGGATTCCAGGCTTTGGGAAAGGCGTTGACCCAGATGACGCCGGCCGATGTCATTGCAGAAGTGGATAAGTCGGGTTTGCAGGGGCGCGGTGGGGCGGGTTTTCCCACCGGCCAAAAGTGGAGGTTCGTAGCAAGCACACCGGGATCTCCCAAGTACGTGATCTGTAATGCAGACGAGAGCGAACCGGGAACTTTCAAGGATCGCCTGATTCTGGAAGGTGACCCATTCAGCATCATCGAGGCCATGACGATCGCCGGTTATGCCATCAACGCGCAGGAAGGATATATCTACATTCGCGGCGAATATCCACTGGCTTATCGACGGATCGAGAATGCCATTCATCAGGCCGAAGCGTACGGTCTATTGGGCGATCATATTTTCGGAACGGACTTCAGTTTTCATATTCATCCTCACGCGGGTGCGGGTGCCTATATCTGTGGTGAAGAAACTGCGCTGATCGAGTCGCTGGAGGGCAAACGCGGCATGCCACGCGCCCGCCCGCCGTATCCGACAACCTATGGCCTATTCGGCAAACCAACAGTCGTGAATAATGTGGAGACATTGGCCAATGTGCCGCCGATCCTTCGCAACGGCGCCGTTTGGTATCGCGAGATTGGTTCTCCAAAGAGCGCGGGGACCAAGGTCTATACAATACTCGGCAATGTCAATTTCACAGGTGCGATCGAAGTTCCCATGGGAATCACCCTGCGTGAAGTGATCGATATTTATGCGAAGGGCATGAAGAACGACAAGAAACTCAAACTGGTTCAGACGGGCGGTTCGAGCGGCACCATCGTCCCGGCCAGTTTGCAGGATGTGCCCCTGGACTTCGAATCCTTCCGTAAGGCCGGAGTGTCTCTCGGTTCAGGCGCCCTGCTTGTCTGCGACGAGGATACCTGTGTCGTGGACCTCGCCAAGGTGATCCTGCGCTTCTTCCGCAATGAATGTTGCGGCAAGTGCACGCCCTGTCGCATCGGTACCTTGCGGTTGTACGAAATCATGAGCCAGGTCTCCGAAGGGAAGGCCTCCCTCAGTGACCTGGATCTGATGCTAAAGATTTCCGAGGCGATGTCCGAAGTTTCCAACTGCGGGCTGGGACAAACCGCATCCATTGCCTTGCGCGACTTTATGAAGTATTTCCGGGAAGAGATTGAGGCACATATTGTTGATCACGTTTGTCCAGTCGGCGTTTGCCCGGTCTCTGAGCGCGTACCCTGAATTAGCCCCGGTTCCATAGCCGCACTATGCAGATGTTCAAGGAGAGAAAACCATGATCAGTTTGACGATCAATGGTCAAGCCATGGAAGTCCCTGAAAACACGACCGTTCTTCAAGCCGCAGAGCAGGCCGGAATTGTCATACCAACTTTATGTCACCACAAAGACCTGACGCCCTATGGCGGCTGCCGTTTGTGCTCCGTGGATGTCAGGGGAATGCGCCTGCCAGCCACTGCCTGCACATTGCTTGTTTCTCCGGGAATGGTTGTGCAAACGGAAAGCCCTGAGCTGACCCGCTATCGACGCACCATCCTGGAGCTCTTGCTGGTCAGGTTCTATGATGCCGGTTACACCCACAATGGATCGACAAAACCTGAGCTTGATACCCAGTTTGCCCACTGGGTGCGTTATTACGGCATCGACATGAAAAGTGCCATGGCCAGGGAGCCGTTCCGTCAGATCGATAGTGATCCCAATCCGTTCATCTGGGTGGATAAGAACAAGTGCATCATGTGCACTCGCTGTGTGCGGGCCTGTGCCGAAGTGCAGGGACGTTTTGTCTGGACCCAGGCCTACCGCGGCTATGACCTTCGCATCGTGGCCGGGGCAGATACAACCATGCTTCAGGCGCGTTGTGAGTCGTGCGGAGCCTGTGTGGCGCATTGCCCGACCGGCGCATTGGACAACCGGATGTCCGTCAAGCTGGGAGCGCCGGATCGGACGGTTGCAACGATATGTCCGTATTGCGGCGTCGGTTGCCAGCTGTACCTGAATATCAAGGACGACGTGCCCGGTGGACGCGTGATATCCGTCTCATCGAATGCAAAGGCTCCGGTCAATGGCGACCACCTGTGTGTCAAGGGTCGCTATGGTTATGACTTTATCCAGTCGTCCAGCTCGAATCAAACAGCCGCGCGTCCGCAAGTATCTACTGGAGGGCACGGCGCGTCCTGCGAAACGCGGTCCGTGGGTGGATGTGGATTGGGATACGGCGTTGAATATTGTCGCCAGAGGCTTGAATGCGGCCCGTGACAAATATGGACCCGATAGAATTGGCCTCTTGACCTCCGCCAAGGTGCTGAACGAAGAAAACTACCTGATGAACAAGTTTGCCAGGCAGGTGCTTGGGACCAACAACATCGATTGCAGTGCCCACCTCCACCGGAGCAGCACCGTGGATGGCCTGAGCACATCCTTTGGGCTGGGCGCCATGTCAAATTCCATGGATGACATTGCGAACAACGCGCGCTCCATTCTGGTCATCGGATCCAACATCACGGAGAATCATCCCGTCTTTGGGTCGAAAATTCGGCAGGCGGTCCTGCGCCGGAAAGTCAAATTGATCGCGGCCAGCCCCATCTTTTTCAACATTGAGGAATATGCTGCCCTATCTCTTCGCTACAAACGTGGCTCGGAGAACTGCATTGCTCAAATGGCTTGATGCACATCATTCTGGAAAAGGGATGGGAGGATTCAAAGTTCATCCAGGAGCGCACAGAAGGGTTTGAGGAGTTCAAGGCGATTTTGGATGAATATCCACCCGATCGAGTATCCCAATTGACAAATGTGCCCGCGGAAAAACTGTATCAGGCGGCGGAGATCATGGCGCAGAACCGGCCGATGGCTGTGATTTGGGGATCGGACATTAGCCCGCAGGTGCCGGGATGGACAATGTGATGGATTTGGCCAACCTGCAAATGCTGATGGGAAATATGGGTGTCTCCGGGGGGGGGGTGGCTCCGTTGCGAAGCCAGAACAATTCGCAGGGAGCCTTCGACATGGGTGGCCATCCATCCTTTTACCCGGGCTACCAGTCAGTGACAGATAAACAAGTGCGCGGCAGAAATTTGAGGCGGCCTGGGGTACAGAACTGCCCGGGCAGGCAGGTCTCTCGGCTTCTGAAATGATGGCAGCGGTCGATGATGGATCCTTGAAAGCACTCTTCATCCTGGGTGAGAATTCATGGCCGGACGAAACCGGTCTGTCCATCCGGCGATCCCTCGAAAAATGCGAATTCCTGGTTCTCTGTGAAGTCCTGTCCTCTGAAATGTCACATTATGCAGATGTACTCCTGCCCGGTGTAAGTTTTGCGGAGAAAACAGGGACCTATACAAATACGGAACGTCGCATCCAGATGGTGCGACAGGCAATTCAACCGCAAGGTGATTCAAAACCGGAGTGGAAGATACTCACAGAATTAGCGCGCCGGATCCTTTTGCAGGGTAACCGGCATCTCTCAGAGGCAATATATGCCGGTTGGAATTACAACGGCACTGATGAGATCATGAACGAGATCGCCGCATTGACGCCAATATATGCTGGTGTTTCTCACGAACGGTTGGAAAGGGGTGTGAGCCTCATGTGGCCTGTAGAAGCCGCCGACCACCCGGGGACCGAGATTTTGTTTCTAAGCCAGTTCGCACGCGGGCGCGGAAGGTTTATGCCCGTCGGAGAGCATTCTGTTGCAAGTTCATGGAAGATCTGAAACTCAAAGGATCCTTTGGATAAGTGAGCAAATAGCATCAACAATTGTATCTCATTGGGCAAAAACCTGCGAGTACCTGATGGACAATACGCTTGTACTACACTGAATGATAGGACATTTGTAATTGTGAAACATGACACATGATACTATTTCTCCGCACTTCCCTGAGCGCACAATGAAAATGGAAGCGCCGTCTATCCGACGCGCCGACAACGTCATGTTGAGGAGAGTTATTACCTGTTAGTGATCCACAGGACTTAGCTCCTGCGTGTCAAGGAGCGACAATGACAACTAAATACTTTGAGCTATCCACTGTGCATCTATTCCGATACAAGTTAGCTAGCGCAGATATGTTCTACTCGGAAGCGGGACAGCGTGATGTGTTTTTAGGCCATGACGAACATGGTAACTTCGCCATATGGGGGGAAACAGCGGATGGAGACCCTTCCACCAAGATAAATCTATGTGAGATCTTTCTCGAATACGGACTGTACTGTTGTTCCTGGTGCAGTATGGATGAGAAACTTTATCACATGCAATACTTTGGAAACCAGCTTGGCCATTCGCTTGCGCAGTATCTCAAGGAGAATCCTCCTCTATTGGAAGCTGAGAATCCGGCAGTTCGGGCACTCGAACATGTCTTTAGGACAATAGGTGCTTGCTTTTCCGCCGAGTATTCTGAGGGCGAAGTGCGTTTTATGGTCACCGATTGCCCACTGGAAAATGCTGCGAAACACGCTGGTCTGTACAACGTTGACCTTGCCCATCATGGGATCAACGCTATGTGCCGGAGCTTGATCCTTGATATAAATCCGGATGTGACTGTGAACGTGTCATCCGGAATTCGCCCTGAATTTATACTCACTATTACAGCACCTGTGGTACCACGTGTTTCATTTCAGATCCAATGAGACAGTCTGGGGCAAAAAGCCAGAATCTTCTTGATGCAGTGACTGGGTATAAGTTTTTGCCGCGCAGGTACGTTGGAAGAATAGCACTGGCGAGTGAGCTACAGAGATTTCATTGATCGCTCAACGCTGTCCACTGTCGCCGAAATGACTGCTTCATCATGAAGTAGGGAGAGAAAGCCTGCTTCGAATTGTGACGGCGCAAGATAAACCCCGTTCTCCAACATCTTCTGGAAAAATTTTCCAAAGCGGACTTTATCCGCGCATTTGACCGTATTCCAATCTTTGGGCAATGTCTCACTAAAGAATGTTGTCCGCATCGTCCCGACCCGTGTCTGTTGGATTGGAACCCCGGCCTTTTTCGCGGCGGATTCGATCCCCGCATCCAGATCCTGGCCGCGCGCTTCCATCTTATCCCAAACTTTTTGATCGCGGATTAGATCCAATGCAGCAATACCCGCGCTCATCGCAAGCGGATTGCCTGAAAGTGTCCCAGCTTGATACATCGGTCCCATAGGCGCAACCAGTTGCATGATCTCACGCCTGCCGCCGTATGCACCAACGGGCAGACCTCCGCCAATAACTTTACCCAATGTTGTTAAGTCAGGCTTGATATTGTAAAGGGTCTGTGCGCCTCCGGGATGAACGCGGAATCCCGTCATTACTTCGTCGAAGATGAGCAAGGCCCCTTCACGAGCAGTTATGACACGCAAGCCATCAAGAAACCCAGGGAGAGGCGGAACAACACCCATATTCCCTGCGACAGGTTCGACAATGATTGCCGCGATTTGTTCGGGGTATTTTTTGAATAACGCCCTGACCGAATCAAGATCATTGAAGCCGGCAACGAGGGTATCTTTAACAGTATCCTGCGGCACTCCCGGTGAATCAGGTAACCCCAGGGTGGCTACCCCTGAACCGGCCTGCACCAAAAGCATATCGGCGTGACCATGATAACACCCCTCAAACTTGATGATCTTGTTGCGCCTGGTGTAGGCACGCGCCAATCTTAACGCGGACATGGTCGCTTCGGTGCCTGAATTGACAAAGCGGATCATCTCAATGTTGGGCATAAAACTCATCACGCTTTTGGCGAGGTCGTTTTCCAATGGACTCGGCGCGCCGTAGGATGCACCTTTGATTGCTGCCTGTTGAATGGCTTCTACCACTTTCGGGTGGGCATGTCCCGTGATCAGCGGTCCCCATGAAAGGACATAATCAATATAACGATTGCCATCTACATCGAGGAGATATGGTCCTTCGCCACGTTCGATGAAAAGTGGTTGTCCCCCCACAGCGTGGAAGGCGCGCACGGGTGAGTTAACACCGCCGGGAAAAAGAGTCAGTGCTTCTTGAAAGAGTGTGATCGAATTATCGATGTTCATAAAAACCTCGAAAATAGATAATAGAAAATAGGGAATGGAGATTAGGGAATAAAATACGCAGGAATAGAACTTTTCTCTGCTTGGATATTCTCCAGAACCTTGTTTACAGCAAGTTCACCCGAATGAATGCAATCGGGAATGCCAATACCGCGATAGCCATTGCCCGCCAATGCGAGGCCAGGATATTTTTCGAGCGCAGCATCAATGCGTTTGAGAATTTCGGGGTGACCGAGGTTGTACTGCGGCATGGCATTCTCCCACATGAAAACTCGTGAAAGGACTGGCCCGGCAATGATTCCTAAAGTCAAGTTCAATTCTTCTTTGGCAAGCTCAAGCAAATCTTTTTCACTCCATGGAATAGCCTGTCCTGCGCGCCCCACGAACACTCGAAGGAGGGCATAGCCTTCAGGTGCTCGGTGTGGAAATTTTGTGGAAGTCCATGTGCAGGCGAGGGCGTGACGTTCCTCGCCGCGCGGGATAACGTACCCATAGCCATCCAGCGGACGCGGCAGATCGCTCTTTCGGTATGCGAGGGAAACAGTTGCCGTAGAGGCAAAAGGAATACTTTGTAAAACAGAAGCAAGCTCGGGGTCAAATGAAGAGAAGAGAGTCCCGCTTACAGGTGCGGGGGTGGCTACTATAACGGAATCAGAGTCAAGGGTTGAACCAGATTTCAATTCCAATCGATAATTGGAATTGATTTTGGAGATTCGAGAAACGGAAGTATTGAGGTGCATGTCAACGTTGTGGGTTTGAAGGAATTTGGCAAGCGCTTCGACAATTTCGGCGAGGCCAGTTGTAGGAGTGAGGAAAGCCGAGCGCGATCCTTGAACCAATCTGGTGTTGGATTGTTTACGCATTTTGAGCGCACCACGCGCGAGCGAACCGTATTTGAGTTCGAGGTCACGCAGATATGGGAATGTGGATGCGAGCGAAAGTTGATCGCCATCACCTGCGTAGATGCCCGACATAAGCGGCTCGATCAGATTCTCATATGCTTCGCGTCCGAGCCGGCGGCTGACAAATGCACCGAGAGATTCGTCGCCATTATGGGGTTTTGCAGGGAGGAGAAAATCCATTCCCATGCGCGCTTTGCTAAACGGCGAGACGAGGCGCGTTTTGAGAATTGCCTCGACGTTGGTGGGGATCATCATGGCAAGGCCATCGGGTAAAGGCAAGAGTTGATTGCGATGCAAAACGTACGTGTTTTTTCTATTCGGATTCGTACCTTGTAATCTTTCGCTAAGGCCGAGTTCCTTGCAGAGCGCGGTGGCGTATGGCTTGCTGGCGAGGAAAGCGTCGGGACCGCCTTCGATGATGAATACGCCACCGTCGAAAGCAACGCGCTCCGTGATGATTTTGCCGCCCCAACGAGGGCCTGATTCCATCAGCGTGATCTTAGAATCGGGCGATTTCTTTTTGGCAAAAAATGCCGCGGATAATCCTGCTATGCCACCGCCAACGATCATGATGTGTGTCGTCATAGCCATCCCGATTTCTTTGCTTGTTCCCGCACCCGCTGAGCCAGCCCGTTGATCATGTCGGGCGCGGTTTCGAGCATCTCGATTCGTTCAAGGTGAACGCCTAAAGTCTTCGCCAGGTTTTGATAAACAATGTCGATGTCATAAAGGATTTCAACGTGTTCGCAGACAAAGCCAATGGGGCAGAGCAAAATATTATTGCTGCCTTCTGATGCAAACCGCTTGATGATTTCTCCAGCATCGGGGCCAAGCCAGGGTTCGGTTGAAATTGCCGCGGATTGAAAAGCAAATTCATGAGGTTGTGATCCCAGGCGTTCCATCAATGCGGAGACCGTTTCGCCCAACTGGACGGGATACGGGTCATTCCATTCCAGAATCTTTTGCGGCAGGCTGTGGGCGGTGAAAATGATTGGTACTTCACTGCGGACATCTGCGGGAAAGCTCTGAAGCGCAGCCCTGATACGTTCTACAAGGGCGTCCAAATACCCCTGTTGTAAATGCCAATCTTCAATTCGCGAAAACGAGATGGAGAGATTGGCTTCTTCGATTTTTTTATAATACGCGCCGATACTCATGCGAGAATAATGCGGAGCCATCACCAGTCCCACTGCGCGTTCGATGCCATGATTCCGCATATCTTCCAGAGCGTCTTTGATATATGGATGCCAGTGGCGCATTCCGACAAAAGCTTTGAAGTCTTGCCCGGAAACATTCAATGCAGATTCAATCGCCTCTGCCTGGGCTTGCGTCTGTTCACGGATGGGCGAGCGCCCGCCGATTTCACGATAACGTTCGCGCACTTCGTGGACGATCTCCGGCGCGGTGGGGCGGTACCCGCGCACATCCAACAAGTAAGGTTCAACCTCGTCCATGTTATTGGGCCCGCCATAAGCCATTACCAGTAACCCGATCATAAGTGTGGTGCGCTCCATTTTTTGATGACTGATTCGAACGGTAGTTTGATCTTGTTTTCACGGAAGGTGAACCATCCGACTTCCGTTCGGATGGCCTGTTCCTTGAGTTCAGTTGAACCCCAGACAAAAGTGGCGCCAAGTATGCCGATAATTGCGCACAGCCAATCGTTCTGTATCAACAGCGATGTAATCATCAATAGGACGCCAAGTAATATCATGTAGGGCCAGAATAAATAGCTAAAGTATCTTTCTCCGAGAATAACGAGCGGAAAGCCGAGCCCGATAATGATCAGAGTAGAAATTCCGATGAGAATACCGAAAAAGTTCATGGTGAATGGTTAATTGCGTTCAATCACTGTCACGACTTCTTCCTGAGAAGCGCGCCGGCCAACGGGATCGCGCTTATGTAAATCGAACGTCGTTGCGGAGTTATGTTCGGCCATTATTTTCAAGTGACGTGGATTGTTCGGGTTAGCGGGGGCGTGACCTGAAATGATCCGCTTTTGTTGACGTTTAAACTCGAACGCGTCCCAGAGCAGGGTAATGCCTGTGATACCACAGACGGTGGACATTGGACGATTGACTGTAGACAGGGAAAGGATTTCGAGAAAGATACCGAATATAGCGAAGATCGTTGCCGGTTTCCAAATTGTTGGGGACGCAAATTCGATTTTGCGAACAGATATATGTCCGATCCAAATGGCGAAGAAGGAGGTGATGGCAGCAATAGGGCCAAGAGGATTCATGCCTTCACTCCCAACCCCTCTCCTCGCAAAGCACTCCCGATGGGAGCAGGGAAAGGGGAATACTCATGCACCATGTCAACCACAGCCTTCACATGATCAACGGGTGTGTTTTGCAGAATCCCATGACCGAGGTTGAAGATATGACCAGGACGACCATCCGCACGTCGAAGAATATCGTGGACACGTGCTTTGAGTTCCGGGAGAGGTGCGAAGAGCAGGGCAGGATCAAGGTTCCCTTGAACGGCGACATCGTCTCCGAGCAGAGTCCAGCCGTCGTCCAGCAGGATGCGCCAGTCGAGTCCGATGACGTCGCCGCCTGCCTTTTTCATTAATGGCAGAAGAGTGGCCATGTTCGTTCCAAAGTGAATGGTAGGTACGTTTTCTTTTTTGACGGCTTGTAGGATCTTTTGCGAATAAGGCAGCACAAATTTTTCGTAATCTTGCGGGCTGAGTGTGCCAACCCACGAGTCAAACATTTGCACAGCTTGTACGCCCGCGCGGATTTGGGCCAGGAGATAATCAGCCAGCACGGTGGAGAGTTTATCCATCAATGCCTGCCAGGTTTCGGGCGCGGTGTACATCAGGGTTTTGGTCTTGATGAATTCGCGCGACGATCCGCCTTCGACGATGTACGAGGCCAGGGTGAAAGGCGCTCCGCAAAAGCCAATTAAAGGGATGCCATTCAAGGTCCCGCGCAGGATGCGGATCGCTTCCATTACATAGCCCAAATCTGTATTTGCATCGACGGGATTCAGGGCCCGGACATCATTCATCGTGTGGACGGGGTTTCGTATAACAGGACCTTCATCCTTTGCAAATTCCAATCCAACACCCAGTGGAATTGCTGGAAGGAGGATATCGGCGAAGAGAATTGCCGCATCTACACCGAGAGCACGGACTGGTTGAAGCGTCACTTCAGCAGCAAGTTCGGGATGCCGGCAAATTTCCAGCAGAGAATATTTCTCACGCAGGGTGCGGTACTCTGCCATGTAGCGTCCTGCCTGCCGCATGAACCAGACAGGGGTTACGTCTACCGGTTCGCGGTGACAGGCATGTAGGAAGCGATCTTTCATTTCCATAAAGCCAGAGTCTCCTCGGCGGGATGATAGATGGCGGTGTAAACAGGAGTATCCTGCAGGGTGTAACGCCGCGCCTCGGTATCGCGCAGTTCGTTGACCAGATCTGAGAAGCGCGGCAGGTCATCTGTTTCGTAAACAACGACAAATTCCTGATCCTGCAAGCCGAATGAATACAACAGCAATTGTTTGATCTCTTCGTATTGTTTGCCGATGCGGATATGTTCGTTCATCATGCCCTGGCGCGCCTCGCGGCTCATCAGATACCACTCTGCCGTTTTGGCAAATGGGTACATCACCAGATAGCGCTTACGTTCTCGGGCGAAGGGATCGATCTCCTGCGCCGAGCGTGTTTTTGTGTATTGCGACGGGCGGGTAAAACCCCAGAGCGAATCGACGGGACGGATCAGATGACGATAAGGCGTGGTTGCTTTTGCCAGTTTCTCAAAGAAGGTTGAAGCGTTGCATGGATCGTCTGCTTCGATAGCACACCATGCCAGCATATCTGCCTTGCTGTCGGTGTTCTGGAATATGTCCACGGTTTGCGCGGCAGATTGCAAGCCTGCCAGCCAATCTTTATGAAAAGTGGTTTTCGCATCGCTATCCAGTGACCAGTAGCGGTCTGTAAAGGCGAGCAGCGAAAAATGATTAAGTGTGCGAGGGGTTTGTTCAGGCATGATTCCTCCTATCTAAAGTTAAATTACTTTCGGAAGATATGCGCAGGCGGGATCGCTTTCCAAATAATCTCCGGTCATGCCATAAGCTCGACCGCGCTGACCGCCGCATACATCGTGGTATTCACAGAACCCACAACGGCCTTTGATTTTGTCCGGGCTGCGTAGATCGTTAAATAATTTTGAATGGCGATAAACATCCACAATGTCATCCGTGCGGACATTCCCAGCTGTGATCGGTAAAAATCCCGAAGGCTGGATTTCGCCAATATGTGAGATGAACAGGAAGCCATTTCCATCGTTGACGCCTTTGGTCGGGCGATTGAGACCATCTGCATACTGGAAACCTGCTCCTTGGAACGTAACCGGCTGGCCGTTGCCTTCAGCGCGTTTGCGCTGAATGGCGACACGGCGATACATCGGCGCGGCCGTAGACTTGATATCGAACGGCGCGCTTTGCGAAAGGTCATACAGCCAATTGAAAACCTTTTCGTGCTGCTCGGCGCTGATCATGTTCTGTATTTGGGCCCGGCCGGTGGGCACGAGGAAAAACACAGACCACTGCACAGCGTTGACTTCCTTAATGAACGGCACCATTTCGTGCAGGATATCCACGTTGTGTTTGGAGACGGTGGTATTGACCTGCACGCTTAAGCCAACATCCTGTGCGCGGTGCAAAATATCCATTGTGCGCTGCCACGAGCCGGGCACCTGACGGAACTTATCGTGGATCTCGGGTCGTGGTGCATCCAGGCTGAGCGCAATGCGCCGAATGCCTGCATCACGGGCCTTTTCGAGTCTTTCTTTGGTTGGCAACGCGGTCGCAGTGGGAGTTAACGAACAGCGCAATCCATTTTGCGTGGCATAACTGATAAGTTCAAACAAATCGGGTCGCATCATCGGGTCGCCGCCCGTGAAAACAAGAATGGGATTATTGCCAAACGCTGCAATGCGGTTCGTCAATGTTTTGGCTTCGGCAGTGGAAAGTTCACGTGGGTCGCGGTGATGTTGCGCGTCGGCACGGCAATGTACGCAGGCGTAGGCGCAGGCGCGCGTCACTTCCCACGCAATGGTAAATGGTGCTTGATCAAAATCTGCGTGTACCATGTGTTCATTATGCAAGGAACGTTCGGCGGCAGCGCGCCCACTTAGATTTGATAATGTCATTAGGGTCTCGATTAATCTTCCTGGAAGGTCTGAACGGTAAATCTTGTTAGCCCGCCAGCCATCTTGCAGCATCCAGCGCGTGATAAGTGATGATCAAATCTGCACCGGCGCGCTTGATCGAAGTCAACGTTTCGAGCGTGGCTTTGGCTTCATCAATCCAACCATTCGCAGCAGCGGCTTTGATCATCGAGTACTCGCCGCTGACGTTGTAGGCCGCCATTGGCAGTTCGGGGAATGCGTCCTTCACCATGCGGATCACATCCAGATAGGCCAGCGCCGGTTTGACCATCAACATATCCGCGCCTTCGTCCACATCCAACGCGGCCTCGCGCAGCGCCTCGCGCACATTGGCGGGATCCATCTGGTGGCTCTTCCGATCGCCAAACTTTGGCGCGCCTTCGGCGGCTTCGCGGAAGGGCCCGTAAAACGCCGAAGCATATTTCACCGCGTAGGACAAAATCGGGATGTTCTCGTATCCGCTTTCATCGAGTGCGCCGCGGATGGCGGCCACCATCCCATCCATCATGCCGCTCGGTGCGACGATATCCGCGCCACATTCGGCGTGTGAGATCGCGACCTTTGCCAGTACATCCAGTGTTTCATCGTTGAGTACATACCCTTCGGGCAGCGATGGGCGATAATGCTCGCCTGTATTCAAAATCCCACAGTGACCATGATCGGTATATTCACACAAACAGACATCCGTCACTACGACCATCTCCGGGATTTCTTTCTTGATCGCGCGGATGGCCTGCTGGACGATTCCATCGTGAGCAAAGTTTTCCAGTCCGATCGGGTCCTTCCGCGCCGGGATGCCAAAGAGGATCACGGCCTTCACACCGGACCTGGCGGTAGCTTCCGCTTCACGGACACTTTCCTCCACCGAGAGTTGATAGACGCCCGGCATTGAGCGGATCTCGCTTCGACCCGGCCCGTGCCGCACGAACAGCGGATAGATAAAGTCGCTTGCATTCAATTCCGTCTCACGTACCAACGCTCGCAGGGCAGGAGTAGCGCGCAAACGCCTTGGGCGGGTTACCCGCGTTGAGCGCCGGGCAATGAGCTCCTGTTTATTAAGTTCGAGCACCGTCATAAGACCTCCAAATTGTTCATTAACTTTTTAATGGCCTCAACCAATCCTTCCGCGGTATATTCTTTTGCGACCACCAGATAGGTAAACCCTTCCTCGCGTGCGGCTCGTTCGGTGATCGGACCGATACAGGCAAACACCGGATGACCTGGCAGATTGAATGGATCGAACTCGTTTTGTCGGAGGATGGCCAGGAAATTTTGCACCGTCGATGGACTGGTTAGCGTTATTACATCCACGCCTGAACGTAATACGGCGAGGCCTTTCGGATCAGGCCTGGCTGGCAGAGTTTGATAAACAGCGATTTCATGTGCCACACCGCCAGCCGCTTTTATTGCTTCGGGCAAAGCTTTGCGGGCGATCTCTGCACGAGGCAGCAAGACCCACTTTCCGCGCAGATCACCCATGCCTGGCAGTATCGCTTCTGCTATATACTCTTCAGGGACAAAATCAGGTGTTATGCCGCGCGCTTTCAGCGCCTCGGCAGTCTTCGGTCCGATGGCAGCCACGCGTGGCAATGGAGAAATTTGTTTCAATTTTTCAAAAACTACAGCCACGGCATTTACGGATGTAAACACAACCCAGTCATACTTATTTATATTTTTTAGCGCCTGATCAAGTTCGGAATTATCTTCTATTGGATGTATTTCGATCACCGGAAAATAAATTGGCTCAAACCCAACGGTTTTCAATCCGTCAGCAAATGAGTCCGCCTGTGTGCGTGGACGGGTGACAAGAATACGTTTCATCTCACTGAACCTGATGCAAGGATTCCTTTTGCGCCTTGTGAAATGGCGTTCCGGGCAAGTTCTTTGCCGAGTTGAATTGCATCCTCCCCATGACCATTGACCCTGATAATTTGTTTGCCATCCGGCGATGAAACCAGCCCCTCCATATTGATTCCGTGATTTACTTTTGCATAAGCCGCAACGGGTACTGAACATCCGCCACCCAGGGCTTGCAGAAAGGCCCGTTCAGCGGTGATCTCTTTTCGCGATGATTCATCGTCCAGCGCTGAGAGCATATGGAGAGTCGTCTGATCGTCGGCCCGGCATTGGACAGCCAGCGCGCCTTGTCCTGGCGCAGGGAGCATCACATCCATCGAGAGCCATTCTGTCACATGTTTTTCCAGGCCGAGACGGGTGAGTCCAGCGCCAGCGAGAATGATCGCGCTATAACGACCATCCAGAGCTTTGCGAACGCGCGTATCCACGTTGCCGCGTAAAGGATGGATACATACGTCGGAGCGCAGGGCAAGCAATTGAGCCGAGCGACGAAGGCTTGAGGTCCCAACAGAAGCGCCTTTAGGTAATGTATGCAACATGTAACCTTCGGCCGAGATCAATGCGTCCCGTACTTCGGCGCGGATGGGAACACATCCAATCGTGAGTCCCGGAGGATTATCAACCGGCAAATCCTTAAGCGAATGAACAGCGCAATGAACACTTCCACTTAATAATTCAGACTCGAGTTCCTGTGTAAAGAGTCCTTTGCCACCAATTTCAGGCAAAGGTTTATCGAGGATTTTGTCTCCTTGTGTGGTGATGATTTTTTCCTCACAAACCAGTTCGGGATGGATAATTTTCAGCGCATTGATTACCCACTGAGTTTGCCAGCGAGCCAGAGCGGAAGGACGGGTCGCAAAGATCAGTTTCATATTGATCAATCGGCGGCAGGGGGTGTCGGGGAAGAAGCGCCTGATATGTCTTGCCGGTTGGGAAGATTCTCAAGTCCAAATAGAGTGCGAGTCAAAGCTGCGTACTCGAGCGCATGCGGAGATGTTGCTTCGGCGTGCAGACGGCGCGTGGGCGAATCAAGCAGCTTTTTAACTAAAGCCTGTGTCAATGCATCAATCCGAATGCGTTCAGAACTCGGTCAGATCAGGCAAGCGGCGCAGAGTTTTCTCAAGCTCTGCTGAACGAATGGCCTCCGCCTGCTGGCGCAGATCCGCGATCAAAGGCAGCATATTGAGCGAAGACAGAAATTCCATGAAAGAGGATTGTTCCTCGGCCAGGATCGCTTCAACACGAGGAACCTCGGCTGCGCGTTCGGCCAGCGACTGTTCGAGATGTTCGTTCAAATGATCAATGTCAAAGAGATGCACATGAGGAATCTCCCCCACCTCGGGATCAATATCGCGCGGCACGGCAATATCCACCAAAACCATTGAACGATGGGATCGCTCTCGCATCACTGCATTTACCGTTTCCTTGTGGATCAGCGTATGAGGCGCGCCTGTGGATGCAATTAGGATGTCAGCACGGCTCAGGACTTCATAGATGGATTCGAATGTGGATGTTTCCGCATCCCAGCGTTTTGCCAGAGCTTGTGCGCGTTCGAGCGTGCGATTGACCACCACGATCTTTTCGACCCCGCGCTTGCGTAATGCCTCCACGGCCAGTTCCGCCATATCGCCCGCTCCCAGAACCGCGACTTCAGCCGTTCTAAGATCGGGGTGAGCGCGCTCACACAGATTCGCCGCTAACGATGAAACCGAAGCGGGATTTCGACTGATGTGTGTTTCCGCATGGGCTCGTTTCCCGGCATGGATCGCTGTTTGGAAGAGCCGATTGAGGAGCGGTCCCGCCGCACCTTGTCCGCGTGAAAGTTGGAGAGCATCTGTGACCTGGCCCAGGATTTGCGGCTCTCCCAGGACAAGTGAATCTAATCCTGCCGCTACGTGAAGCAAATGATCGACGGCATCTGCGTCTACAAACCTATATATATGAGGATGCAGTTCATCCGCCGGTACATTCCGCGCTTCTGACAACAAAGTTTCCAGTTCATTGAAAACTGATTTGCTGGAAACGCCGTATAGCTCGACGCGATTGCAGGTCGAGAGGATCGCAAGTTCTGTAACGTGTTCTAATCCATGCCCGCAACCCAGACGGGCAAGTGCGGCGCGCACAGCTTCTTCGCTAAAAATTAATTTTTCGCGGAGGCTTAAGGGAGCAGTCTGATGATTAATACCGATACAATAAATTTTCACAATAAGTGCCAGGACGATAGATAAGTTTCAACAATATATCGGTAAATCTTTGTGAAACATAGGTAGATTTATATAAATTTGTATTAAGGAATGGTTAGAGTTGCTCAGATACCGTGTAATAAATATAATATAGCGGTAGTAACAAAGGTTAAATTGTGTGGATTGTGATGAAAAAATAGGCATTTGTTAAATGCCAGATGGTAGGCCTCGACACAACTGCAAAAAGCTTATATCCTTGTTTTGCAGGAAACACGGATTTGATTTCCTGCTAACAAAAGCCCCCCATCTTTGGGAGAGTCTTTATCCCGATCAATGGATAGGTTTAAACTCCCATTTAATCCAGTCATTATCTTTGATCTATCTTGCAACACCTTCGCGAAGCACACTACCGAAGGCCCTCAGAGGGGTTAAGTGCCGGCATAAATGGCCTTGATGGAATCGCTCTCAGCTATTGAGATCTGATGAAATAATTTCGGCATATCTATTTTTCAAATTGTTCAGTCATATTTTGGACGTAAGCGTATTTACCGCTCCGCGCTCCGCCGAGCAGAAAAGTTATTTTCCCCATACAATTTTCTCTAACAACTCCATGTTCAACGCGCTTTCGACGGCATCCGCCAGCCTGTTCAGCGATTGAGTAAACAACTCGCCTTCCGATAACACCCGGTGGTTGCTTTTCCAGCCCAGACTTTCCAACCAGACACGACGAAACTCGTCGTTTGCAAATAGCCCGTGCAGATAACATCCCCAAACCCGACCATTAGCCGAAACGCTACCATCCAAGACCTTGACCTGTCTGCTGTTTCGCTGTGTAATCTCCAGCCATGAAGACTGACTTTGTGTCTCGCCGCTATGGATTTCATAGCCGTTGAGGATGAAATCGTTTAAGCGACTCATCCATCCATCTTGATAATAAACACGCGTCTGCACCTGAAAGGTGACTTTCTCTATTAAGAACTGTGTCGTAATGGGCAGAAGTCCCAAACCAGAAATATTATGCTCTTTTGATTCAACATGATGCGGGTCGTATAAAGATTCGCCGAGCATTTGGTAACCGCCACAAATCCCCGCAACCGCGCCGCCCTGTTGGGCAAACCGAATCACGGCATCAGCCACTCCGTTTTGGCGTAACCATTCCAAATCTGCCATCGTGCTTTTGGTTCCGGGGATGATGATGGCATTCGGATTGCCCAAGTCCTGGAGCGATGAAACGTAGCGTACGCGCACACCTGCCTCTGTTTTGAGCGGGTCGAAGTCGTCGAAATTGGCGATGCGCGGTAGGGCCAAAACAGCGATGTCTATTTGTGCACCCGAAGCGGACTGAGGCCCTTCTTCGGCGGGGCTGGAGGAGGCATAGTGGATTGTCTCTATCGAAACGGCGTCCTCGTCAGGCAGATGTAAATCTTTGAGATACGGAATCACGCCCAGAACGGGAGCATCCCCTTTATTTTCCAGGATTTGAATTCCATTGTCAAAGAGGGAAGGATCGCCGCGAAATTTGTTGACCACAAGTCCACGCACGAGGGCGCGCTCTTGGGGTTCCAGAAGCCAGAGTGTACCAAGCAATTGCGCGAAAATGCCGCCGCGGTCAATATCGCCAACCAGCAAGACGGGCGATTGGGCATAGCGCGCGACAGCCATGTTGACAATATCGCCGCGCTTGAGGTTGAGTTCGACGGGACTCCCCGCGCCCTCCATGACGACCAAATCATAAGCGGCGCGCAGGCGATCCAACGCCGCGGTGACGTATTCCCACAGAACGGCTTTTTTCTCCCCATAGTTTTTCGCTTCCAGTGTTTGCCAGACGCGCCCCATGAGAATAATTTGCGAACGCGTATCGGCTTCGGGTTTGATGAGGATGGGATTCATATCCACTGTTTGGGCGAGGCCAGCCGCGACGGCTTGCAATGCCTGAGCGCGGCCAATCTCACCTCCATCCGCGCATACAGCTGCATTGTTTGACATGTTCTGTGCTTTGAACGGCGCGACACGTACACCGCGCCTTGCGTAAATACGGCACAGAGCGGTGACGAGCAGGCTTTTGCCTGTGGATGAACTACCGCCCTGAATCATTAAGACTTTGGCGGTCATGAGATGCTCTCTAGATGACAAGTTTCGTTTGATAAATTACTCATCTTTTCTCCGCCTGCGGCTTGGAGCAGGTCGTGGATGAAAGTCAGACCGCCTGTCATTCTAACGTGTTTGCCGAACCAACATTCAGCGTAGATTTTCGGTCTGGGGGTTGACGATGCGGCTGTGAGGTCGAGAAAGAAACGCGACCATCTTTGGGTCAGGGACCGTGGCAGCGGGAATATTTGTTGGTCCGAAGCTTGTTGCATTCGGGGAAGGAAAGATGGGGGGGATGGAGCAAGAACCGGAGCGCAGTCACCTAGCGTAAGGTTGGAGAGTAAAACCAACATCAATATAAACTTGCGTAACATAACTTCTCCTTGAAAATTGTTTAATAAAAACACCGACCTTTCGGTCGGCAAGAAGTTGATGTGATGAATGCGATTACATGCTCCACCTCCTTGCGGCGAGAAGGGATTGAACGAGCGTTCCTGAAATAGGCGTCCTGGCTTGTTGGCGAACCAACTCACAGTTGCGGCACAGCGCTGGACTTGCACCAGCTTCCACCTTTACACCCTGGCATCCGGGCCATCGGATCGTTTCAGGGACTATTTAATTGTTGGCCGATATCATACCATAAGATGTTTTGAGATTCAAATTTCGGTGTTTCTGTAACACAAGCGGTTGTGAGCTTAGATTTTCCACTGAGTTATGTTTTTTAGATAATTTTTCTCCCGCTTTAATGTCGTGAATCTTATCTCTCAGGTACTTTTCTCCACCCTTGATACACTATTTCTATGACCAGTGCCACCGCGCAAGCTTCGCCAAATATCGCCGTCATTAAGTAGTCACGAAGGAAACACCATCGAATTGACGACGCGGCTCGTGTTAAGGCAGGGAAATTCGTTAGCCGAACCGCTTTTTACTCAAATGACCAAGACAGACTAAGTAATCCGTCATAAGTATTTAGAGACATGGAAGCGCAAAGTCGATTTCGGGTTGTTCTGTTCATTCAAAATATGGTCGGTGGCTTGAACCACATCTTGAATAGTATCTTGAAGTTTGTTGGCGCACGCGAGGTCTTTCAAATGACGCCAGAAGCGTTCAATCGGATTGAGGTCCGAACAGTAGGGTGGCAGCCAAATCACCATCACCCGATGTTCGAACAGACTCAAAGCGGCCAAGGCGGAAGCGCTCTTGTGATAGGCAGCGTTGTCCATCACCAGTACCACCCGTCCCGTCGGGTAAATGTCAACCAAGAGATGCTCGAGAAAAGTGATGAAGTAGGCACTGTTCTTCGTCCTGGCGGTCGTCCAACTGATCTGATCCGAACTCCAGTTGTATGCTCCAAAGATATGTTGATGTTGCTTGGTCCCCACTTGGAGCGCCGGAATGCGTTTCTGCTCACCGATCTTCATCCAGCAGGCTCGCAAAGGCGGCTCCAAACTCAGGGTCGTTTCGTCCACAAAGAGGAGCTCGAAATCGTCTCCGAGGACTTTTTTTTCAACTCTTCCAGAAGTTTTCCGGCTTGGGCTTTGGCTTTCTTATCCTGCAAATGGCCCAAGTCTTGCTTAGGACGCCGATATCGATATCCTTTGCGCTTCAACAATTCCCGGAAGCTGCTCTCGCTCAGGCTAATCCCGGTCTGCTTCTCTACATGGGCTCGCAGGCGATCCACGGTCCAGATCCGAAACCCATACCCCAATTCGCCGGGTTCCTGCGCCAGCGTCTCTTCTACGGCGAGAGCGTAGCTCTCGTCCGCTAAGGGCGGACGACCGCTTCTCGGCTGGGTCGCTAAACCTTCGATCCCGCCCTTGCGCCAACGCTTGATCCAGTTGTAAATGCTGGGAACACTGACGCTCTGCATTTCGGCGATTTCTTCCGGCTTATGCCCTAGATGCAACAGATGAATGGTCGTACATCTTTGACGCACTTCGGGACGCTGATCATGTCGAATGGCAGTTACAACGGCTTCCAGTTCACGTTTCTTGAGATGGTAATCTCTCGGCTTTGGCATCCTGGAAGTTTATCACTCCCACACGATTTATATAAAGACTTCCTACGGACTACTTAGTTCACATGGGACGCATACATAAACAGATTTAGACGGATACGTTGCTGAATTTTAGCTCCGTCCTGTATGCTTATACACTAAGAACCGACGAATTTCACCAACGTCCACACAAGTACAATAAAGGCTGCGCCCTGAAGGATGGCTCGAAAGGTATGCCAGAAGGCAAAGCGATCGAGTTTTTTTGCCAATAGTCCGGCCTCGTCAGGTGTTTTGGCCAAGCTCAACATGATCGGTGCGGCTTTTATAGTACAAAGTGAGTGGAGGATAGTAAGAGCTGAAACAATTGCAAGTAACGTCATGATATCAGCCGGTTCATGTTCCGCCCAGGCTGTCACCGTGACCGCAAAGACCAGTACCAGGGCGAGAACACCCAACGCGGGGTAGACAACCCTGCCATTGCCGAGATCATTGCCTCGCGCAAACTGCGCGTACGCCACGGGCCCGATGCGCTTGCGCGTGGGTAGTTTCACCAACGCCACATCAAAACTCGCACCTGCAAGAAAGCCGTTTTCTATCACCGCCAGTACCATCTGCCAAAATACAATGTTCATACGCAGGCTCCTCCATTAAGACCCTTGTGTTTTCGGTATATTGTAAGTATACTTACAATTATGAAGAAAATCAAGTTGAAGCTTGGCAGTGAAGCTGAAAATATTGCCGGTTTCCTGCTGTGGCAGGTGTCAAAACTTTGGCAAAGACATTTAACAATCGCGCTGCAAGATTTGAAGTTACCGAGCACTCAGGCAGTCATCTTAAGTAATATCCTGCGCTTTGCCGAGGAAGGCGAGGAAGTTACACAAATGCGCCTCTCAAAAGCTGCAAAGATCGACCGCATGACCACCTCGCAAGCGTTGCGCGCATTGGAGCGCAAGGGACTTATCACACGCGTTATACCCCCTTCTAATTTGCGAGCATATCATGTGCAACTCACTGCCCGCGGACGAAACGTTGCATTCGAAGCGATTCAACGTTTCGCCTCGATCCACGAATCCTTTTTTAGGCCGCTAAGAAGAGATGATGCACAATTCGTTGAATATTTACAAAAACTTATTCGCGCGAATGATTTTTCACAAGGAGAGTGAGATGACGAAAAGAGAGAATAATACAAAGGGGAATGTTATGAAACCGATAACTAAATTTCAATTGCAGCCAACATTTCTCCGTGGCGGCATGCTGGTCGTATTGGCTTTACTTGTTATTCAGTTTATAGCCGGTATGCTTATAAACTTTTACACCCAGCTGCCCGATACTCATCCGGGCACGCAGGGTTCGTATGCGCCAAGCATTCCCTGGGCGCTTGGCGGTGGCGGTGGCGTGATGCTGACAATCCACGTAGGCAATGCGATTCTTTTACTGCTCGGCAGCATTGCACTTTTTGTCCTGACCATCATGAGCCGCCGAAAAGCCATTATTGTGGGAATGTCCATCGGACTCTTCTTTATATTGGCGGCTTTCTCAAACGGACTTACGTTCCTAAATCGCGGCGGTAACGATACCGAATCGCTCGGCATGTCGCTGGCCTTCATATTTGCCCTGATAACCTATGGTGTCACCTTTTACATCACCCAAGAGAAGCCATCATGAAAGACGCCATCCGGTCCGAATTGGAATCGACGCGCATAACTTTTCACGCTCTGCTTGACTCGTTATCAGAAAATGATCTGCGTAAGAAAAGCCGCAACCCGGGATGGACAAATGGCGAAATCCTCGCTCATATGACCTTCGGATTCATCATTCTGAATACCCTTCTTCCGATGGCGCGTCTATGGGGCCACTTCCCAAAATTGGCATCCAAAACGTTCGCAGAATTGTTGAATGCGTTCACAGGTCCATTCAACCGGATTAACGCTCTTGGCGCCCGGCTCCAGGCGCGGTTATTTACATACAGACGGATCGGAAAATTGTATGACATTGCCTATTTTTCCCTTTTGAAGCAAATCGACTCGATCAAAGATGATGAATGGGGACTTGGGATGTACTATCCAACCCGATGGGACTCCACTTTCAGTGAATTCATGACAATCGAGAAATTATTTCACTACCCGGTCATTCATTTCAACTTCCATAGGGGGCAGATCACCCAATGGGTTTACAGCGGTGAAACATCCTAATCCGATTCTATTTTCTTCAATACCTCTAACCGAAACCAGAAGCCAAAATTCGAGCCGGCAGTGCCCAGGTCAAGAGTAAGTACGGTAATAATTTGCCGTCTAGTGAGCAAATCGCGGTTCGTTTCATCTCGAAAATGGTTAAGGGAGAGTATCCCCTTACAATATATATGTCCAATGGATATGGCTTCATGAAGCAGTCATCATAGCTTCCATAGTCGCTGCTTGGTGACAAGAGAATTAGCCAGAGTTATTGTTTTCCACTGCGCCCGTGATACACTCTCTCCATGCCCTCCGCCACCGCCCAAGCTTGCCCCAATATTGCTTTGGCGATGTAATCGCAAGCGAATACAATATTTGGTGTCGGCGAAATTGACTATGCCCATATATAGGGGACATCCATGGCCAAGCAGTGATGGAAATTATGCTATCGGGTACCCGGGAGCGTAAATTTCCTAAACCAGGAACCTATGAGTAAAAGGTCGAGCAAGTGGGTCACCCTTCATCAATAACCTGGAGGTCCCTGTGACCCGCTACTCGCCATTTGACGAAGGTAATCAATCTCTTAATCGAGCATCCTGATAACGAGGAGCAGTAATGCAACCGCCCATAAGACGCCATAGATTTGGAACACACGATCGGCGAACCACTTTGGCAAGAAAATATCGGTTACTTGGCCATGCGTTGAGCCTAGCCTCTCCGTATAATTGGTAAGGGGGCACTTCCAGCCATTGACGATGAGCACAATGCCTTCAATGAGGAAAAGTGCAACTGCGATCCATGTCAGGATCGTGATCTTGTCTACAACGACCTCATAGAGGAGCACTGCCAGCGCGCCACTCATGAATACAAAGATCAAAGTGTGGATGGACTTGATAAATACGATTGATCGCAACATCCTGCCTACTACTCCTGTCAACAAACCTAAAACGAATTGCGTTGGGCGGTGTTTTCTTGTCGCCTCAATCCTGCCGTCTAATTATTCCGCCATCCTTATTTGTAATGTGGAGGTAGTTGCACTGACCTTTCTGGGCCATGCAATACAGCTGTAATGTGCATCGCTATGTGGCTGCCTATGGCAGTAATTGGGTTACTCGTGATCAGATACCCAAAGCTCATCATCCCATTTCCAAATAGCGGGGCCTTGATAGCAGTTCCCTGATATTCTTCATATCCCAGGTGATAGGCTCCTGTCACCAGCAAACTGGCTATCAGGCAGATGAGGCCTGTTATGAGCTTACCCTCCAATAAAGCTGTCCATCCCAATTGTGAGAATGCGTTCCACGTTGCAAGCACGGGGATAACTGAGAGGAATACTGCATCCATGAATCCATACATCCCTCCCAACCAAATCAACTCCAAGGCCAAATGCCACCCCTTTGCTCCTTTTGAAGCGGGTTGTGATAAAACATTCTTGACAACAAAAACACCGAAAACCAATGCACCTATTACTCCCCAACCCCATTGGTACTGCACTAATCCCCAAAAATCAATCTGACCCCATCGAAAATAGAGGAAGGAAAATATTCCCGTTATGAAAACGTAGGGGACGACAAACCACGACCGAGATAGGTGTAGCCATTGGGAGAATATGACAGGGATCAAAAAACCTAATATTCCTGCAATTAAGACCCATGCTAAATGGGAATACCAAATCATTTCCATGATGTTTCCTCCAGTTCAATAAAAATTAGCTTTCAATATGTACGCTACCCGACTTTATATCATACTGAGTATTTCAGTATGGGTATTTTCAGTACAACGTACTGCGGAGCGGTATGTGGTGCAGTAGAGATTTATGCAAGGTGGTGAGCTCTCGAAGATGGCAAGTGTTCTTCTTGCCGTGCCTTACCAAGAAGCTGTGGTTGAGGTTTAACAACTCAAAACCCTTTAGGCTATTGCAGCCTAAGAATTTCCTAAATACATTTAGGCAGCGGACTAGAAAAGGTTATAAGATTCTTGGCCTTTCCGTTACTGCTCCCTGAGAACGAAAACGACATAGATATTGCATACATCGGCCTACATGATAACCTGTTCTATCGGGCGGCGTAGAGAACGCGGCATTGGGTCGGCATAGCCAAAGCGGATAAGCAACTGAGGTAGAGCATTTCCGAGTCCTATGGCACTCTGGAACTGCCCGCGAACACCTGCTACTTCAATAGGCTGGTTCAGGAAAGCCGATTTGACGCCCAACGAAGTCATTTTGAGTGCCATGCGCTCGTACACCTGTCCCGTGCGTACCCATGTGATCCTGTCATCTGATTCCGACGCAATAACAACTGCGCCGGGGGAACTGCGCAGTTTGCTGGCGTCGGAATTGGCCTGCTGCGGCGGCTTGGTACCCGCCACAAACATCTGACCAAGCCAGCGCGGCACTTCTGGATTGCCTGAACAGCGCGAATACAGGCCATCGAGCCAAGCCAAGGCTTCCTTCTTATCGAAACGCAGCCAATGAATCAGCTCATCCAGAAACGCTTTGTTGGCATACTGACTTAGATTGCCCTCATTGACATATCCCAAAACCGTCTCCAAATCAGCACGGCTTGTAGCAAACTGCAGAACCACGCCTGGTTCCAGCGGCAAGGCCTGCACCTGGTCAAAGTCCTCACTTTTAATGGTTTGCCCGTCATATTCCGAGCGGGTGTTTTGGCGTACAGAGATAGCGTCGAACAACGGATACCTTTGCGGGACATCCTTTGTTAGACGAATGTCAATAAAATCCGCTGCGTCAGGGTAGGTCACTTCGGGTGCATATCCTGCGGCACGGGCAGCCACCAGCAGGTTTTCCAGCGCACAGCCCAGGCTGATCCATAGTTCCCGTTCATTGGGGTCAACGACTGCCAAACGGCGGGTATAGTCGGGATGGATTTCAACAACGTTCTCTTTGATAGCAAATTTCCACGGCTGGGTGTTGTGCCCGCTTGCGGCAAGCGTCGCATAACGGACAAGTTCTCGCATTTGTGCTGACACAGTAGAATACCTTTCAAGGGGCCTGCGGGCATTGTTGGCTTGTTGGTCGTAATTTAGCCATGGTGTGTATTCGGAAAGAACATATCCGCCTGCTGTAATCGCACCGGTGGCTGCCAGAATTTTCAGGAAATCACGGCGACTTAGGATGGGACGAGATTGTATTTTGCCCATGTTTTGGCTCTTTATAGGGTGAAAAAAATGCGGGCGAGCATTTGTATCGCTTGCTGCTATCGAGCTACTGCATCGTAATATGGCCGGCGTTTGAGTAATTTCGCCACGCCATACACTTTGGCTTGCTGTCTCCAGCCATAGATTCCCGAGAGCCGATACAGCCAGGCAGGGATGACCGGTTTAGCCATCAATTCCACCGCCGCGCGCTGGATGCTGTTTCCATTCGCCAGTGCCTCGGCTGCCATTTCGAGCGATCTTTTTAACGAAATGGCGCGCCCATCCAGTTCGGCGAGCGGCGTGCCATTTACCAGTCCTTGTCCTGCGCCAAGCGCCAATGAACCGGCCCAATCGAAACCTGCTTGCCGGGCAAATGTCTCGCAGATCGCAAGCGCGGCCGCATTATGATGTACTTCAGGGAAGCCGCAGTTGGCAATGGCGGCGAAAGACTGCCGCGGAGTCCTTTCATGACTTGATCTGTACGCGGCGATGCGTTCAAATGCCTCAATGACCGGCGCCGGCAGAGAGTCCACGTACAGTGGGAAAGCCAGCAATACCAGATCTGCCTCGTCGACTGCTTTCAGCAGGACGCGCATCCGCTCAGGCGAGCGCAGGGAAGTGTGGATGTGAATGGTATCAGTCTGGATATTGTGTTTGCTCAATTGCTCAAAAAGATAGCCGCCCAGCGAATAAGAGCTGCTTTTTCTTGTGCGCGGACTTCCGACAAGCAAAAGCGCACGACGGATCGGATTTATTTCCAAAGTAGTCCCATGGTTTTCGGGCAGGCTTGCAGGTTTCAAGGACTTGCCTTTCTGGAGATCGCTCAACCAACCATGCGCCGAACCGCGGAGCTCTTCGTCGACCTGACTCGCAAAGACCAAGCCTGTAACCGCGGTCTTTGCATGAAAATTGATGGCATTGCGCCAGGCTAAAAATCGGAATACTGCCTCGGCTTGCGCATCGGGGACATCCATCCAGCCAACTGCAAGGAAGTCGGGATATTTGGCATAGCGCTTTTGGTGGTGCGTTTCACCGTTGACCTGCGTAAAGAAGGGCGAGATGTTTTGGATCTGGTGGTCGACCATGCGCTTCAGGGCCGATGAATAACCGCCAAAGGTGACCGGCGTAAGATAAATCATCAGATCGCCATGCATGATGGCTTTGGCGATGTCGCGGTTGTCATCATCAACATTGCATACACCGGGGTTGCGGATCCAGCAGAAGAAGTCGCCGGCGCAGTTGCCTATTTTCCTTTCCCTGAGCAGGATATGCTCGATCTCCCAACCGCTGGATCGTAATTCAGATATCATGGCTGCGCAGACACGCTCGCCGGTAGTGTCGTTAAGATGGGAACCGTCCAAAAGAATTGCTTTCATGGGTTTACTCCTTGATAAATTGCCGGCTGATGGAATCCATTTCGTAGAGGTACAAGGCATCGCCGTTTGTACCGAAGGGAGGTAAATTTTGAGCGATCTCCAACGAAACGATGCCATGCACACGCGCCCAGATCAACACGGCGATGGATATGCTTAGCACGTCCACCTCTCCGGCATAAGTTTTCCATATTTCAAACTTTGGTTTGTAGGCACGGGATACTTCGGGGAAACCATCTGACTTCAGTTTGCCTGCCACGCGCAGAGCTTCTATCATGCTGACGAGGGCGCTCATCGAACGTGCTCCTGAGGGCAGTACCTGTTCCAACGGCGCCTCGTAGCCGGGGATGGGCGTCCCGAAAATCAATTGATAGCGCTGTGGATGAGAAAGTGCCCAGTTGCGGTATGCCAGACCGATGGCTGTCAGTCGTCCCGTGTGGTCACTTGCCGGGACCGCATCGCGCGCTTCGATTTGCGAATCGCCGAAGGATGTGTAGGCATCGATGATGAGCGCGGTCACAAGGTCGTCGCGGGAGGCGAAGTAGTTATAAATCGCGGGCGCAGTGATCTTGAGATTGCGCGCAATCGCCCGCAATGACAGCGCCGGCGCGCCTTCTTTGGCAATCTGCTTCCACGCCGCATCCTTGATGGCTTCTTGCAAATTCGGGATTTGCTTCTTGAGTGTCGGCCTGACCATCGTTGCTCCTTGATTAACTGAACACTGTTAGTTTATTAATATACAGTGTTTAGTTAATTAAGTCAAGGGATGAAAAAAGGCAGCCAGGGCTCACTTAAGGTCGCGGACTGCGTTGAATTCGGCGAGGGTTCAACTGTCAGGCATGCGAAGTACACAAACTTTTATGATTTTCTTGGCGTTCATCCCGAGTTTTCTAATTTATAAATGCTTGCCTGCCCGCGATATATCTTACATCTGCCTCACTCACTTGGCACATCGCGGCTGGCCTAGGCGCGGAGGTGCAGAAGTTGATGAGGTCCCTGCAAAAAAAACAGGCGGGCGTAGTTTGCCGAAGCTCTTTGGTGATATAGCGATTCGAAAGTATGCCAGATTTTCCAAAAATAACTGTTCATATTAACATGCCCTCGATAATCTCTAGTTGGCGGGTTAATATGGCTGAGTAGAAAGCCACGGGTCGAGTCGGATTAAGCGCTTCCATTCATATCTCCCTCTTTTATACACACTCAATTCACAACCGAATCTTATACTTCTGATCAGAATTCACAAAAGGAGTGAAAAATGAACGGAAAAATTGTTGCTCGTATCTTAGCTGTGCTGGTATTGATCGCTGTGATCGCCGGCATAGCCTTTTTCGCCTTCAATGCGGGCGTGGCGCAGGGTGTGGCCATGAAACTGCCTCCACTCGCTGCCGGCCAGACTGGCAGCGTTCCCTATCCATATTATGGCATACCTTTCTTCTGGCATCCCTTCCCATTTTTCGGGTTTGGATTTGGTTGCTTTGGCCCGCTGATTGCCCTGTTCCTACTGTTCATTGCTTTGCGCGCGGTTAGCTTCCTTTTCTGGGGACCACGCTGGGGATATATGGGTCACCGAGCCGGGCGTCATGGCTGGGGTGAGAACGGTGTCCCGCCCATGTTCCAGGAATGGCATGATCGTATGCACGATAAGACAGAGACCGATAAGAAAGAATAACCATTCATAATTTGCAGGGATACGGCGCTGGCCCTGAGCTTCTTGAAGGGTCGCCGTGTCACTGCAAGAGGAGAAAGCCATGCAATCTTTCAAAATCAAACCGCCAGCCTATCTCTTGATTGCCCTCGTCGTTGCATCTGCATTGGGTGTGTTCCTGCCTGTCATGATGCTCATCCCATTGCCTTGGAATCTTCTGGGTGTGCTGCCTCTTGCTCTGGGCATCATCATCAATATCTACGCGGATCAAATCTTTCATCAAGCCGATACACCGGTGTGTCCGTTTGAAGTGTCTTCCACCCTCATAATAAATGGCCCATATCGTCTGACTAGAAACCCGATGTATCTGGGCTTTATGCTGGCTCTCTTTGGCGTGGCCGTGCTTTTGAGATCGGTTACGCCCTATCTGATGGTCATCGCCTTCGGTCTTTTAATGGACAGAATGTTCATCAGAATGGAGGAGCAGAAATTGGCCGCTCGGTTTGGCGCTGAGTGGGCAGAGTACAAAAGGCGCACGCGGCGCTGGCTATAAGAAAGGTCTCGCGAGCATATACTCCGCGCTTAACGAAAAGGCTTGAACATGGTTGACATGTGGTTCCCACCCCGGAGGCCGGGAACCATGTCCAAGCCGGTGTAAACCTGCGCAGGATCCAAAGTTATCTGGGACATGCTTCCTCACACCACAGTCATCCCCACTCGCCTGACTTCCATAACAGATGCACAGATCAGCGACACGATAAACGAAATGGTGGTGAGCCTGGGGTGTTGGAATTGGCTGATATATTTCGCCAGTGTGGTACCGCTTATCGCCAAAAATATGCAATACGGCTTCTGCCCTGTCACCGGACGCGCTCCGCCCGTGATACACTATTTCTATGACTAGCGCCACCGCCCAAGCTTGCCCCAATATTGCTTTGGCGATGTAATCTCAAGGGAACACAACATATGGTCAAGGCGAGGCTAGTTGTGTCCATATATGGGATCCTGCAACAACAAAATCTTGTAAAGCACTGCACCTCCTATTTATAAGGGGGCACCGTAGTCTTAGAGATATCTCTTTTCAACAGAGATTGGATTGGCGATCACTTGTCCGTTTCGAGGCCGTAGTCCAGCTATCCTCGATTATGGATTACATCCAGCTTTCGCGTTGCACTTCAGCTAGGTTCCCCACAACGCTCCGCTGCTCGAGTTCCTTAATCTCCAAATGGGGAGTTGAGCAAGTTGAGTGCAATGGCTAACCCTATTAAGAACCCTAGCGGCAGCACTTGACCCCAGTTGATCGCGATCTGCGGCTTATCCAACAGACGATTGAAGACATTAGTCAGCAACAGGAGAAGATAACTCAACCCGCTACCCGCCACTGCTCCGATTATGAAACCGACCACTGCCCAAACCGTGCGATTGTTTTCCATCCAGTCCTGGTGATTGAAATCCTAGCCGTTCGCTTTTACAATTGCATACCCTGCTCGTGCCAGGATCATCGGGATGCCGCGCACCAGATCGCGGTCTTTCTCTTTTTCGTCCTCAGGCAGCTTATCCCAGGGCACCAGGCAATTGTGCAGCTTCTTCGCCTTGTCTGTCTCGGGGGCATATGTCCAGCCATCGTCGAGCTTGGACTGCATCCAGCGTTCGTGTTCCGCTTCTGCCAATTCCTCCAGGGGTTCACCGGGGAAGTTGAAGGGCGGCTCGTTGCTGCGTGCCGGGATCATGATGTATCCGGCCGATGCCAGTTTGGTCGGGAATGTCGCGTACGTTCAGCCGGTTGGCTTCCTTCAAGTCTTCCGGCAGTTCGGCAAAAGGCAGGAGGGCATTGTGGGTCTTGAGCTTTTCATCGGTTTGCGGACCATAATGAAAGCCGCGTGCCTTCATCCCCTCGCAAAAAACCTCATGCGCGGCTTCGGCCAGGCTTTTCGAGCATTTCTCCTTCCAGTTCCACCTGCTGGACCAGCGAGAGGAAACTCTTTCCATCCACGTGCAGGTCGAGCTGCGATTCGGACGGCAGGCAGGAACGCTCGAAGTCGGTCTTGCCGGTCAACTGGCTCATGGCAAAGAGCGACTCGATCGAGCGCGCTCCGTGCTTGTATTTCCCGATCTTCAGCAGGGCGCGCAGCACCCCGCGGTCGATATTTAGCAATTCCTTCCCGCCGTGTTTCTCGAACAGTTGCGGCGTGCTGCGCTTCAGGCTCGAGCGCAGCAGGATCGCCCGGCGGATGATGAAGTACGGGTCTCCGCTGCTTCCCTTGACCGGGTTCGGGCCGAGGACATTGATGTAGCCCTTGAGCCGGCTGACGAAATCGGGTCCTTTGGCCGACTTGAAGTCCTCATCCATCCCCTTGTCGAATTCCGCCATGCTGGAGCTGGTCCCGCCGGCGAAGACGAAGATGGCCCGTCCGATCGGGTGGCTGATCTGGCCCTCCTGGAACTTGCCGTCCTGCATGGGCGCCAG
Organism: uncultured Chloroflexia bacterium; assembly: GCA_963754835.1. Lineage (GTDB taxonomy): Bacteria > Chloroflexota > Anaerolineae > Anaerolineales > Villigracilaceae > Fen-1038. The sequence continues at coordinate 89,890 of CAVWHR010000047.1, read as the reverse complement.
GAAGTAACGCAGCCAGCCGAGCGGCGTTTCCCCCAGAGAAGTGTCGAACTCGTCCCAGAATACCAGCGGGATCTTCCCGCTCAGGCCGATATCGCGCACCTGGTGGAGGGCAGATATTAGATCGTCGGCAGAATCGAATTGGGAAAGGTTGAAGGTGATCGGTTCGATCTGGCCGGGCAGGAGCGATTTGGCCATCTCGGTGACGCCGAAGGACTTGCCCGATCCCGGGCGTGCCGAACACTGCGATCGAAAGCGGGCGCGACACCTGCTTTTGTCCGGCATACTCGGCGACCAGGTTGCGGATGCTGCGGTAGCTCTCGATCTCCTGGCGGTCGACCGTCAGCAGGTTGCCGAACTGTCCCCAGGGCACTCCCTGCAAAGCCACTTCCGGTCCCTCCAGGACGACCTGCATGGCAACCTGGTCCAGTCCACTCTTGAATTTATCCTGCAGGATCGTCCAGAAGCCTTCGATCAGCGGTTTCTCGGCCTGCCCCCCTTGCTTTTGGATGAAGCGCATCGGATCCTGTACGGGAGCAACGGAAAACTGCTTCGCCGGTTGGGCCAGGGCGGCTGCGATTCTTTTGATCGGGAAGACGAGTTTGGCCTGGGAGGCGGGCGTGCCCCGTTCTCCGTAACCCTCCAGGTGCAGGTTCCGCATGGCAGCCAGCCCGGACTGGATCCCCGACTGGATATCGGGTTGGTCCGGAGATAGCATCCACTGGCGAGCCAGACCGGCGGTCAGGCAAGTGTTGTAGCCGACCATCCCGCCGGGATAATCCTTCTCCCACATTCGCTCGATGCCTTTCGGATCGAAGAACAGGGAACACTGGAAAGCGGGCTGGTCCCTTCTCCTCCTTCCGTGACAGGAGGATCGCCCCGGCTGGTCCGAATGAAATGACCACATGGGCACAGTGCGAAAGCGAGTTGACACATGGGTTATGGACCAGCTCCCAGAAGACTATCCTGGGCGGTTCGTTCCCAGGAGAGCTCACGGCTGATCTGGACTTCGCTCAAGCGCAGGTCGTCCACCGTGGCGACCACGATCAAACGGTCTGAGAAGTCCCGGTGCAGGTGTTCCCAGAGCGGACCCTGAGCCAGGGGCCTGGCCATCTTGAGCAGGATCCATGGACGGTCTTTCCCTTTGTTATTGAGCGCCATCGGCCAGAGCTCCGGGTGGTTTCGGAACCCCAGGTCGGCATCGTCCAGGATCACCAGGTCCGCTTCGGAGGTATCTTCCAACTACCTTCTGCCAATTCTGATCGGCGTCGTTTACGGACCGGTCTAATCCCAGGAACTCTTCTACCCGCCAGGCAGGTTTCTCCCCATACTTGAACGGCGACCACATGGCATACGAATGATGGTACTGGTCACTGTCCGGCTGTACCTTGTTGGACCTGCGCGGCGCGCCGGTCTGACGGATGGAGAATTGGGATGCTCCACTCCTCTGTAAATCCTTGGCGACCGCCTCTACCAGGTCTGCCAGCAGGGTGCATCCGCCGCGCTGCCAGGTAGTGCTGGTGGTGTCATCTGCGCTCCAGAAGGATATATCGTTCTTGGATCGGCGTGTGCGCGCCAGGTTCCAGTCCATGGTGACATCGCCGGTGATGATGGCAACTTTTTCTGCTTTGAGATTATTCATCTTATCCTCCTCAACCATGTTCGAGAGTAGGTTCTGCGTTCAATCAAATATGTCTTGGCGTTCAGCCTTCAATTCACTTAAGCTGGAACTGACGGAGTTTAGGTAGGTACGTAATGTTTGTTGCGGCATGGATTTGTTTCTCTATCATGATTTACATAAAAAATTTTATCAGCTTTACCATAGCAGGTCCGGTGTGCAAGTTTGGTCCAGGTAGCCAAAAGCCGCCAATGAGAGGTATTCCTCCGGATGTCTGCGGTGATCTTCCAGCAGGCGTGCCAGACCGGTCTCTTCGCTCATGCGAATGACAATGGGAATATCAGTCCCCTGCGGAAGCCGTGAGCGCAGCATCAACCCGGCATGCAGGCCGAGTGAATCGTTGTCGATGCAGATATAAATGCGATCGATGTCCGGCTCAGCCTGGGAGTTAAATAAAAAGGTGGCGCGCTCAAATTCCGGTGAGTTGATCTCCATTTGCAGGGGAGTGAATGCACACTGTGCGTTAAGCCTGGGATAACGCACGCCCAGCGATTCCACTTTTTCCGTGGCATGGCGGTCGAGGATGGTGAAATGCAAACGGCTGACAGTTGAGGAGTGGCTGGCAGACCATTTTTCGGCGGCATGCAGGATGATATTTTCGCCCATGCGCCCCAGACCAACCAGAAGGATATGCGGCACTTTTCCGGTTTCGATCCAGGTCTCGTCCCAGGCCGGATATTGATTCAGGAGTTGGAAGGCGGCGCGCTCAAAGACATTAAACAGAATGATATGAACATTTGAATGGGGTTGGTGTAGACCATAGTGGCGTAATAAATCCACTAATTGCGGGTTGGCGTTGTGCATCAGGATTTTGAAAGTAGGGCCTTCTTGTGATTTCTTTGCCTGTTCAAAGGGCAGCCAGGCTTGTTTTTTTCGTGAGTGATGATCCTGGTTCAGCAGGTTTTTAGCCACCACGGCGATGTCGGCATTAATACCGTCATCATCGCACACAGCGAATAAACCGCGCGCCCGGTGTATGCCGGCGTGGAGCAGCAGTGTGGGTTCGGAGGCGTCTCCGATCAGGGTAAACATGCCTTCTTCCCGGCAGGATTCGATCCAGGGGTTGTCCTCATCCTGCTCAATTACCACCACGTCCACGTCTTGCCGGCGGAAACGGGTGGCCAGGAGCATACCCTTGCGGCTGAGCCCGCAGATAATGACATGCCCGCTTAATAAGGAAAGCTGGATGGTGCGTACCTGATCTTTAAAGAAGCCAAGAAAGGCTTTAATGGCTGTCAGCAGGGTTAAAACCGGTAAGGCAAATCTGGCAATGTTCAGGGCCAACGGAATGGGCTGGGCCACCGCGCCGGAATTCATCGAAACCAGCTGGATAGTCAGATAAATTTCCAACCCCGTGTCATAGACTTGTTTGTTCAACAATTCGTATTGGACCCAACCGATGTATCCCAGATAGAGAAAACAAATCCAGAGGACCAGGATCAATCCCCATAACGTTAGATCTTTAAATAACTTTTTGATCATTTGTCCCATTTAGCCTCTCCAAAGAGGCATGAAACCTGCCTGCGCAACTTTCCAATTGGTCCTGCCCTTATCCGTAAAGTCGTTCGATGGGTATGGCCGTATTTAATGAATAAAGGTCCTGATGATCTCCAAGGTGCCGACGGCGGCGAATTCCAGTGAGAAATCCCTGAAAAGCTCAGACATGAGGCTCCAGTATTTCTTTTTAATTCCGGGGAGCACTTGCCTGGTTTCTTTTAAATTCTCCCTTCCACCTGATTTGAGCCATTCTTCCACCGTGGTCTGGGATTCCTCTGTCCCCGGGAATGACAGGATTTCCAAGCGGATCCAATTCTCGAAAGTGGACGAGAAGATGCGATATTGACCGTCCGTCTGAGAAATCAGCCCCCTTTTTTTCAGCACACCCAAATCCTGGGGAATACGCGTACGCAGGCGGGTCAGGTTTTCGAGAGTCGGAACGTTTTTAGGGGTTTCCGGTTGGAGTCTCAGGGTCAGAAGAGTCAGCAGGGCGATCTTTTCGCTATCCGAGCAATGGCCCCATAAGTAGGTGTAATGCGAATCGGTTTGCTGGTTGAAGTTATCAATGACGAATTCAACCAAGTCTTTGCCAGCCAGGTTTTGCAGCCGGCCTTCGACCAGATAGTAACCGGCCATCTGCACGAAAAGTGGATAGCCACCGCCCAGGTTCCAGATAAAAGCGCGATCGCCCGGGTCGAAGGATCGTCCGCTCTCCTTGGAATAACCATCCAGCAGTTCATCAACTTCGGCGCGGGAGAACGGACGCAGGACCACGTTGGCGAAAATATTGAAGAATGGCGAGCCCTTGATCTCCTCCGAATGACATAGGTCAGCCAGTTCGCGCCGGGTAGCCGGGACGAGCGCCACCCCATGATGGATCGCCAGGGCGCGCAGCCCGCCGAAGAAATCTGATTTGAAGTTCTGGTTCTGGGTGACATATTCGAATTCGTCCATGAACAGAACGACAGTCAGGCCGTGATCCTGGGTTTTTTCGAAGACATCCTCCAGGTCGAACAAGTCGAATTTATTTTGTTTAATGACGGATTCGATGACCGGTTTCAAACTGTCATCGCAAATGGATTTCGCCATCTTGCCAAGCACCCGCTGCCAGAAACGTTGCGGGGTGATATCGGTCAGGCCTTGAAAGTCCACATAAAACAGGCAGAATTGGTTGGGGGCCAGGCCGAGAGTCTCGGCGATCTCGGGATTGGAAAGGTGATACAGCAGGGAAGTCTTGCCGATGCGGCGTTCTCCGATGATGGATGTGCTTTCATGGGCGCTGGAGAGCAAACGGTTGAGGATCTGGCGAATTTCGGTCTTCCGCCCAATGAATCGTTCCGGTTCGTTGATCGGGTTCCCAAAGGTGAACGGGTTGGAAGGAACGGTTGCCATTCGTTTCCTCTCCTCTGGAACGATCGGCGTGGCAGGAATTACATGCTCTTCCTTGTCCATGGCGGCTAGTCCCGGTTGCGACTCGCCGGGAGAGATTAATTGCCGGACCGCAGAGATCAGCGCCTGGTTGTGCTTTTCCCCAGGTGGGTTGGGAGCCTCCAGCCAGTGCCGGTTGCCCAGGTAATATTCAAGCGATTTGGATAGCTTGGTCTGGTCCAGCTTGAGTGACAGGATGAGCTTATTCTGACTGGCCGCCCGATTGACCTCCATCTCAACCTGTGGGGAGGCATTGGCGGATTCTGTGAGTACCAGCAAGAATACCTTACATTGGTCGATGCCATCCAGGATCGCTTCAGCATATTTCAGGCCAGGAGTGATGTCGCGTGGAGCAATCCAGCACCCCAGGGACGCATTCTCGAGAGTTTCCCGGATAGCTTCAGCTGTAGATTTGTCCTGGCTGGAATAACTGATGAATACCTCATGTGGCTGGGTCATTTTTTCTCCAGTTGGAAGATCCCGTAGGGTGTGGCAGCATAAACATTCGACTGCGGGTCAACCACGATCGAATACACTACGGTTTCGCCGAGCAATCCGTCGTTGATCTGACCCCAGCTTTGGCCGCCGTTGAAGGATACATAGGCTCCGCCATCTGTACCGGCGTAAATGGTGTTCATATTCTTTGGGTCGTGTGCCAGGGTATTGACCAACAGGCTGCCCAGGCCGTTGTTGCTCTTTGTCCAGGACCGACAGCCGTCAGTACTGATCAAGATACCCGCGCCTTCGGAAGTCCGAATAATGTGATCGGGGTTTTGCGGATCGATGATCAGACGGGAATCGGAAGAAGATGAAGGCGCGCCTGGATCCCCGCATGGTTGCCAGGATTTACCGCCATCATCGGACCGGTAATCCGAAGCATAAATAGCATAGACGCGCTGCCCGGCACTTCCGCCAAAGTAAAACCCGACATTGTAAATTGGGCCACCCACATCGCTGAATGGCTGCCAGTGCTTCCCAAAATCATTCGAATAAAAGTATACAGAAGGGGGGTCCTTAGTCGAACAGGATGTGATCAATGTACCTGGCGTGAATGGATTTGCAAATACGTGGTCACAACCGGATGGTATAAATTGAGTATCCCAATGCGCACCCTGGTCGGCAGAATGTAAAAGCAGGCCACCTATCTCATTCCCTAAGATGCCAGCATAACCATTGTCCGTTATGGTGACTCGATAAAGGTCCGTTCCTCCAGGTCCAAATGTCAAGCTACAGCCCGTGGAGGAAATCAATTTCCAAGTGTGCCCGGCATCCATGGAGCGATACAAAGGATGGCAATCTGCTACATACTGATCATTATATTTCAAATAGAAAATGGACGCGTTGGATGGGTCGATCATGAGGTCAACTGGTTGTCCCGCCAAGCCGCTTTCGTAATTGTTCCACGAGGCGCCCTGATCCGTGGAGATGGCGACTTCTGTACTTCCGGCGACCAGATGGGGAGAGGGGCCAGCCAGGACAGAAATGGCTTGGAAAGTATCTCCAAACACCGCCCAAAGGATACTTTTCCAGGATGATCCGCCGTCAGTGGATTTAAGAATCCCACCATTCCTTTTCCCGCAATAGAGGGTCGTAGGGGTCTGAGGGTCGACTGCGATTGTTATGCAGAGGATGGCTTTCATCGTCCACGATTTCCCATCATCAGTAGAAAAATACACGTGCCCCGGTAGTGCCTGTGAATTTGCGATGAGCAGTTTGTCTCCGCCTGAATCCGTCCCCATAAAGAGGCCATTAATATTTTCGACAGCCTCCAGACCGACCAAAGTCCAGGTCCAGCCGTGGGCGCCAGATTGATAATGATAAACCCCGGCTGGGCAGGCCCCATCATCCCCATACTGACTTGCGTACAGAGATTGATCGGCGGGATCCAGGATCAGAGCTCCGACCTGATCGGGGCAGGTCGGGATGATATTTGACCATGTCCTGCCGCCATCTCGGCTCTCGAAATACAATCCTTTGGGAGCATAATACAAATGCAGATGGTCCCTAGGGTCGATCAAAACGATACTGTCGACGCCGTCGCCATATTCAAACTTCGGACCGTAGGACACCCAATTTGCACCTCCGTCGGTAGTCCTATAGAGGCCGCCCCGGTAGACGCCAGCGTAAAGCGTATCCGGTTCCTGAGGATCAATGACCAAGGTGTCGATGGATGCACCTGCCATCCCATTTTGGGCAGGCTGCCAGGAGACTCCGCCATCAATCGATTTGAACACGCCCGCGTTCAGGAAGCCTACATAGATCACATCGGGATCGGAGGGGTTGATGGCTATTGTATGGATGGTTTCACGCCCCAAGAATTGAGCAAGATTCAGCCGCGCCCAGGTCAATGGGATAGAAGTGGGTGCGGTGGTAGGTGCGGGAGTCGGTGAGAAAACGGCGGTGGCTTGTAAAGGTTGAATAATCGTTGGGTGTTGTGCTGGACGAGGAATTTGCCCGGTTAGTGAACCTTGCAGTTTAGGAGCGATGAGGATCCCAATTCCTATCAAGACAATCAACCCGATCACCGTCCATAATGCCGGATGGTTATACCAGCGTCGCCTGCGCAGCCGGATGGTTTGTGCCAGCAAGCGGGATGTATCTCGATAGTTCTCGTCCACCGCCAGTATGCTGGTCAACAGATCCCGTGCATGATCGTAATCCCCTTCTTTGATTGCAGATTTTGCATCAGCGTAAATTTGTTCGAGATCGAGATGATCTGTCATTACTTGCTCTCCAGCTTGAAGATCCCATAAGGCGTGGCGGCGTAAACATTCGACTGCGGGTCAATCACGATCGAATACACTACGGTTGCGCCGAGCAGGCCGTCGTTGATTTGATTCCATGATTTGGCAGAATCGAAAGAGACGTACGCGCCGCTGTTTGTACCAGCATAGAGCGTATAGGGATTGTTTGGGTCAATGGCGATTGAATTAATGTTGTCGGGTGGATTTCCCTTAACGGGACTAGAAGTGTTGCAACTATCCAAGGACTCTTGTAACTTGCCTTCCTGAACAAAGTAAACATGATTGTTGTCATTAGGATCGATTGCCATTGGCTTAAAGCTGTCGAGAAAATATATTGTGGAGCCATAACATGGTCCGACGTTTGATTGGGATGCGTTATCCCAGGTGAATCCATCATTTTTGGAAACATACTTGTGCTCGGGAGTCCGGTCATCGTAAGCGTACAATACTCCCTGTTGGTTCGGATCTGCAACGAGGGTGGTGATAGGCGACGGGATGAGGGTTTTATCCCATTCCATCCCATTGTTGGACAGGTGCCATATCCAGGGAAAATAATCACCATCGGTCCCCAGGCGATAAAATGTTTGTCCATCAGCGTCCGCGATTAAGAAACACCCATCCTTCCGGAGGTATTCCCACGTTGATCCATTGTCCATGGACCTGTAAAGCGGCTGCTCCATGGTTGACCTGTCTCTGTTTCTGTTGCATTCGCCTGGTTGCAGGTAGAGAACATTGTGTGTTCCCTTTGCCGATTCCAAACTTAATATTGTATTTCCCAATCCGTTGTTCAATTTTGTCCAGGTATATCCACCATCTTTGGAAACAGCCAGGCCTTCTCCACCAGCATAGATGATGTTTGGATTAGAGGATGAAATGCTAATTAGCTTTTCGGCACCCACATCCGGCTTTCCCAGTACAGTCAAATCCTTGGCATCCGGGCTGAACTTACAGATATTGTTGCCGCAGAAAACAAAAACCGTTCCTGATGCGCCAAAAGCAATTGTGTTCGAATCTCCATAAGTCCCTCCTTCAGAAAATCTTTTCCAGGTCGTTCCTCCATCTTCAGAAATATACCAAAAACTCGATACACCTTTAACCAAATCGCCAAATTGATACATTCTTTCTATTCCATCTGGGGCAGTGTTGGAAAAGGTGCTTACGTGCTGGGTGGCATCATGGCTGGCTTGCAATAAGATTGAGTAAGAAGGACTATTAGAAAGTTTGTTGGATTGGACAGGCCCCCAAGAAATTCCTCCATTGATGGATTTATAAATACCGGCATGTTGCGTGTCAACATACAATATATCTGGGTCTTCGGGGTCAATAACGAGGGCGGTCAATGTATCACGTGTGAATTCCTGTCCAATGGAAATGCGTTTCCATGCCAGCGGAAAGGCAGTTGGAGTTGGTGAGGATGCAACAGTTGGCATGGCTGCATTTGTGGAGATGGTTGTTGCAGGGGAGCTTATCTTCATCGCCGGAGATGCCGGTGTCGTTCGCAATGACAACTTTGGGACAATCCATACGAACAAACCAATCGCAACCAAGCCGATCACTATCCCCCATAAGCGGACTCGTTATACCAGCGTTGCCGGCGCAGCCGGATGGTTTGGGCCAGCAACCTGGAAACATCTCGATAGTTCTCGTCTATCGCCAGGATGCTGGTCAGCAAGTCCCGGGCGCGGTCATAGTCCCGGGCTTTGAGTGCAGATTTGGCGTTGGTATAGATCTGTTCGAGATCGGGATGCTCTGCCATCACTTGCTCTCCAGCTTGAAGATCCCATAAGGTGTCGCGGCGTAGACATTGGACTGCGGGTCGACCATAATCGAATAAACCACGGTTGCGCCGAGCAGGCCGTCGTTGATCTGGCTCCAGCTTTGGCCGCCATCGAAGGACACATAGGCTCCGCTATCCGTGCCGGCGTAGACAATATTGGGGTTCTTAGGGTCAAAGTCAACCGAATTCACGAACAGACTCCCGATACCGGTGTTATTTGCAGTCCAGGACTGGCAGCCGTCTGTGCTGGTCCAGATTCCCCCCATAGATGCAATTATTATATGCTTGCTATTTCCCGGGTCAACGGTCAGAAAGGAATCGGAATAATCATTTCTTGCCAATTTTCCATTACAATCCTGCCATGTTTTTCCGGCATCCAGAGACAGTTGCCATTCCCGATACACGATGTTTCCTGAATCATCAAAAAATAAAGGTGCATTGATATCCTGGTTATCATGCTGGGACGCACCGGCGCTTTTCTGCCATGATTGACCTTGATCGATGGAGTAATATAAATAAGGCTCCTCCCAAGATGTAAAGTACAATAATCCAGATATGTGCGGATTTGCTGAGATCCATCTGTTTCCTAGCGATAGTGGTTCAAATAGTTTTGGCATTGAAATAGATCCCCAAATGTCACCCCCATTTTTGAATTGCATCGGTGCCAAATCCTGGATAGTATATAGGTTATTATCGGCGTCCATTCCAGGATAGCATATAGAGAATCCATTGAAGCCCATATTCTTCCTGTCATTCTCGTCTATCGTATTCGCGATACTAAGAATGGTTTTCCAATTCCTGCCGCCATCATCTGACCTGTATAAGGTGCAGTTAATACTGTCATATTTTATATTCACGTACAACTTTGTACCGTCAACCGATTCATTTAAGTCCAAATACGAAGATCCTATTCCGCCAATTTGGTGAGACCACGATTTGCCTCCATCCTTGGAAATATAAAGCCCATTCTTTTCAACCCCTGCTATGATCCGTTCCTGACCATTGTAGGTGTCAACATGGATGGCAGTCACGTGTTCAGCACTTATGCCGGAGCTAAGCACGCCGCCAAAGGGTGAAGAAATCCGGGAGAGGCCTCCCTGTTCGATGCCACAATAAGCAGAAGTGGGATTTTGTGGGTTGGTTGTTAATATCATGCAATAATAGTTTTGCTGCATGCTCCAATCTTTACCCTGGTTTGTAGAGACTACTAATCCGCTTAGGGTGCTGCCACCTTTATTTCTGACACCATGGGCGGGCTCGAACTGAGCATCAGTAAGGTAGACGCTATTTCCGTCTTGTCCCTGCGTAATCACAAATGCATCAGCCCCTTCCAGCCCCAGTCTTGTCCACAAGCGGCCATTATCTGTTGAGCGATAAACTCCCTGACAGCCTCCCATACCCTCATTCTCCCCCGAGGTAGTTGCGAAAAGAGTGCTGCTGTTATTGGGATCCATGACCAGGGTGTGGTAACTACTCCGGGATGGACAAGTCCTTTCACCGCTTGTTTGATTCCATGTAGCTCCCATATCATTCGATTCGAAGACACTTGACCCATCTCCAAGGTACAGGTGGGAACCATTCTTTGGATCGATCAGGAGAAAATTGCCAATCCTATCGCTTGCTTGTGTCCAGGATTTTCCTCCGTCATGTGTTACAAACACTCCCCCCTGCGTTGCAGCTAACAGTGTGTTCGAATCCTGTTGGTTGATCACCAATGACAGGATCTGCGCATTGGCGATCCCCTGTTGTGTGGGCGTCCAGGAAACCCCTCCATCAATTGACTTGAAGATACCCGCGCTCTGCATTCCGATGTAAATGATGTCAGGGTCCTGGGGGGAAACTACAATTGCAGTTATGGTATCACGCGAAAACTCCTGTCCGATGGAAACCCTCTTCCATGCCAGTGGAATGGAAGTTTGTGTGGGCGAGGTTGAAACGGTTGGTATGGTCGTATTCGCCGGGATTGCTGTCACCAACGAGCTTATATCAGGCGCCAGAGATGGCAGTGCCGCTTTCAGTGATATCTTGGGAACGATCCAAACAAGCAGACCAATTACAACCAAGCCGATCACCGACCCCCATAAGCGGATATCGTTGTACCAGCGTCGCCGGCGAAGCCGGACGGTTTGAGCCAACAACCTGGAAACATCTCGATAGTTCTCGTCTACCGCCAGGATGCTAGCCAACAAATCCCGGGCGCGGTCATACTCCCGGGCTTTGAGAGCAGATTTGGCCTCGGTGTAGATCTGTTCGAGATCGGGATGATCTGCCATTATTTGCTCTCCAGCTTGAAGATCCCATAAGGTGTGGCGGCGTAGACATTTGACTGCGGGTCCACCACGATCGAATACACCACATTCGCTCCGAGCAAACCGCCGTTGATCTGGCCCCAGCTTTGGCCGCCGTCGAAAGACACATAAGCTCCGCCGTCCGTGCCGGCATAGATTGTGTTGGCATTCTTCGGGTCGTGCGCCAGAGTATTGACCAACAGGCTGCCTAGACCAGCGTTGCTTACTTTCCAAGACCAGCAGCCGTCAGTACTGATCGCGACCCCATAGCCTTGAGTGGCTTCAAGGATGTGATCGGGGTTATGCGGATCGATGATCAGACGGGAATCGGAAAAGGATGGTTGTGTATTTGCGTCCCCGCAAGAGTACCAGGATTTACCACCGTCATCGGATCGGTAATCGGGAGGGGACGAGTACACGGCATAGACGCGCTGCCCAGTACTTCCACTAAAGAACAGCCGGACTAGGGGGTCATATCGGTCAGATCCGCTGGACGGCCGCCAGTCATACCCGAAATTCGAATAGAAAAAGGAATTGGGGCCTGGGCTATAAGCGACTATGATCAATGCACCCGGCACAAATGGATTTGCATACACTCGCCGGACGTTGTATGATGGTAAGGAGATATTGGTCCAATGAGCACCCTGATCGGTGGAATGGAAAAGCACACTGGCAACACCACCCATCTCGCGGGCGATTTGATAAAGACCGATTCGATAGAGGTCTATTCCTCCGGGCCCGAAGGTCAAACCACAGCCCGCGGAAGAATTCTGATTCCAGGTACGCCCAGTGTCAATTGAGCGATAAAAGAGATCGCAATCGGCCATTTCATCAGTATCCGATCCAACAGATTTCACATAGAAAATAGACGCGTTGGATGGGTCGAGCGTCAGGTCTACTTGTTGTCCCGGCAGGCCGCTATCGTAATTAGTCCATGAGGCGCCCTGATCGGCGGAGATGGCGACGTTTGTACCTCCAAGGACCAGGCGGGGAGAAGGGCCGGCTAGCACAGAAATGGCCTGGTATGTTCCGGAATTCACCCCCAGAAAACTCTTCCAGGTTATTCCGCCGTCAGTGGATTTAATCAACCCGCCGTTGGTTTTCGCGCAATAGAAAGTAGTAGTTGTCTGAGGGTCGACGGCGAGCGTGTTGCATGCGATGGCCTGGGTGTTCCACGTTTTCCCATGATCAGTAGAAAAATATACGTGTGAGGGCGAGGAGATTGAATCTGGGGATTTTTCCGATTCTGCCTTAGCGATGAGCAGTTTGTCTCCGCGTAAATCCTTCCCTATATAAAGACCATTAATATCATTGACTCCATTTAATCCGACCAAAGTCCATGTCCAGCCGTAGTCGCCAGATTGATAACGATAAACCCCCGAGGTGCACGATCCACCAGCCTGTGATTGACTTGCATACAGGGATTGATCTGCGGGATCCAAAAGAAGAGCTCCTACTTGATTAGGACAGTCCTGGCTGGTTTCTGGCCAGGTCTCGCCGCTGTCATGGCTCTCGCGCAGTGCCTGGGATGTATCGTAATATAGGTGTTGATGGTTTGCAGGGTCAATCACGATGAAGCTGTCACCGTAGTTAACAGTAAATTCCGAACCGTAGGATACCCAATTTGCGCCTCCGTCGGTAGTCGTATATAGTCCACCCTGGTAGACGCCGGCATAAAGCGTTTCCGGTTGTTGGGGATCGATTACCAGGGTATCGATGGACGCGCCTTCCATTCCATTTTGGGCAGGTTGCCAGGAGACACCGCCATTTATCGATTTGTATACACCCGCATGCTGTGTAACAATATAGATCACATCCGGATCGGAGGGATTGATGGCTATTGCATGTATGGTGTCCCGCGGCAGAATTTGAGCCAGGCTCAGGCGGGACCAGGTCAATGGGATGGGAGTCGCTGCGGAGGTCGGTGAGGAGACGGCCGTGGTCTGTATAGGTTGTGTAACCGTTGGTGGTTGTGTTGGGGAAGAAATTTGCCTGGAAAATGAACCCTGAAGTTTGGGAGCGATGACGATTCCCAGTCCGACCAAAACGGCCAACCCGATCACCATCCATAGCGCTGGATGGTTGTGCCAGCGTCGCCGTCGCAAACGGACGGTTTGGGCCAGCAAGCGGGATGCATCCCGGTAGTTCTCATCCACCGCCAGGATGCTGGTCAACAAGCCCCGGGCGCGGTCGTAGTCCCGGACTTTGAGTGCAGATTTAGCGTCGGTATAAATCTGTTCGAGATCGCGATGATCTGCCATTACTTGCTCTCCAACTTGAAGATCCCATAGGGCGTGGCGGCGTAGACATTCGACTGTGGGTCCACCACAATCGAATACACCGCGTTTACGCCGAGCAGGCCGTCGTTGATCTGTCCCCAGCTTTGACCGCCATTAAAGGATATATAGGCTCCGCCGTCTGTGCCGGCGTAGATAGTGTTGACATTCTTCGGGTCGCGCGCCAGGGTATTGACCATCAGGCTGCCCAAGCCGGTGTTGCTTGGTGTCCAGGACCGACAACCGTCAGTACTGATCAGGACACCCGCGCCTTCGGAAGTCCGAAGGATGTGATCGGGGTTTTGTGGATCGATGATCAGACGGGAATCGGAAGATGATGAAGATGCCAAGCCTGTACTCCCGCAAGCTTGCCAGGATTTACCGCCGTCGTCCGACCGGTAATCTGGAGAGTAAATAGCATAGACGCGCTGCCCGGTACTTCCGCCAAAGAACAATCGGTTAACGTCCATTCGTTCACTATCCCCGTTGGATTGCTGCCAGGTTTTCCCGAAATCATTCGAATAAAAAAAAGTATTTGGGTCACTGCCCGGACAGGATGCGATCAATTCACCCGGAGCGTACGGATTTGCATACACCTGCTCGCAACCCGATGGCATGGTGAGAGTAGTCCAATGAGAACCCTGGTCGGTGGAATGGGAAAGCCGGCTACTTTCAGCTCGATAAAGGTCCGTCCCTTCGGGTCCGAAGGTCAATCCGCAGCCTGTGGAAGAAATCTGGTTCCAGGTACGCCCGGCATCATTTGAACGATACAGAGGATGGCAATCTTCCCAAGCAGCATTGTTTTTCAAATAGAAGATGGACGGGTTGGATGGGTCGAGCGTCAGGTCTTCCTGTTGTCCCGCCAGGCCGCTGTCGTAATTGTTCCACGATACACCCTGATCGGCGGAGATGAAGACTTTTATACCTCCCGCGGCCAGGCGGGGAGAGGCTCCGGCCAGGACAGAGATGGCTTGAAAAGTTTCGGATTTCACCCCCGGGAGATCTGTCCAGGATGATCCAGCGTCAATCGATTTACTGATGCCACCATTCCAATTCGCACAATATAGAGTGGTAAGGGCCTGAGGGTCGACAGCGATTGCGCGGCAGGAGATGGCTTGTGTGTTCCACGTTTTCCCTTGATCAATAGAAAAATACACGTGTTGATCCGTAATTGCGATGAGCAGTTTGTCTCCACTAAAATCCGTCCCAATAAATAGACCGGTAATAAAGCTGACATCTTTTAAACCGACCAGAGTCCAGGTCCGGCCGTGGTCCCCAGATTGATAGACCCCGGGTTTGCATGTCCCATCGTTTCCCCACTGATTTGCATACAGGGATTGATCTTCCGGGTCCAGGAGCAGGGCCCCGATCTGATTGGGACAAGGTCGGGGCGAGTCCAGATTGAATTTCGACCAGGTCTTGCCACCATCCTGGCTCTCGAAATTAGGCGCATCGGGTGCGTAATATAAATGCAGATGGTCCGCAGGGTCCATCACGATGATGCTGTCGATCCCGCCACTCTCGAACTCCGAACCATACGACACCCAATTTGCGCCTCCATCGGTGGTCTTATAGAGTCCACCGGAATAGACGCCGGCAAAAAGCGTATCGGGTTGTTGTGGGTCGATTACCAGCGTGTCGATGGACGCACCGCCCATTCCGTTTTGGGCAGGCTGCCACGAGACACCGCCGTCAATTGATTTGAATACACCCGCGTTAAGGGTGCCAACATAGATCACTCCCGGGTCGGAGGGGTTGATGGCTATGGCATGGATGGTATCGCGCGACAGGAATTGGGTTGAATTTATGCGGGACCATGCCATTGGTATGGGGGTCGGAGCAGTGGTGGGCTGCACCGTGGCCGCGACAGTGACTTGAGTGCCGACAATGGATATGGCAATCGGCGTTCCGGGGACTGCCATCTGAAGTGGGGCAAATCGTATGGCTATGAAGACCAATCCAACGACAGCCGCGATCCCAACACTGCTCCACAGCCAGCGGCTTTGCCACCACTTGCGGGCGGTGCGGCGCAGTTCGACCGCCTCCGCCATCAAATGGGAGGCTTCTTTGTAATCAGCGTTCTCTACGACGATCCCCTTAAGTAGGCCAATTGCTTTGTCATAATTTTTCTTTGCGAACGCGTTTTGTGCAGTGGCGTAGGATAACGCCAGCTCTTGCGCCTTTTTCACCGATCCGATCTCAACCTGGGCTGCCTGGCGATCATCTGGTTCGAGAGCGAGATATGCCTGCCACGCAGAAAGCGCTTCTTCGAATCGCTCGGTGCGCTCCATCGACATAGCCTGCGTCCGCAATGCATTCAACCGGTTCTCGCGTTGTCTTTTTTGTATTTCTTTCAGCTTGTTTTGTATTTCATGGTTCTCTGGCTCAACCGTTAAAATCTCGTTCAGCGAATCAATTGCCACATTCCATTTATTGGATTGTGCGGCGGTTTCAGCCAGGCGTAATGCAGCTTTCAGACGCGCTGTCCGCTTTGCCTCCATCACCTGCGTCAGTTCCTTTTGCAATCTTTCATCCGCCGGCGCCAACGCAATACCATTGTTTAATGCCTCAATCGCCTCGTCCCATTTTCCCGCTTGCGCAACCTGCTCCGCCTGTCTGAGAATCGAACCCAGCTTCGCGGTCTTTTGCGCCTTGCGGACTTCCTCCATCTTTTTCTGGATTTCAAGATTCTCCGGCTCGATCGAGAGTATCTCGTTCAAGGCCGCGAATGCATCATCCCATTTTTGAGCTGCAACGGCCTCTTCGGTCCGGGTTAGGATTGTTTTCAGCCATGTGGAATGTTTTGCTTCGATTAAATCCGCCAGGCGCTTCTGGATCTTTACATCATCTTCTTTCAGCGAGAGATATTCTCTTAATGCGGCGACAGCCGTGTCCCAGCGGCTCAGCTTTTCAGCCTGGTCTGCTTTTGCAAGGATTGTCTTCAAGCGCTCATTTAATTGGCTTTCTTTTACATCCGCGATTTTTTTCAGGATGGATTCGTCGCCGGGGGCGATCTCCAATGCTTCATTCAACGCAGCGATGGCTTTATCCCAATTTTTTGAGCTTGCTTCTTTCTCGGACCGCGCGAATTGTGCAGCCAATACTTTGGCTTTTTTCTCCGTCCTGACTTGTTCCACGCGCTCGATGAGGACCGGTTCTTCGGGCGTATATTTTAGAGCTTCGGAGAAAGCAGACAATGCCTCTTCGTCCCTGCCATCTGTCAACGCTTTCTCGGCCCGTTGACGCATCATCTCCGCCATGCGCTGGCGGGCCTCGATGTGCTCTGAATTGATTGTCAGTACGCGTTGATACGACAGGATCGCGTCCTTGATGCGGTTCCTGCGTATGGCCGCGTCCCCTAATGCCAGGTGGGCTTCACATAATCCTGAGCGGGCTGAGACATCTTCATCGTCAAAAGCCAGGGCCTTTTCGAACTCAACGACAGCCCTTTCAAAGTCTTTTTGATCCATGTAGACTTCGGCGATGTTGACCTGTGCCTGGATGTTATCTGTATCGACCTCCAACGCCCGTTGGAAGCTATCGATCGCCTGATCGTATTGCCGCGTTTCACTGAATTCCAAACCAATTTCAATATAGCGGTTGGCGATCGGGTTGACTTCAGTCAGTTCTTCGCGTACCTGCTCGATGGGTCGGTTTTTTTCCAGCCAGCGCTTCAGCAGCTGTATGATGAATCGGTTTTCGGATGTGAGGACATCCTTCTCCCGAAGGTGCAACAGGCTGGTGTTAAGATCGGTATCGCTGAACCGGACTCTTTGCTTGCGCAGGTATTCAGCCAGCGAGCGGCTGTCGGTTTTCCCCAATTGTGCCAGGGCGGCCAGCGTCCATTTTTCCAGGTCAGTGGCGTCGTCCCAGACGAATTTCAGATTGACCGTACCGCGTTCAACCACATCATCCAGCACCGCTTCCACGTCCTCTTTTTGCACCCGTCTCTGCTCGGTTTGCTGGCAGCGTGCAAAAACCTCATGACAAGTTAACTGGGTGAAGTACGGATGGCCGGAGGCAATCGCATAGATGCGTTCGACGGCAGCAGGCTCATACTCCAGGATGCCTTCCACCGGACGGGTAACCAATTTTTGTGTTTGGTCTTCGCTCAGAAAACTGATTTTTTTATACAGGGCGGTCTTGAAAAACTCGGTATAAGAACCCTGCATGTTTTCCAGCTTTCGGCCCGAGGAACCTATCGAGAAGATGAAGGTCAGTCCCTGCATACCCATCAAGCGCCGTAGGTAATCAATTAATGGCCTGCCCAGGGCTTCCTTGATCTCGCTCTCTTCCAGATTATCGAATTCATCGAATGTCAGCAGTAGAGTGTGTTCGCCGATCTTGCTCTTTAGGTCGGGCAGGAAATGGCTCTCGAAGAACTCGGCGTCCCCGGCGAAGGCTTCCTTTTCCGGGAGGGACATGTCTATATTACATTCCTGCTTCAACTCACGCACGATCTCGCGCGCCAGCCACCACAAAAACCGGTCGAGTGTGGTGTGGGTCCGTCCCTGCAGGTCGAAAAAGACTGGGATGTATTTGGATGGGAGTCGGTTGCCAAGCTGCTTCAGAACAGAGGTCTTGCCTACCCGGCGTTGACCATGGATGACGAGGATGTGTTCAGCGTATTGCCCTGTAATGCTCTTCTCAATCCAATCGAAAACATCGTCGCGGCCAAAGAACATGCGTGCCTCGATGACAGGCGCCCCTGCAATATATGGATTGATGATTTCGCCCAATTAACCCTCGCTATTTGTAAATGACAATGACAACCCCCTTTATAATCTTGGTTAAATAATCATAAAGAAAAACTTATCTATTTATAATGAGCAATTGTCATCTTTTTTAGCAACATTTATCCTGCATGATTAAATTCAGATATACCGACCTATATTGACTTAACTTATCCTTTTAACGCTTTGATCTTAGGATAATTATCGTACACCGAAATATTGGATTACGTAATCTGCTAATGGATTCGACTTTGGCCTCCTGCCTCGCCCGTGATACACTATTTCTATGACTAATGCCACCGCCCAGGCTCATCCAAATATCGCGTTGGCGAGGTAATCTCAAGGGAATACAACATATAGTCACGGCGAGGCTCATGCTCCCTAAATATGGGGCCTCCAGACAACAAATTATGCCAGGAACCACGCTCCGCTCATTTATTTGACGTGGCCGAAGGCAACCGGAAAAAATAACATGGCGGCCGAACCATTTCCGATGAAAGATTACAAGAATACCTGAGATGATATAGATTCATATAACGAACCAGCCCCAAATGATCCTCAGGGGCTGGTTTTGTTTAAGATGGCTTCTTGCATAAGATTATTTGGATTCGAAATCAGGTAACTGTTTTTATGGCATCCCGATACCAAGGACTTTATGACTGCTTTGCCCGCCTCTTACCGAATTATCGTCTTGATTAGGACCAGGCGCATCTATCCTCCGCAAGATTCCTTGACCACATTCCGCAAAACCGGCAGCCGCTTGTCATGGCCGAACCGAGGTTGTCCCTCAGCACATACGACAACGCCCCGTTCACCCGCACCATTTCCCCGGCTGGATAATAGGTACACGTGTTGGTTATTACATTGGTTGAGCTCCATTAAACAGGTGCCCGTCAATTTTTTTTGCCCCACCGAAGAAATCTACAAAGAATTCAAGGTCCCGCTACTTAGGTCCCACCGACTCACATGAACTGTTGGAAATGGAATACGAACTGGAAGCAAAATCCACCTCCAACATTGCCCAATCGTCTCCATTGTCCCAGCGCAAGGCAATTCCGGAGTCGCGGGTCTCTGGCATACTGAACGATCCACTAAAAGCGGGATGGCGGTTACGAAAGCGAATTAAGTCGAATAGCGATTGAACCACCGGGCGCTGAATGGCTCGCTCGATCTCGTCAGGTGTGTAAAAATGCCGGTTGATATCGCGCCCAACACCGCTTTGGTTAAGCAAGGTCATATCATTCTCGCCCGCCAGTAAGCCCACATAATATACCTGGGGTACCCCGGGAGCAAAGAATTGGATCGCACGTGCCAACAAATAGTCACGGTCATTACGCCCAAGGGCATCGTAGAATGTACAGTTCACCTGGTAAAGATCGAGATTGGATGCCGCCGCGCCGGTGGCCAGGCGGCTCTGCCCGTTGCTGTTGGTATGGATTTTTTCAACCAGGGCATCCAGTTCTTCTGTGGGGATTATGCCGGGACGATCTTGAGGATCGGAGCTATCAGCTCCGATATCGATTACGCCGATGCCATCGTGTGTGTCCAGCACGGTGATGGCATTGCGCGGGCTGATTTCCAGCCATTGTTTCAGATAACGTGCGGTATGGTTGAATATGGCATGTAACACCAGGGGAGGCAACGCGAAATCATAAACACGATCCACCTGGCGGGCAATTTCGATCTGTCTGACGAAAGTGGGAATGGATTTCGACGAGTACTTCGATCTCCAGAGCTGCCGCTTGCTGAGTGAGGTACTCTATAAAAGCGAAAGTTTCAGGGATCATGAAACAACTGGTTCCCGGTTTTTTCACGGCATATCCTATGGCATCCAGTCGCACCATGGAGATGCCATTATCATGCAAGGTTCGCAACACAGATTGCAAATAGGCTTTACCTTGCGGATGCATTACATTGATATCGATCTGCTGTTTCGAAAAGGTGGTCCAAAGCAGGCGTTTCTGGTGATTATTCAATGTGGCATAGGAAAAGGGTAAACCTGGTCGTGGACGATAGATGGTCAACAGGTCGGTTTCGGTGGCGCCATTTGGGAAGATGCTGTCCATTGTCAGGAACATGTCTTTGTAAATGGATGCGTCGCCCTTTTCGGAATAATCCAGGAATTGAGGGGAGGAGGAGGATACATGATTGACGATCAGGTCCGCCATCAGATCCACATCCTGCCCCAGTTCTTTGATATCTGCCCAACTTCCCAGGCAGGGATCGATCTTGGTGTGATCGATCGGGTCAAAGCCGGCATCCGCGCCGTGAATGGGATAATAGAATGGGAGAAGATGAACGCCGCCAAACAGCCCGGCGAGGGGTCCCTTTAGCAATCGATGTAATGCCTTAATATCGCTCCCACCCAGACGATCTGCATAAGTAATGAGCTGTACTGTGTTTTTCATAGTGCTTATCTCTGCGGCAATGTGTTGTCGGCGGCCTGCACAGGCTGCGTTTAGGATGAGACAATCTTTACTTTAATGTATAGTTTGCTGCCAAACCTGATGGCGCTGTCATTTCCTAAATACCCTTCAGAAATTGAAAGGCCCTGTCATTAAAACCGGGTAGGGGTTCATGTCCGAAATCCGGATAAACCGCCATCGTCTTGGGTGAAGCGATTTTGTTAAATACGGCAAATTGGGTGGAGGGTGGGCAAACGGTATCCATCAAGCCGATCGCCCACAGCACTTCTGCCCGGATGCGGGGAGCCAGGAATTGAATGTCAATGTAACCCAGTTGCTCGAATACCTGCTCTTCGAGCCTGTGCATGGGATCCGAATGGCGGAAATACTCCTGTAGTTCCAGGTAAGCATCTTTTGCCTGGTCCATTTCCCAGACCCGCTTGTAATCGCTGAGGAAGGGGTACACTGGGACAGTGCGCTTGATGCGCGGTTCCAGGGCGGCGCAGGCGATGGTCAGGGCGCCTCCCTGGCTGCCTCCCATCGCGCCAACGCGGTTCACGTCCACGTCGGGCATTTCCATGACGATCCTGGCGAGTTGAGCGGTATCAATGAATACCTGCCGGAAGAGCATTTTTTCCGGCGAACCCTTCAAAGCATCCTCCAGCCCACGAATTATATGCCCATGCAGCGTATTGCCGGTGACATTGCTGTTGTCAATGGATAATCCTGCCTGCCCGCGGCAATCTAATGCCGCAACGATAAATCCCTCGGAAACATAACCGAGCTTGTCATACCAATCACCGGAGTCGCCCGTATATCCGTGGAACAACAGGATGGCGGGATGGGGGCCGGGGACTCCTACAGGGCGCAGCAGCTTGGCATGCACTCGCGCCCCTCCCACGCCGGTGAAATATAGGTGAAAGCACTCGGCATTGGACGCTTGGAACTCGGCAGGTATTAGTTCAACGTGCCCATCGATCGCCCGCATTTCATCCAGGCTTTTCTCCCAAAATGTGTCAAAGTTCTGCGGGCGCGGATTTTTGCCTTGATAGGCTTTCAACTCCTCCATTGACAGATCGAAAGTTAATGGCATCTTCTATCTCCAGATATTTTCCAGAAAAGACCGTCACCGAAATTAATAATTGATAATTTCGAAGCTATTTTGCACGATCGGAATGGCAGACAATCCCCCGACGTATATGCCATGGTTAAGACCGCGGGAGTTCCCAGCATTGTTGCCGATAAATTCACCACCATTGCTCCCGGGCAAATACTTTGCAAACTCATAGGTGATGCGACGCTCATAGGCCATGTTCCAGTCTGTGCCCCCGGCATGACTTTGCCATTGATCCTATCGAAGCAAAAGCCTCCCTGGTGAATTTCAAATAGGCCCATGGAAAAATGAATTGATTAGCACACATACAAAGATAATGACACTCGGCACATCCCTGCTCCGGGGCCTGCTGCTCATCCCTTGACCGCGCCTTGGAGCAGCGCCGTGATGATCTGGCGCTGGAACAGCACGAAGATGACGAGGGTGGGTACCAGGATCAGGATCGTGCCGGCGCACAGCAGGGGGATATCGGTCGCGTAGTGGCCCTGGAACGCTCCCAGCGCACCGGCCATCGTTCGCTGCGTCGGGTCCTCGACGAGCACCAGCGCAAGGAGAAACTGGTTCCACGTCCAGATGGACATGAGGATCCCGAGCGACGCGATCGGCGCCCGCGCGAGCGGGACGTGGATGCGCCAGAACAGGTCCCAGGTGGTCGCGCCATCGACGCGGGCCGCCTCCGAGATCTCGGTCGGCATGTTGACGAAGTGGGCGCGCATCCAGAAGACGGCAAAGGGCATGTACAAGGCGATCAGCGGCAGCACGATCGCGAGCCGGGTGTTGTAGATCCCCATCGCCCGCTCCAGGAAGTAGATAGGGATGATGATCCCTGGGAACGGGAGCGTCAGCCCGAACACGAACAGGAAGAGGAGCACGCGCGCGCCGGGGATCCGCAGGAGGCCGATGGCGAACCCGGCCATCGTCGAGATGACAAGGGACACGGGCACGACGGCGAAGCACAATGAACGTGCTCGATAGCGAGGAGCGTGGGCATGTTCGCCACGTTGAACGCCTCCACGAAGTTGCCCCACTGCGGGTGCGCGGGCCATTCGAGCCCGCTGGGCACAGTCCCCGACGGATGCAGCGCGGTCATGAAGATGCTGATGAAGGGCAGGATCGTGAACGCCATCAGCGCCAGGAGAAGCGCCCGGCCTGCCCAGAGTTCGCCGCGAGCAACCTTCATCGCGTGCTCTCCCGGCTCAGCCGCTGGATCGGGAGGATGACCACGACGACCAGGACCATGAGCATGACGGCCAGAGCAGACGCCAGGCCGATAGCTCGCTGGGTGAACGCAAGGATGTAGATCTGGATCCCGGGGACCGCCGTCGAGTTGCCGGGCCCGCCGGCCGTCGAGACGTAGACGATGTCAAACGCGGCGAGCGCGGCGATCACCGTGACGGTCAGGCACACGCCGATCTCGTGTCTGAGAAGCGGGACGGTGATCGCGAGGAACTCCCTGAACCAGCCGGCGCCGTCGATCCTCGCGGACTCATAGAGGGCCGGGTCGATCTTCGTCATGCCGGTCAACAGCAGGACGGTGCAGAATCCCAGCAGCACCCAGATTCCGATGATGCCGACGGCCGGGAGTGCCCAGTCGAAGTCGCCGAGCCAGGCACGGGTGATCGCGCCGAGGCCGATGGCCTTGAGGATCTGGTTGATCAAGCCCGGGAGGGCCAGCAGCCAGCCCCAGATGATGCCGGCAGCGACGAGCGGGATGACCTGGGGCAGGAACAGAACGGTCCGGGCTATCGCTCCGAACCGCCCGGTCGCCACGCGGTGGATCACGCTCGCGACGACGAGACCGAGGCCCACCGGAATGAAGCTGAACCACACGACCAGCCAGAACGCGTTGAAGATCGTCCCGATCAGGTTGGGAACCTGGAAGACAGTCATGTAGTTCTTCAACCCGACCCAGGTCATCGGACCGACACCGTTCCAGTGAAAGAACGAGTACAGGATGGTCAACAGGAGGGGCAAGAGCACGAAGACCGCGTACATGAGCAAGCGCGGGCAGGACGAACAGCCAGCCAATAATGGTCTCCCGGCGGACCTTCCTGTGCAGGAAGGTCCGCCGGGAGAGCGCGGGAGCCGCGGGGCGATTGTCTGACGTCACTTGTAGATGTCACCGTTGATTTGGAAGGCGCAGGCATCGTCCCGCGGCTCATCACCACTACTGAGCCAGTTCCCGCAGGTATTCGGCCTGGACGGCCTTGAGGAGCCCGGCAGCGTCCTGCTTGCCGCCGACCATCTTCTGGAGCTCGGGCGTCCAGCCCTGGGCGAAGATCGAGCTCGTCGAGTTGGCGATGAAGTCCATCGAGTTGCCGGCCTTGCCGACGACCGGTCCGGCGGCAAGCGTCTCGTTCGTGACCGAGCCGGCAGCAACGGCAGGCATCGTGGCATCCGCCGGCCCGCCGGGGTTCGAGCCACCGATCGGTCGACGTCGATCTGGCGGGCTGTCGTCGTTCGTGGCGACCCAGTTGAGGAAGAACGCGGCGCAGTCCGCGTGCTTGGCCTTGGCGGCGATGCCGTAGGTCAGCGGGGCGGACATGGCGGCCGGCGCTCCGCCGGCCTCAGCGGGCGGCATCAGGAAGAACCCGACGTTGCCGGGCATGTCCTGTGTCGTAGCCGGCGTTCTGCCAGTCGCCGTTGAAGGTGAAGACGCCCTCGCCCTTGCCGAAGCGGGCGGCGGCGTCCGTGTACTCGATGGCGTTGATGTCGGGCGGGAAGTAGCCGTTCTTGATCCACTGCTCGAGGTGCTGGGCGGCGATCAGGTTCGTCGGCGTGTCGATCGTCGCGCCCTTCTTCTGGAAGATCCAGTCGTTGATCGGTCCGACCGGGCCGATAGGCGGCCATCAGGTTCTGGAGCGGGAAGGCGAGCCCCATGCCGCTCTTGGCGCTGCCCCACTCCATGATCGGCTGGAGCCCGGCGGCCTTGGCCTTGGCGAGCAGGTCCTCGAACTCGGCGACCGTCTTGGGCGGCTCGGTCATGCCGATCTGCGCGGCCAGCTTCTTGTTGTAGAAGACGCCGGTCAGGCTGTAGTTGAGGCCCATGGCATAGAGCGTGCCGGAGCCGCGGGTGCCGTCTGCCGCGAACCGGTTCTGGTTGAGCTGTGGCACCGGCCACTTGTCCCAGCCGAATGCCGTCGCGTAGCCGTCCAGGTTCTTGAGCAGCCCATCCTTGGCGAACGAGACCATCGTCGGCAGCCGGAGCAGGTCGGGCGGGTTGTCACCCGCGAGCAGGCGCGGCGTCGTCGTTGATGAGATTCGCGAACTGGTCCTGCTTGATGTCCCAGGTCACGTTCGGGAACTGCTTGGTGAACTCTTCGGCAAGCTTGAAGGGGATGTCGAAGCCGGTCTCGAAGTAGGCGTTGAGCACGACAGGATCCGTCCCGCAGCTCGGGCCCGCGGCTGCCGGAGCTAGCCGTTGGCAGCTGTGCGTTGCAGGCGCTGCGGTAGCAGCCTGTGTGGCGGCAGGAGCCTGTGTTGCAGCAGGGGCGACAGTAGCTGTTGCTGGCGTCCCACAGGCAGAAAGCAGCATGGACGCCAAGACCAGCAGGCTTGCCAATGAAGATAACACAGATTTCTTGTTCATTTCTCATTCTCCTTTTGATTTTGAATCATGGATTTGCAATAGGAGGGTCAGGATTTTGGTTTTTGAATTTATGATAAACACACCTCCTGAATTTTGAATATGGAATCGAAGATGTTATGTAAGTAGTATCATGAAAGCACTTTCATAATAAGTATACATCTTTTCAAACGAAAGTCAATATCCAATTTCTTATGCGGTTTTTCGTTCGATTATGGTGAGGGGGATTTTGACATGTCTTGGTAGTCTGGGAAGACGATTCTATCTGTGCAAGTAATATTTCCACCGCCAACCTTCCCGACTCATCCAGGTGCTGGCAAATGGTTGTCAGGTCGGCATATTCAGCCATATCGAGATCATCGAAACCGATGACGGCCAGTTGTTCCGGCACCTCGACATTCAACTGGCGGGCAGCCTTGAGCACCCCTAGTGCCTGGAAATCGGTTGCCGCGAAAATGGCAGTCGGTGGTTCGGAAAGGCTGAGCAATTCCCTGGCAACCTGGCGGGTTTGTTCCTGGGAATAAGGGGCAAGACGCACAAACGTATCAGGGAGATCGATCCCGGATTCCTTTAGCGCCTGCCGAAACCCGCTCAAACGTAAACTTACCGGATGAATGGAATATTCCGGTAAATCGGTATCACCCAAAAAGGCGATCCGGCGGTGGCCTTTCTTGAGCAAATAGGTGGCCGCCATGTACCCGCCTTGCACATCGTCAATCTCTACACAGTTCAGTTTGGGATGCGGATACTCGATCAGCACGGTTGGTAATTCATGGTCTATCAAGCGGTCGCGCATCCGCGTCACCTACCGGCAAAGACAAAATGATGAGCCCATCCAGGTTGCCGGTCAAAGGCAGGGTGGAAAGATATCTTTGCAGATGATTGGTCGAATCAACCGTATAAATGACCAACTCAGAATTCTTGGGGGATAAGGCGCCCGCAATACCGCGCAGCCGTTGTACGAAGGATGGAGCTGTGAAGAAGGGGGTGATCACACCGATGCGGCCGTTCTTTTGCATCGCCCGGGCTCGAGCTTCTGCTTTCGGTACAAAGCCTAATGCATCGATGGAAGCCATTACCCTTTCCCGTGTCTCGGAATTGACCTTATTTGGGGCGTTCATCATTCGCGAGACGGTGGTAATGCTTACCCCGGCGTGTTTGGCAACATCATAGATGGTTGGACTTTTTTTCTTCTTAACCATGATATTTCTTGAGAATGGGTATGAAAGCACTTTCAGTTTAGCATATCAAGCGGAAGTGCGTCAATGGTGATGGGACATTACGAGTGAAACGACCCATCCCACACAAATCACTGAATATAAGATTAAGCGGTGTAAGAACTCTATGCCCCCATCATCAACTTTGGCCCATACTGCAGCCCTTTGCGAAGCATTACATTCCCGTTCTTTCTCTAAGGGACACTATAAGTGCCGCTAAATGCGCCGCCTGAATCTGCTCAGATCCACCAAGTCCACGATTGTCCGCGCTAACTTCAATACACGATACTACGCCCGCGCCTAGATTTACATCTGTGTCATCGCCGAGTGCATTGGGTTTGGTGTTTTTGATCTACCAATTTATAAAATTGACATATCTCGCCTAGCGACATACTTGTATCCTTTCACATATGCATTTTATCTTTGTTTATTATGAAAACTTTGGCTTTCATCCCGCCCGTGATACACTATTTCTATGACTAGTGCCACCACCCAGGCTCATCCAAATATCGCGTTGGCGATGTAATCACAAGGGAACACAACATATGGTTGTAGGTAGGCTGGTTATCCCCCAAATATGACGGTTGTCAAGCAGGTATTGCCTCTAATATCGTCACTCTTGCATGTAGAGGTCATAATAAGGGGGAAGAGGATTTGCGATCACTGGTCCGTCGCAATTACCACTTTGCGATATCACCAAATCTCGTTAATCTACTAACACAACCGATGCCCTACTTCCAACTGCCTGCAAATTGAGGCAACAAGTCGATTTAGTGGATAAGTCTCCCCGACTTATGTCGGGGAGACTTATTATTCACCGATAATCTTAACTAGTACACGCTTACGCCGCCGTCCATCGAACTCACCGTAGAAGATTTGCTCCCAGGTTCCAAAGTCCAATTTACCCTCTGTTACTGCAACAACAACTTCGCGTCCCATGATCTGGCGTTTGATGTGTGCATCAGCGTTGTCTTCGCCGGTGCGGTTGTGAAGATACTGACTTGTCGGCCCATGCGGAGCCAGCTTCTCCAGCCAGCGTTCATAATCCTGGTGTAGGCCAGATTCGTCGTCATTGATGAAGACTGAGGCGGTAATATGCATCGGGCAAATCAGGGCAAGGCCTTCATGAACGCCACTTTCATGCAGGCATACCTCTACCTGCGAAGTAATATTTACAAAACCGCGCCGGGTGGGGAGATTGAAGAATAGTTCTTTGCGATAGGATTTCATCGTCATCTCCTGCTATAATATTTTAGTGACTTAGATGTTTTTTTAACTGCAATTTAATAAACCATTAAACTTTAGCTCACTTACAACGACCTTATACGAACATTAGGGCTTGCCACCCATCGTTAACCTATCCCGACTTAGATAGATTACAATTAGAAAATGAAATAACAGGAAATAAACAAGTCGGATTGAAGAAAGGGGTAATTTCTCATGAGTAAGTTATTGGCTATATTAAAGAAGTTATTCAAGAATGTATCCAAATTTTCCAATCGAATAATTGAGGTGGTTTTCGACTTCCTAGCTTGGTTTTTGGAAGATGCCGCTTTTGCACTTTTGCCAATTGCTGTTATTGTAAGTGTTAAATATCTTTCAACAGGAAATTTTGATATTCTATATTTGTCACCGGAATGGTCTTTTCCAACTATTGTTCTGGTAGGAACCGGAATTACCACATTAATAAAACTCAAGACAGAAATTCAGCGAGACTTTTCCACTAAACTATATACCGGAACACGCCTTCTTATATTTTATTTAATTGCATCCGTCCTTGTGCTCGCATTAGTTATTTTTAGGGAGTCAAAGTTTCCTACAAACTCGTTATCATTATGGATAGCACAAATTTTTCTTTTGTTTATAAGTTTATACAGTCTCTATATGGTTCACGTGGAAAAACTCAGAAGTAATAAAATTGAGACGGAATTTCCATCAGACATGGGAAGGGTATATTATTTTAATGTCCTCCAAGAGAAGCTGGGCAGGGTACGTTATGAAATACGAGGAATAAGATTTGCTCTATCCAAGCATCAAGATATTCAATACAAGGGTATTGTATCAGCTCGGGACGTTCACTTTTGGGATCGAGCACGCAAAGCAGACCTAGCAGTACGATATCGAACCATTAAGAAAGAATTTATCGAAACTGAGGCAGCAATAAACAAGTTCGTTATGTCGCCACTCCCCGAATCGGCTATAGAGAATACGCCTAAACCTGCATCCAAGAATAAGCTAGGCAAGAAACATTGATTCGATAACCGTTCAGGGGTGATTGTTTGTAGGTTTTATGGAGGAGTAAAATGGGTATGGAAATCGGGCACCTAACAATCGAACAGCCTACCGGGTGTCGCTTTGCGGAGGTATCCCCCCCTGGCTGGTGAGCGCGTTCATCTCTTGCACCCTGCTCATGAGGCGTAGAAAGTGTAGCAAAAACACCGCCCCATCTGGACTTCGAGTTTAACCATTTTTATTCATTTTGCAAAGGTGAACGGTTATTTAAAATCTGTTTTAAGGACTAATATTTCTAAGACCCTATCCGTAAATTAGACATTGGCGCACATATTCCAGAGAACGAAAGTGCATGCGAGATAAATCAACGCCAGCCAATTGCTCGGCTTCTTCGCCCAGCGAACACGTAAGGAACGAAAGTCATTTTGCCAGGATAAGGTTCGTTCCACTACCCAGCGTCTGGCCGGATAACGCTGTGATTCCAAAGGCGGTGGAGGAGGTTGCGATGTGTATTCGCGCTTGCGGATATGAGGTTTGATTTTTCGTCTAAGCAACTTGCATCGAAAGGGTTCCGAGTCATAGCCTTTATCTGCACACAAATGATGGACTCGATATTTGGTTTTCGGTCTAGGTACAATCGGTCGGTCGACCAAGGTCACGGCACAAGTGATATCGTGGGCATTGGCAGCTGTGATGAGCACCGACAAAGGCGCACCGCGGTCGATCAACCAAAATATGGCGCTTCGAGCCCGATTTTGCCCTATCGGTTGGGTTGGGACCGGTCAAATCGCCTCCCAGGGGAGCCGCCACCATCTTGCTGTCAATCGATTGCCACGTCCACTGAATGCGTCGCTTCTTATGATAATACTTCACCATCACTCGAAAAATCTTCTTCCACAAACCGGCTTCATTCCAGGCTTGAAACCGGGTATGCACACTACTGCTGGCTCCAAACCACTCTTTCTTCAAGCCTTTCCACTGACAGCCACTGCGCAACACGAACAAGATTCCATTGAATACTTGCCGGTTTGGCAGTGCTGGTCTGCCTCGACTTCCGATGGGTTTCTCCTTGGGAAGAATCCGTTCAATCTTTTCCCAAAGCTCATCCGGAACTTCCCAGAGCGTGGTATAACTCATTCGACACTCCTTGCAGGTTGTTTGGTTCGCACCTCCAATTCTGCATCGGGAGTGTCTTTTTGTTAAGGTCCTTTCATTTTACGGATAGGGTCTAAGTAATCCGTCATAAGTATTTAGAGACATGGAAGCGCAAAGTCGATTTCGGGTTGTTCTGTTCATTCAAAATATGGTCGGTGGCTTGAACCACATCTTGAATAGTATCTTGAAGTTTGTTGGCGCACGCGAGGTCTTTCAAATGACGCCAGAAGCGTTCAATCGGATTGAGGTCCGAACAGTAGGGTGGCAGCCAAATCACCATCACCCGATGTTCGAACAAACTCAAAGCGGCCAAGGCGGAAGCGCTCTTGTGATAGGCAGCGTTATCCATCACCAGTACCACCCGTCCCGTCGGGTAAATGTCAACCAAGAGATGCTCGAGAAAAGTGATGAAGTAGGCACTGTTCTTCGTCCTGGCGGTTGTCCAACTGATCCGACCCGAACGCCAGTTATAAGCTCCAAAGATATGTTGATGTTGCTTGCTCCCTACTCGGATCGCCGGAATGCGTTTCTGCTCACCGATCTTCATCCAGCAGGCTCGCACAGGCGGCTCCAAACTCAGGGTCGTTTCGTCCACAAAGAGGAGCTCGAAATCGTCTCCGAGGACCTTTTTTTCAACTCTTCCAGAAGTTTTCCGGCTTGGGCTTTGGCTTTCTTATCCTGCAAATGGCCCAGATCCTGTTTGGGACGCCGATATCGATACCCTTTCCGCTTCAATAATTCCCGGAAGCTGCTCTCGCTCAGACCAATCCCGGTCTGCTTCTCTACATGGGCTCGCAGGCGATCCACGGTCCAGATCCGAAACCCATACCCCAATTCGCCGGGTTCCTTCGCCAGCGTCTCTTCTACGGCGAGAGCGTACCCCTCGTCCGCTAAGGCTGGACGACCGCTTCTCGGCTTGGTCGCCAAACCTTCGATCCCGCCGCTGCGCCAACGGTTGATCCAGTTGTAAATGCTGGGAACACTGACGCTCTGCATTTCGGCGATTTCTTCCGGCTTATGCCCTAGATGCAACAGATGAATGGTTGTACATCTTTGACGAACTTCAGGACGCTGATCATGTCGAATGGCAATGACAAGGGCTTCCAGTTCACGTTTCTTGAGATGGTAATCTCTCGGTTTTGGCATCCTGGAAGTTTATCACTCCCACACGGTTTATATAAAGACTTTCAACGGATTACTTAGTGTATTAATTTGTTTTGTCTTTTTGTTAATTTATAAGTTAAAAGCTACTAATGAGAAAAACCAGTTCCCCATATTTGAGATGGGTATGGTTTTCGCAATCCTCGGTTTCACTTCTCTAGCTAAGAGCCAGGACGACTAGCAATACTCTATAGGGTTAGATCTTTTTAGTTTTCTGTTCCAAACTTAACATCTGTCTATTGACAAACTGCTGGCATTTTGACATCCTTTGAGATAGGTGTGACTGTCTGTAAATTTGAGATTGTCACGCAACTATATTGGCCATTTCCAAGATCGGTCAGAGTACTTCCCACTGCGCATAAAGAATAATCTGCTTTTTTTCCGGATGTTGACGAACAACACTGATTAGTTGAGTCAAAATTGTAGCCAGCTAGGCATTGGTTACCAGGAACACTCGTCCCGTCCCATTTACATGTCCCGGTCTGCGGATCTAAATTATAGTGATCAGCGCAACGTGCATCACCCAAACCAGAGTAAGTGCATGTGCCACTAATAGTGGCGGTTGTTGCTGCGTGACAGTCGTAAGTCTGCGGATAAGTATCCCAACTGCCTAAGAGTAGGGTGCATTTATCAACACCGCCGACGGTCGTCAGACCAGGGGCATTGGAGTTAATGGTTACATAGGTTGAGTTACTGCCACATTTTTGTTGAGCAATATCCAGACTAATGATTGGGCAATTAGTTGGCACATTTTTTTGCACGGATTGACCATCGCTTGGGGCCGGTCCGTAAATACTCGGCTGTTCACATATTGGAGCAACGTATGTGGGATCATCTACCACACAACGGAAGCCAAGATCATGGCGAAGATTATCCGGATTGAAAGGGGAACGCACTGAGGAAAGTATTGAATCAATAGTGCTGTTATAGCCCGAAGAACGAGCTGAACGCATACTACCAGTTTTAGGGCCAAGTGGGTCCTGGGTTGGACCAGTTTTATAGTACCGCCCATCATACCAGTCGGCTACCCATTCGTAGGCATTACCTGCCATGTCTAAAGCATGATAGTAACTTTGACCCTGAGGATAAGTAGTCACATTCGTGCTCGTGCCCACACAGTTATTAAAATTGAGCAGGTCACAGGTAGGCGCATCGTTTCCCCATGGATATAAGTTGCCATCAGGACCACGGGCAGCTTTCTCCCACTCAGCCTCGGTCGGTAAACGTCCAGATACATATGTACAATAAGTCTGCGCCTGATTCCAGTCTACACCTGTGACGGGATCGTCGAACCGTGAATAATCGTTATAACCCAAATCAGCCGTCACATCTGGAGGCGCACATATACCTGCGCTAACACAGTAAGCGTATTGCCTATTGGTAACCTTGGTACTATAAATCCAAAAATCGCTGAGGGTGACGGTATGCTCGGGATTGTCCGAGCCCCCGGCGCGGCCCATTTTAAAAGGTCCAGCGGGTACAGCTACGAGGAGAGTGCCGTCGATGTAGCGAAATGTTGCACCTATTGCGGCTTCCGGCTTAGGAAGAACAGCTGGCACTAATGTGGCAGTGATCTCAGTTGATACAGGATTGAGGGAAGAAGTATTAGTAGCTGTCGCTTTAGTACTTAAAACATTAGGCCCAGCCTTTGGCAGGCAGGCCGCCAGTAAGATAGAAAACAATACACTTACAATAACAATAGTAAACAGATGTTTCATGGTTATTTCTCCCTTTATAGCTTGATGTGTTCGCCCGCAAGTATGATTATATTCGATTTTGCAGCATGATACATTATATGCACTATCCTGAATGACGCATTCATTTCTGGGATTAAGCGTCGCCAAGAAACTCCACAAGCAGGACCAAACAAAATCAATTAAGATGAAGTATAATCTGTTACTATAGGTTGGTGATATACAATTAAATTCCCGGACAATAATAAAAAAACAGGACCAAAACAAATATGCTTGGAGGCAATCATGGTTAGGTGGAAATCAATTCTGTCTTTATTCGTTCTATTTGTTTTGTTGGCGGGTGCGAATTTAAGTCCCGTTTTCGCGCAGGATGCGATACGAAATCTAAAAATATCAACCATTGATACTTCAGAATTTCCAAACATCAAAGTCTTACTACAAGCACTGGGCCCTAATAACGGTTCCGATCACCAATTTGACCCCCCAATCTATTACGGTAAATGAAGATGGACAACCTGTTCAATTTTCCATGGATCCTTATACTGCCGGGATACGTGTTATTTTCCTGATTGATGCGGGACAAGGACTTAATGCGGTTGGCGCTACGGGGCAAACTCGGATATTCCGAGATGAAATCAGCAATACAAAATTACATTTCCCAAATGAACGCTGCCGACTCGGTCATGATCCTTGCTCAGGATGGGGATAAAACCAACGTAATTAACGATTTCAGTTCATCGGCGACTGATCTTCAGAACAGCATTAACGGTTATCAATATAACGCGACACAAGCATCATCAGGATATGTTGGGGTTTTAGACGCGCTTACGAGATTGAAGCAACAAACCGACGGGAAAGAGCCTTTTATCGTATTTCTTTCCTCAGGATTCCAAAATCAGACCCCTGATATTTATAGAAGCGTTATCAGCCAACTGGCAGGTGAAGATCATCCGACGATCAATTCGCTCTTATTCAGAGCCGGAGATGATGGATTCGGGGCTAGTTTAAGTGATTTGGCCAAAGCTGGAGGCGGGGCTTACAGTTTATACAGTTCCTCCGAAGCGGCAAATACGATATACCAGGCGATGGGATTGTGGCGCGATCAATATCTGATCACCTACCGTACTCCTAATTCAAATAGTGGAAACCGTCAGGTGGTAATAACCACAGCCGCGAATAACATCCCGGCATCCAAAACCTATGACATCTCATTGCAACCGCCTCAGGTGTCAATTCAGAATCCTGCCCCTAACTCTACCGTAATCCGGAATCCAAGTACAGCGGCATTGGGCCAGAGCAATTCTGGAACCGGGACCGATGTTGCTTCTTTGACAGTCAAGATTGATTGGCCTGATAGTCATCCACGTAAGCTAGCCAGCATTTCTGTTGTGGTTGGTAATCAGACCCAGGGAACAGTTGCCAATCCGACCATAGATAATTCCGGTGTTATACAAGTCCCGTGGGATTTGCGTACTTATAACCAAACGGGGCAGAATCCCGTCTCCGTCCAGGTCCAAGTGACTGACGAACTTGGCATGACGAGCACAAGCGCCAGTGTTCCTCTAATAGTCTTAACCCAGCCGGATGCGTGTAGAGGACTCCCCGGTTTTCTATGTTCTACAGTTACAGTTGTAGCACCTTATACGAATTTTCTAGCATTGGGTATTGCGTTAGCCGCACTTGCTCTGGTAGTTGTCTTCCGTCGCCAAATTGCAACTGTTGGTAGCAGCGTAGTTGAGGGAGGAATAGGAATTGTCACAGGTCTTACAAAGAGGCGCAACCTTGCGTCACCTAAAGCTTATTTAATAGCTATGGCCGGAATTGATTCGGGGCGTACAACGTTCGAGCTTTATGGGACGACTTCGATCGGTAGATCGCGGAGGCACGCCGAACTGATCTTCCATGCAAACGACGAGGATAGCGTCATCAGCCGTTTACACTGCACAATTCAGGAAGGCGATGATGGGTTTTCAGTTCGAGACGAAGACAGCCAATGGGGAACATACCTAAACAATACAAAGCTTGTGCCGCTCACCCCTGAAGCGTTACATAATGGTGACGAAATAGAACTTGGACAAGTCGAGCGAGGTGGAATTCGACTTCGCTTCTCACTGGTCAGTCCATCGGAAGACAACGATCCTTCAGATTCAAAAAGGAGTGATACTCCTATCGAGGATATAGAAGGTAGAATTACCACACCTCGTCGAAGGTAAGTTCTTTTGTGCTATAGACTTTTTATACCGAGGATAATAATATGGCCATAGCGATCAAGAAAGGGCAAAGAATTTCGCAATTCATAATCAAAGACTTGCTGCCTGAAGGAAGCGGCGGTATGGCAACCGTTGTGAGGGCTATAGGCATTGATGGGGTTGAAGTGGCACTAAAAATCAGTAATTCTGTTAGTGATCGATATTACGCCGATGCACTCATTGCAGAAACTGAGATACTCCAAAAACTTGACAATCCGGGCGTTGTGAAAATACTGCCAATCCATACTGATATTGGGAAAACACTATATATGGAAAGGGCAACCGAATTGAATGGGCATCCATGGTTCTTTATCATGGAATACTTGGAAGGTGGTTCATTAAGGGATTGGCTAAAGAAGGTTAACATATTGGCACCAGGCGAAGCCAGTTTCATTGCTCGGGAAGTTACAAAAGCCCTAGAGTATGTTCACTCAAAAGATTATGTACATAATGATGTCAAGGCGGACAATGTAATCTTTCGTCATAAATTGGTGAAAGGCGGCGTTTTTGAACCAGTGCTGATTGACTTCGGAATTGCCGCGAAAACCAGGCATATACAACAGGATGCCGGATCGCTTCAATGGATGTCCCCGGAACGATTAATGCAGGTAAGAAACGAATTGGCGCCAGAAGTAAAAGTTGATACAACGAAAGTAGATATTTATGCTATTGGGGTGTTGTTATATCGGATGTTAACTACAAAGATGCCGTTCACAGGAATCACTGAAAAAGGTGTTACAACTGCCATCCTTAATAAAATACCTGAACAAGTAAGGACTTCAAATTCTAAAGTTCCACTTGGTCTCGACGAATTAATAATATCTTGTATGGCCAAGCGTCCCGAAGCGCGACCTGCGACACGTCAGCTTATCAAAGAATTGGGCCAATATAGTACAGAACATGTCGTGATCGTACCGCAAGGTAAGGGACTCTTTGGAAAATTTGGATAAATTGCAAAAGGTCCTTTATCATAATTAGAAAGGCAATGATTATGCAATTACCCCTTGTTTCTCCTCCTAAGATAAGTGGCAATAAAAGCATTGGAAAATGGGAAAAACTAAAGCGTCTCCTTGAAGATCGGTTCATATGTGAACAAATCTTAACAAAAGGAGGTTTGTCTATTGGCTTAGGAATTATTGCAGATGGTATAGGCGGTGAAAATGCGGGAGAAGTAGCTGCGGAGTTGACCGCAGAAAACATATATCAATTTTGCAAAGAATCCACTGATACGAACATCCCCGAAATGCTTAAGACGGCATTGACAAAGTTAATTCCCTAGTTTTCAATGAAGCTCAAAAGCAAGCTCACAAGAAAAACATGGGTTCGACTGCTACCGTAGCAGCGATTCTTAATAATCATCTATATGTGGCGAATGTGGGAGACAGTCGAATCTATCTCGTAAGAGATAACAAGATTTCGCAGCTCACAGTGGATCATACCTGGGAGCGCGAAGTTGTCCAATCCCGCAAGCTAACCAGTATAGAAGCAGCTCGCCATCCCCGGCATGGAGAATTAGTGCGCTCCATCGGATACGAATCGACTGTCGCAGTTGATCTGGGGCTTTATTTTCAAGGGTCGGATGTAAGCGAGGCTGACGCAGTTCACAACCAAGGGATGATACTTAAACCTGGGGACCGAGTTATCCTTTGTTCTGATGGTTTGATCAAGTCACGCCCAGGAGGGGATGGCCATTTTGTCGAATTGCCAGAAATCGTAAAGATTGTTACGAGTGTCCCTAATAAAGAGGCTCCGGACCAACTTATTCAAAAGGCTTTAGATCGAAATGTGGACGATAATGTCTCAGTTATTGTGATGGAGATTCCTGGAGGCAAGCAGCCGTTGAGATTGCCACCCTCGGCGCTACCAATCGGGGCGGTTGTTTTAGCTTTTGCTTTTTTAGCATTAACACTACTTCCTCGTATCCTGAATCCTCCTTCACCTCCCGCTCCTCCATTACCTACTATTTCTGTGAATCAAATCTATATTTCTAAAGTATGGAACACAACCCTTCAGGCTCGGTCGGTGGATAATAACACCACCAAACTATCCGATGATACTCCAATCGATTTCAACAGCGGAGAAACTTTAACAACTTCAGGGAACGGAAACGGGTATGCAGCTATTGGTTTTCCTGGACAGGTTGAGTTATATCTTGCCGATGGAACTGAAATACTTACAAAAGACTCCTTGGATATAATACTTAATCAAGGAATGCTGCTTGTTAAATTGCCAAACACGTTTAACAAGGATCAGCATTTCATAGTGGAGACTTCTTATGGATCACAGGCTTGGATTAGCGGCTCAATAATGGGACTTCAGTATGATCCTCTGAAACACGAATTATATTTTGATTGTTTAGAGGGTACTTGTGGATATCTCGAAAACAGTTTAAATCAGTCCCTACCTCAAGGCTCTCATGTAGTTTTGAATGGAGCGGAGGTGATATCCACTGGATCAGGCACTCGAAATGAACTCTGGCAATTCATCCCTGATTTGATACCTACTCCTACTGTCACTCCATCAGCTACACCGAACATTGCTGCGACTCAAGCTTGTAGGTATTACAAGAGCCTCGGTACTCCATGTCCGCCGTAAATCATGATAGTAGACTTGTTGCTTTTTAGTTTAAACGTTCCTTGATTTCTTCGAATGAAATCCTTGGAGATATCGGATATTTATGAATACGAATTTAATTAATTTGATAACAAGAGACGTAGATCAACAAAAAGGTATTTTGGATAAGAAAACTCCCCAACAAGATCATTGGGAATCGAAGACTGTTAAGACCCGTCAATTAGGCCTTGTATATTTGTCTATCGTTGCTGATGGTGGGGGAAATAATTCTCCTGAAGTGGCAGCAAAACTGGCAGTTGATACAATCTTTACTGAATTTGAACAGGCAAATGAAAAGAGTCTCAACGAAATTTTACAAGGTTCCTTATTTGCGGCGAATGCACTTGTTTATCAACAAAACCACGGAAATGATTATGTAGGTGTCACGGTCGTTGCTATAAAGAACAACCGGCTTCACATGGGGCAAGTAGGCCGACTAACCCGCGCTTCATTGTTGTCAAGTGAATCGCTTGTTGAATATCCTCTTGGGAGTGTTAGATGTCTAGGCGATTCGCTGGATCCGCTTGATATTCATATAGAGGAAGCGGCACTTAAGAAAGGGGATAGGATCGTTATTTGCAGTGATGGCTTGTTCGATTTACCGGAAAAAGAAAGCTATGATAATAAAGTAAAAGGGGAGATTCAAGCTGCTTGTAATAATGACAACATTCATGGTTCAGCGCGTTATCTAACTTCCATCGCCAAGGGCTTAGATTCAGATGATGATATCACGGTGGTAGTTCTTGGTTTAGGCCGAAGATCCGCAAAACCTTTTGTAAACATTTTGGCGGTGTCTGCAATCGCCGTCGTTCTTTTGCTAATCATTGCAGTCGGATATACTCTTCAACCTAAACAACCTTCGCGACCTCAAAATCTTGGCTTGGCGATTCTTGTTTCAGGAAATGCGGCTAGCGTTGACCCACAGACTAAAACTCAAACTAATATTCAGCAACTTACGACAATTAATCCTGGGATATCTCTAGTCGTCTTGAATGGTAACACAGTTAATCTGAAACTCGAGCGGCGGGCAGATACATCAAATTCGAATACTACGAATATAACGGGAATAGATATCTATCTTTCAGAACAAACTGAGGCAATTCTCACTACCTTGGACCTCGCACCGACTGTTGGAAATTCGCCGGCTGATCCAGGATTTATTAACCTGACCGAAATTACTCTTATGAAAGGGCAAATTCTTGTTCGTTCAGATGGCAGTCGAAAATATGCTATATTAATTCCTGCTCAACAGAATGAAAAGAATGCTCAGATAATTTTGTCGAGTGGTGGAAAAGGGATATTAGGTGTATCGGAGGAAGGAACTTCCGTAGTAGCTTATTGTTTGCAGGGTGCCTGCCAATATACACCACCAGGTGAGGTTCTTATAAACCTGTCGACGCCCGGTAAGACCAATATCGACATGACTTCACCCAGCAATCCCACGTCGAATGAGTCGATCACAGATGAGGATTGGAAAATGTGGAATACTATCTGCAGTGGAAGTCAGCCAGGTAGCTGCGATCTATCGAAATGAAATATTGATTTAAATCAGACATTTCATGTATCGCGAGACATATGCATTAGGAAAGAATTTGAATTACTTAAACCAACTAAATTGGATTTTAGCCTTCGGCAAAGTGACGACCTGATCTTCGCTAAATACCGAGAGTTCTTTAATGAGTTGAGGAATAGTCGGTCGCGCTTCGGGGCGTTTAGTCAAACAAGCCATGATCAATTCGTCGAGCCCCGAAGGGACTTTTGAATTAATTGTAGATGCGCGGCTAGGGGGTATTAACCTAATTAGTTGGGCATGACCGCTTTCAGTCATACCTGAAAAAGGCATCTTTGTAGTTAACATTCGATACAATAATACGCCAATCGCATATATATCCACCTTGGTAGCGTCCACGTTAACTTCTGGTGCCAAAGCTCCTCTTATCTGTTGAAGGCGTTCAGGCGACATCCATTGTAGAGAGCCAGCATCTTGCTGAGTTTTCCTTGTTTTTGCAAAAATTCCGAAATCAATTAGCACTGGTTCCAAAACACAGCCTTTTACCAATTTACCCCGAAAGAGTATATTGTCGGTCTTGACGTTGTTGTGAACATATTCCTTTGAGTGTACATAATCCAGTGCCCAAGCAACTTTCAAAGCAACAAAGGCAGCTTCGCCTGGAGCGAGCACGATTACTCTATTTAACCAATCCCGTAACGAACCGCCTTCCAAATATTCCATCGCAAAGAACCATGGGTTTCCATCAAGTTCCATCGCTCGTTTCATAAACCGTGTCTTACTATTATCAGTTTGAATTGGAAGGATTTTTACGACGCCCGGATTGTCAAGTTTTTGGAGTATCTCAGTTTCCGCAATGAGTGCATCGGCGTAATATCGATCACTAACAGAATTACTGATTTTTAGTGCCACTTCGACCCCATCAATGCCTATAGCCCTCACAACGGTTGCCATACCGCTGCTTCCTTCGGGTAGCAGACCTTTAACAGTGAATTCCGAAATTTTTTGACCTCTTTTTAATCTTATAGCCATAATAAGTTTAATTTGCGATTAAGAAAATTTAGAAATTGATGTGATACGTATCTTTTCGTTTTTTCAGAAAAAAAAAACAACTTCACGGCAATCGAAATATCGTCTCCACCTCACCGAATCGCACACGATCTCCATCTGTCATATTATGGCCCTGGCTATGGCGAAGCTCCTGTCCATTTACAAATGTACCCCACACGCTGGGCTTGGGTCTGAGAACATACTTATCGTCCTCATAAAATATCTGGGCATGTCT
Organism: uncultured Chloroflexia bacterium; assembly: GCA_963754835.1. Lineage (GTDB taxonomy): Bacteria > Chloroflexota > Anaerolineae > Anaerolineales > Villigracilaceae > Fen-1038. The sequence goes on along the minus strand of CAVWHR010000047.1, from coordinate 49,251 downwards.
TCGGCTTACGGTTGGATTATCCAGGTCTTCTTCCCTGGCAAGATTGATCTCTGGTTTAAATCCTTTATCGGGCCGCCCAATCCAAAGAGGCGGGTTTCGGATCGGAAAGACATTACCGGAGGACGCAATGAAGCAAGGCTCCTTTACCTGTTCGTCCCAATGAGGCGGTGCAATGGTTGCTTGTCGATCCTGGGAATTTCCAACTCCAAAGCCGTTTTCAAGTCCCGGCGTTGATTCAAGCCCCAGGATCGTATTCTGGGCAAATCCCTTGCTTACTCCTTTTTTGTCGACGAACATGATCCTAAGTTCGGACCCGCTGGGGATATCTGCGCTGATCAACGTATCCGAGTTTTTTAATTCAATTTCCGTGCCATCTTTGATCGCGATCAATCGAAAGCGCGGGTCCGCTTCTTCGCTGACCATGCGCCACCCAAGCGTCTTGATGAGGATTGGAAACAACACCCCGATGCGCAAGTCGCCCTTCAATTCCATTTCCACTCTTTCGGGACGGTGTTCAGCTTCAACGGTCAGGAAACGACGTGTGCTGCCGGTATCTATTAATTCATCCTGGTTTTTTGTGGCATCATTATTTGCCATTGCAATAAGCCTCTATGGGAGAATCTCAAGAAAACGCTGTTTTACGAGCTTGGAATTGGCGGGAATGAATTCAACCATCTTATCTCCGTCTTTATCGTAGGGTAACAAGATCCAGAATTCATTTTTGCTTTCCAACAAGGCAAAACCTTTCACATTTTGGATTTGGGGCTTTGCCTGATTGGAAAGGGTCACAAATGCAGAGTTGGCGACCGGGTTGGTCAAGGCTTTGGCAAGTAACCCCGCTTTTTCCTCGGAAAGCTTTGCTTTTTTGAGATTGGTGAGGGCCTTGCGAGCATGTCCCTGCGAACATAGCGAGCGAGCTTCGAATAAAGCCTGCTCCTGCAGGCGGAATTTACCGCCGTGGCTCGACGCAGTAGATGAAAGTCTTAATACTTCATCCAAATGAGCAAGAAGAACCTCACGGTCTTTTAGGGCAGTCAGGCGATGCTGGCCGCGTTTGAATTCGACATGTTCCACGATCAAATTGGTGCCGAAATGGATATATCTCTGTTTATTTGCGCCCTTTGAATCCTGGAACTGGGAAATAACGGTATGCTGTGGATGGACGCACGTCCGCATCATGGTGGCAAGCACGTCATCGAGCTCAATTTGATTCTTTCGAGGCAATTCGGACAAAGCCACGATCTACTAGTATTCTCAAAGAGCTGCGATCAGCCTTTTCAATTTCCTCTATTAACCAACCTAGATGAGGGTTCTGCATCCCTAATACAACCGCAGGACTGAACTGTTGTATAAGAAACCAAAACTCGTCGCTTGAAAGTTCCACAGTTATCTCGTCAATTTTCGTCTGTTTTTTCATGTCTGAAAATTATGTGAATATCATAAAAAATTACTATCTCATTTGACCAAAGCCAACACTTCATTCTTGAAAGAAGAGTCGGTGCCAGAAAGGATATGTACATATGGCTCATCCTTCTTAAAATAAACTGGAAATATCCAGGCCCGTGGTTTACGCATCATGACAAGAAATCCTCTATCTGATACTATTCCACCATCTTTTCTTTCCACGCGTAAAACACTTCCACGATAATCAGGATGGAGAAGATCATCACTTAAAAGTTCAGCGTTTTTTTTCGAAACACCGGCTTTTATGAGGTAATCAAGCACTATGCTAGGTTGAGTTGTTACTTTTTCTTTAGCCTTTTCTAAGAGAGATTGTTTTATTTCAGCTTCTTGATATTTAAAATCTTTGCAGGTATTGAACCCAAGGAAATGAATTCCATCTTGCAGAATTTGGCTTTGGTCAGTTACCCATGATAATCGATGAACTGCTTCCGGCAGAATTTCATGCTTAACAATCTTTTTATCAAGATAATAATAGGCTAAGATTTTTTCTGCCATTTTAGGCCCATAGCTAAAACGCAGCGATAATTGATATTTGGTAATTATATTAATGATATGCTTTAAATCATCTTGAAGTTGTAGCTTACCCGTATCCTTATCCAAGGTGATAAGTTCTTTGGCTAACAAAGTATGACTCGCGGCAAGTAAACGTCCCCGGTCCTCGTCGTTATTTGATTTTCCTGTAAAAGCAACAAGCGACTTTTTTGCAATATCGGGTTCTCCATTCAAACCGATCGCCATCACTAATTCCTCAAATCCCAACTTGTAGTCATTAAAGTTGGAATCGCTTTTTGAGTTTCTACTCATATTTATTCCTTTTTTATACATGGAATGAGATAGCGAAACGTCTGTTTGAATTTAGTTTACTTATCAACGTTATCAAGCCTCATTGAACAGGAGTAACAGTTAAAACACTTGAAACGCCTTTAATTGCCAGATCGTGCAAGCTTTCGTTGCCCGCACTAGAAATATGAATATTATCCATCGCCCATTTAGCTGCCATAGGACCAACTGCCCCACCAATTTCTTGACCAAGTGCCTCTCCCGCTACAGTGCCAACACCAGGGACGGGGAGCAGAAAGGTTCCTATAGCACCTCCAATTAATCCTCCAATCATACTTCCACCAACTTCTCCAACAACTGATATAGATGTGTCTACACCTATTGCTGAGGCAACCATTGTGGCACCCTGGTCTCGATACTCAAAATAATCTTTTCCCCAATCTAAAAGGTTCCCTAGACCTCCTAAAGGTATAGCAACTGACTCGCTTTCGGATGTTATTGTATCTTTTACTGCTTCTTCGAGCAAAGTTTCCTGGCCAGCAGTCTGTGCTATGGTATTAAGATATGGAGCCACCGAAATCCACTGCCCGGCTAAATTCGTTTCCCAAGCAATCTGGCCTGCATCAGTTAAAACCCCACCTACATCTAAAAACCGTGTCGCTGCTTCAGAAGTAGCTGCATTAAGGCCACTTGCAGCATTTGTAAGTACTCCTCCTATTTCACCTTGCAATTGAAGAGGATACCCACCTGCAAAACCAGATTCTCCTTCCATATCGACCGCTTGAAATTCTGCACCCTTAAGCGAAAGCCTTGACCCTAAATTATCAAGCTGATCAGAGGAATTGCCCAATCGAGAGTAGGCTTCCTGTCCGATCGCGGCTACTTTTGGGCCGAACTGGCCGTCGTAGCTGGGCGCGCCCGTTGCAGCCCCTAAGACACTGCTTCCGGCTGAAGAGATATTTTGCCCGTTACCCTGGATATCCTGGCCGGAACCTTGCAGGATACTAGGGTCGACCTTAATGAGTGTCATATTCATTGATCCTTTGGATGTATCCATAAAAGTGCTATCCCTTATTTACGAAGGGCGGACTACAAAGATGGCGTTGCTCCCCCCGACCACATCTGAGTAAATGTGGCGTCGGGGATTTGAAGTTCCTTGCCTGACCATGGGTCATTGACCACGACGGTATCTTTTCCAAAGCCTTTAACGACTAGTGCGTGAGAATAAGCATCCAGGGCCATCAATTGTACCGGTCCCATCGCTCGACCCGACGAGTTTAACCTTTGCTACCACCGCTACAGGCCCGTCTTTAAGCGCCGATTGTAGATCAGACATCGTAACGGTCTTCCCGGGCGGGTCTCCATTAAATGTCCATGAAGCCTTATATCCAAGCTTTGTTAATTCACCTGACGTGTCGGACATGGAAATATTATTACCCGAATTTCCAAAAGGCGTCTGTATTTGTTGCGGAGTGGCAGCCGCGTATGCTCCATTTTGAGCGTGATAATAATCAACCAACATGCTTACGGCCGTCGCCGAGCAGCCATGATCTTTATTTAACGTACTCTGCCCCTCGGTGGGGACGTTGTAATAAACATCGTATGATTCCGTTGTCGGTGCGTGCACTTGCCTGTGCGGAAGGGCTTGCGACTGGCGTTTCCTTCAGCAAATCTCCAAATGTAGTTTTAGGTTTTGGATTGTCATCGGGGATCGGTGAAACAATACTGGCCGGCTCTTGCGACAGCCAGGGCAGCCAACCTGGCCACCAGGCAGGACGTTCAATACTGGAGAAAGTCCAACCACCCCACATTTGGCTTGATCCAAATATCATGGCAAACAACGCGCCGAAGGAAAGATTGGCTCCGTTCCCATTAAGCAGGCTGCCGAGAGAAAGATACCTTTGTAAAGAAACTAATGTGCCTCCTCCAGCATTAGGAAAGAGGAAAGATTCCAGCCAACTTATTACACCTGTGCTAAAACTGGTAATCTCTGGTAGGCCTGCATCATCAACGTTTTGAAATTCTGTAGCTTTGATTCCCAGTCTTTCACCCAGGCTTCCCAATAATGCCGATAAATTACCCCCGCGTGTACCGACCTCGGCTCCAATAGCTGCAACTTTGGGCCCAAATTGCCCATCATAACTGGGAGCGCTCTCTGCAGCGCTGACTGCGCTGCTGATCCGCGAAGATATATCACCGCCAACTTCTTGGATTTGATTCGCATTACTATGGAGAAGAGATGGATCGACCTGAATGATCACGATTGCTGTCTCCACGCCTGATATCAGTACAATACACTCATTAGCTTTGCCAGCAAAGCCGGCAATGATGACTATCTAATTAACGTCTCTCAATTGACGAGTTGACCTTTATTATATCCCGGCCAAAACAATAAACAAATTACAATTTCCCAACAACGCGTAAAAAGCCTATTGACTAATTCCTGTCAAGATTATATACTATTGCTCACACGATGGCAATCGGGTAAATTCATGGAGGAGCATAAAAATGCTTGTTGCCAGAACTTTTGTTCCACCTGAAGCACATGAAATTGCACAAGAATTTAGGCGGGCCGCTGCTCAATTGCGCACGTCGTCAAGTAACCTGAATTCCATCCGCGATACGCTTGATACGAATTGGCTGGGACATTCCAAGGATTTATTCTTCGATGAATTTGCAAATCAGCCATCTAGAGTGAATTCGCTTGCCGAATCCTTGATGAGCGACGCTCAAACCATAGAAAATATTCATGTAACCATATACGTGGAAGTTCCGGATGTCGTCGGGTAAATTATTATGAGTGGCGCAACAGTTTCTCCCCAGGACTTGCACGAAGCAGCCGAGGAATTTAAAAAAGCGGGCCAGGATACATCGGAAATCGCCAAAAGATTGGATAAAGTCATCGGTCAATTAGAGAAAAAATGGGAAGGGGCCAGCAAACAAGTATTCTATCAACAGTATGAGCAATGGGGTCAAGCTTCAGGAGGTTTTGAGACTCTGTTGAATAATATAGCCCGGGAATTGCACGCCATGGCAGAACGTTACGAACATGTCGACAAGAAGTTCTGAGCCCTAACTTCTAAACAAAGAACAAAACATAATTTGAGGTCCATTTATTCATGCCAAGGAGGCTAAAATGACTATTCGTATTGATACAGGTCAGGTTTCAGGTGTTGGCTCGCAGTTCATGTCCCGACAAGCTGATCTTGAGGCGCTTGTGACACAAGCCCGATCCTTAATGAACAGTCTTGAAGGCCAGTTCACTGGGAACCGCGCTCAAAGGATCTTTCAGGAATGGCAGGGAATGCAACCCAGTCTTACTGCAGCCATCCAGTCGCTTGGACAGGCGGGCCAATTGCTGCAACGAGCCGCCACGGCCTTTGGTGAAACTGACAGCGGCCTTTAGTCCTCACCATCAACTCAGAACAAAAGTTAGCCCCCAACAATTTAGAAATTGTTGGGGGAATTTAATAACGACTTGTCTATGATATGCGCCCAGATAAGAGGGAAAAGTTTGGGTTAAATACACAACCGGGAGGTATTATACATGTCCTTCAACCGTCCACCTCGAATTCAAAAACCTCTTCCGAAAGACTCAATTGAGATTCCATCGCCGCCTACTTTACCATCCAGGCCGGGACCTTTAGATCGTATTACCATCCTGCTTTCATTTGGCGCCATCATCCTTACTATTGTCTTTGTTATGCTTGTTTCAGGGGGCGGTAGTGCAGGTTTTGGATATCTCATCTTCTTGCCCATAATGTTGGTCTCCTACGTCGGAACATGGTTTTCTTCCCGTGCCGCAAAGAAAAAGTATGATCAGGATTTCGCCCGGGCCAAACAAGAATATAACGATACTCTGGCTGCTGCAGATAAAAGCTTACGATCTATACAGGAACTTCAGCGCCAAATCATGCTGGATATAAGCCCGGACACGAATGAGTGTACTCGTCGAGTCAACAACCAGGACCGGCGAATTGGAGAAAGACGTCCGGAAGATCCAGACTTTCTTTGTCCAAGACTGGGCCTGGGCTCCGTGAATGCATCCATTACGCTTACAAAAGTGGACCCCAAAGGCCGCGCCCATGAGCTTACGGAAGAATATATTATTGCCGATAAATTATTTCAGAAGTATTCGACGGTTACAGATGCTCCAGTAACTCTCAACTTTCCAAAAACCGGATCAATCGGTATCGCAGGTCAACCAAGAGAAGTGCATGACATCACTCGGGCACTTATTTCTCAAATTGCGGTGCATCACTGGTATACAGAAGTGGAGGTTGCGGGAATCGGTGAAGAAAGTGTTATTTGGGCTGAATGGGATTGGATGCACCATCTACCTCATGCGACAACCCTGCTGGAATGGCGCGGGTCCCAATCAGCCAACAACAAAGAAGCTCGTACCGAGTTCATGAATTCCCTCGAAAAATTACTGCAAAGCCGTGAGGAAATTATTGAAGCCGACCACGATAAAGCTAAAAACCCTTCCAGTACGCCGGTCATTCTTCCACAGGTTCTCATAATTTTTGATCAGCTTTCAACGTCTTACAATCATCCGGCGCTCTCGCTGCTATTTCAAAAAGGACGCGAACTTGGAGTCCACGGCATCTTTTTGGAAACAAATGTGAAGGATATTCCCGGAGGCTGCGGAGCGACCATCCAGGCTAAAGATAACAAATGGATTTACGAGGAAACGGGGGTGGGAGGAAGTGTGTTTAGATGTGATCGGCCGGATGTCATGAGTGTGAAGCAGGCCGAAGAATTAGCAAGAAAACTTGGCGCTATTTCTTGGAACCAGGTTGCTGATCTCTCCCGTCCACCTACTCGTCTGGGTTTTCTGGAATTATTTGGTGTTAGCAAATTAGAAGAGCTGCCCATCGAGAGTTGGTGGGAAAATGGATCGCCTTACGATTATTTAAAGGTACCCATTGGGAGGATTTCTGAAAAAGCCGCTTTGATATTTGATTTGAGTGACAAGGACGGTGCTCATGGGCCGCACGGGGTGATTGGCGGAATTACCGGTTCGGGCAAGAGCGAAGTACTTAAGACAATTATTCTTGCTCTTGCGCTAACTCATCATCCTTATGATTTAAACTTTGCTTTGGTTGATTATAAAGGTGGCGCGGCTTTCAACGAACTTCTTCATTTGCCGCATACCGTTGGCGTGGTAACCGATATCGAGACTCATGCGTCCTATGCGGAACGCGTAATATTGGCCTTGAGCGGTGAGATTGAACACCGAAAGAAAGTACTGGAAGATGCACGAAGCTCATTTGGCTTGGGACGAACACACATTGACGAGTATCGTAAATTGCCCGTAAAACGCATATTGCCCAGGTTAGTAATCATCTTTGATGAATTTGCGGAGTTCAAACAAAGACACCCCGAGGAGAGTCGCCGCCTTATCAGTATCGCAAGGCTTGGACGTTCCCTTGGCATTCACCTAGTCTTAGCTACACAAAATATTCAAGCGGCGATCGATCCGGAAATCCTGCAAAATGCCACATTCCGGATTTGCTTACGGGTTAGTGATCCGCAAGACAGCATCCAAATGATCGGCATAAGAGACGCAGTCGCCCTCCCCAGAGGACGAGCCTATTTTGCTGCCCAAACCAGGCACCTTTTCCAAGCAGCGTATTCAGGCGGTCCGTACAGATTTGCGAGCCATGATACAGTTTCGCTTTCCAAGACATTACCGGAAGGAGTCCAATCCTTAGCCATCGAACGAACTGAGTCACAAGTGATTGCAGAACGATTAATATACGCGGCTGAAAATCTAAATGTGAGAAAACCACGTGCGATTTGGCCCGACCCATTACCCGAACGATTGTATTTACCTGACCTCTTGCAGGAAAGCATCGAGGGCGGATGGGATGACCGTACCTCGAAGTGGAAACAAAGTCGTGCAAGAAATACCGAGGCATCCTCAGATTCGACAGTATATCCAATTATCGGCTTATGCGATCAACCAGCCCAACAAAGACAGTCTATATTGAGAGTCGATCCTTCTCGCGGTGAAGGCCATATACTGATTTTTGGATCTGGCAAGACCGGAAAAAGCACACTTTTGCGGACCTTTGTTTCATCCCTCGTCCATACCAAGACTCCGGATGAAGCATGGATTTACATTCTGGACTTCGGTGGTCAATCCGCTCTTAAAATACTTGAAGATTTTCCGCATGTAGGCGCGGTAATCACGCGGTTCGAAATCGAGAAAGCGCAGCGTCTCATTGAGTTCATCCATGCCCGGATCGCGGAACGCAATGAAATATTCCGCCAAACCTCCATGGATAACTTGGCTGATTACAATGCGAATCTCAAAAACAAGGCCCAAAAGCTGTCGACAATTTACCTGGTGATTGACGGATTCTCTAACCTGAAGCGAACTTTTCTGAATACTCCCGGTGGCACAGAGCTTGTGGGCAGCATCACTTCTTTGGTGAGCGGCGGGTTGGCCACCGGTGTTCATCTCATCATCGCGAGTAATCTTCCCTCAGATTTGCCACAGGACCTTTTTGGGAACATTAACCTGAGAATGACCATGCATCAAGCTGATCATCGTACTTATTTTGAGATCGTAGGGCAGCCATCGGAGGCAAAGATCAAGGAGGATATAAGTAAAATGCCGGTTCCGGGGCATGGTCTGCTTAGAGGGTCTCCTCCTCTTGAGTTTCAAGCAGCACTACCTGTAAAAGGCGAAACCGACAGTGAACAATTTGCGGGCCTTAAAGCCTTAGCGGAAAAGATGACCAAGGCCTGGGATAACCAACATGGGGAAACTCCGCCTTCCATCGGAAGTCTTCCGTTGTTGATTACGCTGCCCTTACCTGATAAACGAACCTCAGTATCCACTTCAAAACGTCCGTTATTTTTACCGCTTGGCAAAGATTATGAAACGCTGAAAGAGGTAGGGTTTTCACTCGACAGAGATGGCCCATCTTTTCTTATAGCTGGGTCAACACCAAGGTCGGGCAAAACTACCCTGCTAAACACCTGGTTGATGGGTTTGTCCGAGCACTATACTAAAAAGGATATTCAAATTTACCTGATTGATTTTCACAGCAGGAATTTGTCGGGGTTGAGACATCTTTCCTTGATGGAAAAATATGTTGGAATAAAATCCGATCTCGAGCCGACTTTGGATCAATTGGAAAAGGAGATTAAGAAACGGGTGGATTTGACTGAAAAAGCATACGCTAAGAACCCCGATTTTTTCGATATTGGGAAGGTCCTTGAACCATTACCCCAAATTCTAGTTGCTATCGATAGCTATGAATTATTTTCCAGCAAGATAGAAAGCAACGAAAGAAACAAACTCACAAATTGCCTGGTTAGCGGTGAAGAATACGGCCTCGCTTTTATAGTCGCCGGCGATCTATCAAAATTACCTTCGGAGTTTGGAGGCACAGGGCCTTCCTTTATGCAAAGGATGAAGCAACAAGGATGTGGGGTTTTGCTCGGTGGAAGTGAAGGAGTTGAAAATTTCAACAATGCTCGCGTCCCTGCTTTTCAACGCGCAGCCAATCTCCCGCCAGGCAGAGGGTATCTCATACAAAGAGGCGAGGGGAAAATGTTCCAAGCCTATGCGTACTGGTCGGAAAAGGAAGATCCTCAATCAGCTCTGGCCAATCGGTTGAAAAAATAAATTAATAGACCATCTCAATATTGCATTAAAAAACTTAGATCATGCGATATGATCAGTTGGTCGCGTGATCTTTTTGGGCTTTTCTTTCAATATAAATATTGTTGAACTTTCAGTGAAGATCGCGAATTCAATGTGCACAGGTAAAATAGTGCAAGCTGATAATGTGTCTACGAATAAAAGAGAAATTAATACCGTTTTATCAATGGTCTGCGTTTTTAGTCTAGCGGTAGGCTGTTATTTGCTCTCTTTTTCCGGCGTGCCAATTTCTGACGACGAAGAACTGTACGCCAGCGCTGCACGGAATCTCGCTGTGACTGGTAAGATAAATGCAGAACAGCTTTACGGTAATTCCCGCATTGCGGGTAGTTACCATGGGGTTGAGCCGGGTTTTCCGGGTGTTATGTCCCTCTGGTATCGTTTGTTCCTACATACGAATTTTGGTCACCTTCAAAGTTTATATCTTCTACCGATCCTTTTCACAGGTTGTTCGGCAGCGCTTATTGTTCTTATCGCTTCCCAATTAAATTTTCCGGCTACTGGTATTGCCGGGGGAATACTTTTCGCGTTCAGCACTATGGCCTGGCCTTATGCCAAGACTCTTTTCAGGGAACCATTTATCGCATTTCTTCTGCTTTCCGGCTTGGCCGTTTATCTACATTTGACCAGCACGAAACGTCGCTGGTGGATGGTCATTGGATTGGCCGGCCTGCTAATTATCATTTTAGCGGTGCTTACCCTGACAAAAGTAACAATGGTTGTCGCAGCTTTTGCTTTGTTATTTAACCTATTTTTTACGCAAACGAATATGAACAAATATAAGCGGCAGGCTGGTGCTGGTGCTGTTGCGCTTGCCGGTATTGTTATTCTTATACTTTTATTCTTTTACTTGGCATCTTTTCATGCAACAGATTCTGATATCTTTTACCGCTTCACGGGTACATTTCTGCATGATGCATTGGGCAGATTAACATCTATATCACATTCCCATCTATTGGAAGCACTACTTGCGCCTCTTATTAGTCCCTGGAAAGGGCTGTTTTTCTATTCGCCTGTATGTATCTTGGGATTGGTATCACTTGTAAGATATGGCCGCCGGATGCCAGTATTATTCATATTACCCTTCTCGATCTTGATAGTTCTTTTGCTAAATCAAGCCTTGGCTTATGATGGTGAGTGGTGGACACCCACTTGGGGAAGTCGCTTCCTGGTTCCGGTAATACCGCTATTAATCGTCGCTTCGCTGCCTGTCATCGAGGAATTAATAGATTTAAAGAAGGCGGGTTGGGCTATTCTTGGCACCCTTTTTACAATTGGGGCCGCAATTCAATTACCCGCGGTGCTCTTCAACTCTGCCGAATTTACATTGAGCACCTACGATGATAGCTCAAAGGTATTTCCTGCTGTATATATCTGGAATTTCGCCAAAACACCGATTATCAGTCAATGGCGATCAATTGTCTCGCAACAACCCGACCTATTACTTTGGCGAGCCGGATATGCCCACTTAATTTTGGCTTTGGTAGTTGTATGTATGGCATTGGGCTTGATTATTACTGCAACAATCTATCTGCAAAGAGTGTTGACTGATGATCTTATCAACACAAAGTTTCTGAGACTATTCTGCGGGTCTTCAATGATTGTTACTGTATTAACCGCAGTTTTAGTACTCAAATTAGGGATTTTTGATCCAGCCTACCAGACTCAGGAATTACAGCCAATTTGCGGCTTCATTCACGATAATATAAAACAGGGAGATATATTGATCATCCAACCTTATCCGGGCCCAATTTGGCAATATTTTATAAACACAGAGTGTGGGCAGAAGGTCTGGTATTCTTTGCCTTATAATAATGAGAAAACATCCAATCTAGAGGCGGAAAAATTGACAAATGAATTGATCGGTCAGAAACTACCTTCCGGCTCAGGTTTATGGTTAATTGAGCAATTTTGGTCCACTCCTTTTTTGCCCGAAACGAGCGGGATAACATCAAAGGATTATCAATTATCGGATGAAAGATATTTTTACACTCCATTTCAAATCTTCGCAGGCTACTATACTCCAACACAAAAATGACTGTAAATAATTGGGCGGATTTGGTATTGTACATATTACTGCTTTTTCCGTTGTTCCTGGTAATCTTTGATTCAATCTATCGGTTAATATTTCTAATTGTTGTTCATTTACCAGGTAAAACGATCCTTCAAGGTGGCAGCGAACAGCAAAGCCTCCGGCTGCTAATGTTAGTCGTAGCGCACAATGAGCAACGGGTAATTGAACAGACGCTGGCACAAATAAAAAGCCAAAAGGACAAAGACGCTTCGATTAGTTTTGCAGTTTTAGCTGATCATTGCTCAGATCAAACAATATCTATCGCTACCAAAATGGGCGTTGAAGTGTATGCTCGCAGTGAAGATTGCCCCGGAAAAGGACAAGCTCTTTCCTGGTTCGTCAAAGAAAAGAAAGAGTTGCTCTTTAATACGGACATCATCACGGTTTTGGATGCGGACACGCTGGTTGATGCCGAGTTCTGTAATAGATCCGTATGGCGTTTGAACCCGGCGTGGAGGTTGTGCAGGGATTCGTGCGATTCGAGTCAGTAAAGACGGATTCCCCTTGACCACGTTAGCTTCATACTCGGAGATTTTGTCTCAAAAAATTGACGATACGGTACGATCGTGATTACGTTGGTCTGTTCCTCTCAGGGGAACAGGTATGGCGTTTAGAGCCGACATATTCTGTCGAGTTTGCCAGGAATTGGGATCACAAGTAGATGATATTGAATTGTCTGTGCGCTTGGCAGAAATGAATATTCCTGTGCATTATTTTCAGGAAGCCAAGGTATTAGATCCCAAAGTGGACAGCATATTGGGTCTCGCACGACAAAGGGGGCGATGGTTAAAGGGTCAGAGACAGATTTGGAAGAATAAGCAGCAGAATATTTTGAAATTGCTTCGATCTGGCCTACCTAATTGGTCACTTATCCATGCGATGTTGTTGAAACCAAAAACCGCGCTAGTGTTTATCAAAGTCTTATTAATCTGTATATTGATTGTTTGGCCTTTTAATGACGGAATATATCAATTGACAATTGTTTCAATCTTAATTAGCCTTCTGATTGATCTGATATACTACTTAATTGGATTAGAGTATGTCACCAAAAAATGGAATTATCTTTCTGCATTGGTTGGAACGCCCCTATTAATTATTCTTTGGGGTATCAGTTGGTTTTTTTCAATATTACCTGCTCAAGAATGGCTGCGCGCGAGAGAAAAGTAGTCTTTTGGTCAGTCGCCGACGCCGCTCATAAACATTTTCGTCTAAATCGGGCTATCGGTGGACAATTATTTATGCAAAAATCTCGAAGCTGATACAAAAATAATATAAGTCGTGCTCCGACTTTCATAATTAACTCCTCCCAGGAAATTTTCCGGTCTGATGAAGAATTCGGGGTGTGGAGTAAATTTTGCAAAACATACCAAGTTTTCCTTCGGGTTTCATGGATAATTGACTCCATTGGAACGTAGTGATCCTTCTGGGCTTGGTAATAGACAAGGGTGCGAGCTAAAATGGTTCTCCATACATGTTTTAAATGAAAGCGTTGAGGATCGACATCGTGCAATACTTCAGCCTGAGGGACAATTGCTATTTTGTATCCAAGTGTGTGAATGAGGCTCGCTGCTACTAATTCCTCACCACCCCAGAAATTGCTGCTCTGGCGACCGTAATTCACATTAAATCCCCCAATTTCTAAGAGGGCACTTCGACGAGCACACCAGTTTGCTCCACAGGGAAAATTCTCCCATAAATTAACTTCTGTATATCCCTTATATGATGTTACAAAATGACTCCAATAAGTCTCGAATTCCTGGTTTAAGGATTTTTGGGCGAGGTCTGGGTATATTCAATATTACATGCCCACCGATCACTCCGGCATCTGGATGATCGGAGAAAGCCTGCTTAACAGCTTCAAGCCACCCAGGAAAAGCTATACCATCGTCATCAATAAAACAAATGATTTCACCATTCGCTATAGATATACCGGCATTTCGAGCATATGACAATCCTTTTACTGGACAATGCAAATATCTTAAATGATTTGAATATAATGAGAATGCGGTGGATCGAAGTCATTAATTACTCCTCTAACATAAATGTTTGGCACATTGTGATTATCAATAACTATGACCTCATACTCATTAAATGGCAATTTTTGCTTTGCTAACGAGTTTAACGTTTGGAGAAATTGCTCTCCCCTATTATAGGTGGAGACAACAACAGAAATTGGAGGTAACTTAATTAGGTCTGCCATAGAAAACTATTGAGTCAATCTGTATTACTTTCAACGCATTAGATCGCGCGTTTCGTCTTAATAGGCGCTCAAAACAATCATAGCTTCTTTTGAATCAACATCCGTAATCCAATTCCCATCGCAACATCTCTCATAGGCTGACTTACTACACTCTAAAATCCTTTTACTCCTCAAGCTATTTCAAACAATCTCATAAATGTGACCTTGAGATACTCCGTACAGATCATCTAGTCCGTACATCTGTAACAGCATTATCAATTAAAATTATTTTATCAAGGGACCTTGTTTTAACTGATAGAGCTATGAAACACTTGAGTCGTAGCTCTCTTCTTTTGTAAGTTACAAATATTGGGCCAACCTTCTTTATATCCAACTTCGTATTTATTTCCACTTATTTCATGGGGTTGACTGTAAAGGCGGGTATTGGTATATCTTTACGTAAGCAATCTAGGAAAATGTCAGATATCTCCAATGCCTCCTTGATTGCGACATCCATGTCTAGATAACGATAGGTTCCAAGACGACCTACAAAGGTCACATCCTTCATGGTCAGAGCAAGATCTACATAGCGCTGTAATAGTGGCATATTACTGGCGAGTCGGATAGGATAATATGGAACATCATCATTACCACAAGGGCGGCTAAACTCTTTGTAACAGATTGTCATCTCATGCGATTCCCACGGTGCAAAATGCTTATGCTCAGTAATTCGGGTATAAAGCACATCCTGATCACAATAATTGATTACTGCAGTACCCTGGTAATCACCTTTTTCACGGAAGATTTCGAAATCTAGCGTGCGATACGAAGAGGACCGTATATATGGCTGAACCAGGTATCGAGTGGTCCGCTATAGAAAAGATGATAAAAGTCTGCTTTCTGATTCGGTTCAAAGGTCGTGTTTAAACTTACTGTAATATTTGGCATGTCAAGCATACGTTCGATCAAGGCAGTATAACCATCACGGGGAATACCTTGATATTTATGATTGTAATAGTTATCATCATAATCGAATCGCACAGGTAAGCGTTTGAGGATACTGGCAGGAAGGTCCCGAGGATGAATGCCCCATTGTTTCTGTGTGTAGCTCTTGAAGAAGGTTTCATACAGATCTTTCCCGATAAAGCGCAAGGCTTGCTCTTCAAATGACGTCGGGTTTCTGATCGAAGTATCAGCAACGGATTCAAGAAATGCACGGGCCTCTGCAGGGTGTAAGGTCTTGTCGAAAAACTGATTGATGGTCAGAAGGTTGACGGGTAGGCTATAAACTCGACCTTTGGCGATGGCCTTGACACAATTCACGAACGGCATGAACTCGCCAAAATGCCTCACAAACTCCCATGCACGCGTTCATTGTCAGTATGGAAAATATGAGGGCCGTAAACATGAACCATCACCCCGGTATCAGGGTCACGTTCGGTGTGGCAGTTTCCGCCAAGATGCGTGCGAGATTCAAAAACCGTGACCTTATGCCCTGCTTGCGCAAGTTGATTGGCGATAACCGCGCCGGAGAAACCAGCGCCAATAATAGCGATATTCATTTAGCTTCTCATGTTTTTTAGTATATTTTTCAGCCGTTGTCAATCTTGACCGGGTGCATCTAATCCATACGAGAAGTTATCGGCTTTACAAAGACAACAAATAATACCTTCACTTTTGGCCTCAATCCTATCAATTTGAATATATGTGAACAGTTGTATCAAATTAAATGTTGCTGTAGCCCAATTCAGAATTGATCCATATACGGCGTCCAGCTACTTGGGTTGCTAGACTTTGCTTTAGAAATCTTGAGGATGAAAAAATGTCATAGGGAGATATCACCAAGGTAATCATCGAATCTCGAGACCAAGGTACGTACGCCAAAACTTTGGTGTCATTAATCGCGATGAAGCTTCTCTCCACTGCTTAACCATTTTTTTGTGTTTAATTAAGAGATTGATGGCTGTTTGGATAAGCTTGAACAGCAAGTTAAAAAATTCCTTACGATCCATATGGTAAATAACCCCCTGGTGAGAAATTGGTTCATAGTAAAGTACGGTAGGACTACGAAAAATCGCATTCAGTCGATGGCTATGGAGATGTTCAATGGTCCATCCGGGTTCAAAGGCATTCGAATCCTTTCGCATTAAGAAGGTCGGTAAAAGATGGCCATTAAGAGTTAAGATAATTGCAAGTTTTCTTAACAAGCTGCTTGAAATATTACGATTGTATTTTTCGGCCACATATTCAATTAGGTGTAATAATGCAGTCTGTTTGCGGGCCAAACTGATATGAAACTCTTCCGGACTCATATTTTCAAGAAAGCTAGGGCCTTTAATAGCATCCTCGGCACCTTGAATAAGGAAGTTGCCTTGATCGTAACGATAAGTCAAAAGAGCAGCTCCTGCGAGGCGAATAAGCGTCATAGCCGTTTGTGTCGGTTTGAGATTATCGTCGTGCAGCCATGCAGTCGTTAATATGTTACGCATCCAGTAATAATCCTTTATAGGCGTGTATTTTAAGGCGAACTCATCATGCCAGACTGCGCTACCAAGTAGTGAAGTCATCTTCCAGCCTGCTTGTTGAAGCCGGATTCCAAATTCTATATCGTCTCCGTAAACAAAGAAAGGCATGGGCAAGCCATGATCGCTGAATGCTTTCAGAGGAGCAGCGAAGAACCACCACGCATAATAGTTTACAACCTCGAGTTTATCGTAATCAATGAGGCGGGAAATATCACTTACATCAAATAAGTGTTTTCTTGGCTTGAATTTAGTACCATACGCATATGCCCCGACTTCATGTACGAGATGTTTTTCTCTCATATTTAACATCCCACCACCCACGACAGTCTTATCATCAATGTAGCCCAGTAAAACATAAAGCCTTTGCACCGATTCTGGTTCAATCAGAACATCGTCATCACAGAACAACACATGAGTGAAGCCATCCTTATCGTCCATAGCGGCTAGAACACCCCGTGCGAATCCGCCGGTACCACCATAATTAGGGTTGGGGATAATTGTCACGCCATTGAATGAATCTTGGTTCAGGGTTTGACCATTATCTACTACAAAAAGTCTAATTTGATTTTTAGATAGTGAAATCACTTTCTTCGATAGCAGGGCTATGTTACGGCGAACATAGATTTCTCTTTTATATGTAGGCATAATAATAGCCAGTTTTGGTTTCCGACGAGGCGGGATATCTGTTGCATAATTCAAACTGATTAGTCGGAATTCGCGCTTGAAGGTTGTCGTTTCAAATTGAGGATATAAAATACCCCGCTGGTCTTTAAGGCCAGCAAGCGAGATCTCAATATCCTTTTCATCTTGGCCTTCAATTTCATCTTCATACAACAAAGCACGCGGCACATAACCAGTCTCTCTCCAGATACGAAGAATTGCTTTGCCTCTTGCCTTTAATTTGAAAACTACAGAATCAATTCCTGCTGATCCGCACCATGTGCTGAGAGAAAATGCTCCGAAAAAGGTACTGAATTCTAAGGTATTCACATCTGGCGCAGACCCAGGCACATACAACATTCCTTCTCGGCGCGACAAACGCCAAACCCCTCGGGGATGAGCTCGAAAATACATAAGTTCGGGGGCATCCACTGCGGGTTGTGGCCAGATTGCGGTTTGTAGCAAATACGTTTTCATGACATTCTTTGACTCTCTCATCGTGAGTGCGTTTGCAAAGAGTTGTAGGGAATGATTACCATTTGGTGCAAATGACCATGCATGACTTGTTTTTGGTCATTGGTTTAATTTAAGTATTTTCCCAACTTGTTCTGCAATAGCATTGATGTGATGCGCACTAGATTTTGCATTACTTAACTTACTAACCAAGAGGAGGATAACATAATGCATATCTCCCCTCGTAACCCGTTTGCCTCCCGCTAATAAGTTATCGTCACCAGTATCTCTTTCGACAGTGTTCATTTGTTATAGAAGGGCGTTACCAAATATTTCGACAAAGGTAACATACCAAGTTGCGCCATTTTAGTCTATCCAGCTTTGAGGATGTTATGCCTAACCTTGATCAATCTGAAGTATCTGGTAATCCTGACATGTGACATCTCCGAGCTTGGCAAATTGTTTAATGGGTCTCCCTCGGATATGTCGAGTAATTTTAAAAAAATCACATTCAAGAGAGTACCTCGTTCTTCAACCTGCTTGATAGGTTTTCACTACTTCATCCGCTGAATTCATGGCGTACAACTCGCCATGATCCAGCCAAGCTGCGCGCACACACATCGAAAGCACGGCGTTCATGTCGTGCGTAACCAGCAAAATGGTTGTCCCGTTAGCACGAAAAGCCTGCATGCGTGCTTGACACTTGGCCCGAAGGCCTCGTCCCCCACCGCTAAAACCTCATCCAAGATCAGGATTTCTGGTTGCCAAGCTGTGGCTACTGCAAACCCCAGTCGAGCAACCATACCACTTGAAAAAGTGCGGATGGGCGCATCAATGAAATTACCAATTTCAGCGAAATCCAAGATTTCGTCCATTTTCATTTTGATATCTCGCCGAGAATAGCCCAGCAAAGTCCCATTGAGATAGACATTTTCACGGCCAGTTAATTCTGGATGAAAGCCAGCCCCTAGTTCCAGTAACGGTGAAACAAAGCCGTTGATCCATACTCGACCTTCCGTAGGCGCAAGCACGCGGGAAACCACCTTCAGCAGAGTGCTCTTTCCGGCTCCATTGCGACCAATAATTCCAAATATCTCTCCGCGAAAAATCTCCAAGTTAATTCCGCTCAATGCCCAAAAGTCCCGGGATTGTACTTGCCGTTGCAAACGCCGGATAGTATATTCTTTTAATGTGATTATACGTTCACTGGGAATTCGGTAGCGTACCGAAACATTATCCAATCGAAGGATTGGTTCTGGATGACCAAGACTTGCGGTACGAATGGGAATTTCAGGTTCGATAAGTGAATTCATCTGCTTTGTATGAAAAAATAACCCAACCAACAATTAATGTCAATGAGGATATGCCAACACTCATCGCTAGCATCGGCAAAGATGGAAAGGTACCATCGTAAATGGGCTGGCGGAAGATCTGGATAAGGTAATACATGGGATTTAAATGGAGCAACCAATAGCGATATCCAGCTGGAATAATTTCCACGGGATAAATTATAGGCGTTAAATACATCCAAGCAATAAGCGCAACTTGGTACATCTCAGCCGCGTCTGGAAAATACACAGCTATTGTGGAAAGGAGTAGCCCGACCCCCAAGGAAAAAGTTGCTAATAAGATAATCGCAACAGGCAGGAATAGTAATGACCAGCGCAAAGGAATTGCGGTGATGAACATAATTATTGTAAGAGGTATAAAGGAAAGGATCAAATTTACCAGGCCTGTTCCTATGGCGGAGACAGAAAATACTGTGCGAGGCATGTAAATTCGATGGAGCAACGCACTTCCCCATACCATTTGTTGCATAGATGAGTTCGTTGTCTGGGCAAAAAAATTCCAAGCGAGCAAACCACTTAGGAAATAGGTTGGGTATCCTTTCACGCTCTGGAATATCTGAGAGAAGACTATTGTCATCACGAGCATCATTCCAAGTGGGTTAAGCATCGTCCAAGCGATACCCAATACGGAACGCTTATAGCGAGCCACTATATCGCGTTGTACTAACTGATAAATCAAATCGCGGTATTGAAAAACCCCACGGAGTTCCTCTAATGCTAAAGAACCTCGTCGTGTACTGTCATAAATCGAACTTTTCATGGTTGGTTCTATATTTTCCAAGGTCCAATTACCCTAATTTTATAGACAATTCGATGACAAAGTTTACCATGAAGCAGTATTGATAACAGAGAAAATTAAACCCTTATGGGGTAAAAAACAATAGTGGATAGTGCAAGGTTATTTTCTGTAAATCGAACCTTTTTTTGGCATATCTGAGGCGCTTCGGATTCTGATCTCGCGTAGAACGGTTTGTAACTTCTTTTGTCTAGGCTGCAGTGCATCCAGCGGATGCACTGCCAGTATCTGACACATTCCGGGTCCACGATCGCACGCGCAAGCTTCAATACGAGGTGACACCCACGGGCAAAGAGATATAATTCTGTCATCGCCAAGCGCATCAGGCTCTAACCATCATCCTTTAATTGGCAAAACTGCTAAATCTTACCCTCCCACACACTCATATCCTTTCGCATTCGCATTCTATCTTTGCCCATTGCGAAAAACTTTAGCTTTCTGTCCGCCCGTGATACACTATTTCTATGACTAGTGCCACCGCCCAGGCTCATCCTAATATCGCGTTCATCAAATACTGGGGAAACCGCGACGAGGCGTTGCGCCTGCCGGCCAACGGTTCGCTCTCGATGAACCTCGACGGACTCTATACCCGCACTACGGTCAGTTTTCAACCATCCCTGCCGTTTGACGAATTGATCATTAACGGACACGAAGTTACCGGGCCGGCGCTGGAGCGCGTCTCTTCACTTCTTGGTTTGATCCGTGACAGGTCAAAGGTCGCAAGCAGCGCCGAGGTGGTCACTGAAAACAACTTTCCTTCAGGTGCAGGCATCGCCTCTTCCGCTTCGGCGTTCGCGGCCCTGGCCCTGGCTGCCAGCCAGCGCGGCGGGTCTTGAACTGAGCGAGCGCGAGCTGTCGCGTCTGGCGCGGCGCGGTTCCGGTTCGGCCTGTCGCTCCATCCCGGGCGGATTCGTCGAATGGAACATGGGTACGGACGATGAAGATTCCTATGCGGTTTCAATTGCCGCTCCCGATCACTGGCCGCTGGTTGACTGTGTTGCCATTGTCAATGAGACGCATAAAAAAACGGGTTCCACCGAAGGACATGCCATCGCTTCCACCAGCCCGCTGCAAGCTGCGCGCCTGGCGGATACGCCGCGCCGGTTGGAGTTGTGTCGCCGTGCAATCCTGGAACGCGATTTCGAGGCGCTTACCGCGGTGGTCGAGCTCGACTCGGACATGATGCATGCCGTGATGATGACATCCAGCCCCGCGCTCCATTATTGGATGCCCGCCAGCCTGGATGTGATGAACGCCGTCCGTTCGTGGCGTGCGGAGAACGTCGCTGCCTGCTGCACGGTGGACGCCGGGGCCAACGTGCACGTCCTGTGTCCCGGAAAAGAAGCACAGGAAATTACCCATAGACTGAAGACGATCACAGGCGTCAAAGATGTGCTTACGGCGGGCGTTGGCGGCCCCGCAAAACTGGTCGAGGAGGATTAATTTCGCTCCTCGAACGAATGCACTCATCGTAAGACTTTAAGGCTTTATGTTATCTGTATTTCAGCTACCGTACCTGCACGATACGGTGTTCATCTCCCCTTCATTTAAAACGGATATAATTATAGGACACGTATCAACCCTTCCCAAAAGTTGTGTTTTATCCTCTAACTGATTAGATCAAATTTATAAATAAGAAACGAACGAGTAAACCATGAATCTATCCGTATTATCAGCCTTGATCTTTATCGCCGTGTTCGCGGTTGTGGTCTTCATCCATGAATTCGGACATTTTATCGTTGCCCGCCTGTTTAAAGTGGAAGTCGAAGAGTTCGGGTTCGGACTGCCGCCTCGCATCCTGACCTTGTTTCATTATAAAGGCACGGAGTTCACGCTCAACTGGCTGCCGATTGGCGGCTTTGTGCGGCCGAAGGGTGAGAATGATCCCACGGTGCCGGGCGGTCTGGCGGCGGCCAATCCCTGGACGCGCCTGGCTGTCCTGCTGGCCGGCCCAACCATGAACCTGCTGTTGGGTGTCGTGGTTTTCAGCCTTTTGTTCTTCCAGATGGGCGTCCCCGACTATACAAAGGTGCAAATCGCCGACGTGATGGCCGCCTCCCCGGCTGCGCAGGCCGGTTTTAAGATTAACGACGTGATCGTCACTGCCAATGGCGTGGCCATCCATGATTCCACCCAACTGCACGATATCATTTATGCCAGCCTCGATAAGCCGGTCCAATTTACAATTCGCCGCGGCAGCCAGACGATCAACATTACGGCCACGCCCGATAGTAAACGTCCGCAAAGTGTGGGCGCGCTGGGCATCTCGATGGGACCGGCAATGATCCGGACCGGTTCGATGCTCGAATCGCTGCAATATGGTTCGCTGGCCGTCTATGAACAGGCGCGTCTGCTCGTACTGCTGCCGGCGCAAATGATCCGCGGCCAGGCGACCGCGCAGGACAGCCGTTTTGTCGGCCTCAAAGGCATTTACGACCTCTTTAACCAGGCTGTAGCTAGCGACGTCCAGAGCCGTGAACCGGCCCCTGCCTCTCCATCATCCCCATCGACAACAACTGCGCCTGCCGGTTCGCAAGAGCCGACGTATTTCACCCTTCAATTGATCGGCATCCTCACCATCAGCCTCGGAGTTCTGAACCTGTTTCCCTTCCCCGCCCTGGACGGCGGACATATCCTGTTCATACTGGCCCGAGCTGATCCTGCGCCGCCGTGTCCCGGCCCAATGGGAAAACGGCATCCATGCTGCCGGCATGGCTTTGCTCCTGCTCTTTATGCTGTATGTCAATGTAATGGACTTTGTGAATCCCGTGATCGTTAATTTGCCGAAATGAACGAGACTAAAACACACTACCAAAAAATGGTCGCCGAATTAATGGACGGCTCGCGTGGCCTTACGCGCCGTTCCCTGCAGGAATATTCAGACATTCCCCCTGCTGCCCTGGAAGCCGTGCTGGAAGCCTGGCCGAACATTAAGCTTGACCGCAAACGGACCCTGCTGGAAGGTCTCCAGTCGCTCAACGAGAGCGATACACTGGTCTCGTTCGATGATTTCGCGCGCGCCTTGCTCACCGACCCGGAGGCGGAAGTACGTTCGCGCGCCATCCGTTTGCTGGATGAGTGCGACGATGTGAAGCTTATCCCCATTTTCCTAAAGATCCTGGCAGGCGATGCGGACGCTGAGACACGCGCCGAAGCCGCCTCTTCGCTGGGAAAATACATCGAGTTGGGTGAGCTCGAGGAGCTGCCCGCCAGGACCCAGCGCCAGGTGGAAGATGCCCTGTTGGAAAAAGCCAACAGCGAAGATCAGTTGATCGTCCGCCGTAACGCCCTCGAGGCGCTTGGCTATTCATCCCGTCCCGAGGTCATCACGCTGATCGAATCTGCCTACCATCGTTCGAACCCTGATTGGCAGGCGAGTGCGTTGTTTGCGATGGGACGTTCGTATGATGAGCGTTGGGAGGAGCAGGTGCTTTCGAGTCTGCTGGATGAAAATCCTATCGTCCGGCTGGCAGCCGTCGAAGCTGCCGGTGAGCTGGGCCTGGCCTCCGCCCGCACGATCCTGTTCCAGGTGCTGGAAGAGGAGGAAGAGGACGAGATCACCAGCGCCGCGATCTGGTCGCTTTCACAGGTGGGTGGTGAGGACGTGCGCGTGTATATCGAAAACCTGATCGACCTGGCCGAGGACGATGAGCAGGCCGAATTCCTTCAGGAGGCCCTCGATAACCTGGTCTTTACCGAAGAAATGGGTAGTTTTGATCTAATGACGTACGATGCCGACGAAGCAGACGAAGAAGAGTAATTTTCCGGTGGTTTAAACTTTTCGATTTCAAACCCCTTGTTTTTCAGGGGAGCATGTAAGGTGGAATATTATGGACTTCGACGCATTCTTAACTGCTTTCACCAATGACCTTCTGCCCATCCTGCTAACCAGCTTTTTTAATACTTCCCCATTATTAAGGAGGCTTTATGCTGGGGAATGAGTTGGCGCGGGTGCATGTATGGGTCAAGGGGCGTGTGCAGAATGTGGGGTTTCGCGCCCATGTGGAATACAGCGCCAAGCGGATCGGTGTGACCGGCTGGGTGCGCAATGTGGGCTATGACACAGTCGAAGCCGTAGCCGAAGGCGAGCGCGAAAAAATAGAACGCTTCGTGGAAATGATGAAAACCGGTCCGCAGGGTTCGCGCGTGGATGAATCGAAAGTGGACTGGGAAAACCCCTCCGGCGAATTCGTGAGTTTTGACGTCAAGCGCAGTTTATAACCCGGCAGCATCCCTTAAGCAAACCCCAGGCCGCGTTCCTTCATCGATGTGGAACGGCCCTGGCCGATGATGATATGGTCCAGCACCTCCAGGTCCAACAGCTTGCCGGCTTGCACCAGGGCGCGCGTTACTGCCTGGTCGTCCGGGCTGGGAGTTGGGTCGCCGCTCGGATGGTTGTGGACCACGATCACGGCGGTCGCGTTGCGCCGGATGGCGGCTTTGAACACTTCTCCCACCCTGATCTGCGACATATTTACCGAGCCCTGATAGACCTCGACGATGTCGAGGACATGGTTGCGGGTGTCGAGCAGCAGTACGCGCAAATGTTCCTGCTCCAGCGCCGACATTTCGTACTGCACCAGCGCGGCCACATCGGCGGGACTGTTGATGGTGGGCCGCTCATCCGGCGATTCGACGGTGAGCCTTCTTCCCAGTTCTATGGCGGCCTTGATCTGCGCGGCTTTGGCTTCGCCGATGCCGCGTTGGTTGATCAGTTCTTCGAACGGTGCGCGGTGCAGTCCTGCCAGGCCGTGGAATTCTGATAGAAGCTGCTGTCCCATTTCCACGGCATTCTGTCCCTGCACACCCACACGCAACAGGATGCCGAGCAGTTCGGCGTTGCTAAGGGCCTGCGGCCCGAGCGCGGATAAGCGCTTGCGCGGGCGTTCGGTTTCATTAAGATCGGTGATCCGGTAGACCGGTGGTTTATTCGCGTCAGTCATGGCATGTCCCCTCCAGGGATTGCATACACTATACAATGAAATAGTCGTTAGGAGCAAGCCCTTTGCCCTTTTGGATTCGTGTCTACTTTTTGACAGACCTTTGGGTCTTAACGAAATGATATGAATTTTAATGGTAGTTGCTTTTGATTAAATAGAAAGTTCGGCGATGCACCACCGACATTGCCGAACTTTCTCAGGAGGAGAAGAAAACCGTTTAACTTGTCGTCATTGTCCCTGGTTTTCTGGAAAATATCTTTTGCATTGAAACCACTATAAATGAAATAATGGCGATCAATATCAGGTTCCCTGTCATCCCAAACAGCCCGCCGACCAGGCTGAATCCTCCTTCACGGAAACCATGTTCGCCTCCAAAGTCTCTGGAGACATTCCCAAAATTGTTAATACCCGACCTGAAGGAGACCTGACCCGCAGGCTGGACGAGATAATAGAATCCGACGCCAAGCGCGATGGCGATCAACAGGATGAGCAAAAAACGCAGAATTGACTTAAGCATGGTACGCCTCGATTTCTTTATAAAGCCTTTATGTTTTTCATCGTGACGGTATTCATGGGCTGCGGCAGGGATCTGGCCTGGGGTGCCCGGCCTTGGAACGGCTTGACGAGCAGGCGGTTAAAGGTGTTTTTGACCCATGACCAATGCAGTGCAAAATGCAGGGCTACGACAAGGAGTAGCAGATTGGATGACAGGTTGTGGATCTCACGCCAGCTCCGGCTGGCCGGGATCTGTATCCCGAAAGTCGGCAGGACACTTTGGGAGATGACCAGTCCGCTGGTGATGACAATTACGAAGCCTATGAAAAGTAATCCGTCCACCAGGTAGTTCAGGCGCGAGACGTGGAACAGGTTGCTGAAAAATTTTTTAGTTATGCCGACCACCCAGTCCCAGTGCAAAAGGACATGCACGATCAATGTTGCCGTGGCTGCCAGGGTAAACCATTCATGGACGGAGATGCCGGTCATACGCGGCTGGAGCGCCACCAGGAAACCTGCGAGGATGAATGCATCGAGCCAAAAATTCGTTTTCAGGGATTTCATTTTTTTCTCCGGATAATTTTTTGTTTATAGGTCAATTTTAGAAGAGGGCTGTGAATATCAGGTTACAAAATTGTGTAGGGAATTTGTAGATGCGGCTGGGCAAAGCCGCATGGACTGTTCAGTAGGAGCAGGCCTTTGTTCTTCCTTAAATTGAAATTCGGCGACAGCCCTGCCGCCGTCGCCGAATTTCTTATAAGGAGGAGAATAAGGCAATTTTAAAAGATGAGCATGAACGTCCGATGACAACATTGTGTATGGAATTTGTAGAAAGGACTTTCGCACCATCAATTTATCCCTGTGCTTGACATCCCCTTTTGCCTCAGGTAGAATACCTTGCACTTTGAATTCGGGCCTGTAGCGCAGTTGGGAGCGCGCTTCAATCGCACTGAAGAGGTCAGGGGTTCGAATCCCCTCAGGTCCACAGGACAGTGAACAGTACCAGTGAACGGTTTTTCGATCACTGTCCGTAAAAACTGGTACTGAAAATTTATTAATTCCGGGCCCATAGCGCAGTTGGGAGCGCGTCTCAATGGCATTGAGAAGGTCGGGGGTTCGAATCCCCCTGGGTCCACTGGCTTGAAATTATTGGTGATACAATCTAATTCACGAAGATCAGGACAGGAGTAGTAGGTCATCCCGTCAGCGAGAAGGGAAAGCAAGGTGGAAGCCCTTCGATGTGGCAGCGGGAACACAGCAAAGACCGAACTCGCCTGTCGCCCACAAGGCGGATTTCGCCGGTGAACCCAAGTAGTCGGCGACGGGAAAGCCCGTTACAGCGGAAAAGAGCGTTTGAAAGTCAAAGGTATAGGTTACCAACTTTCAACCGAAGCTGGGTGGTACCGCGGAGGAATTCCTTCGTCCCTGAGTGGATGAAGGAATTTTTTTATTAACGGATGTTATGTGCCGTCCCGCAGGTTTATCCTGGCGGCCGTCATGGAAATAAGAAACCTGCGGGACGTTTATATATAGATTGTGTGAGAACCTGAATAACTAGCGAGGAAAGAATGGCAATTGCTAAAAAGAAATCCGACACTAAAAAAGAAGGCCTCGGCGAAGGCCAAAAAGGCCGCGCCCGTTAAGGTCAAAAAGGCGGTTGCGAAGAAAAAGGTCGTCGCGCCTAAAAAGATGGCCGCGCCGAAACCGGCCACGAAGGTGAAGGCGGCTGTCAAAAAAGCAGCGTGAAGCCGAAACGACAGAAGAGGGTTACACCGAAATTTGAACGGGTCGTGTCTGAGATCAAGGCGGAACCGTCCCGGCCGGTGGTCAGGGATATATCCTACAACCCGCAGGTCACTGGAGCCAAAATGGCAGGCCAAATGGGAAACGGATAAGCTGTATCGTTCGGTGATCGATAACAGCAAGCCCAAGCATTACGCGCTGACCATGCTGCCCTATCCCAGCGGCGACCTGCACATCGGTCACTGGTATGCGATGACGCCCTCGGATGCGCGCGCCCGCTTCATGCGGATGAAGGGCTACAACGTGATGTTCCCGATGGGCTTCGATGCCTTCGGTCTGCCGGCCGAGAATGCGGCCATCAAAGACGGCATCCATCCGATGAAGCGCACGTTCCAAAACATCGAGCGGATGCGCAAGCAGATGCGCTCGATGGGCGCGATGTTCGATTGGGAGCGCGAGATGGTCTCGGCCGACCCCGAATATTACAAGTGGACCGAATGGTTCTTCATCCAGTTGTACAAGATGGGGCTGGCCTATCGCAAAATGTCTGCCGGTGGACTGGTGCCCGAACTGCAACACGACCCTGGCGCGCGAGCAGGTCTGGGGCGATGACCGTCACTGCGAACGCTGCGGCACGCCGGTCATCAAGAAGGACCTGGAGCAGTGGTTCTTCAAGGCCACCAAATATGCCGATGAACTGCTGAACTTCGACGGCATCGACTGGCCCGAGACGGTCAAGACCCTGCAGACCAACTGGATCGGCCGGAGCGAAGGCGCGGCGGTGTATTTTCAACGACCTGAGATCGGCAAGCCGATGATCGTCGAGATATTCACCACCCGCCCCGATACGTTGTGGGGCGCGACCTTCATGGTGTTCTCGCCGGAGCATCCGCTGGTGAATAAGATCACCACGCCTGAACAGAAAGCCGCGGTCGAAGCCTACAAGGCAGCAAGCCGCGCGTCAATCGGATATCGAGCGCGAAGCGGTGGACAAGGAAAAGACCGGCGTGTTCACCGGCGCGTATGCCATCAACCCGGTCAATCAGGCGCGCATCCCGATCTGGATCGCGGACTATGTGCTGATGACCTACGGCACGGGCGCGATCATGGCTGTGCCCGGCGCACGATGAACGCGACTTTGCCTTTGCCCGGAAGTATGACCTGCCCATCATTCCGGTGATCCAGCCGGAGGGCGCAGACCGACGCGGATGGAGCAACGATGGAAGCCGCTTATGTCGGTGACGGCGTGATGGTCAACTCCGGCCCGTTCAACGGGACGAAGGTCAACACCGAAAAGGGAAGAAAGAATCCCGGCATCGCGGCGGTGATCGATTGGCTGGCGCAAGCAGGGCATCGGCAAAGAGGCGGTCAACTATCGCTATCGCGACTGGCTGATCTCGCGTCAGCGTTATTGGGGTGCGCCGATCCCGATGATCTATTGCGAGAAGCATGGCTGGAACCCGGTGCCGGATGATCAACTGCCGGTGCTGCTGCCCGAAGATGTGGAATGGAAGCCGACCGGTGAAAGCCCGTTGAAACTGCATCCCACCTGGAAGAATACCACCTGCCCGGTCTGCGGCGAGCCTGCCACACGCGAGACCGACACGATGGACACGTTCATGTGCTCGTCGTGGTATCACCTGCGTTATCTGTCGCCGCAATACGACAAGGGTCCGTTCGACGAGGCCGAGTACAACTACTGGATGCCGGTGGACACCTACACCGGCGGCATCGAACATGCCACCATGCACCTGCTGTACACGCGCTTCTTCCACAAGGCGCTGCGCGATGCGGGCATCACCGAAGGCAATGAACCGATGATGCAACTGCGCAACCAGGGCATGGTGCTGGGCGAAGACGACGAGAAGATGTCGAAGAGCCGCGGCAATGTGATCGCGCCCGATGTGCTGGTGAATAAATACGGCGCGGACACCGTGCGCGCCTACCTGATGTTCTTCGCGCGTTGGGAGATGGGCGCGCCGTGGGACTCGCAGGGCATTGAAGGGGCCGTGCGTTGGGTGCGCCGCGTGTGGACGTTGTTCACGGATCCGAGTCCGACAGACCGGTTAAGCGGTCTCCGGCAGAGCATATTGAGGGAGTTGCGCCGCAAGGTTCACCAGACCCTGAAGCGCGTCACGCGTGACTTCGAGAACTTCGAGTTCAACACCATCATCTCGTCGCTGATGGAACTGCTGAACGAAATGTACAAGGCGCGTGAAGCCGGCGCGGCTGGCACGCCCGAATGGAAGGAAGCCGTGACATCTACTTGAAGATGCTGGCGCCTGTCTGCCCGCACATCGCCGAAGAACTGTGGACGAGCAACTGGGCAAGCCGTATTCGATCCACCAGCAATCCTGGCCCAAAGTGGACGAAGCCGCCGCGAAGGAAGATGTGATCGAAATCCCGGTGCAGATCAACGGCAAGGTGCGTGACCGCATCACCGTGGCCGCCGAGGCGGCGAAGAGGAGATCAGGTCCGCGGCGCTGGCGAGTGAGGCGGTGCAGAAATATCTGGAAGGCAAGGAACCGAAGAAGGTCATCGTGGCGAAGGGACGATTGGTGAGTGTCGTTGTGTAGGGAGATAGAAAATAGTGAGTAGTTTAAGAAACGGCGGAGGGTTTCCTTTCAGAAAGCCCTCCGCCGTTTTATATAACGCATACGGGCAACCCGAAACCGGCATTTTCCGTATTATTCAAGATAAAATTATTAAATGAAATGTGACCCGCAAAAACACATCAGACATTCCATTAGATTGCAGGGATATGACTACAGTCAGCCGGGTGCATATTTTATTACGATTGTTGCGCAAGCGCGCGAATGTTTATTTGGAGAAATTCATACAGATGAAATGATCTTGAACGACGTGGGGAAAATGGTAATAAGGGTTTGGGAAACCATGCCCGTGAGGTTTCCGCATATTGAATTGGGCGCTTTTGTAGTCATGCCTAATCATTTTCATGGGATTGTCGTAATACATGAAACCATAGTAAGGGCGGGGACAAGCCCCACCCCTACGCGGCCGATGTTGGGTGAAATGATCGGGGCTTTTAAATCCATCACGACGCATGAATATATCAAAGGCGTGAAAAACCTCTGTTGGCCGCCTTTCGATAAACGCATTTGGCAGCGTAATTATTATGAGCATGTCATTCGAGACGCCGAAAATTGGGAAAAGATTCATTTATACATTCAGGCCAATCCGGCACGGTGGGAAAAAGATAAAGAAAACCCATTACAGTCAACACCCACGTAGGGGCGACCCTTGTGGTCGCCCTTGATGACCCTTGTGGTCGCTTCGAGTATACTATCGGCGATAAATCCGCATGACGTGACGGATCGGAACCTAGCTCCTGTCCGCGCATTCCGCCGCAAAAGGAGATCCCATGAAACTTCAAGACATCAGGCTCATCTATGACTATAATTACTGGGCAACCAGGCGGCTTCTGGCTGCCGCCGAAAAGTTGACCCTGGAACAATTCGTGGCGCCCGCCGCTTTTCCGTACGGCGGCTTGCGCGGTACCCTGGTGCATATTATGGATGCCGAACATGGCTGGGGGATGCTGTTCCAGCAGGACAGGCAGAATGGGGATGGGAGCAGGACGGAAATACATTGGCTCGCCGAGGATATGATCGAGACTGATTTTCCAACACTTGACTCATTGGAAATACGCTGGCTCGATGAAGAAGCAGGCATGCGCAAATATCTTTCCAACTTAAAAGATGAGGACCTGGCAGGCACGATACGGTGGACCAACCCTGATGGGACCAAACGCGAACGCGTACTTTGGCACTGCCTGTTCCACGTGGTCAATCACGGCACGCAGCACCGCAGCGAAGCCGCCGCGATCCTGACGGACTTCGGCCAATCACCGGGGGACGTTGATTTCACGTTATTCCTGCGCGAGACGCACACTGCCTGATAGGAAAATGTATGCCCGAGCTTCCCGAACTCGAAATAGTACGTGAAGTATTGCAGCGCCGGGTCGTGGGGCAAAAGATCATCCGGGTGGAGGTCGTGCCACCTGGCGGACCAATCGTCGTCCGCGACTTGAGCAGCCGGGGATTCGAGGCGGCCCTGACCGGGGCAACCATCTCAGCGGTGGATCGCCAGGGCAAGTTTCTGGTATTCGCATTTCAGGATGGCCCATCTCCTGTTTTTCTAGCCATCAACCCCAAACTGACCGGCCGGCTGCAATTGGCGGAAGCTGGCGAAAAGCGCCGCACAAAAACCCATGTGGTTTTCACACTGGGAGATTCCGCGCAGCTGCGATATCTCGATCAGAAGCAGATGGGTCAACTGTATCTGACCGGCGACCTGGACCTCGTGCCGGATTTCGCCGGCATGGGTCCGGAGCCATTTGACGTGACCCTTGAGACCTTCCGGGTACGCTTGAGGCCGTACCGCGGTGAAATCAAGGGGATCCTGACACGCAGCGAGTTCGTGGCCGGGATCGGCAACGCATATGCCGATGAAATCCTGTGGGCGGCGCAGATCCATCCCTACCGGAAGCGCAGCCAGTTGACGCCGGAGGAGGTGGACCGCCTGTACGCGGCCATGCGCGCCACCCTGTCAGCGGCCATCGACAAGGTGCGCGATGAGATGCAGGAAAACATCGACCAGAAGCCGCGCGATTTCCTGGCGATTCACATGAAGACCGGGGAGCCCTGCCCGCGCTGCGGTACGCCGATCTCGCTGGTGGGCGCCAACCAGCGGATCACCAATTTCTGCCGCACGTGCCAGCCGGGAGGGTTGCTAAAGGGCATGTAGTAAGCTGCACGTTTGCCGCTCCGGGCTTTTTGTCGGGTCTATCATTACAATGGGAGAAGTCCAATGCAAACTACACTGAAAAAATATTTCAACGAAGGCGTCTTTGGCACCGGCTGGCTGAATGCCGTCTTCTGTCTGGTGTTGGCAGGCGCCGTATATTTCGGCAACGAGATCTATGATTTCCTGAACCATGGCCCGGCGGTCATGAATTTGCGGACTCCACTGGATGCCGCGCTACCTGTGGTGCGTCCCTTTGTCATTCCGTATATTTCACTCGATCTCCTGGTCTATTTCACGCTCATTTTTTTCCTGCTTTTCAGGACAAAGATCTTTCAATCCGCTGCTTTGGCAATGATCACAGCCTTCCTCGTGAGCTACCTCTTCTATTTCTTTCTGCAGACCGAGGTGATCCGCCCCGTCCTGACCGGGTCGGACCTGTTTACCCGCTTGATCCAGGGTGTGTATGCCAGCGATAATCCGTACAACGATTTCCCGAGCCTTCATACTTCCGTATCGACCCTGCTCACCATTCACTGGTTCCAGCTCAACCGTCGCGCGGGGTTCGTCGCCGCCTTCTGGACGACGCTCATCGTGGCTTCCACGGTATTGATCAAACAACACTACGTAGCCGACCTGGTCGCCGGGCTGCTGCTGGCTTTCGGCGTTTCATCTATCTATATCAAGACGGTCGTGCGGAGAAACGCCTGAATTTACATATGCTTCGTCCCAGGCTGAAAGCCTGGCAGGGATAACACCTGCATCTTCGAGGACGAAGCATATCGAAAAAAAATGGATGTGTGCGGGGCCTACGCCCCGCACACATCCATTTTTTTCGGGTACTTTATAAAGGTTAGTGATTGGCTAGGGATTTACCTGCTGCCGAAATCCACGGTGAAGTAACCCCCATACTGGCTGTTTGAAACATAGGCATAGCCCACGCCCATTTCGGTGGCGCTCGGGTCCATGATCGCGTCGTGATGAATCTGGTCGTTCATCCACCAGTTGTAGGCATCCTGTGGATAACCGCCCGCATAGATAATCTCCTGGCGGAATGAGCCTGAATATCCAGCGGCCGAAACGCGATTGGCCGGAACGGACCCGTTCGAGCCGGTATGGCTGAGCGAACTGGAGCAGGCCATATCGACGCTGTGACCCTGCGCCGCGGCTGCCAGCTGCGCATCGATCGTCAATGCGGACAACCCGCCCTGTGTGCGCGCCTGGTTGATCATGTTCGCGATATCGCCCGGAAAAGAGCCGCTGGCCACAGACTTGCAGCTCCCCGCACTATTCGAATTGCTTACAGGCGTGCTGGGAGAGGGCGTACCGGCGGCGTTTGTACTTAGCGGCGCGGCGGTAGGTGCGGCTACTGCCCCGACCGTGATCTTGACCCAGAAAGTCTTTTCGATGCCGATGGACAGCGCCTGCCCGCTTGCATTACGCAGTTCGAAATAACCCGTGTACGTGCCGTCGGCAGTGGGGGCGACCAGGTCAACCGAAACGTTCACGTTGGCTTTTGAGGCGGTGTCCGGTATCACGGCGGAGTCCGGCGCGCTCATGCGGTCGCCGGAGACGAAGGCAATGGTGTAATTGCTCCATGCGCAGGAACCCGTGTTCTCGAACTGCCAGGTCTTCGTGAACTTGCTACCGCTCGGCACATTCGTGCCATCCGCGATGGTTACATCCTGCAGCAATACCGCGCCATCTTTGCAACTGGCAGAAGTTGTACCCGAGGGCGTCGAGGCGGTAGGCGTAGCAGACGTGATCGGCGTTGAGCTGGCATAGGGTGTATCTGTAGGAGGAAGCGTGGCTGTGAAAAAGATCGGTGTGGTGTTGGCAGGCGGTGGCGTAGAGATCGTCACGCAGGCGGTCAGGCCAAGTGTCAAGATGAATAGGATCGGGATAAAAGCTCGCATTGTGTAATTCTACTGCTTCTTGAATAAATCACTACTGCTCCGCAAATCGCTTCGCAGTACTTTGTAACAAAAAAAGGCCGGTGCGTTGAAATAGATACATGGGGAAAATGGAAATATTGGGCTTTTATAGGTTTGGCTATATATAACACATTGCCTTATAGCTAAGAGGAAATAAAATCAGTAATTTTTGTCCCTTTGCATAGACCGTGGAACGTGTAGATTCTCCCTCAAACACACATGCAAAAACCCTTGACTTGGAGTCAACTCCAAATGTTAGAATTCCGTTCCAGATGACATAAGCTTAAGGAAAAATTTATGCAAAGTGTAAAATTGAACAATGGCGTTGAAATACCCATTCTTGGTTTCGGTGTTTTTCAGATAACTGATCTGGCCGAATGTGAAAGAAGTGTGGTTGACGCTATTCAAACTGGATATCGCCATATTGACACTGCCGCTTCTTACCTGAACGAAGAAGCGGTTGGCAGAGGAATCAAACAAAGCGGCGTTGCAAGAGAAAAATTGTTTATCACTACAAAACTTTGGATTCAGAGAAATGGCTATGAAGGTACAATGAAAGCCTTTGAAAATTCCCTGAAACGATTGCAATTAGATTACATTGACCTGTATCTGATTCATCAGCCATTTGGTGATGTGTATGGTGAATGGCGTGCGATGGAAGAGTTGTATCAACAAGGCAAAGTAAGAGCAATCGGGGTCTCAAACTTTCAGCCTGACCGCATAATGGATTTGATGATTCATAACAAAATAACGCCTGCGGTAAATCAGATTGAAGTAAATCCTTTCAATCAGCAAATTGATACGCAAAAGTTTTTACAGGAAAACAACGTTCAGGTTGAGGCATGGGCTCCATTTGCAGAGGGAAAGAACAATATTTTTAAAAATGAATTATTGCTTTCAATCGCTGCGAAATACAAGAAAAGCGTTGCCCAAGTAATTCTTCGCTGGCTTTCACAAAGAGGAATTGTTGTTCTTTCAAAATCGGTCCGCAAAGAAAGAATGATGGAAAATATCAGTGTGCTTGATTTTGAATTAAGCACAGACGACATGACTGCCATCACAACTTTAGACACAAAGACAAGCAGTTTCTTTGACCATCGTGACCCTGAAAAAGTGAAATGGCTTGGTGAGAGAAAACTAGATGTTTAACCATACAGCGTAAGGCTTCGCTTTCAAGTAAAAAGCGGGCTACCCCCTAGAGCAAATAACGCCCTTTAGAAGGGCGTTATTTGCTTGATTTCTACGTCAAATTTAAACGGTATCAGACGTGTTGATTTCTGTGCACTTTTGCACCGGCCTTTTGTTTGTGTCTGACTACGGCGCACCGAAATCGACCGTGAAATAACCTCCGAGCGGGCTGGGACTGTAAGCCGCATATCCGACCCCTGCCTGTGTGACCTGCGGGTTGAGGATGGCATCGCGGTGGATCGGATCGCTCATCCACCAGTCCACGGCGGCTTGCGCGTTGCCGCCGTATTGCGGTGGCTGTGCATAGATATTCTCGCGCGTGATCGACGCAGCGTACCCTGCCGCCGCTATGCGCGAGGCGGGAGTGGAATTATCCGAGCCGGTGTGGCTCAGGGAACCCGTGCAGGCCATGTCCACGCTGTGGGCCTGGGCGGCCGCAGCAAGCTGGCTGTTCGCCGTCAGTGCGGGCAGTCCGCTGCTGGCGCGAGCGGCGTTGATCAGGTCCAGGGTCTCGCTGATGAAGCCGTCATTCGCCTGGGTCACACAGCCTGCGGGTGTTGGTCCGCCGCCGACCGGAGTGGGGTTCGGCGTCCCTGAAATGGCGGTAGGCACCGCGGTGGAATAGACCAGCACTTTTCCCACCGTGATGATGGCCCAGATCGTATTTCCGTTATCTATAGGCATGGCATTGCCCGACGGATTTTCGAGCTCATAAAAGACCTTGTATGTCCCGGCGGAGCCGGGCGCGGCCATATCCATGGAAATATCGAGCGTCGCGCCGGGCGCAGTATCGCTAAGCGCGACCGAATCCTTGACACCCAGGAGATCACCGCTGGCATAGGCAGCCGAATAGCTGGAAGACCACGTGCAGGTCCCGGTGTTTTTTACGCGCCAGGTCTTGGTGAAGAGCTCGTGCGGGTCCATGTGCGAATAATCGGGGACGGTCTTATCGTACACAAAAGAGGCCGAGTCCGTACATGCAGACGACGAGGCGGCGGACCCCGTGGGTGTGGTCGTGGCGTCGGCGGGGCTGCTCGTTGTTATCGCGGTCGCAGTCGGCGAGGTAGCGACGGTTGGCGGCACCTCGGTGGTGGGGACCGGTGTGGGAGTCGAGGTTGCGCTTGTCCCGCAGGCGGAAAGAAAAAAGATCAATGACATACTTGCAATAAATATTTTTTTCATCTCTGTCTCCTTCTCTATTATTTCGTATTTTGTTTTTGCTGGCCTTCCAACACTTTTGCTGCTCTTTCAAGGGGATTGAAAAACTTTCTTCCCGCGTTTTCCACGCTCGTCCGCGTCCCCTTATTAGAACATCATCATCTGGCCTTTAGCCTGTTCCACCGGGTCGCCCGAGATCTGTTCCCCGAAGGTCTCGCGCGTCAGGATGGGCAACTCGGAGAGCGCCCGCCATAACCTGTACTTCGTCAGGCGATATGGCTGCATCCGTTCGGACAGCGCCGGGTCGCGCTGTTCTTTATAAGCGATCAGCGCCGCGCGTCCGCCGGGGATTACCAGGATGCTTTGTTCCGGCGGGAACGGGTTGTCGGCGATGGCCCGCCGGATCAGCGCAGAGGCCAGCAGATAAAACACTCGTTCGGGCTTTCGGTTTTCATCCCATACCAGCCATTTATCCTGTTTGTGAAATCCGTACTTAAGCCGCTTGCCGATGGTCCCGATGATCGTGCCCATCGTTTTGAGGTCCTGGTGCCGGGCTGCGGCGGCGTCTTCCTTTCGCAGCTTCCATTTCCCATCCTCCTTTTCGGCGTATGAATCCAGCACGGCATAAATGATGCGTTTGGACGGCGTCGATAAGCCGGTGAATTGTCGGTAAATCTCGCTCTCGATCTCGAGATAAATGGGTTCGGGATTCTTTTGCAGATAATTGACGATGGCCACTTCCACACTGTCTGTCAATGAATCCACCACAGACGCAGAGCGCAGTCCCCACAAGCCCGTCTCGCTGCCTTCGCCGCTGGAGTGATGGACGAAGCGCTCGTCCTCGCGCAGTGTCGTTTCGATGATGGAATTTGTCCGGCGCAGGGCCGCGTCGAACTCCTCCTCTTTTTGCTTGAGCGCATGGCTCTCGGTCAGGGCCAGCAGGGCGGCGGTGTGCAGGTGCAGATAACTGGCCGGTTCGCCGCGCTCGGTCAAATGGTCCTGCATGGCTTTGCAGACCGTCTCCGCCTCTGGCAGCCCGGCTTCACGCTTGAGATGTTCGCCGCGCTCCCATACGAGTTGGATGGGGTCGTGTATCGTGCGCAGCGCATATCCCTTCAAGTCGAAGCCAGCCGCGCTGGCGGCCGTCAGCGTGGAGGTGAGAAAGGCCGGCTCCACCTCGGGCAGCAGGCCGAAGAAGGGCGTGCCCAGTGCCAATAATTCAAAAAGATGGGTGAAGGTGGCATTCAGCGCGGTCGCGTTCCATGCCCAATCGTAACGGCGGCGGCGCAGGGCGACCTTATAGGGCTCGACGGCCGCGCTGCCCCACAGCCAGCCGGCCCACAAAGCGGATAGGGTCCAGAATGCCTGGTTCGGCCGCGGCACCGACCCGATCACTGCCGCGATCGGGATTTCTTTTTTTACTTCGTGCGCCAGGTCTTTGAGCCGCCCCTCATAGACGCAAATGCCGCCGCTCTCCGGCACCTTGTTCGGCCATGCCACGCAGGGCACGCTTGCCGATGTCTCCGCCCAAAGCTCGAGGCCGCTCTCGAGCATCATCCATACGTTATGCTCGCGGAATTGGTTTGACGTGCTCAACTGCTTGGGCCGCGGCCTTTCAGACGGATAACCCCACAGCGTATTGCCCGCGTCACAGGCCATCAGGATCAGGGCGGTCAGGGCGCGTATGCGTTCGGGAGACAGCTCCAAACTTTCCAGGCGGTTGATGATGGTGGTCAGCACGTATAACGGGCGAGGCAGGTAATGTTGGATGGCTTCCTCGGCATAGATGCGGTCTTCATCGTCCAGCGCCGCCACACGTTCGAAAGCCCGCGAACGGTGCAGTGAAGTCGGTGGCGGCGATCTTCAAGGGCGCGCTCCGTGTCCTCCGGTGTGACCGCCCGTTCGCCCGCATCGCCGCATTCCTTGCAGGTATAAATGCGCGCGAACGGTGCCTGTTCGCCTTTGCGCCACAGGAAAGCCTGCGCCTGTATTTCGCGTCCGCAGTTTGCGCATTTTGTCAGGTACAGCGATTGGAGATGAGTTTCGAGCCGCTCGTCGCCTTTTTTCGAGACGGCCAGGTCGGCCAGCGCGGCGTTGAAGTCCGATACGGTCGGCGGGTTTGCCGCCATCTCGATCAGGAAACGTGTGACCGGATTATTGACCGTGACCAGCACACGGTACCCCGCCTGCGCCGCTTCGAGGATGAGCCGCGGAGAGAACCCGAATGGGTCGAGCAGCCAGCTCCCGGCTGCGATGTGCTGCGTGAGCCAGGTCGAAACCGTGCCTTGTTCGAGCGCAGGCAAAAAACGCGAGAGCGGGCCGGGGTCAGCCGGTTTGAGTCCGGGGATGTAAGGCAGAACTCTCCATACGCCAAGTATACGTTCACAGCTCAGACAAGTGAAGCGGAAAGCGGCTTTTGCGGGACGGAGCGCAGGTCGATCTCGATGGCGGAGAGCAGCAGCTGGATGCCAAGCAGCACCGAGAGCGTAGGCAGGATCACGGTGCCGGTCGGCGCGGGGATGCCGAGGCTGGCATAGTGGATCCATTTATAACCTCCAAAGACCACGCCGAAAACCAGCAGCGGCAGGCCGGTGAGAAGATAGATGCTTGCCATCGAAAAATCGTAAATAAAATTCTTGAGCACTGCGCGCCGCAGGAGCGTGCTGCAGTAACTTTAATGGAAACTCAAGCAGTACGCGGTGGATCAACATGCTGGAGACCTCACCCTGGTAATGGGCCGGCATGGGGACGTCCTGTACCACCGCACCGAGCAGATAAAGATTGGCCAGCATGGATGTCTCGAAATAATAAGTGGGGTCGATCTGGTCGAGAGGCAGCTGCGCCAGCGTTTCGGCGCGGATGGCGAGGAACCCGTTGGTGGGGTCGAACAGATTCCAATAGCCGGTTGCCGCTTTGGCGAGAAAGCCCAGCCCCATGTTGCCCACCCGCCGTATCCACGGCATCTGGCGCAGGGAAGTAAAGTCGCGGAAGCGGTTGCCTTTGGTGTAATCGGCCCGGCCCAGGATCAAGGGCATCAGCAGGTCGGGCAGGTTGTCGATGTCCATCTGCCCGTCGCCGTCGATTTTGACGACGATCTGCGCGCCGAGCTCGAGGGCCTTGCGGAAGCCGGTGACCATGGCGCCGCCCACGCCCCGGTTCTGCGTATGGCGCAGCAGGACGAGCCGTCGGTCGCGCTTTGCGAAAGCGGCTGCCAGCTCGCCGGTGTGCATCGGGCGAGGCGTCGTCCACCACGATGATATATTTAAGGTAGGCAGGCAGTCCGCGCAGCACGGACTCGATCTCCCGTTCCACCCGGTAGGCAGGAATGACGGCTGCAATTGGATAACTTTTGAAATTGAGGCGTTGGGCCATTTGCAGAGCAATTGTAATCTAACCTTTTTGCAGGGGGACGCTTTTTTGCGTTAGAATTGCGGTAACTACTCATGGCCCTTCGTATAAAGCATTCAAAAAATGGACGTCCGCGGGGCGCACGCCCCGCGCACGTCCATTTTCCGTAGGTGCAGATGCTTTCCCTGCAGAGGTGTCTCTTGTCCCAGGCTGAAAGCGTGGGACAGGAGAATATGAGTAAATACGAATTGGACTTGTTCAACAATTTAAGCAAAAGCAGGCAAAATGGTTTCCTCCGGGGAACGGATCCTTATTGTGGAAAGCGATCCCGATATCAGTGATTTGATCGCCAGGCAGGCGCTCAAACCGCTTGGCTATAACGTGTCCGTGGTGGATGAGGCGGCTTCGGCCATTCAAGCGGCCGTTCAAACCCAGCCCGACCTGATCATCGCCAATCTAAACCTGCCGGGCCTGAGTGGAAAAGACCTGCTGGCCGCGCTGTCTTCCCAAAACGTCAGTTCGCCGCTGGTGGTGGTCGCCGAAAAAGGCCAGGAACAGAGCGTGATCCAGGCCTTCCGCCTGGGCGCGGTGGATGCCCTCTTCTGGCCGGCGCGCGATGCCGAAGTGGTGCGGGTGGTGGAGCGCGCCCTGCAGCAGACGCGCGAAGCGCGCGCACGCCAGAAACTGGGACAGCAGCTGGATGTCGCCCGCCAGGAACTGGAACGCAAACTCCGCCAGTTGACCACCATGCTGGCGATCGGCAAGGCCGTGATCTCGATCACCGACCAGCGCGTGCTCTTCGACCGCATCCTGGAAGGCGCACAGCTTGTGTCCGCAGGCCGATATGGGCTGGCTGATGCTGCGCGACGACAAGACCAAAACGTTCCTGCTGCGCGGCCTACCGCAACCTTCCGCCGGCCTGGGCCAAGAAGCTCAACCAGCCCCTGGACGACGGCATCAGCGCGCTGGTAGCCCTTTCCGGCGAGTCGCTCACCATTCACGGCACGCCGCTCGAAAAATTCAAGGTGGCTTCGCTGGGCAAGTCGGCGGCGGTGCTGCCGATCAAGGTCCAAAATGAAGTCATCGGGCTGCTGGTTGTCGTCTGGAAGGCCGACCGCGAGCCCGATAAGATCGTGCTGACCCTGCTGGAGGCGGCAGCCGATTTTGCCTCCATCTCGCTTGTCAATGCGCGCCTGTTCCGCGCCATCGAAGAAACGAAGGGTGCAGTCAAGTCGAGCGAAAAAAGCCGCAATGCCATGGTCGAATCGCTCAGGGAATCGATCCGCGAAGAAATGCAGGTATCGTTGTATCCGCTGGAAGCGCTGATCTCCGGCCAGTCCGGCCCGCTGACCAGGGAACAGGAGCAGGCCTTGAAGACCATCCAGAACTCGCTGCAGCGTCTCTCGCGCTCCGGGGAGAAAACCATTCCCTCTGAATCGGTGAAAATAAACTGACCCATGGCAAACCGTGAGTTGATCCTGCTGGCATTGGATGAGTCTCCCATCCTGGGTTTGATGGAGCGGGCACTGCGGGCCGTTGATTATGAAGTGGCGGTTGTCCACCAGCACGATGGCCTGATAAAAGCCCTGGATGAATCCTCGCCGGCCCTGCTGCTGATCGGCGAGACCTTCGATAAGGAAAACGGCATACAAATTGCAGAGGCGGAGCTGGAGCGCTTTCCCACTTTGCCGGTCCTGTTGTTTGCCGAAAAAGATACGACCGGCACGATCAAATCCGTTTTGATGGCGGGCCTGAGCGGATATTTGCATCCGCCTCTCAAGACCGACGATATCGTCGAGGCCGTTAAGCGCAGCCTGGAGCGCGCCCGTAACCTTGGCGATTGGATCCGCCGCGAGGTGAAGCAAACGACCTCTTCGCTTCGAGAAGCGGGCCCAGATCTCTGAGACCGAGAAGAAGCGCCTGGAGTCCATCATTGCCAGCATCGAAGACGGCGTGATCGTGCTGGACGATGAAAAAAATCTCATCCTGATCAACCACATTGCCGCCGAGGCTTTCGGCCTGGATAAATCGGACCTCACCGGCAAGCCGATCGAGGAGGTCATCCAGAACCCCGACCTGCACGCCCTGCTGGCCAAATCGGAAGATGCCGCCGTCAAATATTATCGAGCTGAATTTCGACGATGGGCGCGTCTTCAATGTCCAGCATACGCCGGTCCCGCAGATCGGCTCCGTGATCACGATGCAGGATATCACCTATCTCAAGCGCCTCGACCAGATGAAAAGCGACTTCGTGCATACCGTTTCGCACGACCTGCGTTCGCCTCTGACCGCCGTGCTGGGATATGCCGAACTGGTGGAGCGGGTAGGCCCGCTGACCGAGCAGCAGAAGGAATTCGTCCGCCGCATCCAGGGCAGCGTCCACAGCATCACGGCCCTGATCAATGAGCTGCTCGACCTCGGGCGGCTGGAAGCCGGCTTCGATACCCGCCGCGAGAGTGTGCAGATGGAAAGCATTTTGTCGTATTCGCTGGGGTTGTTCGATTCGCTGGTGCAGGAAAAAAACCTGAAGGTCAACCAGGATATCGCCAGCGGATCTGCCGGCCCTGCGCGCCAACCCCATCCGCATCCGCCAGATGATCGAGAACCTGCTCGGCAACGCCATCAAGTACACGCCGACGGCGGAGAGATCACCTCCGCGTCCAGCGCCCAGGACCATCAGATCATTTTCGAAGTGAAGGATTCGGGCCGGGCATCCCGCTCAACGACCAGGCGCACATCTTTGACAAGTTCTTTCGCGGCAGCAATGTCGAGTCCACGAAGGGTACCGGCCTCGGCTTGGCGATCGTCAAATCCATTGTCGACAGCTACCACGGCCGGGTGTGGGTTGAATCCGAAGTGGGACACGGCGCGGCCTTCTTTGTCGTCCTGCCGGCCTTCGAGACAAAGGAAGCATAGCTTAGACCTCTAAAGGCCTTCCTTACCGGACAAAATACAAATTTAGCAGGACCTTTCAAGGTCTTAATGTAAACATGAAAGATGCTTTAAAAACGCCACCGCCGGGGTTACCGGCGGTGGCTTTCGCCAAAGGAGGAGACGGTGAGGAGCATCTTGGAGGGTGTCATTGCACCGTCTCCACGTTCATAATACACTGCTGCTGAAAATATGGGCATTATCAAATGTCATAGTTTATTGGTGATTTTATTCACAAGCAAGTTGTCTGGAA
Organism: uncultured Chloroflexia bacterium; assembly: GCA_963754835.1. Taxonomy (GTDB): domain Bacteria; phylum Chloroflexota; class Anaerolineae; order Anaerolineales; family Villigracilaceae; genus Fen-1038. The sequence goes on along the minus strand of CAVWHR010000047.1, from coordinate 6,536 downwards.
AAAATAGGGGTAATTTATAGCACTGCCCCGTGTTTTACAGGATCAGTTTTCACCGATATGGCGCCGCCTTCATTATAAGGACGGCGTTTTCAATGCAGCGGGTGGATTTATCGATGAGCTTTTGTACGTGAAAATTTACACTATAATATTCATGACTGGAATTCCTGTCACCGTAGAACTGGAGAATAATTGCTAAGCATGGGATTGATCAACCTCAAGTTCAATCCTTTTTCATTCGACAGACAAGTGGCCATTGAATGTTTTGAAGGAGCAAATGATGAAAGAAAATCAGGCCAGCCGGACAGCAGAGTATATGGCGCTTTTCCGCGCCCTTTAGTCGGCTCGCCCATCACATGCCCGCCTGTTTGAAGACAAATTCGCACAAGGATTTTTAAGACCATCATTGCGGACCGTTGCTTGGCTATCAGGTTTGCCCTTCTTCGGCACCCTGATATCCTGGTTTATTGACCAACGCTGGCCCGGTGCACAATCGTCCGGTATTGCTCGGACTCGTTTTATCGATGAGGCGTTGCTGCGCACGCTCCAGGCAGACATAAAGCAGGTTGTTATTCTTGGCGCCGGTTTCGATTGCCGTGCCTATCGCACCCCAGGCATCGAACATGCTCGCATATATGAAGTTGACCGTCCGGACACATTGGCTGCCAAACGTGAAAATCTGAAGCGCATGTTGGGGATCTTACCTGAACACGTCATCTTCGTGGAGATTGATTTCAACGCGCAGCAACTCAAAGATGCGCTCCTTGCCTCAGGTTTTGATCCTGCCCGTCCTGCGTTCTTCATCTGGGAAGGTGTAACCAACTACCTTACCGAAGAAGCAGTGAATACGACACTTCAGTTTATCAGCAGTACGGCAGTCGGGAGTCAATTGGTCTTCACGTATATCCATCAGGGAGTTCTCGATAACGCGGATGGATTTGAAGGGACGCGCAACTTGATCCGTTTGCTTCAAGCAGAAGATGAACCCTGGACGTTCGGACTATATCCGGCTCAGGTTGCGTCGTATCTCGAAGTTCGCGGGCTCCAACTCTTGGAAGACGCCGGTTCGGTGGAATACAGGGCACGCTATATGGGTCCTCGTGGCAAGCATATGCACGGTTACGAATTCTACCGGATTGCGCGTGCGTGTGTCGTTCATTCTTCGGTCTCATGAAATAAAATTCTGGAGCAAATCCAACATGCAATTTTCCATTCGTCTTGTAACGAAGGATGATATTCCCTTTCTGTGGGATATGATCTATTTTGCCTCGCGCATGCCGGAAGATGGTACAGCCTCATCGGATGCCGCCAGGCATGATCCTTATGTGAATATTTATGTCAAAGAATGGGGGCGGCGCGGGGACTGCGGCGTCATTGCTTATGAGCCGCAAAGCCTGCGAAAACTGGGCGCGGCCTGGCTCCGTTTCCTGACCGATGACAAGTCGCATTATGGTTATTACGATGACGAGACCCCCGAGCTGGCGATCGCGGTCCTGCCGGAAGTGAAGGGGCAGGGCGTCGGTTCGGCCCTGCTGTCGCGTATGATCGGTCTGGCCCGGGGACAGGTGCCTGCCATCGTACTGACGGTGCGGAACGATAACCCCGCCAGGCATCTTTATGAACACTGCGGGTTTGTTGTGATCGACGAAGTGATCAATCGGGTGGGAACCAAATCCTTTCAAATGCTGCTCAGGTTACCTTTATCGACCTGCCCACTTGACCATTCCAAGACTCCCCCAGTAGGCCAGGGAGTCTTTTTTATTCGTCGGTTAGAATGATCATGCAGTAAATTTGCCAGTGAAGGAGATTTAATTGGACAAAGACTCTAAGATGGATGTTGTTATTGGTGCAGGCCCGCTGGGGCTTGCGGTCGTACACGAACTATTAGCCAAAGGTGGAAGTGTGCGGGTCGTCAACAAAAGCGGGAAAGCCAACGTTCCTGCAAATGTCGAGGTCAAGGGAGGAGACATTGGCGACCTCCAATTCGCTCGCACAGCCTGCAAGTCTGCCGGGACGATCTACCTGTGTGCCAAACCTCCCTATACCCAATGGGCTGACAAATTCCAGCCGATCATGGATGGCGCCATCGAGGCAGCCGCGGTGACAAAAGCCAAGTTAATCTATGGCGATAACCTCTACGCCTATGGTCCTTTCACCGGTGCGCTCACAGAGGATTTGCCCTATGCGGCCACCGGACCAAAAGGGAAGGCGCGCGCTGAGTTAGCAGAGAGGCTGATGGCTGCGGATAAAGATGGAAAAGTGCGGGCAGCCATTGGCCGCGCTTCGGATTTTTATGGGCCGGGCGTGACCGAGTTCCTCAGTGGGTGAGCGCGTGTTCGGCTTCGCCCTGGCTGGTAAGGCGGTCAGCGTGCTTGGCAATGTGGATATGCCACATACCTACATATTCATCGAGGATTTTGCCAAGGGGTTGGTCACACTTGGTGAACAGGAGAAGGCGCTAGGCCAGATCTGGCTCATTCCGAGCGCGGAAACATTGACCACGCGTGCGTTCATTACGCTGGTTTTCGAAGAGCTGGGGAAGCCTGTAAGGATCCAGGCTGCTCCTGGCTGGCTGATATTCCTGCTCGGGATCTTCGACCCCATGATGCGTGAGCTGCCGGAAGTCCTGTATCAATCGGAGAAGCCGTTTGTAGTGGACCACAGCAAATATGAACGCGCCTTCGGCGTCAGCACGACTCCTCATCGTGAAGCGATCCGCAAGACGCTGGATTGGTATCGGGAAAAAGCTGGTTAGTTCGGGACCGCGCCCTAATTGAAAGACGGCTAGATTGGGTGTTGTGGATAGTCTTCTTTGGTATGCTTATACTACCAAACAGCATATATGATTTGCAAAGGTGTCAATATATGGAGATCACAGAGACCTATCTTCGTACCCGTAGCTTGATCCCTTTTATCGTCGCGCATTGGGAAGTTAACATGATCGGTATTTTAACCGCAGTTCTCCGCCGATGCTCGATAAGTAAAACACAATTGTCTACTTGACCAGGGCAGGACTCACCTGTTGGCCAGGGAGTCTTTTTTGTTCACGGGTTAGAATGTTAATGATGATAGCGGGAAGGGTCAGTCTAAGAAGGGAGTTGGTTATGAACGATCTGAAAGTCCGTCGTTGGGCGGGTGGGTTTGGTGTGGCCGCGTTCATCGTGTTCATATTAGCGATGCCCCTTTACTTCATTGGAGTAGGTCCGGGCGCAGCTCTGGAAGACACGGTAAAGTTCAGTGACTTTATAACCAGAACCAATACGTACATTCTCATCCGGACGACGCTCGCGGACCCTCTCATCATGACCGGCCTGCTGGTCTTCCTGGCTGGTTTCCGTCACCTGGTCAGGCAGGCGAGGCAGGATTACGAATGGATTGCCACGCTCGTTTTCGGTGTCGGCCTGGTCGTGATTGCTATAGACCTGGTGGCTGACGGGCTGGAGGCCGGCGCTGCCCTGGACACATGGGTCAGTGCCGATCCCACGGCTCGTCAGAGGGCTGATGGAGGCGAGCTTCCCGTTGTTTGGAGCCATCGGGCTTATCCTCTCGGCGTTCTTACTGGCTTCGGCGGGTTATGCAAGCCTGGCTGCCGGAGTACTTCATAAATGGACAGGATGGTTCGCTTTTGTGGCTGCGCTTCTCAACCTGGCGGCTGCTCCTTCGATATTGGGTGGGACCGACATCACAGGTTTCTATACTGCTTCGGGGTATGCACCTTTTGTCGGCCAGGCGGCGATGTTGGTCTGGTTCCTGGTTGCCAGCGTCTCGATGCTCGTGAAACGATAACACCTCACGGACGATTATTCCGTATATAAGTAAAGTGCCGTAACTACTCACAGCCCCTGCATAAAATACCCAAAAAATGGATGATGATAAGAAGGAAGACATCATGACTTCGGAAATCAAAGCTTTTTCGGCAACAAAAGGAACCTATCGGCTCGGATTCTGGTCGGCAGTCCTGCTGGCCGGTTTTGCTGTCGTAGCCTTCGCCGCCGCCATTGCCACACCGCCCAGGTCGGGTCCGTTTTGCACGAAAGCGTGCATCGCGTATCCTTATGCCAACGCAGCCGCCTTCTTCCCCAGGGATTATCTGTGGATGGTCCCTGCAATTTTCATGATGCTGCTGTTCGTCATATTGACGGCTTGCATCCATGATTTTGCCAATGACGACAAAAAGACGTTCAGCCAGGTAGGGTTGTCCTTTGCCCTGGTCTCTGCGGCTGTGATCACCCTGGACTACTTCATCCAGCTCACCGTAATGCAGCCCGGTCTCCTGAAAGGAGAAATGCAGGGCCTAGCCCTCTTCTCGCAATATAATCCTCACGGGATTTTCATCGCTCTCGAAGACCTGGGATATTTAATGATGAGTCTGACTTTTCTCTTCGTCTCCGTGGTCTTCGCCCGCGGTGAGAGACTTGAACAGGCCCTGCGCTGGCTTTTCGTTATAAGTTCTCTGGTGGCGTTCGCGGCGTTCATCGGTCTCACCCTGGTTTATGGAAATAGTCTCGAATATCGGTTCGAGGTGGCCGTTATCTCCATAAACTGGATCACGCTGATCGTTTCAGGCCTGCTGCTGAGCGTTTTGTTCAGGCGAGCGGAGCAATCCGGTTTATCTTGATGAGTCCGACCATCCCGTTGAAAGCGGTCATGGTCGGGTTGTTGCTCATTACCGCTATCATTGTTTTGCTCCTGGGTGGTTTAACAATGCCAAAGAAGAAACAGGTTCTTGTTTACTAGGGGGCAGGGATTGCCTGCAATAAGCAAGTCTCGAATGGTACCGAAACAGTATTCTACGGAAGTCGAAGCTTAATGAAATCTCTCCTTCGTGCACTGGGCTATCGTCCTTTTGTATTGCTTTGGAGTGGACAAACGATCTCCCGCCTGGGCGACAATTTTTATCGAATAGCCTTGGCATGGTGGGTTCTTGAAAAAACCGGTTCTGCAACAGTCATGGGAACCGTGTTGATTTGTTCTACTGTTCCAATGTACTTGTTTAGCGTGCAAAAGCAAATATTTGTAAAGGGACGAAGGTGTTGAAAAAGACAGGCCAAACGACGCTTGTCAAAGGGGAGTTGGAAATTGTACACTGATCGTGTGAGCAAACGACGGAATAAGAAACCGGTGCCCGACACGAAGGATAAACGGATTGCCGAACTGGAGCAGCAGTTGGCGCAAGCGTTGGCGATCATTCAGAAACTGCAGAAGCAGGTGGAGCTTTTGCAGACCGAGGTGGAAGAGTTGAGACGGGCAGGGAAGCGCCAAGCGACACCGTTTGCTCGCCGGGAATGGGTGGAGAGGCCCAAGAAACCGGGACGCAAGGCCGGGCAAGGAAAGTTTGTGCATCGCAGCCTGCCCACGATCCAAGCTGTATACGAGACGAAGACCGCCCAACTGCACGGCTGCCCGGAATGTGGTGGCAAGTTGCAAGAGATCCGCAAGCATGAGCAGTATGTCACGGATATTCCGGTGGTGGAAGTGAAGACGACGCGCTTCGTGACCTTCAGTGGCTATTGCCGGGTCTGTCAGCGACGAGTAAGGTCGCGCCATCCGGAACAGACTTCGCCAGCGAGTGGAGCGGCAGGCGTGCTGGTGGGGCCGCGCGCCAAAGCGCTGGCAGCCGACCTCAAACATCGCCTGGGAGTTTCGTACGGCAAAGTGAGTGAAGTTCTGCAGGATACCTTTGGACTGCAAGTAAGCCGCAGCGGGTGGTGCCAGGCCGATCAGCGACTGGCTCGCACCGCCCGGCCCGTGTATGCAGAACTGGTGGAAGCCATTCGAAAGTGTAGTGTGGTGTATACCGATGAGACCGGTTGGCGCATGGGAACGCTGGCGGCCTGGTTGTGGGTGTTTACCAATTCCGAAGCCAGCGTGTATGCCATCCGGGATAATCGCAGCAGCGATGTGCTGGTGGATATGCTGGGTGCCGAATTCAAAGGCATCCTGGTTTCGGACGGTTTTGTGGCGTACGACCAACAGCGATTGAAGACCTGGCTGAAGCAAAAATGCGTGGGGCATCTGCTGCGGGAACTGAAGGAGATGCAGGAAAACCAAAGTGGACGGGCCCTGCACTTCGCCCGCCAAGTGACGATCGTCTTGCAGGACGCGTTGGCACTCAAGACACAAAAATCGAGCTTGGATCCGTTCACCTTTATCCAGAGAGCCCAGGACTTGGAATCGCGTCTCGACGCGTTGATGGGACCTCAACGCAGGCTGACGGATCGTGACAATCTCCGTTTTGCCAACCGCCTGCGCAAACACCGCCCTCATCTATTGCGTTTCTTGTATGTCGATTCGTTGGAAGCTACCAATAATCAGGCCGAGCGCATGTTACGACCCGCCGTCATCACCCGCAAGACCAATGGCTGCAATCGCACACGAGACGGTGCGAACACTCATGCCATTTTATCGAGTGTCCTGGTCACTGCCCGCCAACATTCTATTCCCATCCTCGACTATCTCGTCCAGTTGCAACGCTTTGGCGAAAACCCGCCACCTTTGCTCTCGCCTCTTGATCGTTCGGTTCCTAGTCCTCAACGCTA
>CAVWHR010000046.1:0-21266 GCA_963754835.1 uncultured Chloroflexia bacterium | reverse complement strand
GGCCATAAACTTTTGTCCCGAATCGGCGGTCGCGGCAACGGTTGGACCGATAAAGAAACCGAAGATAACCGAGAAGCCAACCCAGACCACACCGCTAATGATATGGATCAAACGCAAAGCCAGGATCAGATAATTCATTTCAACCTCCATCCGATAAGATTTACTGCTTCTTGCATAAATCTCTACTGCTCGCTCAGCGCCTCACAGTACCTTGTAAACTATTTTTCATTATTTATAAGGTAAAAAACAAAAAATTGGTTTAGATACTGAAGAACACAGTACCTTGTAATTATGCAGTACTCTGTAATCCTAGATTTAAACACCGATTTTCGAGATTAGTAACGTGAGTTCGGTAAGCCCAACTCAGTACACGGATTTCACACCGAAAGAACACAGTGCAGGCGGATCGCACGGATTTTTCTTAAATTTTCCCATAAGACACCGTTAAATCCGTGTCTTCCGTGACCAAATTCTTTATCCCGAATTCAGGTTAGATATGTTATTTTCCGGGTGGGCGATCTTGTGTCCCGGAACCCATTTCGGATCGATGGTATCTGTTTGACAGATTAGCGAAAAATGAGTGTCCACATCCAGGGATAGCCCTTTTTATCCGGTTGTGGTAAATTCAACCCGAAAGAAGGAAAAATGTTTGGCGATCTTGGCGCTCCTGAACTAATCATCATTTTGATCATTATTGTGCTGCTATTCGGCCCCGGACGCATCGGCAAGGTGTCAGGCGAATTGGGCAAAGGTATACGTAACTTCCGTGACGGCCTCAGCGGTAAGGATGAGACCGCCGATAAATCAGAACCAGCTAAAACCGAACCACCTAAAGACGAGAATCAAACCAAGTAGACGTATCTACTCCCGAATAATAAATGCGCAGGGCATTGCCCTGCGCATTTTTTTATTCGGGTATTTTATTCAGTGATGTGTACTACTTTCTCAAGGAGTTCTTCTCTTCATAAGACCGGGCGCTCAGACCGACGGGATGGTAGCTCGGTTCGGGGCGGTACACCGGGGGAATGGATGCAACGGGTTTTGGAGAAGGGCGAGGATAAGAAGTATCCGGCCGGGTGCGCTGCCGCTGCGCGGGAGCGAACGGTGCGGCTTGCTGGCGCACGGCGGGACGGTCTCCCGGCATGTCACCGGCCATACTGAACAGGTTCTCTCCTGCCAGCGAGAAGGTGCCAATGATCAGCACGCGGATCATCCAGACCATCACTGCCACCAGCACAGGGACAACCCTGGTCAAGGCGGCCTGCCCGACCAGCACACTGCCGGCGGAGGTGTGGTTGATGATCGCAACCGAGACACCCCACCAGGTGAGAGCGGCATTGAAACTGGCGGCCAGAAGCCAGGCGCCGAAGAGATACCAGACCTCGGTCGGTTCATGGCGGCCGCGTTGGGGCGTAAACAAGCGGGCGATACCGGCGAAGTCTATACCGCAAAATGCGATAGCCAGCACGGTCGACCAGCGAATGCCGGCGGTGGTGAGATCGCCAAGCACATCCGAAAGAGCAAAGGCGGTGGTCGAATAGTTGAATATTTCAAAGGCCAGCAGGGCAGCCACCAGAATGACCCCGAAGATCGCACCGCGCTTGACGGACGCACCGCGCAGGATAGGTAACACATCCAGAGGGAAGGAACGGTTCATTGCAACCTCTCTTTCATTACAAAACATATAAGCGAAGGTTGTTGTTATTATAGAACAATTGTTCTAGATGTCAAGAGGTTAACCCCTTTTGCCCCAAGCTGAAAGAGGCTTGGGGCAAAAGGTCCCGAAAAAAAGGATATGAGCGGCGCAGGCCGCTCATATCCTTTTTTTCGGAGATCTCATGCAAGGGTGTGAGTAGATAGTGTCAAGAGGTTCACCCGGTTTTGCCCCGCCCTGAAAGAAGCTTTGGGCAAAAGGCAGGGGATTTCATGCAGGGGTTACGAGTAGATACTGACAAGATATCCCTGCTTTTTCGGGGTCGTTGACCAACTCCGGGAAGAATCATATACTGTGCTCAACATGTACGATGTTCGTCGGCTAAGTTAGCACATCATCTGATTTCAAAGGAGTCTATGTGAGAACAATCGGCCTGATCGGCGGGATGAGCTGGGAATCTTCCATTGAGTATTACCGCATCATCAATGAAGCCGTCAAAGAAAAACTGGGCGGGCTCCATTCAGCGAAAAGCATCATGGTCTCGGTTGATTTCGCCGAGGTGGAGATCCTCCAGCGTGAGGGGAAATGGAGCGAAGCCGCCCGAATGATGGTGGAGGCGGCAAAGAGCCTGGAAAAGGGCGGCGCGGATTTTATCGTCATTTGCACCAACACCATGCACAAGGCGGCAGATGAGATACAGGCCAACGTCAAAATCCCGCTCGTACATATTGCGGACGCAACTGCCCAACTTGTAAAGGATGCGGGGATCCGAACGATAGGGTTATTGGGCACGCGCTTTACAATGGAAGAGGAATTCTACAAAGGCAGGCTTTCGCAGAATTACGGCTTGAGCGTGATCATTCCAAATGCCGGGGAGCGCGAGATCGTCCATCGTGTAATTTATGATGAGTTGGTCATCGGCGAAATAAAGCAACATTCCAAAGAACAGTATATTGGCATTATCGAGCACATGGTCAATCAGGGCGCGGAGGGAATTATCCTGGGCTGCACTGAAATCGGGTTATTAATTCACGAACAGGATTGCCGGGTCCGGCTTTTTGACACAACAAGGATCCATGCCGAAGCGGCGGTCGAATACGCACTGAAATAGCGGGATGCGACGATAACGCCGCCGCGCAATGCACGGCCCTTGTAGAAAGATCAATACACTTTTTGAGTCGGGAGGAAAAATGAACACCGAAGCATTTGCCAGTTCAAGGATAGGACAGTTATTTATAAGGGGCATGGCGGCTGTAATGGAAAGCCGGCTTCGATACCGTTTCTTCGGCCCCATGGGAATTTTACGTGCTGCAAATATTCAGCCCGGCCAGACCGTGCTGGAGGTGGGCTGCGGCACGGGATTTTTTACCCTAGCGGCAGCAAAACTGATCGGCGATCAAGGATCCTTAATCGCCATGGACGTGCTGCAGATGTCTGTAGATGAAGTATCCAGGAAAGTTCAGGCCGCCGGTTTGAAAAATGTACGCGTGGTCAAAGGAGAGGCACTCGATTCAAAGCTGGATGCCGAAACGATGGATGCGGTGTTGATGTTTGGCGTAATTCCCGCCCCAATGCTGCCAATGGATCGGCTGTTACCCGAAATGCACCGTATTCTTAAGCCGGGAGGAACTTTCTCGGTGTGGCCGCCTAGCTGGGTGCTCCAATCGATCCCTCGATCAGGGTTGTTTACGTTTGCCAGCATACGTAATGGCGTGTTCAATTACAGGCGGTATTAAAAGTGTTTTTTATAATAATTTAAGTTCCAAATTGATACCAATGGAAGATAAAAGTCTAAAAATTAATACTTTGGCTTTGAATTACAATTGGCAACGAAAAAACCAAGCCGTGTAGTATCGCTATAAACCAACTAAATGGAATAAAATTTTGTAAAAATACTTGCACTGTCCACCAGCTTAACAGGCCAGAAAAGAGCCCGAACATTATTCCTCTACTAATATTCCAGAGGGTTGTCGATACGATGTTTTTACTCTTTGGATCCTCGTACTTACGTTGATAAAACCAAGATTTGTATTTTTTTATATTCGCTAGAAGTATATAACCCAAACAAAAACAAAAGCAAAGCCATACTCTTACCAAAAGATCAACAATAAATGAATCAAAGAACAAGGGTCTGGCAATACTTTGGGAAACTATTAATAGTAGTATCACCACTACTAAGTAATCCGTCATAAGTATTTAGAGACATGGAAGCGCAAAGTCGATTTCGGGTTGTTCTGTTCATTCAAAATATGGTCGGTGGCTTGAACCACATCTTGAATAGTATCTTGAAGTTTGTTGGCGCACGCGAGGTCTTTCAAATGACGCCAGAAGCGTTCAATCGGATTGAGGTCCGAACAGTAGGGTGGCAGCCAAATCACCATCACCCGATGTTCGAACAAACTCAAAGCGGCCAAGGCGGAAGCGCTCTTGTGATAGGCAGCGTTGTCCATCACCAGTACCACCCGTCCCGTCGGGTAAATGTCAACCAAGAGATGCTCGAGAAAAGTGATGAAGTAGGCACTGTTCTTCGTCCTGGCGGTCGTCCAACTGATCTGATCCGAACTCCAGTTGTATGCTCCAAAGATATGTTGATGTTGCTTGGTCCCCACTTGGAGCGCCGGAATGCGTTTCTGCTCACCGATCTTCATCCAGCAGGCTCGCAAAGGCGGCTCCAAACTCAGGGTTGTTTCGTCCACAAAGAGGAGCTCGAAATCGTCTCCGAGGACTTTTTTTTCAACTCTTCCAGAAGTTTTCCGGCTTGGGCTTTGGCTTTCTTATCCTGCAAATGGCCCAAGTCTTGCTTAGGTCGCCGATATCGATATCCTTTGCGCTTCAACAATTCCCGGAAGCTGCTCTCGCTCAGACCAATCCCGGTCTTCTTCTCTAAGTGGGCTCGCAGGCGATCCACGGTCCAAATTCGAAACCCATACCCCAATTCGCCGGGTTCCTTCGCAATCGTCTCTTCTAAGGCTAGCGCGTACCCCTCGTCCGCTAAGGCTGGACGACCGCTTCTCGGCTTGGTCGCCAAACCTTCGATCCCGCCCTTGCGCCAACGGTTGATCCAGTTGTAAATGCTGGGAACACTGACGCTCTGCATTTCGGCGATTTCTTCCGGCTTATGCCCTAGATGCAACAGATGAATGGTCGTACATCTTTGACGAACTTCAGGACGCTGATCATGTCGAATGGCAATGACAAGGGCTTCCAGTTCACGTTTCTTGAGATGGTAATCTCTCGGTTTTGGCATCCTGGAAGTTTATCACTCCCACACGGTTTATATAAAGACTTTCAACGGATTACTTAGCGGCATAATTATTAAATAAAACAATTTATTAAGAAGTGAAAGGATTTTAATAATATTAGGCCCCTTTTCCATTAATGGTTCTCCAAAGTTATGGTAATAACGGATATAGGGAGTGCCTAAAAGTCTGAGTAAAATAAGGGTATATGAAATGTCCGAAGTGCGAAAGTCAAACGCAGCAACACAAAATTGGAAAGACTGAAGCGGGTAGCCAGCGCTATCGATGTTATCGGTGTGGTTGTAGTTACACCCCCCAAAAGAAGGCGCAAGGATACAGTGAGACGGTGCGTCGAAAGGCCATTCAGCTGTATGTGGATGGAACCAACTTGAGACGGATTGGGCGACAATTGGAAATCAATCCGCAAACGGTGGCCAACTGGGTGAAAGAATATGCGGAGAAATTACCGGCCGCACCGGTGCCAGCCCAAGTGCACAAAGCTGAAATGGATGAACTCTTTACCTTTATTGGCGATAAAAAAACAGGATTTATCTCCTGACCATAGTGGATCGGCATACGCGTTGTATTTTGAATTGGAAATTGGTCTGGACCCGCACCCAACAAGCCTTCCAAGAACTGGTGGATGAAGCTCCGAAAGCCAAACAGTACACCAGTGATGCCTTTGATCTTTATGCTCTGCTTTGGTATCACTGGGGGCGATATGAAGTTTCTGAGGGCAAGGCAGAAACATATTCGGTCGAAGCCGATAATTCTGAACTCCGTCATTACCTGGCCCGTCTCGCCAGATCGTCTCGTTGCTTCTCACGTTGTCCCTATGCTCTGGCGTGTGCCATTCGCTGGTTCGTCTTTTGCTACAACCATCGCCAGATTAAGCAACGCTTATATCCAAATTATTCCTATCATCTCATCGACTTCGTTTACCTACCCATTTAGGCACTCCCCGGATATACAAGATGAGATAAATCTTCATGTACAATAGTACCACTACCCCTTATCCCAACATCTGCATATCCTCCGCTGGCCCATCCACCGGTAACCATCCCCTAAAATAGTACCATTGATAAGTGGACAACTCATGGCAAAATAGAGCCAGGAGCGATCCACATGAAGAAATCAAAGTACTCGGAAAGCCAGATCGTAAATATTCTCAAAGAAGCGGAAGCCGGTGTATCGCTGGAAGAACTAAGTCGCCAACATGGTTTTAGCCGGGCGTCCTTCTACAAGTGGAAGGCCAAATACAGCGGCATGTCAGTCAGTGATTTGAAACGACTGAAGGAACTCGAGGAAGAGAACCGGCGGCTCAAGCAAATGTATGCCAACTTGAGCATGGATTATCAGGTGCTCAAGGAGATTGTCGAAAAAAAGTTGTAGAGCCTGAGCAGCGACACGAACTGGCAGAGCAGGCGATGGCCGAACAAGGAGTGAGTGAGCGCCGATCCTGTCGGATCTTGAACGTGAGCCGCAGTGCGTATCGCTACCAGGCCAAGAGAACCAATGATCACGAGATCGAACAGGAGTTGCGACAATTGGCAGAGAGCCAGCCACGCTGGGGTTACGGCAAGATGATCGATTACCTGAAATACCAGGGTTTTGGCTGGAACCACAAGCGGATCTATCGGGTGTACTGCGAAATGGGTTTGAATCTGCACCGCAAACCCAAGAAACGACTGGCTGCCAGAACCGCCCAGGTCTTAGCGGAACCAGCCAGACCCAATCAGAGCTGGTCATTGGATTTTATGAGTGATAGCTTGTCGAATGGCAGAACCTTTCGTACCTTGAATATCTTGGATGATTTCAATCGGGAAGCCTTATGGATCGAAGTCGATACTTCTCTGCCTGCCGAACGCTTGGTGGGTATTCTAGAGATCCTGATCGCTTGGCGGGGATGTCCGACCCAAATCCGCATGGATAACGGTCCAGAGCTGATCTCCCATCGGCTGGAAGACTGGGCCAAAGAGCATTCCATTACCCTGGCACATATTCAACCCGGCAAGCCAGCGCAGAATGCTTATATCGAACGCTTCAATCGCACTTTTCGTGAAGATGTGTTGGATGCTTACTTATTCAGTTCGCTGGAGGAGGTGCGCCAGATCGTTGAACCTTGGATTGAAAACTACAATGCTATTCGTCCGCACGAAGCCTTGCAAGGCTTGTCGCCTTATCAATTTGCAGCTCAGAATGCCTGAGTGTGTCTACTTTCAACTGGTACTAAAAATGGGATGTTGACAGTAAAACCTGATTGAAATAAAACCGTCAACATTCCAGATACGGCGAAGTAAATCCTAGTTATTATTGCCGAAATTATTCCAAGCATAGCAAGAGTTTTAACGTGACTAACAAAGAGAGTCCACGCTCCACTAACGCTTCGCCGAACACCCCAATCATTTGCAAAGAATCCGAATATAGAGAAGTACCACACAGCAACAAATACAGAAAGAGGTAAGGAAAGTAAAGTCATACTATTAGAAACCTGATCATGTTTTGATGAAATATTTATTGAAATAACCAAGAATAAGATAAGAAATGGGAAAAGAATAAGAAGTGTGAGGCAGGAGCATCCGATTACTCGCCCGGAAAACTTTCTCGCTGCGGTTAATGTCTCGTGAATGGACGCCGGCTTGCCAACTGAAAAACAATATGCAAGATACAGTACTCCAATAACCCCAACAAAAGATAAAATAATAGGAATAACACCTGTTGCTGTAATAATATAAAATGGTAATTCATGCTTTATTATGATAATTTGAAATAAATTATTTAATAAGGCTAGAACGCTGAACAGCCAAATATTATTTTGCTTCCAAATATTTTTCCAGCCATGGTTTAAAAACCAAAAGATGTCTGCCATGCTTATTGTTGATCCTTATAAACTGCATGAACCTGCCCACCGAGGTGCCTACCCGCCATACAATTTCCCAACTACTTATGGATTACAACGCCTAGTCCTTGACTTGAAGCTTATTTTAGTAATAGGCTGATTAAGAGTCTTTCAAGAGCTTGTCTTCGGGGTCTATAGGGTGGAAAGGGTTGTATAGAGTTCCATATTTAGGTGTAAATCAGTCTATAAAAGAACAGTTTCTAAAGCGTATTACCGCAATTGCACCCGCTCTGCACACGATAAGGAAAGGCGACTCTAATCAATATTAGGTTGAATTGTTCTGCTGACAATATGACATTGTCTAAGCAGGTACGTTCTACTGCCCGACTGTCAGGCAGTCGCGGGCGATGATGGCCCGGGGGTAGGCATCGCTCGGCTGCTGGGCAGACAGCTTGCCGTCCTGGAAGACCGCCCGGATCAGTTTTTTGTCGGCCAGTTTCTTCAAATCATCCAGCGGGTTTTCATCCATCACAAGCAGGTCGGCTGCCTTGCCTTCTTCCACGGAACCGAGGCGCGCCTCCCAACCCAGGGCCTTGGCGGCGCCCAAGGTGGCAGAGACCAGCGCGTCCATCGGCTTCATGCCGGCCTGCTGCATTTGATAGATCTCCAACTCATTCTCGCCGTGATAATTGAGAGGCGTGGCCTGCGTCGCTGCCCATGGCGATGGGCACGCCCGCCTTATAGGCGAGCAGCAGCGATTTTTCGGCAGCCTCCTGCGTTTCGATCAGTCTTGTCCACGATCCACTGCGGCACTTTGGAATGGTCGCCGTCGATCACATCCGTGCCGGCCTTGAGCGTGGGGATCAGGAACGTGCCGCGCTTCGCCATTTCTTCGATCACTTTAGGGTCCTGGTACAGGAAGGTGCCATGCTCGATGCTGTGAACACCGGCCTGGACAGCCTTGCGGATTCCGTCGATGCCGTGGGCATGCGCCGCCACGCGCTTGCCGAACTTGGCGGCCTCTTCCACGGCCACGCGGATCTCGTCGGCGTTGAAATGTGTCGCGCCCGGTACGCCATCTTCGACCAGCACCGCGCCGGTCACTCCCAGCTTGATAAGGTCGGCCCCATGGCGGATCTGTTCACGCACGGCTTTGCGGACTTCTTCCACTCCGTCGGCGATGCGATACATGCCTTCGTAATAGTCCGCGCCCGATTCGGTGATGGAGATGAAGCGGCCGGCCAGCATGAGCCGTGCACCACAGAATTCGCCGCGCTGGAGGGCGCGCCGCACAGAAAACTCAAGCTCGTTACAGCCACCCAGGTCGCGCACTGTGGTAATGCCTGCCGCGAGGTTCTTGCGGGCGTTGTTCAGCATCTTCAAGGCCATCGAGCCATGGTCCACATTTGAACTGGCTGTCGGGTTCACCGCTGCCGGAAAGATGGACATGGCAATCGATCAGTCCGGGTAAAAGATATTTACCGGCGAAATCGAGGTTGAGGATATCTTCTTCCAACGAGGGCTGCCATTTTTTGGCCTTCCCGGCGTATACGATGCGGCCATCGCGCACGGCGACTGTGGCGTTGGACAGCGGCTCACGGCCGGTGCCATCGATCAAGGTTATGTTCTGGAAGGTGATCAAGGTGTTCATGGTATCCAATGACTATCAAGTAAAAAAACTTCAAGATTTTGTATAACGACGGTTATTAAATAAAAAAACTTTTCTGAAGACTTGTTCAGTATAAGAGGGAATAAAAGATTAGACAAGCATTTGAAGGCTGTAAGATTGACTTCGGCGATTCGTATGCTTCGGCAATTCATATCGCCGAAGTTGCCGACCCTCGCTGAAGCTCGGTCGGCTTAAGGCCGCCTCGCCCAATAGTGGTAATATTGCTGAAGATTCAAAAAATATTAATTCCACATAACACATCCATTCAAAATAATCATGATGCTGCCTGAACTCTATTACAATGCCAAGGCGACTCTCGGCGAAGGCCCGGCCTGGGACGCCAAGACGCAGACCCTGTACTGGATCGACGTGCTCGAAAAACGGATCTACGCCGGATCCAAGCTCTTCCTGCAGCTGGATGATTTCGTCGGATGCCTGGCGCCTCGCAAGGACGGCGGGCTGGTGATCGCGCAGCGCTTCGGATTCTGGACCTTCGAACCGGATACGAATAAACTGCTCACGCTCGCCTCGCCCAAAGGCGAACCTTCGAACAACCGCTTCAACGACGGCAAGTGCGACGCGCGCGGGCGCTTCGTGGCCGGCACCATGGACCACAACGAGCAGGAAGCCAGCGGTTCGCTGTATTCGCTGTCCACGGAAGGACGCTTGAAAAAACTGCTCAAGGAAGTGCGCATCTCCAACGGCCTGACCTGGTCGCCCGACAGCAAAACGATGTACTTCATCGATACACCGACGCGCGAGGTGAAGGCCTTCGATTACGACATCGAGACCGGCCAGATCGCCAACCCGCGCGTCATCATCCATTTCGTGGATACCTTCGGCTGGCCCGACGGCATGACCTCCGACACGGACGGCAATTTGTGGATCGCGATGTGGGGCGGCGCACGGATCACACAGTGGAAGCCCAACGGCACCCTGCTGGAACAATTTGGGATACCGGCCCTGAACGTAACATCGTGCGTGTTCGGAGGTGCGAACATGAACGAGTTGTTCGTGACCACCGCCCGCGTGGGAATGGACTCCGCGGCCTTGAAAAAATATCCGCAGGCCGGCGGGGTGTTCCGCATGGAGACGAATTGCACCGGCGCGCCCACGTATGAGTTCGGCGCTTAGTTTAAATGTAAATTCACCGGGGATGAACAAAGATACCCTACGGGCACGATGTAAACAGAGATAACCGGAGATACCGGAGATGAACGGAGATAAACAGAGATTTTTCGAGAGCTCCGGTTTGTGCTTGACAGCAAAGGAATACGAAAATTTATTAATGAGAATCTGAAGTTGGTAATTGCAATTCTGCAAGTAGATAAAAAATAAATATAATAACCAACCTGCTTTAGACACTGCCAATCTATCAGGAGATATCCATGAGAGAACTTTTAGAAAACACGGCTCAACGCGCCATAACCTATCTTGAAGGTCTCGATTCGCGAGGGGTAGCACCTGCACCGGAGGCGGTATCGAAGCTCCCGGCGCTCGATGCCCCGCTGCCGGAAGAGACGGACCAGCCGGAAGCGGTACTGAAATTGCTCGACGAACTCTGCTCACCGGCGACCATGGCGATGGCCGGGCCCCGATTTTTCGGTTTTGTCATCGGGGGCTCCCTGCCGGTCACGCTGGCCGCGAACTGGATGGCCGGGGCCTGGGACCAGAACTCCGCCTTTTACAACGCCACACCTGCCGTTGCCCTGGTCGAGCTGGTGTCCCTGCGCTGGCTGCTTAAACTCTTCCGGCCTGCCGGCCGAGAGCGGGGGGGCCTTTGTCACCGGTGCGACGATGGCCAACTTCAGCGCGCTGGCCGCCGCGCGCCACGCTGTGCTTAAGCGCGCAGGCTGGAACGTCGAAGCGGATGGGTTGTTCGGAGCGCCTCCCATTACCGTGATCGTGGGCGCAGAAGTACACCCTTCGGTGGTCAAAGCCCTGGGGCTGTTGGGCCTGGGCCGGATCCGGCTCATCAAAGTGCCGGTCGATATGCAGGGCCGGATGCGGGTCGAGGCAATGCCATCCATCTCCGGGCCAACGATCGTGATCGCACAGGCAGGCAACGTTAATACCGGAGCTTTCGATCCATTTTCCGAGATCTGCGAGCGTGCGCATCGAGGCCGGCGCGTGGGTGCATGTGGATGGGGCCTTTGGCCTGTGGGCGGCCACCGCCCCATCCACAGTGAATCTCACGACCGGCATGGTCAATGCGGATTCGTGGGCGACCGACCTGCACAAATGGCTCAACGTGCCGTATGACAGCGGCCTGGCCCTGGTGCGCGACGCGGATGCGTTGCGGGCGGCCATGGCGATCACCGCCGAGTATCTTCCCACCGCCAGTCCATTCCGAAACCCGTCCGACTTTACGCCGGAACTATCGCGGCGGGCGCGCGGCGTGGAAGTGTGGGCGGCCCTGCGTACCTTGGGCCGCAAGGGCGTAACCGAAATGATCGAACGGAACTGCCGCCAGGCCAGGCGCTTTGCCGAGGGCTTTCAGGCGGCCGGCTACAAGGTGCTCAACGACGTGGTGCTCAACCAGGTGCTGGTGTCGTTTGGGGACGCAGAGACGACCAACCGCATCATCGCAGGCATACAGACCGACGGGACCTGCTGGTGCGGCGGCACAGTCTGGCAGGGGCAGACCGCGATGCGGATCAGCGTTTCATCCTGGGCCACCACCGATGCGGACGTCGAAGCCAGCCTGGAAGCCATGCTGCGCGTTGCGCGAGGAGATCATAAAGATTCGAACACGGATTCCAGGGATTGAACGGAGTTGCACGGATAGGCTTAATAAAAAAAGATTTAACGCAAAGCCGCGAAGATCCTTAATTTCACAACCAACCAAAGGTTGATTTTTAGGATAAACTGCCCTATACTAAAAACATAAAAGATAATTAGAACGAGCCGTCCTTCGCCAGAGCACCAACTTTGGATAAAGAGATGATCATCAAATCGATCCGGGATTGGCTGAAAGAACAGGAGCAAAAAAACCGTTCTGTTTTCCTGGTGGAATGGGTATCTGCCTTCGCGCTGGCATTAGTATTCTGGACCATCCTGTTCTATGAAATGGAAATTTCCTTATGGTCCACAGCCGCCGCAGTGATCATTTCGACATTGTATGCCTGCGTTTTTATTTATCTTCGCTTATTCCCAATCACCTGTTGTAGAAAATGCAAAAGCCCGCTGCCATTGGTAAGGGAGGAGGTCAGCCGAAGGCACATCCATGACGAAGAACAATGCCTGGAAATCGAACGCGGCGGAGAGGATTACTGGCTGCATTTTATCGACCTCTACTCCAGGATCTACCGTGTGGAGATCGTGAAGTTCCGCTGCCGGAGATGCCACAGAACGTGGGAGGAAGTGGAGAGATCACCGGCCTCGGACTTTAAGTTTGTGCGCACCATCAGCGTGAAAGATTGAGCGGATTTGTACGGATGGTTACAGTAAAAAAACCTTTTAACAGTACTGATTTTGAATAAAGAATGTCACAAATGCCTACTCGAAAACACGGGATTGCTCCCACTACGCTTCGCTCCGCACTCTACGAGTGCGCTGCGCGATTGGCAAAAACCGCCTCGCACCCCAAAAAAAGCGGTTTGCCCCATTTTACGGATAGACTCTTAGTATCTTCGACAATGACAGGTAAAATCGACTTTATTTTTCAAATATCAGTAGATACACCAGGAATTCTTAAGGATTTCATTTCAAAACCTTAAACCCCCTGTGGATGGGAGTTTAACGGATATTTGCTCTCAGCAAACTCTACGGTGGAAAGTTAAAATATCTGATAGACAGATTGCAACGCATCAGCCCTTACAGAGATGCCGCAAAATTCCGGGAAGGAAAATAATATGTCAAAAATAAATTCGCGCACATTGGGAAGGTCGGGCATTGAAGTCAGCCCGATGGGGCTTGGCTGCTGGGCGATCGGCGGCCCGTTCTGGAACGGAGAGACGCCGCAGGGCTGGGGCGAAGTAGACGATGAGGAGTCGATCCGAGCGATCCACGCCGGCCTTGACCTGGGCGTCACCCTCTTCGATACGGCCAACGTCTATGGAGCCGGCCACAGCGAACGGGTACTAGCACGCGCATTAAAGGGAATCCGCTCGAAGGCGGTCATTGCCACCAAGTTCAATGCGGTTTTCGACGAGACTACACGCCAGGTGACCGGCAGCGATGCTTCCCCGGCGGGCATCCGTGCGGCGTGCGAAGCCTCGTTGCACCGCCTGAACACCGATACCATCGACCTGTACCAGTTCCACGACAACGGCTTCCCGGCAGACCAAGCCGCACCGGTGCGTGAGACTCTCGAAACGCTGGTGAAGGAGGGCAAAATCCGCGCATATGGCTGGAGCACGGATTTCCCGGAACGAGCGGAAGTCTTTGCCCAGGGACCGAAATGCGCGGCCATTCAATTGCAACTCAATGTTTTGGATGACAACGCGCCGGTCATCAAGTTATGTGAAAAATACAACCTGGCAGCCCTTAACCGTGGCCCGCTGGCGATGGGACTCTTGACCGATAAATACACCGACAAAACAAAACCTGCACTCGACGACGTGCGAGGAAAGAAAAGCCCGGATTGGATGAAATATTTCAAAGATGGGAAGCCCAACCCCGAATGGCTGGGCAAACGAGACGCCGTACGCGAGATACTGACAAGCAATGGACGCACAGTATCCCAGGGTGCGCTGGCCTGGCTGTGGGCGCGCAGCCCGAAGACACTCCCGATCCCGGGGTTCCGTACAGTGGAACAAGTAAAAGATAACGCCGGGGCCATGCAGTTCGGTCCGCTGACGACGGAACAGATGGCTGAGATCGATACCTTGTTGGAGAGAACAGCGGCCTGAGCGACACACTAGATCATGGTCGGCTCATCATATATTCCAAATACGTTCCTTCATTATATTAATGATCTCACCCAAAGTGGCGTAAGCGCGCACGGCGTCCATGAGGTAGGGCATGGTGTTCTCCGTGCCCTGTGCGGCAATGCGGAGCCTGTCGAGCGCCTGACCCACCTGTCCGTTATCGCGCGTCCTGCGAAGCTCGCCAAGGCGATTCATCTGGCGCCTGTAACCGTCCGGATCCATTTGCAGGATCGGGATGGCGGGCGGTTTGGCTTCCTGGTAGGCGTTGACGCCCACGATCTTACGAACTCCTTCGTCGATCTCGCGTTGATAGCGATAGGCGGCGTCGGCGATCTCGGATTGAAAGAAACCTTTTTCGATGGCCGGGATCACACCGCCCAATTCGTCAATGCGGCGGAAGTAATCGTAGGCTTCCTTTTCCATGCGGTCGGTGAGGGCTTCGACGAAGAAACTGCCGCCGAGCGGGTCGACGGTGTTGGCCGCCCCGGATTCTTCCGCAATGATCTGCTGGGTGCGCAAAGCGATCGTCACGGCATGTTCGGAGGGCAGGGCCAGGGCCTCATCCATGGAATTGGTGTGCAGGCTTTGTGTGCCGCCGAGCACGGCGGCCAGGGCCTGCAGCGCCACGCGGACGACATTATTCTCCGGCTGCTGGGCGGTGAGCGAAACGCCGGCGGTCTGGGTGTGGAAGCGCAGCAGCCAGGAGCGCGGGTTCTTGGCTTTGAAGGTCTCCCGCATCTCACGCGCCCAGATGCGGCGGGCGGCGCGGTACTTGGCGATCTCCTCGAAGAAGTCGTTGTGGGCATTGAAGAAGAACGACAGGCGCGGGGCAAAGTCGTCCACATCCAGGCCGCGCGCGATGCTCCAGCGGACGTATTCGAACCCATCGGCCAGCGTGAAGGCCAACTCCTGGGCGGCGGTCGAACCGGCCTCGCGGATGTGGTAACCGCTGATCGAGATGGTGTTCCACTGCGGCACCTTCTGCGCGCCGAACTCGATCGTATCCACCACCAGGCGCATGGAAGGCTCAGGCGGGAAAATGAATTCCTTTTGCGCGATGAACTCTTTGAGGATGTCGTTCTGGGTGGTGCCGCGCAATTGATCGGGCCGCACGCCCTGCTTTTCGGCGGCGGCGATATACATGGCCCAGATGATGGCGGCCGGTGAATTGATGGTCATGCTGGTGGAGACTTTGTCGAGCGGAATGCCGTCGAGCAGCAGCTCCATATCCTTCAGCGATGAGACGGCCACGCCGCATTTGCCGAACTCGCCGAGCGCCTCGGGCTGGTCGGTGTCGTAGCCCATCAGCGTGGCGAGGTCGAAGGCGATGGATAAGCCGGTCTGGCCCTGCTCCAGCAAATATTTGAAGCGGGCGTTGGTCTCTTCGGCGGTGCCGAAGCCGGCGAACATGCGCATGGTCCACAACTTGCCGCGATGCAGGGTGGGATGCACGCCGCGCGTATACGGATATTCACCCGGCAAGCCCAGGTCTTTTTCGTAATCCAGGTCGGGGACGTCGAGCGGAGTGTAAAGTCGATTGATCGGTTCGGAGGAAGTAGTGATGAAATTTTTTTGCCGCTCCGGCATGGATGCCAGGGTCTTCTGCAGGCCGGTCTCTTCCCACTTTTCCAGCGACTCACGCAGGTGTTCCAGTTTTTGGCGGTCGTACATATGGATCTCCTTTGGCGATGAGCGCATTATACTTTATAAGATTTAGGGGTTATTAAACAGTAAGGAGCATGGAGATCGATAATCGATATTGGGTATTCGGGAGTCGATATTCGGGAATAGGTATTAGGTATTGGGGATAGAAGATGGCGGCGGGGGGCCGCCTTGCCCGAAAGTGCGGGGTGCGAGGATGCGGGGCACCTAAAAAACAACTCCGTGAGCGAGAACATCTCACTGCGAGCATTGGCTTACTACCTCGACGAGCACGATGTGCGTCGACGATTTATATCGTCTGCGTGGGCAATGGTGACTGGGCACTTATGCGCTGACCCTTGCTCGACTTTCGTAGCCTGCCCCGTTCTGGTATACTATTTTTATCCATAAGGAATTACATGCCTCGTACTGAAATCGACGTAGACCCCTGCGATCATATTACCGGTGATGCCATCGGCAAACCGGGTTTGCGTGTTTTTTACATCCAGGCCTTCCAGGCCGAAAAGACGTACAACGTGATCATCGAGAAGACCCAACTCCAGTCGCTGGCCGTGGGCGTGGAACAGTTCCTGTCGGAAGTGGAGCGGCAGAACCCGAACCTCGAAGAAGCCGCGGCGGATTACGTGGAGGAACAGATGCGCATCAACCCGCCCGTGGACCCGCTGTTCCGCGTGGGTGAGATCGGCCTGGGCTACGACAAGGAGCGCGACCGCGTGGTGCTGTTCGTGCGTGAGCTGCTGACCGAAGAACAGGACCCCGAGTCGGGCTCGGTGATCCGCTTCTGGTGCACGCGCACGCAGATCCGCAAGATGGCGCGCTGGGGCGCCGAGGTCACGCAGCGCGGGCGGCCGATCTGCCCGCAGTGCGGACAGCCGATGGAACCGGAAGGTCATTTCTGTCCGAAGAAGAATGGGCATCTGCATTAGCTTCGGCGATTCGAATGCTTCGACGAGCAGGAAGAATGCTTGCACCTGCGGTCGTATCGTTAGCTCCGACGATTCATATCGTCGGAGTGGGCAACGGTGGCTTGGGGCCACCTTGCCCGAAAGCTCGCTCAGCCGAAGGTCGAACATCTACGCTGACATTGTCTTATTATTTAGTAATACCCGGTAAACAGATATTAATCCATCGATGACTGAAGCAAAATCATTTGAAACACTAAAAACTGCACTCCAGCAGGGGGAGCTCGAACTCAAGGGCCAGTTCATGCTCGGCTCCAACTATACTTTCCTGGTGAACGTCCATTACGAGGGCTGCGAATACCCGGCGGTCTACAAACCATCCAAAGGCGAACAGCCGCTGTGGGACTTCCCCGAAAATACGCTGGCCCTGCGCGAGGTGGCCGCGTACATGGTCAGCGAGGCGCTCGGCTTTCACTTCGTCCCCTACACAACCCTCAGGGAGGAAGTCCCTTCATACGGCTCCGGCTCGCTCCAGCAATATATCGATTACGACCCCGAATATCATTACTTCACCTTCCGCGATGAAGATAAAGCGCGGCTGCGCCCGGTGGCGCTCTTCGACCTGCTGGTCAATAACGCCGACCGCAAAGGCAGCCACGTGTTTTTCGAGAAGGACACCGACAAACTGTGGGTGATCGATCACGGCATCTGCTTCCATGAAGAGGATAAGCTGCGGACGGTGATCTGGGACTTTGCGGGCCAGCCGATACCGGACGAGTTGTGCGCGGCCCTCGATGCGCTGCTTTCCGAAAGCTCGAGCCTGCTGGCAGACCTTCAGCCTTATCTCAGCCCGCCGGAAATATCCGCACTCACACGGCGCGCCAAAAAACTGCTCACGACAAGGGTTTTTCCGCGCCAGCCAAGAGACCGGCGCGTTTATCCTTATCCGCCTGTATAGAGGGCGTTTCTTACCGGGAAATTCACCGGAGATGAACGTAGATGAACGTAGATTTTTCAAACTCTCTGTTTCAAAAAGCCTTTTGTGCGGTTGGTTGGTCAGAGCGAATTTAACGCGGCCTTCGTTTAATGCCCGGTGCTGTTTAGTGACATCAATTGATTTTGGCTTTTCAAAATACTCTTTTGGGAGAGACCATGCAATACAAACTTGCTTTTGTGGGATTTGGAAATGTGGCGCGCGCGCTGGCGCGTTTGCTGGTACGCAAGCAGGACGTGCTTGAAAAAAATTACGGCATCACTTTTTCCGTCACCGGCATTGCCACGGGCAAACACGGCTTTGCCGTCAATCCGAAGGGTCTCGATATACAGAAAGCCCTGGCGCTGGTGGAAAGCGGACAATCCATCGCAGTCCTTTCCACAACCCCGGTGCAGGATTCGCTGGCGGTCATACGCCAATCGCAAGCCGATGTGATGTTCGAGAATTCGCCCGTGAACCATACCACCGGTCAACCGGCAATCGACCACGTCCGCGCGGCGCTGGAAGCCGGCATGCACGCCTTCACGGCCAACAAAGGCACCGTGGTGCACGGCTACCGCGAGTTGAGCGCGCTGGCAAAATCAAAAGGACGCAAATTCTATTTTGAATCCACGGTGCTGGGCGGCTCACCGGTCTTCTCCGTTTTTCGCGAGGCCATGCCGGCCGCGGAGCTGCTCTCCTTCAGAGGCGTGTTGAACTCCACGACCAACATCATTTTGACGCGGATGGAAAAGGGCGAGACATTCGACCAGGCGGTGAAGTACTGCCAGTCCATCGGCGTGGCAGAGACCGACCCGTCCGCCGACGTGGACGGCTGGGATGCGGCCATCAAGGTGGCGGCGCTGGTGACGGTATTGATGGACATTCCCTGCCTGCCGCAGCAGGTGGAACGGCAGGGCATCCGTGAGATCACACCCGAGAAGATCGCGCAGGCCAAGGCGGACGGCAAGCGTTACAAGCTGGTGTGCAGCGCCGAACGGAAGGGAGATAAAGTGTCGCGACGCGCGTCGCGCCGGAACTGGTGCCCGTCTCCGATCCGTTATACGGCATGGAAGATTCCACCACGGGCGTGGCCTTCCGCACGGACGTGCTGGGCGATTATTCGATCATCGAATCGGAACGAGAGGGCATGGTGGCAGGGCCGGAGCCGACCGCCTACGGATTGTTCGCGGATTTTGTAAATGCGGTGAAGAGCAGGGATTAAATTTTAGAGATTAGAGAGTAAAACCAAAGGAGAGATGATGAGCGAGGACAATAAGGTATTGGTGCGACGTTATTTCGAAGAAATCATGAGCAAAGGCAATATGGCCTTTGTGGATGAGATCGCCGATGGGGCGATGGCGGAAAGCCTCAAACGCGGCGCGGCGAACCTGCGTTCGGCGTTTGCCGATGTGCACGACCAGGTGCAGGACCAGTTTTCCGAAGGCGAAAAAGTTGCGACCCGCTTTGCGGGCGGCGGCGTCCATCGCGGCGTATTTATGGGTGTCGCACCGACGGGCAAAACTGTGACATGGACAGGCATCTCGATCGACCGCTTCGAAGCGGGGAAGATCGTGGAGCGGTGGACAGAGATCAATGTGCTGGGTGTACTGCAGCAAATCGGGGCGGTGAAGCTCTAATAATCTGGAATTTAATCGGGCGCAAATCAGTCCCGGGAGTTTGAATGGGACGATTTATTTGGCCCCGTACGATCCAGCATGGCCGACGTTATTCTCCCGGTTGGAGCAACAAATACGTGAAGCGCTCCAAGATGGCGTGCTGCTGCTAGAGCATGTGGGATCGACATCGGTGCCGGGATTGTCGGCAAAACCGGTGATCGATATGGTCCTGGCAGTGGCAGATTCAAGGCAGGAGGCTGCCTACGTTAAACCGTTGGAGGAAAAGGGATTTACGCTAAGGATACGTGAACCCGATTGGCATGAGCACCGGCTGCTTAAGCCACCAGAGATAAACGGCAACCTGCATGTCTTCTCCGACGGCTGTGAAGAAATTGAGCGGATGTTGCTGTTCCGCGACTGGCTGCGAAAGCATGCCGACGACCGGTTGCTCTACGAAAAGACGAAGCGTGACCTTGCAACCCGAACCTGGAAGTACACCCAGAACTATGCAGATGCCAAGACCGAAGTAATCCATGAGATCATGAGGCGTGCACATCGCTAGCATCTTTATGGGGATCGCACCGACGGGCAAAACCGTGACGTGGACGGGCATTTCCATTGACCGCTTCGAGGCGGGAAAGATCGTGGAGCGGTGGACAGAGATCGATGTGCTGGGAGTGCTGCAGCAAATCGGGGCAGTGAAGCTGTAATAATTTGTAAAGCTCTTAGCCATGCTGATAGCT
Source organism: uncultured Chloroflexia bacterium (assembly GCA_963754835.1). GTDB lineage: Bacteria > Chloroflexota > Anaerolineae > Anaerolineales > Villigracilaceae > Fen-1038. The sequence goes on along the minus strand of CAVWHR010000046.1, from coordinate 1,095 downwards.
GACTCTAGATTTGCTAAAATCCCTCAAAGATAATTTCACACAAAAATATTAGGATTCGATACATAGAGAACCGGACGAGCCGTAGTAAGAAGAGCCATTCAAAACAAAAAGCCCAGCGATTAAGCTGGGCTTATCCCTATTAGTTTCATTATTCAAACTTAAAATCGGTGTCTTCTTGATAAATTCTTCAACTATTTTAAGGGGGGAGCTTCTACATTTACCAACAGTGGAATTTTAGCAGCTATTTTCCATTCTTCTTTCTTATCCATTCGATACTCAACAAAGAAATTATACATACCGGAATTAACAATTGGCAGCGCGTTTGTACGCAAAATTGAACGATGGAAAAACGTCTTTTCCAAATCTATATCTAATTCGATGTCTGGCGCTTTTACACCATTAGGAGAAATGTAATACATCCGCATCTCTCCTTTGCAGGGCACATCTACACCCTCTCTTGCCCATAATGTAATTAATTCTATTGGAATTATTACAGGTTTCTGTTCTGTCGGTCCTTCGTTTGATCCAATTGACTCATAGACAGAGAACATACTAACTGTGTTAGTTTCTGCATCAGTAGATGTCTTTTGACACAACACTGACCAAACATGGCGGATCATTTATTTAATATTTCCTTCGCTATTAGTCTAACTTCCTATTAATAGATGAATTTGCTTCTTGTTTCCAATTGCTTCTAATTGGCCAATTTGGCGCTGCGATAGACTGTATATCCTTAGTTTGTACAGAGACCAGACTTTGTCTGGTATCGTCAAACTCACAAAACTGAATCTCAATATCCAAAGCCTTCATTAATTTCTGAATCAGCTTTAAGGTTGGATTAGCAAGACCAGCTTCGATATGCGATATATTTGCTTGCTTGGTACCTGCCCTTTTTGCAAGCTTTGCTTGCGACCATCCTTTTTTAATCCTTGCACGAACGACTGCCTTACCCAGCGCAAAATTAATCCTTAATTTATCTTCAGCAGTACGATATTCTTTACTTTTCTCCAACTCTTGGAAATAATCTAAATATCTCATAACTCATTCTTTCTTATATATTCCTCACGATAATTCAACAGCACGTTTAATTTCTTT
>CAVWHR010000045.1:0-181855 GCA_963754835.1 uncultured Chloroflexia bacterium | reverse complement strand
CTCAGAAGCTCGTCTTCAACGTATAGCGGACCGCATCCGCCAGGAGCTCGCAGATATGCTCATCCGCGAACTGAGCGACCCGCGCCTGAAACAAATTTACCTGACGGACGTTAAAGTAGATAAGGAATTGTCTTATGCCGACATTTTCGTTTCGGCGGTTGAAGGACCGGCCCGCTCCGCTGAAATCCTGGCGGGGTTGGAATCGGCCAGCGGTTTCATCCGCCGCACATTAGCCGGGCGCGTCGAGCTGCGCGTTTTTCCCCGCCTGCGCTTTCACTGGGATCCAACGCCGGAAAATGCGGATCGGATAGAAAAAGTGCTGGCGGAACTTCGAGACAAAGAGAAACCCGGCAAGAAAAGCATCAAATCGTAATAGATAGTACATGTAATAGATAGTACATATAGAGCATTGCAATGAACGACCAGGAGGATTAACTTTACAACATGGATGGGAATATCATTGGAGCAGTCAAGTCCCGCCTTGAAACCAGCGAGAAATTCTCATCACCTCTCACGTCCGTCCGGACGGTGATGCAGTGGGTTCCCTGTTGGGGATAGGTCTGGCTCTAGAGAATGCAGGCAGGAATGTGCAGATGGTGCTGGCCGATGGCGTCTCCTCGTCCTTCAAACACCTCGAAGGCTCAGGAAAGATTAAGACTAAAATCGAAGGAACGTTCGATACATTTATCACCGTGGACTGTGCCGATTTCAAACGCACCGGCAAGCCTTTTGAAACGCTTGGTCCAGCCCGATATTAACATCGACCATCACATCACCAACGAAAAATTCGGGAAACTGAATTTGATCGAGGGCACGGAAGTCGCAACCTCGGCCATCCTGACCAACTACCTGCCAGTTTGGGGCTATACGATCACGAAACCGGTGGCCGCGGCATTGCTTACCGGTATCATCACTGATACACTCGGTTTCCGCACGTCCAATGTCACGCCTGAAGCCCTGCGCCAGGTTGCGACCCTGATGGAGACCGGCGTGGATATGCCCGATCTTTACATGCGCGGACTTGTGCGGCGCTCGTTTGAAGCCGCACGTTACTGGGGCGGCGGGCTTTCAAAGTTGGAACGGAAAGATGGAATGGTCCTGGGGACGTTGACGGTCGAAGATCGCAAAGCCGCCGGTTATTCAGGTAATGACGATGCCGACCTGATCAATATCATTTCAGCGATAGACGGCTTTAAAGTGGGCATGATCTTCGTTGAGCAGCCGAAAGACCGGGTAAAAATTTCGTGGCGCGCGCTCGCGCCCGGCATCGATGTTTCCCAGGTGGCCCAACAATTTGGCGGCGGCGGTCATGCGGCTGCAGCCGGGGCCGACGTGGAAGGCGCCCTGGAAGACGTCAAGAAAATTGTTATTAGACGTACTAAGGAAATGCTAAGACTGTAAGTCTATAATATAGGACAGTTACTGTCCGAATTTACTACCGTCGGAAAGACGTAGGAGGAAAAAAATGGATAGTCAGGAAGTAAAGAATGCCATTTCTGGCGTTCTGGTTGTAGATAAACCCGTAGGGATGACCTCGCACGATGTTGTGCAGGCGATCCGCACCGGGACGGGTCTGCGCCGCGCCGGGCATACCGGCACGCTTGACCCGCGCGCTTCGGGTGTGCTCGTTATTCTGGTGGGCCCGGCCGTGCGCTTGAGTGAATTCGTCTCGGCCTCTGATAAGCGTTACCAGGCGATCATCCGCCTGGGATCGACCACCGATACATTCGATGCGGATGGAAAATTTACAAATTCAGACGAACCCGTCAATGTGACCGAAGATCAATTTGAAAAAGTGCTTAATACCTTTATCGGTGAGATCGAGCAAACTCCACCCCCATATTCCGCCGTCAAGGTGCAGGGACGCAAAGCCTATGAAATGGCGCGTGAAGGTGAGGAAGTGGAGCTGGCCCCGCGTAAAATAACCGTTCATCATCTGGAAGTGCTGGAATGGGCTCCGCCTGAAGTGGTGATCGACGTGCACTGTTCGTCCGGCACCTATGTCCGGTCGCTGGCGAATGACCTTGGCACTGTGCTGGGCTGCGGCGCGTACCTTGTCGGCCTGCGCCGTACAAAAAGCGGACGCTTCTCCCTGCGCGATGCAACACCTTTGAGGAAACTCCAGGAAGCCTTCCACGCCGGCAACTGGTACCAATATCTTATTCCCGCAGCCGAGGCGCTGGCGGAATGGCCCGCCATCGAGCTCAGCCCCGACGAAGTGGAAGACGTTCGTCACGGACATCGCGTCAAGGCTGCGGCAGATGCCAAGCCCGGGATGGTGCGCGGCGTCAGCACGCAGGGTGAGTTGGTGGCGTTGATGGACTTTGTCACCGGCGAGACCGGCGAACCGGAGTGGCAGCCCAAGAAAGTATTTTTCTCATAAAGGAAATCCAAATACGAAGGGTACAAAGAGGCACACCGTTCGTTCGTTAAAGCCCCTGTGCCTTTTGCGTTTAAATGATCCACGCTCAATCACTTGACCAACTCGATCTGCAAAATAGCTGGCTGACGATCGGTGTCTTCGACGGAGTGCATCGCGGTCACCAGCAAATCATTCGAAAATTGACGGCAGGCGCGCATCAAGTAAATGCGCCTGCTGTTGTGTTAACTTTCTGGCCCCATCCCGGCGACCGTGCTGGGCAACAGCGTCGTCAAATGCCTGACAACACCCGATGAACGGGCCGATCTGCTGTTCGATCTCGGTGTGGACGTGGTGATCACACAGACCTTCGATCGCTCGGTGGCGAATACATCGGCGCATGATTTTGCGGCCCGGTTGAAACAGCATCTCGGCATGAAGCAGATGCTCATGGGCTATGACTTTGCCCTGGGCAAAGGCCGCGAGGGCAATGCGGCGCGTCTGACAGAGATCGGCCGGGAGTTGGGTTACAGCGTTGAGGTCATCCCGGCGGTAAGCGATGAAAGCGGAGTGATCTCATCCACCGAAATTCGCAAACTGGTGGGAGTCGGCGACGTAGCTGAAGCGGCCAGACTGCTTGGACATCCCTACAGCCTGCATGGAGCGGTGATTCATGGCGATGGGCGCGGGCGATCGATCGGCATCCCCACGGCAAATGTCGATTATTCCATGGATAAAGTGATCCCACCCAACGGCATTTATGCCTGCTGGGTACCTGATCGGGGTGGAGAAATACCGTGCCATGACGAACATCGGCATCAACCCCACTTTTACGCCGGATAAACAGTCGCCTAACGTGGAAGCTTACCTGCTTGATTTCGACCGCGATCTGTATGACCAGGACCTCAAAGTTGAATTTGTCGAACGGCTGCGGGATGAGATCAGGTATCCGTCGGTGGAGGCGCTGGTGTCGCAGATCCACATGGATATCGAGCGGGGCCGCGAAATATTGTCTGCATAACCGCCAAAAGATTCTGTGTCATTTAGGGCGGCCACTTGGCCGCTCTTTTCGATATAATACCTTTGACCGACTCGCAAGGAGGCCATATGCCTGACCGCCAAATTTATCTGCTTTCGCCCAAAGAACTCAGCCCCGAAACCATCGCGGTGGCATTTGCCAAAACCTCGCGTTCGCCTGAATCGTTCCTCGAGATCGCCAGGGGATTGACAGAAGAAAAGTCAGCGAAGTTCCACGAGAAATGGGTGGTGGGGTACGGTCATGCTTCGGTGGCCGAGCATGCGGTTTTGCATATCGCCTTCGAGAACGTATCGCGCCTGGCGATCGAGAGCATCGAATCCAACCGCCTGGCTTCCTACACCGAAAAATCCACCCGCTATCAGAAATGGGGATCCGATAATTTTTATGTCCCGGCTGAACTGGACGGACATCCCCTGCGCGAAGAATACATTGCCACCTGCCAGAAGCTGTTTACCACGTATCACGAGTCGCTTGACCCGGTATGGGCGATTGTCCTCGAGCGGGCAGAGCGCCGTGAGAACGAGAGCGACGAGGCCATGGACCGCCGCCTGCGTTCGCAATATGTAGACGTATGCCGCTTCCTGCTGCCGGCCGCTTCACTGGCCAATGTGGGCATGACGGCCAATGCACGCGTACTCGAGAATGTGATCCGTAAGATGCTTTCGCATGGGCTGGCCGAGGTGCGTGAGATCGGTGAACAGGTGAAAGCGGCGGCGAAGGGCGAAATCCCAACGCTGGTTAAGTATGCGGATGCCGTGCCGTATCTGATTGAAACAAGCACGGAGTTGGAAAACCTGGAACAGGAAACCGGAAACTACAAACCAGACGATTGGTGCAGATTAATCGACTACGACAAAGAAGGTGAGACAAAGATCCTCGCGGCGGCACTGTACCGGTTCGGGGAAATGCCGTTCGAGGAGGCGCTGGCGTGTGTCAGATCACTCGAGGAAGAGAAATTAAAGGCCCTGGCCGAATCTTTGCTGGGGCGCCTTGGCGAGCACGACATCCCTCTGCGCGAGTTGGAATATGCCACATATACATTCGACCTGGTCATGGACCAGGGTGCATATGCGGAGTTCAAACGCCACCGCATGATGACACAGACGCCGCAAAGACTGACAACCCGGCTCGGATACGCAACCCCGCGTCTTGTCACAGAAGCCGGTTTTGGGGCAAAGTATGAAGCGGCCATGAACGCCGCAGCCGGGACCTATGCCAGGTTATGTGAATTCAATCCGCAGGTGGCGCAGTACGTTGTCCCCAACGGATACAACCGGCGTGTGCTGGCCCAGTTCAACCTAAGGGAAGCTTACGCTTTTTGCCAGTTACGCTCGGCGCGCAACGCGCATTTTTCCATCCGCCGCATCGCCGAGCGGATGTATGAAGAGCTGTGCGGCGTTCATCCGCTTCTGACGAAATACATGCATCTGCCGGAAGAGACCTGGCGGGACGTGGAAGAGAAACATTTTGTAAATTAAAATTTGCGATTGTCGGGGATGACAAACGATTGCCACGACAATCGCAAATTCGTTGTTAACCCTTCGTGATGACTCACGCCTTCTTGGCGAGAAAGTGCGCTCGCCATCTTCGACCACGCTTTCAGCCTGGGACGAGAAATACCGAATAAATGGACGTATGCAGGCCAATGGCCTGCATACGTCCATTTATTCGGGTGCTTTACGCAGGACAGTGAGTGGTTCTTAACCTTCTTCTTTTTTCTTGATCCCGAATATGTCATCAATACGCTGCAGGATCTCGGGCGTGATCCTGGGGGCCACCTCACCCGCCTTCAGGTTCTCATGCACCTGCTCGACGCGGCTGGCGCCGGTGATGACCGTGCTGACGTTGGGATTCTTAAGGATCCAGGCGATGGCTAATTGTGACAGTGTGCAGCCGAGTTCTTTTGCGATCGGTTCGAGGGCGCGGACCTTGGCAAGCTTATCCTGGTCGGTCATATCCCTATTGAGCCAGTCATAGCCTTTGAGGGTGGGGCGGCTGTCTTTGGGAATACCGTTAGCGTATTTGCCGGTCAGCAAACCGGAAGCCAGCGGGCTCCAGGTGGTGGCGCCGTAGCCATAGTCCTTATAGAAGCGGACGTAATCATCATCAAAGCGGGCGCGTTCGAACAGGTTGTACTGCGGCTGTTCGGTGACGGGTTTGTGCAGGTGATGTCTTTCAGCGATCTCGAGCGCGGCCACGATCTCGGAGGCCGCCCACTCCGACGTGCCCCAATAGAGAGCCTTGCCCCATTCGATGATATTGTGCATGGCCCAGACCGTCTCTTCGATGGGCGTTTCGGGGTCGGGGCGGTGGCAGTAGACCAGGTCGACGTAATCGAGCTGGAGCCGCTGAAGCGAGCCGTTGATGCCCTCGATCAGACGTTTGCGGTTGAGGGTATTGCTCTCGTTGACGGTCTTGTTCAATCCCCAGAAAAATTTGGTCGAGACCAGATAACTGCCGCGGCGCCAGCCCAATTTCTTGAGAGCGGCTCCCATCATCTCCTCTGACTTGCCGCCCGCGTATACTTCGGCGTTATCGAAGAAATTGACGCCGGCATCATAGGCGGCGGACATGCAGTCCACCCCCAGCTTCACATCCACCTGATTACCAAAAGTGACCCACGAGCCAAGAGAAAGCTCACTCACGCGCAGGCCGGTTCGGCCCAGATGACGATATTCCATGAAATCTCCTATGTTGTTTGTATTTACTTAGTAGTCGTTCGTAAGTCTTTACTTGTTTTATGCTTTTCGGGGGCCTAGCCCCCGAAAGAGCAAGATGTTGCACGGCGAGAACCCAGCTCGCCTTACGCCCGTCCCCACCCCGAGGAATCTTTGCACTGTTGAAGGATTATAACTCTCGTCCGGTATAATCATATTCATGCAAAGGATCGTTCTTATATGCATTTTATTGTTGAGCGCCTGTGCCCCTCAAAGCACCGGTGGCTCTCCGAACGTGAAAAGCCTCCAGCCTTATCTGACCGTCACACCGAGCGCGACACCGGAAAAACCTGAGGGACTGGTGGTTTCTGTGAAGACCCCGATCCCATCACCCACCCCATTCATCTACGTAGTGAAAGCCGGTGACACGCTGGGCCAGATCGCGGAGAAGTTCAATGTGGAGCTCGACGTGCTGCAGGCTGCCAACCCGGACGTCGACCCGAACGGCATGGCAGTGGGGCAGAAGCTCAAGATCCCGAGCAACCCGCAGAACCCGAGCGGTGAAGCGACACCGACGCCGGTGTCATTCCCGGTGCAACAGATCGCCTGCCACCCGACCGTGGACCGCGGGATGTGGTGCTTCGTGCTGGTCCACAACGATTCGCCTGAAATCGTGGAAGACATCAGCGCGCAGGTGACACTGCTGGATGCAAACGGCCAATCGCTTGCCAGCCAAACGGCTTTCCTGCCGCTCGACATACTGCCGCCGAACGAGTCGCTGCCGCTGAGCGTATTCTTTGCACCCGACATACCGCTGGATGCAAAGCCGCAAGTGCAAATATTGACAGCCATCCGTTTATTACCCGGCGATGCGCGTTATCTGCCTGCCTCGATACGGAACACGCTGGCGCAAGTGGATTGGTCGGGTCTCAGCGCACAAGTGAACGGACAGGTCTTTTTGCCCGCCAGCGCGCAACCGGCTCGTACGGTATGGGTGGCTGCGGTGGCCTACGATGGGGCGGGGAACGTAGCGGGCTTGCGCAGGTGGGAATCTCCGACCGGCATTCAGCCGGGTGGAAGCCTGCCGTTCTCGTTCCTGCTTTCGAGCATCGCAGGGAAGATCGAGAGGGTGGATTTTGCGGTGGAAGCCAGGCCGTAGATCAGTGGAAATTCACCAGAGATCAACAGAGATACCCTACGGGCACGATGTAAACGGAGATAAAGTCATAAGTGCATCGAGGCGAGAGGGCGGAGAATGTATGTGGTTTCGATACACTCTTCGCAAGGAACGCTCAGAGCTACTCAGCCACCAGCCGTTCCCAAATAAGCATCGATAATGTTCATGACCAGCGATTGTATTTTTGCGGCTTGGTCATGAACCCTTGTCCTTTTTTTCTTCTTCTTTTTGCTTTTGCATGGAAAGGATGAAGCCAAGGACAAGCACTCCCATAACGATACCAAGCGCGCAACAGGTGAAGACAAGTGTAAGGGTCAGTGAAAGCGGTGGACCACCGGTGGGGCCGTCGGTAGCAACGAGGGTTGGGGAATCAGACGGCGTGGGGGTGATGGTCAACTGACCGACAGAGACCGGAACTACGGTCACAGCCTCCAGCCTGGAGGCGGAAGCCTTACCAGTCATGGAGAAGAACAGAGCCAGCGCGAGCAAGATCAAAGTCAGGAAAAGACCCGGTTTTATTTTCTGCACAGTATCCTCCGGTGATGCGGAGACGAATATATCATGGAAAAAGAAGTGAAAGAGCCGTGCGATATTCGATACATCGCGAGCAGCAAACCGGGAACAGGTAAGATATCGATATTTGCTATAATCCAGAATGTAGATACCGGTACCGTTTATTCGTAGCAAGGAGTTGACCATGACCACTTTCAGCAAGCCATCCAAGCAGGAATTGAAGGGGCGACTGACTGCCATGCAGTATAACGTCACACAGGAGGAGGGGACGGAACCTCCGTTCAGCAATGAGTATTGGGACAATAAGCACGACGGCATCTATGTGGACGTAGTGTCCGGAGAGCCGTTGTTCAGCTCGCTGGACAAGTATGACTCCCGGACCGGTTGGCCGAGCTTTACCAAACCGCTGGAGCCGGAAAACGTGGTGAACCATACCGATTTCAAGCTGATCCTGCCGCGCACGGAAGTCCGCTCGAAGAACGCCGGTTCGCATTTGGGGCATGTGTTCAACGACGGGCCGGCGCCGACGGGGCTGCGGTACTGCATGAATTCGGCGGCGCTGCGCTTCGTCCCCGCGGAGGACCTGGAAAAAGAAGGCCTGGGACAATATTCGGGCCTGTTCAGCAAGGAAGCGTCGAAGAAGAAATAATAAACATTAGCGCAAAGACACCGATCGACCGGGGATACTCTACGTGCACGATGTAACCAGAGATGAACGGAGACGCAAAGGGTAACCCTACAGGGCCCGAAGAAACGGAGATTTTTTTGGGACTTTGTATTACGTGAGGAATCGTTTGAACTGCGGAAGACGTAAGGCACTCCTTGAGGCGGTGGGAGCTGTGGATAGCCTGTGGAAAGCGCGGATTTACGGCAGCGCACAACCGGAACGAATCAAGTTCGAATGCTACCTGTACCCCCTCCGCCCTCCGGGCACCTTCCCCAAATCCTATGGGAATTTTTTGGTGGTCAATTTTTTTATTGGTTGTCGGATTTAGGGGAGGAAGCTCCTGATGTTGCAACAGTATTTTTGCCTGATTTACGGGAGTGTTCGAACGGTTCGAATCAAGGTCGAATGCTTCCTCCAACCCATTCAATTGAGGTTCAACCCTCCCCGCGGTAGACGAGCAAGGTATTCGTTTAGCGCCGAGGAGAACGCTCGGCATCTTCGAGGAACAAAGAGGAACGAATACCCTCCGATATATGAAAAGGGAACTGGTAGAGGATGCAGAATGGATCAATTCATACTTTTGAGACATGATATATCCTTCGACGATTCAAATCGTCGAAGTGGGCGACCCGCAGGGTGCTGGGGAACGCGATGTTCGCTAGTCCCTCCGCTTCGCTACGGGATGCTACGCGAACGCTTACTCGCCCGATTATACAGAACAAATGTTCTTTAGTCAAGCAATGAGGAGTCCATGACATATTAGGGCGTACAGACTTTGTGCAATTGCATGCATGGATTATAGAATAGAGTTTGGAGGGATATAAATCTATCAGCAGTCAACACAGAAGAGAATGAGGTATTGTGCTCAATTGCCAGTTCATCTGAGGTGTGCCTTAGTTTTCGAGGTGCTAGAAACTTGATCAGCACCTCGTTTTGATTCTTTTGGTTAGAGTCCCCAACCATAAGTAAGACATGTTCGGGACAGTACAGACATTTAAGCAAATGGGGGAGGATATTGTCAGTAAGGAGTTGAGTGTGTGCATTAGTCAGACTGATTCCTAGATGCTTCCAATTTGGGATGCTACAAATCACCCACTTGACTTCATAGCATGCTTTGTGATAATATAAATATAGACATATAGTCAATTAGACAACTACTATGCGGAAGATTGATCGAGAATCGCCAATACCTGTCTATTACCAGATCGCCGTTGATATGCGACGGCGTATCCAAATGCAGGAATGGAAACTAGGCCAGCAATTGCCCTCTGAGCCAGATCTTGCAGATTTGTATCAGGTTACGCGGGTGACTTTGCGTCAAGCTTTATCGGAATTAGTAAAGGATGGTTTGCTCAAAAGGCAGCGCGGGAGCGGAACCTTTGTTAATGAGCAACCCAAACCTTTGATATATGATCTTGGACTTCCAGTCAGTTTTTCTAAACGTATTTTAGAGATGGGTTATAAACCTGATTCCCAGATTTTAGACGCCCGGGTCTTCTCCGACCCTTATCCAGAAATTGCCAAACAACTACGATTGCAATCGAATGAGCCTGTTGCTTATCTCAAAAGGGTACTAACGGCTGACGGACTCCCGGTTGCAATAGATCGTTCGTGGTTTTCCGATAAACTATGTCCGGAAATCACCACGACCCCCTTGATCCAAAATTCAGTCTCTCAAACCTTATCCACTCGCTATCAGCTCATACCCATCCATTCGGAAACAATGTTTGAATCCACTCAGGCATCCATCCGAGACGCAAATATTCTCGATAGCTACCCCGAAGTACCCCTTATTCTATTAACCACCATTTCTTTTCTAGAGGATGGCACACCTGTAGAATATTCGACAACATCCTGGCTTGGTGAACGCGTAAGGTTTCATGTGAATTTCGATTCTCATTGAAATCTCTTATAACCCCTTTAATTGCGGCACGGAATCAACCAATGAGTAATTACCTATGAAAAAAATCCTGTTAGATTGCGATCCGGGTATCGACGATTCTATTGCGATCATCCTTGCCCTAAAATCAAGTGAAGTCAGTATTCAGGGAATTACAAGTGCAACAGGTAACCTACGCGCAGACCGGACAGGGGTGAACATTCGCAAGACCCTCGAGTTAATGAATCGCACGGATGTGCCTGTGGCCCAGGGATTGATGAGACCCCTTGTCTGCGAATATCCGTTAGACCCATTTTCCCATGGTAACGACGGATTAGGTAATACAGGATTGCCAGAACCGCGATCGAGTTTACATCCCCGGTCCGCGCCTGATTTTATGGCTGACATTATTCACTCTAATCCCCATGAAATTACCATCGTAGCAACCGCGCCTTTAACGAACATAGCATATATGTTATTAAAAGAGCCTGCAATCGCCCAACTGGTAAATGAACTTATCTTGATTGGCGGGTCCTTTGGATTCAACCGTTATGCCTTCACCAATGCCACTGGCGGGAACCCGGTGAGTGAATGGAATATATTTGTTGATCCGGATGCTGCGAAGATCGTCTTCCACTCCGGGATGAATATTACTGCAATTGGCCTGGATGTCGCCACGCATCCCGATATTAATCTTCTTTCCCATCATCGAACTGAATTAGAACACGCCAATAATCCAGAATCGGAGCATTTCCTTAAAATCCTGAAATTTCTCGATGAAAAACACTTTCAAAGCTACTGCGCCTTAATAAACTCCCTAGCTGTTGCTGTCGTAATAAACCCCGATCTTATCCAAACTCAAGAAATACATGTAGAAATTGAGACCCAAAGCCAACTAACCCGAGGACAAACGGTAACCGACCACAGAGATAACTTTAAATGGCTACATCTACCCATTATTCGCGCTGCATCCAATGCCAATTTTGAAGGATTTCACGAATTGTTGATCACAAAATTTTCAGATAAGAAGAGCCTTAGCTTGTAATAGGAAAAAGTGAGTTGCTTAGAAAATTCCGAATTATGGATTATTCACAAATAGACGAGGAGGTGCCCAAGACAGCTCCTACAAATAATACGGTTTTTCCTTTGTTGGTCTATAGTCTTTGTTTGTATCGTGTATTCTCAAGAAAGGAGTAGAAAGATGAACAAAATTTTCAAAGGTTACCGTGTCAGTACATACGATATTCTCACCATCGCTGTTGTAGCGGCAGTCGGTGGGGTTATTGGCGCTTATGTCATCGGTGCGTGGGCTAAATTTATCGAGGGAGTTTTGGGCCCCTTCGGTGCAGCACTCGATAATCCCTTTTTCATCCTATTCTATATAATTATCGGATTGCTGACGAAAAAGCCAGGTCTTGTATTCATCGGCGGTATGTTAACCGGTATCATTGAAATGATAGCCGGCAGCGAGGATGGATCAATTGTCCTGGTCTTCACCCTGCTTCAAGCCATCGGCGCTGAACTCGGATTCTTGATCTTCATGTACCGGCCAACCCTCGCGACCGCACTTCTTTCCGGGGCACTTACCGGTATCGGATGTGCGATCTGCCTAACCCTTGTATTTGGCTTCACCGTACTTCCGATTGGAACCATGGTCCTTTTCTATCTTGCAATGGCCGTTGGTGATGCCGTAATCGGCGGCGGTTTAGCCTGGGTTATTTACCAAGGTGTTCTCAAGACAGGAGTACGTGGGTCAGCTGCAGCCAGCGTCTGATTGAATTTGACCGGAAGTAAATAAACTCCCTTCCAATATTTCAACTTTGCAGCCTTCCGAAGGGAGTTTATTTTTTTTCATGGGACTCTTAACATGCCAGACCAAGCTGAACGTGAAGTGGCAATAAACATCAAGGACTTGACCTATTGGTATCCCGTACAGGATCCCCAAATAGCCCTTGATCATATCAACCTTAATATCAAACGAGGCGAGTTGACAGTTTTAATGGGGCCTACCGGTGGGGGAAAAAGCACCCTTGCCTTGTGCTTAAATGGTGTTATCCCTCGGATGCTTGGCGGTACCCTAGAGGGACATGTTGATATCATGGGTTGGAGCCCAAACGAGAAAGATATCTATGAAATGGCCACGAAGATCGGCCTGGTATTCCAAGACGCCGATAGCCAAATATGCAATATTTTTGTTAAAGATGAAGTAGCTTTTGGCGCTCAAAATCTTCTTGTCGAGAAAGGTGAAGTGCTATCCCGAGTTGACCGGGTACTGCGGTTCGTCGGCTTGGGAAATTATGAGGACCGCTCTGTTTTTGCCCTTTCTGGAGGTGAAAAGCAAAGGCTTTCCATTGCCTCCGTGCTTGCCATGGAACCCACGGTGATCATCCTGGATGAACCAACGGCAAACCTGGACCCAGAGGGAGCGGCTGAGGTGAAATCGTTGATATACGAGCTCAAAGAAAACCATGGTGTCACCATCATTATCATTGAGCATAATATCTCGGGCATCCTTGGTCTGGCAGATCGTTTGGTCGTGATCTCAGGAGGAAAGATTGTTTTAGACGGCCCCCCCCGGCAAATTTTGAACCAATCAGGCAGGATGATCCATAATGAATTGGGACTCCGTCTCCCTGAAGCGACGGAATTTGCCCTTGCCGCTCAAGCCAAAGGATATTCAATAAACCCCGTTCCCGTCACTTCTGCAGAATTAAACTTCGATAATTTCAGATTTAAACCGGCTGATAAAATCCGCGCCCCATCTGCGCAAAATCCCCCTACCGATATTCATGAAACGAAGTCCATCATCCAAGTGAATAATTTATCTTTTTCCTATGCCAATGGCTTTCAGGCATTGAAGAATGTTTCGCTTGAAATTAAAAAAGGGGAGATATTGGCCATTGTAGGGCGAAACGGATCTGGAAAATCAACACTCACCTCACATTTTATTGGGCTGAACCGTCCTACAACCGGGAAGGTAATTGTTGATGGTTTGGATGTTTCGAAAGTAAAGATCAAGGAATTGGCACGACGGGTTGGATATGTTTTTCAATATCCTGAACATCAATTCTTAACTGACACCGTCCATGATGAGATAGCCTTTGGATTAAAAGGGATGACCCTTCGTGCCGAGGAGATCGAGCAGCGAACAAGCGAAATGCTCAACAGGTTTTCGCTCGATCATGTTCGTGAACGACACCCACTTTCCCTTAGTAGAGGGCAGAAACGCCGATTGAGTGTGGCCAGCATGCTGGTGATGAGACCGGAAATCTTCATCCTGGATGAACCAACAACCGGGCAAGATCGTAAGAATATTGATGAGGTCATGCAGTATTTAGTGGAACTTAATAAAGCCGGTTTGACAATCATTATCGTCACCCACGACATGGAACTTGTTGCTGCCTACGCCGACCGAGTTCTTGTGATGGAAAAGGGCAATGTCGCTTATGAGGGAACACCCTGGCAGCTTTTTGATGAACAACTTGCCGCTCAAGACAAATGGGGGTTGTCCATCCCAGAAGGTTACAAGATTTACCAACTTGCCAAGAATAAATTTCCATGGTTATCCCCTGAACTCGTCCCGGAAAAGCTAGCCAGTTACCTAGAAGAAGGAACGGTGAACTGATGTTATTCCTTTATCAACCCGGCCACTCTTTTATGCATCGAATGGACGCGGTAAACAAACTTATATGGTTAATTTCCATAACGATTGCCGTGATCGTAGCCTCCCATGCCGTCGAAAACTTAACGATTTTTGTCTGGGTGGTGATTGTCGGGCTAGTTTTCGCACAATTAAAGCCAATTTTATTCCTTAAACGAATTGGACTGTTCATCGCTATTTCTTTATGGATATTAATCATGATGACGGTACTCTATCCACGAGGAGTCCATCAGCTTACGCACATTGGACCGATATCGATCACGGTTGAAGGACTTGATTACGGCTTCGGTCTTTTCTTCCGTTTACTTACTTTGGGATCTTCCTCGGTTGTCTTCACCCTGACGACGGAACCTCGCCGTATGATTAATGAATTGATCGTACTTGCCCATTTACCCTACCGCTGGGCTTATGCAATATACGCAGCATTGCGGTTTATGCCGATGTTGCAATCTGAGGCAGGCACGATGTTGAACGCCCATGCAGTTCGCGGTGCTGCCGAGAACCGTTCTTTATTCGACCGCATCACTCCCATAAAACGGCTGACCGTGCCATTGATGGCCAGTGCAATGCGCCGAGTACAGCTGACTGCGATTGCGATGGACAGTCGGGCTTTCGGAGCGTATCCGGTCCGGACCAATATCGAGAGTCTTAGAACCATTTATTCCCGGCAACGTTTTTGCCTGGTTACAAGTCGCTGGATTAATAGCTTTTATCTTCTGGCACTTTGTTTATGGCGGCGGCGGACTACTCATTGCTCCGATGCCGCATTGAACCCTTAATGGACATTTCTGTTGTTGGTGCTGCTGCTGTATTGGATTATATCTATCGCGTAGATCGATTACCGGCTGCCGGGCAGATTTCGCAAATCATCTCCGAAAGTCAAGGTCCTTTTTTGGGTGGTGGAGCTCCTAACATTGCATCCGGCCTTGCCCGCCTCGGTCATCGCGTTCAACTTTTCTATCCGGTTGGGGATGATTTTCCAGGTTCTCCCTGTGAAATTTTTTGGAATTCTTTAGGGATAGACCTTTCCATGTTAACCATCATAAAAGGTCAGCGATCGGGTTTTGCCTATTTGTTCTTCAAAGGTGAAGACAATTTTTGCTTTGCATTCCCCGGCGCATCCTCGCAGGCAATAAATATAGGGGAGATAACACTGGCCAAGAAGGTAGTAATCGGCCCAGTGCTAAATACTTTTACATTGCCATTCTTGAATGCGGCGATTAAAGAAGGCAGTGAATTGATTGTCAGCGGTATTGCATCCTCCGACATTATCGACTTTCTGCCTCATATTCAGACATTGATTATAAGTTGGGAAGAGGCGAAGGCCATTTGCGATCATCTCAAAATAAATAACTTTGATCAATTTGCAAACAGGATGTCCGATACAAAACTATACATCACCCATGGCAAGAAAGGCAGCGTGTTGTACCATAACCAAACGCGTAGAGAGATACCCGTAATATCGGCTAATCAATTAGTTGACCCAACCGGAGCCGGAGACGCGTACACCGCTGGAGTGGTGGCTGGTATCCTGCGCGGATTCGATCCGGTTGTATCAGGTTTTATAGGCGCAACCGTTGCCAGCTTCGCTGTGGAAAAACTGGGCGCACAGAATAATCTTCCGGATTGGTCCCAGGTTATCGACCGCTTGAAGGCCCAAGTTCCAGATATCCCAGCCAAGCTATCAGACTGATAGTAATTTTTCATGAGGATTAAAATGGATCTCGAAATCATACGATCAAAAATAAAGGGATGCTTATTTGGTCTTGCCATTGGCGATGCAATGGGAATGCCAACTTCCTTCCTCACCCCTGAATTAATACGTAAACAATACGGTTGGGTGGATCGTTTTTATCCCCCTCTTCCCAAACACATTTATCATGACGGTTTGAAAGCCGGAGAATTCACCGATGATACAGAACAATCCCTGGCTCTTGCCAAGTCATTCATCCGGATGAAAAAAGTTGTAGAAGAGGATATTGTGTCTGAATTAATCAGCTGGTCTGAGCGCACTCGAGGAAAATATGCCAGTCCCTTAGGGCCGAGCACTCAGCGGGCCATCGACCTTATCCGTGCCGGGACGCCTTTGGAGGAAGCGGGCAAGGCTGGGGACACCAACGGCTCGTCAATGCGTATTTCTCCACTAGGAATAATACATGGAGTACGTAATTCCCCTTTAAATGAACTGCTTGGAGATGTTGTCAAAACCTGCCGACCCACCCACGGTACACGCCCTTCCATATCCGCGGCGGCAGCTGTTGCTTGGGGAATTGCTTTATCCTTTCAGCCGGGGATAACCATGGATGAATTGTTGATTGAGATGATCAAAGCAGCTGAAAAAGCCGAACCGTATGGTGTGGATACTGTTTCGGCTTCTGTACCAAAACGAATAGCCTGGGTAGTTGAGCAAGCTGCCGGTGCTTCCAATCCTCGTGAATTTATAGCCAAGGTGTATGAATTTCTTGGAGTTGGCGTAGCCTCTGCAGATTCGGTTCCAGCCGCAATTGGTTTGTTTGCATTTGCCAAAGGGGATCCATCTCTTGCGATTTCCCTGGGAGTGAATATGGGTGGAGATTGTGATACAGTTGCCTCGATTGCGGGGGCATTAGCCGGGACTTACGCGGGAGTTCAAGCAATCCCGGAAACTTGGAGGAAAGAGGTATCACAAGTTAACCATCTTGACCTGGATAACGTTGTAAATGGGTTGATAGAAGCCAGCAGAGATTGGGAACCAACTCCCTTAGACTCGATTCGATATGCTAATTAGGTTCTGAGCCCGGATCAAATCAATCCGTCCAACCCGCGTATATACAAATGGGTTAATTCAAATTATGAAGGAAACCTCCATATGGATGACAGAAGCATAGCCCGTACGAAAGTGTGGAGCGCCTTGAGATCTGTTGCGCTTCCAGACAGCCGTTTCCATTTTGATTTCAGTGAGTTTATTACTGACTTTCAAGGAAGTGACCAAGCCACGGCCCGCCTCATTCAAATGGATATTTATAAGAATGCCCGGGCAATCTTTATCACTCCAGATAATTGCCTGGAACTGCTTCGCAGCCAGACGGTACGTGACAAAAAAATTATGCTTATGACTACTTATGGCATTCGCCGTGGATTTGTGGAATTGTTACCAGAGGATGTTCCATCGGGCCTGGAAGATTACGCTGTGCTGTTGGATGCGATTGAAAAGATTGGCAGGCACATTTCTCTGGCAGAAATTCAACAGCGCTACAAGATTGACCTATTAGTCACCGGTGGTTCCGCTGTCACGCGCACGGGAGGGCAACTCGGAAAAGGCCATGGCTATTTCGATATTGAATGGGCAACCCTTTATTCCATTGGGGTTGCGGAAATCAACACACCGATTGTAGATATCGTTCACGATTGTCAATTAGTGGATGATGAATTGAAATTGACCCCCTATGATACAACCTGCGACTATATCATTACTCCCAGCCAAGTCGTCCACGTGCCAACATCCCAGAAACCTACCGGGGGAATATATTGGAATCAATTGGCACCAGGAATGATGGAGAACATTTCGATTCTGGCTGAATTACATGACCTGGATAAACAGGGCAAATTGCGAACGACCTTAAAACAATAGGGGACTGAAACGAGGATCGGGTTGAAGGTTTTAAGGTTGAAGGTTCAAGATGGGGGGATGAACGTGCGGGGTGCGATGTGCGGGTCAGGAATAAAATGATCCCGCGAGGGGACTGAAACGGGGGAAGGGCGGGTCAGTGACCGCGCCCCTACGAGTCCCTGATCAGAAATAAAATTATCCATGCGAGCATACGAGGAGGGCTGAAACCCAGGGATGGGCGGGTCAGAGACCGCGCCCCTACCAAATAGAACAAATATTCTGATATAATATTAATTAGGTCGGCGCAGGCCGATACTATTTATCAATGGAGGATGAGATGAATTTTAGTTCTATCAATTGGCTGGCTGTGGTAGTTTGTGTGATCGTCAGCATGGTGGTGGGATTCTTCTGGTTTGGCCAGAAGACGTTCTTCCCGATCTGGTGGAAGGCGATCGGTAAAACAGGAAACGTGGAGCCCGGTGGAACCATTCCCATGGGATTGATGTGGGGATTAACGGTGCTGGCGTCGCTGGTGCAGGCCGTGTTCATGGCGCTCCTGGTCAATGCAATGGGGAGCATGACGCCCGGAGGCGCAACACTTGGCTCGGGCGCGATGGTTGGGTTCTTCCTGTGGCTGGGCTTTGTGGCGCCTTCGAGTCTTACGAACAAATTATTCGCGGGCCAGTTGAAGGCCTGGGTGATCGAAATGGGCAATCATCTGATCACTTTCGTGTTGTTCGGCGCGATATTGGGCGCGTGGCATTAGGCTTTATCGGGTCTTGGGACGCGGATCAACGCGGAAAAACGCGGATTAATTTTTAACGTCCCGCAGGTTTTCCGCGTCCAGATTGGAAATAAGGAATCTGCGGGACGGTGCGTACTATCAGGCAGTAAAAAAATTCCTGAAGAACTCAAATTCTTCAGGAATTTTTTTATATCTGAACCTTTCAAAAGATGATGAAGAACGGAAAGTCATGTGCCGAGCGCTTTACGAGGAGCCCTTTATTTCAGGCTGCCCAGCCTGTAATAAACCGGGCGGCGCTTTTTACGCGATTGCAAAACGACCAAAACACCCAGCAAGATCAATAAACCGCCGCCGCAGGGGAGAATCAAAACCTGGAGAGAAAAGTTTTGTGCGGACCTGTGCGTTTGTTGGGCAGAGACTTCAGGCGTTTGCGAAGTTGTCCCCACGGCAGTTTCTGTGACCAATGAAGTGGGAAGAGCGGTTGTTGTTTCCGTCGATGTTGAAGTGGAAGACTGTACAGCATTTGGGGTCCACGTGAGAGTTGGTGTAAAGGTCGAAATCCCTGAGAAACCGCTAAATGGCGCAGCGCCTGATCCACCCGATCCGTTGGGGCCAGAGTTGGCGGGTGATAAGGTCGCAGTCTCTGTCGGCGTGGATGTAGGTGTCAAAGCCCGGTTGATGGCCCTGTCCATCTGGATGAGACCATACCCATATAAATTATCACGGCCAACAGGGCCGAGGTCGAGGGCGGAGCTTTCCATCTCCCAGGCGATCACATCAGGCGAACCGTTGCCGGGTATGCCTCGCAGGATGGCGGCCAGGCCCGAAACAAACGGTGTTGCCATAGATGTGCCGCTCAAGTAAGCATATCCGCCAGGGTAGGTGGATAAAATGTCAACGCCGGGCGCGGATAGAGCCAACTGCGGTCCAAAGTTGGAGAACCATGCGCGGGTATTGGAACTGTCCGTAGCCGCGACTGCGATCACGTGTGGATAAGCAGCAGGGTAAAGAATGGAACCAGTGCCATTATTGCCAGCCGCCGCGACGATCGTCACGCCGTGTGAATAAGCGTAATTCACTGCGGCCTGCAGGGTGATGGATTGATTGTCACCTCCGAGGCTAAGGTTGATGATCTGCGCACCGTGATCTGTTGCCCATAATAATGCCATTCGATAACATCTGCATAGGTGCCATTGCCGGAAGAATCAAGCACTTTAACCGGCATCAGTAGCGCACCCCACGATACTCCTGCAACACCTGTTCCGTTATTGGTCTCAGCTGCCGCAATGCCCGCTACATGTGTCCCATGGCCCTCATCGTCATCTGCAATGGAATCGTTGTTGACGAAATCCCATCCGCTCACGATCTTGGCGGACAGATCGGGATGAGAGAGCGATATACCGGTATCGACGATGGCGATGATGACAGAGGACGAACCGGTGGTGATCTGCCATCCCTGCGGGGCGCGGATGGCAGGAAGGCCATACTGCAAGCCCCAATCGGGGTCGGAAGGGATCACGTCCGCAATGTGGACGGTGTAGTTGGGTTCGGCGTTCGTTACTCCGGCACACTGCCTGAGGTAACCGATTGAACTAGCCAGGGAATTCTCCGGCACCTGAAGCACAACGGTTTGGAGCTTGGCGATCGTTGCCCTTAACTTTAATATTGACACCGGGCAGGCATTTGCCCAATACCTGCTGGGGTGAGTCCATTTGGTTGAGTTTGACAACGATCTCATCCGGTGAAAAATCCCCGTGCAGGTGTACAAAGGGCGTAGGCGATGTGGTAAAGGGTATGCTGGAAGGGGAAGGTGTAATCGAGGGGAATTGAAGCCCCAGCGTCGGAGTCGTCGAGAGATCCAACGTTGGGGTTTGGGAGTCTTGCGGTGCGAGTGTGCCAGTGGGTAAGGGCGTATCGCTGGGTGGGGCTAATGTTTCAGTATCGGTCACTGTGTCGCTGGGCGGAGCAACAGTTTCAGTGACCGGAGACTGGCTGACACCGTTCGACGTCTTAAGTCCCAGGCTGAAAGGGCTCAGGCAGAGAAGAATAATAACCAGAACGGATTTTGCCAGTTTAGGCTTAAACACGTGAACCCTTTTTCTGCCGTCTTTAATAGAGATCCGATGGATCCCGGGACGACCGATATCCCCGCAAAGAGCGGTGTAAGCAGTTATACAAGAGAATCAATCCACTAGCAAGAGGAGAGATTAGAGAAGAGAGAACAGAGAATAGAGAGCAGAGAGGAGAGAGCAGAGAATAGAGAGAAGAGAAAAGAAAGAGAAAGAGAAAGAGAAAAAGAAAAAGAAAAAGATTAAACATAATGTCAGGGCAACAACTTACTAGCAAGGCGGAACCTTATGGGGCTTCTTAAAAGCAAGAACGGGGGCTCGTGCTACGCAAAGACGCGAAGAAAAAATCAAGCGAGATTCAACCCTGTCAGTCATTGAACCGGCGAGAGAGGGAGAAGCGGAGCCGATACCAGAGAACGCGTTGGAGAATTCATGCCGGAGAACTCAATGCGGCAAGAACTGTGAGTTGTTAACAAGCCTTTATGAAATCCCCAGGTCATCCATAATGCGACGAGCTGCCAGGCGACCGGAAACCATGGCGGTGGGGACACCCGTACCGGGATGGGTGCTGGCCCCCACGAAGTACAGGTTGTGATAAACCGGGTGCCGGTTGCGCGGGCGGAAATAACCCAACTGCAGCAGGTTGTGACTCAGTCCGTGCGTGGAACCTTTCATCAGGTTATAGTGTTTTTGCCAGGACTGCGGGGTATAGGATACTTCGAACTTGATATGCTCATCCAAGTCGGTGATGCCCAGAGTCGCCAGGCGGCGGAAGACAGACTGACGGGCCTGATAACGGATGGCCGACCAATCCTGTTCTTCAGTGTCGCTCATGTGTCCGACCGGGACTATGGCGGTGATGGTATCCTCCTTCGGCGGAGCCATGGAAGGGTCGAGCCGCGCCGGGGCATGAACATACAAACTGGGATTATCGGGGATTGTCAGATCGTCAATAATGCTCTTGAAGTTTTCGCGGTAATCGTCTGCCAAAAACAGAGTATGCGGACCTAATTTTTCGTAGCGCTTATTAACTCCCCAGAAGAAACTGATCACCGAGCAGGAAAACTGCTTGCGAGACAACTGCTCGCGCGCGGCCATCATCAGGCAACAGGTCTTGATACACATAAGGCAGGTCGGCATTCGCCAGGACCGCGTCGGCTTCCAAGCGGCGGCCATCCTCGAGGACCACGCCGCGGGCCTGGGTCTGACCGACCTCAATACGCTCCACGGGGGTGTTGAAGAGGAACTCCACTCCGGCCTTGCGAGCGATGGTCATGAGCGCATCCACAACGGCATGCATACCGCCTTTCGGGTACCAGACGCCGTGAGCAATTTCCGTATAAGGCATCATCGAAAAAGTAGCCGGCGCTTCGAAGGGACTCAACCCCATGTAAACATCCTGGAAGGTGAAGGCCGTCTTCAGGCGGGGCGACTTGAAATAGGCGCGCATGTTGCCGTAATGTTTCTTCAGCGGCTTGATCTGGTAAAGCAGGGGGAGATTGGTCAACGAAAAAAATTCGGAGGCGGTGCGGAAGTCGCGGTTGACGAGCCGCTCAATGCCCAGGTTGTAATGACGCTGACCTTCCTGCATATACCGCAGGAATCCATCAAAGCTGCCCTGCTCGATGCATTCCAACTGATCGCGCATGACCTTCATGTCGGACGTGAGAGCCAGCCCGCTGCCATCGTCAAAGACCAGATGATAGGTTGGGTCAACGCGCTGCAGGCCCAGCAGATCGTGCATGGCCTCTTTGCAGAAGCCGAGCGCGGCATATTCGGCTTCGTACAGCAAGGGCATGACGAACAAAGTGGGGCCTGTGTCGAAACGATGACCTTCACGCGTGAAGGCATCGCAGCGTCCGCCGGGATGGGAGTTTTTCTCGACCACGGTAACGTGGAGACCGCGCCGAGCGAGATGTGCGGCGGCGGTGATGCCGCCGATCCCAGCGCCGATGATGATGATGGAAGGTGATTTCATTATGTTTTGCCGCCAAGACAAAAAGATTAGACTTTATCGGAAATTATATCGGTACGCGGATAAACGCGGAAAAACGCGGTTTAATCTTTAAGAACACAACCCTTGCAGGGTCCCCTAAAAGCAAGAACGGGGACTTGTGCTTCGTTAGGGATACGAAGGAAAAACCAAGAAGAAATTTCTAAATCGTTAAATACCGTCCCGCAGGCTTAGCCTCGCGTCAAATTTGGAAATAAGAACCCTGCGGACCGATCTCACCTGAAAGTTAATGCACGCGATTTCGCTTGAGGAGATCTTCTCGTTCAAGGCGGAGGATAATGTCGACCAACACATCTGCGCCGCGGCATTGAGTGTTTTACACTCGGGGTACCGGGCGCGCAGAAGATAATTGTCCTGCTCGATCAAACCCAGCACCGTTTCAAAGCGGGCCATGTAGGCATAACCGGCAAGCCGGCAGCGGACATTTTCCACCTGGGCCATATAGTCCCTGCCGGATTTGAAATACGAGCGGGCCAATTGGACCCTGGACTTTACCCAGTTGCGATACGGGTCGCTACCGACTTCCAGCGGAGAAATATGATGAGCTTTGAGATATTCGGCCGGGATATTAAAGTATCCGGCCGCATTGTCTTCCAACGTATCCCGCAACATGTGCGTGATGTGGGCGCCTGTGACTGCCAGATAACGAGCTTCGCCGCATGGGGAGTGACAGTTGTGACCGATAAAATAATGCATGGCTTCAGTGACGGCGACGGCCAGGGTATGCGCGTAGATAGTCAAGTTCGCTATTTGATATCAGCCGTCCTCTGCGCCCGGCATCGAAGGCCATCACGGACATCATGTTCCGGATGTATGACCGCAAGCCGCTGCGCTCGGCATGATCCCGGTCGCTTTGGATCAGTTCCGCCAACATGTGTTCTTCAGGCGTTATGTTTTGATTTCGCCAAAAGGGCGACCGACCCACAGGATACGCTTCGCTATCGGTCGCCCCTACAGCCGCCAACATTTGCACGTGAGGCATTATGTTTTGAGATCGAATCCCTTTCGTGAAGTCGAGGATCAGGGCATTTTGACGATTGACGAAGGCGATCCTATCTTTTCTGGGCAGGGATTCCCGGTCGATCCAGTCATCCACCCAGCGGAAGTAGGCATAGGCGCGGAAAGCATCGGCCATCAACTCGCGGTCGGCAAGGAAACGGATCGTATAAGCAGTTTGCAGGCTGGCTGCTTTGGTGATCGAAACTGCCAAGTCCTGTGTTGTTTTGAAGTCTTTTTGCATTTTGTCTCAGAGATAACGATTGTTTGGTTTGTCACAAGTGTATACGGCAAAGATAAGGAAAGGTTGTGCACAATTGGCTTAATCGGGTTTTCTCCATTCTTAACCACAAAGCACAACCCATACAGGGTCCTCTAAAAGCAAGAACGGGGATGCTATCCTCCAAGAAAAAGAGCGAGGACTCGTACTTCGCGAAGGAACACGAAGGTTTAAAAATCAGGATCAAAAAGTGGTTTCCTCTACTTAAGGATAGGGTCTTTATCACGCTTCACGCTCGATTTCGCCCGGGCAAAAATTCCATTTACAAAACATTAACATACTTTTCGTGAACTGTTAAAGTGCGCCTGATATAGTAATTTGGGAAGCCCATCGAATAATAAGGATATCAAGAATGGAGCACAAAACCCTTAAACTACAGATCCAAGAACTACAAGAAGACATCGTGACCCTGGCGAGTTGGGTCGGAGATGCCGTACTGACAGCGGCTACTGCACTAAAAGACGACGACCTGGGGACGGCCCAGTCGGTTATAAAAAAGGATATTTTGATCAATTCGCTCCGGTTTGAAATTGAAAGCGGCACGATTGTCGTCGTGGCTACCCAGCAGCCGGAGGGCCATGACCTGCGCGAGCTCACGTCGATCATGGACTTATGCACCGAACTGGAACGGATCGGAGACTATGCCAAAGGCATCGCCAACATCCATTTGCGCTCCGGCGGATTGGGAATGCCAAAAGTGCTTAAAGACCTGCACTATATGGCGAACAAAGCAGTCGATATGCTGCAACGAGCCATGCAGGCATTTGTGCAGGAAGATGTCGAAACTGCCGCGTTCCATCGTGAGAGAAGACGATTTGATCGACGACCTATATGAACAGGTCTATTTTGAAGCCATGGACCTCGTCGTAGACAACCCAGCCAATATCGAGCGTATCAATTATGTCCTGTGGGTGGCTCACAACCTCGAACGGGTGGCCGACCGCACGACCAATGTATGTGAACGGACAATCTTTACCGCGACAGGTGAAATCAGCGAGCTTGAGATGGACGAGGTGGAAAGGTTTACGGCAGAGGTACAATAAATTCGATGCAGAAAATCGCCGCAATCGATGCCGGCTCGAATGCGATTCGGATGATTGTAGGCAATGTCAACGAAGCCTGGCAGGTCGAGCCAATTGAGAATATCCGCCTGCCTGTCCGCCTGGGACAGGATGTTTTCGCGTCGGGCAGCCTGAGGGAAAAAACGATCCAACAGGCGACAGATGCGTTCCTGCATTTCCAACGGGTGGCGCAGGACCTGGGCGTGGAGAAGACACGTGCGATCGCGACCAGCGCCATGCGCGAGGCTGCGAACAGCGATATCCTGCTGGACCGTATCTCCAGGACGAGCGGGATCGAGGTCGAGATCATCAGCGGAGCGGAGGAAGCGCGCCTGATCCACCTGGCGGTGGCCAACGTGGTCAACCTGAAAGCCAAACGGGCCGTGTTGATCGACGTCGGCGGCGGCAGCGTAGAGGTCACGATCTCCGAAAACGAGAACATCATCTCGACCGAAAGCTACAACATGGGCACCGTGCGCCTGCTGCAAAAACTGGACGGCGACAATGAGACAGGATCCATCCTGGCCAATTCCAAACGGCCTTTCAGCATGCTCGTCCGCGAATATGCCGAAGCCGCCCGCCGTCGCATCGACCGGGAGATCGGGAACGCGCGGGTGCATATCTGCATTGGCACCGGCGGAACGGTCGAAGAGCTGGGCAGGCTGCGGGCAGAGATTCTTCAAACAACCGAACGACCAACTCATCGCCTTGAGCGAACTGCAGGACCTGATCGAAGAGCTCAACGGGATGAGCGTGAAAGACCGCATCCGTAAATTCAAGCTGCGACCGGACCGCGCCGACGTCATTTTGCCCGCGGCGATCGTACTGCAGATCATTGCGCGCGAGGCGCGCGTACGACAAGTGACCATCCCGCACGTGGGCCTGAAAGACGGCCTGCTGATAGAGATGGCGGAGGAACTTAAACAGGGCACGACGCATACGACGCGCCGCGAGCAGGTATGGGAATCGGCGATGCGTTTGGGGAAGAAGTACCAATTCGATGCCGAACACGCGACCCTGACCGCCAGATTAGCCAAACAGTTATTCGACCAGACCCGCTCGCTGCACAACCTCGGCGACGAAGACCGGCTGCTGCTGGAAATCAGCGCGCTGCTGCACGACATCGGCCATTTCATCAACACCATCGACCATGATAAACACGGCTATTACATCCTGAAAGCCAACCGTTTGATCGGTTTGAACGAGCAACAACAGGAATTGGTTGCGAGCCTGGTGAGGTACCATCGCAAATCGACCCCATCGCCTGATGATCCGAACTTCAAAGCCCTGCCACAGAAAGAGCGCCTCACAGTGAGCAAATTGTCCGCCTTGATCAGGCTGGCGGACGGCATGGACGTGAGCCACACAAGCCACGTCACGAATGCCATCCTGACGGAAAAGAAAAAATGCTGGGAATTGAGCCTGCAAGGCAAAGGCGACCTGATGCTCGAGAAGTGGGCCCTGGATAAACGCCGTATGCTCTTCGAGGAAATATTCGGCGTGCGACTTGAAATCATGGACAATAAATGATGGCCACCGAAACTGAAAATGCCCTGACGATTGCTCTCGTCCAGCGTTGGAACGATTACTGTGCGCAATCCAAGACCTGCCGGCAGGAATTCTCGGAGGAAGCCGTCCATGATCTGCGAGTTGCGGCGCGGCGCTTCATGGCCGTTCTGGACATCGTGCGCGCCATTAACCCGCATCCACGCGTGCAAAAAACGCGCCGTTATCTAAAAGACCAGCTGGACGACCTGGACGACTTACGGGACGTGCAGGTGATGCTGGTGGAGATCTCCGAGTCGATCGAGCACCTGCCTGCACTGCAACTCTTCCAGGAGCATTTAGCAGAAGCGCGAAAAACGCCTGCTGCATACTGCGTTTAAACAAGTACAGGCTTCCAAGCCATCCGAGTGGAACAAACGCATCGAAAAGATCCGATCGGCGCTGGAGAAGGAGTCGCACAAGCCGGACTTCCAGGCCAGCCTGCTCCAAACGGTGGATAACGCCTTTTCAAGGGCCATCCAGGATTACGCTCAAATGGATGGGGCGCAGGCTGCCACCATCCACCGCGTGCGGATCGCCTTCAAAAAATTCCGCTACATGGCGGAGATCGTCATCCCGATCCTGACCGACCAGCCTGGAAACTATTTCAAACGCATGCATGATTATCAAAGCGCGATGGGCGACATCCAGGACGTCGAGATCTTTTTAAACGCGCTGACCGACTTTGCAGAGAATATGCCGCACCTGGCGGGAAAAGGCAGCGTTTCTTTCGACCCCAAACCGATCCGCCGTTTTTATAAGAAGCGACACACCGAATTGGTGGCGGCTTACTTTGAAGACAAGGGCGAGCTAGGCACTTTCTGGCGCCCTGTACCAGACCAACCTTTCCCATGGGAGAAAAGCAATGATCCTTTACATCATCCGTCACGCCATCGCGGTGCAAGCGGGAACCAACGGCAGCGCAGAAGACGACAGTCAACGCCCGTTAACAGACGAGGGCTGGAAGAAGATGCGCAAAATCGCAAAGGGACTGAAGGAACTGGACATACAGATAGACCTGATCATGACCAGCCCTTACCTGCGGGCAGCCCAGACGGCAAGGATCCTGGCAAAGAAGTTTGACCTGCCAAAGGAAAAACTGGTTTCCACCGAGCACCTGGCGCCTTCGGGTTATCCCGACCGGCTGGTGGAGGAGATCAATAAAAACTACACTGAGGTCGAGAACCTGGCCCTGGTAGGTCACGAGCCCTACGTGGGCAACCTTATTTCAATGTTGATATCCGGCGACCCGACGAATTCGATCACTTTAAAAAAGGGTGGTGTTTGCCGCCTATCCCTGGAGAGGCTGCAATACGGCCGCTGCGCGGCGCTGGACTGGATGCTTTCCCCTGCGCAGTTGGTGGAAATTGGGGGATAATATCCCCCCATGGAACCTTCCGAAGGCGATTCTCACGCTTTACTCTCCGACCTATCGCTTTACTTCAACCGCGAGCTAAGCCTGCTGGAATTTCAACGGCGCGTCCTGGAGGAAGCACAGGACGAAAGTAACCCGCTGCTCGAACGGGTGAAGTTCCTCTCCATCTTTGGCTCGAACATGGATGAGTTCTTCATGGTGCGGGTCTCCGGCATTCGCAAACTGGTGGAGGCGCACATCACAGAGGTGCTGCCCGATGGTCTTACGCCGCGCGAACAACTGGCCGCCATCCGCAAACTGACCCTAGAGCTTTACGATGTTGCGCATCATTGCCTGGACCGCAAGTTATTGCCTCAATTGGATAAAGCGGGAATCCATTTGCTTGATTACCCCCGGCTGACCAAAACACAAAAAGAAAAAGTGGACACCTATTTCCGGGAAGTAGTCTATCCCGTGCTGACGCCGCTGGCGCTCGACCCCGGCCATCCCTTCCCGCATATCTCCAACCTGAGCCTGAACCTTGCCATCGTCATTCGCGACCCGAAGGGCAGCGAGAAATTCGCCCGCCTCAAGGTGCCCGATACGCTGCCGCGGCTTGTGCCGATCAAACGTTCGTCCGGCGCGACACGCAAAGATGGCACGATCCCGCTCCATCATTACTTTGTCTGGCTCGAACAGGTGATCACCGCCAACATCGGACTGCTCTTCCCGGGCATGGAAGTTGTGGCGGTGCATCCGTTCCGCGTCATCCGCGATGCCGATATCGAAATCCAGGAGATCGAAGCGGATGACCTGCTCGAGACCATGCAGCAAAACATACGCCGGCGAAAGTTCGGATCGGTCGTGCAGGTTGCCATCCATGAGTCCATGCCCGAAGATATCCGTGATCTGCTGGTTGAAAATCTGGAGATCAGACCGGGAGATGTATTCGTTCAAAGCCACCCGCTTGGGTTGGCGAGCCTGTGGCAGGTGTACAACAGTGTCGAACGTCATGACCTGAAATATCCGCCTTACAAGCCGCGCATCCTCCCAGTTCCAAAATGTCTCCTCGGGAGAGGATATTTTTGCGGCCATCCGGCAGGAGAATATCCTGCTTCACCATCCCTATGATTCTTTTTCCTCCGTGATCGATTTTCTCAACGCCGCGGCGCGCGACCCGCAAGTGCTGGCCATCAAACAGACCCTTTACCGGGTCGGGCAGAACTCGCCGGTGGTAGAAGCCCTGCTGGAAGCGTCGGAACGCGGCAAACAAGTGGCCGTGCTGGTGGAACTCAAGGCGCGCTTCGATGAAGAAAGCAATATCGGCTGGGCGCGCATGCTGGAACAGGCGGGTGTGCATGTGGTCTATGGACTGGTTGGGTTGAAGACCCACTGCAAAGTCGCCATGGTCGTGCGCCAGGAAGGGGAAGGCATCCGCCGCTACCTGCACCTGGCAACCGGCAATTACAACTACGTGACGTCCACCGCCTATGAAGATATCGGCCTGTTCACCTGCGACGAAGCCATTGGCGCCGATGCGACCGACCTGTTCAATTATCTGACCGGATACTCGACACAGCAGAATTATCGCAAACTACTGGTTGCGCCGGTCAACCTGCGCCAACGACTGGAAGCTCTCATCCAGCGTGAAATCGAACACGCCAAAAATGGGAGAGGCGCACCTGATCATCAAAGTCAATGCCCTGGTGGACCCGCAAATCATCCACCTGCTCTACGAGGCCTCGCAGGCAGGCGTCAAGGTGGACCTGTTGGTACGCGGCATATGCTGTCTGAGCCCGGTGTAAAGGGCGTCAGCGAAAACATCCGCGTGATCAGCGTTGTGGGGCGCTATCTGGAACACAGCCGCATCTATTATTTCTACAACGGCGGGGAGGAGGAAATCTACCTGGGCAGTGCCGACCTGATGCCGCGCAATTTGAACCACCGGGTCGAAGTCATTTTCCCGGTGGAAGACGCCGGGAACCTTCGCTACCTGCGCGACCAGGTCCTGGAGACCTACCTTAAAGACAACTCGCGGACGCGCATCATGCAGCCCGATGGCACCTACAAGCGGATGCATCCCAAGGAAAACGCCGAAACGGTCAATGTGCAGGAATGGCTGATGACACGCCCGTGGAAGAAGAAAATCGTAACCAGCTAAAAATGGAAATTCACCGGGGATACCCTACGGGTACAATGTGAACAGAGATAAACGGTATCTACTCACACCGCCGTCCCACGCTTTCAGCCTGGGACTAGAATTCCGAAAAAAGAATATGGCACAGGGCGTACGCCCTGTGCCATATTCTTTTTTCGGGTACTTCATGCAAGGGCTGTGAGTAAGTACGATAAACTGAGATAACGGGGGATAAAAAGTGATGAACAGAGATAATAAAAGATTTTCCAGTCAACTGACACTTTGTGCAATTCAGGTTTTCCGCATCCGCTGCCGGTGGATGAATCCCACCACCTCAGGTCGTGAAAGCCCGGTGAAGCGGGCTACCCAGCCGATTTTAAGCGAGTCAGACGGGATCGGCCTGTTCCCAGCGGGGATGCGCCTTCAACCCTTTACGAACCCGCCGCAAGAGCGGCATGGGGGTATTCAATAAACGGCGGCAGATGCCTGCTATCCTTTGGGCGGACACATCCCCGTTTTGAATGGGCATCAGGCGTTTCAATTCCTGCACGTCGAGATTGGTATGAACTTCCTTCCCTAAAGCAACTGCCACAAACGTGCAGGTAGACTGCTGTGTAATGACCACCGCTGCATTCGCGATCATGTGGTTCACGTTACCCTGGGTATAGACCCGGGCATCCGGTGCGAAACGATGAATCTCCTCGTGGCCCGCTCGGCATGTTCCGTCGGGTGCAGCTTGAAGATCATCGGACGGCCGGCGGCAATCTCAACGCATTTACGTAAGAAAGCGTTACGGTCATCGCGCCGGAAAGATTCGCGCAAAGGTGAAGTAGCCACCAGAACATAGTCGTGATAGGGAAAATCGTTCGGATAAGAATCCGCCAGGTTATCGAAATTGGGAATGCCGGTCACTGCGATTTTTTCGGGCCGCACCCCCTTCTTAATAAAATGGCTGCGATACCCCTGTGAGGCGACGCAAAAAACATCATATGCATCGGAGAGACCGGTAGTGGCGGTGTTTGCCAGGTAACGCGGCAGCTTGAACCACTTCACCGGTTTATAGAGCCAGTTTTCGGGTTCCGTGATCCCTTCCTGTACGAGGGCGATGCGCCTGCCGCGTATGTTTTTCTGTACGATCAAATCGCTGCAGGTCACAACCAAATCGTAATTGCGTTTTTTGCCGCGCAGGTCCACGGGAAGCTGGTTATCGGTGAGATAATCACGCGTCGCCTGCATATGATGTCCGCCCAGGACACTGAAGGTTAAGCCAATCCATGCGGGCCGCGAAATTTTCAAGCCCATCGGCATAAAAGGGGGTGTAAAAGCAGTTATACCCTTCCAACTGCTGTGCGATCTTATGCATCATTGTTGTCTGGTTAAGAGATTCCGCAGATGAAAAGGATATTTTCGGTCATGACATTCTCAATGACCCAATGTTACCGAACCGATGTTAAGGTTATAAAAACAAAATGTTAAGGTAATTTAAAGGCTTTTTGGCTTACTCGAGGTTCCCGAAGCCCCATTTGGGATGAAAGTTGACCTAACTGTTTAACAAGATTATGATTGCGCTCCAATGAGCGAGTCACCCCGTCCATCCAAGGCAAATGCAGGCAAGCTGCTGAATACCAAATTAATGCCGCCGCGACTGCATGCGGCGGTCATTCAACGCGAGGACCTGCTGGCTCGATTAGACAGGAGCCTGGCGAAGAAACTGACGCTCGTTACCGCTTCGACAGGATTTGGCAAGACCACGCTGGTCGGAATGTGGACCGCCAGCCGGAAATTTCCATCTGCCTGGGTTACATTGGATGAGAACGACAACGACCCAGCCCGCTTCTGGACATACGTCATCACGGCAATCCGGACTTTCGATCCGGCTCTCGGCAAAGCCCAGTTGTCGGCGCTGATGACATCGCAACTACTACCTTTCAAGTCGCTGCTCACGCCGCTCATCAACGACCTGGCAGATCTTAACGAACATTATGTGCTGGTGCTGGACGACTATCAGGCTATCCACTCCAACGAGATCAACCAGGGTGTCACCTTCCTGCTCCAGCACCTGCCTGAGGCGCTGCACCTGGTGTTAATCACACGCACGCATCCCGACCTGCCACTGGCGATCCTGCGCGTGCGCGATGAAATGATCGAGATCGACGCTGCCAGCCTGCGCTTTAACCAAAAAGAAACCGAGGAGTTCCTGAACCAGGCCTTCCGGTCCGAACTGCCGACCGGTGCGGTGGACAAATTGCTGAAACAAACTGAAGGCTGGGCCGCCGGGCTGCGGCTGGTGACCTTGTCGCTTCAAAATAAAGGCGGCGCGGCGGATATCGAGAAAGCAATCCAATCATTTTCGGGCAGCGACCGGTATGTGGCAGACTACCTCATCAAGGAAGTGTTCGAGAGCCAACCTGAGCCAATACAGGTGTTCCTGATGAAGACCTGTTTTCTTAGACGCCTGAGCGGCCCGCTGTGCGAGGCCGTTACGGATACAACGGATGGGGTGGCTGTGCTCGAACGGCTCTACCGCGATAACCTGTTCTTGGTGCAGCTGGAGGACGGTCGCGACCGGGCTTGGTACCGCTACAGTCCCTTGTTCGCGGAGTCCATCCAATACCTGGCGCGGCAGCGTCTAGATGAAGCCGGTATAAAAGACGTGTTCGAAAGGGCCAGCGCCTGGTACGAGAGCCACGGACCCGACGATGAAGCGATCGAGACCGCACTGGTCGTGCCAATCCGTCGAGCGCGCCGTGAGGCTGATCAAAAAATACATCGTGATCCACGAACTGGTCGAAATGCATACCCTGCGCCGCTGGCTAGAGCTCATACCGCCGGAAATGATCCGGCACGACCCGGAGATCTGCCTGACCTACGCCCAGGTGATCTTGTACTCATCCGACCGGTATGCACCGGCAACGGCGGCGCGCATCGAACCGCTGCTGGATGCGGCAGAGCAGACCTGGCGCAGCGAACAGAATATTGCCAGGGCAGGCCAGGTGCACCGCCATGCGCGGCATGGTGGCCCTGTGGCAGAATGATTTCGAAAAAGCATTCGAATATGTACACCGGTCACTGGAAGAGCTGCCCGAAAACGATGTCTTCTGGCGAGGGGTAAGCCTGCTGAATGCAGGTTATGAAG
The DNA here is from genome assembly GCA_963754835.1 of uncultured Chloroflexia bacterium. Lineage (GTDB taxonomy): Bacteria > Chloroflexota > Anaerolineae > Anaerolineales > Villigracilaceae > Fen-1038. Next base: position 148,977 of record CAVWHR010000045.1, on the reverse strand, counting down.
CTTTGACCACCGGTAAAATGCCGACCGCACAGAGCATCATTCTGGAAGCCAAAGCGCTGCTGGGAGCCTCGCAAAACATACACGGCGTGCTGGCGGCCAACCAGATGTTAAGCGAAATATTTCTTCTGGGACGGCGATATGGAGCAGTCCGCCGAGATGAACAGGCAGATCCTGGCCGAAGCAGTAGGCGGCGATGAAATGCTGGACGACCAAGGGACCGCCTCGCTGGCTCTCGCGCATGTGGCTTACGAGAAAAACGAGCTCGACTACGCGATGCAATTCGCTGCACAAGCGCTGGGCTTCGCAGAAAGACGCGCCAACGAGAGCCTGCAGGTGGAGGCGACCATCCAAATGGCTTATATCCATGCTGCGCAGAATGAATTTCCGCAAGCGGAAGGGTCCTTAAAGTCGATTAACTGCCAGGATCAATAATTCCCTGCTGCTGCGCGAAATCAGGGAAACACAGGCGCGGCTATCCATCCTGAGAAATGAGGCCATCGACCCGGCCAGCGCGCTGGCGACCGTGAGTGGGACTCAGAAGGTCATGCCGCTGCAAAAAGAGCGTGAGACCTTCACGCTGGCGCGCCTGCGGATCGCGGAGGGTAAACCGGACGAAGCCCTGGCGGTCCTATTGGGTTGGGCGGCAGAAGCTGCCGCACAAGGCCGCGTGCGCAGCCAGGTTGAAGCGCTGTGCATCGAAGCGCTGGCGATGCACGCAAATTCCGATCTTACCCACGCGATGCCGCTGCTGGCGAATGCGTTGAGGATTGGACAGGCAAAAGGCTTTCGCAGGTTGATCCTGGATGAGGGCCCGCGCATGGCCGCGCTGCTGCAAGCTGCCATTCCCCTGCTGCCTGAAAAAACGATCAGCCTGTATGCCAGGAGCCTGCTGCAATCTTTTAACCCTGAACTGACCGCGCAGCGGACCATCGAGCCCCTGAGCCAGCAGGAGGTGCGTGTGCTGCGCCTGCTGGCGGCAGGCCTTTCCAATACCGACATTGCCAGGGAATTGGTCGTTTCGACGAACACGGTCAAAACACACGTCAAAAGCATATATCGCAAATTGGGCATCAACTCGCGCGAGGAAGCCCGCCAGATGGGGCGCGAGTTAAATCTACTTTAATGATTGGGACATAAGATGCCACCTATTATCGAAGTTCAAGACTTAATTAAACGCTACAAAAGTGCGACGACCAATGCGGTGGACGATATTTCCTTCGACGTAGCCCCCGGTGAGTTCTTTACCCTGTTGGGACCCAACGGTGCGGGGAAGACGACCACCATATCCATTTTGACGACCACGCTCGCACCGACCTCGGGCAAAGTGCGGATCGCAGGCTATGATGTAGTGCGTTCCTCCAGCGAAGTGCGCCAGAACATCGGCATTATCTTTCAACAACCCAGCCTGGATTTCAACCTCACGGCCGAGGAGAATATCCGTTTCCATGCCATCCTATACGGTCTGTATCCATTCCACCCCACCTTCTCGATGATGCCGCGTGCCTACCGTGAGCGGGTACATGAACTGGCAGCCTTGCTGGGCCTGGAAAACGAGATGTTCAAGCAGGTCAAAAAATTTTCCGGTGGGATGCGCCGCAAGCTCGAGATCATCCGCAGCCTGCTGCATAAACCGCGGGTCCTGTTCCTGGACGAACCGACTTCCGGGCTGGACCCGGTCAGCCGGAAGAGTTTATGGGAATATCTCGGCAAGGTGCGCCATGAAAGCGGCACGACTATTTTCCTCACCACGCATTATTTGGAAGAGGCGGAAGAAGCGGATAAGATCTGCATGATCAACAAGGGACAGATCCTTTCGTTCGGATCACCGCAAGAGGTGAAGGCGAATTTGATCGAACATTACCTGTTGATCGATGCCGAGAACCGCAACCAACTGCGGGCAGAACTGAAACGCCTGGGTATCCCGTTTTCCGAAACGCCGCTCTTCAAGATCAGCCTGGTCGAGCGCAGCGCCCAACAGGTCATCAAGGCGATCGATACCCCGTTAACGGTGGTAAAAACACACAACCCCACCCTCGAAGATGCCTACCTCGAGATCATGGAGCACGCATGAGAGAAATTTACGCCATCCTGACCATTGCCTATCGCGACTTGTTGAAACTGCTGCGCGATCCCGCACGGCTGATTTCCAGCTTGATCTTTCCACTGCTATTCATCGCCATCCTGGGCGGGAGCATTCAGTCCAATTGGGGAAGCGGACTTGGTTATAACTTCCTGACCTTTGTATTCACCGGCGTGTTTGCCCAGACGTTGTTCCAATCGGCCGCGATGGGTATTGTTTCACTCATTGACGACCGTGAAAATGATTTCAGCCAGGAGATCTTCATCTCGCCCATTTCACGTTATTCGATCATCCTGGGAAAGATAGTGGGTGAGACGCTGGTCGCGCTCGTGCAAGGGATCGGGATCCTGGTGTTCGGCTTGCTGGCTGGTGTGCGATTCTCTCTGACGCAGGTATTCGGCCTGATGGTGGTAGGCGTAATCGTCTGTTTGTTCGCGGCGGCATTCGGTGTAATCATCCTGTCCAACCTGCCCAGCCGGCGGACGGCCGACCAGATATTCCCATTTGTCATGCTGCCGCAGTTCTTTCTGGCGGGGGTGTTCAACCCGATCAAAGTGCTGCCGTTCTACCTGGATATACTTTCCAGGATCTCACCCATGCGATATGCGGTGGACCTGACGCGCGGGATTTTCTACGCAGGAGATGTGGATTATCCCAAGGTTGTTTTGGATAAACCTTTCATCAACCTGGCCATTATGGTCGCCGCTTTTCTGGTTTTTCTGGTGATCGGGACGTTTATTTTTGTCCGCAGTGAGCGGAACCGCTGATCGGTCGAGTCCGTATGCACCGCCTTTGTTTATCAGGTGAGTATCCATGTGCAACACCCAACCATACCAAAGGCGGCTGCATCGGGCAGCAAATTGTGAAAAGGAAAAAATGGAAACAAAAGTTGATACGCGCAGAACCTTTCTCTTTCTCGGCCTAGCGTTTGCCATAGCCTGGCTTACCGGCCTGGTCATCCAGCTGACCGGAGGATTGGCCAACGGCCCGAGGATTGGGCCTGTGCCATTGTCACTGATCTTATTAGCGGTCCCTTACATGTGCGCACCGGCAACCGCGAATATACTCACCCACCTGGTAACCCATGAGGATTGGAAAGATGTGGGCCTGCGCCCGCATTTCCGCGGGGGATGGCCGTACTGGCTGATGGGGTGGGTGTTACCGGGACTATTGACGATTGCAGGGGCAATCGTGTTTTTCCTTATATTCCCGCAGTATTTCGATCCCGGACTGGCACAATTACAACAGAGCCTGCTCAAGTCGCCCGTCTTTTCCCGCATTTCTCCCTGGACGGTGGTGGCGATTGAGGCTCTGGCAGGGATATTGCTCTCTCCAATCCTAAATAGTTGGGCTACCTTTGGCGAGGAGTTTGGCTGGCGCGCTTACCTGCTCCCCAAGCTTTTACCGCTGGGCTGGCGAAAATCCATGCTCCTGATCGGCGTAATTTGGGGTGTGTGGCACTGGCCAGTCATCTTTATGGGTTACGAATACGGGGCCAGCTATCCAGGATATCCCTGGCTTGGCCCACTGCTTTTCATCTGGATCACCTTCTGTTTTGGCGTTCTTTTGGCCTGGCTTACTTTGCGAGCAGGCAGCATCTGGCCGGCAGTGATCGGACATGCCGCGATCAACGGTATTGCCGGTCTGGCGGCCCTGGTGGTCACCGGAAAGCCAAACCCACTGCTGGGACCGCTCCCGGTGGGGATCATCGGTTCATTGGGTTTTGCAGTAATCGCCCTGGCTTTTTTCTTCTCGCCGGGCCAAATAGCAACATTTTCAACTCATCCAAATGAGGCGAACCATTGAACTTCCCAGGTTCATTCCCTGATGACGAGGGTACTTGCCATTTATGATCACCCGCGCAATCACCCCGGCCGGGTGAAGCGCTTGCAAGCTTGAAGGTCTACAATGCGATCAGGTTGATTGGGAACCTATATCGCATAAAGAAGGATTTTTATCATGACATTACGATCCATTCATGCAGGGACAAACCCGACCGTGATCATCAAGGCCGGAGGCAGCGTCACGGTTAAAGGACGTGAGGGTGATGAGGTAAGAGCTGAGACGAGCAGCAGGTGGGGGCTGAAAGTGGAACGGCGAAGCGAGGCGGAGATCGGCCGCGCCAGGGCGGTTGTGGGAGAACGTGTATTGTTCGACGTGCATCTTAAAATGCCCGACCTTACGGGCAAAAACACTCCAGAGGATGTCATCGAGGTTCAAATGGGCGGCGATGGCGAGGTATTCGTCCCGCTTGAATCTAATTTAAAAGTATACGCAGGCAGGGATATTCAGGTCCAGGAGATAAAAGGCCAGGTGGACGCTTATTCCGGACGGGGCCTGACCCTGCGCGAAGTTTTTTGTCTCGGGAACGCCTCTGGCGGCGGGGCAATGAACATCGATTGCCAGACGATGGCTGGAAAGGACGTTGAGGTAAAGGCGGGAGGCGATCTGCGTTTCCACGTCCACGACCTGACCAGCAGCCGCATCCGCGTAAAGGACCTGGGCGGTTATTGGGAAGCTCGCATCGGGGGAGGCGAGAAATCGGTCTATCTTAAATGCGGCGGTGACGTGACCCTGGTGACCGACCAGGAGGTAGAGCCGCTAACGCCTGACTTTATCCTGGGGAAGATCGAGAAGCCGACCAGCGCATGATATTCCCAAAGCCAAATGATATATAGCGCACCGCAATTGCGGGGCGCTTTTGTTTTATCACCCCTCGAATCACCCACGCAGGGTGATGTCTGTTCACTCATCCAAAAGATATGATCGGCGCATATTTATGAACAAGGAGATATCGCATGATCTTAATCATCGGCGCTACGGGAACAGTCGGAACCGAATTGGTCGCCCAGCTCACTGAGGGAGGTTACCGGGTGCGCGCGCTTACGCGAAGCCCGCAGAAGGCGGCCAAGTTTTGGAACAATGTCGAGGTCGTCACCGGCAACCTCAATGATCGGGATTCCCTGGTCGCGCCCATGCGCGGCGTCGACCGATTCTTTCTCATCACCGCCAGCACACAACAAGACAAGAACGTACTGGCGGCTGCAAAAGAAGCCGGTGTGCAGCATGTCGTCAAAATCTCGACGCAAGAGGCCGGGTGGACACCTGTGGAAGGGCATGGGCATTGGCACAAGGAGCGCGAGGAGTTGATACGGTCTTCAGGCCTTACCTGGACTTTCCTGAGGCCCAGCATGTATATGAACTTTGCCCTGTCATGGGCTCAAAGCATCCGACTTGAGAATGCGATCCATTCGGCCGGGGGCAGCGGCAAACTGGGAGCGATCGATCCGTGGGACGTAGCAGCGGTTGCAAAAGAAGCGCTCACCGGACAGGGTCACGAGAACCGTGCTTACGAGCTTATGGGTCCTGAGCTCTTGAGTTTTGGAGACATGGCTGATGTGTTATCGAAAGTCATGGATCGCCAGATACAACACACCGAAATCTCCGAAGCTGAACAGGGCGAAGTCTTCACGAAGATGGGTCTTCCGAAGTACACGGCGGACGGACTGGTGGAAACCTTCTCGCTCATTCGGGCCGGGCGGTTCGCATACCTTTCGGAGGATGTCGAGAAAGTCACCGGGAGAAGGCCGCGAAGTTTTGAGGAATGGGTGCGTAAGCATATTGCCGCATTCAAGTGAACCAGGCTATGGCGATCTCTTTAACGAGCCGGGAGTGCGTTCATTGGTGATCACCCTGCCAATCACCCTAGATGGGTGATGTGCTTTCACTCCACCAAAAGTTATTATCCGCACATCGTTACCCAAGAAAATAAACCAAACCAAGGAGACAAAAAATGCAAAACTTAATTCAAATATGGCTCAACCCGGTCAACCTGGGGATCTTGTTCCTGTGCATCTGTGCCGGCATCTGGATACTGGCACACAGCGCCCCGAACCCAAGGGACAAATAATCATCGATATGCAAAAGGATTATTTAAAAGTGGAAATAACTAAAAAAGACAATGCCATCCCGAAACGATCGAAGGCAGCGCTCAGCTTGATCTTCTTTATCATGCTGATGGACATTGTAGGCCTCTCGATCCTGGTGCCAGTAGCGCCTTATATCGTAAAGCGTTACAGCAGTGACGCCCTGATGGTCACCATGCTGACAGTCATCTACGCGGGGGCGTTATTCTTTGCTGCTCCTTTCCTCGGCAAGATCAGCGATCGGATCGGACGCCGACCGGTGCTGCTGGTCAGTGTGCTGGGCTCGGCCATCGGATACTTCATCTTCGGAATCGGCGGCGCGCTGTGGGTGCTGTTCCTGTCACGCCTGATCGACGGCATCACCGGGGGAAACCTATCCACGGCCGCAGCCTATATTGCGGACGTCTCCAAGCCCGAGGAACGCGCCAAAAACTTCACCTTGATCGGAATGGCATATGGCCTAGGCTTTATCATCGGACCGGCGCTAGGCGGCGCGCTGGGACAAATCAGCGTCGATGCCCCGGTGATCGCGGCAGGAGTAGTTTCATTACTCAGCGTGGCGCTGATCTATTTTATGCTGCCTGAATCGCTGTCCAGGGAAAAGCGCGAAACAAAGCCATTGCACCTGCGCGATTTCAATCCCTTTGTGGCGATCGGCGACATGGCGCGCAAGCCAGGGATCGCCGTGCTGCTGGTTATCACCGGATTGTTCAACTTTTCCTTCGACGGTATCAACAGCACGCTGGGCGTGTTCGTCCTTGATAAATTTTCCGCCCAGCCCTGGGAGATCGGGATCCTGTTCGTCATAGTGGGGATTGCCACAACCATCATGCAGGCTACTTTTGTAAGGAAGTTGATGCCGGTTTATGGTGAAAAGCTATTAGGGATGGTCAGCCTTTCGGGGAATGCGATTGGGGCCGTGCTGGTCTTCCTGGTGCCCGCGCTCTGGATGTTGTACCCGGTACTATTCCTTCAAAGCCTTGTAGTCAGTTTTATCTTCACGGCGTTGAGCACTTTGGCCGCCAACCGAGTAACGGAACGTGAACAGGGCCAACTGGCCGGAGTGACCGCTGCGGTGAACGGTTTGGTGGCGGCATTGGGTCCGCTTTGGGCAGGCATTGTCTACGACCACGTCACGCGGAGCGCGCCACTTTGGATGGGAGCCATCCTGCTCGGTTTGGCCTGCTGGTTGCTGTCGCAGGTGAAGGTCAAGAAACAAACAGACATCATCCCGATAAACCAACTGTCGGCTGCAGATTAAGTTACTTTGGGTGAGCACATGAAATCAAATAATAGTGTCGAAAAACAAACAATAGCAACCGAGTATGATCAATATACAACCGGCTCCGTAACCTCGAAAGACGGCACCGCCATCGGCTATTACCAACTCGGCCATGGCCCGGGCCTGGTACTGGTACAGGGCGCCATGGGGACGGCCCAAAACTTCATGCAGCTTGCCAACGTGTTGTCGGAGGACTTCACTCTCCATGTACCCGACCGCCGCGGGCGAGGCTTAAGCCCGCTCCCTTTCAGCCAGGATTACTGCGTCCGGAAGGACGTCGAAGACCTGGAAGCCCTGCTTACCAAAACCGGCGCACGTTATATCTTTGGACTCAGTTCGGGAGCCGTTATCGCGCTACAGGCAGCGCTGAGCCTGCCTGTGGTTGAAAAAGCCGCCGTATATGAACCGGCGCTTTTCATCAACGGGTTACCAACGGACTTGATAACGCGCTTCAACAAAGAGATAGCCAAGAATAACCTGGCCGCAGCACTGGTCACAGCCATGCAAGCAACGCAGATGGGTCCCGCGATCTTCAACGTCATACCGCATGGGCTGCTCGAGCGGCTTACGGACATGGCGATGAAAAGCGAAGACAAGCAGGCCAGGGCGGACGATGTAACGATGAGGAAGCTGGCTCCGTCGCTGCAATACGACTTCAAAGTCGTGGCCGAGATGAGCGGAACGTGGGAGAACTTCAGGTCCATCCGGGCCGAAGTACTTCTGCTCGGCGGCAGCAAGAGCCCGGCATACCTGAAGGCTGCACTCGACGCCCTCGAGAAGGTCCTGCCCCATGCCACACGCGTAACCTTCCAGGGACTAGGCCACTCGGCTGCCTGGAATTACGACAGGCAAAGGAACCCGAAAGGCCAGCCGGAACGGGTTGCTCAAGAACTGCGCCGATTCTTTGACCAGCGATAATCGTTTTACCCGCCTTACGCGGGATAAATATTGAAATGGAGATTTTAAAAATGACCAACGATAAAGTGTTAAAGAATTCATCCAAAGCCTACAAGGGACTGCCCATGGAAGGCCTGATTGCAACCTGGTATGCCAAAAACACGTTCAAGGATTTGACACGCCACCAGATGATGGCTGCACAACTGGCTCCAAAAATCCCCAAGGGTGGCAGCGTGCTCGAGATCGCGCCAGGCCCCGGCTACTTCTGCATCGAGCTCGCCAAGCTCGGCGACTTTCAAATCACCGGCCTCGACATCAGCAAATCCTTTGTGGAGATCGCCCGCAGGCAGGCGGAAGAGGCAGGAGCCAGGATCGACTTCCGCCTCGGCAATGCCTCGGACATGCCGTTCGATAACGGGACCTTCGATTTCATATTTTGCCAGGCGGCCTTCAAGAATTTTTCCGAGCCAGTCCAAGCCATCTGCGAAATGAACCGCGTGCTACGGCCAAAGGGCCAGGCGGTCATCGTGGACCTGCGCCGCGATGCCTCTCCCGAAGGAATCGAACGCGAGGTCAAGGGCATGGGCCTGGGCCGCATCGATGAAATGATGACGCGCTGGACGTTCAAGCAGATGCTGCTGAAAAGCGCCTACAGCATCGATGAGATGAAAGAGTTTATTACTCAAACCCCCTTTTATAAATACAAGATCGAAACAAACGACATCGGTTTCCAGCTGTGGCTTGAAAAATAAATATAAATATCCTGTCCACCTGACCAGGGTTGAAACTCTCCCATTGACGGGGGAGTTTTTGATTTGCGGCGACTACTATGAATGGAGTGGAGTAGACAAGGTAATAAGTCCAGTGCTCGAAGGTGTTATTCTCCGTCTAGCCGCCACAGCATAAAATGGAATAATGAGGAGAAATACTGAATGAAAAAATTCCTGAAGGTGATCGGGATACTGCTGTGTCTGGCAATCTTGGCGGTCGGCGCGATCGTCTTGCTGACTCCCCGGATGGATCGCTGGGGCGCGACGGACGAGGAAATCAACGCAACCTATCCAGGTGACGAACTGCTGGTCAAGCCTGCGAGTTTCGTCAACCACGCGGTAACCATCCATGCCAGGCCCGAACAAGATCTATCCCTGGATCGTACAGTTAGGAGCAGGGAAAGGCGGATTTCATAGTTACACCTGGCTGGAAACTTATTTACTGAATTGTCCGCTCATCAATGCAGACAGGATCCGTCCTGAATGGCAGGATTTGAAAGTTGGCGATGAGGTCAAGATGTGCCCGAAACAACCCGGTCCGCCGCCCTACATGGTAGCGATGCCGAAACCAAACCAGGCAGTTGTGTTGGGTCATCAGGAAAACGGGAAGTGGGTTGACGTGTGGCAGTTTATCGTCGCCCCACAGGCGGACGGCAGCTCACGGTTGATCCTGCGGACAAGGACGAATGTGGTCGGAGGATTTTGGGACGTGATCCACCCGGGTGTGTTCATCATGGAGCGCGGGTTATTGCTGGGCGTGCAGGAGCGAACCGAGAGCTTGACTAAATAATCCAAGTATTAAATTTTGCAGGTATTGCGGTTTTATGGCTGGAGATGTTTTGGGTGTACCCAGTTTAAAATAATTTCGATTGGACGTCGATGAGCGATTCGAAAGATGGCCTGGCAAAATAAAAACCCTGGAAAATATTAATTCCCACCTCACGCAGCCACTGGTATTCTTCCACACTCTCCACGCCTTCGGCCATCATTTCTATGGATAATTTTTTACAAATATCGCCGACGCCCTTGACGATGGTTTGTTTAACGTAATCCTCGTGAATGTCGGCGATCAGGTTCCGGTCCAGTTTGATGTAGTTCGGCTGGTATTCTGCCAGCATCCTCAACCCTGAATAGCCGGTGCCGAAATCGTCAATGGCGGTCTGAAAACCGAAATCCTGATACGATTTGAAAATCTCGATCACGCGCGGATAATTTTCCAACTTTTCCGCTTCGCTGATCTCGAAGATGATATTCTCAACGGGGAAATTTTCCTTCTGAGAAGCCTGCAGGGTGGCGCGTATATTCAACCCGGTCCGGTTAATTGCATTGGGGAACAGATTGATGTTGAGGCAGGTTTGGAGCTTCAACCGCTTCGCCAGATGGATGGCTTTCATGCGGCAAGCCTGATCGAAACGATAAAGGTTTTCCCGGGGAACCAGGGCGAACACTTCTGCGGAGGGCTCGCCGCCCGGTCCGCGCACCAATGCTTCAAAGGAAATGATCTCACGTGTCGAAGCATTTACAATCGGTTGAAAAGCGAAGGTGAAATAAAAGTCCACTCCCCCGGCGGCAGAAAACTCATCAATTGTCGGATTATTAGCGTTGTGAGATTGTAGTGATGGCATCCTGTAAGTGTCCATGTTTGATGAATTTTTACACTATTAAGTTTCACAAGCGTTCTTAGCGGATCCAGTCCGGTTTTCTATCTGCATCTCAAGGTTACACCTTAGACCTGCTTAAACAAACCTTAAAAAGAAGGGCTTCTGAATGGGCCTTTTTGACCCCTTTTTCTCCCGGAGAGCGGTCATAAATTACCGATTATCCATGATTATACAGAGTCTGAGGAAGAAACCTTTTAATAAATGTATCCAATGAAACACACTAATTTTGTTTCGTAAACCGGAACCTGAATATTATCCCCTTCCGTCCGGACCCGCGCCCTACATAAAGCATTGTGATATATTTATTGCAGAAGCGCAAGACAAGACAGGCACTTGGTATTAATATTACAAAACAAGGTTGACCCATGACTTCCTCAAATAACCGCAATCCCGGCATGCCTCTCGATCTGGACTGGGTGATGGGCGCGCATATCAACCGCAGTGCGGTGGAGCGGCGCGTCGAATCCCTGCCCAAGCGACGAACGGTCAAAAAAGACTGGCAGGCGGCCTGGCTGTTACGTGCCGTCACCTGCATTGACCTGACCACGCTGGCCGGCGACGATACACCCGGCCGCATCAAACGCCTGTGCGCCAAGGCCAGGCAGCCTCTGCGGCCCGATATGCTGGCGCGCCTCGGCTTCGATGGAAACCAAGGCGAGAAGGTGACGGTCGGCGCGGTATGCGTTTATCCCAGCCGGGTCAAGGATGCGGTCGAAGCGCTGCGCGGCTCCGATATTCCGGTGGCCTCCGTGGCGACCGGTTTCCCGGCCGGGCAGATCCCCATGCCGCAGCGCATCGGTGAGATCGAGCAGGCCATTGAATCGGGGGCGCGTGAGATCGACGTGGTCATCTCCCGCAGCCATGTTCTGACCGGCGACTGGCGATCGCTTTATGACGAGCTCAAACAATTCCGCCAAACCTGCGGCGACGCAGCGCACATGAAAACCATCCTCGCCACCGGCGACCTGGGCACGCTCAAACAGGTCTATCAGGCCAGCCTGGTGGCCATGATGGCCGGATCGGACTTCATCAAGACCTCGACCGGCAAGGAAACGGTCAATGCCACGCTGGAAGTCAGCCTGGTGATGACGCGCGCCATCCGCGAATATCTGGAGCGCACGGGTATAAAGATCGGCTTCAAACCGGCAGGCGGAATCAGGAACAGCCAAGCAGGCCATGGCGTGGCAGTCGTTGATGAAGGAAGAACTGGGCGACGAATGGCTGATGCCGAACCTGTTCCGCATCGGCGCCAGCAGCCTGCTGACCGACCTCGAGCGGCAGTTGTATCACTATCTTACCGGCCACTACGCCGCGCGGCATCACATGCCGATGGGATGATGTATTCACTGCAAAGGGTGCGAAGAACGCTGAGAAAAATCAAGTGAGAATCTTCGCGGTTGAAAAAATCGGAGTTAACTTATGAGCACATTACTTGATATTTTCAAAACGATGGAATACGGCCCGGCGCCCGAATCGCCGGCGGCGGTCAACGCCTGGCTGGATGAACATGGACGCAAGTTCGGGCTGTTCATCAATAACCAATGGGTGCATCCCAAAGGCGCAAAATACTATTCATCCTATAATCCTGCCGACGGCGAAGTGCTGGGCGAGACGGTGCAAGCCGGACAGAAGGAAGTGGATGCGGCGGTGGCTGCAGCGCGCGGCGCCTTCGGAACCTGGAGCAAAACGCCGGGCGTGGTGCGCGCGCGTCACCTGTATGCCATCGCGCGCAACATCCAAAAGCATCACCGCTTGCTGGCGGTGCTCGAGTCGATGGACAACGGCAAGCCCATCCGCGAATCGCGCGATATCGATGTGCCGCTGCTGGCGCGTCACTTTTATTATTATGCCGGCTGGGCGCAGTTGATGGAAACCGAACTGCGCGACTATCAGCCGGTCGGCGTGGTGGGGCAGATCATCCCGTGGAACTTCCCGCTGTTGATGCTGGCCTGGAAGATCGCGCCGGCGATTGCGATGGGCAACACGGTCGTGCTTAAACCGGCCTCGTACACGCGCTTGAGCGCGCTGCTGTTCGCCGAGATCGTGGCCGAAGCCGGGCTGCCGCCAGGCGTGGTCAACGTCATCACCGGCAGCAGCAGCGCCGGTTCGATGATCGTCACGCACCCCGACGTGGACAAGATCGCCTTCACCGGTTCCACCGATGTGGGCCGCACGCTGCGGCATCAGACGGCCGGCTCGGGCAAGAAGCTGTCGCTGGAGTTGGGCGGCAAGTCGCCCTTTGTGGTGTTCGAAGATGCCGACCTGGACGGGGCCGTCGAAGGCGTGGTGGATGCGATCTGGTTCAACCAGGGTCAGGTCTGCTGCGCCGGGTCGCGCCTGCTCGTGCAGGAAAATGTCGCCGCGAAATTCATCCACAAACTCAAAGCCCGCATGGAGCATATGCGCGTGGGCGACCCGCTCGATAAGTGCATCGACATGGGCGCCATCGTGGACAAGACCCAATGGGACACGGTGGATGACTGGGTAAAGACAGGCGCTCGTGAAGGCGGGGAAGTGTTCCAGCCGGACATATCCCTGCCTGCGAAAGGGACTCTTCTACAAACCGACGTTGATCACCGGTCTCGACCCGGCGGCAGCCACCGTACAGGAAGAGATCTTTGGCCCGGTGCTGGTCTCGTTAACCTTCCGCACGCCGGAAGAGGCGATTGCGCTGGCGAACAACACGCGCTACGGCCTGGCGGCCAGCGTGTGGAGCGACAACATCAATCTGGCGCTGGACGTGGCCAGCAAGATCAAGGCCGGTTCCGTGTGGGTCAACTGTACGAACCTGTTCGACGGTGCCTCCGGATTTGGCGGCTACCGCGAATCCGGTTTTGGACGCGAAGGCGGTAAGGAAGGTTTGTTCGAATACGTGCGTCCCAAATGGATGCCGCGCCCGCGACCCGAATTCGATCCGCCTGCCGAGGATGCGAAATCGAAGTGGGGCGAGCATACCCCGGCTCTGCCCACGATGCCTCCACTGAACATGTGCAATGGACATAACCTGCCGCGCGTAGACCGCACCCCGAAGATGTATATCGGCGGCAAACAAGTGCGGCCGGACGGCGCTTACACGATGGCCGTGTTGGGTGCAAACGGGGAGATCGTCGGCCAGGTCGGCGACGGGAACCGCAAGGACATCCGCGATGCAGTCGAGGCGGCGCATGCCGCTCATCTAGCCAAACCCGGCTGGGCCATGCGTCACGGTTACAACCGGTCGCAGATCCTGTATTTCATCGCCGAGAACCTGGATGCACGCAATGCCGAATTTGTCGAGCGCATTGTGGAAATGACCGGACGCACGCGCAAATCGGCGCAGGCCGAAGTGGATACCTCTGTGGAACGGCTCTTCACCTATGCGGCATGGGCAGATAAGTACGGCGGCAGCGTGCAGGAGACCACACTGCGCGGAATCACCGTAGGCGTGAACGAACCGATGGGCGTGATCGGCATTGCCTGCCCGGATGAATTCCCGCTGCTGGGATTTGTTTCCCTGATGGCACCTGCCATCGCGCGCGGCAACACAGTGGTGATGATCCCCAGCCAGAAATATCCGCTGAGTGCCACGGACCTTTATCAGGTGCTGGATACATCCGACGTTCCGGGCGGCGTGGTCAACATCGTCACCGGCGACCGCGAGCATCTGATCAAGACACTTGTCCAGCACGAAGACGTGGATTCGGTCTGGTATTTTGGCTCGGCCGAAGGCAGCTATCATGTGGAATTCGAATCCGCTGCCAACATGAAGCGCACCTGGGTTGGCTACGGCCTGCCGCGCGATTGGATGGACCGTGAACAGGGCGAAGGGCACGAGTTCCTGCATGAAGCCACGCAGGTGAAGAATATCTGGGTGCCGACGGGAGAGTAAGGAAATGTTTTATATGAAATTCGAGCTTACCAGAGTAAACATGGCTAATTCCGAAGATGTTACTAATCCGTAGATGTTTGTCGAAAGAATTTTTCTCCGATAAATAACGGGATTGCCACGCTCGTTCCACTCGCTCGCAATGACAAATATATTTGAGTTTAGCCACTCCTAACTTAGATAAACAGAGATATTTTGATTCTTCTGCTTTAAAATATAAATCTCCGGCACTTCAAAAGTGCCGGAGATTCTTTTTATCTATCCACCTAAATTATAAAGATTATCTATTTGAGCGGCACCATGTCTTCCACCAGGGCCTGGACCTGTTCACGGGACATTGTGCTGATGAGCAGGTCGCTGGTGCCATCAGGCAACGTAAGCATGGCGGAGGTGCCTTCGGGAGAATTATTGGGCCTTGACGAACTGTAATACAATACCAGGCCTGATGCCGTTTTGTAACTGCCATCGTAGAAGCTCGCCGCGACAAAACCGTCTTGAAGTACGCCCACGGCTTGCAACCCAAAGACCTCATTGGCCTGGTTGCGATAGTTGATCTCATAGGCATAGGGCTGGTCTTTTGGCTGATTTGGAAGCGCCGTAATCTCCTCGGTGAACCCATCAGGAATGGTTTTCAATACATAAGCATTGACGTGCGCGGCCAACTCCTGCTCGGATATGACCTGGGGAGTATCTTCCGGCTGTACAACCTTGGGATCATCAACAAACGTTATTCCCTGCAGGTCGCTGAGGTCCCAAGCCACCTGACTCCCGGATGGCAAGGTTTCATTCACGAGGAACTGCACCCTTTCGATGACTATGTCCTTACCATCTTTATAAATTGTCAATTCGCTTTCGACTAATTGGTATGTCTGGGCATCGAAGATCATCTTCATGGCGCCTGTGAACGTGTTGTCGTCCTGGCCGTTCGACTGCTTTTGGGTTTGAAAATTAGGGTCAACCAACACGTAAACCTGCCGGCCATCCGTCCAGGTCTGTTTACCCTGCAGTACCACACGTGGGTTCGAGCGGAACTGATCGAAGATGGCCGTTGCTTCGGCAGCGGGATCGCCAGGTCCGGCAGCAGCTTCCTTGGAGCGGCCCGTGTTATCGTTTTTCTGGTCCTGTCCAACGCGATGGACCGTCAGTGGAACATTGCTTGGTGCTCCCAGAAGCCTGTTGCGCCGAATAGGTGAAAGACCCGTCGTAGGCAGCGACTTGCAGGATATTCCCGGCATCATCCTGGGTAAGCATGCGGTAATAACCCTTTGCCGCATCCACATAGTCATTGTCCGTGATCGTCGTTCCAGCCTGGTCACCTTCGATGGCCAGTGGATTCTGATACTCTTCAATAAGGGTATGCCAGATACCTTGAGCCGTTTTTGCCGCGGATTGGGCCGCAGAAGCGCGGTCGAGGATCTGTTGGGCGGAAACGGGGGTAAAACTTTTGAACATCAAAACGGCTGCCAGGGCAACGGCGAGAATAGCCACACTGCCTGCCAGGAAGAATCTCTTATTCATATGTACGCCTCCTAAAAGAAGTTGGATGGACCGGAGCTGGCTTGCGCCGGGCGCCGGGCGCGAATGCCACGATCCATCATGTGCTGGCGAAGGCTGCGCGGCCTCCGTCAATCTTGCCTCGAGTTCGACTCCATGCATCCTGGGGTGGACTGACATAAGCTGTACGGTGCTGCAGCACCGTACGAAGCCGGTTTCGAGCCGTGAACAGCAGAGTCAATTCCTGCTGACAAACGGTACAGTCGGAAAGATGCGTTTGAATCAACGCCTTTTCGGAAGGAGTTACTTCTCCATCCAAATAGGCTGCCAGCAAGGCCTGGACTTGTTCACAATTCATTCGCACACCTCCATTTGAGAAACAGAACCTTTATCCGGTTCCTGTTCCTCGACAATTTTCCGCAGAGTTTTCAGTGCCAGATCAAGCCGTGACTTGACCGTACCCAGCGGGATCTCCAAAATACGGGCGATCTCGGCATAAGGAAGATCCCAGTAATAGCGCAGGATCACTACAGCCTGCTGTTTGTCACTTAATGAACGCGTGGCCTGCCAGATGGCATCTTCCTCCGCCAATTGCGCACCAGGGAAATCCGTTGAAGGAGTCGGGAAAACATCCTCCAGCGAAGAATGATAGCGCTTCGGGCGGTGATTCAGGCAATAATTAACAGTGATGCGATGTAACCAGGTGGTAAAAGCACCTTTGCGGGAATCAAAGCTGGACAACGATTTATGCACAAGCAGAAAGACTTCCTGTAAGGCATCTTCCGCTTCCCCGGAGTCATCTAGGATAAGATAAGCTGTTTTATAAACGAGGTTTTTGTACTGCTCAAACAAGGACTCAAATGCCTGTATATCGCCTGCCTGCGCACGGCTAATTAACTGCAATGTTATTCTCCGATCCTATTCGTCCTACAACTATACTATACAGAATAACGAGGCTAAAAGTTCGGTTGGACATGATAGATGAATAGCCCCGTATCTAATGACGGGGCGTACGCCCCGCCCGCACACATCATGAAGAACTGTGAGCGGTTTTACTTTCTTTTGGTTCGATCATCAGAAGTATTTTGCCCGCCGTCATATTCTTTTGATATAAATCCAAAGCTTCCTGGACTGACGATAAAGGCATGCGCTTGAAAACTGAGGTCTGTAAATCACTCTTTACCAGATCTTGCACTTCCATGGAGAGGCGAAGGATCTTCAGCAAATTCTGCTTTGCGGCCCAGGTGCCGAGATAGAAGCCCTCCACCCGGATGTTATGGTTCCATAAGCTATGGGGTGAAATCCTGGACGGCTCCCTTGAAAGATTTGAATATAGAAGGACCAGGCTATTATCGGGCACGGCATCTATCAATTGCTGTGTAAATTCTCCGCTGATGGCATCCAGGATGAGGGTGGTCTTTAGCTGATGGGCAAGCTTGGACAGCTTCTGTTCGAAGCCCGACTCGCTGCTGATGAGAACATGCTCTGCGCCTAGTGAATAGAGTATGTCGGCCTGATCCTTGCGCCGGACAATATTGATCAGCGGGACACCTTTTTTCAAAGCCAGCCGCACCATCATCCGCCCGAGAGCACTGGCGGCGGCTGTATTTATGCAGGCGGCGTGTCGTCCCTTTTTAAGGATGTCAAAGAACACCAGGGCGGTCAAGGGGTTGACCAGCAGCATCGCACCCTGTTCGTTTGAGATATTTTTCTGCAATGGAGCACACTGACTGGCACGCGTGACCATATATTCCGCCCAGGCGCCGTCCCCAGTGGATGACTTGGCGCAGGCTACACGCCTGCCCATAAATATTTTGGGCAGCAAACCCGATCCGGCGGCAACAACGGTTCCACTGCCCTCCACGCCAGGAACAACCGGAAAAGTCTTTTCATAGCCATGACCGCCCTCGATGAAACCGAGGTCGGAGGGATTGATCGGTGAAACAGCCATTCGAACAAGGACCTCGCCCGCACCGGGCTTTGGCACAGGAATCTGACGGACAAATAATGGACCGCCATCTTTGTCGAGCTGAACTGCCTGCATGGTTTCAGGAAGAAAAGGTCTCATTTATAAATTTACTTCTTTCGGATGAACGAATTAATTATCCAACCCCTAAGAGGAATCTACTAAACCTGTACCAGCCCACCCAACGAATGACCAAAGCCGTATTTGAAATTTCAAAGGATTCTTATTAATATAATCCATTACAAAATAAAATCATTTGATCTTGAATATATCAAAACCAAAGCTTGCCAACGGCAAGACCAAAGTGACGAGAAAGGTTATTGAGCTATTAATATTTATGGGCCATTCAGATAGTTTCTCAACATTACTTTGTGTTTCCATTAACTTTAATAATTTATCCACATTGTCAGAAGAGAGATTATTATCTAATTCCTTCATGACTATCTGTATCTTTGAAGAACAGATATTAATAAAACTTTGTTTAATACGCACCATTAGAATATGTATTTGAAAATACGACCATAAAAACAATACCAATGGGCAAAATCCTGCGAATGAAAGCCAAAATAATATAAGCCCTGAAAAACTAAAAGGAGTCGACCAAACCATATAAATTAAATAAAAGTAGCAAAAGAGAACCACCAACGCTGCTCGAAAGTAAAAGCCCTGAATATATTTTAATTCCTCATTTTGAATTGTAAAAAAAGGAACGTTTATCGGATATTTAACAAACTGTGATAAAAAGTATAGTGTGGCAAAAACAAAATAAACACCATGACTACCCACTAAGGCGCCCAGAAGTATCAGTACATAGACAATAATATTTGGGAAAACCGAGTGATATAGTTTTTGGAATGACAATATTGTTGCCAATATGGACGACCCTAAAATTAAAACCGATATTCGAATGGGCCAGGACTTGAAAGAGAAGAAGTCGTCGTTTTTTTGGAGAACCCAAGATTTGTAATTGTTGATGTTTGGCGGAATTAAGAACGATTTAGTTTTATTAAGTGTAAGCTGGAACTGATGGCTAAAATATATAAGAACTATTGGGAGGATCGTAAAACTCCAATAGATCAACAAGGTTCGAAATAATGGCAAGGACGATTCTCCTGCTGCGCGCAGTAATAGTTCTTGTATAAGTAAAGCGAGCGTACCCACCAATAAATAATAGACTATGTAATGTAGACGCTTGATAAGGATAAGTTTTTCGTATACACACATAATGAAAATGTCCCAAACTGTAGTGTGTTTGAAAAGAATAATAAATGATATTCTTTTCTGTGGCAGAGCAAAGACAGTAATTTTTTGGAAAAGGTATCTATATAAAGGAGAAATATCTCGACAATATTATACGGATGTCAGAGTAAAATGGCAATAGCAAAACTTCCAAAACGTAAATATCCCGGCTACGGCCCGGGATTAATTCCGTTGGTTCCAGGGCTATTTCCGCTTCACTTGCAGGATGGCAATTTTGGTCGAATGGTTGAAGGGGGCCGGATCGGTGATCGGTGCGCCAGACTGCGTATCCTCATAGCCGATGAAGTCGTCAGGGACGGGGATCACCCCGGCGACCTTCAAGTAACCGTCCGCACACAATGTCTCCAGCGTTTGCATATATTCTTTCCCGCTGACATACAGCGCATTGTTGATCGCAACCAGATAACCGCCATCGTTGATCAGGGGGCGTACTTTGTTGATCAGGCGCGCACTGTCGTGCTCCTGGTCCACTTTGCCGGTGGCGGAGGAGGCAAAAAATGGGGGGTCGATGAAAACGCAGTCGAAATATTCGCGTACCCGCTTGAACCTTCCGACCTGTAGAAAAAAATCCGCTGAGATGAAATCCTCTTTATGGATTGGATGGCCGTTGAGAGTATATGACTGTTTCGCCAGGTTCAGGAATTGACGACTGACATCCAACTGGACGACGCGGCTCGCCCCGCCCGCGAGGGCCGCCACACCCAAACTGCCGGTAAAGGCAAACGTATTCAATACGAACCTGCCTGCAAGGTTTTCAATGGCCCACTTCCGTACGTTGCGCGTATCGAGATATAAGCTCGCGTCGCGGTTCATCGTCAGGTCGAGCGCATACCAGACGCCATGCTCTTTGATCTTGTGATCGGGAGTCGTTCCAAATAATAATTTGCCGCGCTTCTCCGCCTGTGATCTGCCATTACGAGTTTTAACGATGCCGGCGCGCAGCCAGTCCAGGTGTGTTTGCAGAAAACCCTGCGCTTCATTTACGAATGCAAGGCCTTCTGCGGGAGAGTCGGCGTAATTGTTAAGGACGACGGTGGCCGCATAAAGGTCCACGACCAACTCCGGACATCCTTCGGTAAACCCGTTGAATAACCGGAAAGCCGTTTCGTGCCGCGGGTCGAATAAAGACTCACGCGCAGCGAGAGAGCGGTCGAGCAGCTCTGAAAGCGATTGTGGATTCATATTATGCCGGTTCCGGTGCAGCTCGCGCGCTGCTTATGGCATTAAGCGCCACTCCGCTTAGAACGATCAGCCCCCCGACCAGTGCGAACAGCCCCGGCTGTTCACCGATGAACAGGAATACCCAGATAGGGTTCAACACCGGCTCGAGCGTGCTGATAAGAGTGGCTTCCAGGGCGGGGATATGTTTGATCGCCGCCGAGAAGAAAACAAAAGACAAGCCTATCTGGAAAACGCCCAGGTACAAAATGATCAACCAGTTCGTCACCGTCCAGGACTCTTTGAGGACGAACGGAAAGCCCACTATCGCCATGAAGAAATGTGCCATGAGAATACTTTCGGCGGGCGAGCCATCCTTTTGTGCGCGCAAGGCTACGGTCATGAATGCCAGCGTGATCCCGCTCAGGACCGCCAGGAGGTTCCCGTATAAACCGTCGAGGCTAAGCTTGTCACCAAAGAAAAGGAACATACCCGAGAAGATAATGACCATCGAGAACCAATCCACGCGGGTGGGCCTTTCATGCAGGAACCACGCCGCCAGCAGGATGATATAGACCGGCGCCGTGTATTGGAGAAAGATGGCGTTGGCAGCGGTGGTCAGTTTGGTTGCGAAGACGAACAGGGAGGCCGTCAGGATATGACCGACAGCGGCAAGGACCTTCCAGCGTGTCCATTTTGTGGGGATGCGGCGCACATAAAGTAACATTACAATGCTCGAAAAAATACTGCGTCCACCCAGGATCGCGAGCGGTCCCCAGCTTGTGATCTTAATCATCAAACCGCCGGTGCTCCATAGAATGGCGGCCAGGATCACGAAAAGAATTGCCTTGCGTCGTTCAGAAAGAGTATCCATTGAATGATCTGCTCATGTGGGTGCTTCGTTGAAGACCCTTATGAGCAAAAGCTGCCTTTCCAAAGCGAGAATTCACCGGGGATACCCTACGGGTACGATGTAAACGGAGATTTTTTCTGGGGCTTTATGGGTGGACATCATTTCTACATCTCATTGTCAGTTTATTTTCCTGATGTTTTTAGGATTGAACACCGAAACCTGGTTTGTCACCCCGCCCTGGGCAGACTGCACAGGCGCATTCAACTCGACCCAGTAGAAACTGCGGTGTTCGGAGTAAGGATCGATACGCGTAACCGTTCCTTCAAACCAACCCTCACTTTTCCAGAAATTCGAATCAAGAAAGACTTTTACATGGTCACCGATACGCAAGATTTCGGTTATCACCGTGTCATTCCGGGCGATAGGGCGCTTCTATTTCGATATCCCCGACATACTCCGGGAGATTTTTATGCCCCAACATTTGTCGAATGGCCTGGATCTCGCCGGTGTGATACCAGTAATGATAGGTGATGCGCCGCAAAGCCGACCCGATGCTCTGTCCCACCGACTGACCCTCGCGCAACAGGTCGGCCTGCAACGATTCGGTCGTCAGGCGGTCGAGGTACGGGTCGGCGGCTTTGGTGACCGTCTGCCAGATATTCAACAGCTCTTTCAACGAGGGTGTGCTCATCGGAGCGCCGCCCGCGTAGATTTCATTCAATTTGGAGTACAGGATTTGCCCCTGGGCACGCTCGAGCCAGCAGCGATGTTCGTGCCAGGCCAGGTGCCCCACGATCCAACTGATGCAGTTCATCGGACCGAAATGCTGCGCTGCGTCAGCTTCGGAGATGCCTTGCAGGCCGCGCAGCCATTCGCTGCGGGTGAAGCGATATTGGTCAATCAGGGGATGGGTCATCCTTTTCTCCTTTGATCCGGGCGGCATGCCAGCCGGTATTATATCTCTCAAAGGAAGGATGGGATTTGGATCGGTCCGTGCGGAAAACAGAAGGTTTTAAGTGTTAACTTCGTTAAGCACCTGGTCCAGGAAGATATCGACCACGCGTGGGTCAAAGTGTTTCCCACTCTGCTCCCTGATATATTTCAAAACATCTTCAATTTTCCAGCCTGCCCGGTACGGGCGGTCGGAGCGCAGGGCATCCCAAACGTCCACAACGGCGAATATACGCGCCGAGAGCGGTATCTGGTCACCCTTCAGGCCGCGCGGGTAACCGGTACCATCCCATTTTTCGTGATGGCAGTAGGGGATATCCAGGGCGGGCCGCAGGTAGGCAACGGGCGCCAACATATCATGGGCAAACCCCGGATGTTTGCGCATGCTCACCCATTCCTCGTCGGTAAGTTTATCGGGTTTTAGCAGGATCCGGTCCGGGACACCCATCTTGCCGATGTCGTGCAGGAGGGAGCCGCGCCTTATCTGGGTCAGCTCTTCATCGGTAATACCCATGGCCTGGGCGAGTTTGATGGTCATCTCGGTGACGCGCAGGGTATGGCCCTCTGTCTCCTTATCGCGCAAGTCGAGAGCACGCGACCAGCCTTCAATGGTAGCGTCATAGGCCAGCGCCAGTTCGAGGTTGGAACGCTGCAGGTCCTGGAACAAGGTGGAACTGTCGATCGCAATCGCGGCCTGCCCTGCCACGGCATCCAGGAACTGCTGCCATTCTTCGTCACGGGTTACGGCAGAACGGCTGAAGATTTCCAGCACGCCTTTGACTTTTCCCTTGGATACGAGAGGCACACCATAGTAGGAAACGAATTTTTCCTCTGCGACCAATTGGCCGCGTTTTATGAATTTGGTATTACCGGGCAGATCACCTACATATACTATTTTTCTATCGAGCGCAACTTTTCCGGCAAGGCCTTCCCCGATGGACAGGGATGTCGCTTCGATGTGTCGTCCCAAAAAGCCCTGCCCGGCAGCATACTTGAGAGATATATGATTCCGGGTTCAGTCAAAAGAATGTCCACTGCATCCACATTCAATTCCCTGATCACCTTGTCGAGCACCACATTGAGAGTCATTTTGAGATCAAAACTGCTGCTGATGGCTATATCAATGGAGCGCAGGGCTGCCAGCCGGTCCAGTTGTTTTACGGTCTGTTCCAGGAGGTTGGCCCGGTGAATGGCGTTCCCGCCGATCTCCGCCAGGGCAGTCAAGAC
Organism: uncultured Chloroflexia bacterium; assembly: GCA_963754835.1. Lineage (GTDB taxonomy): Bacteria > Chloroflexota > Anaerolineae > Anaerolineales > Villigracilaceae > Fen-1038. Next base: position 125,587 of record CAVWHR010000045.1, on the reverse strand, counting down.
TCGCAGCTCACTGGCCATTATTTCGCGCGGTAAACGAACATTGACGAACATGGCGCCGATGATGGTCTTGGAAGCGAGCAGCGGAACGCAGGCGCCGCCAAGTCCTTCCGGGATAAGCTGGCGATGTTTCTCTGGTATTCGTGCATCGTTCTTGAACTCGCGGGCGACGATCGCCTGCCCGCTGGCGACGACCAGGTCGGGAATATTCTGACCGTGCGGATACTTGCTGAGTGGTTCGTCGCTCCAGCTACGCTGGATCGTCATTTTCAATTCGGCGCTGCGCGGATCGAACAACCAGATACTGCCTGAGTCCGTCCCAATCAGGGACAAGACTTCATCGAGCAGGCGGGGAAGTATTTCGTTAACCGTCTGCGTTTCACGCAAGGCGGCGCTTATTTTTGCGATGGCCTCCAATTCGCGTTCGCGTTGTTTCGGCTCGGTGATGTCGATCATCAAACCCTGCCAGTATAATGGGTGCCCTTCTGAATCCATGACAGGGATCGCCTGGTCACGTAACCAGACGATGTGCCCGTCGGAGGCGAGCATTCGATATTCCATATCGAATGGTTCGACCGGTCGTGATTTATATGCTTAAGCCTTTCCATCACGCGCTGGCGGTCTTCGGGGTACAAAACCTTCTGCCAGAATTTTGGATCGGCGATCCATTCCTGAGGGGTGTAACCCAGGACGGCCTCGACCTGCGGGCTGATGTAGGTCGTCTGGCTTATATCGCCCGGCGAGTTCACATAGACGATCATAGGCAGCTGCTCAATCAGCGTTCGATTCCTGGCTTCGGCTTCCCCCAGCGCTTTTTCGGCCTGCCTGCGAACACGCCGCGTTTCTGCATCGCTCAATTCACGCTGGATGGCAGGGATGAGACGCGTCAAATTATTCTTGATCATGAAGTCATGAGCACCGGCCTTCAAAGCCGCCACAGCAGTCTCTTCGCCAATCGAACCGGAAAGGATGATGAAGGGCAGATCTATCCCGCTGGTTTTCAACAGATCGAGGGCGGCCGGCGCATTAAAGGACGGCAACGAGTAGTCACTGATGACCAGGTCCCAGGTCTGGCGCGCGAGGGCGGTCCGCATGGCGGGAGCCGTCTCCACTCGTTGGAATTCAACGGCGTACCCACCACGTTGAATTTCGCGCACGATCAATTGGGCATCATTTTCTGAGTCCTCGACAATTAACAGACGCAGAGGAACTGCCATGGTTCTCCTTATGTAGCTACTCAGGCCTTTTTGGCGAGAAAAGCGCTCGCCATCTGCGCGCCGAGAAAAGCACCCGGCATCTTCGACATCTTCTCTACGCTCGCGCCGATAAGTACGCTCGGCATCTTCGACTTTCAGCCTGGCCGGGAAAAACACCCGGCATCTGCGAGGACAAAGAATTCCGCGCAGAAAGGTCACCTGCACCTGCTGAAAAAGGATATTTCATGCAGGGGCTGTGAGCAGGTACCTCCTTATTATTTATAACGATGGAGGAGGTTCGTTCAATACCAGCCAATACATACCGAGATTGTTGACCGCCTCCACGAACTCGTTGAAATCCACCGGCTTGCGGACGTAGGAATTTGCCCCCAGTCCATAGCTCTTGATGACATCCTGTTCTTCCCTGGAGGAAGTAAGGATGACCACAGGCAGGAGGCGGGTGCGTTCACCATCTCGTATGCGGCGCAGCACCTCGAGCCCGTCCACTTTCGGCAATTTCAGGTCGAGCAGGATAACCTGGGGTAGTTCGCGTTCGGCGCGGCCCACGTAGGCGCCCGTGCTGAAGAGGTAATCGATGGCCTCCACCCCGTCATGCGCGACCACCACGCGATTACGGATATTATTCTTTTTGAGGGCACGCAGGGTAAGAGCCTCGTCATCGGGATTATCTTCCACCAGCAAGATCGTTTTTTCTTCCATGTTTTATCCTCTCACGCCAAGGTAAAAAAGAATGTAGCGCCCTGGTCGACTGCGCTATCCGCCCAGATGCGCCCGCCGTGCTTGTGAATGATCCTTTGAACCGTTGCAAGCCCCACGCCGGTACCGGGAAATTCGGTCACGGCGTGCAGGCGCTGGAAGGCGCCAAAGAGTTTATTGGCATAGGCCATGTCGAAACCGGCGCCATTATCGCGCACGAAAAATATTTGCTCCCCGTTCTCCGCCAGCGCGCCAACTTCGATGCGCGCCTGCCCGAGCTTGGAGGTGAATTTCCAGGCATTGTTGATCAAGTTTTCCAGCGCAACCCGCAAAAGGTGTGAATCGGCTTTGGTTTGTAAATTCGGGGAAATGAGAAATGAAACCTTGCGCGCCGGTTCGGCCTTTTGAAGATCGTTGGCGATATCCTGGGCCATGGCACTTATATCCACTGCCTTGCTGTCCACAGGGGTGCGCGTGATATGCGAAAGGTTGAGGAGGTCGTCGATCAGCTTTGCCATGCGCTGGGCGGCCGTGCGAACCCGCTCGAGGAAATTCATGGCCTCCGCGGGAAGCTGGCCGGCATAATCTTCCATCAATGCCTGGCTGAAGCCGTCGATCGTGCGTAACGGTGCGCGCAGGTCATGCGAGACCGAGTAACTAAAGGCCTCCAACTCGCGATTGGTCACTTCCAGCTCGTTGGCACGCCGTTCCAGGCTGCCATTAAGAATTTTAATTTCGTGCTCGGCTTGTTTGCGTTCGGTGATATCACGGATGGCTGCGGTAACCAAGACCCCCTGGTCGGTCTGGAGGGGACTTAAGCTAATCTCCACGGGAAACTCCGTGCCGTCCTTGCGCAGGCCGCTCAAATCAAGCCCAACGCCCATGGGCCGGACGCGCGGCGCCATAAAATAATCGCGGCGGTGGCCCGGATGATCCATTTGGAGCCGTTTGGGAAGGAGCATATCGACGCTATGATCGAGGATTTCATCCGGACGGTAACCGAAAAGCTTTTCCGTCTGATTGTTTACCAGGACAATTTTGCCGGCCTCATCCACAATCACCATGGCATCGGGCGCGGCCTCCAATAAACCCCGAAACTTTTCTTCGGCGTGCTGTCTCTCCTCACCAACCCGGATTGTTTTCTGTTGCTCCTGGATCAATTGCTCTTTGGTCTCCAGATAACTTTCCCCGATCACACTCATGGCGATCTCGATCATTTTATCCACACCATTCAATGCGAATAGCAAACGCTCCGGCGATTCCCGATAGGCATTGAGCAGGTAGGGGACCATATACTTCCGAAAGGCTGCGATGATCTCGAACCAGGCATGAAAACTGAGACCCGTGCGGGCATAGTACATGCCCTGCACCTGGAGACTGTCGAGGTAAGGCTGCCATTCACCTTCGAAGATGGCCCTGCGCTGTAATTGCATCGCCGGATCTTCTTCGGCGCTTGACGGTTGGGACGGGGTATTTTGCAAGATGACCTTGAACTCGCGATGTTCCCTCGCCATTTGGAGCAGTTGGTCCGTTATCTCCCGGCGATGTAATTCGTAGACCGACCAATAATCCTGCAGCCCCTTAATTTCATCGGGGGCAAGATCGGGAGGAATAATCTCAGGCAAAGCCGAGTGCACGTTTGTCGTATCATCCATTTTATATTTTTCCAAAACAAATCAGCAACGACGTTTTCATGGTTGAAATATCATTGCCCACCTGCACCAGTTTTCCAAACAGCGACCTGATCAAAAATCCTGATATTTCTATCCCGGCCTTATGAGGTCAAGTAAGTGGGTTCCACCTTTCAATTTTGTTAGTCATATTAATTTCTCGATCCCTGCGATTTTAAGGACAAATTATCCGTTTGGACCGGCTTCTGCGCCGGCAGGAAGGAAAAATAACCCTAAATACAATACAAAATGTATTAGGATTGGATTTATCCGAATTAGGAGACTATACAACTTTATAGGCAGAAAATCAAGGGGGGAGGGCAGAGGGAAGAGAATAAAGAGCAAAGAAAAGAAAAGAAAAAAGAGCAGTGGAGGATTTTTTTTGTTTTCAATTTAGGCAGGTATTTCTTTTTCCCGGTGTACGTAGCGACTTGGATGTTAAAAAGGTTTTTATTTCGACCTGGCGATAACGAGCCAATCCCAGGGGAACGGCTCGCGCATCCAACCCGGCACGCGGTCGTCTTCCATCTCGGTCTTCCAGTCGTATTCCACTTTAAGGATGTCCAGCAGGTCGATATCGATTTCGTCCCTTACCAGCACGACCAACTCTTCGCGCAGATAATGTTTGGTCGGTTGGCCGCCCCGGTTAAGCACGCCCTGAGCCAACATGCGCGGCCGCGTTAGGCAGCTGACGTCCACCATCCTTTCGGCTTTCCGCGCGGGATGTCCCTCCTTGCGATGCCACTCCGTCTCGCGGAAGGCATCGTATAAGATCGATTCCACGGAAGGCACATCCATGACCAGGTGCCCGCCTGTTTTAAGGCGGGAGGCCATGCCTCGCAGGAATTTGAGCCGCAGGTCGGTGTCGGGCATAAGGGCTGCATTCAGGGAAACGGCGACATCAACCATCGGTATCCAATCCACAGGCCGGGAGAGATCGGCATTCTTAATGGTGACGTTCGCCAAGCCTTTGCAGCGTTTTCTGGCGATGCCCAGCAATTTATCAGAGAAGTCATATCCATAAACGTTTTTGAATTTCGCCGCCAGCCGGGGAAGCAGCTTGCCAGGGCCGCATCCGAAATCGGCGACGTCGAGACCCGGCGAGGTGAAGCGTTCGATTGCGGCAGCGATCATGTGCGAGCGCCCGTAGGTGAACGCATCGGTGACCAAATCATCGTATTCGTGCGCGAAATCGTTCCAGTAATTTATGTCCATGGGAAAGTTTAAGGTTCAAGGTTTAAGGAGAGGAGAACTATTTGGTTGATATTAATTTTTTATTTTAGTCGATAAAACTAGATTGTAGTCAATAGTATTGGAGAAGATCGATTAACGCTGGGAAGAGCTGGTTAATATTTTTCATGGCGGACCCAAAAAGTTGATCTTAAATATAAACGAAGGCTTCCGAAATCTCAAGAATTTCGGAAGCCCGGTCGATCGAGTTATATCCAGATGGTCAAGGCGTGGGCGTTGATTCGATCGCCGCGCCGACCCAGGTGAAGTCTCTCTTGTCGCTGGCCGCGCCGGCAGTATCCCAGATGGGCTGGCCTTGTGCGTCGCTTCCATCCTGCCGCACCGGAGCCACCCACCAGCGCATCACGTGAGCCACGTCGGCTTTTGGCCGGAACGAGGCCGGGACGATATATTTGGTATCGGTCACGTAGTCAACGATACGACTGCCCTGACCGGCGGTAATGTCCTCCACAATGACCTGATAGGCTTCGTTATCACGCAGGGTGCCGATAGAAGCCCATTGCAGGGTGACGATATCGTTGGCCAGGGTGAAGGCCGCGCCGTCACTAGGCAAGAGCAGGTTCGGGGCAGGGTAAGGCGGAGGAATTGTGGCGGTCGGAGTTGGGCCGGGAGTGGCGGCACGAGCGCACAAAGGGACTGTGAGCGTTTGCCCGACAAACACATTATCGGTCGCCAGACCGTTGAAATCCTTGATGGCCTGCATCGGGACGGCATAATTGAGGGCGATGCTCGAAAGGGTGTCGTTCGCCTGCACGGTTATCACAACTTTTTCGCAGGCCGCCTGGGTGTGCATCGGCGGGCTGCAGGGTATCCGTTGCCACCGGCAGGGGCGTGGCAGTGGGGAACGGGATTTTCAACTTCTGCCCGACCACGAGGTTGTTGCATGAAGCCGGTAAATTGTTCAAGATAATGATGCTGTTCGTCGATACGCCGAATTGAACGGCGATTCCACCGCAGGTATCGCCTGAATTGATCGTGTAACTGAACGGAGGTTGTTCCGTAACGGTGGGGGCCAACGTAGGTAGCTGTGTATCGGTGGGCGAGGGAGATGGAGCCGGTGTATCGGTTTGGGTCGGAACATCCGTCGGGTTGACAACGCGTTTCGAGGCGCTCAAACCGGCATAAACCACCGTCGCGCCGACCGCCAGGAACAGGACCAGCAGTCCCAATGCAACCGGCAGGCTGAGCGTGACTTCCGGCATGCGCGTGGCCTGGATCGACCTATCCGCCTGTTTGGCCGATGGCACCGAAGATGATTTTGGTTTCTGACTTCAGGTCCGTGCCGCACACGGGACAGCGCACGGCTGTTTCAGACAGACGCGTACCACAGGTGGGGCAGACTTGAGTTTTTTGAGACGGGTTATCGGGGCTCATACGGGCGCAAATTATACACCAGAACAAAATCCGATAAAAAATGTCCCTGAAGCACTAAGACCCCATTCGTAAATTTCAGGAGGGGTCGTTTTTTGGGGGGTGCGCAGCGAAGCTGCGCACCCCCCAAAAAACTGTTTGCTCCATTTTACGGATAGGGTCCAAAGACTTCTACACCAAGCTGATCGCGCAGCCATCGGCGCGCGGGTCACTTCCGCCGGTCAGGACGGCGCTATCTGGATCGCGCAGGATGATCTGCCCGCGACCGAAGAGTGCGCGTTCCCAGCCGGATACTTTCTGGACCACATGGCCGCGCCTCTCCAGATCGGCTGCGACTTTGTTTGCAATTCCCTCTTCCAAAGCGACCGCACCGCCGGATGTTCCATCCTCGATACAAAAGCGTGACAGGTCGAGCGCTGCCTGTGGATCAAGCCCGCTATCCACCAGTGCCGAAAATACCTGCACGTGTCCCTGCGGCTGCATAAAGCCACCCATCACACCGAATGATGCGAATAACGTATCGTCGCTCACTCGCGTTGCCATTGCAGGAATAATGGTGTGATAAGGTCTCTTGCCCGGGGTCAGTGCATTGGGATGAGCCGGATCGAGATCGAAATTGTGGCCGCGGTTTTGCAGGGTAAACCCCCAGCCTTTTGGAACAATGCCTGTGCCAAACCCCATGTAGTTGCTGTTGATGAACGAACAGGCGTTACCGAATTTATCCACGACACTGAAATAAACAGTATCAGAAGATGCAACCGGCGCGCCTCGCTCCTGGTTGAGGATTGCCCGGCGGGGGTCGATTAATTTTCGTCGTTCCGTCGCGTATGCTTTCGATAGAAGTTGTGGAATCGGTATATTGGTAAATTGGGGGTCAGAGACAAACCAACGCGCGTCAGCAAAAGCAAGACGCAGGGCTTCGATCTCGAGATGCAGACGATCCGCAGAAAGAGGAGCGAGCGAGCCAAGATCAAAACCCTCGAGCAAATTCAAGGCGATCAAAGCTGTCAGCCCCTGCCCGTTCGGCGGACATTCATACACGCGGCAGCCGCGATATGTCACGCTGATGGGCGTCTCCCAGGTGGAGGTATGAGCGGCGAGATCGCCAGTCGTCATGCATCCGCCTGCTTGTTTAATGACCGCTGCAATGGCTTCAGCGATCTCACCCTGATAAAAAGCCTGCTTGCCACCTTCGGCTATCTTTCTGAACGTGCGAGCCAGGCCGGGATTCTTAAAAACCTCACCCGCATGGGGTGCGCGTCCGTTGATCGTCATTTCGCGGCCGTTAGGCGCTGAGCGAAGCTGCCGCTCCACTCCGCGACTCCAGAAGTAAGATGTCATTGGCCCCACTGGAAATCCTTCTTCGGCCAGGCGAAAGGCGGGGGCCAATATTTCCGCCATCGTCTGTGTGCCATGTTTTTCGATCAGGTCACACCAACCCGCGCAAGCACCGGGGACCGTAACCGTGTAAGCATGATATGGGGGGAGTTTGATTAACCCCTCTTTGCTTAATCGTTCCAATGTCAATGCGGCAGGCGCGCGACCGGAACCGTTTATGGCGGAGACTTGTTTTGTACCTGCGTCGAAAAACAGGGCGAACATATCCCCACCGATCCCGGTGGAGGTTGGCTCGGTGACATTCAGCGCGGCGGCAGTCGCCACAGCCGCGTCGGCTGCATTGCCTCCCTTTAAGAGCACCTCAACGCCTGCAGCAGCGGCCAGCGGTTGAGAAGCAGCCACCATCCCGCCGCGCCCAAAGACGGGGGAACGGCGCGAGTTGAAGACAGGCATCCTCATTATTATTTCTGCTCTTTGATGGGTTGTGTGTTGGAACGCGGCGGCGGACGGTGGTAACCAGCACCTTATCGACGCGACGGCCGTCCATATCCATGACTTCGAAGCGCAGGCCGTTCCACTCAAAGTGGTCGGCGGCTTGCGGCACGCGTCCCAAGGTGGTCATCACGAAACCGCTCAGGGTCTCGTATTCGTCTTCATGCGGCAGTTTTTCGAACTTGAAGATCTCCTTGAAATCATCCATTTCCAACATGCCGTCCAACAGCCACGAACCGTCCTGGCGCTGGGTGGCCTGCGGTTCGGCTTCGATATCGCCGACGATCTCTTCGATGATGTCGTTGAGGGTCAGCAGACCCTGCAAGCCCCCGAACTCATCGATGACCAGCATCAGCTCGGCGTTCTTCTCCTTGAAGACTTCCAATGCGCGCGAAGCGAACATGGTCTCAGGCACGTAAAAAGCCGGCCTCAGTTTGTCCTTCAGCTTGAAATTTTCACTCGAAAGCCCCGGAGGTGCCAGCAGATCACGGGCTTTGACGATGCCCAGCACGGTATCGAGGTTATCCTGACAAACCGGGAAGCGGGAATACGGACTTTCTACGATCTTATTGCGGATCTCTTCCGGTGAGTCTTTAATATCAAGCCAGATAATTTCGGTGCGCGGCGTCATCAGCGAGTAAATGCGCGAATCGCTCAGGCTGAAAATGCCCTCCACCATATCCTGCTCGGATTCTTCGATCACGCCGGCTTCCGTGCCCTGGTCGATCATGAGCTGGATCTCTTCTTCAGTCACGGGCGGCTCATCGGTCGGTTTGACTCCCATAATTTTCAGCACCAACTCGGTACCCTGGCCCAGAAGCCACACCAGAGGGCTGAATAACCTTGAGATGGACAACATGGGGCCGGAGATGGCCGCCGCGATCCTTTCGGGTTGATGCAATGCCAGACGTTTGGGGATCAGTTCGCCTATCAGCAGAGTCAGGCTGGTGATAAGCACCACGACAATGCCGAAGGCCAGGGAATTTGCATACGGGCGGACCAGTGGCCAGAGCATGAAGAGCCTAGCCAGCGGGGGGGAGAACACCGAACCACCGAATGCGCCTAACAGCACGCTGACGAGCGTGATCCCGATCTGTACAGTGGACAAGAAAACCGAAGGGTTCTGCGCCAGGTCGAGGGCTGCCCGCGCGCGCTTATTTCCATCATTGGCGAGCTGCTGTAAGCGCGCCTTCCGTGATGAGACGACCGCCATCTCCGACATCACAAATAAGCCGTTGAGAAGGAGTAAAAATAAAAGTATTAAGATTTCGATCAAGTAACCTGACATAAATTGATTGTATCCAGCAGGAGTCCCTCTCCTGCTGTTTCTATTTTACCCGAATCCCTTGGCCTGCTTCAACTTTTCCAATCGGCCAGATCGGTTGGCCCATTTCGTCCGCGCGTTGGGTGAATGCATCAAGCTGATTTTCCGGTACGCCGAGCAGCAGGCCGCCGCTGGTCTGGGGATCAAAGAGCATCATCCGGGCAGGTTCATCGATCCCTTCCTCAAACTGAACCCGCGGGCCGAAATAGGAAAGATTGTCGAACAGACCGCCCGCGAAAGTGCCCAACCCGGCGTACTTGCGCGCTCCACTGACAAACGGAACTTTGCTGTAATCGATTTCCAGCGCCAGACCTGCGCCTTCCGCCATTTCCAACCCATGCCCGAGCAGACCGAAGCCCGTAACATCCGTGCCGCCGCGCAGGTTGAATTCCAAGGCCAACTGCCCCGCCGTTTTATTGAGGCGCGTCATCCAGTTCACAACTTCTTTCACATCTTTTTCTTCGGCCTGTTCGCGTTTCAAGGCGGTGGTTATCAGGCCGAAGCCGAGCGGCTTTGTAAGAACCAGCACATCGCCCGCTCTAAGTCCGCCTTTGCTCAACATCTTATGCGGGTCGACGAAGCCGATCACGACCAGCCCGTATTTCGGTTCCTTGTCTTTGACGGTATGCCCGCCGGCGATGACGACGCCGGCCTCGCGTGCCTTCTCCGCGCCACCGCGCAGGATATCGGAAACCAGGTCTGTCGGCAGGTCTTCGGGCAGGGCCGCGATGTTCAAGGCCAGGAAAGGCGTGCCGCCCATGGCATAGATATCCGAGAGGCTGTTGGCGGCCGCGATCGCCCCGAAATCATAGGCATCGTCCACGATCGGCGTGAAGAAATCGGTGGTCATCACCAGGGCGTGCGAATCATCCAGCCGCCAGACGGCTGCATCGTCCGGGCTTCCGAGTCCGACCAGCAGATCCGGATAGTCGGACGGGTTGAAAATTTCCTGCACGGGGCGCAGAACCTGCGCCAGCGTTTCCGCGTTGAGCTTCGAGGCTCAACCCGCACAGGCTGCCAAACTCGTCAAACGAATCTGGCGGCCGCTTGGATTCTTACGGTTCATAAACTCCTGACATCGAACACTTACTGCTGGGGAGCGGTCGTATCCGGCAGTGGCAATATAAATTGATTGCCGCTGGGAATGAAGATGGTCTGCACGCTGGGTGCCAGTTTGTTGACATACATATACTGCGTGAGCGCAGGGCTGATCGATTGAGCGATTTCCTTGTTGGCCTGCGCTTCGGCCTGCGCCTGAAGCAGGCGGGCATCCGCCGCGCCTTTGGCCGCGATGACCGCTGCATCGGCCTGACCCTGCGCCACCTGACGGGCCTGTTCGGCTTCCTGCTTCTTCTGCTCGACAACCAACTGGGCCTGCAGGGCCTGCTGTTCGGCGATCTGTTTTTGCTCCACTGCCTGCGCATACTGATCGCTAAAGCGAATATTGCGGAGCAGGAAATCGGACAAAATCAGGCTGTTGTCGCTCAGGCCTTTTTCAATCGTGGTAGTTATATTATTTTCCAACTCGGTGCGTTTTGTGCTGACGATCTCCTCCACTCCATATTGGGAGACCGCGTCACGAATGGCGGCGCGCACCACTGGCCGCACCACGTTATCTTCATAGCGGCCCTGCCAACGAATGTGCAGGTTGATCAACTGCGCCGGGTCTACGGCGTAAATAACCGAAGCATCGATATATACCTGCTGTCCATCCTTGGTACGGGCCTCGATCGAGTCATCTCCCGACACCTGGCCTTCGCCGGTGGTTCCAGACATGGTGTAGGTCTCGCGTGCGACGGAATATGGCACGACGCTCTCGAAGAATGGAATGATGACGTGCAGACCCGGACCCAGGGGTTGGGGGCGATAGCCATGCGGCTGGAAGGCCGAGATCACCACGCCATATTGATCTGCCTGCAGGAATACCACGCCGACACCGACGGTAGTCAGCAACAGGGCAGCCACCAACAGGATAACGATGAACGTGCTCAGCCCTTTGGTTGGTTGACCGCGGCTGGAGCGGACGAACGTCATCGCCAGTAGCGCAATAAAACCGACCCACGCGATCGTAGCAATGCCTTGAAATACGCTTGCTATGTTCATTTTTCCTCCACAGAAAAATTTCTTGAAATGATTGTCAATAGATCACGAAATGAGAGAGGGAGTCCGATTTTTGGGGGTGAGGGGTGCGTACGCACCCCTCACCCCCAAAAATCGGAACTTCTTTCGTGAAGTACTGATTGTATTTATTCTTTGTCCCAACCTTTCAGCCTGGAAAAAGAATTCCGAGCACGCGAGCAAGAAAACCTGCACCTTCGGAAAAAAGGATATGCACAAGGCGCAGCCCTGTGCATATCCTTTTTTCCGGGTAATTCAAACAGGGGCGATGAGTGCTTGCAAATCATTATAATCGCTTGCTGCCCGCGAAAAGGCATGTTACGATGGCCTCATGCAGGCTGAAGGAAGAGTCGTCGAATTGATGCTAGTGGATGGGCTTTCTGCCGCGCGCATTTCCTGCCCGCCGCGCCTGATCCCGCCACCGGGGGCCTATCTCCTAGCCTATAGCCCCGGTTCGGACTCGCCCCTGGCGACAACAATTTTCAGGGCCGGATTTTTTGGAGAATCCTCACATTATGGGGGAAGATGGTTTTCTGATCGCACCGCCCTCGCATCAATCATGGACTCCGGGCACCCGACTTTTTCTGCGCGGCCCACTTGGACACGGCTTCGCGATGCCTAGCACCGCGCGGCGGATCGCGCTGGCAGCCTATGACTCTTCCCCGAGGCGGCTACTTGCCTTGCTGGATGCGGCTTTCAAACAGGAAGCAGAGGTGACGCTGGTCTGCGAGAGTCAGCCAGACGACCTGCCTTTGCAGGTGGAGATCCAGCCGCTGCGGGCGCTGGCGGAGGTATGCAGCTGGGCCGATTACCTGGCGGTCGACGCGGCCCGCGAGTCATTACCCTCGTTGAAGCAATTACTGGGAAAAATCAGCCCGTTGAAAATCCCCGGCGAGGCACAAATCCTTGTACGCACGCCGATGCCGTGCGGGGCGCTTGCCGAATGCGGTGTGTGCAGCGTCGAACTGCGCGGCGGGGCGCAGTTAGCCTGTGAAGATGGACCGGTTTTCGATCTTAAATCATTGACCGGCTGAGGTCGTTTCAAAACCAAATCTACTCATACTTTCGTCCAAGGCGCTTCCAGCCTTGGACGAAAGATACCGAAAAACGGATGCTTTACGAAAGGCTATTAGTAGTTACTCAAAATCCAATAAAGCCTGCACGATCTTTTCAGCGGCATGACCATCCCCGAAGGGATTGGCGGCTTTTGCCATTTGCCCGTATGCGGATGGATCGTCCAGCAGGCGGTTTGTCCACTCTACGATGCGGCCGGTGTCCGTGCCAACCAGCTTCAATGTGCCGGCTTCGATCCCCTCGGGGCGTTCGGTTATTTCACGCAGAACCAATACCGGGATGCCGAAGACCGGGGCCTCTTCCTGTATGCCGCCTGAATCCGTGAGTATTAATGCGGCATGCTTCATTAATTGTACGAGGGGCAGATAGTCTAGCGGGGGGAGAAGAGTAATGTGCGGAATGTTTTTCAAAATCCGGTTCACCGGCTGCTGCACGTTCGGGTTGAGATGAACGGGATAAATAATTTCGACGTCGCCGCGCGTCGCCAGTTCTTCGAGAGCATGGCAGATCGCTTCAAGCGGCAGGCCGAAGTTTTCGCGCCTATGAGCCGTAACGAGGATCAACTTCTGTTTGCCGGAAGCCGACCCTGGATTCTTAATCCCCAATCCATCGAGTAATTGAGTTATTGACTTTACATCAGGCTGTTTCGCCACATATTGCAGGGCGTCGATCACCGGGTTGCCCGTGACCGCGATAGTCTTATCGTCCACACCCTCCCGCAATAGATTTTGGCGCGCCCATTCCGTGGGTGCGAAGTGTAAATCGGCAATCACTCCAGCTATACGGCGGTTGATCTCTTCGGGAAACGGCTGCCATTTATCGTGCGTCCGCAGCCCGGCCTCCACGTGTCCAACGCGGATACGGTGATAGTAGGCCAGCAAAGCTGCCACAGCCACCGTGGTCGTATCGCCCTGGACAAAAACCCAATGTGGTTTGAAGTCGTTTAGCACCGGGTCAAGGTGAGTGAAGATCGCGGCACTGAGCTCCGCCAGGCTTTGGTCGCTACGCATGAGATCGAGGTCGTAATCGGGCTTGAGCTGGAAGAGACCCAGTATCTGGTCAAGCATCTGGCGGTGCTGCGCCGTGACGCATACCCGCGCTTCAATACCATCTGTTTGCGCCAGAGCCCGTACAACAGGGGCCATTTTAACGGCTTCGGGCCGGGTGCCAAAAACGGAAAGAACCTTGATAACCGGCTGCCGGGTGTCTGTCACGCGTTACTTCCCTACTCCCAGTCGGGCAACCTGAAAACCTGCGGATCGCCATTCATGCGGATCCCAGCCATTGACCGTATCGACAAGGATGCGGGCTTGGGTGACGGCTGTAATGTCAGATGGTTTCAAGTTAATGAAATCGGTATGGCGGACAAGCAGCACGATCGCCTCGGAGTCTTTCAGCGCATCGTCGAGGCTGGCGGCCATGTCAATGCCCGGCAGGTTGACATCGGGTTTGAATGGTTCCCAGGCTTTGACTTTTGCGCCTTCTTTTTGCAGCACACGGACAATCTCCGTTGCCGGGCTTTCACGCAGGTCGTCCACGTCGGGTTTGTAAGCCAGGCCGAGGGCGGCTATCTTTTTTCCTTTTAAGCCGCCCAGTGACCGCTGGATCAATTCCACGACATATTGCGGCTGCGCATCGTTGACTCGGCGCGAGTTATAAATGAGAGGGGTCAATTCCGGTGCGGCTTCCACGAAGAACCAGGGATCCACGCTGATGCAATGGCCTCCGACACCAGGGCCGGGGTTTAATATCTTCACGCGCGGATGACGATTGGCAAGGCGGATGGCTTCCCATACGTCCACACCGAATTTATCGGCCAGGCGGGCAAATTCGTTCGCGATGGCGATGTTGACATCGCGATAGGTATTCTCCATCAGCTTGACCATTTCCGCGCTGGTCGCATCGGTCTTGACGATCTCGCCTTTGACGAAGATCGCATACAGGTCCGCGCCGGCCTGCGCGGATTCGGGGGTCACGCCGCCAATCACGCGCGCGTTCTCGATCAACTCGCGCAGGATCTGGCCGGGCAGGACCCGCTCGGGTGAATAGACCAGGTGAAAATCGCGCCCGGCCTGAAGTCCGGAACGAGCGAGGATCGGGGCTATCAGCTCAAGTGTGGTGCGCGGCGGCGAAGTCGATTCGAGCACGACCAAGTTTCCTGTCCGTAAAAACGGAAGGATGGCTTCTGCCGCGGAGATCACGGCGCGCATATCGGCCAGTTTATATTTCCGGCCGTCGTATTCGCCGAATTTATCTTCGTGGAAGGGCGTGGGTACGGCGATGAGGAACGCGTCGGCTTCTTCAGGCTTCGTTGAGACTGTCAGGTTACCCGAGGCGAGTGCGGTTTTGTAGGTTTCGCGCAGGCCCGGCTCGTGGATGTGAATGTCGCCGCGGCGTAAAGTATCCACGATATTCGGGTTAACATCCACCCCCAGCACTTTAACGCCGTGCGCGGCAAAGGTGGATGCGGTCGGCAGGCCAATGTAGCCCAGGCCGAGGACACAAATTTTATTGAATTTCAATGAGGACTCCTGATGGACCCTGCTCCCCGCTGCCTTCGCTCCCACAATGTGCTTGGCAGAACTCCTCCTTCTCCTGCACAGGAGTAAAAATGAGGGCCAGTGTAAAGTTGAATATGAATTCGTCGTAACTTCGCCCCACGCCCTGCACAAATCCATTATTTTCGGGCGCTTTATGAAGGGCTGTGAGTAACAACTCGCCACCATTATACACCGCCTAAAACCATGGGCTGCCTTATCCGTATGATCTTATAGGATAAGCCGATTGTTGTATAATGGATTTGGCTTTCCGATGGAGGCCGTATGGATATTTTGTTGAACCCTAACATCGCCTATCTCCTGCTGGTGGCGGCGACTTTCCTTGGCCTGATGGCTCTGACGGCGCCTGGCACCGGCATCCCCGAAATCTCCGCCCTGTTCTGTATGGTTCTGGCAGGCTACGCAGTCTATCATTTATCATTCAATGGGTGGGCCCTGGCTATTTTGGTAGTGAGCGTGGTGCCATTCGTTTTCTCCATTCGAGGGCCGCGTCGGGAATTATGGCTGGCAGTTTCCATTGCCGGCCTGACCATTGGTTCCGTGTTTTTCTTCCCTGCCGGGCAGGGCATCCTCCCGGTCAACCCCGCACTGGCGATCATAACGTCTGCGCTGTATGCCGTATTCTTGTGGATCGCCGTGCGTAAGGTTTTACAGGTTTCGCAGACGAGACCAGTGAATGACATATCGGTTTTGATCGGTCAGCGAGGAGAAACGAAAACGCCTGTAAAGGCAGAAGGCTCGGTGCAGGTAGCTGGAGAGTTATGGTCGGCACGAAGTGAAATAGCCATCCCAGTCGGGAGCCCGGTGCGGGTTATCGGACGGGACGGGTTCATTCTCATCGTTGAAAAAGACGGTTTATCAGAGAGCTAGCCACAAAAGGAGTACTTCTATGTCTTCTGCTTCTGTTCTTCTTTGCCTTGTCGGCGCCGTGGTGGTGCTGGCTTTTATTATCCTGGTCAATGCCATCCGCGTCGTTCCCGAGTACCAGCGCCTGGTGGTGTTACGCCTTGGTCGTGTGTTGACCGCCCCTAAAGGTCCTGGAATCGTCTTTATCATCCCGATCGTTGACCGTCCCGTGAAAGTTGATCTGCGTGAGCAGATCCGCGAGGTGCCTCATCAGGTCTCGATCACCAAGGATAATGCCCCCATTTCGATCGACTTCCTTTGGTACTTCAAGGTCGTCGAGCCAACGGCCAGCGTAGTCGCCGTCGGCAACTTCGAGCTATCGGCGGCAGGAATGGCAACCACCACCCTGCGCTCCGTGATCGGCGGCATCGCGTTGGACGAGGTCCTTTCCCAGCGCGAGAACATCAATACCACGCTGCGCACGAAACTGGACGAAGTCACCGAACGCTGGGGCGTCAAAGTGACGAACGTCGAGATCCGCGAGATCATCCCGCCGCGCGAAGTGCAGGAAGCGATGAACCGCCAGATGACGGCAGAACGCATCCGCCGCGCCGTGGTGACCGAATTCGACCGGTACGCGCGAAGCAGCCATCAACGTGGCAGAAGGTGAAAAGCAATCCGCGATCCTGAGGGCCGAAGGCCTGAAGCAATCCGCCATTCTGTCCGCGGAAGGTGAACGCCAGTCGCAGCAGCTACGGGCCGAAGGTTTTGCGCTGGCGCTGCAGAAGATCTTCGATACTGCCAAGGGTGTAGATCAGAAGACCATGACCCTGCAGTATTTCGAAGCGCTTAAATCCATGGGCGCTGGTGCGTCTTCCAAATTCATCTTCCCGCTCGAATTCACCAGCATGGTGGAGAAGTTTGTCGCCGGCAAGAAATAACCCATTTACTTATACTTTCTTGGCGAGAAAAGCGCTTGCCATCTTCGACCAGGCGGAAAGCCTGGGACAAAAGATATCGAAAAAAAATAGACGGGGTGCGGCATACGCCGCACCCCGTCTATTTTTTTTCGGATGCTTAACGAAGGGCCGTAAATCATTAAGGAAAAACGAGAAATAAATTTCCGGGTGTTACAATAAAGACCTCTCATATTTTGAGAGGCCTTTTGACTCATCCATCATGGAAATCGTTGCCGCTTCTTTGCTCGATCTCAACGCTCTGAACAAGCTCGAACATATCTGCTTCGAAAAGGACGCCTGGCCGTTCCTTGACCTGCTGGCAGCCTTGACCTTTCCGGATGTAGTCCGTTTAAAGTCGTCGAGGACGGACAGATGATCGCCTTTGCGGTCGGCGACCCGCATCCTTCCGAGGGGTTTTCCTGGATCGCCTCGATCGCGGTGATGCCAGAGTATCGCCGGCGGGGCATCGGCCGCCGCCTGTTGCAAGCCTGCGAAGAAAAACTGAAAACAGCGCGCATCCGCCTTTCGGTGCGCGCCTCCAATGACGGCGCAATCCGCCTTTACGAACACGAAGGCTTTACACGTACCGAGGTCTGGCAGAGTTATTACAATGACGGCGAGGCCGCGATCGTCATGGAAAAGATACGGGCGATATAATAACACCGTGACTATCATCCCCCTGCCCCCACCCACGCTGGTCCAATCCACAGATGATTTTGTAAAACTCGTACGCGATCTCGAAAACCAGGCGCGCATCGCCGTGGATACCGAGTCGAACAGCCTGCATGCTTATCGCGAGCGGGTATGTCTCATCCAGTTTTCCACTCCTGTTCAGGACTATATCCTCGACCCGCTTGCGCTCGACGATCTAAGCCCGCTCGCGTCGATCTTCAGCAACCCGCACATCCAGAAGATCTTTCATGCCTCGGAATACGACATCATATGCCTCCGCCGCGACTATGGCTTCACCTTTTCGAATATTTTCGACACCATGCAGGCCGGGCGCATCCTGGGACGCAAACAAGCCGGACTGGACCGTCTGCTGGAAGATAAATTGGGCATCAAGGTCAACAAACGCTTCCAGAAAGCAGATTGGGGAGTGCGCCCGCTCTCACGCGAGCTGCTGCTCTATGCCCGCCTCGACACGCATTATCTCATCCCATTGAGCGACCTGCTCAGAACAGAACTCGAAGAAAAAGGACTCTGGCAGCTTGCGCAGGAAGATTTTACGTTAGCCTGCAGCCCCAACGGCCAGAAGACCAAAGTTGAGTCGCCGGCCTGGATGCGTTTCAACGCCCGCCATGACCTGACACCGCGCGACCTGACGGTATTAAATGAACTACTGGCTTGCCGCGACCAGATCGCTTCCAAGCTCGACCGTCCTCCATTTAAAGTGCTCGATGACGACAGCCTAGTCGCGATCGCGAAGGCCAGGCCATCGACGCTGGAAGAATTGGCGGAGGCCGGACTTACCTCGAAGCAAATGCAAAATTGGGGCCCGCTCTTTCTCGAGGCGGCAGGCCGGGGTGTTGACAGTCCATTGGTAAAACGGGTGTCTGTCCAGCGCCCAGATGAGGAATTTTTAAAGAGGCTTGATAAGCTGAAAAGCTGGCGAAAGAAGGCGGCTGCGGAGATGGATGTGGAATTGGACGTTGTGTTGCCGCGCTCGCTTGTGCTGGCATTGGCGGAACACGGCCCGCAGGATATGAGATCCATCATGGAATGTTCTCCGTGGCGATTGGAACGGTTTGGCGCGCAAATCCTGGAGGTATTACAGAGTAGCGCGCATTGAGCGAATTGGATAAATAGACCTTATTTGGAATAATCCACTGATTGCGCAGCCCTTACAGGGTGCTTCGCGAATACGCAGAGGTAAAGAAAAAAAAACAAAGAAATCCATCTGCAGGGTAGGTGGACTTCTTTGTTTTCGTTATTACGGATGACGTCTAATATGTAAGGCGGTCCCTTCACGAGCTTTACGGGGAAACCACATCTTATTTATAGGGTAACCGCATTTTAATTGATTGGCTGAGCGGGGCTGACCCACAGGGTGCTTCGCGAAGCCCCTACTGATGGTGCCACTGCTTCGCATCAGTTCGTGGAAGCCCTGAGGGGCTGACCGCAGATGCGATTACCCTGGGATGCTTTACGATTCGAGTGTGGGAATCTGAGTTATAATTTTGCACCGCACGCGGCCTTGAGAGCTGAGGCGTGATGCATCCGGGGAGGTGCCAGAGCGGTTGAATGGGACAGTCTCGAAAACTGTTGTGGGCTCCGGTCCACCGAGGGTTCGAATTCCTCCCTCCCCGCCAGATGAAAAAAGCGTAGAAGGGTGAAAAAAGATGAACAGACAATCGTTAATAGATTCACTAGGCTGGGGATTTATCCTTTGGCTCATCGGCTATGTTCTCGGAATAGTCCTTTTCTTTGTTTTACCGGTCTCATCGATCGGCTGGTTTATCCTGCCAGTGGGTTTAATAATCACTCTTTGGGTATTAATGAAAAAAATCAAGGGTGGAACTTTGCAATATTATTTGATGCTGGCGGCGGTCTGGACCGTACTTGCCATTGTCCTTGACTACTTCTTTATCGTCAAAGTGTTAAATCCGGCAGACGGATATTACAAGCTGGACGTATATCTATATTACGTACTGACCTTTATCATCCCGATACTTATTGGCTGGTGGAAAACTTCAGGATTCAATGAAAAATTATAGATGCCACTAATAAACAATATCCGTAAGATTTTGTCGCACTATTTAGGGGGGCGAATAACTTGAATTCAAAACAACCGCGCCATATCCCAAACCAAACAAAAGTTTTTGTCCTATAATCATTAAAGTATCATGGAACATAACCATGTGCCATTCTCATTTAGAGTAATATTGCCAGGCAGACGATATCCCGTCTGGCGCTCTCCCTGAGCCTGACGGCAGTATTCGTCGTGCTGGAAGGCGCGGCCGGTATCTTCGCAAACAGCCTGGCGCTGCTCACCGATGCCGCGCACAATTTTACCGACGTGATCGCGCTGGGTTTGAGCTGGTATGCGGTCAGCTTGACGACCCGGCCTTCCAATTCGCAAAAGACATACGGTTATCACCGCGCCGGTATATTGGTGGCGCTGGCAAATTCGACCACGCTGGTTCTCATCTCATTGGGCGTATTCTACGAAGCCTATCGACGCTTTATGTCCCCGCCTGAGGTCAAGTCGGGTGTGCTGGTGGTGGTGGGGTTGATTGCGGTCGCAGTCAACCTTGTTACGGCCCTGCTTGTCCGCCGGGGGAGTGAGCATGACCTGAACCTGCGTTCGGTATTCCTGCACCTGATAGGCGACGTCGTTTCCACCATCGGTGCGGTGATCGCAGGTATCATTATTTATTTTACACATGCCAACTGGCTCGATCCGTTTGTCAGCGTTTTGATCGGTTTCCTCATTCTATATAACGCCTGGGGCATCCTGCGTGAAACGGTCGGGATCCTGCTCGAGTCCTCGCCGCGCGACGTGGACATGCAGGCCATGGTAGCCGACATTAAACAGGTCAAAGGTGTGCTGGGCGTCCATGACCTGCATGTGTGGAGTCTCGCCCAGAACCTACGGACCATGTCTGCTCATATCCTGACCGACGACCTGCCCATCAGCGAGGGCGCGGAGATCCAGCGGCAGGTCAACGAGGTGGTGTTCCATCGCTACAACATTGCACATGCCACGCTGCAGCTCGAGTGCGTGGACTGCGAACCCGACGCGTTGTACTGTGAGATCAATGAGGCGAGCCATCGGCATACAGATGCAGTACAGAAAAACAAATAGTGGATGGCCATCCCGGTTTCTGGTAGATTTTTCTTTCCAGTTCAGCTCTTCGCCTTAATAGGAGGTTATCATGCAATGGATCACCCGCTCACACGTTCATGTTGACCGTGTCGCATGTCCCTGGTTGATCACCCGCTTTATCGATAACGAAGCGGAATTTTTATTTGTACCCGGCAATCAAATAGAGAAAGTCGTAAAGGAAACGGGCGCGATCCCCTTTGATGCGCCCGGGGTGGAATTGGGACACGGCCCGGACGGGCGCTGCTCCTTCGAATCCATCATTCTCAAATACGGCCTGAAAGGACCCGGGGCTGCTGCGGCTGGCGAAGATCATCCATTCTGCAGACGTTTCCGAGGACATTGACAAAGATCCCATCGCGCGCGGACTTGAAGCTATTGCCAGCGGTTACAGTCTGCGCTTCCCCGAAGACATGGAAAACATCGAGCATCAATTCGAGGTCTACGACGCATTGTATGCCTGGTGCAGGCTTCAGGTCGCGAAGGCTGCATGAACAAACGAGACGCGATCACTCTTTTTTCCACCCGCATCATCCGCCTGTTCTGCTACGGATTTCTGTCCGTCATCCTGGCGCTTTATCTTATCCAGGTCGGTCTCGATGAAAAGCAGATCGGCCTGCTCCTGTCGCTCACACTGGCAGGCGATGCGGGCGTATCTCTGTGGCTGACCACCTCCGCAGACCGCTTCGGACGCAAGCGCACGCTCATCATCGGCGCACTGCTCATGCTGGGCGCGGGAGTCGTCTTTATCATTTCGCATAACGTGGTTGTCCTCATGGCGGCTGCCATTATCGGCGTCATCAGCCCGAGCGGCAACGAGATCGGTCCGTTCCTGTCCGTCGAACAAGCCGCGCTGACCCAACTGCTGCCAGACGAAAGGCGCACGCAGACCTTTGCCTGGTATAACCTGGTCGGTTCCTTTGCGACTGCCATCGGGGCGTTATCAGGCGGCTGGCTGGCGCAATTACTACAAGCGCGCGGCACCTCCGCGCTCGATGCATATCGAACAGTCCTGATGGGCTACGCCCTTGGCGGATTCATCATCGGCATTTTGTTTCTTTCTCTTACCCGCGACGTGGAAGCGCCCCCAGCCTCTCAATCAGACCAACCCAAGCGCGTGCTTGGACTGCACCGCTCGCGCAATGTGGTGATCAAACTGAGCGCCCTGTTTTCCATCGATGCATTCGCGGGCGGATTGATCGTGCAGTCCATGATCGCTTACTGGTTCTACATTAAGTTTGGCGTGGATGCGGGCATCATCGGCTCGATATTCTTCGGTACCAATGTCCTGGCCGGACTATCCGGTTTACTGGCAGTGCCGCTGGCCAATAAGATCGGACTGATCAACACGATGGTCCTTACGCATGTCCCATCGAATATCCTGCTTATCCTGGTACCGCTCATGCCGACCCTGCCACTGGCCATCGTTTTTCTGCTTATGCGTTTTAGTATTTCGCAGATGGATATCCCGACCCGGCAATCTTACACGGTGGCGGTCGTGGCACCCGATGAACGGTCGGCCGCCTCAGGCGTGACGACGATTGCACGTTCGGTCGGCGCGGCGATCTCACCCTCCCTGACAGGCATCTTCCTATCCATACCGGCCTTGTTCAGCGCACCGTTCTTCCTGGCAGGCGGACTTAAGCTTGTCTATGATTTCCTGCTCTATCGCAGCTTTCGTGCCATCAAACCCCCCGAGGAACAATGAACTGGCTTGAAGTTTCATTGACCGTCAACGGCGAACTGGCGGAAGCCGTCGCCGACGTGCTGGCCCGTTTCGCACCGAACGGGGTGATGACCGAGCAGGGCGTCAAATTCGTCAACGATGAAGATGAAGGCACCGCGACGGGACCGATCACGGTGCGCGCTTATTTGCCGGTGGATGAGCACATCGAAGAGATACACCAGAAGCTCGAAGAGTCACTGTATTATCTCGGCATGATCCAACCGCTGCCGGCCGCGGTATTCAACTCCATTGCCGACCAGAACTGGATGGAAGCCTGGAAGAAACATTACAAACCCATCCTGATGGGTAAGCGGCTGGTGATCGTACCTGCCTGGCTGGATTCACCCGAACCGGGACGCATTGCGATCAAGATCGACCCCGGCATGGCATTCGGCACGGGAACGCATCCCAGTACGCAACTCTGTTTGGAATTAATTGAGAAGAGTTTACAGGACCTCGGAGGTCCAAGTCTAAAGATCATCGACGTGGGCTGCGGCTCCGGCATCTTATCCATTGCCGCGCTCAAACTGGGCGCGGCCTCGGCCCTGGGTGTGGATATCGACCCGGAATCCACCAGGAATTCACGCGAGAACGCGAACATCAATGAAATAGGCCAGGAACTTATATTGGGAGTAGGTTCGGTAAAAGAAATTTTGGATGGGAAGTTTGCGTTTTGCAGCGCACAAGTAGTGGTGGCAAATATCCTTGCGCCAGTGATCATCCGCCTGTTCGACTCCGGCCTGGCCGACCTACTCGAGCCAGACGGCATTCTAATAGTAAGCGGTATCCTGCAGGAACAGGCGCAGAGCGTGGTGGAGGCCGCGCAGGGTAAAGGTTTAATACTGCGGGAGAAGCGGCAGATGGGGGATTGGGTTGCACTGGCTGTAAGCCGCAAAGCCAATTGATCGAAGAAATTTTAATCCTTGACAAAACAGCCTCAGGGTGATTTTGTGCTATGATTCGTTCAACATGGATCGCCGCCGTTTAATCTATTACCTGCTGCTGAATGTTTTTGTCTCCGCGTGTGTGACCTCAGCCATCCTGTACTGGTATGACCGTAACTATCGGGCTGTGACCCTGCCGCAAGTCACCCTGCCGACCGCCTCCTCCAATGCAACCGGCGTACTGCCGGCGGCGACCGTCCAGCAGGGGACGGTGCAGATCGTGAGCGTGATCGGGGCCGGGACGTTGACGGCGGAGGCCGTGGTTATCAGATACAACGGAGAAGGCGAGATCGATTTGACGGGCTGGCATCTCAAAGATGCAGATAATAACGTATACACTTTCCCTCCGTTCAAGTTGTTCAATAACGGCGTAGTGCAGGTGCATACCGCCAGCGGCACGAATTCCGCCATCGTGCTTTATTGGGGGCAGAGTCAATCCATGTGGAAATCAGGGGAGGCCGTGTTGCTGACCGATCCGCAAGGGAATGTGCAGGATAGTTATCCTGTACCTTGAACTTTAAACCTTAAACTTATTCTATGTCCCAAGCACTCTACCGCAAATACCGCCCTAAAGGATGGGCCGAGGTCATCGGACAGGAGCACATCGTCCGGACTCTCAAGAACGCGATCGTCAGCCGATCGCGTCGGCCACGCGTACCTGTTCGCAGGGCCGCGCGGCACGGGTAAGACCACGCTGGCCCGCCTCCTGGCGAAGGCTGTCAACTGTCTGGCCGAAGACCCGAATGAACGCCCCTGTAATCAATGCGAACACTGCATAGCCGTTAACGAGAACCGCTTCCTCGACCTGATCGAAATCGATGCGGCCTCCAACACGAGCGTGGACGACGTGCGCGATCTGCGCGACAAGATCAACTTTACTCCTTCACAGGGCAAATATAAGATCTACATCATTGACGAAGTCCACATGCTGTCAACGGCGGCCTTCAACGCCTTACTTAAGACACTGGAAGAGCCACCTCCACATGCGATCTTTGTGCTGGCCACCACCGAGATCCATAAGATCCCTGCCACGGTGCTATCACGCTGCCAGCGTCATGAGTTCCGACGCGTGCCCGTGGACGAAATGGTCAAGCAGCTCAAAGCGATCGCCAAAGCGGAGAAGATCCAGGCCGATGACGAGGCGCTCTCGGTCATCGCCCGGCAGGCGGGAGGCGGGCTGCGCGACGCCATCTCTCTGCTCGACCAGCTTGCTTCCACCGGGACAAGGATCACGCTTGCGCTCACGCAGACGGTGCTCGGCACGGCGACGAACCAAACCGTGCTCGATATTGTCACGTCCCTTCGTGACCGTCAATCCGCGGCCGGGCTGGAAGCAATCGAGCGCGCACTCGACTCTGGCGCAGACCCGCGCGCTCTGGCGCGACAGATCGTCGACTACCTGCGCGGCCTGATGCTGATCCAATTGGGTAACGGCGAACAGGTTGAAACGACTAAAGATATCAAAGAACAGATGGCCGCTCATGCCAAGACCTTTACCACGCCGGATGTCTTGCGGATGATGAGGGCCTTTAACTCTGCGGCGGTGGACGCGCGCGGCGGATGGCAGCCATCGCTCTCGCTCGAATTGGCCCTGGCCGAATCGCTTGAGATTCCTGCTGAGATCGCCGCTTCTACATCGGATTCTTCAACTGGCAGCCGGCACGACTCTAAAGCGGGTACTGCTAAACCGGTCAATGTCTCCAAGGCAAGCCAGGCCGGTAAAGTGGTATACACAGGCGGTGGCGCGAATATAGAAGACGGCGGATCTACAAAAGCGGCGGTCATTAATCTCGCCGAAATTACAAAATCCTGGAAGGACGTACGCGCGGTGATCAAACCTGCACATCCGGCTGTCGAAGCCCTGCTTAATTCATGCAAGCCGATGGACGTGCGCGGAGACGAGCTGATC
The DNA here is from genome assembly GCA_963754835.1 of uncultured Chloroflexia bacterium. Classification (GTDB taxonomy): domain Bacteria; phylum Chloroflexota; class Anaerolineae; order Anaerolineales; family Villigracilaceae; genus Fen-1038. Next base: position 100,271 of record CAVWHR010000045.1, on the reverse strand, counting down.
CTGGGCTTTCAATCCGATACGGTGCGGGCCCTGATGGACAAGCCTGAAAACCTGGATGTAACCGCCAAAGCCATTGCAGACGTGATCGGTGTAGCGCTAACCATTAAGTGTGTGGTGACGAATGCCAAGGGCAAGCTGCCGCCGAATGTATCCCAGGATGGCATGGTGGCTGCTGCTCTTAACCATGGCGGAGAAATTGTGGACGTGCAGGACTGAATAAAATATTAGATAATAAGATAATCAGGTAATTAGGTTGATATATTGTAGGGTGCTTGAAGCTCATAGTAATACGAATCGAATTGTAAATAATGAGGAATTCGTATGATCCAATCCGAATTCAAAAGCTTAATAGATATTTTAAATCGTAAACTTTTTAGCATTCCAGAATATCAACGTCGTTATAGTTTGGCTAACTGAGCAGTGTAATGATTTGGAAGATCAGTTGAAATAGGAGATTTTATGGCTAAAGGATTCAATCGTCCACCCGGTGGCGGTGGACAAAGCGGCATGATGCAGCAAATCCAACGCATGCAGCAGCAATTGGCTGAAGCGCAGGAAAAGCTGGCTGAGGAAACCGTTTCTGCTACGGCCGGAGGCGGCGCGATCAAAGTCACAATGACGGGCGACCAGAAATGTAAATCTGTAGAAATCTCCGCCGACCTGCTGAAGGATGCGGATGCCGAGATGCTTCAGGACCTGGTCTTATCCGCTGTGAATATGGCTCTCGATCAATCGCGGGAACTGGCCTCGCAGAGATTAGGTCCTCTGGCGGGAAGTCTTCCCATTTAGGATATTCGAATAAAGATATGCGATATTCGATAAATTGTTATTCGTAGTTTGGTGTCGCAATCTAATCTCTATTCTCTAATACCTAATACCTGACTTCAATATGATCCTGCCTGAACCCATCCAAAAACTCATTAATGCTTTTGAACGCCTGCCCGGCATTGGCCCAAAGTCTGCTTCGAGGCTGGCGTTCTATTTATTGCGTGCGCCGGAGGAGGTCTCGCAGGACCTATCAGAGGCGCTGGACGGTTTAAAGGATAAAGTCGCGTTTTGCGAGGAGTGCTTCAATATCACAGAGGCGGGCAGGGTGCGCTGCGAAATATGCGAGAACCCCAAACGACTCGGTACGTTGATCTGTGTCGTTGAAGAAGCGCTGGACGTGTTAGCCCTGGAGCGCACGGGTGCATACAATGGAAGATATCACGTCCTGCACGGGGTCTTATCTCCCATCGAAGGCGTTGGGCCGGACGATATCAAGATCAAGCCGCTGATCGAGCGCGTGGCGAAAGGCGAAGTGCGTGAAGTGATCCTGGCGACCAATCCCAGCATGGAAGGCGATGCCACGGCTTTGTACTTGCAGCAGCAGTTACGCTCGTATGGCATCCAGGTAACGCGGTTGGCGCGTGGTTTGCCGATGGGCGGCGACCTGGAATATGCCGACCAGAACACGCTGCTGAAGGCTTTATCCGGAAGGCAGGCGATGGATTAGGGATAAGATCGAAAAAATTCCACACTTACTGCTTCTTGCATAAATCTCTAAACTTTTTTCATCGTTTAAAGGGTAAAAAACAAAATATTGGTTTAAATAATTATGCAGTACTCTGTAAGATGCATCAATTTGGCCTGACCCATAATGTGATCGGGCGACCAATAAACGATGCATATAAGGATATCGGTGTATAACCGTTTTCTTTTGCATAATTGACGAAGGGGGTCTCAAGCGTACCGGGATCGTTCCTTATAAATCCGGCATTCGGATCTTCGAAGCCGGTCAAAATAGCATCCGGCGGGTCCTGGTTCAATATAGCAGGTAATTCTTCGGGCGATATAACACCATACTTTGCGCGGCGTTGAGTGGTTAATAATAAAGAGGTGCGCCATATGAAAGGGCCGGTTGCTGTGAAGGGGTAAATATCATAACCGGCTTCCAACGGTATCATCGGAATAAGGGTCAGTATCCTGCCTTTGGGTACGTATTGTTTTATTTCCTCGCCGAAGTCATGGACCTGGATGGGAGTCGATTGAGAAGGATTCGATAAGTTTTTAAGCCCGTCCAGTGGATTAGAGATATTAAGCTGCGGGTCCAGGGCAAAAAGCACAACCAGGATCGTTAAATAAAGACCCAATTTATTGATTTGATAGACATCAGACCCCACCATCGCCAGGATGATCACAAGGAAGGGGAGCGGGGCAAAATAATATTGCTGCTGGGTGGGCGTGGGTGCGAAGGCTGTTAGAAATAACGTAAAAGCAAAAGCTGCCACGGCTACTTTAATAAGGTCAATGGGTGATTTTTTCCTGATATATTGGACAAAAGATATAACCCCCACCGATAATAATAAAGCGTAAAGGATAAAATCCAGGGGTGAGATATGAAAGAGAAATCCGGTTATCTTTGAACCGAGATCCATGTTCAATTTATAAAGTAATTCCTGATAGTAAACCGTATTTAGCCGCGTATAAACAAAATTTGTAAAATAAAATCCGTTGGGGGCAACGGCAATTAATCCGAGGGCGGGCAGCGCGGCTGTTAATAAACCGCCGAAGAATGACAGAAAAGAACTTAAAATCCGCGGCGGATTTAGAACCAGTTCATAGATCCAAAACAACAAGAATAAGACCACAATCAGGCTGGCGTAGTTAAAGCGTATTAAAGCTGCCAAACTAATACAAACGCCGCACCCGAAGGCCGTCCAGGGACGTGAATATCTTTGGTGTACGGAATGAATAAAAAATATTAATGCAAGCAGGCTGAAAACTGAGGCCAGCGAGTGGTTTAGCGCAAGACCGGCAATAAGTAACATGGAAGGATGATTGAGAAATATAAATACAATCACGAACTCCCATATAAGAAATGCAAAGGATGGATTTGTCCCCCGGATAAGCCTGAAAATGTAAACGATTAATAGACAACAAATCAGCCATGCAGCGGCGTTCAAAACCCTGCCTGCCAGAAAATCATAATTTGATATGCTGGCTGTGAAGGCGTAGAAAAACACCCCATACGGCATATGAGTGTATGGATAGTTTACATATGGAAGCAGGCCATGATCTGCAAGCAGCTGTCCGGCCGCGATGAATTGGTTTTCATCGTGGCCAAAGCCCCATTGGGCGGTCCTGCTTAAATTAAGGAGCAGGATGAAAAGATAAAAAATATACTGCAGAGTCAACTTGAGGGGTTTCATGATCCAATTCACGGATGGGGATTATACCGGTTGTCAGCTCCGGTTCAGGCTTCTCGCATTAATCCGCAAGCTCCCGCGAATCCATTTGCGGGGCCGGTGAGGGATATTTTGCGAAAATAGAAGGACTGACCATTAAAAGAGTTGAAAAAACAAGATAGATGATGATCACCAGGATCACAGAATGTGCAATGCTTGTGGAAAACGACGCGAACAGGATGAAAAAAATGCACACGTACAAAAGGACCTTCGCTGCCGCGCGATGCTTGAATTCCGTTTGTCCGGCCCAATAAATGATGATCGGTGCGAAACCCATCAAGCCGGGCGCGCTGTAGTCATTTGCCCTGGTTGGATAAAGGAGCATTATCACGGCAACCCCAACAAAAAAAGGCATGAGACGGACGAAGACCCTTTTGCCGTTTCGGATATTAATGCAGCCAAGGATGATCAATAGCAGGGGCAGCAGCTTGACAACATATCGTGGAAGTACTTTAAACAAACTTAATCCTGTGGGGTTGTCGTTCAATTCCTGGTTTACCAGCCCGAACAAAAACACCCCCGTACCTTTAACAAATAAAACCGGAAGCAATGTAAGTAATGCGACGGTTGAAGAGAATAAAGCAATGACAAATATGCCATACTTAAACTCCTTGATGGTTCGAGAATTCAAAAGATAAACGGCGAGAAAAATAACCATCACCGGAAAAGCAGTCCACTTTATAAAGGCAATTAACGTTGCGAAAACGATCCAAACTGGATTCTTTCGTAAAAGGCCCACTACCAGCATTAAAAGACTGCTTCCCACATAAAGCGAGAATTGGCCGCGCTCAAACCAGGAAAGGCCCACAGGGGTAAGAAAGAGGCATATGTTCGCGCATAACAATGTAAACCAAAAATACTCCTTGATCCCCAACGACCTGAACGCCAGATATAGGGTCAGGAAAAAGAGAAGGTATTGGATCAGCATTTGTGACAGGCAGGCATATCCATAATCCAACCTGCATATGCTGATCGAGCAGAAAGAAATAAGGGCCGGCGCATATCGTGACGGTCGTCCCCACGGGTCGATGGTTTTTTTATGATCGTACGCATTTTCCAAATGGGCTATATCCTGAGCTGGAAAATAGATTTGGGCAAAGTCGCTTCCTATCCGATTGACAGCCGCGTATTTTAGTGTAACTGCCGTTTCAGGCAATCTTACCAGCGGATATATTGGGTGGGGATTAAGCTGTTGGGCTGAAAAATCGCCGTAAAGCATGTCCCTCGACAGGAGATAGAGGTTTTTAATGGCAAAACAATTCAACACAATAAGGCCAAACGCAAAGACGATCTTCACTACATTGATTGAAGATTTGGCGTTCGGGTCATTTTTTTTCATTATTCATTTCTTCTTTCCTTCATTGAATCCCGGGTGAAATCTGGAAGTGCTGGATGAGCCTAGATGCAAACCGGCAATAATCCGAGGTTATGCCTGCCTGTTGGCTCGATTTGTACCATTGTCCCTGTTCCCAAGTGAAGGTAAAACTGCTGGATCATTCAAATTATTTGTACCTACTCACACCCTAGTCCCATGCTAAAAGCATGGGACTAGGGATTCCGCGCAGGAAATTCACCTGCACATTTCTTTTTTTCGGGTACTTCATGCCAAGGCTATGAGTAGATGCAGTTATTGTAATGTGAAATAGCGTGGGTGTGGTATAAATACCTTATCGGTCATTGAAGACAGCGGGGAAAAGCCGGCGGCGGTTTGGCAGGACTCCAATCACAATATTTTAAGGTAGAAAGCTCAAAAATCTATTGACAAAGTGATTGAATAGCGTATAATCATCATTCGCCAGTGAAATTCAAAAAGATCTCGTCCCCCTGACAGATCATTGAAAACTGAGTAGAGCGTCTCACAGTCAGAGACACAAGCCGATGAGGTTTTGCAGTCTGACAAGCCGATGCAGAAAGAGGCATCGGTATTTTCGTCTGTTTAGAAGGACTTGACAGGCGGAGAGGCGGCGGATAACATCCGCCCGCTTTGAGACGGCACCTTAACAACTGAAAAGTGATAGGAAGCAACAAACTTTGTCAATCCAGTAAAATCCGTAACTTTTACACTCGCAAGAGTGTGATTTTTGGCGGAGAGTTTGATCCTGGCTCAGGATGAACGCTGGCGGCGTGCCTAATACATGCAAGTCGAACGAGGTGCTTTTGTAGCAATACGAGGGTATCCTAGTGGCGAACGGGTGAGTAACGCGTTGGTGACCTACCCCAAAGTGTGGGATAACAGTTCGAAAGGACTGCTAATACCGCATGTGGTCATCGGATTTAGAAACCGATGTCTAAAGCAGCAATGCGCTTTGGGAGGGACCTGCGTCCCATCAGCTAGTTGGTGAGGTAACGGCCCACCAAGGCGACGACGGGTAGGGGACCTGAGAGGGTGACCCCCCACAATGGAACTGAAACACGGTCCATACACCTACGGGTGGCAGCAGTAGGGAATATTGCACAATGGGCGAAAGCCTGATGCAGCAACGCCGCGTGCACGATGAAGGCCTTCGGGTCGTAAAGTGCTTTTCTGAGAGATGAGAAAGGACAGTATCTCAGGAATAAGTCTCGGCTAACTACGTGCCAGCAGCCGCGGTAAAACGTAGGAGGCAAGCGTTATCCGGATTCACTGGGCGTAAAGCGCGTGCAGGCGGTTCGGTAAGTTGGGCGTGAAATCTCCTGGCTTAACTAGGAGAGGTCGTTCAATACTACCGGACTTGAGAGCGGTAGAGGAAGATGGAATTCCCGGTGTAGTGGTGAAATGCGTAGATATCGGGAGGAACACCAGTGGCGAAGGCGATCTTCTGGACTGTTTCTGACGCTCAGACGCGAAAGCTAGGGTAGTAAACGGGATTAGAGACCCCGGTAATCCTAGCCGTAAACGATGTGAACTTGGCGTCGGTGGCTTAAACACTATCGGTGCCGAAGCTAACGCGATAAGTTCACCGCCTGGGGACTACGATCGCAAGATTAAAACTCAAAGGAATTGACGGGGGCCCGCACAAGCAGCGGAGCGTGTGGTTTAATTCGATGCTACACGAAGAACCTTACCTGGGTTTGACATGCAAGTGGTAGAGATCCGAAAGGTGAACGACCCGCAAGGGAGCTTGCACAGGTGTTGCATGGCTGTCGTCAGCTCGTGTCGTGAGATGTTCGGTTAAGTCCGCTAACGAGCGCAACCCTCGCTGTATGTTACATGTGTCATACGGGACCGCCGGTATTAAGCCGGAGGAAGGTGGGGATGACGTCAAGTCAGCATGGCCTTTATGTCCAGGGCTACACACACGCTACAATGGGCGGTACAATGGGTTGCTAAGCCGCGAGGTGGAGCCAATCCCCAAAGCTGTCCTCAGTTCAGATCGCAGGCTGCAACTCGCCTGCGTGAAGTTGGAGTTGCTAGTAAACGCGCGTCAGCTATAGTGCGTTGAATACGTTCTCGGGCCTTGTACACACCGCCCGTCACGTCATGGGAGCTGGTAACACCTGAAGCCGGTAGTCTAACCGCAAGGAGGACGCCGTCGAAGGTGGTGCTGGTGACTAGGACGAAGTCGTAACAAGGTAGGTGTACCGGAAGGTGCGCCTGGATCACCTCCTTTCTAGAGTTTCCGAGCAGGATCCCACGACAGATCCTTGCTCCAAGTTCGCCCTTCCGGTGAAGGGCGATGGATTGAAATGGTAAGCTAGTTTCCTATCACTTCTCAGTTGTTAAGGTGAGACCCTGGGCTTGTAGCTCAGTTGGTTAGAGCACAGTCCTGATAAGACTGGGGTCACAGGTTCGAATCCTGTCAAGCCCACTAACCCTAAGCAAGTCCTGGGGATGTAGCTCAGCGGGAGAGCAGCGCCTTTGCAAGGCGAAGGTCACGGGTTCAAATCCCGTCATCTCCACTGAGTTTGCCAGTAGGTAAGTAGGCTGTACTTAGGAGTGAGACAAGAATTTGTTAAACGGTACGCAGACATAAAGTCAAAAATGGCACCGCTCTGTAAGTTGGGTTTTGATCGCGACCCGGCGGTGTGTGCTGGGTCGTCTTGTCTCTAAAAATAGAATAGGTTGAAGGGTGACCGATGCCCTTGATGGAAATCGAGAGCATCGGTCACCGGTCAACGGTGAATTTGCACCTTAATAACTGAATAGCAATTGATGTAGGCCGAAAGTAATTTATTATACGAAAAGTATCAATTTCTCCGCATCACGTGGAGAAGCTACTAAGAGCTTACGGTGAATGCCTTGGCGCCAAGTGCCGATGAAGGACGTGGGACACTGCGATAAGCCTCGGGAAGCCGTGTACAGGCGTTGATCCGAGGATTTCCGAATGGGGAAACCCACTGTAGCGAACCTACAGTATCCTCTTACTGAACACATAGGTTTGAGGAAGGGCACCCAGGGAACTGAAACATCTAAGTACCTGGAGGAAAAGAGATCATTTCCCTAGTAGTGGCGAGCGAACGGGAAACAGCTCAAACCGACTCTGCTTGCAGAGTTGGGGTTGTAGGGTCTGGCACATGGGAGTTACAAAACAATCAGTTAGCGGAAAGGTGTGGGAAAGCCTGCCATAGAGGGTGATAGCCCCGTATGCGAAAACTGATTGTCTCCCGCTGGATACCTGAGTACTGCCGGGCACGCTAATCCGGTAGGAATCTGGGGAGTCCACTCTCCAAAGCTAAATACACTTGGCGACCGATAGTGAACAAGTACCGTGAGGGAAAGGTGAAAAGTCCCCCTGTTAGGGGAGTGAAATAGAACCTGAAACCGTAAGCTTACAAGCAGTTGGAGGGCTAACAGCGGGTCGGTGTCCCTGCGAAAGCAGGTGACGCGCCGCTATGCCTGACAGCGTGCCTCTTGGAGAATGAGCCTGCGAGTTAATCTCAGTGGCAAGGTTAAGGGAGTGACACCCGAAGCCGTAGCGAAAGCGAGTCTTAATAGGGCGTATAGTCGCTGGGATTAGGCCCGAAACCGGGTGAGCTACCCATGGCCAGGGTGAAGCGAGTCTAAACACTCGTGGAGGCCCGAACTTACTAATGTTGCAAAATTAGAAGATGAGCTGTGGGTAGAGGTGATATGCCAATCGAACTCGGAGATAGCTGGTTCTCCCCGAAATAGCTTTAGGGCTAGCGTCATGTGTTTAGTACTGGAGGTACAGCACTGAATGGGCTAAGGGGCTTACAGCTTACTGAACCCAATCAAACTCGGAATGCCAGTACTCCAGAGCATGGCAGTCGGACTCCGGGAGATGAGTTTCGGGGTCGAAAGGGAAACAGCCCAGATCATCGGCTAAGGTCCTTAAATCTATGCTAAGTGGGAAACGAGGTGAGGTTACTGGAACAACCAGGAGGTTGGCTTAGAAGCAGCCACCCTTTAAAAAGTGCGTAACAGCTTACTGGTCTAGTGACCTTGCGCGGAAAACTTAACGGGGCTAAGCATAGTACCGAAGCCATGGGATCTCAGCATTAGTTGGGATCGGTAGGGGAGCGTTCTGTCAGCGGTGAAGGTCGATCGTAAGGGCGACTGGAGCGGACAGAAGTGAGAATGCAGGCATGAGTAGCGTACAAACACGTGAGAACCGTGTTCGCCGTATATCTAAGGTTTCCGACGCCAGGTCATTCCGCGTCGGGTTAGTCGGGTCCTTAGCCGAGGCCGAGAGGCGTAGGTGATGGACATCCGGTCAACATTCCGGAACCGCTTAAGTAGTGCGATGGGAGGACGCAACGAGATAGGCCAGCCCATTATTGGATTTGGGTGCGATCCATCTAGACGTTGAGACTGGTAGGTAAATCCGCCAGTTGAGCTGAGGTGAGAGCGAGCCGTAAGGCATAAGTGGTTGAGTTTTGTTGCCAAGAAAAGTCTCTAAGCATAACTTTTGAGCGCCCGTACCGCAAACCGACACTGGTAGATGGGTAGAGTATACCAAGGCGAACGGGAGAACCCTCGTTAAGGAATTAGGCAACATGACCCCGTAACTTCGGGAGAAGGGGTACCCTCTGAGGTGCAAGCTTTGGAGGGTCGCAGTGAAATGGCTCTGGCGACTGGTTAACAAAACCACAGGTCTCTGCTAAGCCGTAAGGCGATGTATAGGGGCTGACGCGTGCCCAGTGCCGGAAGGTTAAAGGGAGAGGTTAGCGCAAGCGAAGCTTTGAACTGAAGCCCCGGTGAACGGCGGCCGTAACTATAACGGTCCTAAGGTAGCGAAATTCCTTGTCGGGTAAGTTCCGACCCGCACGAACCGCGTAACGATCAGAGCACTGTCTCGACGAGGGACCCGGTGAAATTGAAATGGCTGTGAAGATGCGGCCTACCCGCAGCAGGACAAAAAGACCCCGTGGAGCTTTACTGCAACTTGGCATTGCGTTTGGGTATAATCTGTGTAGAATAGGTGGGAGGCTTTGAAGCTGGGGCGCTAGCCTCGGTGGAGCCATCAGTGAAATACCACCCTGATTATATTTAGATTCTAACCCCATTCCGTAATCCGGGCGGGGGACCGTGCCAGGTGGGCAGTTTGACTGGGGCGGTCGCCTCCTAAAAGGTAACGGAGGCGCCCAAAGGTTCCCTCAGGTGGAATGGAAACCCACCATAGAGTGTAAAGGCATAAGGGAGCTTGACTGCAAGACCAACGCGTCGAGCAGAGACGAAAGTCGGGCTTAGTGATCCCACGATACCGAGTGGAAGGGTCGTGGCTTACCGGATAAAAGCTACCCCGGGGATAACAGGCTGGTGAAGTCCAAGAGTTCACATCGACGACCTCGCTCGGCACCTCGATGTCGGCTCATCGCATCCTGGGGCTGGACAAGGTCCCAAGGGTCGGGCTGTTCGCCCGTTAAAGCGGTACGCGAGCTGGGTTCAGACCGTCGTGAGACAGGTCGGTCTCTATCCGCTGTGGGCGTAAGGGATTTGAAGGGAGCTGCTCCTAGTACGAGAGGACCGGAGTGGACAGACCTCTAGTGTGTCAGTTGTTCCGCCAGGAGCATCGCTGGGTAGCCATGTCTGGCAGAGATAACCGCTGAAAGCATCTAAGTGGGAAACTCGCCCTAAGATTAGATCCCTGTAATCCCGTAAGGGAGTAAGACCGCAGGTAGACTACCTGCTATATAGGCAGTATGTGTAAGCGCAGTAATGTGTTAAGCTAAACTGTACTAATGGTCGAGGGCTTAATCCCGTGGTGCGGAGAACTTGGTACTTTTCTTAGTAAACCTACATCATTCAATATGCTATTCAGACCAACGTTGTGAAAATGTCCCTTGGTGATTTGAGCGACGGGGTACACCCGGTCCCATCCCGAACCCGGTAGTTAAGCATGTCAGCGCCGATGGTACTTGGAGGGCGACCTCCCGGGAGAGTAGGTCATTGCCAAGGGGCTTTTCTTTATCAATAACCCACCTGAAAAGGTGGGTTTGTTATTTTAAGATTTTTGGCACTAGTTTTAATGTGAGTTAAGGAAGTAAATTAAACACGGTGATCCTTTATGGCTTATAGTCATCCAATTGCTGAAGTAGTTTCATGCAATCAATCAGACTCTATTCTTCGCACGCGAATAATTTTGGATCGTACGGAGGCGGGGCCTATCGCCCCAGCCTCATTATGGTTGGGTGACCCTCCAATGGAAAAGGACGCGCACCCCATTTTTCAGCTTCATCGCCTCTTCCAACGAAACGGTAAAATATTTGAGTTTGAAACATACAAAGAATATCAGTCGCAACGGCAATTTCCTTCAGAAGGCTTAAAGTATTACTTTGTTACGTGGTGGTCAAGAGACCAGCTTGCCGTCGCCCAGTCAAACCTCAAGGCTTTCAAGCGCTATCTTTTCGTTCCTCACTCCTACGGGGATCACGACCATTGCTGGCTTTGTTGGAAAAATATCAGTGATGCAGAAGAGAATGACCACGAAGCTTATGCTATTGGCTGCCACTGCATATGTTTGGCATGCTATGATAAATATATTGTCTCGGGATTTGGGAAGCGTCTTGGGGATGGCACCCGGCAAAGGAAGTCTTTAGTTGCGAGGTTGCTGCAAGCACTGAGGAGGCGCACCTGACAAGGTTTTAGAGGATTGATGAAATTCTAGGAGATATCCTCAGGTTCATGCCAAGGGCCTTTTCTTTTAAATTAAACCCACTTGTACAGGTGGGTTTAATTTAAATCGTAAACAGGTTTGGGTATATATTCTGATTATTTCTTTTTCTTTTTGCTGCCCTTCTTGGTTGGCTGAGGTGTAAACTTAAGTGAAATTTTAAGTTCATTGGCCTTGTGGCGGACGCCGGATTTAGTCCGGTTGAGCCTTACGCCAATCACTTCGGTCGGCGTCTTTTTCTTTGCCATCTCCCTGAGCTTTTTAACTTCGGCAGCGGTCCAGGCTTTGCCACGATTAATAGTTGATTTGCTCATAATGTCCTCCAGTAAAGTATTTGTTTTCCCAGATATAACCTTTGAAGGCGATAAATTTGGCCGTAAAATAATCCGGCGGAGATGACGTGCCGGTATGATGAAAAAAGGAAACCGGTCCGCCCGGCTTTATAACTTATACTCCTTAATCTTTCCATTCTGTACTGAATGGAGTATAATCCACCAAGTTGGTTCGGTTGAGGGACTTTCGTCCCTATTTCTTGACATTTGAGGAGTGTGAAGCGCTTATTTGATCGCAAGGTCATTTTGCCCGTTTCGGTTCGAACACGACCCTCAGCCGTCCGCGTATGGCTGAGGGTTTTTTCTTGCCCACTCTACTTCTGGAAGGAGGTGAATCAAACATGGCTTTAGTTGTATTGCGCGGCGGTGAATCGCAGGATTCCCTGCTCAAGCGCTTTCGCAAGAAGGTCGTCAAGAGCGGCGTCCTGAGCACGGTGCGCCGCAAGCGCTGGTACGTCTCCAAGAGTGAGCAGCGCCGCATGGAAAAGAAGAAGGCGATCCGCCGCATCAAGCGGCGCTCCTTTACCAGGGAGATCGAGTAATTCATTTGGAGGTAGGTATGGCTAAAGAGGAAGATAAAATTAGAGCAGATGGGGTGGTGGTAGAGGCCCTGCCCGGGACGCAGTTCCGCGTGCGGCTGGATAACGGCCACGAAGTGCTGGCTTACCTTTCCGGTAAGATGCGCAAGTATTACATCCGCATTTTGCTGGGGGATCATGTTGCAGTGGAAATGTCGCCGTACGATCTGACGCGCGGCCGCATCACTTTCCGCCAGCGCAAGAATGCTCCCATGCCTGTTGAGCAAACCAGTTAGCCATTCATCCAATTTTTGAGTTCGTTCAAGAGACACCCAGCCGGGTGTCTCTTTTATTATCTTGATACATGGAGGATTTCGTTATGTTAACAAAGTTTGCCGTAGTTACCCTGTGGGCCGAAGACGTAACGGCCTGCGCTCATTTTGACCATTCTGAAAGGAGCGCCATCCCCAGCGCAGAATGCCGAGCCGGAGCGCTTCCCTTTATTTGCGTTGTCGGTGGACGATCTGGATTCGATGGTTGACCGGCTTGAAAAGCATGATGTCGAAATGCCTTGGGAGATCGAGACTAATCCGAATTCGCGCTGGGTCATGTTCCACGACTCAGCTGGTAACCTGGTCGAGCTGGTCCAATTTGGATGGTCGGAGAAATAAAGTATTTACCAGTGGTGACACTGCTGTGCCCCAAGCTGAAAGCTTGGGGCACAGAATTCCTAAAAAATGACATTGCGCAGGGCATACGCCCTGCGCAATGTCATTTTTTAGGATACTTCATGCCGGGATTGAAAGTGGAAATGAAATACAAAAGCCGCCGGGTGCGATTGCCCGGCGGCTTTAGTGTAGCTATTATGGTATTTTCTCATGCTTTCGTCCCACGCTTTCAGCCTGGGACGAAGGATACCGAAAAAAATGGACGTTTGCGTGGCCTAGGCCACGCAAATGTCCATTTTTTTCGGGTGCTTTAGTTAGAGCAGCGATTAGTTATCGATTTTATGGCAGGTCCTGGAATGAGCTTAAGACTTTCATGTAATTTGCCCGTTCGAATGCGGCAGGTTCCGCCACGGATTTCTGGCTCATGCTGCCCTGCATCTGCTTGATCGAGGTATATTCGTGCTCCTTCATCCAGACTTCCAGATCCTGGAGGATGGCCGGGATGCGCTCGATGCCGTTTTGCAGCAGTTCAGAGGCCATCATGGCGACTTTTGCTCCCGCCATCATGGCTTTCAAGACGCTCTGGTAGGTATGCACACCGCTGGTCAGCGCAAAATCCGCCTTTACCTGGCCCTGCAGGATGGAGATCCAGCGCAAAGGCAGACGCAGGTCAGTGGAGATGCTGAGATCGAGCGTGTGTGCGATCTTCAAGTCTTCGAGATCGAAGTCCGGCTGGTAGAAACGGTTGAAGAGAACCAGTCCATCGGCTCCGCGATTCGGCAAGCTGCCTAACAAAATGAGGCAGGGAGCTATAGTATGGACTCAATTTCACGGCCAGCGGGATTTGATCGAAGCTCTTACTGCGGCGACCAGTTCCACCTGCGCATCTTCCAACTCCTGTGCGGTCAGGGTGGGATCGGTCGGAATATAGTAAAGGTTTAATTCGAGCGCGTCGGCGCCTGCGTCCTGGATATCGTGGGCGTAGCGCACCCATCCGCCCTTGGAGACGCCGTTCAGGCTTCCGATGACGGGGATTTTGACAGCCTTCTTTAGCTTTCCGATATTCTCCAGGTATTTTTCCGGGAGCAGACTGTATTGGCCGCTGTCGGGTAAATAGCTCATCGCCTCGGATGAGGAATTCGTGTTCCGCGATAGGAAGTGATCGAGCTCAAGGCTTTCGTGGATGATCTGCTCCTCGAAGAGCGAATACATCACGACCGCCGCGATGCCGGCCTCTTCCATGCGCTTGACCTGTTCCACCTTTTTCGAGAGCGGCGAGGCAGAAGCCACCAGCGGGTTCTTTAGTTTCAAACCAAGGTACGTTGTTGAAAGATCGATCATGGTCACATCCATTTCTGGTGATTAGCTTTAATAAATCAGTGACCAGGGATAGCTTTTCGTTCCTGGTCGCCGGTCGATGATTGTTGGTTATTCGTGCTTGCCGTTCCCATCCGGATCGTAATGGATGGCTGCCATTTGTTGATAGAGCGTCCAGCGTGATTTTGCGTCCTGCTGGGCTTCGCTGCATCAATTCCTCGGCGCGGGCTTCATCCATCTGGGTGAGCATCTTGTAGCGGGTCTCGTTGTAGGCATACTGCGAGATCGGGATGCTTGGCTCCTTGTTTTCGATGATCAGCGGATTCTTGCCTTCATGCGCCAGGCGCGGATCGTAGCGATAGATGGGCCAGGCACCGGATTGCACGGCGAGTTTTTGCTGCTCAAGGCCGTGTACCATATCGTAGCCCTGCTGGATGCAGTGGCTGTAGGCAATGATGAGCGACGGGCCATCGTAGGCTTCGGCTTCCAGGAAGGCTTTGAGCGTCTGCTGGTCGTTGTAGCCCATGGCCACGCGTGCCACATAAACATAGCCGTAGGCCATGGCGATCAGGCCCAGGTCTTTCTTGGGCAGGCCCTTGCCGCTCATGGCAAATTTGGCAACCGCCGCGCGCGGTGTGGACTTGGAGGCCTGTCCGCCGGTGTTGGAATAGACTTCGGTATCGAGCACCAGCACGTTGACGTTGCGCCCGGAGGCCAGCACATGGTCGAGGCCGCCGTAGCCGATGTCGTAGGCCCAGCCGTCGCCGCCGATGATCCAGACGGATTTCTTGACGAGGCTGTCGGCCACGCTGATCAGGTCCTTGGCGCGCGTGTCCTTCGATCCGCCAAGTTTCTTCTTGAGCTTCGCCACGCGGTTGCGCTGGGCGTCGATGCCAGCTTCGTTGGTCTGGTCGGCGTTCAGGAGTGCGTTCACCAGGTCGGCGCCGAGCAGCTTGGCGATCTCGTCGACATGCAGCAGTTCACGCGCATATTCGTTTTGCTTGTCGATCGTCAGGCGCATGCCCAGGCCGAACTCGGCATTGTCTTCGAACAGCGAGTTGGACCAGGCCGGCCCGCGTCCTTCGTCATCCACGGCCCACGGGGTGGTGGGCAGGTTGCCGCCATAGATGGAGGAGCAGCCGGTTGCATTGGCAACGATCGCGCGGTCGCCGAAGAGCTGGGAGACCAGTTTCACGTAAGGTGTCTCGCCGCAGCCGGAGCAGGCGCCGCTGAACTCAAAGAGCGGCCGCAGCAACTGCGAATTCTTGATGGTGGACGGATTGATCAACTTGCGGTCCAGGTCGGGGATCTTCATGAAGAAGTCCCAGTTCTTGCTTTCGCTCTCGCGCAGGGCAGGCTGTGAGGCCATGTTCAGGGCCTTGCGTCCGGCCTGGGTCTTGTCCTTGGCCGGGCAGACTTCCACGCACAGGGTACAGCCGGTGCAGTCCTCGGGTGCGACCTGCACCGTGTAGGCCATGCCCTGCGAAAATTCCTTGAACTTCGACGGCATGTGCTTGAATGTCTCGGGCGCGCCGGCCAGCAGTTTTTCGTCGTAGACCTTCTGCCGGATGACCGCGTGCGGACAGACCATCATGCACTTGCCGCACTGGATGCACAGGTCGGCTTCCCAGACAGGGATTTCCAGCGCGAGATTGCGTTTTTCCCACTGCGTGGTGCCGGTCGGGAATGTGCCATCCACAGGCATGGCGCTGACGGGCACATCGTCGCCTTCAAAGATCATCATTGGGCCAAGCACGTTCTTGACGAAGTCCGGCGCTTCATTCGGGACCGCCGGCCGGCGTGTGATCTTGGAGGTGGCCTTCGCTGGGACCTTGACCTCGAACAGGTTCTCGATGGTGGCGTCCACGGCGGCAAAGTTTTTCTTCACGACGGCTTCGCCGCGTTTGCCGTACGTCTTCTCGATGGCGTGTTTGATCTCTTCAATGGCCTGCTCGCGCGGCAGAACGCCGCTGATGGCGAAGAAGGCCGTCTGCATGATGGTGTTCATGCGGCCGCCCATGCCGGTCTTTTCGGCCACGTCGTAGCCGTTGATCACATAGAACTTGAGCTTCTTCTCGATGATCTGTTTCTGGACTTCGATCGGGCAGTTTATCCCAGACTTCATCGGGCCCGAACAGGCTGTTCAGCAGGAAGACGCCGCCGGGCTTGGCATATTTGAGCATTTCGAACTTCTCGAGGAAGTTGAACTGGTGGCAGGCCACAAAGTTGGCCTGGTTGGCCTCGATCAGATACGGGGCGTGGATCGGTTTGGGGCCGAAGCGCAAATGCGAGATGGTCACCGTGCCGGATTTCTTCGAGTCGTAGACGAAGTAGCCTTGTGCGAAGTTATCGGTCTCTTCGCCGATGATCTTGATCGAGTTCTTGTTGGCGCCCACCGTGCCGTCCGAGCCGAGGCCGAAGAACATGCAGCGCACGGTCTCGTCGGGTTCGATCGAGAAGGACGGATCGACATCGAGGCTGGTGTGTGAAACATCGTCGTTGATGCCGACCGTGAAGTGGTTCTTGGGTTCGGGCTTTCTTCAATTCATCCAGCGCGGCTTTGACCATGGCCGGAGTGAATTCCTTGGATGAAAGGCCGTAGCGTCCGCCGATCACATTGATATCCGGCCGCTTGCCTTCGGCCAGCGCATTGACGATATCCAGGTAAAGCGGCTCGCCGATGGAGCCGGGTTCCTTGGTGCGGTCCAGAACCGCAATGGATTTGACGGTCTTGGGTAATGCCTGCGATGAAATGTTCAACCGAGAATGGGCGGTAAAGCCTGACGCACACCGCGCCGACTTTCTCGCCTTTTTCGGCGAGGTACTTCACGGTCGCTTCGGCCGTCTCATCGCCTGAACCCATGATGATCACGACGCGTTCGGCTTCGGGGTGACCGACATAATCGAAGAGGTGGTATTGTCTGTCCGTGATCTTGGCGAACTTGTCCATCATTTCCTGCACGATGGCGGGAGTGGCCTTGTAGAACGGGTTGACCGTCTCGCGCGCCTGGAAATAGACATCAGGGTTCTGTGCGGAACCGCGTAATACAGGATGTTCCGGCGAGAGGCCGCGTGCCCGATGGGCGCGGATCAGGTCGTCGTCGATGAAGGCGCGCAGTTCGTCATCCGTCAGTTGGAAGATCTTGGTCACTTCATGCGAGGTGCGGAAGCCGTCAAAGAAATGCAGGAACGGCACGCGGGATTTCAAGGTGGCGGCCTGCGCAATGGCGGCGAAATCATGTGCTTCCTGCACCGAGCCGGAGGAGAGCAGCGCAAAACCAGTCTGGCGGACAGCCATCACATCCTGGTGATCGCCGAAGATGGAAAGAGCCTGTGCCGCGATCGAGCGTGCGGCCACATGGAAGACCGTGCTGGTGAGCTCACCCGCGATCTTGTACATGTTCGGGATCATCAGCAGCAAACCCTGGGAGGCCGTGAAGGTGGTGGTCAGTGCACCGGTCTGGAGTGCGCCGTGCACTGCGCCAGCGGCGCCGCCTTCGGACTGCATCTCGATCACGGTCGGGACGGTTCCCCACAGATTTTTCCTGCCTTTGGCAGACCATTCATCTGCGAATTCACCCATGTTGGATGAAGGGGTGATGGGGTAAATTGCGATTACTTCATTCAATCGGTGAGCAACCGAAGCTGTGGCTTCGTTGCCGTCTATCGTAACAATGGGACGTTTCATTTATCCTAACTCCTCTGGAATACGGATTATTCGCCCGAAGATTGTTATCCAAGGGTTGAGTGTATCGCCCAATGTCACGAGACGTTAGTTATTAATGGCCTGAATCCCCCTGCGAGTTGTCATATTTCGGACAAAAATAGGGGAATTTCTATCGGATGTTGTATTTCACGCTGTCAGACATTATGTTTTTGCCACTAACGATCCATTTTCCAAATACGGCCTGGCCAGCAGCAGCGCGGCCAGCGTCTTGGCATCTGGCAGTTCGCCGCGTTCAGCCATTTCGAGTGCTTTCTTCACGGGGATTTTCTCCAATTGCAGGAACTCGTCATCATCGGCTTTAAGCGGGTTATGCCGCAGCTCGGTTGCAAGAAAGACCGCCATATATTCCGTTGAATATCCCGGCGCGAGATAAAAATTCCCGATCCTTTCCAACTTACCGGCGGCCATCCCGGTCTCTTCGCGGATCTCACGCGCGGCGCAATCCTCGTATGGCTCACCTGCTTCACGGGTCCCAGCGGGTAATTCCAGCAGGTCCAGGCCGGCCGCGTGACGGTATTGCCGGACGAACAGCATGTTGCCTTCCGCGTCGATGGGGACGATGGCGACCGAGCCGATATGTTCCACAATGTCGTATTTTGTTTCACGCCCGTCCGGCGTTTTCAATGTATCGCGCCGTATCTTGAAAGCGCGGGCTTCCAGGACGGGTTCCGATTTTATGAGTTCGAATGGCATATCTGATTCTTTCTCTCCCTCCAACTCTGCACTGCGCGGAGCAAAGAGAGAATGGCTAATATAAGCGTGGCGGATTCAGCGATTTGTTAAAAAACTCATCACCCTTCCTGCCAATCACCATACCCAGGGGATCAGCTTCTTTGTCTTCCTTTGATATTCTACATAATCGGATCCGATAGATGATACCAGGGCTGCCTCCTCGATGCGAATTCTATACAGGAGGGCTGCCTGGGGCAGGATGACAGCGAACGCTAAGGACAGCCAGTTCTGAACGGCAATGCCATAGCCAATGCACATCAATAACAATCCGGTATAGGAAGGGTGCCGTAAAAGCCTATAAGGACCGTTGCTTACAACATGCTGGTCGGTATGCGTCTCGACGGTCGTGCGGAATGATGCTCCGAGGGTGACTACCGACCAGATGCGCAATGCAAATCCCAACAGCATGATGAAAAGCCCGATCCAGAAGCCTGCTATTGCCCTGCCACCGGGGAAGAAATACCCGGTATCCCTGCTTAAGACGCCGGCTATGGTGATGCCCAGGAAGATTGCGATCAAATTAATGTAGAGTGTCCCCCGGTCTTTACCAGTCTTGCCTTTGCCCTGAATACGGTCTCTGACGATAAGTAAAATTTCGAATGCTATCCAGATGATCGAGATGGATGTCAACAAAATTGAGTAAAGGGTCATCTCAAATGCCTTTCATGGATTGGAACATACTTCGTACAATATATTATATGGATTTAAGCGATGAGCGCGAATATAACCCATGGGCTTTGTGCAGTAATCGGCCAAGCGTGGTCAGGAAATTGACATTGCTTCGGCCCGCCTTTTTATTCCGAGAAGGCTTTTGCGCATCATGAGCATATCGAAGAACTCGATAAGCAGATTGAATAGAACGGCGGACGAAAACCATCTGTATTTCATGCGGACACGTGTGACGAGGCGGGATTTCGATTTTCCGTCGGGGTAGATGCTCCAGGCCCAGGAACTATCGCCTTTTTGATCCCACCACAACATCCATTGATTTTTTCCAAAGCCTTTAACCCAGGTCCCTTGTTTTCCATCCGAACTCATCGGAACGAGGTCCCCAATCTGTAGGTTTTGGTATTCCGGCAAGATACTTTCCGCGCTTTTTCTAGCGAGGTTGTCCAATAAGTCATAACTATACCAGCCCGCCCGGTTGATGCCCATTTGAACAATCCAGGGATAAATATTGTTGGCAGGCGCAAGGACTGTCACGGCGCGCGTGGCATTGAAAGAAGGTTTGCTGACAATGTCATCCCCGGGCATGGACCGTTTGATCTCTGCATTTGTCGCTCCCCATCGAAGCTGCCAGGGACGAATAAGTGCGAGATAGAGAATCACGATAACAAAAAGAATGATAATAATAATGGATGGCTGTATTTCAATCATGACCATTTGTGTTTGTATGTAATACTCGTAAAGTCGCTGGATGCAATGGTGTCCAAAGTATACCCTTCCCCGAATAAAAGGAAGGCCCAGGCGAAAGCCTGGGCCTTGAATGTTTAGTGGGTACTGTTTCTCTAGGGTATTGTTAATTGCTGGCCGACGGTCAAGGTTGAGGAGATCGACAGGTTGTTAGCACTTGCGATCGTCGCCGGGTCAATATCTCCGTAATAGCAAGCCACGCCGTATAGGGTCGTATCTGACGAGTCAACTGTATACGTATCGGGGTGACTGTGCAAGGCGCGATCGCCCGGGAACGATCCGGTTTGCGGAATCGTCAAGGTACGGCCAGGATAATAGAGTCCGCCGTCGGGTATGTTATTAATGGAGATCAAGTCGTCCGGGTTTACATCGAACCGGCGAGCAATACAGTAGGGGAATTCGCCTGCCTGAAGCGTGTAAGTTGCGGGGCGGCCAACATAGGCGGTTGGAACGTACACTGTTACATAGGGAGTCATGGACGATCCGCCCGGTATGACGGTGACCGGCACCGGGGTGGTCGCGATCAGGGTGACACCGATGCCCGGGGTGTCGGTGATCAATGCGCCGGTCTGCGTGCCGACCGTTGGAGTGACTGCTACCACGGGTGTGCTAGGAGTCAATGTTCCGTTGGCTAAATCGGTGCCTGCCATTGCAGTCTGTGTCCCAAGGTCTGCAATGATTTGAAGTGGATCCTCTCCCGATGGATACGGGGACACGAACAAACCGGTGGGGAGTAGAGTCGGCGATGCTAACGGCGCTTGTGAATAAGGTTGAGTGCAAGCCGAGGCCACCATTATTCCCAGTATGAGCACACCGACCAGCCTCAAATTGATATTCTTTTTCATAACATCTCCTCTGTCCAATTCCTTAACGAACGATAGTAGCATAGACCGTTTAACGCGTCAAGCCGCGCACGGCGATCATTGACCGCATTTGAATGCCTGTAACAGATTGGATGTCGGTGAATTCGCATTCCCTGTCCCCACGCGCTTGAAGACCAGGCACAGGCCGCGCTGGATTTTCGGGTCGTCATGAAGCGATTGGCGGGCGAGCATCTCTGCCTGACCCCATGCGCCTGTCCTGGCATCGGCTTCGATGAACGGCAGCCACTCGAATGCATCCTGGGTGGTGAAACCCTTTTGCTTTGCTTCAACGCCCAATGCGACAATTTTTGCCCAATCGCCTGTCTGCCTTGCCAGTTCGGCCTTTTCATAATAGTAGCACCAGGCATGTGGCGGTTCTTTAATGAAGGGCGGGTCCGGCAGGGCGGGCGATGGCGCGTTTGTTAGAATGCGGGAAGGGTCAGAAAGAGGTATCGGAGCGATCAACGATTCGGGATATCTGGCGTATGTCAATTCGTCGTCAAAAGCAGGGTCGAATACCCGTAAACATCCGTCTGGCGGGACGTAGATCACGATGGCCTGCGATGTATTGCCGTTGAAAGTCACGGTGCGGTAGGGGAGTTTTATGGCGGTACCCGGCTTTAGGTCGGGTAGGACCTCCCCGCCTAGACGCTTCTCGCTGTAGATGAGCGCGTAAGGCAGGTCCGGCGGGTGGATCTCGGCCGCATAGATCCAATTGATGGCGGCGGTCATCGAGAGATCGGTCTCATAGTCCAGCGGCATTTGCTGTGTGATGATGGCGGTATCCGGTTTAAGGGCCGGGATGCGCCACGCAAACTGCCAGTAAATTTGCTGTTGTCCCTGCCAATCGCGGCGGAAAATGTTGGCGTTGAAAAACTGCTGGCCGATCCCAACCGCGACCAGCAATGCGAATAAATACGTTTTTGCGCGCCCGCTGCGGACTAATAATTCGACGACTCCGACAATGAACAGGCTTCCACCCAACATCATCGAGATCATGAACCGATCGTAACTAGATTGAAGCGTGAGCGGCAGCCCGGCAGCGAAGGAAGGCACGCGGCCCAAAAGGATGCCGAGCAGGCCGCAGAGCAGCGCCGCGATTCCAAACGCTTTCGAGCCTGTCAGGGATGCGAACCGGGACGGCTGCGCGTCGCCCTGCGCAGAGGCCGCCAGAGTAATATCGAGCCGCAGTAAATAAAATGCAGTGAGCACGAAAGTGACTGCTATCAGGGCGAGTGTGGCGAGGCTGGTGGGAGCGCTGAGAGTCTGCGCCGTCAAAACGAGCACCTGTGCCCAAACGTAAATCCCCGCCTTCCAGAATGCATCGCCAAAGACGAACAGCGCAGAATTGAGGGCTGTCGCCGGAGCCTGGGCGGCGGTCACATCATACGAAATATAGGCGCCCGACTTATAGTAATACACCAGCCACACGGCGTCCGCCAGCCAGATCAGAAGATAAGGCCACCAGTATTTGAATGTCCGTACCAGGCGTGGCCGGAAGCCCTGAGTCCCTTCGGAAATAATGACCCAGATGAAAATGAAGCGCAGCGGCTCGAGGCCCGCGAAATATTCGGTAGGGAAGAGACCGGCCGCCAGCAGTAAAAGGGCGAAAATTGTATACCTGGAAAAATGGCTCGTGTCACGCAAGGCGCGGGCCGTAAAGCCGAACGAGACCAGATAAAAGAGGAACGGGATCCATTCCTGGTTGATGTGTGTAAATGCCACCCAGTGCTGGCTGTAGCCGGGGAAGACCAGGAAGAGCAGGGCGGCGACCAGCACCTGTCGTTTATGGTCAGACCAGACCTGGTTCAATGCGAACCAGGCCGCAAGCCCAGATAGAAAGCGGATGACCAGGGCGAAGATCTGCCAGACGAGGGGATTGGTGGGGATCAGGCTGGTTGTGAAGTAGAAGATCGGCCCGAGGAACGGGCGAAAGCCGACGAAGGCCGGAATGAAATCGGCAGGGCCGAGGAACCTGGCGATCCATGCGAAAGACCAATCATCCCAGTAGAAGCCCGTGAGCGGTAATAAGAGACCATACGCCAGTATCGTGACGACGGCGAAGACGATGGGGATGCTCCTGGCGTTGAAGCGGACTGATTTCATTCGAGCAATTATAAGAGAAAAGCCGCCAATCCCGGCGGCTTTCTTTGCTCAACACAGCCTGCGAAATTTATAACAATTCCGGCGACAGCAAAACGATGTTGCCGATGGCCTGCCCACTCTCCAGCAACTCGTTGGCTTTGGCTGCTTCAAGGATGGAAAACTTCTGCGCAATGACAGGTTTTATCCTGCCTTCCCCGAGCATGCTGAAGAGCAGCGGTACAATCCTCCATGAACGGTTTTTTGTCCCTCAGGTATCGTTCCGTGATGCCATAGAATTCGGCTGACTTGCCGTTTGGCGTCAGGTTGATCGATGCCAGCTTGATCAGGCCCTGGAATAACGGCCATACTCCGACGGGAGCAGCGAACTCCACCAGCTTGCCGCCGTGTCGCAATACGGACAGGGCGCGGTCGGCGTATTTTCCGCCGATGCCGTCGAAGACGAAATCGATGCCGTCCGGTTCGGCCGCACGGATCACTTCGACAAAATCGCGGGTGTGATAATCGATGGGAAGCGCGCCGAATTGGGAGAGGACGTTGTTTTTGGCGGGGGAGGCGGTCCCGAACATCTTGAGACCTGCCAGTTTGCCAAGCTCCAACAGGGCCGTGCCAACCCCACCGCTTGCGCCGATGATGAGCACCCGATCACCAGCTTTGACATTGGCCACCCGGTGAAGCATTTGATAGGCCGTTGCATAATTCAATATCAATGTGACGGCTGCAGTCGGGTCAAGCGAGCGGGGCACCAGGACGAGATGTTCCTCTCCGATATATATGATTTCGGTGTATCCACCATAACCTATTAATGCGGCCACCCGGTCTCCCGGGGCGAACCTTGAAACACCTTCGCCGGGCGCATCCACCTCGCCCAGGATTTCATAACCCGGCACGAAAGGGACCTTCGGTGAAAAGGGAGAATGACCATAGCGATAATTGATGTCGGTCCTGCCCACACCTGTGGCAAGGACTTTAATACGCACTTCCCCGGCGACAGGTGCGCGCAAGTCATTCTCGACGATTTGCAAGACTTCGGGGCCGCCTCTTTTGGTTGCGACGACACTCTTATATTTCATGGTTTTATCCCTGCGGAGACACCCAATATACCAATATAGTTCATCGCAGAATAAATTGTCGTGGGCGTTGGTCCAAAGATGCAAAACGAACTATAACAGCGCAATCGGCAGCAAAAGCCAGTCGGCGCGACGAAGCCAGGAAACAAATGAGGATTGTACGTTCATGGAGCCCTCGGCGTTGATCGAAAGTTTTTTTATTATCCAACGGGAGAGCCGTACTTGTCAAGTGAATAAAATCATCCGGTTATCTGAACGCGGGGCAATTTATTGGCTATGTCAGCCAGCAGAAACAGCCCTTCGCCGATAGCCGTGACCGTCAACCCTTCGACAAAAATAAATGCCAGGAGGATTAAACCAATGGTTCCGCTCCCGCGCAGGGGGCGTACTGCTGCGGTTACATTCATCAGGGATCGGACCACGCCTGTCACACCCAAGACGACGCCGCTAAATAAAAGCAGGATGCCTATAACGATCAACACGATCGCCGTGATACGAGCAAATGTCTTCATATATATTTAGATCCTTTCTTTTACAATGAGAGGAATTCTGAAGTTGGGAATACACAGTGTGCGCGCTATATTACCCAAAATCCGGATATTCTTTTGTGAAAGTACCGATCATGATATCTCTCAGATGTTTTGTGACCATGAATTCTTTGTAAATTTAGTGTAAATCAACCTTCAAACGAATATTTTCAGGTACTTTATGCCGGGTTGTGAGTAGATATTATTTTTGTGATAAAGTTCACACATAATAGTTACATAATCCACATAGCAAATTTTAAGGTTGGAAGTAATGTTGAGCAAAGGTTCATTGTTTACGGAACAGCGGGGCAGGTCAGTCCGTAAAGAACCGCCAATGGAGATGTAAATGGAACCTCTCTTCTATGCGGCCCTGCTACTTGTGGCCATCTTTTGCGCGTATCGTGCCATGGTTGCCAAACGGATAATGTCGGCAGCCTTATATTTAGCCAGCATCAGTGCCTGTGTATCTGCCGTGCTGTATCTTCTTGGCGCGCAGGAAGTTGCTGTGATCGAGCTCAGTGTGGGGGCCGGGCTGGTTACGGTATTGCTGGTTTATGCCCTGAGTGTGGTTGGGGAAGACGCACTTGATCCCAGCTCGGTTGTGCTCAAACCTTTAGCATACAGCCTGGCGGCTGGAGTTGCGATCGTGCTGGTCTGGCTGTTGTACCCCGTATCAGGCGCCGGATCATCTTTAATTGCGCCCAAACTGGCGGCCGTTCTCTGGCAGCAGCGTGTGTTGGACGTTTGGGTTCAGATCGTGCTGATCTTTTCCGGTGTGCTGGGCATCCTTGGCCTGTTATCTGAAGCACAGGAAACGAAATCGGATCACGTTCAAGGCTCCTCGAGGAATTGATCATGCTTACATCGCTGAATATTGTTTTGATCGGAGTCGTGTCTCTTCTGGGCGTTGGGCTTTATGGCCTGCTGATCACGCGCAACCTCATAAAGCTAGTCATCGTTCTCCAGATCCTGGTGAAGTCGGCCATACTGGCCCTGGTGCTGGCGGGTAACGTTAGCGGAAAGCCGGGCGTTGGGCAGTCCACCGCCGTAACGGTGATCGTGGTGGATACGATCGTAGCCGTGGTTGCCTTGGCTTTGGTCGTCCAGGTCCGGCGGCGGACCGGGACGCTCGATGTTTCGCAGATCTCAACATTAAAGGGATGATATGGCTGTATCACTTATCTTCCTCGTAATCGGACTTCCCTGGCTCGGCGCGTTGAGCGTGTGGCTGGCGGGCAATCGGAATCCAAAATTTCAGCACGGACTGGCGGTCGGGTTTAGTGTGGCGGCCGGCCTGGCTTCATTGACCCTGATCGCTTTTACAAATTCGCATATCGTGATCGCCATTCCGTTTGGTTCACCCTTTGGCACGCTCACCTTCGTCGCAGACGGGTTGGGGGTATTCCTGGCTGCCGTTGCTGCCGTCATCGGTGCGCTGGCGGTGCTCTTCTCCGTGGATTACATGAAGGGTGATTCGCAGCTTGGCCGCTACTACTTCCTGGTGCTCTTCTTTATCGGCGCCATGACCGGCCTGGTGTTAAGCGGCAATCTCTTTTTCATCTTCATCTTCTGGGAAATTACGGCTCTTTGTTCTTATGGTTTGATCTCATTTTATAACGACGATCCGAAGGCTGTGGCAGGCGGGATTAAGGCCCTCATAATTACGCAGATTGGCGGTGTGGGCTTACTGGCGGGGGCCCTGGTCGCGTATGCCTATCTTGGCAGTTATCAGATCGCCGACCTGCTTGCCAATTATGGAAAGCTGCCTGCCGGAATATTGGCTTTATTGGCTTTTGGATTTTTAGTCGCGGCAGCCGCAAAATCGGCGCAGTTCCCGTTCCACACCTGGCTGCCGGATGCCATGGAAGCACCCACGCCGGTCTCGGCGCTGATCCATGCCGCCACGATGGTCAATGCGGGAGTGTATCTGCTGGCGCGTTTCTATCCGGCTTTTGCAGACGTGCCCGGTTGGAAGACCTCCGTCATGCTGGTCGGTTTGATCTCAGCCTTGATCGCAGCTCTTATGGCCCTCACCGCTTCCGACCTTAAACGGGCATTGGCTTATTCCACCGTCAGCCAGCTTGGTTACATGGTGTATGCCATAGGGGCGGGCGATATCTTCGCCAGCCAGTTCCATTTGTTGAGCCATGCGGTCTTCAAGGCGTTATTGTTCCTCTCGGCGGGCAGTGTGATCCATGCCGCGGGGACGCGCGATATGCGCCGTATGGGCGGCCTGGGCAAGCAGATGCCCTTCGTCCGCACGGTCTTCGTGATCGGTGCGCTAGGCCTGGCGGGTGTGCCAATTCTCAACGGCTTCTGGAGCAAAGAGCTTGTGCTCGAGGCCGGTCTTTCCGGTACGCCGTTGTGGGCATACATCCTCATGCTGATCGGTGCGGCGCTCACCGCCTTCTATACGTTCCGCATGACCTGGCTGGTCTTCTACGGTGAACCCCGCGAGGCCCTGCACGCCCATGATGCCGGTTTGGCGATGAAGATTTCCTTGGGTCTGCTAGCTGTAGGCACTTTCACTACCTGGCTGTTTGCCAGCGGATTGAATCAACTCTTTGTATCTTCGCTTCCATTTCATAACATTGCCCCTGAATCTCTGCTTGAGATGATCACTTCGGTCCTGGCTGCCCCGGCTACCTGGCTGGCTGTATGTGTGGTAGCGCTCGGCTTTGCCGCTTTCTGGTATTTCGGTAGAAAGTTTGCGCTTTCCGATGCTCCGGGTTGGCTCAAGCCCATATCGGACTCATCGTTCGGCCTGGAGCCGGTCAATCGCGGGGTGGTGCGCGTCGTAAGTGGATTTGCCGAAGATTTGCGTGTGACACAAACCGGCGCCTTGAATTGGAATGTCGCCGGGATTGTGGGCGCGCTGCTCGTTTTGCTCATCATCCTTGCCTGGAGTGTTTTATAAATGAATGCGCTTCTTGGCTTATTTACCTCAGCGGCTTTCCCAAATTTGATCGTGACGCCTTTGGTGGCTTCGCCCATTGTATATTTGGCCGGTCGTCTGATTGTCCTTAATAAAAAAATGGCGCGCCCGGCCTGGTTGATACGCGTTCTGGCACTCATCGCGCTCCTGGTCACCTGGGCCTTATATGTGCCTTCTCTGCTAACGTTCCTTGCGGGGCATTCTCAGGTCTTTGGTGTGGAATCCATCTGGATGCGCGTGGACGGCATCAGCATCCTGGTGGCCGGTACTGTGCTGACTCTTGGCACCGTTGTGGTGTTGTTTTCCGGTCCGTACATGGCCGGTGAGGTCGGTGAAGAGAAATATTACGCCATGCTCCTGGCAATGATCGGCGTCATCATTGGGCTTGGTTCCACGGGCGACCTTTTCAACCTGTGGGTGTGGTTCGAGGCGATGGCTGTCTCTTCCTATCTACTGGTCACCTTCTATCGTGAAGAACCCGCTTCTTTGGAAGCCGGAATGAAATATATAGTGCAGAGCGCCGCGGGATCGGTGCTGGTGCTGATCGGCATCGCGCTGGTGCTTTCCACTACAGGCGTGTTGGATATCTCCGTTTTACAGAATACCGTTGCTGTTTCGGCCCACTACAGGCCCATCCTGGCTGCCGCGGGTGCTTTGTTCGTAATTGGGTTCGGTGTCAAAGTGGCGCTCGTTCCCATGCATACCTGGCTGCCAGACGCTCATTCACAGGCTCCCAGCGGCATCAGTGCCATGTTATCAGGTATTGTCATCGAAGCCGGTCTGGTCGCCATGCTGAGAGCGCTGAGCGTAACCGGCATGAGCGTTACCTGGGGCGTGGTATTGATGGTCTTCGGTGCCGTGAATATCCTGTACGGCAACCTGTTGGCGCTGCGCCAGACCAAAGTGAAACGCCTGCTGGCGTTTTCCAGTTTGAGCCACGTTGGATATATGCTGCTCGGGTTGGGCATTGCTTTGCAGTCCGGGCAGGCTCTCGGTGCGCAGGGTGCTTTTTTTCATCTCTTCAACCATATGCTTATGAAAGGCCTGGCTTTCCTTGCGGTGGGCGCCTTGATGTATGGCCTCTTTCTTACGAAAGCAGTGCAGGGCAGTCACAAAGCTCTGGAGATCAGCGACCTGGCCGGTGCCGCGAAAAGGTATCCTTTGGCCGCTTTAGCCCTGGGCATCGCCGTATTGGGGTTGGGCGGTTTACCACCCCTGGCGGGTTTCATGTCCAAATGGCAAATATTTGTGGCGGGCTTTGCCACGCAAAATGTTTGGATCATGGCTTTGGTTATCTTTGCCGCTTTAAACAGCGTGCTTTCGCTGGGATATTATGCGCCGCTGGTCAATATCATGTACCGCGAAAAGCCTTCCGCTCTGGTGCTGGCCGGACAACGCATACCATTCGTCATGCAGTTTTCCCTGGTGATCCTCCTTACGTTGGTGCTCGTATTGGGCTTTATGCCGGGTCTGATGGATTGGATCACCGTACCGGCCTCTCATACCTTTATTGCCATGTTCAAGCCTTAAGCGGATGATGGACAAGGATCAATTATGACGACCCTACTGCTCACCCCTTTACTTGCTTTTCTGATCTACGTGTTGATCGGAGCCGCCTTTTCCCGCTTTGCGGGCAGGTTCGCTGCCAAGAGCAGCGCTACAACTTTCAAGTCCACCACCTATTCCGGCGGTGAAGCGCACGATCCACATCCGGCCGCGCCGGGGTACCGCCAGTTCTTCGTCGTAGCTTTATTCTTTGCGGTGCTACATCTCGGTGTGCTGATGATCGGCTCGAGCAACCTGGCGCCGGTGGCGGGCATTTATCTGTTGGGTTTAATTCTCGCACTGATCGCGTTGATCCTGGGTTAGACGCCGGGCTTTTTAGAAATGGAAAACCCTTTACTTTGTACAAAGGATGAACAGCCAAATGGAAAAAACAATTGTAAAAACCGATAATATGTGGAAGCGTGTACTGGACCAGGTCCAGGGTTGGTCACGGCTTAACTCACCGTGGGCGGTGCATTTCAACAGCGGTTCGTGCAACGGCTGCGACATTGAGATCCTTGCCACACTCACCCCGCGTTACGACGTCGAACGTTTCGGTATCAAGCTTAAAGGCAGCCCGCGCCATGCGGACGTTTTGATAGCGACCGGTCCGGTCACCCGTCAGGCGCGTGAACGACTGCTGCGCGTGTACGAACAAATGCCGGCTCCCAAATTCGTGGTCGCGGTCGGCACCTGCTCCATCTCGGGCGGGGTCTTCCTGGGTTGTTACAACTGTCTGGGCGGGATCGACCAGGTGATCCCCGTGGACGTTTTCATCCCCGGTTGTCCGCCGCGGCCCGAAGCGATCATCAATGGCATCGTCCAACTGCTGACCGCCCTGAAGTCGGGCACCTATAAAGCCCCACAGAAACCGCTGGTGGTCCAGGAGAATTGGTTATGAATGAGGAACTGACATTACAGCAAGCGGAAACTTTGCTGGCGCCTTACAACAAGGAAACCCTGCATCCTGAACCGAACCGTCTCGATGTGGTTGTAACCTCGGATGATTTGCACGCGGCTGTCACCGCCCTGCACAATGCAAAGTGGGGGTATCTGTGCGCCATCACCGGCCTCGACAATGGCCCTGAAGCGAACCAGATGGAAGCGCTCTATCATTTTGCGCAGGATTCTGCAATCACCACCCTGCGTGTGCGCGCCCCGCGTTCCGCCGAAGCCAGTGTGCCGACCATCGCAGACATTATCCCGCCCGCCGTTTTCTTCGAACGCGAGCTTCATGAAATGCTGGGTTTTGAGGTAAAAGGGTTGTCCGATAATTCGCGCTTGTTCCTGCCTGACGATTTTCCTGCTGATCTTTATCCGATGCGGACCGACTACAAACAGGACCAGCCCGTGCCGGTTGTAGAGGTGGTGCCTGACCTGGTGCCTGACGAACCAACGAAGATCGGTAACCGGTTTATCGTCCCGATCGGTCCCCAGCACCCGGCTCTGAAAGAGCCAGGTCACTTTGAATTTACGGTGGACGGCGAGATCGTAACCGGAGGGCGCATGCGCCTGGGCTATGCCCATCGCGGCATCGAGAAAGCTGCCGAGAGCCGCAACTGGTTCCAGAACCTCTATTTATTCGAGCGGGTGTGCGGCATCTGCTCGCACATCCATGCCACGGCGTATTGCCAGGGTGTGGAAAGGCTGGCGCATGTGGAAGTCCCGGCGCGCGCGCAGGCGATACGCGAATTGGTGTCCGGTTTGGAGCGCATCCACAGCCATTTGCTCTGGCTGGGTGTGGCGGCTCACGAAGCCGGCTTCGATACACTCTTCATGTACTCGTGGCGCGACCGTGAGACTGTGATGAATAGCCTGGAGAGCCTCACCGGTAACCGCGTCAATTATTCCGCCAACGTTTTGGGCGGCGTCAAGTTTGACGTCGATCTCGAACATGCCAGGACCATCAGAGAGGGCATCGATTATCTCGAGGGTCGCGTCAACCATTATCTTCAGGTGGTGACGACCGATGCAATGCTCCTGCAGCGCACGCGTGGGATCGGTACCATCAACCGCGAGGAGGCCGAACTTTATGGGCTGGTTGGTCCCACGGCGCGGGCCTCGGGTGTGGTTCGTGATATTCGCGTCGAGGCACCTTATGGTGCATACACCACCTTCCCCGTCACTGCCGTCACCGATACCGCCGGCGACCTGGAAGCCCGCATGGTTGTGCGCCTGAAAGAAATGCTGGTCACTTGTGCTACGCTGCGTATGATTTTGGATAACCTGCCTGCCGGTGATTTGACCACACGCATGCCGCGCAAGGTACCGGCGGGCGAAACGATTTCACGCGTCGAAGCGCCGCGCGGCGAGCTCTTCTATTTCATCAAAAGCGACGGGACTGAAAACCCGGCCCGCGTACATCTCCGAACACCCAGCATCTGTAACTGGACCTCGGTGCTGGAGAAAGCCGTCGGAGCCCAATTGGCAGACATCCCGATGATGATCGCCGGCATGGACCCATGCTTTTCCTGCAACGACCGCCTGGTGACCGTCGTGCGACCCAGTGAGAGTCACACCTGGTCGTGGCGGGAACTGCGTGATTACGGGATCGAACACTACAAATCCTCTATGAACAAAGGCAAGGAATAGTGAACATCTTAAGCAGCCTCTTCGCTCTTCTGATATTCCCGGCCGGCCTCACCCTCCTCGTGGGCGGACTCTTCTACGAGTGGATCGATCGCAAGCTTGTGGCACGGCTTCAAAACCGCGTCGGGCCGCGCTGGTTCCAGCCGCTGGCCGACATCGTCAAATTGTTTTCGAAGGAAGAGATCGAGCCGCCCATCATGACGGCCCTCCTGTTCTTCGGGCTGCCAGTTGTGGCCATTTCGGGTGCTTTGGCAGCCGGGCTGTATGTACCGATGCTCGGTCTTACGCCCTCCTATAGTTTCCCGGGTGACCTGGTGGTTACCCTGTATCTGCTGTCCCTTATGACTTTATGCATAGGCCTGGCAGGCTGGAACATGACCAGCCGCTTCAGCCTGGTCGGTGCGACGCGTACGCTCACGCAGCTTTGCGCCTACGAGGCACCCTTCCTGCTCGCCCTGCTGGGTCCGGCTTTAGCGGCTGGCAGCTGGCAGATTAGCGAGGTCAATGCCTATGCTTCACAGCACTGGATGATCCTGACCCAGCCGGTGGGCTTTGTGGTGGCGTTGATCGGCTTGATGGGAAAACTTGAGCTACCACCCTTCGATGCGCCGGAAGCGGAGACCGAGATCGTGGCCGGCGCGCTGACCGAATACAGCGGTCGCGGCCTGGCCTTCTTCAACCTTGGTAAGTCGGTTGAATTGATCATCGGCCTCACCCTGGTATCGGTCTTTTACCTCGGCGGTCTTAACAGCCTGCCGATTTTCTTCATCAAGACCATAGCGTTATTAGGCTTGACGGCTTTATTGCAAACCCTGCTTACCCGCCTGCGCATCGACCAGACAGTCGGTCTGTGGTGGCGCTACGGCGCGGTTCTGGCATTGGTGCAGATCGGCGTTATGATGGTTTGGAGGTAATTTCTATGATGATCGGAACGATGTTCGGTGATGTGTTCAGGTCTATTTTTGTCAAACCGGTTACCCAGTTGTACCCGAAGGAACGTAACCTACCGGCGGAGAGCTATCGCGGAAAGTTATCTTTCTCGCCCGTTGCCTGTACCGGCTGCGGTTTGTGTGTGAAGGATTGTCCGGCCAAAGCCATCGAGCTGACTACGCTCGACCGGGCCGCCAAGCGTTATGTCATGACCTATCGCTCTGACCGCTGTTTATACTGCGGTCAATGTGTGATCAGCTGCAAGTTCAAATGCATCAACCTTGCGAATGACGATTGGGAACATGCCGCACTTGGGAAAAAGGAATTCACTCTTTATTATGGTAAACCCGAAGATATCGAAATATCCCTGGCAAAGCAAGCTGCTGGAAAATAACCTGACTAGTTCGAACGGACCACTGCGCCTGGCGGTGGTGGGCATCGGCAACGAACTTAACGGTGATGATGCGGCCGGGTGCATGGTGGCGCGTGCCTTGCGCCAGGAAAAAGGCGCAGGTGATGTTCATAACTTGCTTGTCATGGATGCCGGTGTGGCGCCGGAAAACATTACCGGTGAGCTGCGCGCCTTCAAACCCAGCCTGGTCATTTTCATCGATGCGGCCGACATGGGCGAAGCCCCCGGGATCGTGCGCTGGATCACCATGGATGAAATTGATGGGATGTCCGCCTCCACGCACCGTATGCCGCTATCCATGCTGGGCCAGTATTTGACCCTGGAGCTCGGCTGCGATATCGGGCTGCTTGGCATACAGCCTGCCTCGGTGGAGATGCGGAAGGGGCTTAGCGATCCCGTCCAGCTTGTAGTGGAGAATATGATCAAGACTCTCCAGGTACTTCTTAGCGGACAAAATTCAAACTCGGCAGGACATGTTTACCTGAAAAGCGCCGTTGACGCGCAGTAGACCCAGGGTCTAAATTAAAAACGGAAAACTGGCGGCCCTTAAAAGCTGCCAGTTTTTTTTCTGTCAGGTGCATATGCCAGCGCGAAATAATTGACTTTAATAGAGAAATATCTTAATCGAACTTAATCTTCTCCTGTAATACTAATAATAACCATACATTTTCTACACCTAAGATAAACATGCCTTTATTATACTTACGGCCTTGTAGATACAAGGAGATCAAGTGAAAAAGATAATTACTATTACGATTTTAAGTGTTCTTGCGCTGGTATTGACAGCCTGCGGCGCCTCTGCAGGCTCATCT
Organism: uncultured Chloroflexia bacterium; assembly: GCA_963754835.1. Taxonomy (GTDB): domain Bacteria; phylum Chloroflexota; class Anaerolineae; order Anaerolineales; family Villigracilaceae; genus Fen-1038. Next base: position 66,497 of record CAVWHR010000045.1, on the reverse strand, counting down.
CCATCCAATTCATCCTCATCAAGCGGATCGCCATCGGATGCGGGTTCTTCCGGCTCCTCGAATACGGCGTCGGTCAATGGCACGCCGGCGACCGGGCCGTCTGCCTTGCAGCTGGCGGCCGGGATGTTAAAGCTGGATGGCACATCCAATGCGGTGACCGCACAGCAAGCGGCCCAGCTTTTGCCTCTCTGGCAGTCGCTGCAGCAAATCGAGAGCACTCCCGTTGCCCAGGGTACACCGCAGGGAGCGGGTACACCCGGCGGTGGCCGGTTCAATTCCACGATGATGCAGCAGATGAGCGCGCAGATCGTTTTGATCCAGAACGCCATGACCCCCGCCCAGATCCAGGCGATTACGGCCATGAACTTAAGCATGCAGGATATTTTCACTGCCTTTCAACAGGCAGGCATCACGATGACCGGACCCGGCCAGGGCGGTGGTTTTAGACAAAACGGCGGCACCTTTACACCTCCACAAGGTACTCCGCGTGCCCCAGGAACGCCGGGTGCATTTCAAGGAAATGGCGGCGGTAACTTCAGCGGCGGGCGTCGAGGGTTTGGCAACTTCCTACCGCAGAGTGTGGTCAATGGGATGGTTCAGTACCTGCAGAAAAAGGCAGGCTCCTGATATTTGCCGCCCAACAAACAAGAAAAACCGCCCCGTACGGGGCGGTTTTGTCGTTAGATTTTTCCACTGTATCAATATTTATTATCTGGCGATCATCACGTGTTTGGTGATCAGGTAATCTCCAACGGCTTCTGCCGAGAGGTCCTTGCCGAAGCCGGACTGCTTGAAGCCGCCGTGCGGCGCTTCCGAAGTCAGCGGGATATGATCGTTAACCCACACGGTCCCGAATTCCAACTGCTGAGAAACCCGCATGGCGCGCCCGACATCCTTGGTGAATACCGATGAAGCAAGCCCGTATACGACGTCGTTTCCCAAATAGATGGCATCGGCCTCGTCTTCGAACGAATTGATGGTGAGCACCGGCCCGAAGACTTCGCTCTGGATGATCTCCGATTTCTGGTCCGCATCGGCGATGATCGTCGGTTCATAGTAGTAACCCTGCGGGAAATCCTTGGGGATCCGCCCACCGGTCAAAACCTTCGCTCCGTCCTTTTTGGCGCGCTCCACAAAGCCGTTCACCGATTCGCGCTGCCCGGCGGAGATCATCGGTCCGATCAGCGTATCGTCCGCGAAAGGATCTCCGATCTTCGTATTGCGTACGGCTTCCACCAGGGCTTCTTCGACCTTCTTGCGCAGTCCCTTTTGCACATAGACGCGCGTGGCGGCGGTGCAATCCTGGCCGGTGTTGATAGTCCCCGCCAGGGCAACTTTTGCGGCGACCAGGTCCACATCCGCATCTTCAAAGACAAGTACTGGGGCCTTGCCGCCCAGTTCCAAATGCACCCGTTTAATGGTGTCTGCGGCCGAGCGCATGATGGACTGCCCGACTTCCGTGGAGCCGGTCACACTGATCATCCGGATGTCGGGATGTTCAACCAGGAGACGGCCCGCATTACGGCCTGTAATGATATTAACGACTCCGTCCGGTATGCCCGCTTCCTTGATGATATCCGCCAGCATGAGGCTCGTGAGCGGTGTGATCGAAGCGGGTTTGAAAACCGTGGTACAGCCTGCCGCCAGGGCCGGTCCGATTTTCCAAATCCCCATCATCAGTGGATAGTTCCACGGCGCGATCTGCCCGACCGGTCCAACCGGGTCGCGGCGATACAGCGATGTATATCCCGGCCAGTATTCACCGGCATGGTTCCCATGCGTGTCGCGCGCCGCACCGGCGAAGAAGCGCAAGTTGTCGATCGAGAACATCAGGTCCGCGCCGAGGCTGACGAACTTGTATGGTTTGCCGGTATTTTCCGATTCTAGCTTCGCAAATTCCTCGGCGTGTTTTTCGAGCAAGTCGGCGAGCTTCCAGATCATCTTCGACCGTTCCGAGGGGACCAGCCGCGACCAGCGTCCGTCGCAGAACGCCTTCTTGGCGGCCTGCACAGCCAGGTCCACGTCCTCCGGGCTGGCATCCACAACTTCCGCAATCTTCTTTCCGGTTGCCGGGTTCTCGACGGCCATCATCCCGCCGCCTTTGCTATCCACCCATTTGCCATCTATCCAAAGTTTGTGCTCCATAACATTTCTCCTCGTTTGAAATTTATGAATTCACTCGGATCGCAACTAGCCGAATATTGTTGATGATATCTTTCTATGCAAACTTGGCGACCTTGCCTCCTAACCCGTTCTGATGATGCCCATCGCCAGCCGATAGTTTGCTTTGCGTAGTATAACAATTCCACTCGAAAAAAGTAAGGTGATGTGGATCGGACCTCCATGGTACTGTTCGGGATTATCCAGCGGCAGTTGAAAATGCAAGACATACCACCTAAATGAAAACGCCGCCATGAACTTGAATAGATTTTGATACTTTATCAAATTCTTTTCAACTGACGAAAGTCCCCTTTTTATTCCTCAAAACGCCAAATAATACCAGGCGGGCTCGAAAAATATCTCATAATACTTGTCCCCCAAAGGCACAATTTACGAGAACTGCCCACCAAGCCTTGGTGGGCAGCCGCTAATTTGGGTTGCTATCGGGTTTTGCTAACTGTACCAATCTGCGCGTGTCCACGGCAGACCGCTGCGCCCTTTTTCGTCCGGTTTGGCGAGCAGGGATTGGTACACGTTCAATCTTCCCGCTGCAAAGCCGTAGGCTGAACCGGACATATACAGCCGCCACACGCGATAGGTGGGCTCGTCTACGAATTGCAACGCCTGTTCATGGTGTGCTTCGAGGCCACTCACCCAATGACGGAGCGTCAGGGCATAATGCTCGCGCAGACTCTCGACGTCGCGCACTTCAAAGCCAGACTCTTCCGCGGCGTGCAGTGTGACGTTGATAGGCACCAACTCGCCATCGGGGAAAACATAGGTATTGGAAAAGGTCGCGCCGGTCTGGGGTGTGTCGGTTGCTCGGCAGGCAATTCCGTGGTTGAGGAACACGCCTCCGGGTTTGAGCAATTGCCAAGCCTGGGCAAAGTAGGATGGCAGCTTGGCCGCGCCCACATGTTCGAACATGCCCACGCTGACCAGTGCTTCGTAGTCCTGTAAATCATCGGCAGGGTGCTGGCGGTAGTCGCGCACTTCTACGCGGCAGTGGTCGGAGAGATGGGCAGACGCGATACGTTCATTCGCCAAGTCCGCTTGTGGCTGGCTGAGCGTGATGCCGGTGGCATCCACGCCGTAATGCTGCGCGGCGTACATCACCAGTCCGCCCCAGCCGCAGCCGAGGTCGAGCAGCCGCTGGCCAGACTTGAGGCGCAGCTTGCGGCACAGGATGTCGAGTTTTTGTTCCTGGGCGGTGTCGAGGTCGTCATCGGACGAATGGAAGTAGGCGCACGAATAGACCATGCGCTTGTCGAGCCACAACGCGTAAAAGTCGTTGGATACATCGTAGTGATAGGTTACGGCCTGCCGGTCGCGCTCGACCGAATGTTTCCGCCCGCTCAGGTGGGCCGGGCCGCGGCGCGCAGGCCCGCGGTGCTCGCCAGCTGGCAGGCGCGTCAGGTCGCTTCCCACGTGTAATTTTCTGTGCCAGTCCAGCGTGGCCCTGGAGAGGGCATCGGCCAGGACAAAAACTGATTCAACATTTCCTTCTATATCGAAATCATCGTAGAGATAGGCTTCCCCCAATCCCACTTCAGTGCCGGGCATAAACATCGCGCGCAGCGCGCCAGGATGTTTGAGTACCAGCGTAGCCGGGCGCGGCATTTCATCCGGCCAGCACGTTCCATCCCATAATCGCACACCCACCTGTTTTCGTACATCGCCCGTGAACAATATTTCCAGCACGTCCAGCGTCAAGCGGGCGGCTTGATCGGTAAGGACATTTGTAGCCATTCCATGTCTCCTTTCCAGTGTCATTTACTGCAGGCTATTGCAGAAACGCATCGGTCGCCATCCGACCTTTAGCAGGTCGATGATGAATGACCGTATTTAATTCTACTCCCTCGTATGCCCTGCGGATACTCTTAAAACGATCTGTCCTCGCGATTTGTGCGGGGGCCGGATCAGCAACGACGATCCTGTCATCCCGCCGAGGAATTCACAAGCTCGGCGTCGTCAGTCTTCAGGGACGGAAATCGGAGGGGGGAGCCGTTAATGAGGATAAATAATACTGATTTATGGCAGTGCGCGCCCGGTTCGAATCAAGGTCGAATGCTCTCACCGGACTCCCCTCTGGCCCTAATAATTTTGAGTAGAAAATGGCCAGGTTTTTGGAGGAACGAATGATCCTGGTACGCTTCGCTACTCGACCACCAACTTGAGGTACAGGGTGCTGGAAGAGGAAATACCCGGAATAATCAGAAATCAGGCAATCAGAGATCAGGTAATTGAAAGGCGATGATCGATAATCCGGTCTTCGATATTCGGAAACCCGAGGCGGGGATCCGTGATTAGGGATAAAAAATGCTGAATTGTGGGGGCGCTGCGGCATAGTATTGTTCCGAGGTTGCGGAAGTCATTATACTGAACGAATGTTCTAATGTCAAGCTGGAAGCAGGACAATCATGCCTTTTGCAAAATTCGTAATTCTCTTCCCTCCCTGGCGGAGGAAAAAGAGCATGTCAATACACGTTGAATCGCAATCTGACTGGTTACCAATCGTGGAATAGTACGGAAAAAAGGATATTAAGATGGACCCAACTCATACTGAAGATAAAGTCCATTACAACAAGATCATCCAGTTTTACAGCTTGCGTTTTCAAATCGAATTCAATTTCAGAGGCGCTAAACAATATTGGGCCTGGAAGATTTCATGAATGTCAAAGAAGCGACTGTCACCAATGATGCTAATCTTTCCATTTTCATAGTCGATGTGGGTCAGGCTTTATTGCAGCCTTTTCGACAATTCCAGCCGGACTACAGCATCCTGGATTTGGTATATATGCATATATCATGCATTTCAATCAAAGTACAATAATTATAATACTACCTTGACAGTCATAGTAATATGTCGTATAATACAAATCTAGAGGTGATGATATGAGCGAGAATAAAATTACATCCGACCTGCTGCGCGGACATACCGATACGATGATTTTACGGCTCTTATCCGAAGCTGATCGCTACGGCTACGAGATTGTCAAGCTGATTGCCGAGCTCTCGGGCGGCGAGTATGAATTAAAGGAAGCCACGATGTACTCCAGCGTCCGGCGGCTTGAGGCAGACGGTGATATCGAGTGGTACTGGGGCGATGAATCCCAGGGCGGACGGCGTAAGTATTTTAGGATTACCGAAAAGGGTAAGAGCCACTTACGCCAACAACAAAAGCAATTGGGAGTATGCAAAGCGCGTACTCGATAACTTACTGTAAGGAGATGTGATGTTATGAACGAGAAATTAAACCAATATTTGAACGGCGTTTTTGCGCCTTACGATGGAGTAAAAAGCGTCGCCGAACTGAAGGCTGACCTGCTCTCCGATTTACAGGAACGCTTCAATGAACTCAAAGCCGAGGGCAAGGACGATGAAACGGCTTTTCAGATGACCATCGACAGCATCGGCGACATTGAGCAAACGGTACAGGATGTTGCCAACCTCTCCCGCTCGCTGGAGCGGCAGGTGCTGACAAACTTCAGCGCCAGCAACCTGCCAAAGAGCGATTTTGCGGGCGTTACCGCACATAAAGGAAAATTCGAGGCCAGCGCCCTGCGTGGCTCCGACTTTTCAGCCGCGCAGATCTGACCGGCAGCTCGTTTAAGGCCAGCGATGTGCGTGAAGCCAATTTTGACGGCGCAAATCTGACAGACTGCAACTTGTCCACCCTTGACCTTACGGATGCGAGTTTCAACAAAACCATTCTTGTTCGCACCGAATTCAACACGTCAGAGCTGTCTGGGGCAAAATTCACCGATGTAAAACTGATCGACGTAAAGCTGACCATGACCGACCTTAGAAAAACGGTCTTTGAGAACTGTACCTTTAACGGTGTGGACTTCAAATTATGTGACCTGCGAGGGATGTGCCTGGACGGGCTGACCTTTATCGGCGTCAAGTTTGACAAGTCGACGCTGAACGAAGTTACGTTTAAGGGCGCGACACTTAAAAATGTGTCCTTCGTTCCGGCGTTTGCCTTGACGAATAAAAACTACCTTGCCATGAAAACCATCCACTTTGACGGCGCGATGATGGATAAATTGACCTATGCCGCGCTCAAAGGTTTGGGAGTCGATTTGTCAAAGGTTACAGTTATCTAAGGATTAACGATGATGCAAAACTTATCAATTCAAGTGAAAGGACTGCAAAAGTCCTACAAGAAGCTTCATGTCCTGAAGGGCGTGGATTTCGAGGTGGAAAAGGGCAGTATTTTCGCCCTGCTCGGCTCCAACGGCGCGGGCAAGACAACGATTATCAAAATCCTCACCACGCTGCTGAAACAGGACGGCGGAACCGCCTTCGTAAACGGATTCGACGTTGCGTCAAAGCCCGACGATGTGCGGCAGTCGATCAGTCTGACCGGGCAATTCGCCGCCGTGGATGAGATTTTGACCGGGCGGGAAAATCTTGATCATGATCGCCAGGCTGCGGCACCTCCATGATCCGCGTCAGGTTGCCGACGATTTGCTGAAACGCTTCGGCCTGATCGACGCCGCCGACCGCAGGGTTTCCACCTATTCGGGCGGTATGCGCCGCAGGCTCGACATCGCCATGAGCCTTATAGGAAAACCGCAGGTCATTTTCCTCGACGAGCCGACCAACGGGCTTGACCCCGAAGGCACGCATCGAGGTTTGGAAGACTGTCAAAGAGCTTGCTGATAATGGCACGACGGTATTCCTGACCACGCAGTATTTGGAGGAAGCCGAACAGCTTGCCGATCGAATTGCCATTCTGCATGAGGGCAGGATTATCGCCAACGGCACGCTCGCGGAACTGAAAAAGCTGTTCCCGCCCGCAAAGGTGGAGTATGTGGAAAAACAGCCGACCTTGGAGGAGATATTCCTCGCAATCATCGGTAAAAAGGAGGAAAAGGTACAATGAATAAACACTTTTTCAGCGACATGGGCGTCATGCTTGGACGTTCCATGCGCCATATTTTCCGCAGCATGGACACCATCATCACGGTCACCATCACTGCCGATCGCGATGATGCTGCTGTTCGTCTATGTGTTCGGCGGCGCAATCCAAACCGGCACGGACAACTATGTGAATTACCTGCTGCCCGGCATCCTGCTGATTGCGATTGCAAGCGGCATCGCCTATACGGCTTACCGTCTGTTTATGGATATGCAAAGGGGCATCTTCGAACGGTTCCACTCCATGCCGATTGCGCGTTCCACCGTGCTGTGGGGGCACGTGCTGACCTCGCTGGTATCCAATGCGATTTCGGTTGTCGTCATCATTCTCGTAGCGCTCGTTATGGGCTTCCGCTCGTCGGCAGGGGTACTGTCATGGCTTGCCGTAGCCGGTATACTCGCGCTGTTTACGCTGGCCTTGACCTGGATCGCGGCGATTGCCGGACTGTCCGCAAAATCGGTGGACGGTGCAGGCGCCTTTTCCTACCCGCTTATCTTCCTGCCATTTATCAGCTCGGCGTTTGTGCCGACCGCAGTCGATGCCGCCGGTCGTTCGCGCCTTTGCCGAAAACCAGCCGGTGACCTCAATAGTGGATGCCATCCGTGCGTTATTGTCTAGATCAGCCGGTGGGTAATGATATATGGATTGCTCTTGCGTGGTGCGTCGGGATTATGCTCGTGGCTTATATCTTTGCGATGAGGGCGTATAAAAAGCGGGTGTGAAGAAAGGACAACTTCTTCCATATTGAACATCAGTGAAGGCTGTCCTAAAGAACATATGCTATTCCTATAAAAGGATGCAACGACTGTCGAACGTAAAAAATACGAGTGTCGTTTTTAACTCATACCGATGCCTAACCCGATGTAAAAGTCAGAATAGGTATCGGTATATTTATATTATATATCTTCAATACCTTCACCAAAATTATAAAGAGTCTTTAAGAAACAGTCTCAAGCAGACGCGAACATGATTAACCCTAAATTTAATCATATGAATTATTGAATGCCCTTAAGCCCTCACCCCCGGCCCCTCTCCCAAAGGGAGAGGGGAGAAAATCTGAAAAAGAGAATGGGGCTGGCGATATCGCCAGCCCCATTCTCTTTTTCAGAAGAATTATGAGATTAGGGGTGAGTCATGTTTTATGTTTTACTTCCTGACGACAGGTGCAGCTGCCAGTTCGGTCGAATTAACCGGGCGCTTCTTCTCCTGTTCGTAAATAACCCGCTCGCCGCGCAACAGGGAAGCCAGTCCTGCGATCAGCGCCAGCGCCACCGAGATCGAGAAGGCGATGCGCAGGCCGTAGTCGAAAGGCCCGGCGATCAGGTTCGGGAAGAAAGTCTTGCTAAGCAGGTAGGCCTGCGATGCAGCCGGCAGTTGTTGAAGCGTCGCGGCCGGCAGGATGGATTTCATTGGGTTGTAGCCCAGAAAAGCGGCGAACAGCGCGCCGGTGGGCGGCAGGTTCGCTACCTGCCTGGCAACGTCGCTTGGGACTCCAGCCTGGGTGAGACCCTGGTACATGGCGGTGGGCAGGTGGGCAGCCAGCCCGACAGTGACCATGGTAAAGATCCAGGTGATGCTGAGCGTGCTGGCCGTATTCTGGAAGGTGGCCCGCATCCCCGAAGAAGCGCCGCGATGTTCAGCCGGCACCGAGTTCATGATGGCTGTGGTATTGGGGGATACGAACATACCCATGCCCATGCCGATCACCAGGATAGCTATTGCAAATGAGTAATAGATGAAATTGGTCGGTATCAACAGCAGTCCTACAAAGCCTGCCGCCGTGATCAGCATCCCAGCTGTGGAGAAGATACGGGCGCCATAGCGGTCGGAAAGAAAGCCGCTGATAGGTCCGATGAGCATGAAGCCAAAAGTCAATGGCAGCATATAGATGCCGGCCCACAGCGGCGTATCCTCGAAGGAAAAGCCGTGCAGCGGCAGCCAGATACCCTGCAGCCAGATGATGATCATCAGGTTAAGGCCGCCGCGTGCCAGGGCCGCCAGGAAACCGGCGATATTTCCCGCGCTGAACATCCTGATCTTGAACAACTCGAGACGGAACATGGGTTCCGCTGCGTGCTGCTCGACAAAAATGAACGCCACGAGCGCCAGCGCCCCGCCGATCAGACAGGCGAGCACGAAAGGACTGCCCCAACCCATGGCTGAGTTTCCGTATGGCTGGATCCCATACGTTCCGCCGACTAGAAGTGCGGTCAGGCCAAAAGCGAAGAGAATATTTCCGGGAATGTCGAGATGCTGGTGTTCGCGGATCGTGGCCGTCTCGTGCAGCGCCAGGTACGCCCAGATGGTGCCGCCCACGGAAAAGGGCACACTGACCAGGAAGATATAGCGCCAGTTGATAGTCGCCAGGATGCCGCCCGCGATGAGGCCGATGAACGTGCCGCTCGTGCCGGCGATCATGTTAATGCCCATCGCCAATCCGCGCTGGTTGGGTGGGAAGGCGTCCGTCAGGATGGCGGTGGAGTTGGCCATCAGGAAAGCGCCTCCCACACCCTGCACAAGCCGGAAGATGATTATCTGCATGGCGGCGCCGTTCCCGGTGCCTTGCACCAGGTAAAGCATGATCGAGCCGACCGCAAAGATGGCAAAGCCCAGGTTGTACATACGCACCCGGCCGAACATGTCGGAGATACGGCCAAAGGTTACCAGGAGTGTTGCCGTAATGACGAGATAGCCCATCAGCATCCACAGCAGGTAATCGGTTTCACCGCGAGCCAGGGGATTAACCCCGATGCCGTGGAAGATAGCAGGCAGCGAGATCTCGACGATGCTACCGTCGAGCATCGCCATGAAAATTCCAAGTGTAGTGTTGGAGAGAGCGATCCATTTATATGCGATACGCCCCTTTGCAACGTCGAGTTTCATTTGTATAAGTTCTCCGTGATGTTTGTTGTGTTGATATGCGACCGCCTATTATACCAATTTGCACAATCACAGACGCATTGAACATGGATTGTCGTTCGCAACTCTAATGAAGTTCTTATAAATTTAAGGGATTTGTTTTTTGTAACTACTCAAGCCCTTGTCCCACGCTTTCAGCCTGGGACAAAGAATTCCGAAAAAACCATATGGCACAGGGCGTACGCCCTGTGCCATATCGTTTTTTCGGGTACTTCGAGCAAGGGCTGTGTGGAGGTACAAATTTTTATGCTAGAATCAGACATAAATTATCCCATTTACACCTTCAACGGATCAAGGCAGATGCTTGTCTTCTGCCAACCTTTACTACTCTCGGCTCCCTAATATCTGCTCTCTGAACGATGAACTGTCCAAAGTGTAAAACAGCCAATCCTGAGAGCGCCAGGTTCTGCATGAATTGCGGCGCGGCAGTTAGCGCGCGACAAAAGGGGACAAGGGATCGAAGGCTCAATTCCTCGATCAATATCTTCCACAGGAACTGATCGCAAAATTACAAGCTGCCCGGTCGGGGAACTCGCTGGCCGGCGAACGGCGCGTGATCACCATGTTGTTTTGCGACGTTAAAGGTTCCACTGCCGCGGCCGAGACCATGGACCCCGAAGTTTGGACCGAGATCATCAACGGCGCCTTCGAGCGCATGATTGCTCCCATCTATAAATATGAAGGTCTTGTCCCGCGCCTGATGGGTGATGCCATCCTGGCCTTCTTCGGTGCGCCCATCGCGCATGAAGACGATCCGCAGCGCGCCATCCTGGCCGGGTTGGAGATCCAGTCCGGAATCAAAACATATGCCGAAGAGATGCGCCTCAAACATAAGATTGAATTTGGCTTGCGGGTCGGCATCAATACAGGCCTGGTGGTGGTGGGTGAGATCGGATCCGATCTGCGCATGGAATACACCGCCATAGGCGATGCCATCAACCTGGCCGCCCGCATGGAACAGACCGCCCAGCCCGGAACGGTCCAGATAACCGAGGACACGTATAAGCTCGTCGCGCCTCTTTTTGATTTTGAAGCTTTAGGTGGAATAGAGATCAAAGGCAAATCCGCACCGGTCAAGGCCTATCGTGTGCTTGGTGCCAAAGCAGAGCCCGGGTCACCTGCGCGGGCTGGATGGACTTATCATCGCCTCTCGTCGGTCGTAAGGCACAGTTATCGACTGATCGAAGGTTTTCTCAATCGACTCCATCGTGGTACAGGAGGGTTTACCGCCATTGTCGGCGAAGCCGGGCTGGGAAAGTCTACACTGGTGGCGGAGGCCCAAAAACTCGAGGCTGCTTCGCATGTTACCTGGCTCAGGGGAGATGCTCTGTCCTACGCCCGCTCCACGAGTTATTTCATCTGGCGTCAGGTGCTGCGTCAATCACTGGACGTGGACCAGGACGATCCCCCGACCGAGGTCCGCTCCAAGCTGCTCAACGTTTGCGCGGAACATTCATTACCCGATGAAGATGCACCCTTTCTGGAAGCCGTACTGGCTGTCGAGAGTCCTGAAAGCTTGCAGGTGCTATCGGGCTTTCAGGGCGATGACTTTGTCGGGCATATGACGGGAGCCGTGCGCGGGTACCTGAATGGTCTCCTGTCGAAGGGGGCGCTGGGATTGATCTTCGATGACCTGCATTGGGCCGATGAAGCTTCCCTGACTCTCCTCATCAACCTTGCATGCCTGGCGGAGCAGGACCGCCTGTTATTTATCTGCATGACGCGTCCCGAGGATCATACGGATTTCATCAGGCCGGTCCGTGAAAAGCTCGGTGACAGGTTCAGCCAGGTCGATCTTGAGCCGTTGCAGGATGACCAGGCTGCCTTGTTGTTGACGAACCTGCTGGGCGCCGAAGGCCTGCCTGCTTCGCTGAGCGAGCTGATCCTAAAAAAGGTGGAAGGCAATCCTTACTTCGTCGAAGAAATGATCCGGTCTTTGATAGAGACCAAACAGATCGTCCGTGAGGAGGGTCATTGGCAGGTTGCAGATAAAAATGTCGTTCTATCGCTTCCCGGCACATTGAACGGCGTGCTGAGCGCCCGCATCGACAGACTGCCTGAGGATGCGAAACGATTGCTGCAAATGGCGTCCGTGATCGGCCGTGCCTTCGACCTGCGACTGCTGCGCGGCTTATCGAACGTTAATGAAGGTCTGGAGGAACATATCCATGAATTGATTCAAGCCGGTTTGGTACAGCCCGTCGAACCGGAGCAATATATTTTCCATCACGTGCTTGTGCAGGAAGCCGCCTATCAATCCACTTTGCTCAAGCGCCGCCGAGCCCTGCATTTGCGGGTTGGTGAGATCCTGGAGGACTTCCATGCGAAACGCCTCGAAGAATTTGCACCGCTCCTTGCGCATCATTTTTACAATGCGGAAGATGTGCGCTCACTTCAATATGATCTGATGGCAGGCGATAAGGCCGCACATCTTTATGCCAATGCCGAGGCTGCCTTCCATTACAGCCGCGCACTTGAAATCTGCCAAACGCACCGGTGCCGAAACGGAGCGGATCGCAAGGCTTTATGGCCAACTGGGTGGAGTGCTGGAACTTTGCGGCCACTATGACGAGGCGCTCATCAATTATGAAGAAATGCGAGCATTTGCACGTGAGTTGCCGTCGCCGTCCATCGAACTGAATTCGTTAATAGCAAAGGCTACGCTTTATTCGACCTTTACCCGGCTTCATGATCCCGAACTTGCCGAAAAGACCCTGCTCGAGGCCCTGGAACTGCGCACATAGAGTCGGTGACCGGCTGATCGAGGCCCGGCTTCACTGGAACCTCATGCTTACCTATGTCTTCTCCAGCCGCATCTCCCAGGCCACCGAGCAAGGCGGCCTGGCATTGGCACTGGCGCGTGAGGCGGGCGACCGTGAACAGCTGGCTTTTGTCCTCAACGACCTGGGTCAGCTCCATATGAACAAGGCGAATTCGAGAAGGCCTATGATGTACTACGCGAAGCGCGTGAGTTGTGGAGGGCCCTGGATAATCAGCCCATGCTGGCCGATAACCTCGGCACCGAAGCCTCGGCACATTACAATGCCGGGGATTACGATGCTTCGCTGGAACTCAGTGAACAGGCGCTGTTGATGAGCGATAGGATGGAGAATTCATGGGGTCAGGCGTATGACCGTATGCTAATGAGTTTCGCACATTTTGATCGCGGGGATATCGGGCAGGCGATTCAGTTGTCGAGCGAGGCCATCCCGCTGGGCGATCAGGGCGGCTTGCTGGCCACTTCCATTGCCACGCGCTCCGACCTGGCTGGATGCTTGGATATTATGGAGCCATCCAAAAGGGCCTGGAGCTTGTCGACCAGGCGCTTGATTTTGTCGAAAAGAAACGGCCCGAGTGGAGAGACCTGCCGCTTGCCATCAAAGTGCGCCTACACCTGCTGCAGGGCGATATTTCCGGAGCGGAACAGGCGGCCGGTCCTGCTCTCCTGCGGCCCATATCCATCCCATACGCCCGCTATAAAATCCTGATCGGACTGGCAAACGTCGAGCTTGCCATGGCGCGTGGAGATCATGAGCAAGCTTTACAGCTCGTTGAGCAGTTGTTGTTCGAAGCAGCGCCCCTGACGATCCGGCCTGAAGTCCCTGAAACCATAAGGATCAAAGGCGATATCCTTATGAAGCTGGGTCATTTCGATCAGGCGCTGCAAACACTCAGTCGAGGCTCGTACCCTGGCGGAGAGAATTACATTCACGCCATGAGCTGTGGTCCATCTTGTCCAGTCTGGCGGCTGTTAATTCCAAACTTGGCAGGGAAAAAGAAGCAGAAGCTCTCCAGGAGAGATGCAGCAGAACGTTCTTTGCCCAAAAGCTTGCAGGTACTCTGGGTGATTCGGGATGAGCAGGTCGTTCCTGAACCAGCCTCGAGTCAAGGCCGTAATGGGCTGATGAGTTTCCAATGCAGCGGCTAGCCTCTCTATTAAAGGTCCGCCCGGAAGAAGGGCGATTGGTCCTGCTGGTCGGAATATTGTTCCTTTGCATTCAGGCAGGGCAGGGCATGGGCGATAACGCTGCCTCGGCGCTGTTCTTCCTGCGCTTCGGCGTTGATTTTCTGCCTTATATGTACGTGATCCTGGGCGGGGTGACCTTTGTCCTGACCCTGGCTTACTCCGCCGGCCTGGGACGGCTTGGGAGAAGCGTTTTCTTTCAAGCTTTGATCCTGGGTGTGATGGCTCTGCTCCTCATCGAACGCCTGGCCCTGGTGCGGCCCTTTCAGCTCCTATATCCGATCTTGTGGCTGACGGTCAGCTGCATGGGGATGATCCTCGGCACGTTCACCTGGAATTTGGCTGGCGAGGTCAGCGATGCCCGGCAGGCTAAGCGCCTGTTCCCGTTGTATGCCAGCGCCGGCATTCTCGGCAGCGTGTTGGGCAATTCAGTGACCGGCCTGATCGCCAAGGTGCTCGGCACCGATAACCTGCTTATCTTCTATGCGATCCTGCTCGGCCTGTCCTATTTTCTCACCCGCGCCATTGCCATAAAATATTTCAGTCCCGTCAAGGCGGGTGGTAAAAGCTCGAGCCTGTTGGATGACCTGCGTTCCGGCTTTGATTTTGTGCGCGGCTCCCCTCTGATGAAACTGGTTGCGTACGCCTCGGTGCTGTTCTCGATCTTGTTCTTCGCCATCGCGTTTCCGTTCAGTAAAGTTGTCACTGCGTCGTTCGCAGATGAAGCCAGCGTAGCCGGTTTCCTCGGTCTGTTCAGCAGCATCACTACTGCCGTCACTTTTCTGGTCTCGCTCCTGCTAGCGAACCGCATCTATGCACGGCTGGGCATTGTGAACAGTGTGTTCCTGATGCCATTGGTATATATTTTCGGGTTCCTGGTCTTTGCAGGGCAGTACTCTTTGAACGGAGCGATCCTGGCGCGCTTCACCCAGATGGTCGTCCTTTCAGGGGTTGCAGGCACGGCGTGGAACGCGCTCTTCAATGTTGTACCCTCGCAAAAGCGCGGGCAGGTACTGGCATTCCAAAACGGCGTCCCCTCGCAAATCGGCGTGGCGCTTTCGGGATTGATGCTGGTGCTTGGCGAGCGTGTGCTGACGACCACCCAGATTTTCCTGGTGGGCATGGCAGTCACACTGATCTGTGGATTTCTGGTCTGGAGGATGCGCACAGCCTATGGCCAGGCCTTGATCGATGCCCTGCGCGCCGGGCGGCTGGAGGTCTTTAATTCGGAAGCGGCAGGTTTCAGCGGGTTACAAGGTGATGCAGCTGCGCTGAAGGTTGCAGAACAAGCCTTGCTCGATCCCAAACCGACCGTCCGCCGGCTGGCCGCCGATATCCTGGGGAAGATGCAGAATGCCTCGGCCGTTCCTGGCTTGACGCACCAACTCTCAGACCCCGATGCAGGTGTGCGCGCCGGTGTTTTGCATGCTCTCGGAGAACTGGGCGCTGCCTCCGCCCTCAACCCGATCACAGCCGCGCTCGAAGACGCCAATCCCGAAGTCCGTAGCCAGGCCCTGGACGCGTTAGCCCAGTTTGATATACAGCCGCCGGCAGGCCTTTTGACTAAACTTGAGAGTCTGCTTGGTGACGATTCGATCAACGTTCGTACACAGGCGGTGGTGACGCTGGCGAAAATGCGGCAGGGGGAAAGCGCGCTCCCGGAGTTGACGAAGTGGATTCAAGCCAGCGACTTGTCTCTTCGTATTGCCGCCCTCGAAACATTTGGCCTCGTGGCTGCCTATTTTGACGGACATCTCGATGCCGGGCCGGCTCTGTCTGCCCTCCATGATCCGTCGGTCGCTGTCCGGGGGACTGCTTGCCTAGCATTGACAGATTTCAATGACAGGGCTGTGACCCAGGCGCTGGCAGCCTGCCTGTCTGACCCCGCTGGCTCTGTCCGCAAGGCCGCAGCCGAATCTTTACGGATGGGCTTGCATGATCGCGCCTTTATTTTGGATGTGCTTGATTCTAAAGATGAGCTTGCACGTGACGCTGCCCTGGATGCGCTTTTTCCCGTGGATGCCCAAGCTTCGAACAGGCTGCGTGCTTATGCCGGGAATGAGATCGTCCACTTGCGTTTGCTGTTTGCCCAAGTTGCCAGCCTTCCAAGCAGTAGGCGGGCGGTCGCTCTTTTATGCGAAACTTTGCAGCACCAGGTCGCGCTCGGCGAGGGTCGTTTGGTAAAGATCGTCGGTCTGGTCGGCGACCCGCGGGCCATGGATTTGGTACGTAAAAGCCTGCGTGGCTCCGGCCCCGAAGTGCGCGCGGCTGCTCTCGAAGCGTTGGAAACGTTAGGAGATAAATCGCTGGCGCGCGACATCCTTTCCCTGCTGGATGAAGAGCCGGCGCGTGTGGCCCCTTCTGCGACCATCGAAAAATTTCTCGATGGCAGCGATCGCTGGCTGTGCGCGCTGTCAATCCGCGCAGCCCAGGAGTTGGGCTTGAAGGAATTCATTCCGAAGCTGGATGATCTTAAGTCCAGTCCCGATGCGCTCATCAGGGAATCCGCCCTCGAGGCATTGATCCAATTTGGCGAGGTGAAACCCATGAATACTCTGCAAACCGTCTCCACCCTGGAACGCGTGCTGCTCTTACGTGAAGTCCCCATTTTTGCGGATCTTTCCCCTGAAGATCTGCAGCAGGTAGCAGGGATCGCCAATGAAAAGTGGTATCCGAACTCCACGACCATCTTTAATCAGGGCGATGAAGGGAATGAGATGTTCATTATCGTGGACGGCCAGGTGCAGGTAGTCCGTTCGGCGAACGGCAAGGATCAAACGTTGGCGCAGCGCGGCCCGGGCGAATTCGTGGGCGAGATGGCGATCATCGAATCAGTCCCGCGTTCCGCCACGCTGGTCACGCAGGGTGAAGTGCGCCTGCTAGCCATTGAAGGGGAGAACTTCAAGCAAATCCTGCGCGAGCGCCCGGAGGTGTCACTGGCGGTTTTGCAAAGCCTCTCCCGCAGGCTGAGAGAAATGTCCGCGTGAGTTTATTAGCCCAACCCGGCGCACTGTGGCTTGGGAAAATAAAAGTCTCCGCAGGTATGTACCTGCGGAGACTTTTTATTAATTATAAGGATCGGTTCAATTTATGGGCAGTCGACAGTGCGATGCAAGATAACATAGCTCAGATTCTCATTGAAGAAGTTGTTATATTCATGAACGCCGGTAAGGGTCATGGTTGCGCCTGACGTTAAGATAAAGCCATACAAACCATTATAGTAAGCACTGGCGCACATAATGGTGACATTCCTGGTGGCCTCAATAACCGCACCATCGACGCTATTCTTGTCCGCATTGATCTGGCTCACGCTAGCGCTTCCGTCTGTATGGAGGAATAAGCCGTATCCTCCCTGATTTTCTTCGAAGGTGTTGAAACCCGTCAGCGTGACTCCCAGGAATTTATTCGCCCAAGCGAACGTGTAATTATCCAGATCCGCACCGCTGCCCCCGTTGTTATTGGCAGTAATATTGCTGATCGTGATCAGACCGTCATTTTCCACGTTCAATCCATCGCCGAGGCTCGAAAGAACACCATTATGCAAGAACGTGTTGACGCCGCTTATGGTCACCTTCTGCGGCGCGAGATCGCCTTTGGTAGTGATCAACGCGCCGTACACTCTGCTGTAATTTGCAGTGAGGTTGGCGAGCGTCACCGCGCCCTTGCTATAGACCTGAATGCCGTTGTAATCACCCTCGAAGAAGCCAAAACCCGTGAGAGTTACATTGGCTGAGAATGGCTTTAAGGAGCCAAAATTGGGATACCAAGCCAACTGATTATACAGGTACGCCCCGTCGCCACGGCTGCTGTTTGCGGTTACATTGCTGGCCGAGATCGCGCCTACAGAGTTGACATAAAGCCCGCCGCTGTAATCGTCGTTGAAGGTGTTGACGCCGGTGAGCGTGACCGGCTCGCGTGTAATAAGTACGGAGCCACTTATACCTAATCCACCTGCATTGCCATTATAGCCGTCATTCTCCAAATACGCGCCATAACCGTAATTTGATCCGGTGACGGCATTGTCATTGGCGGTGATATTGCTGATGGTAATAGCACCGAAACTGTAGACACTCAAACCGAAATAGTAGTTGTTGTTGAATACATTCGTTCCGCCGATGGTCACGGGTTGCGGCAATGTAAGGTTTAAATTATTGATGATAGAAACGCCATGACCGTGATTGTCCTCTGCGGTGAGGTTGGCAAGCTTGACCGCGCCTGTGCTATGGATCTCAAGACCCACGCCATTATCATCCACAAGGGTGGCGAAGCCGGTGATGGTCACATTTGCAGCGTATAGCTTGAGAGATCCAAAATTGGGATACCAGGGCTCCCGGTTATCCAGATATGAGCCGTCGCCGCCGTTATTGTTTGCTGTTAAATTACTAGCCGTGATTGAGCCGACAGAATTAACAAAAAGCCCACCGCTGTAATTGTCATTGAAAGTGTTGACCCCGGTGAGCGTGACAGGCATGCGTGTAATAAAGACGGAGCCGCCTACGCCTATTCCACCTGCATCGCTGTTATAGCCCACGTTATCCAAATTCGCACCATAACCAAAGCTTCCACCGGAGACGCCATTGTCATTGGCTGTAACATTGCCGAGTGTGATGGCGCCGTAGCTATTGATATCCAAACCGGAATAGTAATTGCCGTTGAATACATTCGTTCCGCCGATGGTCACTGCTTTCTGTAGGTGCAGATTGCCATCATTTGAAATGCTTAATCCATATATATTAAAACTGGCGGTTATACTTTTCAACGAAACGGCGCCGGTGGTATTTATAAATAATCCTTCGTCGTTATTGTAGATAAAAGTGCTGGGGTTCGTGATGGTGACGTTGTACGGCATGGGCGTCAGGCATTCGCTGCCGCCGTCATAAGCGCAATTATCGAGAGAAGCTCCGTCGTTGCCGTTACCGTTGGCTGTAACCTGGTTGATGGTGATCGCACCACTGGAAACTACGTCCAACCCGGCCAGAGAATTGTAATCGAAGGTATTGACACCGCCCAGGGTAACGGATTTGCCCGTCGTGGTACAAGCCGCATAAAGCCCGGGAGCGAGGCAGGTATCCAGTTCTGCACCATTGCCCAAGTTGTAGATGGAGGTGATATTGTTCAGGGAGATATTGCCTTTGGTGCCGATAATCAAACCGTTCTGCGCATTGTAATCGAACAGGTTCGTGCCGGTCAGCACTACATTAGAGGGCATGGTGCCAAATTCGTTGTAAACGGCCACGCCGTCACCGATGCTACCGCCATAGTTATTGGCGAAGGCGGTAATGTTATGCAAAGTGACCGCGCCGTTGGAATAGATCCACAGTCCTGAGCCGTAATTATTTTTGAATTCGTTGGTGCCGGTGAATGTCACCGGCTCGTTGGGGTTATCCTCGTTGTTGTAAATTAATGCGCCATAAACATCATCAGCGAGTCCGTTCCAATCGGCGGTCAGGTCATGGATATTAACGGCGCCATCACTAATAATGTCCAGCCCGATATAGTAATTATCATCGAACGCGCTGTTGTTAACGGTGACGGGTGCTGGATGATTCAAGGTCGCCAGGCTCGTATCAAGGAGGGCACCGCCAATACCTGGGTTGTAATTATCTATGGCCTGAACGTGATCAAGAGTGATGCCACCTTTATCGGTTTGAACATCCAGCGCATACGGATGGTTGGGGTTGGTCGTAACATCGGTCAACAAGATATCGCTAATGGTGATGGGAGCGTGCCAGTTAATAATGCTTAGTGAAGCGTTACTGAATGTGGAAGGAGTGGTTGGGTCTGTACTGGTGCTGCCGGGAATACCGCTCCAGCCGCCCATGATGGCCAGGCTGAAGTTAGCCATGTTGGGAAGGTCTGCGGATCCATCGAAGGTGAAACTATGGATGCCTGGCTCGGCGGAACCGCTGTCATAAGCAGCCTCGATCCAGATAACGCCGGCTTTGGAAGGATCGTGGAATTTCAACCAATTTAGAAAGTCGCCGCTGACTGTTGTTCCAATCAAAGTGAAAGTGGGTGAACAACCGCCGATGCTGTTTTTCGGCGCGACACCCGTGGGGCACCAGATCGGGTCGCCGGAGGCGACAATATGGGCGGCTTTCTGGGAAGCGAGCGGCACAGACCTGCCGGAGCGATCGAGAACGACCACATCGGTGCCATGTGGCACGCTGGCGAGTGAATTATTATTCGCAGTGGTAACGGTACTTGCAGAAGATGTTGTTGGAGAGGAAGGAGCCGGTGGAGGCGGAGTGCTGTCGTCTGCCAGAGCCGGTTGGAAGGCCAATGCACTGGCGAAGAGCATGAGAATAAACGATAATGCTGTTATTCTTAATCTGTTCCAAGGCTGCATATCATATCTCCTACTAAAGAAAATGAATCTGAGTTGGACGAGGAAAATCAAGTTAAAGAGATGAATTAGAATCTAAAACGATATTCCAGACCTATAATACCTTCATTATATGCATATGCATTTGAAAAGCAAGAGATTGAAGCATAGGTCTAAGGGGTTCTTAAAGGGGATATGTGAAATATAAAACAACATGAACAAGCTACGCGTTGGTAGGTAGTGCAATGTCAGGCATTTTTTAAGATTTTCGTGAAAACTCGTACAGCCTGAACTTGTGGAATAAAAAGTCTCCGCAGGCTTGATACCTGCGGAGACTTTTTATTGATTATAAGGATCGGCTCAATTTACGGGCAATCTGCCGTGCGGTGCAAGGTGACATAGCTCAAATACTCATTGATTCCGTTGTAATATTCATGAACGCCGGTTAGGGTCATGGTTGCACCTGACGTCAGGTAAAAGCCATATAAACCATTTCCGAAAGCACTGGCGCACATAAGGGTGACATTCTTGGTGGCCTCAATAACCGCACCATCGACCGTGTTCTCGTCCGCATTGAGGTGGCTCACCGCTGCACTCCCGTCTGTATCAAGGAATAAGCCATATCCTCCCTGATTTCCCTGGAAGGTGTTGAAACCGGTCAGGGTGACTCCCAGGAATTTGCTAGGCCACGCCAGGGTGTAATTATCCAGATATGCGCCGTTGTAATGATTGCCGATGGCAGACAGGTTGCTGATGGTGATCTTGCCGTCATTTTGCACATACAACCCATCGCCGAGGCCCGCAGAAACGCCATTATAGGCGAAGGAGTTCACGCCGCTCAGGGTTACATTCTGCGGCGCCAGATCGCCGCGCGTTTGAATATACGCGCCATAGGCGTTGCTGTAATTAGCCGTGAGGTTGGCGAGCGTCACCGCGCCCTCTGCTATAGACCTGGATGCCGTTGTAATTACCAACAAAGAAGCCAAAACCGCTGAGAGTTACGTTGGCTGCATACGGCTTTAAGGAGCCAAAATTGGGATACCAGGAATCCTGGTTGTACAGATAAGCACCATCGCCGCCATTGCTGTTAGCGGTTACATTACTCGTTGTGATCGGTCCGGCGGAAATAGCGTAAAGCCCGCCGCTGTAATTGCCGTTGAAGGTGTTGACCCCGGTGAGCGTGATAGGCATGCGCATGGGGAGAACAGATCCACTTAAACCGCCGTCATAGCCATCATTTACCACATAGGCGCCATAACCAAAGCCGCTGGTGTCGCCGTTTTCATTGGCTGTAACGTTACTGAGGGTAATAGCGCCGTAGCTATTGATATCCAAACCGTTATAGTAATTGCCGTTGAAAACATTGGTCCCGCCGATGGTCACTGCTTTCTGCAGGTGCAGATTGCCGTCATTTGAAATGCTCAATCCATTGTGATTATCACTGGCGTTGATATTTTTCAATGAAACAACGCCGGTGGTATGTATATATAATCCTGTGCCGCCATTGAAAATAAAAGTGCCGGGGTTCGTGATGGTGACATTGTATGCCTTGGGCGTCAGGCATGCGCTGCCTCCGTCGTATGCGCAATTATCAAGAGAAGCCCCATTGCCGGAATTACCGTTGGCCATGACCTGGCTGATGGTGATCATACCGCTAGAAACCACATTCAACCCAGTCAGAAAATTGTAATCGAAGGTGTTGACGCCGCCCAGGGTAACGGATTTGCCAGCCGTGGTGCAAGCCGTATAAAGCCCGGTATCGAGGCAGTTATCCAGGAGTGCCCCGTTGCCTGAGTTGTAGATGGAGGTGATATTGTTCAGGGAGATGTTGCCGTTGCTGTAGATACGCAAACCGTCCTGCGCATTGTCATCGAGCAGGTTCATGCCGGTCAGCGTTACATTGGAGGGTGTGGAGTCGTGATTGTTGTCGATGTAAACGCCGTAACCCGATCCGCTGTAGCTGTTTTGGTAAGCGGTGATGTTACTCAGGGTGACGGCACCATAGGAATTGATCAGCAGTCCTGTCCCATAATTATATTTGAACTCGTTGGTGCCGGTTAATGTTACAGGCTGGTTGGGGTTGGACCAATAATTGTCAATATAAGCACCATAAACGTTGCTTGCGCCGCCTCCATTATCATCTGCGGTCAGGTTGTGGATATTGACGGCACCATCGCTTTGAACAAACAGCCCATTATAATAATTGTTGTTGAAAACGCTGTCGTTCACGGTAACAGGAGCCGGTTGACCCAGCGGCGCAACCGTGGTGTCAAGATGCGCACCACCCATAAGACCTGAATAGTTATCAATGACCTGAACGTGGTCGAGAGAGATACCGCCTTTGTCGGTTTGGACATAGAGGGCATAAGTAGAGTATGGGTTTGTCGTAACGTCGGTCAGCAGGATGTCGCTGATCGTGATGGGAGCATTCCAATTGATGATGTTCAAAGAAGCGTTGAACTCGGAGGGGTCGGTCAGGTTAATGCTGGTGCTGCCGGGAATGCCACTCCAGCCGCCCTTGATGGCCAGGCTGTAGTTAGCCATGTTGGGAAGGTCAGCGGACCCATCGAAAGTGAAACTATGATAGCCTGGTTCGGCGGAACCGCTGTCATAAGCAGCTTCGATCCAGATAACACCGGCTTTGGAAGGATCGTGGAATTTCAACCAATTTAGCAGGTCGCCGCTGACCGTTGTTCCAATCAAAGTGAAAGTGGGTGAACAACCGCCGATGCTATTTTTCGGCGCGACACCCATCGGGCACCAGATTGGGTCGCCGGAGGCGACAATATGGGCGGCTTTCTGGGAAGCGAGCGGCACAGACCTGCCGGAGTGATCGAGTACGACCACGTCGGTTCCGTGCGGCACACTGGAGAGTGAATTATTGTCGGCAGCGGCTACTGCTCCTGCCGGAGGGGTTGTTCCGGTGGAAGGAGCCGGTGGAGGAGGAGTGCTATCATCCGCCAGGGCGGGCTGGATGGCTATGGCGCTTAAGAAGAAAACGAGTGCCGATGAAAAAGCTAAAATTCTTAACCGATTCCAGGGTTGCATGTTATCTCTCCTTTACTCTAAAGATAATGGAAGGGAGTTAAGTGGGTCGGAGGGGTTGAAAAGATAAAGAAAATAACCAAACCCGATATAGGCTACCCAACTTATCTACATTATAAACAAAAGTCAGGGGAAATCAAGAATTTAGGGACTAAAAATCAAGAATGGTTATGCCCCTTAAGTGGCATAAGTGAATTATGAAACAATACTGTGGTGCTTATAAAAAGTCTCCGCAGTACAAGCCTGCGGAGACTTTTTATTAATTATAAGGGTCAGCTCAGTTTACGGGCAAGCCGCAGTTTGATGCAAGGTGACATAGCTTAAGAACGCATTGTTGTTGTTATACAAATCATGAACGCCGATGAGAGTCATAGTTCCACCTGAAGTTAAGTAAAAGCCAAAACCCGCGTAATTGTAAAATGCACTGGCGCACATCAGGGTGACATTCTTGGCGGCCTCAACAACCACGCCATCGTTGCTGTTATCGTCCGCATTAACATGGCTTAGAGTGGCGCTCCCGTCTGTATTAATCCGTAAGCCATATCCTCCCTGATTTTCATCGAAGGTGTTGAAACCCGTCAGCGTGACTCCCAGGAACTTATTAGGCCAAGCGAAAGTGTAATTATCCAGATATGCGCCGCTGCCCGCATTGTTGTTGGCAGTAATATTGCTGATCGTGATCAGGCCGTCATTTTCCACATTCAATCCATCACCGAGGCTCGAAAGAACACCGTTATGAAAGAAAGTGTTGACGCCGCTTATGGTCACGTTCTGCGGCGCGAGATCGCCTTTGGTAGTGATTAATGCTCCGTACACGCTGCTGTAATTTGCCGTGAGGTTGGCGAGCGTCACCGCGCCCTTGCTATAGACCTGGATGCCGTTGTAATTACCAACGAAGAAGCCAAAACCGCTGAGAGTTACGTTGGCTGCATAGGGCTTTAAGGAGCCAAAATTGGGATACCAGGATTCCTGGTTGAACAGATAAGCGCCATCGCCGCCGTTGCTGTTAGCGGTTACATTACTCGTTGTGATCGGTCCGGCGGAAATAGCGTAAAGCCCACCGCTGTTATTGTCGATGAAAGTGTTGATACCGATGAGCGTAACTGGCTCGCGTATGATAAGGACGGAGCCGCCCGGGCCACTGTCGTAGCCATCATTTTCCACATAGGCGCCATAACCGAAGCCGCCGATGATGCCGTTGTTGTCAGCAGTGACGTTGCTGAGCGTGATGGCGCCGTAGCTATGGATTGTCAAACCGGAATACACGTTGCCGTTGAAAACATTGGTCCCGCTTATGGTCACGGGTCGCGGCGCAGCCAGACGGGCATCATTGGAGATGGCCAAACCGTATGAATCAAAACCGGCGGTAATGTTTTTCAACGAAACCGTACCCGTTGAATGGATATATAAACCGGTGGCTCCATTGAAGATGAAAGTGCTTGCATTCACCAGAGTAACGTTATAGGGCAGAAGGTTCTGGCACAAAGAACCACCGTCATAGGCGCAGTTATCGAGAAATGCTCCATCTTGAGAGTTTTCGTCCGCAGTGATCTGACTGATGGAAATGGGACCGCTCGATTGCACTTTCAACCCATCAGCGCCATTGTTGTTGAAGGAATTGGTGCCCGTCAATGTAACAGATTTGCCTGTCGTCGTACAAGGCGAAATACTTCCGGAATTGAGACAGTTATTTACATACCCTCCGAAGAAGGTATTGTTGGTGGAAGTGATATTGTTCAGGAACGATATTCCCATTGCTGAGGATAAACAATCCGTCCACCCCACTATAAGTGAACTGGTTTGTGCCGTTCAATATTACATTGGAAGGTGTGGAGTCGAAATCATTTTCAATATAAAGACCGTATCCATTGAGGCCGTATGCGTTGTGGAAGGCCGTAATGTTGTTCAAGGTCACGGTACCGTAGGAATAAATATACAGTCCTGTACCGTAATTATCCTTGAATTCGTTCGTGCCGGTCAACGTGACAGGCTGGTTGGGGTTATCCCAATAATTGTCAATGTAAGCACCGTTTGCTGTTCCGGAACCACCGTTGTAATCGGCAGTCAGGTTGTGGATATTGACCGCTCCATCGCTCTGTATATACAGCCCATCGTAATAATTATTATTAAACGAGCTATCAACGACCGTAACAGGCGCGGGATGCCCGAGGGTTGCATCAACTGTATTCAGATGCGCACCGCCTACATGACCTCCGTAGTTGTCAATGGCCTGGACGCGATCGAGGGTGATGCCGCCTTTATCGGTTTGAACATATAGCGCATAAGAATCATTTGGATTGGTCGTAGCACCGGTCACCACGATATCGCTGATGGTAATCGGAGCGTTCCAGTTCATGATACTTAATGAGGAACCTTGGAATGTGGAAGGGGTAGCTGGATTGGTGGAGGTACTGCCGGAAATGCCGCTCCAGCCGCCTTTGAGTGTCAGGCTGAAGTTAGCCATGTTGGGAAGATGAAGGACGCCCGCAGAACCATCTAAAGTTAAACTGGTCATGCCTGAATCATTCACATTGCTGTTGTAACCAGATTCGATCCAGATAACACCCGCCTTGGACGGATCGTTAAGCGCCAACCAAAAGCCTAGACCACCAATCCCACTAAACCCTGGCGTCGTAAAAGCAGGAGAACAGCCGCCAATGCTGCCTTTCGGTGCAACGCCCATGGGACACCAGATCGGGTCACCAGAGGCGACAATATGGGCGGCTTTCTGGGAATTAAGTGGTACGGACCTGCCGGAGTGATCGAGTACGACCACGTCGGTCCCATGTGGGACACTGGTGAGTGAATTATTGTCGGCAGCAGTTACTGCACCTGCCGGAGGGGTTGTTCCGGTGGAAGGAACTGGTGGAGGGGGAGTGCTGTCGTCCGCCAGCGTGGGCTGGATGGCTATGGCGCTTAAGAAGAAAACGAGTGCCGATGAAAAAGCTAAAATTCTTAACCGATTCCAGGGTTGCATGTTATCTCTCCTCTAAGGGTTATGGAATGAAGTAAAGTGAATTGAAGGGGTGGAAAAAGATAAAGAAAATAACCAAACCCGATATAGACTACCTAACTTATCTACATTATAAACAAAATGAAGGGGAAATCAAGAATTTAGGGGCTAAAAATCAAGAATCGTTATGCCCCTTAAGTGGCATAAGTGAATTATGAAACAACAGTATTATTGGGAGCATTTGGCGATCTAATTCATGGGAATCCCCGTTATTAACAGTTGTATTCTACAGACCCGCTGGACGGTTGATGTAAGATGAGTTAAATTAAAGGGGAGAGCTTTGGTTACTCGTCATCCTCTTTCTGTTTGCCGTATACTCTTGATAGCGCGGCCTCAATCTCTGCATCGGTATGTTTCTCGCAGGCCACCAGCGGGCGGTTTGGATCGGGGACGCGCTTCCCGCCCGCGCTCATCACTTTGCAGTCGATGAATTTTCCGTTGGAATCATATACACTCAATACTTCATATAGTTTTCCGCACACGATACAGCCGTGATGCTCGCCTCGAGTGGTCTTTTCACCGGCAGTTTGTTTCCCAGGCATAATCGATCTCCTATAAGAATCAAAACTTGGTTCGGCTTGTAAATACCATTGTTTCAGAATTATGTTTTTGCGCTTGGGTTTAAAATTTTATTGTCTGAAAGAACGGATGTGAACTTATGAAAAATGATCCCGAGTCACGCCGATTGCATGAAGACCCGGCCGGTTGGAAGCGTTGGGGGCCTTACCTGGCCGAACGCGCCTGGGGTACCGTGCGGGAGGATTATAGCTCCAACGGTTCTGCCTGGGAGTATTTTCCGCATGACCACGCCCGTTCGCGCACCTATCGCTGGAACGAGGACGGCCTGGCAGGGATCAGTGATGACAAGCAGCGCCTGTGCTTTGCCCTTGCCCTGTGGAACGGACAGGATGCCATCCTTAAAGAGCGGCTTTTTGGGTTGAGCGGACCGGAAGGCAACCATGGAGAGGACGTAAAGGAATATTATTTTTACCTCGACTCCACGCCCACCCATTCTTATATGAAGATGCTTTACAAATATCCGCAACGGGCCTTTCCTTATAAGGACCTTGTAGACACCAACCACCAGCGGAGCAAAGACCAGCCTGAATACGAACTGTTCGATACCGGTATCTTTGCCGAAGACCGTTATTTCGATGTTTTTATCGAATATGCCAAGGCCGCTCCCGACGATATTTTGATATCCATCATCGCGGTCAATCGCGGACCCGAGCCTGCCGAGCTGCACCTCCTGCCGACACTATGGTTTCGCAATACCTGGAGTTGGGGATTAGCTCATGAAGGAGTGTCGCGGCCTTCCTTGAAGGATGTTCCTTCGAAGCAAAAAGGCGAATTCAAGTTGATCCGGGTCGATCATGCTACATTAGGCCGCCACTGGCTGGCCTGCGAGGGCGCGGATGCACTGCTATTCACGGAGAACGAGACCAATTCTGACACATGTCTTCGGCTCTCCCAATTTGTCTCCTTATGTGAAAGATGCTTTTCATTCCTACCTGGTTGATGGACAGCTGAATGCGATCAACCCTGATCATGAAGGCACAAAAGCGGCTGCCATGTATCACTCCATGATAAAGCCCGGTGAATCGTTCAATATTCGCTTGAGACTTTTTACCGACAAAGATCCAGGGAAAGCCGAAGGATCCATTTGAATCCTTTTCTAAAATCATTACCTTGCGCAAAGCGGAAGCGGACGAATTCTATGCGGAACTTCAACCTGTTTCTTTGAATGAAGATGAGCGCAATATCCAGCGCCAGGCCTTTGCCGGTATGTTATGGTCAAAACAGTTCTATCACTACAACGTGGAGGAATGGTTGAACGGCGACCCATCTCAACCACCGCCCCCGGCCGAACGCAAAATGGGCCGCAACCACGAATGGCGCCAGTTCAACACTTCTGATATTTTCTCCATGCCCGACAAGTGGGAATATCCATGGTTTGCCGCCTGGGATCTGGCCTTCCACTGCATCCCCCTGGCGCTGCTGGATGCCGAGTTTGCCAAGCAGCAGCTGCTTCTGCTCGGACGGGAATGGTGCCAGCACCCGAACGGCCAGGTCCCTGCCTATGAGTGGGGTTTTGGCGACGTCAATCCACCGGTCCTGGCCTGGGCGGTCTGGCGCGTTTACAAGATCGATGAGAAACAACAGGGTAAAGGTGATCGCGCTTTTCTCGAGCGTATGTTCCACAAATTGATGCTCAATTTTACATGGTGGGTTAATCGCAAAGATGCGGAGGGGTTGAACGTGTTCCAGGGCGGCTTCCTGGGGCTCGATAACATCGGTGTCTTCGACCGCAGCGCGCCCGCTGCCAACCGGTGGACATATCGAACAGAGCGATGGCACAAGCTGGATGGGCATGTTCTGTCTTAACCTGCTTACCATTGCCCTGGAGCTTGCCGTACATAACCCTGCTTACGAGGATATTGCGCTTAAATTCTTCGAGCACTTCCTGTATATTGCCGACGCGATGAATAACATCGCCGGGGAAAGCATCTCTTTGTGGGATGACCAGGACGAATTTTTCTACGATGTCCTGCATTTGGAGCGCGGCGAAAACATGCCTCTCAAGCTGCGCTCGATGGTCGGTTTGATCCCGCTGTTTGCGGTTACCACCATCGAGCCTGCGCTGCTCGAAAAATTGCCGGAGTTCAAATATCGGCTGGAATGGTTTCTCGAGCACCGCCCCGACCTTTCGAAGCTGGTCTCGCGCTGGGATGAACCGCGCATGGGAGAACGACGTCTCCTGGCGATACTGCGCGGACACCGCATGAAGCGCGTATTAAGCCGCATGTTGGATGAGAGCGAGTTCCTTTCACCTTATGGGGTGCGCGCACTCTCACGCATCTATTCTGAGAACCCGTATGTTTTAAAAGTGGATGGCTCCACGTATACCGTCAAATACCTGCCCGGCGAATCGGACAGTGGAATGTTCGGCGGCAACTCCAACTGGCGCGGCCCGGTCTGGTTCCCGGTGAACTATCTCATCATCGAATCGCTCCAGCAGTTCCATCATTACTACAGCGAAGATTTCCTGGTGGAATGTCCCACAGGCTCGAACCATTTGATGAGCCTGAACCAGATCGCAGATGGACTATCCGACCGTTTGATCAAAATCTTCCTGCGCGACGAAAATGGACGTCGCCCTGTTTTCGGAGAAAATGAAACGTTCCAAAACGATCCGCACTGGCGGGATTACATCCCGTTCCATGAATATTTCCATGGAGATACCGGCGCGGGGCTGGGTGCGAGTCATCAAACCGGCTGGACGGGCCTGGTTGCGAAATTGATCCAGGGACATGCACGGAAGGATGATGATGTGTGACCAGATCTCTTATGAGATTTATGGCCGGTATGTTTGGTGGCAAATTCCACACGGAAGGGGAAGAAGCCGTAAGGAATCCGGTTCTTATTCATCTAATCATGGAAGTGGATCCAACCTGTCCCGGAGGAATTAATGGCTGAAACAAAGGTTACTGTTTATGGGGCTTACTGGTGTCCGGATTGCCGCCGCTCGAAGAGATTCCTGGGCGAGCAGTTCATCCCTTATCAGTGGGTGGACATCGAACAGGATAAGGAAGGCGAAGCGTTTGTCCTGCAAAAGAACAACGGGAAACGCATCATTCCCATGATCCTATTCGAGGACGGATCATTTCTCGTCGAGCCATCGAACGCCGAACTGGCCAAGAAACTTGGGCTTAAAACGGAAGCCAGAGAAAATCTATTACGACCTTATCATCATCGGGGGCGGACCCTCCGGCTTGACTGCGGCGATCTATGCTGCGCGCGAAGGCGCGGATACGCTTTTGATCGAACGCTCCGGCCTGGGCGGGCAGGCTGGCATTACGGTGGGTCTTGATAACTTTCCCGGTTTCCCGGAGGGCATCGGCGGCCAGGAATTTGCCGAACGCATCACCCAGCAGGCGCGTCGTTTCGGCGTGGAGATCCTGCAGGCGCAGGACGTAGAGAAGCTTATGATGGAAGAAGGCTATCAGGAAGTCTATACTTCAGACGGCAGGCATTATCATTCAAGGGCCGTCCTGATCGCCACCGGAGCGTCGTACCGCCGCCTGGAAGTACCCGGTGAAGATGATTATATTGGAGCCGGCATTCACTTCTGCGCCACCTGCGACGGTCCGTTTTACAAAGGGGCAAAGGAGATCGTGGTGGTAGGCGGAGGAAACTCCGCCGTGGAAGAAGGTTTGCATTTGACCAATTTTGCCGAGAAAGTGACCCTGCTGGCGCGTGGCGATAAACTGACTGCCAGCCAGTTTGCGACCGATAAGGTCAAGGAACCCGCCTCGCGGATCGAGGTGCAATACAACACCGCGGTTGAATCGTTCGAAGGCCAGGACTTGAAACTGAAGGCGATCAAGACCCGTAATTTGAAGACGGGTGAAAGGGCGGAGCTGCATCCCGCGGCTGCCTTCATCTTCATAGGACAACAGCCGAATACCGGTTTCCTGAAAAATTATCTGGAGATGGACAAATACGGTTTCATCCGCACCGGCCATGATTTTGTGCATGACAAAGGCAGCAAGGGGAATTTTGATGCACTGCCTTTTGAAACCAACGTACACGGTGTATTTGCCGCCGGCGATGTCCGTTATGGCAGCACCAAGCAGGTGGCATCGGCAGTTGGGGAAGGGGCAGCTGCGGCTATCTCGATCCGGGACTTTCTACGTAAAAACTAATCCAATGGAGCTGGTGATATCGGTTTCAGTCCCCGGTGTAAATTATCATTTTTAATCAGCCTGTATGGAATGAGCCGACCAGGTTATTAAACCGTGGCCTGGAATGACCGCCGGAGGATGGATAACGTCGGGGTTCGATATAGGATTGTCGAAATATTGATTAAATAGAGCCGCCTTTATTAACAAGCAGGACTGTCTGTCTGTAGTTCATGGAAATAAGGATGTTGCAGGAATATCCATATCCGAATGATCGGGATAAAGGTTGTCTGACCATATAAAAACGTTGTCGCACTAAATTCCCTTTTTTAAGAAGTTTCTTAATCCGACCAATCAGATTTCATTGCAAATATATTGCGAATGACGATCTTTCCATTTAAAACAGTAGAATTTAGCGGGCAGTGTTATTCTTGCTTTTGAAGTTGGGAACTCCGATGGAAAATTGATCAATCCTTGGTTTCTCACATCATCCAGCATGTATATTATAGAAACCCGTGGGTGGCGGGCAATGGATTTCGTTAAATAAGCGTCTCGGTGGGAGGCCATATAAAGAAATCGGCAGATATGCAAACGGCCATTGGCAGTGAAAACAGCACAAAAGGAATACCGAGTTTACATCCGGGCCAGCAGCGTATGCATCTGGTCTTTATACTGGTTCTAACCATTCTTTATCTGGTGGTAATCTATCCCCTCATAAATTTAATCGGTCCGGTTGCCTCCGCGTTGATCGCCGTGCCGGTTGCATTTGCAGGCTGGTATTTTGGTATCAAAAAGGGGGTGATTGCTGGTCTTCTCGGCGTTGCTTTGTCCAGTGGGTTGCTCACTTTGTTTGTAGGACGCACGTGGTTTAATTGGACATTCGTGAGTTGGCCGGGTAATATCATGGTCGTCCTGGTGGGTTATATTGCCGGCCGCGTGCAACAAGAGTTGGCTGAGCACACTCTCGCCCTGGATGAATTGCGATCCCACGAACGATATCTTGACCTCGTCAACCTGGCAACCCAGAATATTCTGGCTTCCAAAAGCCTTGATGATTCATATCATTATCTGGTTGCCAGCCTGGCCGACCTGTTTGGGGCAGATTATGCCCACTTCTTTCATTGGGATGCGACACAGGGCTATGCCATGCTGGTCGCATCCACAATACCTTTGGAACGGTCGCCTTCGAATGTCAGATTGGATTTAAATGAAACAAGCCTGATCCTATCGGTATTACGAACCGGGAAAGCCCTGGTTTTGGAAGACCTACCAAACATCCATTATATGATCAACCCTGCTTATAAGAATAAAGATATGCAAACCATCGAATCCGCGCTTTGTATTCCTGTGATAGCTGGTGAAAATAAGCTAGGCGCGATGGTGATTGCATATAATACCCCTCACAATTTCGGTGCCAGGGAGATCAATTATGCCGAATTGGCCGGCAACCAGATCGCGCTTGCACTTCGGACCATCCAACAGGAAATTGAGATTCGAAAAAGGCTCAAGGAGGCCCATGCACTTGCCAATATTGAACATGTCTTGAGCGAAACCGAAAGAGTTGGAATTGGAACGGTGCTGCAATTGATTGTTGACTCGGCCAGGGAGTTAATTCCCGAGGTTGAGAATGCCGTTCTCCATATGGTAGATGATGAACAGCAAATTCTTATCCCGCGCGCAGCAGCGGGATTTGAAAATGAACATAAACCACAACTAAATATGCGGCTTGGCGAAGGCGTTGCCGGTCAGGTCATAATTAATAGAGAGGTGATTAGCGTAACAGATACACTTGATGACCCTCGTTTTTTGAACCAGGTCACCCCGGTGAAGTATCGCTCTCTGATAGTAGCTCCAATTCAAAGCAACGAGCGCTGCTTCGGAACGATCAGCATTCAGAATAGAAAACCGAATGCATTCACGCCTGAAGACGGCCAACTTCTGGGCGCACTTGGGACACAAGCCGTCATTGCCATTGAAAATGCAAATCTATTGCAAACAACACAGCAGGATCTACGGGAGATCAATGCCCTCTATCAAGTAAGCCGGGGCCTGGCCGGTTCCCTGGATCCGGACCAACTCCTGAAAAACGTGGTTGACCTTTTGCAGAAAAATTTTGGTTATTACCACGTCCAGGTCTTTCTCATTGATCCGCAGCGCCATGATCTCATAGCTCGCTATGGAAGTGGAAAAATCGGCGATTTTCTCAGGGAACAGGAATACCATCTGCCAGTGGGAACAGGCATCGTCGGTCATGTAGCCGAGACCGGTGAACCGTTTATGACGAACGATGTGGACCAGGTGGTCTTTTTCATCCGTCATCCGCTGCTGCCTGAAACACAATCGAAACTGACGGTACCCATCAAAGTTGAGAACCAAGTCGTGGGAGTGCTGGATATCCAGCAAATTCCTCCCGATCGCCTGACCTCGCGTGACATGCAGTTAATGACCGCCGTAGCCGACCAATTGGCTGTTGCGTTGCAAAAGGCAAACCTTTATAGCGAGCTGCAAACGTCCCTGCAGCAGGAAAGACTCACGCACGATCAATTGGTCCAAAGCGAACGGTTGGCAGTCATCGGACGATTGCTGGCTTCTGTTTCGCATGAATTGAACAACCCTTTACAGGCGATCCAGAACGCCCTTTTCCTGGTCAAGGATGAAGAAGAATTGTCTGTGCAGGGACGTAACGACCTGGAAATCGTCCTGTCTGAAACTGAACGGATGGCGGACATGATCAAGAGGCTGCGCGCCTTTTATCGACCATCCCGGGTAGAAGACTTTCAGGACATCCAATTAAACAACATTACCCTGGACGTTTCCGCCCTGACTGCCAATCACATGCGTCAAAAAAATATTATCTTCGAGTTTATCCCCGACCTGGAACTTCCTGAGGTTCCCGGTATTCCGACCAGATCCGACAAATCGTCCTGAACTTGTTTATGAACGCAGTGGAAGCCATGCAGTCGGGCGGGCATTTGACCGTACAAACCCAGCGACTACCGGAAGAGGATAGAATCCTGTTCTCGGTTACAGATACCGGCCCGGGCATTGACGCCTGAAATCATCCCTCATCTTTTCGAACCATTTATCACGAACAAAGAAAACGGCACAGGTTTGGGTCTGACCATCACCGCTGATATCATCCGCAAGCATCATGGTGAAATTCGGGCTGTAAACAATCCCTGTGGCGGGGCTACCTTCAGTGTCTGGCTCCCAAAGAAAAACAAGGAGTTGGAATAATAATCACGGGTAACATCCTGCTCATCGATGACGAAGCTGCGTTGCGGCAAACCCTGGCCCGCATCCTCAAGCGGGCCGGCTTCGATGTCACCACCGCGGCCCGTGGACAGGAAGGGTTGGATTTTCTGTCACAACAAAACTTTGACCTGGTATACCTGGATATTCGCCTGCCCGATATGAACGGGCTTGAAGTGCTGAAGGTCATTCATGCAAAATTCCCTGAACTGCCGGTCGTTCTCTTCACTGCACAACCGGACTTGAACTCGGCGATCGGAGCGGTGCGGGAAGGAGCCGTCGACTATCTGCTCAAACCGCTTAAGCCGCAGGCGTTAATCGATCGCACGCGGTCCATCCTTGCCCTGCAGGAGAAGGAACGCCGCAAGCACGAAATCCAATTGCAATTGGATGCTTTGCAAACCGAACTAAAAAGCCTTGACAACGATGAAATTGTTCAATCCACAGGCTCCAATTTCATAGGCGACAGTGAACGATTCCTCATACGCGGCAAGCTGACACTGGATTTGCATACACGTCGTTTGATCATCGGTGAACGTGTCATTAACCTTCCACCTGCCACCTTTGATTACCTGCTCGTCCTGGCGCGCCGTGCTCCAAATGTGGTGGATTACAAAACCCTGGTTGCTGAAGCCCAGGGATACCAGGCGGATACCCGGGAGGCGCAGGAACTTGTCAAGTGGCATGTTCACCATATCCGTCAGGCCATCGAACCGGATGTGCATCAGCCTATTTATCTGATCAACATGCGCGGGGTCGGCTACCGGCTCGTTGTTGATTAAATTCCCAAGCGAGAGCCGCCTAAAATATGTAAAACCCGCTTCCGGTCGAGACCGGAAGCGGGTTTTTGTTTTGCCAACTTTTGCCAACTTTTGCCGCCCAATAGCAATCTATGCAACCCGGATTTCAAGGGAAAATTAGAGCAATGATCATGAATGAGCCTGCTCTTTCCGTTAACCTACGTCAAGCCCGGGTATTGGTTGTAGATGATCACCCTGGAACGGCCACGACTCTGGCGCGTGCCATCTCTCAATTAGGGCCGGAGATCGAGGTCATTTCAGCGACCAGCGGCAAGATGGCCCTGGAACAAGTCAGGGATGATGCCGTGGATCTGGTCATCACAGACATGATGATGCCCGAAATGAATGGGTTGGAATTGATCGAAAAATTACAATCCCATCCGGGTGGGCGACCAGCTTACACCATTCTGATTACTGCCTATGATGTACCGGGGTTGAAAGAAAGCGCCCGGCGCTTAAAAGTGAATGAAACCATCATCAAACCCTTTCGACCGGAACACATTTGTCAGATTGTCAGTAAGGTGCTCGAGGATTTCGGACCGTCGAAACCATCCAAGAAGACAACAGAACTAAAACAATCGCATAAGATCCTGATCGCTGACGACGTACAGGATAATTTATCACTCCTTTCCCGGTACCTGGTTAATGAAGGCTATACATTCATCACCGCAAACAATGGGATTAAAGCGCTTGAACTAACCCGTTCAGAAATGCCCGATTTGATCCTGCTCGATATAAACATGCCGGAAAAAGACGGTTTCGAAGTCCTGAAAGAGATCCGTTTGGATCCGGCGATCGAGCACATCCCCGTCATCATACTTACAGCTGCCCGACCCGATCCGGTGGATGTACGAGCCGGGCTGGAACTGGGCGCTGACGATTATGTGACAAAACCTTTCGACCGGCGAGAGTTGTTGGCCCGCATCCGCACGAAATTGCGCGCCAAGGAAACCGAAGGAAATATCCGGCGCAGGAATAAAGAACTCAGCGTGCTTCCCGAGATCGGCAGGGATATAAGCGCCCGGCTCGACATGGATGAGTTGACCGATATCATTCTGCGACGTTCGGTCGAAACGCTCGGTGCCATGCTGGGACAGGTGATTTATCCTCAATCCCGGCGGACCGCTCCTTAAAGAATATCGCGTTCCCTCATCTGCATCGCCAGCTTTCGATATACAACTACCGCCCCTGGATGAGCTTCTTAATCAGGCTAAAGAGACCCACCAGGGAATGATCATCAATGATACGCACGAGGATGCGCGTTGGCGGATTACGCCGGAGAATCCATCCGGCTCCGTGATCATTGTTCCGCTGTTTGGCCGCCTGCATATGATCGGAATTCTTGTATTAGTCCATGAAAAAAAGGGATATTTCAATTCAGAGCATCAACTCCTGTTACAAGCCATCGCCAGCCAGGCAGCCATTGCGTTGGAAAATGTGATCTTGTACACCAGTATGACCCGGGAACGGCAAAAAGTGGCAGCTATTTTTCAAAGGTCGGAGGACGCCATACTAACCTTCGCGGCGGATGGAGTCCTTACGATGTTAAATCCGGCAGGTGAAAAACTGTTCCACAACGATGAAATTAAACCTGGACAGCTGATCAAGCGCGGGAGCGGATATGACGCCTTGAATGATCTCCTGGATGAAGCTTTCAGTTCCAGGAAGCCACATACCAGGGAAATACCATGGCCGGACAAGCGTGTCTTCACGGCCCTCGTTACGCCCATTGAAAATGATGGGTATGTAACGATGTTACATGATGTAACCTATTTCAAGGAACTGGACAAGGCGAAGGATGAATTTATTTCCACGGCCTCCCATGATTTGAAAACCCCCATATCGGTCATTCGGGGATACATGGAATTGCTCCCGCAGGTGGGGCCACTGAACAAGAGGCAGATCGAATATATCAAGTGCATCCATGCCGCCACAGAAACCATGAACGAACTGGCAGGGAACATCCTGGAACTGGCGAAGATGGCAACGGGCATGGAACTCCAAATCGAGCAGGTGGATGCCTGTGAACTGTTGGAGAAAATTACGAACGAATTTCAACTCCAGGCGAAGGCTAAAAAGCAGTCCCTCCTTTTCGAAAAAAACGGGGACATACCCAAGGTTGAAGCCGATCACGTTCAGCTTGGGCGGGCCTTGCGCAACCTGGTGGGCAATGCCGTCAAATATACTCCCGCCAATGGCTCCATTAAATCCTCGATAGAAGTCAAAGAGGGTAAATTTTGCATGCGTGTGGCCGATAACGGTTATGGCATTCCCGCCGATGACCTGCCCTTTATTTTCAACCGTTTTTATCGCGTCCATCACGAAGATACAAAGGATGATGAAAGCAATGGCCTCGGACTGGCGATCGTGAAATCAATCGTCGAGCAGCATAAGGGGACGATCAGTGTGGAAAGTGAACCCGGGGAGGGTTCGTGCTTCACAATCACGTTACCGCTGACCTCAAGGAAGATGCCGAAAAAGTAAAAAATCAACTATCCATACTAAAGGCTATGTTTAATATACAAATACCAGAAAGGAAACAATGAATGTTCAAAAAAATATTAAATCTTACTAAAGATTCGTTGTCGCAAACGCGCAATGAATTTTGGGTGTTAGTGACATTTCTCTTCGTGTATATTGCCTCGGCAATATTTTATACTGTAAGCCTCCTTCAGACTGAGGCATGGCAATTGAGGATTGTACTAGCAATTAACCTGCTCCTGATTGTCATTGCGATAATCGGCCTGTGGCTCCTAAGAATCGGGAGAGGAACGACCTGCCTGCTCTTGAACATTGGAAGTTTGGCCTTGACATTCCCCATCATGCCCACTCTGATCGCTGGTGGAATAGGAGTGTTGTTTGGATTGGTCACAATGCTAGCTAGTGTATTGATAGCCGGCTTGCTTTCCCGCCAATACTCTCGCCAGGTCATTCTTGCCGGAATTGTATCCGGTCTACTGTCGATCTTGATCGATTTATTTTGGCCGTTCAGCAGATTAGTAATACCTTCGCTACAGATCGTCATTATCATTCTATCGGTGGTTGCTCTTGCAGCGGACGCGGGGTTAGTTGTTCGTCAGTTCAGGAATTATTCCCTACGAACCAAGTTGGTGATCGCATTTATCGTGATCGCCATCGGTTCGGTAGGGAGTGTGTCCTATATAGTCGATCGATCCCTGCGAACGAATCGTGCCAATGATATTGGTAGCAACCTGTCCGTATTGTCCAATGCAGAGGCCATCCAGGTCGGTCAGGTTGTGGAGAATGATTTTAATCTGCTGAACGGGCTTGCCCTAAATCAGGCAGTCCAAGACAGGGCAGAGCTCGGCACGCAGGAAGATAATCTGACCCAGGCCGAGATCAATCAGCTCGACCTGGAATGGCGGGCTGCAGATGCAGCGAATAATAATGCCGACCCGTTGGTGGCAAAAGTCCTTGATGACGAGCTTTCGGCTGAACTCATCAAGTTTCAGAAGAAATTCCCGGAGCATGTCGAGGTCTTTCTTACCGATTTGCCGGGTGTCAGCATCGCTACCACCGACCGCACCTCTGATTACCTCCAGTCCGATGAGGATTGGTGGCAGATTGCTTATAAGAACGGTCAGTACATCGGCCAACCGGAATATGATGCTAGCAGTAAGGTGCTTGCGATAAACATGGCCGTACCGGTGAGGTCAAGAAGTAGTAACCAAATTGTTGGTGTACTGCGTACGACAGTCAATATAAATTCATTGAGCAATGTGCTAATTTCCGGTCTGTTTGGGAAGACAGGCCGTACTGATATCTACTTGCCCGACGGTCAAGTCGTCAAACTGAACCCCACAGGTAATGGCAATTACGAAATCAGTGTGGTAAAGACGACCCTCAACAATAAGGCTTTTAATCAGCCTTCACAGAAGTATCAGTCATTATCTTTGGACGGCATACCAAGCCTGGTAAGTGCGACTAGTGTATCCGTCTCGGGTGATTCAAACCAGAACAATATTATCAGCAACCTTGGCTGGCAGGTGGTTGTTCACCAGGATCAGGCAGAAGCCCTGAAACCGGTTGAAACCCAAACCCAAAACGATCTTCTGCTGGCGATCATTGTGACTATACTCGCAGCCATTGCTGCGGTCGGTCTGGCACAGGTTTTGGCAAGCCCCATCATCCGACTGAATGCAGTTGCTGAAAAAGGTGGCCTCAGGCGATCTGGGCGTGGTTGCAAAGGTGGAATCAGGTGATGAGACCGGTACGCTTGCATTGACCTTTAACAACATGATCTCTCAATTAAGCGGTTTGATTGGCACATTGGAGCAACGTGTGGCCGACCGAACCAAGGCCCTGGTTACCTCGGCTGAAGTGAGCCGCCGTCTTTCGACCCTGCTCGACCAGCGCCAACTGTTGGTTGAGGTGGTGGAGCAGGTGAAATCAGCTTTCAACTACTATCATGCTCACATTTATCTTCTTGATGAAACCAGCGGTGACCTGATCATGGCCGGGGGTACAGGGGAAGTCGGAAAAATTATGTTGGCGAAAAGTCACAGAGTCCCCAAAGGAAGAGGGCTGGTGGGCCGGGCTGCCGATACAAAAGAAGTAGTTCTCGTTTCCGATACGACGCAAGACAGGGCCTGGCTACCGAATCCTCTTTTACCTGAGACCAAATCCGAAATTGCCGTACCGATCATGGCGGGCGGGAAGGTATTGGGCGTATTGGATGTGCAAAACGATATTGCCGGGAGCCTTGGTCAGGAGGATGCCGTCTTGATACGATCCGTTGCCGATCAGGTGGCGATTGCCATCCAGAATATTCGCCAATACGAAGCGATCCAGCATACAACGGAACAGTTGTCAGAGGCGCTGGATATCGCCAGGCTTGCCAACTGGGAGTACGATGTTGAAAAAGATCAGTTCCATTTCAACGATCATTTTTACTCGATCTTCCATACGACGGCGGAACAGGTGGGGGGGTACAACATTTCGTCGGCACAATATGCCCAGCATCTTGTTCATCCGGATGATGTTCCGATTGTTGGAGCTGCCATCGAAAAGGCGCTAGCTTCCACCGATCGGCACTACAGTACGGAGCTTGAACATCGAATCCTGTATGCTGATGGTGGCATCGGTTATATATCAGTCGTGGTGCATATCGATAGGGATGAACAAGGTCACATCATCAGGTATTACGGTGCGAACCAGGATATCACCGAGCGTAAGTTGATTGAAAAGGCGATGCAGCATACAACGGAACAGTTGTCAGAGGCGCTGGATATCGCCAGGCTTGCCAACTGGGAGTACGACGTTGAAAAAGATCAGTTCCATTTCAATGATCATTTTTACTCGATCTTCCATACGACGGCGGAACAGGTGGGGGGTTACAATATTTCGTCGGCACAATATGCCCAGCATCTTGTTCATCCGGATGATGTACCGATTGTTGGGGCTGCCATCGAAAAGGCGCTGGCTTCCACCGACCGGCACTACAGTACGGAGCTTGAACATCGAATCCTGTATGCTGATGGTGGCATCGGTTATATATCAGTCGTAATCCATATCGATAGGAATGAGCAAGGCCACATCATCAGATATTACGGTGCGAACCAGGATATCACCCAACGCAAACTAGATGAGGAAAAACTTAACAAGCGTGCCACTGAATTGCAATTGGTTGCCAACGTGAGCACCGCGGCTGCCACAATCACCGATACCGATCGGCTCTTGCAGGAAGTTGTGGATCTCACGAAACAAACCTTTAACCTGTATCATGCCCATATCTATCTACTTAACGAGGCGGGTGACACTTTGGAATTGACTGCCGGTGCCGGCGAAGTAGGCAAGCAGATGGTGGCCGAACGGCGCACCATTCCACTCAACCGTGAGCAATCCCTTGTAGCTAACGCGGCCCGCAACCGCGCAGGGGTGATTGTGAATAACGTCCGTGTTGAACCTAACTTTCTACCCCATCCCCTCCTCCCTGAAACACGTGCGGAGCTAGCCGTCCCCATGATCGTTGGTAATCGGGTGATCGGTGTCTTTGATGTGCAATCTGATAATGTTGACCACTTCACAGAAGACGATATTCGTATTCAGACCACATTAGCCTCTCAAATCGCGGTTGCCGTTCAAAATTCCCGTACATTCTCCATAGCGCAGCATCATGCGGAACGTGAAACCGCATTGAACGTTATCAACCAAAAAATACAAGGTGCAACGACGGTGGAGGCGGTGCTTCAAATCGCTGCGCGCGAACTGGGCCACGCACTCGGTGCTCCACTCACCATTGCTCAACTTGGCATAAAGGATCGCAATAATGGCGGCGAATAATAACCCGCGAAGCCGAAGGACGAACCATCACACTCGCCAGGTGGCCGTGACCGGCAGCTGAGTCAGGAGGCATTGATCTATGTTCAACAACAAATTCCGGCAACGTCTCAATGCGTTGTTTGCGGATATTAAACGGCTTGCCGCTGACCCGGTCTGCGATTCGCCCGAGATAAAACGCGACCTTGAAGAATTGCGGGTACGCTTGTGTAGACTTGAAGCAGAGTTTTTGGAAGGCGAAAAACATTCATCAGAAGTAAAAGAGGTTGTCCTCTCACAAAATAGCAAAGTGGAAGCGCATCCTGCCGCCCCTGCCATTTACGAGAAGGAGCAGTCTGCCTATGCATTTTCTGATGATAAGCTTGAATCGTTTGACTTTTCTCAATCCAACATTTCCCATCCCGATCATGCCATGACAGCACATTTAACGGTCAGCGGGCAAACCATTGGAGAGATGCAAATAAGAATCGCCACCCGACCGTGTTTGGACTTCTGAAGAAATGAATCTCGCCAATGCCGTGGCTCAACAAGCTTCGCTTCAAATACAGAACCTGCGCCTGCTGGCCGCCACAGAACGCGCCCGCGCTGAGGCGGAGACTGCCACCCGCCAGTTCATGCGCGAAGGTTGGGATTCGTACCTGGACGCCATCCATATGAATGAACGGATTGGCTATGCTTACGATCAGACTTCAGTCAAGTCTTATGTGGAGAAACTCCCCGCCAATTCCGGGTTTCATGAGCCCATGGCTGTGATGGATGAACAGGTCGGTGCTTTATATGTAAAGGCCGACCCGTCCCATCCGCTGACGGAAGGCGACAGGGAACTGATGGCCGCGGTAGCGCACCAGGTCGCGCAGCAAGTCGAGAATATCCGGCTGCTGGCAGATGCCTCACGCGCCCGCGGCGAAGCCGAGGAAGCCACTCGCCGCCAGGCCCATGATAACTGGGCGTCTTATTCTGCGAGTAAGGATGAAACAGCGTTGGGTTTCGTCTACGATTCCAATCAGGTTATTCCATTGGGAGATTTGCCTCTGCCACAGGATGTGAATTGTGTTCAGCCTTTAACGGTACGAGGTGAAACTATTGGCCAGTTGGTCGTGGCAGGACGGAAAGATATTTCATCAGAAGACACCGATCTGGCGTCTTCTATTGCGGCTCAGGTGAGTATTCACCTCGAATCACTGCGGTTGACCGAAGAACTAAAAAAACGGGCAGCTGAATTACAAGAATTGGATCGCCTAAAATCCGCCTTCCTGGCAAATATGAGCCATGAACTACGCACGCCACTGAATTCAATCCTTGGTTTTTCGGATGTGATTTTAGAAGAAATTGATGGTCCGCTGACAGAACCCATGAATAATGACCTGCATCTTATACAGAAAAACGGCCAGCACCTACTCCATCTAATCAATGACGTGCTAGACATGGCCAAGATCGAAGCCGGTCGCATCAATCTATCTCCCGAGAGGTTCATGATCCATGAAATCCTGGATGACGTGCTCAGCATCACATCCACATTGGCCAGTGAAAAGAACCTACCGCTCTTTGTTGAGAGCGACTCGGATAACGATGTGGAAATATTTGCCGACCGCACGCGCCTGCGCCAGGTCATGATCAATCTTGATCAACAACTCCATCAAATTCACGGATAAAGGCCGGATCGCCATCCGCGCCACACGGAAAGGAACAGAAAATCTTTTGATCAGCGTAACGGACACAGGTGTAGGTATCGCCCCGGATCAATTGGAAGCGATCTTCCAGGAATTCGCGCAGATCGATACGTCGTCCACGCGCAAAGCCGGCGGCACCGGGCTGGGCCTGCCCATCAGCCGGCGCTTGATCGAACTGCACGGCGGCCGACTGTGGGCCGAAAGCAGCGGCGTGACCGGAGAAGGCTCCATCTTTTATGTAGAACTGCCCATTGAAGCCAGGATCACTGAACCGATCGAGAAACTGGAAAAATAATATGGCGAGACCGAAGTACCTGGAATGCATTATCTGTGGAAAACAACAACCCTACCAGCCTTTCGAAGCTGCCATTTGTGAACATTGCAGCTCTCAATGGTTGGAAGGGCGCTACGACTATGAAACCTTCAAACGGGAGATCCTGCGCGGCTTGCCGGGACGTCCACTAAACCTGTGGCGCTACCAGGATATCCTCCCGCTCGACAATCCTTCCGCCCTCGACCTGTATCCCGCCGGCGGGACACCGCTCTGGTTGTCACAACGATACGCGCCGGGGCTTGGCCATAAGCACGTTTACATCAAGGACGAACGCTACAGTCCAACCAGTTCCTTCAAGGATCGTCAGGCTGCTGTCGCAGTCGCGGCCATGGCTGAAGGCAGCATCCGTGAGGCGGTGATTGCCTCCACCGGTAATGCCGCGGTGGCTTATGCCGCGGCCTGCGCCCGGGCTGGAATCAAGTTGTGGGTATTCATGACCAGTCTGGTACCCCAGGAAAAGCTGCGTGAGACAGCGCTCTTTGGGGCGGAGGTCATCCGCGTGAGCGGCAGTTACGACCAGACAAAGCAGATCGCCGCCCAATTTGCCCAACGCCGGCATCTGCTGTTTGACCGAGGTACAAGCTCCATCCCGGCGCGTGAGTCGATGAAAACCATCGCCTATGAGATTGTGGAACAACTCGGCTGGTCAGCCCCGGACTGGTACATCCAGTCAGTAAGCGGTGGGATTGGACCATTGGGCGTATACCAGGGATTCAAAGAATTGTTTGGCATGGGCCTGATCAACCATATTCCCAAACTGGCGGTCATCCAGGCGGAAGGCTGCGCCCCCATGGTAAACGCGTTCAAAGCCGGGCACGATGTGGCAGAACCCGTCATACCCAATACACGCATCATGATCCTGTCCACAGGTGACCCGGGAAAGAGTTATACCTATCTATGGAATCTGACTCAACAATTCGGCGGTGTGATGGAATCGGTAACCGATGCCGAAGCCTTCGCTTCCATGCATTCCCTGGCCGAGGCGGAAGGGACGGCCGTGGAACCTGCAACGGCAGTGGCATTTGCCGGCCTGGAAAAATTGAGTCGGCAATGGAACAATCCAGGAGGAGGAAACCGTAGTTGTAAATTGCACGGGGCATACCTTCCCGGTTGAGAAGCACGTCCTCGGCGAAAAATATACGGTGGACGTCCAGTTGAGCGATAGTCAGGCCCCAGCCCCGCGAGAAGGATTGCAGGCCGCTCTTGAAAACCTGGATGAGAAAACGACAACGGTCCTGATCGTTGACGACAACGAGGATGACGCGTTGCTAATCCGCCGTCTTTTGGAAAGCCGCAAGGCA
This sequence comes from uncultured Chloroflexia bacterium, assembly GCA_963754835.1. Classification (GTDB taxonomy): domain Bacteria; phylum Chloroflexota; class Anaerolineae; order Anaerolineales; family Villigracilaceae; genus Fen-1038. The sequence goes on along the minus strand of CAVWHR010000045.1, from coordinate 21,805 downwards.
TATCGTCTCTTCCATGCCAGCGATGGTTGGGAAGGGTTGGCGATGGCCCGCCAAAAAAGACCTGACCTGATCGTTGTCGACCTGATGATGCCGGGTATTGACGGTTTTGGCCTCGTCGAAGAGCTACGGTTGGACCCCCGTACGCGAGGTATTCCGATCGTAGTTGTGAGTGCCAAGGACATCAGCCCGGAAGAAAGAAAGCGGCTGAACGGGCATATCGAAGCAGTGTTCCAAAAGGGAGCATTGCAGCCACGAAAGTTCGTCGACCAGGTCATCCAGGTCATTGAAGATAAAAACGAAGAACAAGGAATATAACATCTATGAGTAAAAACATCTTATACATTGAAGACAATCCAGATAACCTATTGCTCGTTAAACGAGTGCTCAATTCGCATGGCTATAAAGTTTTTGGGGCCAAGAATGGTTTGGATGGACTTTCCGTCGCACAACGCGAGAATGTCGATCTTATCCTGCTGGATATAAACCTACCGGATATCGACGGATATGAAGTTGCCAGGCGGCTGCGCTCGAACGGCAAGAGCGGTCTGGCTTATGTGCCGATCATTGCCATCACTGCCAATGCTTTGAAGGGTGATGCCGAAAAGGCTCTCGAAGCAGGATGCGATGTGTATATGTCCAAACCGATCAATATTCGCGAACTATGGGCGAGGGTCGAAGGTTTTGTGGAATCGCCACAATAATTGCCGGCTTTATAATGATGATATTGGTAGCAGATGATTAGGATAAAAATGGCCCCCGATCCCACAGCGAACGGATATGCAAGTTCTGAGAAAACCTCATTTTATTCAAAGTTAGAATGTTCAGGCTGCGGTGAAATGTTCGATACCGACAAGATCCATACATTTTGCCCCAACTGTCAATCACCTTTACTAGTGCGTTACGACCTGGAGAATGTGCGCAAACATATCGATCGTGATGATTTCCGTCACCGTCTGAACGGCATGTGGCGCTGGCACGAACTTTTGCCCGTGAAAGATCCACAAAACTTCATCTTTTTAGGAGAAGGCGACACTTCCCTGTTGGACCTACCGCGCATCGGCAGCGAGCTTGGGCTTCACAAACTTTTCGTCAAAGATGAGAGCAAGAACCCGACAGGATCTTTTAAAGCACGCGGCCTGGCTGCGGCCGTCTCCAAGGCGAAGGAACTGGGAATCGAAAAAGTAATCATCCCGACTGCCGGTAATGCAGGCGGGGCCATGGCTGCCTATGCCGCCCGTGCGAATATCAAAGCCCTTATCTATATGCCAAAAGATACTCCACGCGCCAATATTGAAGAAAGCCGCATAGCCGGTGCTGAAGTGGTACTGGTGGATGGCCTGATCAGCGATGCCGCCGGCATGGCCGGTGAAAAAGCAAAAGCCGAGGGCTGGTTCGATCTTTCCACTTTCAAAGAGCCCTATCGCGTTGAGGGTAAGAAGATCATGGGATACGAGCTTGCGGAATCCCTTGACTGGACCCTACCTGACGTTATCGTCTACCCCACCGGAGGAGGAACCGGCCTGGTAGGCATGTGGAAGGCCTTCGAGGAACTCGAAGCATTAGGCTGGTTGAATAACACAAAGAGACCACGCATGGTGTCTGTGCAGGCAGATGGCTGCGCGCCGGTGGTCAAAGCATTCGAGGAGGGTGCATCCTTTTGTGATTTTTGGTTGAACGCGCATACCCTGGCATCCGGATTGCGGGTTCCTAAAAGTTTTGCCGACTCGTTGATGCTGGAAATCCTCAGGGAAAGCAAGGGTATCGCGGTATCCGTAAGCGACCCGGCCATCCTGGAAGCCCAGCGAAAGATTGGCAGGATGGAAGGTATTTTTCCCGCTCCAGAAGGAGCGGCTACACTGGCTGCACTTGAAAAGCTCATTCAACAAAAGTGGATCGACCCTGACGAACGAATTATCCTGTTCAATACCGGATCAGGTTTGAAATATCTGGATTCCTGAAATTGTTCGTTGAAGGCATCCAGCCTGGAAGGCTGAGAGGTTCCACTATCCTAGGTAAGACCCAAAGGTAGTTTCACGCTGGTTTCAAATTATTTAGACAAAAAAACGCCCTGCCAGAAAACTGGTAGGGCGAAATGATCAAGTAGAAAGTCATGCAGTATCCAGACACGGCCTGAATTTATAGCCGAATATATGACTCGGTTCCCCCTGTATGATTGGGGGTGATTTGGTGATGCATAGATTTTCCTGATAAGATCACCTGCTGGGCAGTAGGCGAAACATCACTTCCTCATTTGGGCTTTGGACAAGATAAGATGCGAACGCATCCTGCTAACTTTTACAATCATACAAGCTCATAGGCTTTAAATATCCAAATGTACCGGGCACGTTACTTCCTACTTCGTTCACAGTACCATCTGGTACAGATGATAAATATGTCTGAGTCTCAAAACCAGGTACAACTTTGCAAGAGGATTTTACCCAATCGGTCACACCGCGTGTTCCCTTTAATCCACCTGTAAACCCGGCACCCCAATAGATGTAACGCAATTCACCTGCTGAAACCATTTCTCCCAGTTGATCACTCGACACGACTTGGCCCGTGCCTGAAAACCCATCAATATATAGCACCGGGCGACCGGTCGCCAGTACATAATCTGCTCCCTGCATCGAGCTCGGTACGGCCATCAAATATTTATTGTCTTTTGTGTTTTCGTGTAAGTAATTCAATAAAGTCGAATCGACCAGTAATCCACTCAATTTGCCTGGTCCAGTGGATTGTCCATCATAGGCCGCAGGGATTGCCTGGTTTGCACTTGGATTGACGTTGGTCAGACCTGCCCAAATCCCAGGGGACAAGAGAAGTGCAACGGCCAGGCAGGTCATACCGGAAGCGCTAATCCATTGATCCCATGGGGTTTGATGAATAGGAATATCTTGTGCTGATATTTCACCCAAGCGGGACTTTGAATGCAATTTGATTTTCAGCCAGGATGGGTTTATACCCGCGGGGATCATCAAAACAACGCCCAAGACATACGCTATAAAAAGAGCCGGCAGCCAGGGTAGATTTTTGGTAAAAGATCGAGCGATGATGACCTGGTAAACGAGGCTGCCGCCAACAGCCGCTGCGATTAGGAAAAAAGCCAACCAAAAATGTTTCTGTCGCAGCTGCCATAATTTAATCACGCCTACTGCAGACAATACAGCTAACGGCGGGGCCAGCATTGAGAGATAATATTCATGTATGAAACCCGCCATGCTGAAGAATATGCCAGCTACCACCAACCAGCCGCCCCAAAGCGTCAGGGTCTGATGGTTAAGCGTGAAAGGCCATTTCAACCTGGAGCTTGATAACAATACCAGAATTCCGCCCAACCCCATGGGTAACAGCCAACCTACCTCCTTGTTTAATGGGGGAATAAACAAGCGTAATAATCCCGGAGTTCCCGTGCCAGGAAACACAGCGCCTTTCGTTTCAGTCCTAAAATTATAACCAGCTCCCATTACACGTTCAATGCCGTTGTACCCCACAACCAGGGAGAACTCAGAATTCTTGTTGCCACTATTTTCCACATAAGGTCGTTGGTTACTATCGGTCAAATCAACAATCGTCATCCAGGATAAGGAAACCACAACGATCAGCACCGTTGCAGCTGTCAAATTAAGCAACTTGCGCCTCACGGATTCTGTTGCGCCTGTAAAGTAAAGAAGAAAAAACGCAGGCAGAGGTAAAAAGGCTTCCAGCATTTTTATGTTAAACCCCAGGCCAACCAGGAATGCTCCTGTCCATAAAAATCGGAGTTGGCCGGTTTCAGTTGCTTTTATAAATGCCCAGGCAGCCAGCAACAAGGCAAATATCAAAATACTGTCCATTGTATTGTTGCGGTCGACAGCCACAACAACCGGCATGACAGCCATCATCAGTCCAGCCAAAAGACCGGCGCCAGTCCCATAAGAACGCCGAACAAGATGATAGACCAACAGCACCGAAAATACCCCGGCAAGAAGTTGAGGTAATAATAGCCCAAAGCTGTTGATGCCAAAGATGGAAGCCGAAACAGCTTGAAGCCAAGGCCCCAAAGGGGGTTTATCCAAACTGACTGAACCCCCTGGTTCAGCCGCCAAAAAAAAGAAATTGTGCCAGGATTGGATCATACTCAAAACTGCGGCTGCATAATAATGGTTGGCATATCCCAAAGAGGTCAGGTTATAAAACCTTAGTCCTGCAGCCAACCCCGCCATAACAGCCAGGGTTGTCCAACGCCACATTTGCTCAAATGAGCTGACTACCAGACCGAGACGAATACGTTTTCGAGCCAATGAAGAAATATCTGCAGGTTTCATTTACAATATTCTCCAATGAAGATATTTTCGTAAACCAGCCTTGAAAAGAAGGCGATTGAGTGGCCCAGTTATGGTTAAAAAAAATAGCTGCCGACCTAAATTCCTATCAATAATTTGTGCGTCTATTTATATTATTACCATTCTGCAAGATAAACAAGGTAGGTTCGCTCGCTTTCCCTATCCCGTGCGCTTGAAGCGTGCATCACACAGGTTAAACGCATCGTTTTTGTCACCGGTATAAATCCTTTCCCTAATCTATTAATTACCCATTGTAATAAAAGAGCGCCCTCCAATTGGAGAGCGCCTCATATTATAAAAAAATATTACTATCTCAAAAATCTGTCGAAATCTATACCCGTATATCAGATATACCCCCCGCTGGGGAGATACTATTCAGGTTGCAGGGAACAAAACCAGCATTGGAAGTGGTAATTTTTTAAATTGACTAAGACATTGTCGAACGCGGCACAAGTTTAATGGTCGCCGCTTGTGCCTCAGGAGTCTGCATATCGCCGACAATGCTTGCAGCGTAATGGCGATATTTTGTCCGGTATACGGCATCGATCTGGTCGTTCAAGTCGGGGTCAGCGTCCATGAAAGTGACGTCTTTTTCGACTCCACCCGCCCGGATATGGCCTTCGTGCCGCACTTGGGTGCCACGGAACCAGGCGGAGGTGCGCCCCCTATATGATCGGACATAGAGGTCATTGCCAAGGCGGACAACCCAAATCGTCACCGGGTTTCGCAGCGTGCCGTCGCGTCGGAGTGAAGCGATTTGCAACTCTTCGGCATTGCCAATCATTTTTAGTTCAGTGCTTGTCCATGTATTCATGGATGCATTTCCTAAAATTCAATCATTGCCTTGATTGCCTCCCGCGCGTTCATCGCGCGGTAGCCATCCGGCACCTGGTCGAGATTTCCGACCCAATCGAAGACGCGGCCGGGTTCGATCCGGCCATCGAGCACGTCTGGCAGCAATTCCTCGATGTAGGCGCGGGCCGGGGCGGGACCGCCAGAGATTGTGATGTTATTAAAGAATGTGGGTATCACTGCCGGCATCACCTCGCCCTGGGGAACCCCGACGCGGCCAACCGCGCCACCCGGCCGCGCGATGCTGAGCGCAGTCCGCGTCGACTCTTCATAACCTACGCACTCAAGAACAGAGTGGACGCCGAAGCCATGGGTGAGTTCGCGTACCCGCGCGACTGCATCATCCCCACGTTCGCTGACAATATCGGTCGCGCCGAATTCTTTGGCGAGTGCGACGCGGTCGGGATGACGATCCAGCAGGATGATCTGCTCGGCGCCGAGTTCGACGGGCGGCGATCACGCCACACATGCCAACCGCACCACCTCCGACAACGGCCGCGGTCTTACCAGGGCCAACTTTGGCTGCGAGGGCAGCATGATGGCCGGTCGCCATCACATCGGTCAGGGTGAGCAGAGAGGGCATCAGCGCATGGTCTTTGCCGACCGGCAGGGGCACAAGTGTGCCGTCCGCCTGCGGGACGCGTACCGCCTCGCCCTGGCCCCCATCAACGCCATTGTAGCCATACCTGCCTCCGTGGAGGCAGGAGCTGTGCAGCCCTTCCTGGCAGAAAATGCAGGTTCCATCGGAATAAAGGAACGGTGCGGCGACGAAATCGCCGACCTTGATTTTGCGGACGTCGGCGCCCACGACCTCGACAATGCCAACAAACTCGTGTCCCATGCGGCGGCCGTTCTCATCGGGTTGCATACCCTTGTAGGGCCAGAGATCACTGCCGCAGATGGCAGCCCGGGTGACGACCACCAGGGCGTCGGTTGGTTCAATTATTCGGGCGTCAGGGACATTCTCGACACGGACATCTCCAGCACCATACATTAAAGTTGCACGCATTTGAGTTACCTTATCGTTTTCTTTTATTCGTTATTTGGCTTTTAGTCCGGCTTGATATAGTTCATCACTGACATGTTCCATCCAGTCGGCGGACTGGCCTTCGACTTGTTCTACAATAGAGATGTGCGTCATGGCTGTGGTTGGCGCGGCGCCATGCCAGTGCTTCTCGCCCGGCGGACACCAGACTACGTCTCCTGGCTGGATCTCCTCGATCGCACCACCCCAGCTCTGTACTCGTCCACGGCCAGTTGTCACAATCAGAGTCTGACCCAGCGGGTGGGTGTGCCATGCTGATCGAGCGCCCGGTTCGAAAGTCACGCTGGCGCCCGACGCACGAGTTTGATCGTTTGGCTGAAACAGCGGGTCAATCCGTACATTGCCTGTAAAATACTTGGCCTGTCCTTTACCAGAAGGCTGTGAACCATTTCTTTTAACTTCCATTTTTAAACTCCTTTGCTTGATCACTTTATCTGCGATTAGGGTTGTTACCGCGAACATCAATCCCGTCAGGGCGGTAGCAGCAGTGCCGATGATCATGTATAAATTTTGCCAATTCCTCTGAAACGGAAACTCAGATCCTTGCAGCATTAAGTCCGCTTTACCTAAGCCTCAGCTTCAAAAACCGCACTAATAGCGATCACCGACCACTATAATCTGTGACATGGCCTTTTCAATTTCACTGAGATCATCGGATGTCAATGTGATATTTACCGCGCCATTGTTTTCATCGAGACGCTCCAGTTTACGCGAACCCGGAATGGGCACGATCCAAGGTTTTTGTGCAAGCAGCCATGCCAGCGCGATCTGGGCCGGGGTGGCTCCCTTCCGGGCTCCGATCTTCTCCAGCAGATCCACCACCACCCGGTTGGTCTTTATTGCTTCCTGTGTAAAGCGGGGATTGCCACTGCGGATATCGGTGCTGTGGTAGGTTGTGTTCTCATCCACCTTGCCGGTCAGGTAGCCGCGTCCTAATGGACTGTAAGGCACAAGACCTATCCCAAGTTCCTCACAAGCCGGCAGGATGGACTCTTCGATATTCCTCCACCAAATGGAATATTCACTTTGCAATGCAGTGACGGGCAGCACTGCATGGGCGCGGCGGATGAGGTCCGCACTGGATTCGGACAGGCCAAAGTGTCTGACCTTGCCCGCTTGAATCAGGTCCTTCACGGCGCCAGCCACATCCTCGATTGGCACATTCGGGTCGGGACGATGTTGATAGAACAAGTCAATGACTTCGACCCGCAGACGCTTGAGAGAAGCATCTGCCACCCGCTTGATCTGCTCCGGTCGGCTATCCGGTCCAACGCTGGGATGGGGTCCCTTTTCACCATGTTTCCACCCGAACTTGGTGGCGATCACCACTTGTCCCTTGAAAGGTTCCAATGCCTCACCGACCAGTTCTTCGTTCGTGAACGGACCATATACTTCCGCCGTGTCGAAGAAGGTCACTCCGCGCTCGACAGCTTTGTGAAGAAAATCGACCATCTCCTGTTTATCGGTAGGGTTATCGCCAAAACTCATTCGCATACAGCCAAGCCCGAGAGCCGAAACTTCCAAGCCACTGTTTCCAAGTTTTCGTTTTTGCATTTTTCGTACTCCCATCTTTTCGTTAACCAATTCTTTCCTGAAACTGACTTTTCAAAAGGCTTTTCAATCTCCGTCCATTAATTCCTCAACTTGAATCATTACCTTCTCTTTTTTCAAAACAGCATTTTCGTACCCTTCAATTTTGTGATTCAAGATGTCCAGAGTATTTTGCATTTCCTGCATTCTTGTCATAAGCAGTTCTCGTTGCTCTTTCAAAATCTCTTTTCTGGCTTCAATGGTCTCGTCACCCTGCTGGACGAGTGCGACATACTCGATCAGCACTTCAACGGGAAGACCCGCGCTCCTCATACATTTGATGAATTCGACCCGTCTTAGATCGAGTTCGTTATAATCACGGATACCACTTCCATTTCGATTGACGGGCGGAATGAGGCCGATACGCTCATAGTAACGAAGCGTATCCGACGAAAGACTAAATTGTTGACTGACTTCCATGATTTTCATAGGTCACCTTGAAAAGGAGTTTATCACTTAGAGTCGACTCCAAGTCAAGGGCTGTTTTATGAGAATTTGAAGAAATAAACCTTGCAGAAAGTATATAAATTATCCGGAATAATAGACGCGCCGTTCGAGACACGGCGGCAGTTCTCCAATCTCTGAACATCTTTTCACAAATCTAGGAGGGCGGAGGACCAGTTTGCAGCATGGTCGTTTGTGGGCAGTGTATAGCAATAAAAACGCCCTGCCAGAAATCAGACAGGGTGAAATGATAGAGCATAATACTATGCAGCAGCCAGGCGCGGCCTGAATTTATACCCCTATGCTTGATTTAGACGCGCGCGGATGTCTGACAATCACCTTGTGACTCGACAATCAAGAGAAACACATTACCTCCTGATGTCCACACCGCTCAGCGGGGAGGTACTCGGTTTACAAGGGATGTTCCCTCAAGCGTTCAAGCTTCGTTTGGAAGTGCGAATTTACTCTCAGGCGTTGGTAGCAATCTACCAAGACCCCACCTGGGCGGCAGACGGGTACAAGAATCACGGCAAGTTTCTGAACGATTACTCATGTTGTTAATATAATACTTACTTAAAGATAGGTAAGTAAGTTTAAAAATGGTGTATGATAAGCCGATGAGCGAAAAAACAATTCCAAGACGTACCCAGGCACAGCGCACCCAACAACGCAAAGAACAGGTGATCCGCGAGGCGATCCGCTTCTTTGGACAGAATGGCTACCACGGGACCAGGCTGGCCGATATCGCGAAAGCCGCCGGGGTGACTGAGCCAGGACTGCTGCACCATTTTCCGAGCAAAGCGCATTTGTTAATGGGAGTGTTGGCAGAGCGCGACCGCATTGACCGGGAAAGGTTTGATCCAACCCTGCACGCTCGAGCGACGCCTCCCCTTACCTCTCTTCAGGAATTGGTGGAATACAACGAAACCGTGCCAGGCTTGGTGCAGCTTTTTACGGTACTCGTTGCCGAGAGTATCGATGATAAGCACCCTGGGCACGAATTCTTTAGGCGGCGATATCAGGACCTGCGAGAGCAGAATATTTCTGTTCTGAGGGAAGCGCAGGCACGCGGCGAAATTCGCGGCGACATCCCGGCCGAAGACTTGGTGATCATGTTGTTTGCCATGATGGACGGATTGCAGGTACAGTGGCTGTACGAGCCGGAACAGATCAACATGGCCCGCCTGTTTGAACAGCTTCTCAATCTACTAAAACGGAGAGATTGACGTGGTCTCCACAACAAAGGGTCTGCCTCGCGCAAAAATAAACCTGTTGGTGTTGGCATACATTGCTTTTGTTGCACTGGGATTGCCCGTCAGCCTCCTTGGTGTTGCCTGGCCTACGCTGCGCGCTGAGTTCTCGCTACCCCTGGATGCTCTGGGACTGCTATTGATTTCCTCCACCATAGGATATCTCATCTCGAGCTTTACCATTGCATGGCTGATTTCTCGCTTTGGAATTGGTTCGCTGCTGATATTTTCTAGCCTGCTTTCTGCCGTGTCTTTCATTGGGTACGCCATTGCCCCTGCCTGGATCGTCATCCTTGTGATAGGTGCTGTGGGCGGGTTTGGAGCCGGGCTGATGGACGCCGGGCTGAATACCTACCTGGCCGCTGAATACAAGGAGAGTCAGATGCAGTGGTTGCATGCCAGCTTTGGCGTTGGTGCCACCCTCAGCCCGCTCATTATGACGGCCAGCCTGGCCCTATTTGCTTCCTGGCGCCCCGCGTATCTGTTCGTCGGTATGCTGATGGCCGTCATGGCCATCTTCTTTTTCCTCACCCTTCCCGCCTGGAAGCGGCCGGTGCAGCGTTTGACCGGAGCAGCCGAACGGGAAGACGTCGAACTCGGGTTGATGGATTACCACACATCCTTGTGGGAAACCCTGCTTCGGGTTGTTACCTGGGTCAGCATTCTAATGTTCTTGCTCTATACCGGCTCGGAATACATGCTAGGCAATTGGACCTACACTCTGTTCACCGAAGGCCGCGGGGTAGCCCCGCAGTTAGCAGGGCTGTGGGCCGGGGGATTTTGGGCCACCTTCACCATCGGGCGGATCTTGGGCGGTCTGTATACCCACCGCCTCCGACTAAATATCATGCTGGTTGGTGCGCTGGTGCTGGCTCTGGTGGGAGCGATCCTATTCTGGTGGAATCCCATTGCGTGGGTTGGGGTAGCGGGCGTATTCCTCGTTGGTTTTGCCATGGCGCCAATGTTTCCCGGGTCTGGTTTCTGGCACTAGTCAGCGTGTCGGTCAGCGCCACGCGGGGAACACTATTGGTATCCAGATGAGTGCTGCTGGTCTCGGTGGTGCTCTTCTGCCTTCCCTGGCCGGATATTTGGCTGAGCACATCTCCCTGGAAACCATCCCGGTCGTGTTGGCCGTTTCACTGCTCGGCCTGCTCATCCTGTATATGATCTCAACACGCACAACAATGGCTAAACAAGAAACACATGAAAAGGAGATGTTATGACCACGATCGCAGGGACGGTCGCATCCGTTCCATTGGAAACCGAAGTCGCTAAGCGGGTTGAGGCTCTCTTGGAGCGGATGAGCCTGGCCGAGAAGGTTGGCCAGCTTAGCCAGATCGGTGTCGCAGATTTTATTCCCGGGCCAAACCCTGAGGACATTATCCGCAGGGGAGGGGCCGGTTCGGTCTTGTGGCTCAATGATACAAAGAAATTCAACGCGTTGCAAAAGATCGCCGTTGAAGAGAGCCCCTCGAAGATCCCGCTCCTGTTTGCGTTGGATGTGATCCATGGCTACCAGACGATCTTCCCCGTGCCGCTGGCTATGGCCTCATCCTGGGATCCCGGTGTTGCCGAACGGTCGCAGGCGATAGCGGCCAAAGAAGCCCGCGCTGCCGGCCTGCACTGGACATTCGGCCCGATGCTCGATATTGCACGGGATGCTCGCTGGGGACGCATCGTGGAAGGCGCTGGGGAAGACCCATTCCTGGGTGCGGCAATGGCAGCCGCTCAGGTGCGAGGCTTCCAGGGTTCATACCCTGGCTCACCCGATCATCTGGTCGCTTGCGCCAAACACTTCGCCGGATACGGCGCAGCCGATGGTGGGCGCGACTACGATCCGGTCTTCCTGTCCGAGACCCAGTTGCGCAATGTCTATCTACTTCCCACCTTTCCAGGCCGCGCTGAAAGCAGGTGTCGGGACGTTCATGAGCGCCTACATGGACCTTAACAATGTCCCTGCTAGTGGGAACAGATGGCTGTTGCACGACATCTTGCGCGGCGAGTGGGGTTTCCAGGGCTTTGTGGTTAGCGACGCGTTTGCTGTCGGCAACCTCATCATTGAGGGATTCGCCCGCGATAGCCGTGACGCTGCTTCCACGCTCTGAGCGCAGGTCTCAACATCGATATGGCCAGCAACACCTATTTACACAACCTGTCCGGGTTGGTGGAGGATGGTACTCTTAAAGAAACCGAAATTGACGCGGCTGTGCGGCCTATTTTGACCCTCAAGGTTCGCATGGGTCTCTTTGAACAACCCTATATCGACGAGGCTTTGTTGAGCCGGGTGGTCGCTCTGCCGGAGCACCGGCAGGCGGCGCGGCTTACGGCACAGCGCGCGCTGGTGCTCCTACGCAATGAAGATGGGCTTCTACCGCTCTCGAAGGATCTGAAGAACGTTGCCGTGATCGGCCCGCTGGCCGATTCAAAGGAGGCCACGGAGGGCTCGTGGATGGTCTTCGGCCATCAACCTGCGGCAGTTACCGTCCTCCAGGGCATCCACGCGAAACTTCCACAAGCGCAGGTCGAATATGCCTCAGGCTCGGATATCCGGCGAGACATCCCATCCCCATTCGAAGATATGAACCAGGAGAATAGAAAGCCCGCGCAAACGCCTGAAGAGGCGGAAGCGGCCTTCCAGGTGGCTTTGGCAACCGCCAGCCGCGCTGGACCTGGTTATCATGGTCCTTGGCGAGAATGCCGATATGGCCGGCGAGGCCGCCTCGCGCGGCTCGCTCGATCTGCCGGGGCGCCAGGAAGAGTTGCTCAAAGCAATAGTCGCCTGCGGAAAACCGGTAGTGCTCGTTCTGCTGAATGGCCGCCCGTTGAGTATCGTCTGGGCAGCAGAGCACGTTCCAGCAATTCTCGAGGCGTGGGAGCCTGGCAGTGAAGGTGGGACCGCGGTTGCCGATATCCTCTTTGGCGACGTCAACCCAGGTGGAAAGCTGCCCGTAACCTTCCCACGCAGCGGCAGCCACGAACCGCTCTATTACGCGCGCACCCTCACGCACCAATCCGAAGATCATCCCCTCTATCGCTCGCGCTATTGGGACAGCCCCACCACACCGCTCTATCCCTTCGGCTTTGGCCTGAGCTACACCACCTTCTCTATCGACAACCTCAAAGTCTCGTCTTCATTGGTTAAAAGTGGGCCAATCGGTGACAGTGACAGCCGAGGTAACCAACACGGGTCGGGTTGCCGGGGACGAAGTGGTCCAGCTTTATATTCACCAAAAGGCGGGAAGCGATTCGCATCCCATGCGCGAGCTGAAGGGCTTCGAGCGTATTACTCTCCAGCCCAGTGAGACTCAGACAGATCACCTTCCACTTAGGCCCGGATGAGCTGGGCTATTGGAGTACGAACGCCAGGCAGTGGATTCAAGATGCGGCGGCCTTCGATGTTTGGGTTGGAGCCAACTCGTTGGCTACGCTCCACGCGGCCTTCACGTGTGGTCAGCTAGGAACACAGGGCGAGGCGAGCACTTGAGAGTGCGTGCCTCGCCCTGTCGTCGCACTATAGGATCATCATAATAGATGATCGCAGCTTCGAAAGTGATCGGCAGAAGGATCGTGATGGAATAAAGAAACGCCCTCCAATCGGAGGGCGCTTCTTTATCTACGCATTTCGCATCTAACTCTGAAGAACCGGTCTAAATTTATACCCGTATATTTGATATATGCCGCGCTGGGCAGGTTTTGGTGGAGTTGTGACTCTGCAAGATAATTTACTTCTTTCGCAGAACGAATCTCTTTTCATCCGCCTGCCAGATCGGCGCGAACTCCAGTATGGCCGGTATCAGAGGGGGCAACACATCTGGCATCTCCCAAAAGGCCATCGTCTCGTAGATCTTGCGCCCAAAGAGATAGGTGACGACCTGCCTCTGGATGCTGTTAATGTAGGCGTGGACTTCCTAATTGGCTCCATCCAATCGAAGTTGCCGGTTTCATCCGCGACATAACCATCGAGCGAGGTAAGTGCGGAGTAGATCAGTTTGACCATCGTGCATCCTCCGTTTCTTGATCAGCCCCCTGAGAAGCCGCAGACAAGTCCCGCTAACACGCGTTTAACCGGCGAGGGGGGTTTGTCCTCGAGACCGGTTAAACGTGTGTTATGTGCAGTTTTTTACTTTTTATGAATAGCTATAAATCAATATTGTTCATGTGATGATCAAAAAGATATTGTAGCTGTATATTTTTGTGGCGTAATTTTTATAAAAATAAAAACTAATCAAAGACCATTGACGAAGCTCAAGGAGCATCCGTAGCCCCTGTGCCGGCTACTTGGTTCATCCGGCCCAAAATTGGGGAGTAAAGCACTAACACGACACAAAGTCTAGCGTTAGAAACAATTCCTGCGTTTAGAGCGTGATGCTACTTAATCGCCCAAATCTGTAACGAGGGCAGTCCATTTGGCGTCGGATCACTTGCTCCACTGATCACAAACAGACGGCCATCCGGACTAAAGGTAATGGAATCTTTGGGAGCCCAACTGGTGGCGATCTTGCCCAGGCTTTTGCCTGTGGCTACCTCCCAGAGCTGCACACCCGCATTATAGTCACCAGCCGCGCTGGCGATCATTGTTCCGTCCGGGCTAAAAGCCAGTTTAAATCCCGTGATGGCATCATCGGTATTCATCTCGCGAATTTTATTACCGTTCATATCCCACAACTGCACCATATCCTGTCCGCTCGTGCCGGTATGGTTGCTGGATGCCAGCATATCGCCCTTGGGGCTGAAGATGACCACATCAATAAATCCACCCGTGGCCATTTGCTGTAACTGCTGGCCGCTTTGAGGATTTCCAGAGATGAACGTACCCGGAATCATTTCCGGTGGCCAGAGTCTTGCCATCTGGGCTAAAGGCAACGCTCAAAACTGCCGGCGAGCCCCAGGTGTTTTGAGGCACATTGATCTGCGTCACGGCACTGGCGGAGGCCACGATCCAAACGCGGGCTGTGCCATCCTGGCTCGCGGAAGCAAGGAACTGGCCATCGGGGCTGAAAGCAACACTATTCACCACACCTGTATGTCCGGTGAATGTTTTCACCAAACTGCCCGTGCCAGTATCCCACAGAGTAATATCATTACTTGTCCCCCAGGCGGCTACCGTTTTCCCGTTCGGGCTAAATACAACATCTGGTAAATGGCCCAATGAAGTGCTGCTGGCATTCCCGGGAATCGAGATCGCGGGCCCTATCTCACCGGTGGCTATATTCAAGATCTGAAACGTAGTGCTGGCGCCCGCGCCTGTAATAGCCGTGCTGACAAGAGCCAAGCGCTGACCATCCGGGCTGAAAGCAATAGAGTCTATATCTCCCTGCGGTTTCAAGGAGGAGATCAAGCTCAACTGGCCGATGTTGGCGGTGGTGATCTGCGGGTACGCAGTGGTGGACAATTTGACTGCCGGTTCAGGCGCCGAAGTAGGTTGAGGAACCTGCGTAGCTTGAGGATTAGACTGGCTTCCGGCGCCACTTGCGGTTGCACCATTGGCGCATGTCTGCTGTGTAGTTCCAAGTGCCCCGCCAGTAGCCTGGAGGCCGTAGGCAACAGTGCCGACCAGAGGAAAGTTGGTGATCGTTCCAAAAATATGATACGTATTCCCTGAGCCGGTGTAGGTCAGTGTTTCAGACACGGTCGTGGTTGTTTGGGACACCCGGCCGGAAGTGTCATACGTCATGTTGGTCGTATCATTAGCTGCGTTCGTGGCCGAGCCAGATTCACAGGAGATCCTAAAACCGTAACTTTGCGTGTTTACATCGCAAATCAGCGAACAGGCCTGGCTGGAAGGGGCTTGCGAAAGAGCGGCTTGTGAACTGGAGAACATGGAGAGCGGCTTAATGATCAATTCGTAACAGACGAAGCCGATCACTGCCAGCCCAAGAACTGCCAGGATCAACACGAAGATGGTCAAATTTCTTTTGCCGTTATTTCCGGTCGAAATCGCCTGAGGCGCGGCGGCCTGTACGACTGCCGGAGAAGTCGAACTCGCCTGGGGTGTGGCGGCCGGTGCGCCTGCCGGAGCAGCGGTGTCCCCTTTTTGCTTAATGATCTTTATCAGGGTATCAACTGCATTCCACAAGAGGATCAGGACGATGATGCCTCCCACCGAAGAAGCTATCGGGGTAATCTTCGGGAAGATCGTAGTGACGATCCAGCCAATCAACCCGACAACGAACGCACCCCCCAGGAAAGTGCCCAGGCAACCGCCAATAGCTTTTGTTTTGTTCATTTTTCCCTCCGCGGGTTACGGGCGCAACCGGCTGCTGTTGAAGTGAGCCGCAAAACTTGTTGATGGCATCCCAATTACAGGAGATAATGGTCTCTCACACTTGCGACCTGTTATTGCTAGGGTTTCTTGCAGGTTTGGGGCGAATTGCCAAGAGTGTCACCAGTGGCTGTAATGCCGTATGTAACAACATTGGTTATCTGGTTGACTGTGATGCTGCCTTCAATATGATATTTGTGCTGGCTGTTCTCGAAAAGCAAATCCCTATTCACACCTACAGTGACTCCCGATATTTGACCAGAAGAGTTGTAATTGTAATTTGTAGTCTCGTTGTTGGATGTGGTAGTGACAGCCCCAGTTTCGCCTGTGATTTCAAACCCATAATTCTGTGTGTCAATGTTGCACTTCAAAATATATTTTGCGCCGCACCCAGTCAATAGCAATATCGTGATGATTGGAAGAAGCATACATTGCAAAAGTTTTCTGATGTTCATTTTGTTGCTCCTCTCGAATAGTACCATCTCCCGATGAAGAAAAATACGACGCCTGTTACGAGGGCTATTCCTCCTCCTAAACTGCCATCAACAGGCCCACTGCTGAAAAGGTTAATCATTAAGTAGATGAAATACCCAACGAATAGACCCAACACGCCCAGGATAATAGGCTTTTTCATATTTTCTCCTGCGCCATCGCGGGCGTCCTGGCGGTTATTTAGCAAGCCACACAGCTTTGAGAGTGTATTGTATGGGGTGTGGAGTTCCACACCAATTGCGTCGAAATCCCACAAATCCAATTATCAACAGTTTGGAGATTTAACATTCGCCTTTGTTTGCCAACTAATTTTGTACTCCCTTTGCCGTCAAAGCTTTTACTATCTCGTCTAGCTTTTTGCCTTTTGCCTTTCCAAGAGCAGTTTGTCCAAATTTGTTTGTTGCATTGAGATTTGCCCCGCTGTCAATCAGCAATATGGCCGCATTGATGCAGTTCTCATTTATTGCCCAAATCAAAGGCGTATCACCATAATCTTGATCCTTTGCGTTGAGGTCGGCACCTTTCTCAATCAATAATTTCACAACATCTATATGCCCTTTCACTATCGCCAAGGTAAGTGGAGTGAGGCCAAATGAATTCTTGTCATTAACTCTTGCACCCTTTTCTATCAAAGCTTTGACAACTTGAACGTTGCCTTGTCTGCAGGCATATGTCAAAGCTGTTTCATTCATGTCAGCTTTTGCGTTGACATTTGCCCCTTTGCTGAGAAGCTTGACGACTTGATCTAAATCGCCATTTTTGGATGCATCAATGAGTTGTTCGTTGCCGGACATTGTTATTTTCCTTTCTTATTTACGGTAAGGATATAACCTTACCATAAGTATCTGTTATAGTGCCTTACTTGAAATATAGCAAAAGCTCTGTTTCAGATTTCGAGTTGCAAAAAACAGAGTGTCTGTCCTGATACTTGAACGGATCGATTTGTGGCTGATCGGTTAATCATTTGCGCACACGGCAAACACAAGTAATAGATCCGAATATGAATCCTTTCCTATTTCAGGGAATCAAAGGTGTTAGATCAATCATGACATCATCGGGGAGTACGAGTAGGAAAGACTTGGATGATGGTTTTACATCATAGACCCAAACAACCAGGTCCGCTTCGTCCAGAGTAAGGATTGCTACCGCACTCTTTTTTGTATCTCCTTCGATTATCTTCAAGTCTGAGTCCAGAAAGCTTTGTTTGTCACCAGTTTGAAGTTTAATTAAGACGATTAATAACATATCACCAGGTTGAGCAGCTTGGGGTACAAAGCCATTTGCTGCCTGTACTAATGCGCCTTTATAATTAGAAAGAGAGTTACCAGGGAGGTCGTTGATTGCATCCGCAATTCGAACTTCAGTTATCTGGAATTTGAAGTTGCCTGCTGTCAAAGGGTCTTTAGTTCCCGGGATCGCAGTCGGAGTAGGGGGAGAGGTTGGGGATGGAATTGGCGTGACAGTTGGTGGAATAGGCGTCGCTGTTGGCGGAATTCGGTACGGGGGTTGGCTGTGCCGGACTTCCAGCGCAACCTGCCAGCAACAATGAAATTACGATCAGGATCAACAACCAGCGAAATGTTTTCTTGCTGCTCATTTTAGTGCCCTCCTAGGCTTGATATCCTTTAACAAAAGATTTGTCCACAAAATATTGCATTGTGAGCCGTGCGCCTCTGTATCATATATAGATGGTAGGCTAGTTTTGTAGTGATCTGGACAGCCTCCCGGCGGCGCTATGGCCCCTGCTATCGTCACCAATGCTCACAAGCTTGCGGCTCTTTGGACACTATTCGTCTCTATAACTATTCACCTTGCGACAGGCCGCCCAACTCGTGATCATATGGGCGCCTTAATCACTTTCGGGCCGGTCATACAATGTCCGAAACCTATATAGATTGTTAGACCATCTAAGATTAAAATAGTATAAGGGAATATGTGAAGTATAGCACAATACTTAGGAATTTAAACTACTCCTCGAATCCAATTTGCTCGTAATCAAGGCGTATAGGTGCAAAAACTTGATCCTGGGGATTTCGAGGCCGGAATTGCGCAGTTATCCAGGATCTATGGCTTCAAGTGTGGATATGAAATGCTTGGAAGATCGACTTTGACTTTTCCGCACGAAGGGCAGAAGCGGGTCTTGCAACTGAAAAGCGCAGTTACTTTGCAGGAGAGTTTTGCGGCTCGCTTCAGTAGCCGTCGGGTGCGCCCGTGATAGCGCAGGAGACTCATGAACACGCTATCCCCACGTTTAGCTATACCGGAAAAAAAGCTGGGATTTATAGTCTTGCCTTCAAAGGAAGTGCCGTTTGTGGTCAAGAAAGACGGTGCATACATCCTTAAGCCTAAAAAAGGATTATCCCTGAACGACCAGCCTGTAACAACAGACCGACCCCTTAAAGATGGCGATGAGGTATCTCTACTGATGAACTTCCTAGGACTGAAAACTACCAGCCATTGGGTATTTCAAGTGGATCCGGTCAAAGCCAAAGCCGACCGGATCGCGGCAGAAAAGGCCAACGGTAATATCCATGAGCTACCTGAAATTGAGCTGGATCCGAAGGACAAGAAATGGTTTGAAGGGCATTTCAGCGCAGATGAAAATATACTTCATGTCGATAACGAGGATATCCGTTGGTCTGAACTTAATGGAGTACTGTTCTTTATGACGAAAAAAGGGCGAATGAGCATTGGTCTGATGGGTGCCGCAGTGGGAGCACTCGACAGCATGAATGCGGCCGCAAAAGAGGCAGGTGGCGCTTCAGAATTTGATGCCGCTTTCGAGCGCGGCACTTGGGAGGTCACCTTCTCCAAAAAGGATAAGAGCAAACCCATCGTCCTCCATAAAGTCGATGCATTCTACTGCCTGGTAATGGCGTATATTATCGATTTCTATTCCCCGATGGATTTGATCACTTTGTTCACCGCTATGGCAACGTGAAATTGCGCCTTCAAGAACTCCGAGTGCTAAAAAATTCTGAATTCTGAGCACTAGTGCCTGCTTTGAAGGTGGAAGGATTTGGAGGTCTGAATCTCCGAGAAAAGCTTGTAAAATCCGCCCAACGCCGGCTCCACCTACCGCCTTCGGCGTGGGTACTCGGCGGCCTGTCCTGGCTACTTTCTTCACCCAACGAAAATTACGGGATATTCGTATTCCTAGAATAGGGCAGTGGGGGAGTTCATGAGTTAAAACAAAACGGACCCGCTACTCAATTTGAGTAGCGGGTCCGAACTCTGCGATCCAAATGAGGTTCAAACCCGCGATTTTCCACCAGTAGTAAAAAACTGTCAAATCGCTAAAAGCAGGCATATTTTGGACAAAAGAAGCACTAAAGATAACAATTTATGTCCCAACCCTGTCTGTTTTCTTGTGCTCTAATATCTTTTATCCGAAAATTCTCCTAAACAGGATTTTTTCGCCGCCTACGTGCCGCCTACGTACTTACGGAATTTATACCCGTATATTTGATATATGCCGCGCGGGACAGGTTATTGTGCAACTTTGAGATATCGCTTGCGGAGGCAAACTACCGGAAAAAGGTATAGTAGGGAAGGTCAGCCCGGCTTCTCTTTTTGCGGGTACTCTCCATATAATAAAACGGATAGCGATCAGCGCGCCAAGCGTAAGTACACCGCCCCGCTCGCGTCCAAATAAGTTGCTTCCGGGGTTTGGGTGATGCGCAGCATCACTTGCATACAGCCAGGGCAGCGCAGGACGATGCCCGGTCCCTGGGTAAAGGCTGCCAGGCCGCCTATCTCGCTTTCGTTCCCGCAGTGAGCGCACTCCGTTGGCGCAGCAGTCATCTCCGCGCCGAAGATCTCGTGCAAAAGCCCGGCGGCGGCGTTTCCATCGAGCACAAGTTCTCGATCCATTTCAGATGGGGTGCTTTCCATAATTCATGCTCCTCAGGCTGTGCCTGTCGGGCCAAATCGTTCGGTGCGGATCTGATTCGGTTTGATCCCAATTTTGACCAATGTATTTGCGGCCGATTCAACCAGCAGCGTAGGCCCACAGATGAACGCTTGAAGGGATTTCGCCAGCGGCCTGACGACCTCTTCCAGCATGGCTTCGTCGATCCGCCGATTGAAGCCGCTCCAGCCTAGCCGGTTGACTGCGGGTGAGCGTATGGAACACCTCCAGGCCCTTTCCTTTGGACTGCAGTTGCTCAAGTTCCTGGTAGTAGATGACATCTTCAAACGTGCGCGAGCTGTAGAGCATACGCGTCGGGTATGCTCGCGCCTGCAGCGGCGCGGTGACGGATCATCGACATCAGCGGCACCACGCCCGAGCCGCCGGCGATCAACAAGAGCGGCTCCGCGAGGCGGCCTCCCAGACGAAATAACCGCCGATCGGGCCGCGCACTTCGATCCGATCTCCTTTTACCAGCACATCGTGCAGGTAGGTCGAGACCTCGCCGTCTTCGATGCGTTCGATGGTGAGATCGATTTCGCCGCGCCGCTCCGGTTCCGAAGCGATCGAGTAGCTGCGCTGCGCCTGATAGCCATCCTCGGCGGTGAGCCGGAGGTCGTAATGCTGGCCGGCGCGGTGAGCCGTCCAATTCGGAAGCGCCAGGGTGAAGGTCTTGACGCTGGCGGTTTCGGGCTGGATATCCTTGACGGTGGCGATCTGCCAGTCGAGCGGTTGTCTCATCTCAGTCTCCTATCGCTCAACTGTAGCGTTCTTCTTTCCAGGGATCGCCATGGTTGTTGTAGCCCGCCGATTCCCAGAAGCCGCGCTGGTCTTTTTCCACGAAACGCAGACCGGCTACCCATTTGGCGCTCTTCCAGAAGTACAGGTGCGGCACCACCAGCCGCGCCGGCCCGCCGTGCTCGGGAGCGAGCGGCTTGTCGTCGTACTTGTAGGCCACGAAGGCCTGACCGTTGAGAATATCGGCCACCGGCAGGTTGGTGGTATAGCCTTCATGGCTGAAGGCGATCACGAAGGCCGCCTTGCGATCCAGCTCCACATGCTCGAGCAAGGTATCCACGCTGACGCCCTGCCACTTCATATCCAGATGGGTCCACTTGGTAACGCAGGAGATATCCACCACGAAAGTTTGAGAAGGCAGCTTAAGGAATTCATCCCATGTCCAGGAGACTTTTTCCCTGACCAGGCCTTCGATCGTGAACGTCCAGCGTTTGAGGTCGAGGTGAGGCGTTGGGCCGGCAGAGAGGACGGGGAAATCATCGGTGAGATATTGACCCGGCGGAATGCGGTTCGCTTTTTCGGCGCCCCCTCGGCGCTTGCCGATGAAACCTCGCGAAACGAAGGATTTGGACATGAGACTCTCCTCCAGGGAAACTCAAAAATCAGACAAATTTAGTCTAAATGAATTCCGTTAGTTTATATCGTGATGGAGTTGGCGTCAAGCGTGGAATATGCATCGGCCTCATAATCATAGGTACGTTTGCGGCACTCTTCTTAGAAGACTTGGAATAACGTATTAGAAAATGGATCGACCTTCATTTCTGGGAGGGCGGGGGAGCGGTCTGTGCATGATCGTTTGTAGGCAGAATATTGAAACAAAATCGCCCTGCCGGTTTCTGA
>CAVWHR010000044.1:0-73497 GCA_963754835.1 uncultured Chloroflexia bacterium | reverse complement strand
TCGGATGGCGACACGGGGACACGGGGACACGGGGAGACGGAGATGTGGCGGTGCGATCGGATGCGCTCCACGCTCGACGCTCCCCGCTCCCCGCCGAGGCTCTGCAATGACGGCTCCCATCCGCGTCTCCATCATCGGCGGGTCGGGTTACGGCGGGGGCGAACTGCTGCGATTGTTGCTGGGCCACCCGCTCGTCGAGATCGGCCAGGTGACCTCCGAGTCGCAGGCGGGGAATTTTGTGCACGCGGTTCACCCGAACCTGCGGCCAACGGGCAGACGCGAGGCCCTTGCGGGAGAACAGCCGTTGCGGTTTACGACCGCGAGCGAGCTGGCCCCGTGCGACGTGCTCTTCGTTGCGCTGCCGCACGGTGAAGTCCAACGCCGCATCCCCCACCTCGCCACCCTCGCTGACCGCATCGTCGACCTCTCCGCTGATTTCCGCATCCGTGATCTCGAAGTCTACCGCCGGTACTACGGCGAGCCGCATGCTGCCCGGAATGGGTCGAGCGGTTCGCCTACGGCCTGCCTGAGATCAACCGGGAAGCGATCAGCGCCGCGCAATTACGTCAGCGGCGTCGGGTGCAACGCGACCGCCTCCATCCTGGCGCTGCTGCCCCTGGTGCCGCCGGGATGCTGCGCACCGACCTTCCGCTGGTGGTGGATCTGAAAGCGGGTTCCTCGGAAGGCGGCGCGAACGCAAGCGCGGCGTCGCATCATCCCGAGCGCAGCGGTGCGGTGCGCTCCTTTGCGCCGACTGGCCACCGCCACGAGGCCGAGGTGGCCCAGGCGTTGGGCCGCGAGAGGACGTCTTCCTCTCCGTGACTTCCATCGAGTTGGTGCGCGGGGTGCTGGCGACCGCCCATGCCTGGGTGCAGCCCGGCCTGACCGACAAGGACCTCTGGCGGGCTTACCGGGCGGCTTACGGCAGCGAGCCGTTTGTGCGGATCGTCCACGAGCGAGGCGGCATCTACCGCCACCCCGAACCCAAGCTGCTGGCCGGCACCAACCTGGCAGATGTCGGTTGGGATCTGGACCCGGCGACGGGCCGGCTGGTGGCGATGGCCGCCATCGACAACCTGGGCAAAGGCGCGGCCGGCACGGCGGTCCAGTGCATGAACCTGATGCTGGGCTGGGACGAGACGGCAGGGCTGGCGTTCACGGGGCTGCACCCGGTGTGAGTGAAGCGGGACACGGAGACGCATCACGTAGCACGCATCACGCAACACGTATCAACGGAGGCATCATGAATCCCATCGTTATCAAACTCGGCGGCGCGGCGGGCGTGGACGCTGAGGTGGTGTGCGCCGACGTGGCTGCTTTGGTGGCCCAGGGGCGGCCCGTGGTCCTGGTGCACGGCACCTCAGCCGCGGCGGATGCGCTGGCCCGCGCGCACGGGGACGCCGGTGCGCCACCTGACCTCGCCATCCGGGCACGTGAGCCGCTACACCGACGCGGAGATGATCGAGTTGTTTGTGGCGGCCGAGGCCGGCCAGGTGAACAAACGGCTGGTCGCCGATTTGCAGCGCCTGGGGTGCAACGCGGTTGGCCTGTCCGGGGTGGACGGTCGGTTGCTGGTGGCGCGGCGCAAGACCGCGGTGCGCGCGGTGGAGAACGGCCGCCAGCGCATCGTTCGCGATGATTTCACCGGGCAGCTCGAAACCGCCAACGGCGGGCTGCTGCGCCTGCTTATCGTGTGACATCAAATGACCTGGCCGACAGCGTGATTGCGCTGCTTAAGGAGCGCGGTATGGATACGACGCTGGCATGGAATTCGGTTCCAGCTTTGAATGAAAGCCGATTAACACGGGCAGGCATCAAAGTGATCCGAACCGGGAATCCAACAGCTAAAGCCGGAATTACCAGCGCGGCTGCAGCAATCGCTGAGACAGGCACTCTGGTCATCCCGTCGGGAAAAGGACAACCCTTAAGTACATCCTTGCTTCCCGAGATTCATATTGCCGTAATCCAATCATCCCAAATCGTATATTCTCTCGAAGAGGCTATACAGATCAAAGCAGTGAGAGATGCTTCGGCGACCGTTTTGATCACCGGTCCGTCGCGCACTGCCGATATTGAAATGACTTTGACCATAGGGGTCCATGGGCCGAAGGAATTGATAGTTTATATTTTAGAATAAAACACCTCCGGTAAAATAGATACGAGCGTAAACATACAGCATGGTCAATAATTCAAAAAAGTATTTCATCCTTTATCTGAGCATTCTTTCCCTTGCAGGCGGGGTTATCATTTATCTGGCCGCCTCCAGGACGGGGCCCGGCATTTCGAACGATGCAGCCATGATGCTATCCGTTGCGGGGAATCTAGCAAAGGGCTGGAACCTGATAGATTTCAGGAGCAATGTTTTAACCCAGTTTCCACCTCTTTACCCCCTGCTGCTAGCCGTTGGGAACCTGCTTTTTAACCTGGACGTGGTCAACGTCGGCTGGGTTCTTAATATCCTGGTGTTCGGGGCAATCATTTTGTTCTCCGGCCTCATGTTCTGGAGTGCATTCAGCGACGAACCTGTTTTTGCTTATATCGGGAGTTTCGTTATTTTCAGCTCAACCTCCCTCATTAAGATTTCTGCCAACATTGCCTCTGATCCCTTATTCATGCTCATCGTCATTTTTTTTCTGATGAGCTCATGCTCCTATTTGAGTACAGGACGAAATAAATATTTAATCCTGGCGGGTATATTGATCGTTATCGGATGCTCACAAAGATACGCAGGCCTATCGTTAGTCCCGGCCGGTGGACTCGTCGTTGCCTATAAAAACAGAAGCAACATCGGCCGGGCCATCCTGTCAGGTCTTTATTTTGTCGTACCAACCGCCGTGCCCGTTTTCCTGTGGGGGTATCTACATAATTTTCCAATTAACGGCTCCGTATTTGGTTCAAGAATACCCTTCATGCCATTGTTGAACTTTATTGCAGGCTCGGAAAAATTATTGAACTGGTTTATCCCATCGCAAATCATCTCGCACGTGAACCCCCTGTTTCTATACGCAGCCATCCTGTGCCCACTCATATTCGCGATATTCAGGACTGGTGCGTCGGGCTTTCTTTCAAGGCTAGGCTCCCCTCTGGTCATCCCACATCTTGCGTTCCTGTTCGTATATATCGGGGTACTGATATTCAATATCACCCCCGAACTCCAGGGGCTGGAAACCGACCGCGCGCATATTATTATGCTACCTTCATTATTAATGATCCTGCTATCGGCTGGCAGTCATTTAATAAAGGCAGCCGGAGCAAAATTCGGCGCAATGAGAAGCAACACCGTTGTAATCTTAATGGTATTAATTTGGTCGATCTATCCGATAAGCAAGACGTACGCATATATCCAGAGCTCCCTCGTAAGCGGCGACGTTAGTTCCTATAATTCCCTCAATAAGGCGAATATCAAAAATAGAGCTTTTACTCGTTATATATCAGGTCTGGACATCAAAGACAATCAATTTTACAGCAACGGCGAAGCGGCGGTCTGGTTGATTTTACGTACCCAGGTCCATTCCCTCCCTTCCAATAATCTAGGTCATAAGCCGACCTTAACCTACCTGGAACAACATTACAATGGATGGCCAGACCCAGGGAATGAAGGGTATCTGATATGGTTTAACAGTTTTTCTTCCAAAGAGTATCTCGCCACTCCGGAACAATTGGGCACGATTGCCATTTTGAATAAAATTTACAGCGACGAAACCGGCAGTATCTATTACGTGAAATCCCGATGATGGGTCAATATACAATCGAAAAGGTTTGCCTTGAATTGACGGTCTGTACGCCTGATGATACAATCTCGCCCGCTCACGCTAAAAAGCACAAGCCCCCATCGTCTAGTGGCCCAGGACGAAGCCCTCTCAAGGCTTAAACTGGAGTTCGAATCTCCATGGGGGCACTTCCAAAAGCTCTGCGGATGCAGGGCTTTGATTTTTTGAGGAGCAGGCATTGCAGGGAAAATCAAGTGATTCTTCAAGGGGATATCTTATCGGTCTCAGCGCGACCGTATTCCTTTCATTCACAGGCATTTTGATAAGCTACTTGAACAGGACTTATAACCTGCCGTCGCTTGTGCTGGCATTTTGGCGGGATATATCGGTTGTCCTTGGCCTGCTTATCGTATTTGTCGCGTTCAAGCGCGATCGTCTCCGGCTTGATCGGTCGCATTGGTCTTTCTTCATCCTTTATGGATTAACGCTTTCCCTGTTCAACTCCATGTGGACGTTCTCAGTACAGTTCAACGGCGCAGCTATTGCGACGGTGCTAGCATTCAGTTCGCCAGCGATGACGGCCGTCCTGGCATATTTCATTTTCAATGAACAAATCAACGGAATCAGATTATCTTCCATTGTCATGAGCCTGCTTGGCACGGCATTGGTTTCAGGCGCCATGGATCCGGCGGCGTGGAAAGTAAACACTTCCGGAATTGTTTTTGGCCTATTGACGGGCTTGTTTTTTGCCTGCTACACATTGTTGGGAAAGACCTCCTCGAATAAATCAATCGATTCCTGGACAACCATGTTCTACGTGTTCAGCAGCGCAGTATTCTTCCTTTTCGTTTTCAACCTGTTAATGAATGGTTTTACAGGACAACCTCTTTTTGGCAATTTCCTTTGGTTGGGGAACTCGGTGAGTGGATGGGCGATCCTAATCTTCCTCGGTATCGGCCCGACAGTAGGCGGTTTTGGGCTCTACCTGATGAGTCTTGGCTATTTACCAGCAACCATCGCTAACCTGATCGGGGCATTAGAACCAGCTTTTACCGTAATCTGGGCCTATTTGATCTTTCATGAGCAATTGACGTTTATTCAATTAGTCGGAAGTCTGTTGGTCTTTGCCAGCATTATACTTTTGCGGGTGGGCGAGGGAGGTCGAAGAACTATAAATCCTCCTGCGGTAGAAGCAATGTAACTAAAAGGACCTGACAGGAATAAATTCTCATCAGGTCCTTTTATTATTCGATATTTGTTATTTCATTCAACGTAAGCGGCTTCTCCAAACAACCCCTCATCCAGACCGGTGATCTCAATTTCCTCAGATACACGTACAGGTGTGATCAGATTAACCAGCCACAGGAGGATAACGGTCACTACAACCGAATAGACAATGGCCAGCCCCGCTCCAAGCAATTGGATCAGGAATTGATGAACATTGCCCTCGATCAATCCACTGACACGGTTCACTGCAAACGCTGCGAAGACACCGACCAGGATCGTCCCGAGCGCGCCACCTACACCATGGACTCCCCATACATCCAGTGCATCATCCCAGCCCCATTTAGTCCGCAGCTGGACCGCGCCGTAACAAACAAAGGCGCATATGATGCCGATAATAGCCGCAGCCCAGGGTTGAACGTAACCGGCTCCCGGTGTTATCGTCACAAGTCCGGCAACGGCCCCGGTCATGGCCCCAACCATGTTAGGCTTCCCTTCGTGAGTCCAATCGAGGATCATCCAGGTAACCATTGCCAGCGAAGCGGCAATATCGGTGTTGACGAAAGCCACGGCTGCCAAGCCATTGGAACCGAGCGCACTGCCACCGTTGAAGCCAAACCAGCCAAACCACAATAACGCTGCACCGAGTGCGACATACGTGACATTGTGCGGTGCGAGCTTTTCGCCCTTCTTGATCTTACGTTTGCCAATAAAAAGAACGGACGCCAGTGCGGCGAAACCGGCACTGGTATGCACCACGATCCCTCCAGCAAAGTCGGCGAATCCCATTTGCGCCAGGAAGCCGCCACCCCAGGCCCAGTGCGCCATGGGCGTGTAAACAAGAATGCTCCACAAGACCAGGAAGATCAGATAGCTTTTGAAGCTAACCCGGTCAGCGAAAGCACCTGTAATCAAGGCCGGGGTAATGATCGCAAACATCTCCTGAAAAAAGAAGTAGGCCATCAACGGAATGACCATGGTGGAACCGGGTATCTGTAAGGTCGCAGTAGCCACACCCTTCAGGGCGAAGTATTGAAGAGGATTCCCGATGAAGCCGCCGATATCCTTACCGTACATCAGGCTGAATCCGCCGAAGACCCAGATAATCGTGACGATGCCCATTGAAACGAAGCTTTGCATCATGATGGTGAGAACATTCTTACGACGGACCAGACCTCCATAAAAGAAGGCTAAACCCGGCGTCATCAGCATAACGAAGGCCGCGCTGATAAGCACAATGGCAGTAGCCCCGGTATCTATATTATTCATATTAATTTCTCCTTGTCAATTTGGATAACTGGTGAAAACAGATGACCTCATATAAGGTACCTGAATCGACATCTACTTATATCGCCACCTCCTTGATGCTTTCCCAGGCGAGGATAAAAAAGATTAGGCGCTGTCCTGCCCATTGGGGCCTTGACCAGCGCCTTAAAGCCTGTTCTTCAAATAGACAGCTATTTTGAGTGTTCATTTGAACGTTCGTCTACACATGTCATATTGCCGAATAGGTCTGATAATTATTAAGATTATGTCAAAGTTTAGTGTAGCAGGTGGAATTGAGTCCGGGAGAGTGCTTTTTATCCTCCTTTTTAGACGCGATTTGTCATCAGAGAAAGACCAGCAATGCCAATCAAATTTTGTTGTAGAATCAGCGAACCAATATATCCTATGACACACAACTCTGCATCAAAGAATAAAAAGGGTTCCCCGAGCTTATTGTTGGCAATTCTCCTAAGCACGCTCATGATCATTTTGACAGTTTGCGTCGCATTTACGGTCTCGCCATCTGTTGCCAGCGCCCTCGCCGGTTCTCCCTCGCCTACCGGCCAACCTCTTACCTGGTCGGTTGCAGTAATTGCAAAGCCCACCCATACACCTTCTCCAATACCTACATTCACTCCCACCCCAGCAAACCTGCCTGTGAGTGCGTCTTCTGATACAGACATTCCTTCACCACTGAAAATGAATCTTATGAACGATGCCCCTGCTCCGATATTGGGCTCGCAAGGCAATCCTGCAGGAAAATATATCCTGGTCAGTATCTCTCAACAGCATTTATACGCTTACGATAACGGCCAGCTTGTTTACAGTTTTATCGCTTCTACGGGTATGGGCAATTCCACACGCGTCGGAACTTTCAATGTACTCGACAAAATTCCAAACGCCTACGGGGCCACCTGGAACATCTGGATGCCCAACTGGCTTGGGATTTACTGGTCTGGTAGTTTGGAAAACGGCATCCACGCCCTACCAATTCTTACGGACGGCAATCGCCTATGGGCTGGTTTTCTCGGCACGCCAATCTCGTTTGGATGCATCGTATTAGGTGTAGACAATGCACTCCAGTTATATAACTGGGCAGATGTCGGAACACCCGTTGAGATCCAACGATAACAGTCGCTTCATAAAGTTTTTCGGATTAAATTACAAATATGAGCAAAATCCTTGTCATCGGGAGCCTCAACGCAGACCTGGTTGTGCGCGCCCCTCGCTTTCCATCGCCCGGTGAAACTATTCAAGGCGAAAACCTGGCCACCATCCCCGGTGGAAAAGGAGCAAACCAGGCTGTAGCTGCGGCGCGTCTCGGGGCACAGGTTGCAATGATCGGGCGCGTCGGGGCAGATTCTTTTGGCTCAACGCTCATTAATAATCTCAAACAAAATAAGGTGGATGCTGATCGCGTAATAAAGGATGGATCGTCTGCAACCGGCACAGCAGTCATTGTGGTCGATTCGCAGGGGCAGAACAGCATAATCCTTTCACCGGGAGCAAATGCGAAAGTCACTCCTTCAGATATAAGCCCAGAATCTTTTTCGGGTTCCAGGCTTTTGCTGCTTCAACTTGAGATCCCAATCGAAACAGTGATCCATTCCGCCAATCTCGCCAGGGAAAAAGGCCTGCTTGTCTTGCTCAACCCGGCGCCGGCAGGCAATTTGCCGGATGATTTATTAAGGACTGCAGATTACATCCTGCCCAACGAAACCGAACTCGGTTTATTGACGGGAAAACCTGTTAACGATCTCGCATCGGTTGGTTCAGCAGGCCGCTCACTCCTAGCCCGTGGTGCAAAAAATATTATCGTCACCCTCGGCGCGAAGGGCGCCTTGATCGTGAATCAAGACAGCGTGAAATTTATCCCATCTTTCAAAGTAAACGTCGTGGATACCACGGCCGCCGGTGATGCTTTCATTGGAGGTCTGGCAGTTGGATTATTGAATGGTAAATCACTGGAAGATGCCGTACAATATGCCTGCGCCTGTGGCGCACTGGCTGTAACCAAATTCGGCGCACAACCATCTTTGCCAACCGCAGAAGATGTTAATAAATTAATAAATAAGTAAGTATCCGGTTATTCCTGCCCGAGGATCCTTTAAACGAATTAACATGGAACAAAAACGCATTCTCTTCGACACCGACCCCGGAATAGACGATTCGTTAGCCATCCTGCTTGCACTGGCTTCGCCTGAACTTAAAGTAGAAGGCGTGAGTGCCGTGCATGGAAATTGTTCAGTTGATCAAGCGACAACCAACGCCCTCGCGGTGCTCGAACTTGCCAAGGCAAATGATATCCCAGTCGCGCGTGGCTTTCGAGCTGCCTCTCGTTCAACCGTCCCTGCTGGCCCCGGAAACGCATGGCAATACCGGCCTTGGTTATGCAGTCCTGCCCTCGCCAACAACGAAGCCGGTCGCCCAGCACAGCGTTGATTTTCTTATTGAGAAGATCCTATCTGCGCCAGGCGAATTATCCCTTGTCTGTATCGGGCCGTTAACCAATGTCGCGGTGGCAATCCGCAAAGAGCCGCGCATTCTTCAAGCTGTCAAAGAGGTCGTCATCATGGGGGGAGCCATACGGCATCAGGGCAATACCACTCCGCTGGCCGAGTTCAACGTCTACGTAGACCCGCATGCCGCATACATGATCTACCACAGCGGGATGCCGATCACACTCGTTCCGCTGGATGTTACTTATCAATGTATTTTCACCCATGCAGACGTCGAGCGTCTTCTACAGATCAAATCTCCGATACCAAAGTTCGTAGCGGACTCCACGCGCTTCTACATGGAGTTCCACGACGAGTTCCAACAAATCGATGGCTGCATCATCAACGATCCACTCGCCCTGGCCCTGACATTTGCCCCCGAGCTATGTGATTATGAAGAACATTATGTGGACGTCGATATCTCGGGTGGAGTTTCGATGGGCAAGACCTTTGCAGATTTCTATCGGTTGACAAAACAACCGGTAAACATGAAAGTAGCCCTAGGAGTTCGCGCCAGGGACTTCATCGAACTATTTCTCGAGCGTGTGGGAAAGTTGAGCAAGTCAATACCTGACTAGGAGGTGTACTGGAAACGGTTGTCAGCTCTTCTCCAGTAAGTTGTATTCTATTATCCATTTCATTGAAAAGGAGAATGCGGAATGAAGATCGTAGATTCCATAAAGAAAGATTTCAACACGATGACATGGGTATTAATCCCTGTCGCCATCGCCATCAACGTGGTTATCGGTGAGATCGTTGTCCAGCTCAAACTACCGGTCTATCTCGACTCGATTGGAACCGTACTCGTTGCCGTCTTATGCGGTCCCTGGGCCGGAGCACTGACCGGGACTCTGTCAAATACCATCTGGGGCCTTCTCATTGATCCCAACGCTTTGCCCTGGTGGCCGGTGGCCCTTTTCATTGGATTTGTAGCCGGTTGGTGCGCACGAGGCGGGTTGTTCAAGAGCTGGTGGAAGGTAGCGATCACCGGCTTCCTGGTGGCATTGACCGCCGCGTTGGTGTCAACGCCCATCTCGGTTTATATTTACGGTGGCATTACAGCCAGCGGGTCTTCTTTCATCACAGCCTATCTACTCCAAACCGGACAAGGCCTTTTACCGGCAGTTTTGATCACCAATAACGTCGTGGAGCCTTTTGACAAAATCTCGACCAGTTTACTGGCATTCGCCATTATCCAGGGGCTTTCGATGCGTTTCCTGGCACGATTTCCACGTTCGGAGAACGTGCAAATCGAAGGCGGCATTACTCGTAATCAAATCTACATTGCAGTGGGTATTGTCATCGTCGTTATTGCCTTCTATGTTCTTGTAATTGCAAAGTTGGTAAGTCAATAGCCTCCTTTACTCTATTCGTCACATCCCTCTCTCGCCGGAGAGAGGGATCATTGAGAGAGGGAACCTTTTGCACGAAAGACTTTCTTTTTACATCAAACGCGACAGCCTGCTACATTCCCTGAATCCTTTGACCAAGCTCACATTAGCGTTCGGTTTGACCTTTGCTGCATTCCTGAGCCCATGGTATTGGACGCCGCAATTTGTCGTATTGGCTAATCATTATCCCTTTGAGCATTTCAGGCAGGATACAGCGTGAATATTTTTATACGGCGCTACGACTAATCCTGCCTGCCACCGCCTTTCTTTTTATCATGCAAGCTCTTTTCCAACCCGTTGGAAAAACGGTCATCTTTCAGTTCTGGTTCCTGCACGTAACGCGCGAGAGTCTCTCATTCGCTTTTGCGAACGCCTCACGCATCTTCGCCATGGTTTCCTCTTTTACTTTGTTCCTGCTTATCACTCATCCCAGCGAATTG
The DNA here is from genome assembly GCA_963754835.1 of uncultured Chloroflexia bacterium. Classification (GTDB taxonomy): domain Bacteria; phylum Chloroflexota; class Anaerolineae; order Anaerolineales; family Villigracilaceae; genus Fen-1038. Next base: position 62,968 of record CAVWHR010000044.1, on the reverse strand, counting down.
ATGAGTGACCTGACCCGCCGGGGCCTTCCCAGCCAGTTTGCCTATGTTATTATTTCGACCATCCAGATCATCCCCCAAATGCAGTCCAAGGCGCAAACCATCATCGCTGCGCAGCGTTCGCGCGGCCTGGAAACTGAAGGTAGTATTTTTAAGCGTGTCGGAGCGCTGGTGCCACTGGTGGGGCCTTTGGTCTTTGGCTCACTGGTTGAAGTGGAAGAGCGCGCCATTGCCATCGAAGCACGCGGCTTCACCTCTACCCATAAAAAAACATCCCTGCGTGAAATCCGGGATACCGGTTTCGATAAAGCTTTTCGCTCCTTCCTTGTCCTGATGGTCCTGGCAATCATCGCACTCAAAATATGGGCATCCTAAATAAATCCTCCCAGGGAAATGGTTTCCACCGGAGCGAAAATACATCATGGCCATCGTAAACCTTAAACAAGTCACATACACTTACCCGCTTACCGATAAGCCCGCGCTATCCAAAGTGGACCTGCAAGTCAAAGAAGGCGAGTTTCTTGCAATCATCGGTCCGAACGGCTCAGGCAAATCCACGCTCTGTTTTACACTGGCGGGTTTCATCCCACATTTTTTTAAAGGCGAACTCGCAGGCAGTGTCGAGGTGGCCGGTGTGGAAACAAAATCATCCACGCTCAACGAATGGGTGATGAACGTTGGGCTGGTTTTTCAAAATCCATTCAACCAGATCTCAGGCGCCAAATACTCCGTCTACGAAGAGATCGCATTTGGATTGGAAAACCTGGGCGTACCGCGTGAAGAGATAAAATCGCGCGTCGACCAAGCATTAATCCTGACCGGCATCGATGACCTGGCGGACCGCTCTCCATATTCCTTATCCGGCGGGCAGCAACAACGTGTCGCGCTGACATCGATCCTGGTAATGCAGCCGAAGGTGCTTGTCCTCGATGAACCGACATCGCAAATGGATCCGATCGGTACACGCGAAGTCTTCGGTGTAATCCGGTCCTTGACGGAACGCGGCATAACGGTCGTGATGGCCGAGCATAAGGTTGAATGGGTCGCCCAGTTTGCCGATCGCGTTGTCGCTCTTTATGAGGGCCAGGTTTTGATGGATGGCAAACCAAGGGAAGTTTTGACTTCGGATCAACTGGTTGGCAAAGGCTTTGGCATTTCACGTTACACTTCCACCGCACGTGAGGCCGCCAGGAGAGGCTTTTGGCCGAAAAAGAGTGAGCTGCCCGTCACCCTGGACGAAGCTATTATAGGGTTCAAAAAATAAACACAATGAACATCGAAGTGAAAAATCTGGATTACACATATCCCGGGGCGGTGCAAGCCCTGCGCGGAGTCTCGATGACGATCCAGGCCGGTGAACAGGTCGCGATTGTAGGACAGAATGGCTCAGGCAAAACCACACTTGTCAAGCATCTGAACGGATTGTTGCAGCCCACCTCAGGCACTGTATTGATCGGTGAATGGGATACGACAAAGGTCTCGGTGGCAAAGTTGGCCAGGCGCGTCGGATATGTATTTCAAAACCCGGACGAGCAGCTATTTTGTCGTACAGTCGGGGAAGAAATCGCCTTCGGTCCTCGTAATTTTGGATTTGACGAGCAGAAAACAGAAAACCTGGTGAACGACGCCCTGCAGCTGGTTGAGCTGATCGACAAGAAAGATACCAATCCGTATGATCTATCTTCCACCTGGCGCAAGATGGTTGCACTGGCTTCCATCCTATCCATGGACACGGAATGCGTCATCCTTGATGAACCCACCACCGGCCAGGACGCTGCGAATGTAGCGCGCATAGCACATGTAGTCGGTGAATTAAAAAAGCGAGGCAAAACCGTCATCACCATCACACACGATATCGACTTCTGTGCCGAAAATTTCGAACGCGTAATCGCATTAGCAAAAGGAGAGGTTTTACTGGATGGCCCAGCCGGCAGCGTGCTTGGGGAGACAGAAATCCTCGCCCAAACCTACGTTGATCCGCCACAGTTGACACGCCTAGGTATGAGATTGGGGATAAAGAAGACAGTCCGGAATCAGGAAGAATTTCTAGCCGCCGTAGAGAAATTAAATACGTAAGTCCCCTTCGTTCCTACTGTGTTTACCGATTTATTGACCTAACGGTCATATACAACTAATTCCTCATACCCTGAATCATTTGTTAATAATTCACGCTTATAAATGACGTCTGGAAAAGCCATGAGCACAACCTCCGCGGTCGTATAAATCTTACAACCGGGTACAAGGTGTCCACCAATTGTTTTTCCGTCGCTGGCCGATATAGAGACGTGCAAATGGGAACCATGGGTCGAAACGGTCCCCGTCAGCGAAACTATCTCGAAGTAGCCTTCATACTGCGAGTGAAACTCAAGGTTGGCTAAACGGAGGGTGGCATGCGTCAGGCTACCGACCGAACAAAGGATGCAGCCAGCCTCGATCTTTTTCTCAGAAACAAACCGCTCGATCTCATCAAATAGATCCTGGCCGGGTTTTAGACGAAAAGTATAAGTTACCATGCAGTATCTCCTGATATGGCTCTGATTATAAAAGCGAAGTGCGCCTTGCGGCGCACTTTTTCTTTAATCCATTCCACCTCCATAACAATCGTATGAAACAGAACCCGGTGTCAGTATTTGCAAAGGCCATTGGTCATTAATAACGCGGTACCGATCTAACTGAGGCTTTACTCCGTTTAGGGCTGCCTTCGTCTGCCAGCCGGAAAGCGTTAAAGACTGCCAACCTTTATCAGGTTGCAACGGATCGGCGTGCAAGCGGCAGAATAGGACAGCGCCGACGGCATCACGGGTCAATCCTGGCAGTGAGGTGGATCGAAACTCATTGACCAGTACGGGAACCGAATCGTTTGATAAAGAAACGAGGTAAGGTACATCAAGACCCTGCCCTGACGCAGCGCGATTGACATTCTGCCGGACAATAAAGCCATCTACGTTCATTAGACCGAGGGTTGCAGCGAAGCCAAGAGAAGTGATCAAAACCGCGACTGCGAAGGCGCGTTGACGGTGAAGGATTTCCAATATAACGACTGCGCCCAGTAATAGCCCGATCCAGATCAATACGACATGAGTATAAGTCCGCAGGCGTGAGAACCCATATGCAGCTTCATAGAGAAGTAAACGCTGGTATGCCGATACAAGCATGACCATTACCAATACGACGATGGCCGTACTCAGCCCGGAATAAATATGGCGCTCTGTATCATTTTCCCGACGGGCTGCGGTACCGAAGCCGAGGATCATGAGCAAACTAAATATGGCGACAGCCAACAATTCACCAAAGCCGCGGCGCGCATATTCGGAATAAGTGAAGCCTGCCACGTTGATATTAGCCTGTCCACCAAAAAAGTACCTGAACTGGATGACAACAAAAGCGGCGAAGAGCACAGCCACGCTGCCCAATACCACGGTGGTCTCCGTGAAGCCGAGGAAAGGATTGACTAACGGTCTATCCTCACCGATCAATTTCTCGTCCTTACTTTGCGTGGAGGCATGAAGAAAGACCCCGGCAAGCAGATATGCCCCAACGAGAATATAGACGAATCGGAAAATATACTGCGGTAAGTTCTCTATGCGAAAGAATCTGATGAACAAGCCAAGCTGCTGGCTGAAAACAGCATCCGCGGATGCAAGCAAGGCGGCGAAGACCGCAACGATCGGTAATGCGATCACTATGCCGCGCAAGATCGGCCACAAGTTAGATTTTTTGACACTTTCACCATTCTCAGCTTGTTCGCGTCTCACTTCGGAATTAAAGGAAAGCGGTTGAGCAAACATACTGCCCGCCAGTTTTAAGAGGCCGCTGACGTAATCGGCCAGGCTATATCGGAACCAGCGGCCTCCAAGGTAGGTCATTGCAAGTATGCTCATCAGAAATAACGTAGATATCACGGCCAGGAATAACGACATTGGCTCAGCCCGAACGAAAGTTAGAGCAGCAAAGAACAGGATCAATGGAATCAACCACATGGCTCCAGGGGAGGGCCGCTTCTTATCCATTCGAAGGAGGAATAATCCACCGATCAAGCAAAACAAGGTATATATCGCAAAATTGATGCCGAGGGATTGTTTCCAGAAGAGAAAATCGAACAACCAGCCGAGGACAAGGGCGGTGATCCAGAGAATTTTCGGATTTTTCTTCATAGGTCGTCTCCTACTGCTTCTTGTATAAATCTCTAAACTTTTTTTTTATCATTTATAGGGTAAAAAACAAAAAATTAGTTTAGATAATTATGCAGTACTCTGTGATTGGATTTCGAAAAGGATAGCAGTGGAATGCTTGCGGAGTCTCTCAAAGACTATCAAACTTTACCACTCGATTACAATTTCCTTAGAATGTAATTCGGCCTATTGACATCCAATTCAAGATATGTAATACTTCCACTACTGCACTGGGGGATCACAATCAATTGCCATCCTATAGAAAGGAGGAGGTGATGTCCAACATGGATAGTAGTATCAAACTCAGCGCTGTGGCATCCCTCCTCAATTAATTAGGAAGCCACAGCGCCCACGAATGCCGTCCTATTTTGGACGGCATTCTGGTTTTAATGCCGACTTCGCTCTGATAGCGCCATTTTCTTGCTTTTCCAAAACAATACCCATATAATGACGTCACATGTCTGAACAAAAACCCGCTTCCCTATTACAAACATTGACCAAATGGTTTGTTCCCATTGCGGCGTTGATCGCCCTGGCCGGATGGATCTATATCGCGCCGCCCGGCTTGATGGGCAAGCTGGACGCAATCGGTTACGCGGTTTGTCATCGCCTGGACTCGCACTCCCTTCATATCGGGGATATCCAAATGCCGCTGTGTGCACGCTGCACGGGTGAGTTCAACGCCGCGTTCATTGCCCTGGTTTTTCAGGGATTGATCGGCCGCAAACGCAGCAAACTTCCCAACCGCGGCATCCTAGCCATGTTGATACTCTTCTTCCTCGCATTTGCAATCGATGGTTCAAATTCCTACCTGGCTTTAATGAAGACGACCTACCCGGGTGCATTCAGCAATATCCCCAATCTTTATATTACCGACAATACGACCAGGGTCTTTACCGGGAGCGGCATGGGTATTGCAATGGCCAGCGTTCTTTTCCCAATGTATAACCAGAGCGTCTGGCGCGTCCCCGAAGAAAAACCGGCACTCGAATGGCGTCAATTCGGTCTGTTGGTTGGCATCATCCTGCTTGTTTGATTTCGGCATGCTGACACAGAATGCTTTTATCCTGTACCCCGTGGCAATTCTGAGCACCCTGGGCGTGCTTGTACTACTCAGCATGGTCTTCAGCATCGTCTGGATCATGGTGATGAAGCAGGACAATGCCTTCGATCATTTGCGTCAGTTATGGCTGCCGGCCGTGGCCGGTTTGACGCTGGCTTTTCTACTCATCTTGAGCATCGATCTATTCCGCTTTAATCTTACGCATACCTGGGGTGGTTTCCCCGGCCTCACCGGATAGGAGCATATTGGCATGGAAGCATTACTCGGTATCTTCTCCGCCTTCGGGCTTTCGGCCAGCGCCGGCCTCAACGCTTACATTCCGCTGCTGGTTGTGGGCGTACTGGCGCATTACACGAACCTGATCAAGCTTAACTCTCCCTGGGATACGCTCGCCAATCCATGGATCCTTATCATGCTGGGAGTATTATTGATCATCGAAATGCTGGCAGATAAAATCCCGGCGGTAAACCACATCAACGATCTGATCCAGACCTTCGTGCGGCCCGTTGCCGGCGCCATCGCTTTCGCGGCCAGCACAAACGTGATCCACGGTATAAACCCCGTCCTGGCGCTGGCCTGTGGACTGCTGGTAGCCGGAGGCGTGCATCTGGTCAAATCGGCTGCCGTCCGTCCGTTAGTAACCGCCACGACGGCCGGCGCGGGTAATGTCCCCGTCAGCATTGCGGAAGACGTTACATCCACTGTCGTTTCGTTCCTGTCGATCCTTGTACCGATTGCAATCGCGGTCCTGGTAGGGATCCTGATTTTATTGCTGCTTTGGTGGTGGGTACGCCGAACCAGCAAGACAGAAACGGTTTAAGAAAATCAGCTTTCATCGACCCTCGAAGAGGTCGGTGAACGAATTATCAATCAGGTATAATTCCCTATCATCGAATACTTCGTGAAATCATAAAACCAGATATCAAAACCAAAAGGAGAAGAGAGTATGAACCCAGAAATGTCGTCAGCGCCAAGTCCCATGCCGGAAGCGCCCAAAAAGAGTAACACACCAATTATTATTGCCGTGATCGTGGTGGTCGTTTTATGCATCTGCTGTGCAATTGCATTCAGCGCTTATTATTTGTACCAGAACGGCGATAAGTTATTTGGCACCGGCCTTCTTCTGACGCAGTCTTTATGAATAATTCATAAACCTTATTTACTCAGCCCTACTTGGCGAGGATAACACTCGCCATCTGCGACATCTTCGCTACGCTCGACTTTCAACCTGGGACTAGAAATACCGAAAAAAACCAACAACAGGGGGTGAGTAGTTACCATAAACTTAAACAAAGCGACCCTCATTTATTCCGGGGGTCGCTTTGTTTGGAATACTTCCTTCAATTCAGCCAAAGCCTTTAATGCCCTTCTTCGATCTTTTGTATCTATGCTAAGTGCAGCGAATTCATCTTCATCCAGCACGGTTTGCCTGCCAACCGGAGATACCCATAGGTCCAAGGCCAGGTCAATGTAGGAGACCGTACCATCGGCGATCTGCGCGGGGCGACCAACGTTACAGTACCAGCCTTTAAAGCTGCCGTCATCGCGGTCGTAAATCTCGAAGATGTTATACCAGCGATCGGTATAAAAGGTCTCGACAAAGCGGTCATTCTCCTTTAATGTCACGTCTATAAAAGGCATATCAGGGCGATTGAAGAAGGCTTCCAACACTACCGCGTTCGATTTTTTCTCCAATACCCGGCCTTCATAATGCCAAGTCACCTCACCTGCCAGGTTACATTTCAATACCCGTATCGGTTCATTCATCCCAGGCATTTTACCGCGACCTCACCCGTGATAAGTTGGCCGATCTTTGGAGCACTTTGAAGATACACAAATAGACCGTTTTCCAAAGTGACTTTAAACCTGTCTTGTTGAAAGACCACGTCTGCCACACGATCACGGATCGCACTTCCCTCTCCGGTCTGTGCCGGGCGCAGCAACAAATGGACTTTATCTCCCATGATATGCTTATGCCCACACTTCACAGCGAAACTTCCGGAGGCTGTGTTGATATTCCACATTTTCAACTTTTCATCGCGTGAACCGCAGCTTCCTTCGATAACGTTCCCCAACCCCAGGAACTCCGCTGCCCAGGCCGAACCAGGGTCTGTCCATACTTCAGAGGGTGTACCTTCACGCACGATCCGACCGGAGTGCAACATCAATACGCGGTCAGCTATCGTGAATGCTTCCTCCTGATCGTGCGTGACATAGATGGCTGGGATGTGGGTACCATGCAAGATGCTGCGCAGCTGATACAACAGGTCTTCGCGCAGGGCCCGATCGAGGGCACCGAGAGGCTCGTCAAACATCAGCATGCGCGGTCGTGGGGCGAGGGCCCTGGCTAAGGCCACGCGCTGCTGCTCACCACCGGACAGATCTGTGACCTTCCGGCGGTTAAAGTTATCCATATCCACAAGGCTCAAAACTTCGTTTACACGGTTCTCGATTTCACCATTTGCCCGGGACTTCATCTTCAGACCAAAAGCCACATTATCGAAGACATCCAGGTGAGGAAAAAGCGCAGTAGTCCTGAAAGACCAGCCCAAAGTCCCGCAGATGAGCCGGCGTGGATGCCAGGTTTCGTCCATCCCACATGATCTGACCAGAGTCTGGCATTTCCAGCCCGGCGATCATCCTCAGCAGGGTTGACTTGCCGCTGCCAGATGCGCCGAGCAGGCAAATCGTCTCGCTTGCATCCATTCTAAATGAGATGCCATGCAAAAGCGGCTGGTCATCATACGTTTTATAAATATCGCGTACTTCAAGCATTAAAATTCTCCCGCTCCGGGCAAGCGCAGTTTCTCGATCAACAAAATCCCGGCCGTTGTAAGGACCATCAATAGTGTCGCCATCGCCATGGCTTGACCATAATTTAACCCGCCGGGTTGGGAAAGGAAGCGGTAGATCGCAATCGGGATGGTTGGATAATCGGGACGCGACAGCAAGACGGTCGCCCCAAATTCACCCAGGGAAATTGTGAACGCAAAAGTTGCCGCCGTGAGGGTCGCACGCTGCAAGATGGGCCAATCCACAGTTTGCCAGACGCGGAAGGGCGAAGCACCCAAGGAGGCCGCGGCCTGACGCAGGCGATCGGGGATGGAAGCCAGGGCGGGTTGAAGAGTCCTAATGACGAACGGCAGCGCCACGAGCGTATGCGCCAAAGGCACCAACCAAGGAAAAGCCAGCCAATGACCAAAAGCAAGAATAAAGCCCAGGCCAAGTGTTACGGCCGACGCCCCAAGCGGAACGATCAGAATGGGATCAAGGATCCTTTCGAGGCGGCCAGGTTTTGCCAAGGCTGAGGCAGCCGGGAAACCCAACAGAAGCGAGAGCAGAACAGTCGCGCCCGCATAACCAAGGGAATTGGCCGCAGCCTGGACCGGAGGGACATAAAATATCGAACTGTTCCGGTTGATGAATAATTCGTTATAGTAGTCGACCGTAAAGCCGGCCTGGACGGGCCCGCGTTGGCCGCGGTCGGCATCCAAACGAGAAACCGAGCGCAGTGGAAGAGCAAGCATGGGCAGGATGAAGTAAGAAATAAGAAGAATAAGCATACCGGCCACGAAGGCCTTTTCGAGCATTGCCCTAGGTTTCCGCAGGTTGCTTCCTTCGGCACGTTGCGCGCTTTGGACGATAGACCGACTGGAAACACGCGTATAAAGAACAGCGAAAGCCAGCGTGCACAGCAATTGAATAAATGCAAGCAAAGCGGCCAGGGGTAAGTTGAGCAGCTGCAGCGCCTGAATATAAATCTCCACTTCCATCGTCGCGAAAGACGGTCCTCCCAACAGTAAGATGACTCCGAAGCTGGAAAAATCAAACAAAAAGACCAGAAGCGAGGCGGCCAGTAATGAAGGACGCAGGAGTGGCAAACTGACATTCCACCATACCCGGCGCGAATCTGCCCCCAGGGAGCGGGCTGCCTGTTCCAATTTTGGGTCGAGGCGGGCCAGGGCGTTGCCAACAATGCGGATGACAATCGTCGTGTTGTAAAAGATGTGAGCAATCAAGATAGCGCCCAACGTGCCAACGAACTGAATCGGAGGAGAATTCAAGCCCAACGCTCGCATGAGTCCCAGGTTGACCCAGCCGCGCGGACCAAGCAGGGCATTAAATCCGGCTGCCACGACTACTGTCGGAAGCATGAACGGCACCAAGGTCAGGGCCCGTAAGAGAGTTTTACCGCGAAAATCAAAGCGGGCAAAAAGGTAGGCCGCGGGTAAGCCGATTAAAAGGGTAAGGAGAGTGGAAAGGACAGCCTGGTAGAAAGTAAAAAGTAGTACGTTAAAAGCAAGCTGCAGGTTGGGGTATCTGAAAGATTCGGCGCTAAAGCTGAAGCCAAGAATGCGAAAAAATGGATAGAAGAAAAAAACCACCAGAAAAGAAAGAGGCAGGAACCACAGCAAAAAACGGTTCACCCATTGCGGCTTGATAGACCGCAGAAAATAAGCCCTGTGTGTTTCCTTGTCTTCGTGGTGGTGCACCGGCATCATCCGATTATTTTAATACCGCATCACTCCAAGCCTGGATCCATGCGTCGCGGTTCGCCGCAATCACATCGGGAGATAACACAGCCGGCTGGGGGGCCGATTTTGCATACTTGACGAAGGCATCCGGCAAGGTAATGTTCGGTAAGACCGGGTAGACGAACATCTGGCCTGGCATATCGGCCTGGAATTTTTCACCCAGCATGAAGTCCACGAATTTTTCAGCGAGGGCGCGGTGCGAAGTGCCTTTCAGAATGCCGACAAATTCAATCTGACGGAAACAGGTGTCCGGACCAAGAATGGAAGCAACCGGCGAATCAGACAAAGGTGTGGTCGCGTACATTACTTCCGCAGCGGGATCCGTCCCATACGAAACCACCATCGACTGCTGACCTTTTCCGGTCGAACCGCTAAAGTTGGTGTAATACGCCGTTTCCCAGCCATCCACCACCACCAGCCCATTCTGATGAAGATCCTTCCAGTAACCGATGTAATCAGCGTCGCCAAAGTGTTTGATGGTAGCAAGCAGAAAGGCGAGCCCCGGCGAAGAGGTGGCCGGGTTCTCGGTAACTAACAGTCCTTTATATTGAGAGTTTGTTAAATCCTCAAGGCTTTGCGGCACGGGCAGGTTATGGGTAGCAAAATAGGTTTTATCATATGTGATGCACACATCGCTGTAATCAACCGGCAGGGCGCGTTGGGAGGCATCAAGTTGAAATTCAGCGGGGATACTCTTTAGAGCAGGTGAATTATAGGGTTCGTAAATGTCGGCAGACAGAGCACGCGAAAGGAAGGTATTGTCCACGCCGTAAAGCACGTCGGCCAGCGGTGAGTCTTTGGACAGTATGGCTTTGTTGAGCATCGCACCGGCATCGCCGCTCTTGATGAATGTCACCTTCGCATTATTTGCCTGCTCGAAGGCCTGGACAACCGTATCCGTGACGGCAAACGAGTCATGCGTCATTACCGTAAGGGTCTGCGGACCGGATGGCTTGGGCGAACAGCCAGCGAGTAAAAAAATGGAAAGCAGGAAGTAGAAGATTCGTTTCATGGAAAACCTTTCATTAGAAGTGTTGTATCTTAAACCATTGTTACGCGTCGATGGACAATGAGCAGCAACCCAGAACTCAGGTTTACGATGGCAGAATTGCCAAGCAGTTCATTGCTAATGCCGCGGGTCTTCTGAGGGTAAAGAATTTCATTTTCCAGAGGCCATTTGAGGCCTTCGGTACGAACACCATTGACCCTGCCGCCCCACGGGATAAGCGAGACAATGTCGCCCGCCTTGCCGTGCAGCTCGGATTTGCTGCGGCAAAAGAAAGCTTCCTCCAGGCCATCATCAAGGCGCACTTCCAACTCACCGAGGCGCGAGTCGCTCAACAAGGCAATATTGCCGAGGGTCTGGTCAAGGCGATTCCCCAGCGCGGCGAGGATGACAATGGAGGATGGCTTCAATTCAAGTGCGTGATAAAGGGCCAATTCAAGATCGGTTTCATTCTTGTCGTGCGGATACCGGATGATTTGTGCGCCGGCGCGCTCCGCTTTTTCACTTTCTTCAGGGCCGAGTGAGTCAAAATCACCGATGACCAGCCCGGGGTCGAGTCCCAGGTCAAGCGCATAACGCGTACCCCCATCGGCGCAGATGATGAAGTCATCAGACTTAACAAGCAAGCGGGCTTTTTGAAGATCCGGCAGGACGCCATTTGCAAATATAAGGATACGAGGCATAAATTATTTCCTCAACCTGTCATCTCCATAATAACAGGGGGATGGACGAAAAAAGCCATCCTGATGGAGGATGGCTTTTGTTGACTCTATGGTCCCTCCGCTGGTATTAACCAGATCAGGTAATGCGGGTCGAGCGATTACGCTCCTCTCAGCCTGTCAGACAGGCTCCCCGTTCGTTTAATTATGGTGCTTACAAATATACCCCAAACCTACGGCGTGTCAACCTTTGGGAATTTATTTTGTGCTTCGGTGATCACCGGACCGTGACCCGGACAAACAATGCTCGCACCCAGCGCGGTCTGCTTTCGGACAGACTCATCCGCTTTAGCCGTGTCCCAGGTGACGGCCGGACGCGAGCCATGCAGTCCTTTATCATCGGACACCATGGAATTGCCGGGAAAGAGCACACCCGATTTCGATGCAAACAGGGAGATGTGACCGGGGGTATGTCCTATGGTCTCGACCACTCGCAATCCGCCAAGCACGGGTAACACCTGCCCATCTTTCAAGATTTCATCCACCTGCATCGGACGAGGCTTCATCCATAAACGGACAATGGACATGAGAACCCTGCGCATTGTAAGTGCAGACTTGATCGGGCGCGAGGGTATGCCGCTGGCAATGGCTTTTGCTTCGATATCACTGGCATATGTACGTGCGCCGGTAGATTTTTTCAGCGGATACAGACCACCGATATGGTCCATATCGGAGTGCGTAATGATGATCCGCTTCAGGTCGGCAGGCGAACGTCCCATACCGGCAATATAATTCAGGATCTTTTTATCACTACCGGGCAGACCCGTATCAATTAATGTCAGCCCATCGGGGTCGACGATCAAGTAAGGGTTGGCTATAATATTGGGGATAAGATGAACATTGGGGATGATCTCCATATCGGTTTACTCCTCAAGCAGGGATTAATGGATAAAATAATTTAATGCCAGCCGCCGGTTTTCAAGCGGTTCCGTATCTCACCCTGCAGGGCAGACAACATATCGGTATAAGAGCCCTTATCAGGATAACCCTTCGTAGCTTCGTCTTCGAGACGTTCGAGCAAATAATCCATCCAGGATAACCAGGTACGAGGGTTGCTCTGGGCAGCGGCGATCTCCTTCGCTGTTTGATTAAGGACGTCACGTAAATCGTCTTCTTTACTCATTTAACACACTCCTGAGCCGGTTCGGCTATTGTGAATATCACTAAAAGGATTGTATCACCCCACCCATGCTCGATCAGATTTCACCCGACTTGCAGTTTGGTATCTATTCATCTCTACGTCCCACGCTTTCAGCCTGGGACTAGGAATTCCGGAAAAACGATATGTGCAGGGCGTACGCCCTGCACATATCGTTTTTCCGGATACTTCATGCCGGGGTTGTGAGCAGATTCGCAGTTTGATTCTACCTCCACGGCTTGGCGGCCAGATGAATAGGTGTTAATAAAAGATTTCATTATAGATTTGTAGATGGCGACTGGGGTTCGAATAATGTAACGCCATCACCAACGTCATTGACCAAGCAGGCGGGAGACTTACAGAGCGAGTTCAATATAATCCACATATCACCGACGGATCCACCCGTATTGAAGGCGACCAGAAAAACCAGGTTTAAGATCCAAGCCGGGAATGCGAGGAGGATCAGCAGTAGACCGGCCAGATCGATGAGCACCAACGGAGACAAGCCAATGACCCAATATTGCCGGACAGGAATATACCAACCTGGGGCGGCCGCGTAGGCATAGGCGAGGTGCAAGGCATAGACAGGTCTGCTGCGGGTAAAGACCCAGAAGAAAAAACCATGGATAAGTTCATGCACGACCAGGCTGACGGCGACAAAAACAACCAGAACCAAAAGCTGACCCAGGGTTGACAAATCTGCCTTGAAAATGAACGCCTCGGGAAATGCCCCTGGGCGCGCAAAACGTATGAATAATACCAAGAGGATGAAGGCGAGGATAGAGATGAATAATCCTATGATATTGAGCAGGACGGCCAGGCTTTTATTTTTTGCCAGGTTTATCTCAACTGTTCGGGTGTAACCATGTGGTAGGGTTTGAGTGGACGAGTTCAAATCGGTGAGATCCATTTTTTCAAATAATTTTGAGTAGAAAATGGCCAGTTTTTTGGAGGATCGAATGGAGAATAAAGCGAAATTGGATATTCGTCCCGCGGAACGAAGAGGAACGAATGGAGGAGTGGAGTGTCAACATCCCATTTTTAGTACCAATCAAAAGTAGACAAACTCAGGCGTCTTGTGCTGCGAACTGATGGGGCGACAGGCCTCGCAAGGCTTCGTGCGGACGGATGGCGTTATATTCCTCAATCCAGGGTTCGACGATTCCTCGCACCTCCTCTAACGAACTAAATAAATAGGCATCTAAAACATCTTCACGGAACGTGCGGTTGAAACGCTCAATGTAGGCGTTCTGCGCTGGCTTCCCAGGCTGGATATGAGCCAGCTCAATGTCATGGTCTTTTGCCCAAGCTTCCAGCCGATGTGAGATGAGTTCGGGTCCATTATCCATACGGATTTGGTGCGGGACACCCCTCCACAGCAGGAGCATTTCCAAGACCCGGATCACACGCTCGGCAGGTAAGGAGGTATCCACTTCGATCCACAAGGCTTCCCGGTTGTAGTCATCCAAAATATTCAAGGTGCGAAAGGCTCTGCCACCCGACAGGCTATCGCTCATAAAATCCAGCGACCAACTCTGATTGGCTTGGGCAGGTTGAGCTAATACCTGGGCGTCTCGGGCAGGCAGTCGCTTCTTCGGTTTTCGGCGCAGATTTAGCCCTAAATCACAGTACACCCGATAAATCCGCTTGTGATTCCAACCGTAGCCCTGGTGTTTCAGGTAATCAATCATTTTGCCGTAGCCCCAACTTCTCTTCCGCTCGGCAAGTTGGCGCAACTCCTGCTCAATCTGCAAATCATCCGTTTTCCTGGCCTGGTAGCGACAGACACAGCGGCTCACGTTCAGGATCCGGCAGGCCCGACGCTCACTCACGCTCTGTTCGGCCATCGCTTGTTCCGCCAATTCCCGTCGCTGCCCAGGCGCTATAACTTTTTTTCAACAATCTCCTTGAGCACCTTATGATCCAGGCTCAACTCCGCATACATCTGCTTCAGGCGTCGGTTCTCTTCTTCCAGTTCTCGCAGGCGTTTGAGAGTGCTCACATCCATCCCGCTATATTTGGCCTTCCACTTGTAGAAGGTCGCCTTGCTGAACCCATGCTGGCGGCTTAGTTCTTCCAGCGAAACTCCGGCTTCCGCTTCCTTCAGAATGTTCACAATCTGGCTTTCAGAGAACCTTGATTTCTTCATGCGGATCACTCCTGGCTCTATTTTGCCACGAGTTTTCCACTTATGATTGGTACTATTTTAGGGGATGGTTACCGGAGCGATATTAGATATTCGAGAATCGGGAGTTGGGCTGAAACTATCATCCCTATCGTATGGACGATGGTGTGCATACCAATACCATCTAAGGCTTTTGGTCTCAGGCTAAGAACGGGATTTGCGGCGTATATCATGTGGTTTCTTCCAAGTACCTGCAATATTACCTGAATGAGTATTTATTCCGGTACAACCATAGAAAAGATGTCATGCCGATGTTTTTTTCTTTCCTTTCATGAGTGATACCTTCGGGTAAACCGGCTTAGTGGTCTTTTTCAGAGTTATTAGATATTCTTCTTTGGTTAAAACGTTATTGGGGAGGGCCATTTTTTGTTTATTGGTTTTTTTGATATTCATAATTTATCCCTTATCTGAACCAATGCGCCATTCTTAATTGTCAAGAACACACTAAAATCGGGCAAATTATATGGAATGCCAAGGCACTTTCCACCACAACTCACTATATACTCAAATACTCCGTCTACAAAACCAGACACTGGAGAATCTTGGTCGTAAAAGCGTAGTGCAATCTTCCCCTTAAACGAGATACCTACTTGAATTTGTCTCGTATCATTACACTTTAGAGTATCGCCCAGAAGAGGGAAATGACCCGTCAATGATGATCTTACTATATCTAATTTTCTATCAGGATAAACATTAGGATAGGCATGTATATACTTGATGTGATCCAGAGTAAGCAAGTCCTTATTCCAACACTCAACGAACGCCTCTATGGAATTACTTTCGTTCTTGATATATAACTTTAGATCGTTGTCATTAATTTTAGACAGCTCAAACCAATGTTTTATTTTTGGGGTTTTAATAGATTGATTAACTTTCTTGGAAATCTTGGAAAGATAAATCCAAATAAACTGTGTAATCGCCACTGAGATTAAAAGCAGCAATATAAAAGTAAAAAGATAAATCCATTGAAGCTTTAAGGAGAGTTGGAATATATCACTCACTATAAGTTCCCCGATCGCAGTAAGGCAAAGTACGACTACACCCTTCCAAACAAGCCGAAAATCTGGTCTCTTTTCCATAGCCCCATTTTACCCCAACCCGCGAATTAAAGAACAGATATTCTAAAAAATAAGAGGGATGTGTATATGTTGTATCAGGTATTACAACGCCAAACATAAAAATCTATTTTTAGATCAGATGCAGTATTCCCTTGACGCCTAAAAAGATCGGTGTGATAATATATTCAATAATATTGAATTGAATATAGTTGAATTAAAATTGTGCAAATCAACAGGAGAAACAACCATGACTCAAGAGCATAATGACATTCCAGAGCCCAATCAAAACCCAGGTCGTACCCTGGAACCGGAAAGCGATCCGTCTCGACACACACATCATTTCGAACATCATCACGGGCACACGCATCATCATGAAATAGACCACTACGACTCAGGTCAGGCCGACCGCAATTTTTGGCGTGAGTGGCGCGATGAGCGCGACCACCACGATCGCGAAGAGACGCTCCAGGTTGGGCAGGCGCTTTCGCCCAAGGAGATGGGAGCATGGCGGAAGTTTTTCCGCCATGCCTTCGGCAATTGGCCGGAAGATCACTGGATTTTTGGCGGACGACGCTTCAGCCCCTGGCACCAGGGCATGGATACCTTCAATCCGTTCGTCGCTACATTACTCAGCAAAGGGGGGGGATTGCTGCCACTATATGTGCTTCACTTGGTGGCACAACAACCGCGCTACGGCAATGAGATTATGGACTTGCTGGCCGAACGGACCAATGGGCAATGGGTCTCGAACCCCGGCGCAATCTACCCGCTTCTGACCCTGTTGGAACGCGAGGGCTTTATTCATGGAGAATGGGAGGACCCCGAGAAGCGAACTGTGCGGATCTATACCATTACAACAGCCGGACAGGCAGAGGTGGTGCGAATAAAAACGATCATCTCTCCAAAGATCGAGGAAACCGTTCAGGTCCTGCAGGATTTCGTTAATGACCTCAAGAATCAGCCACCTGTGAGCGAGGCTGCCATCGTCGAGTTGATTGACCACCCGCACACCGAGATCTAGACTAATCCCGGCCAGGCTGAAATGGCGGAGTGCTACTTCAGCGACGTCGCCGCCTCCGAAGAAAACATGGACAGGTAAATATGTCTCAAACCAGAAAGGAAAAGATTATGAAAACAATCACGCTGGAAGAACACTTTATCACCCCGAAATTTATGCAAGGTCCTGGGCGGGAACTCGTGGAACGGGTCCAGGGAAACCAAGATACCGTCTCCGCTTGCGCTGATCTACGCCCACTTGGTCGAACAACTGGCGGACCTGGACGATCTCCGGATCGCCGACATGGATGCCGCCGGCATTGACGTGCAGGTGTTGTCGCTCAACTCCCCCGGCGTGGAGCAGCTCGATCCCCCCGCCGCTGTGACGCTGGCCCGCCAGGCCAACGATTATCTGGGAGCAGCCCTCCAGCGCCATCCGGACCGCTTTGGCGGGTTCGCCGCCCTGCCGACCGCCAGCCCGGATATCGCCGCGGCCGAACTGGAACGCACTGTCCGGGATTACGGTTTCAAGGGGGCCGTGATCAACGGCCACACGCACGGGCGCTACCTGGATGACCCATTCTTCTGGCCCATCCTCGAGCGGGCGGAAGCCCTGCAGGTGCCGATCTACCTGCACCCCACACCGCCTCCGCAGGCGGTCATCCAAGCCTCCTACACGGGGAATTTCTCCGCACAGGTAAGCGCCCAACTGGCTGCATCCGGCTGGGGCTGGCACATCGAGACCGCCGTGCACATCCTCCGTATCATCCTCAGTGGCGCCTTCGACCGCTACCCGCATCTGCAATTCATTATCGGCCACCTGGGCGAAGCCCTTCCGTTCATGCTACCCCGGCTGGACGACGACCTGCCCACCCAACTCACCAGGTTGGAGCGCCCGATCGGTGACTACCTGCGTGAGAATCTCTACTACACATTCAGTGGTTTCAACTTCATCCCCAACTTCCTCGACCTGCTCATGCAAGTGGGGGTTGACCGGATCATGTTCTCGGCGGATTATCCCTGGGCATCCATGCAGGCCGCCCGGAATTTCCTGGAGCAGCTCCCGCTCAGCCCAGCCGACCGGGAGCGCATCGCTCACACCAACGCCGAGCGGCTTCTGCGAATGTGAGAGAAGAGGTATACCATGCAAACCTGTTCTAAATGTAATACCGCTTGATGAGAACCTATCCGAAAGACCAGGTGCCTCGCCTGCCCCATGCGGGTTGTTCCCACGAAAACGGCTGCCGCTGTTTCTACGAGCCGGTCCTAGAAGATACCACCATCGTGCGGTAGACGAAGATACTCAGTGAAGAGGCCGTGCAAACGATATTTAAACAGTAGGCAAAAAAACGATTGCGGCACGGGGGTACCCGCAAATCAAAGTGATCTGTTTTGATGAGATCAGTCTGCATAGAGGTCACGGCAAGTTTGTCTTGGTGATTTCTGCACCGGAAATAGGGCTTGTTTTGGATGTTTTACCTGATCGGAGCAAAGAAACGCTGGAAAAATGGCTGGATGAGCGTGGAAAGGAGTGGTGTGAAGCCATCGAAGTAGCTTGCTCAGACATTTGGGACGCCTATCAAGAAGTAGCCGCGGAGAAATTGCCGAACGTCAAACGTATCGTTGATCGTTTTCATGTGATGAAAAACCTGAACGAGGCTCTGACCAAAGCACGCCGTGTCATTCAGAAAGATGCAGACGAGCATACGAAAGAGATTTTGAAGGGCTGCCGTTGGCTGCTGGTCAAGAACAAGGAAAACTTGAAAGCTGAAGAACTGCAAAAACTCCAGACCATATTAGCGGCTTCCCCTGAATTGAAGGCTTGTTATGACTTCAAGGAAAGCTTTAGGAATTTGTTCAACCAGAATTTGGATTATTAAGGTGCGGAAGAACGTCTACTCGAGTGGGTGCTGGCATGGAAGCCAGTCAGTTCAAATCTTTACAAGCTTTCATGAAAACGCTGCGCAACTGGTGGCAGCAAATTCTCAACTATTTTGTCGGACGCCATACCAATGGTTTCGCGGTGGGTGTCAACTTGAAGATCAAAATGCTCAGTCGGCGCGGCTATGGCTATCGCAACTTCAACTCCTTCCGTTTGCATGTCCTGTTCGCTTTTGGCTAGTTTTCACAGCCAAAACGGAAGAGCCAAAAAAATCAGTATATTATATTCCTTGACAAGAATATTCTTTATAAGGTATATTAAGCATATGAATACAGCATTTATGACCGCTCTTGCCGAGCCAAACCGTATGCGGATCGTCGAGCTGTTGCGCGACGGACCACGCCCAGTAGGCGAAATCGCCGTGCGGCTGCGAATTCGGCAGCCACAAGCCTCAAAGCATTTACATGTGTTGAACGAGGCCGGGTTGGTCGAGGTCCACCCGGTTGCACAACAACGCATCTACCAACTGCGGCCCAAGGCGTTCGAGGAACTTGACAATTGGGTGGAAACGTTCAGGGATATCTGGGAAACGCGCCTGGACAATCTCGATGAATACTTGCAGGAACTAAAGGAAGAACAAAAGCGCGACAATAAATAGCTGCAGAAAATTATTACAGATACTGATGTCATTTCACACCTAACTTTAGAGGAGCAAATATGACCGACACACCAACCACCCTAAAAAAGAAGACCTTGTTATAACCCGCATCATCGACGCCCCACTTGATATGGTCTGGAAAGCCTGGACCGAACCGGAACATGTGATGCGCTGGTGGGGACCAAAATACTATACCTCGCCCACATGCAAAATCGACCTGCGGGTAGGCGGCAAATTCATCTTTTGCATGCGTGCGCCAAAAGATCAAGGCGGCCAGGATTCTTTCACTGCCGGCGTCTATGAGAAGATCGTGCCGATGGAACGCCTTGAATTTATTCAGAGCCTAAGCGACAAAGATGGCAACAAAATCGACCCTGCCCAGGCAGGCATGCCGCCTGATTACCCAAGAGAGATGCACATGGTAGTCGTCTTTAAAGCCAAAGGCAACATGACCGAACTGACCATCACGATATACGGTTTTGTGGTGGGTCAAATGTACGTCTACGCCCTGGCCGGCTGGCACCAGTCCATAGACAAGCTGGCAGAAAGACTGGCGAAAAACTAATCGTATCAATAAGACCCTATCCATAAATTCCAGGATGAATCTACTAACCCACTTTACGCAAAACGTCCCGCAGGATTTTTTTTCGAAATTGCGGAACGGTGCGTAACTCAATCAATAATATCGGTACTTTACATGTAGAAAAGGAAAAGTGATGAATAAAATAACCCCATTCTTGTGGTTTAATAACCAGGCCGAAGAGGCGATGAATTTTTATATTTCCATTTTTAAAAATTCAAAGATCGTGAGCATATTACGATATGGAAAAGAAGGGCCTTACCCTGAAGGAACCTTATTTACTGCGACATTTCAACTCGACGGACAGGAATTTACAGCGCTAAACGGCGGTCCGCAATTTCCGTTTACGGAGGCCATATCGCTCTTCGTGAACTGTGAAGACCAGCAGGAAGTAGACGAACTGTGGGAGAAGCTTTCGGAAGGTGGAGAGAAAAGCCAATGCGGCTGGCTGAAAGACAGATATGGACTATCGTGGCAAATCGTCCCCACGGTTTTACTCGAGTTGATGCAGGATAAGGATAAGGTAAAAGCAAATAGAGTCCGGGAGGCGATGCTTCAAATGCATAAAATCGACACAAAAACATTGAAGCAGGCTTATGAGGGGAAATAATCCGATAACGGATCTTCGAGTATAAGAGAGTGTCTGAAAACTAATTGTGCGATTGCTAATGGGCATCTCTGGCAGGTATACAAATCTCCAACAACCCATTTTTTTCGCCTAATACGAGATTGCTTCCACTCCGCTTCGCTCCGCACTCTACGAGTGTGCTTCGCAATCGCCAAAGAACGGCTCGCAATGACACCTAAACAATAGAGGTCCTATTTCGACACCTGCCTCTTATAAGGGGCAGTCAATGGCGATAATTTATTCCCTGCCCCTTGTTTAGTAACTTCGACCCAAATAGAATCCGCCAATTCATAACCAATCACATGGTCGAGCGAATTCATTTGCAGGCGCAAGGGACCACGGAAAGGTGCGCAGCTAAAAAGGTGAAACGGGACGCCGGGGATAAGGCCCAACTCGGCAATATAGCGGAGTTTATCCAATTCGTGTGTGCGGACACGGCTGACAATACAGTCGGACCCGGAAGGCACGCCTACCAATGACACATCCTTTACAACCAGCATGACCCCTTCTTTACTCGGTATCGGTTCACCATGCGGACAACGGGTAGGATGACCAGTAAGATCATCCATCCGATCTTCGATCTCCTCGTTTATTCCCCGCTCGAATACATCGGACAGTTCATGAGCGGAGGCCCAGTCGTATTTCATGACCTTGACGAGGAACACTTCCGTCAAGCGATGACGACGCAGGGCCGGCATGGCGATTTTTTCCCCATCTTCGGTAAGGCGGACGCCTCGATAAGGCTCATGCACAAGAAAGCCGCCCTGCCCCAGGCGCTTGATCATAGTCGAGATGGCTTGCGCAGAAGCTTCCACCTGCGAACTTAGTAGCGAAAGAGAAACACGTTCATTATCCTGCTGCAGCCGGTAAATCTCCGCTGCGTAACGCCGCATGGCATAGCTAGTGGTCATATAAACGATTAAATCTCCGTTAAAGTGTAGTAGTTACTCACACCTTCTTGGCGAGAAATATGCCCGCTATCTCCGACCACGCTTCCAGCCGGGCAGGGAGAACGCCTTTGCAGGGGAAACCCCTGCACCTGCGGTCCGCGAGGACGAAGATTTCCGAGCAGGAAGAAAACCTGCACCTTCAGAAAAAAGAATATGCGCAGGGCTCCGCCCTGCGCATATTCTTTTTTCTGGGTATTTCATGCAGGGCCGTCAGTAGCTATAAATTATCAACCGGGTTGAAAACCTTCTTACAGTAAATATAAATCAAAATTATTACAAATATCTAGATTATGCCCGGTGGGCAAATTATACTCCTGCTTATTTTTGATAATGCCGCAGTATTCAACAGATATCCGATTTTTGGAATGTGACATTGTCGAGTTATTACACACCAATTTGGCAGGAGAGATCAGAAATGACAATCGTTTCCAATATCTTTAAACGATACGGTCGGGTATTAATAGCAGGAACGAGCCTGATCGTTTTCGGTATCATCCTATGGCAAGCCGTCGCCGCCGGCGGAAATCCTGATCCTACCGATGCCCATATCAGTCACGGTGCATCCATCCTCTACACAGCCATCCTTGTCTTCCGTGAAGGCCTCGAATGTATTGTGGTGATCGCAGCCGTCACAGCCAGCTTCGTCGGAGCCAACCAATCTTATCGCCGACCGGTAGCCATGGGAGCCGTGTTGGGATTTATGGCAACCATAGTCACATGGTTCATCGCGGTCGCCATCCTCAGGAGTATCGATGCCCCGGCCCTCGATATCCAAGCGGCTACTGGACTGCTTGCCATCGTCGTCTTATTAATTTTGATGAATTGGTTCTTTCACAAAATTTATTGGACTGGATGGATTTCACTTCATAACAGCAGGCGCCGCAAACTCGTCGGGAGAGACAAAGCAAGCGGACAAGGTGCGACTACAATATTTCGTGGACTTGTGCTTCTTGGGCTTACCACGGTCTATCGAGAGGGTTTTGAAGTAGTGCTTTTCCTGCAGTCGATCCGACTGCAGGTTGGGACCGATACCGTACTGATCGGAGCAAGCCTTGGACTTTTATTGACCTTGACAGTGGGTGTTTTGACATTCACCCTGCACCAAAAGCTTCCCTACCGGCAAATGCTCATCCTGACCGGTGTTTTATTAGGCGGGGTGTTGATCGTAATGGTCGGCGAGAATATCCAGGAAATGCAACTAGCCGCGTGGATTGGGACTACTCCTGTCACCCTGCCGATCCCCACCTGGATGGGGGTATGGTTTGCCGTTTTTCCAAACCTTGAATCATTGATCGGACAATTCCTGGCAGCCCTGCTCGTGACAGGATCGTATTTTGGCGCGGAGTATTTTCGAGTTTGGCGGCCGCGCATAAGAGGCGAGAAACCCGCCCAGCGACCTGAATTGCCTCCGACCGTTCAAGCGTAAAAAAGTGTTTGTTAAGTGACAATTTACCGGGGATGAACGGAGATGAACGGAGATGAACAGAGATGAACAGAGATGAACAGAGATAATAAGAGATTTTTTGGGCTTTCTGTTTGAAAGAACTCTTTTGCTGCCGTCGGTCATGGCAAATTGACACTGGCGTTTTTTCAACGAAGGATCAACTCATCGGTTGTCGCATCACACACGCCGGCCCAGACCAAAATAGCGGAGATCGATGACACGCGCCGGAAAATGATCTCCCGTACTTTCTTACCATAAATAACATGAGCAAGATGTCCTTCAACCGTCTCAAGCGATAGACCCTCGTCGCCGAGCCTCGCGCTCATTGAAAATCCTTTTTCCGCCCGGCCGTTCTTTCCGATGAGAAAATTTATCACTTCCATAAAAACGGTCCAGGGCAGGAATGGATAAAAACCAAGATTGTCGACCATTATTCCTTCCGCTGTCATCCTGGCCGAAAAAAAACCGCCAAACGGCAACGGGATGAGGACGATCTTTTCAATCTCTCCAAACTTTAATTTGATCTTATTAATAGCTGACCTTTCATTCAGCATGAGACCATCCTCCGGTCGAGGTTAGAGACTACATTGTCGCCAGCGCCGCGTCGAGGTCAGAGAGAATGTCATCCGGTGATTCGATCCCCATTGACAGGCGGACCAGCCCATCAGAAATCCCGACGCGAGCCCTTTCTTCTGCGGTAAGACTTCTATGAGAAGAGGTCGCAGGATGAAGAACAAGCGAATAAATGTCGCCAAGCGTGGTGGCGGGCAGGATGATCGTCAGGGCTTCCATGAAATGATATACCTGCGCTTTTTCAGCCCCATCCAACTCGAAGGAAAGCACACCGCCATAGCCCCGGCCTTCGAAGAGTCGTTCGGCCAGGGCATGTCCGGGATGACCCGCGAGGCCGGGATAATTGACTTTCTTGACGCGCGGATGTTTTTGAAGCCATTCGGCCACCTGCTGCGCATTCCCGAACTGCTGCGGGATACGCAAAGGGAGCGTCTTCAAGCCTCGCAAGGCCAGATATGCCTCGAACGGTCCAAGCACGCCCCCGACCAATTTGTTCAACTCAAACAACACTTTTTTATTTGCGGCGGAGGTAGCCACCACACCCGCCAGCACATCTCCATGCCCGGAGATATATTTTGTGGCGCTGTGGATCGCGTAATCCGCCCCATGAGATAGCGGATTGAAGAGATAAGGCGAAGCAAAGGTGTTATCCACAAGAAGAGACGCGCCGTATTTATGCGCGAGCGAGGCGAGAGCGGGAACGTCTGCCACTTTAAGCAGAGGGTTCGAGATGGTCTCGACCAACAGGCAAACAGGTCTCGTCTCTTTCAACGCAGATTCCACCTCGCCCAGATCGCTTACGTTTACCAGACGCGCGTTTACACCCAAGGTTGTGAGCAAGCCGCGCAGCATGGTGAAGGTTGCGCCATAGACGTCCATGGCAGCGACCACCGACGTACCTGCTTTGACTCCGCAACCCAGAAGCGCGGCATGTATGGCAGCCATACCGGATGAATAGGCCTGCGCAGCCTCGGCCCCTTCCAGGCTGGCAATCGCCTCTTCGAAGGCCGTAACGGTAGGGTTGCTGTAACGAAGGTAGACGTAGCCTTGCTTCGAGCCTGCGAAGACTGCGTCCATATCGTCCATGCTTTCGTAGAGATAACCGACGGATGTAGAAATGGGGGTTGTAACCGGGGTATACTCCGCAGCTTTGGCTCGTTCGCCTACATGTACGGCCCTGGTTTGAAATGATTTGCTGGAGATATTTTTCATGGATTCACCTTTTGAGCAGTCAAATTGATATTCACCAAAGATACCACCAAAGAAGCGAATTTATGTATAGATTTTTCGTATCTACGCATACCCTCCTTGGCGAGAAAAGCGCTCGCCATCTTCGACCACGCTTTCAGCCTGGCAGGAAGATCACCTGCATCTGCGAGGACTAAGAATTCCGCGCAAGAAATTCACCTGCACCTTCGGAAAAAGGATATGGCACAGGGCGTACGCCTTGTGCCATATCCTTTTTTCGGGTACTTCATGCAAGGGCTGTGAGTAGTTACGATTTTTCAATGCAGTACATTACTCAGGAACGATAACGCTGCCGGTCCCCAGACGTCGATACCCAGAGTAGTTCCGCCACCACCGCCAAAACAGTGCATCGTGGCCGTGCCAAACGGCGGGTAAATCTCGAGCCCGTAGGTTTTACCCAACTGCTGGAATTGAGGTCCCAGCGCAAACCCCGGTGCAAGGCTGGCATCTTTCGCCGGATGAATGATAAAAGTCGGAATGTCAATGCTGCTCACGAGTTTGATGAGCGCCTGCTGTAAAAGCGGATTCCCATCCCAACTCTCCGCACCGGGAGAGATGGCCACAGCCGCTTTATATCCTTTGCCGGAGGCTGCGCCGAAGAGGGTCTGCATACCACCATAAGAGCAGCCCACTACCGCAAGGCGATCCTTATCCACATAAGGCAGGCTCTCAAGATATGTGAGGCCTGAAAGCTGGTCATCCAACTGTGGACCGGCCATCTGTTGAGGCACGAATTCCTGCGCAGCGGTGCGGCCTTTCGTTTGAAAAACCTGCCTGGTTTGATCCACAATGTAATCGCCCTGAGATCCACCCTGCCCGCGGCGCACCGGTGTAACGACGACGTAACCGGCGGGAACAAAGAGCGAGGCAATACGGTTGAATTCATTCGCTGCAGTCGGATCCGCCTCACTGCCATGATTCCAAATGATGGCGGGGAACGGTCCCTGCCCGGCCGGTTTATAAAGATAACCGACCAGATCGAGACCATCACTCATAAGGGTTATCTTCTGTGCTTTTATAAGCGGAGCCGATACTGGTTGACTGGCGGCAGGGGACAGCGCCGCACCGAGGAACGACAGCACATCGGCGGCCCACCAATGGTCACCCTGAGCGCCGCCAAAGCAGATCCCTTGTTCTTCTGCCGGGCCAAAGGGCGGATAGATCTTGAGGCTATATGCTTTTCCGAGCTTCAGGAATTCCTGGGCAAGCGCATACCCCGGTGCAACGCTGATATCTTTTTCAGGATGAATGAGGAACACGGGTATATCGATGCTGCTCACCGCACCGGTGAGCGCCTGCTGTAAATATTTATTGCTGTCCCAGCTCTCCGAGCCGGGCGAGATGGCGACGGCGGCCTTGTAGCCTGCGCCTTTTTCAGCCGCAAGCAGAGTTTGAATTCCGCCGTAGGAACAACCAGCAACCGCCAAGCGATCCTTATCCACATAGGACAGGCTCTTAAGATAGGCAAGACCGGCTAGCTGGTCGTCCAACTGCGAGCCTTCCATCAGCTGCACAAATAACTGCTGTGCAGCTGCATCGCCTTTCGAGGTTTGTTCCTGCTGGACCTGATCCATAATGGATTGGCCCTGTGATCCGCCCTGCCCCTCACGCAAAGGCGCGAACAGCACGTAACCCGCGGGAACAACAATTTGCGCTACCGCGTCGAGCTCGGAAGTTTGATCGGGATCCGGGTCGCTGCCATGATTCCAGATGATACCAGGAAACGGGCCATCCCCCTCCGGTTTGAACAGGTAACCGACCATTGTAAGACTGCCGCTTGTAAAAGTGACACGCTCTTTGCTCATCACCGGAGTGGCGGTGGGCTGAGGCGCGGCAGTTTGACTCAGGCGTAGAAGTGATAATTGCCTGGGAGGCCGGTACGGGAGGGTTCGCGCAAGTGATAAGTGCAATCACGAAGGCCAACAATGCAAAGCGAAAACGCAGGGAAGATACCATTAAGACCTTCGTTTCTTCTAAATCACCGCTAAAGTTTATCTAAATTATAAACACTATGTTTCCTAATTTGTATAGGTAATAACAAAAAGGCGGATTTTGTTCCGCCTCCGTTACGAACTGTGAATATGAATGGTCTGATGCTATTCTCGATCTACTTATTTCGTATTTACTCACACCTTCTTGGCGAGAAAAGTGCCCGCCATCTCCGACCAGACTTTCAGCCTAGCAGGGAGAACGCCTGCATCTTCGAGGACGAAGAATTCCGCGCGGGAAATTAACCTGCACCTTCGGAAAAAGGATATGGCGCAGGGCGTACGCCCTGCGCATTTTCTTTTTTCATTTATTTCATATAGGAGCTGTAAGGTATTACCGTACTCTCCGCTTCCACTCTTCTTTCAACTGCAATTCGCGCGGGCTGAAGCCGGATTCGAGGGCCAAAAAATCGGTGAGCAGACGGTTGAACTTATCGGCATCATCCATCATCGGGAAATGGCCGGAGTCTTCGAGGTTGACCTGGTGCAGGTGAAGCCCATAGGGTTCGGTCTCTTCCACGTCAGGCACACGCATGGCAAGGTCATTCTGTCCATAGACCAGCAGGCAAGGCACATTCGAGCTGCGGAACTGGCTGAACAAACCATCTGACTGAAAGCTGGTCATGGAAGCCGTCACAGCGCGATGGTCCGCTTTGGAGGCGTCTGACAGGGCGTTCAGCGAGTCAGGGGATCTATTGGAAAGCCAGTCTACAAGCTCGGAAGAGTCGGAGGTCTTAAGTCTGGCGTGGATCGAGTTGAAATCGAGCGGGCAGCTGACCGCCATGATGCGGTCCACGCTTCCGGGCTGCTGCGCCGCAAAATAAAACCCTACCAGGGCACCCAGTCCATGCCCGACGATGGCGATCTTGCCGATGCCCAACTCATCCAGGAAGCCGCTCAGGAGAGCAGCCTGTTTGTCGAGAGAATACTTTAAGGGGTCGTGTGACGTATCACCGTAGCCGTACAGGTCGAGGGCGTAGGCGCGGTAGGAGGTGGATGCAACCTGCATGGAAGACATCCAGTAACGCCAGGAACCCACCCAGCCATGCAGGAAGACGATGGGACGGCCGCGTCCCAGCGCCTCGTAATGAACAATCGACTGGTCGAGAAGGATGGCGCTCATGATAATTCAGGACCCTCCTACGCCGAAAAAGCAAAGGAGGGCCGGCAGGTCACTTTCCAAATTTAGCCAATATAGCGCGCACACGGTCAGTCAACTGGTCGGGCGAGAAAGGTTTGAGCAAATATTCCTCGGCACCAGCTTCCAAGCCGGACTGGATCTCGGAATCCTGTCCCTTGGCCGAAAGAAAGACCACTGGTATATCCTTTAATTCTTCGCTGGCTTTCATCATGCGGCATGCATCGTAACCGGTCAAGCGCGGCATGCGCACATCCATGAGGATGAGGTCGGGATGTTCGCGCGAGGCCGTATGGACCGCCTCTTCGCCGTTGTTTGCAGCCACGACTTCATAACCGCCAAAGCGCAACGTAAAGGCTACCAACTCACGGATATCGGGTTCGTCTTCAGCAATCAGGATCTTCGCCATTGGGTCTCTGCTCTGATGGGATTTTTTTGGAAAACAACCTTGCAAAGGCGTGATTATAAATAACCTGGGGGAACATCAAGATTTCTCCTCGTAAACGGGCAGGGTGAACGAGAAGGTACTGCCCTTGCCCGGAACACCTTCACTTTCCATCCAAACCCGTCCGTTATGCATCTCAACCAACTGCTTTACAATCGCCAAACCCAAACCGGTGCCAGGTGTGGCAAGCACCAGAGGATTTTCACCGCGATAGAAGCGATCAAAGACGCGTTCCTGGTCCGCTGCGGAGATTCCCACGCCCGTATCCGATATATCGACCTGTACCTCACCACTCCCATTCTGCGAATGAATATGCACTGTGATCGTGCCCTTCTCAGGAGTAAAGTTGTAAGCGTTATCCATCAGGTTGACCAGAACCTGCCGGACGCGGCCTGCATCCCCATGAACGCGCGGCATAAGTTCGGGAATATCTATTGCAAAGGTCATCGGCTTTTTATCATTTTCCGAGCGGGCCTGAAACTCCGAAATGACATCCCGGCCGATCTTCTCGAGGTTAAGGGATTGCTTTAATAATGTGACTCGACCGGCCTCAATACTAGAAATATCGAGCAGGTCGCTGACCAGGATGTTCAAGCGGTCGATATTGCTTTTGACAATATCCAAAAAGTGAGACTGGTTCTCATTGATAGCTCCCGCCGCGCCCATCAACAATATATCCACATAGCCTTTGATGGCCGTCATGGGCGTACGAAGCTCGTGGCTCACCGTGGCGACGAACTCGGACTTCAAGCGGTCCACTTCCACTTCATGCGTAATATCACGGAAGATGGAAACGGTTCCGAGGAATTCGTTTTGCATGATCACCGGTGCAAGGTGGACGAGAGCGATACGGTCATTGCCCAATTCCAACTGCTCGGCATAGCTGTCACCGGGAATATATGAGCCGGGAGCTTTGGACCAACGCCGGATGGTTTCCATCCATGTAGCGCTGGTTTTACCGAACATACCGCCGAAGTTTTCGAGAGAACGACCTAGCACGCGGCTGGGCTTGATCGTCAGGATATTCTGAACCGAGGAGTTCAAGAAGGTGATTTTGTTATCAGGCCCGGTGACCAGCACGCCGTCGGCTACCGATTCCAGGATGGCCTGCGAACGGCTGGCTTCCTCCTTCTCCTTGCGCAACATCAACCCAAGTCGTTCCGCCTGGTCACGGATGAGCTCATACAGATGCGCATTGTTAATGGCAACGGACACCTGGCTGGCAATGGCCTTGACTAGATTAAGGCTGTCGGCTGTAAAATAATTCTCTATGCGCGAAAAGACCAACAGCACGCCGATCACATCTTCCGCGACCAGCAGGGGCGCAACGATGGCGCTGCGATGCTGGCCCGAGGTGGAGGATGAGCGCACCCAACGCGGGTCTTTATACAGGTCGGCTGCCAGAGTGGCCTCGCGGTTTTGAACGACCCAACCTGCCAGCCCCTCGCCGATCTTGAGAGTAAGCCCACGTTCATCGCTGCCTGTCTTATCGGAGACATATCCGTAACCGGCGCGGTAATGCAAAAGGTTATCTTCCATGTTGAGCAGCATGATCGTACCCTGGTCGGCGCCGATCGCTTCATTGAGCATGGAAAGCGTACGGTTAAGGGCACGGTCGAGGTCGAGACTCGAAGACACCTCGGTGAGAATGCGCAGTAGGGTTTCGGTGTTTTGCTGCTCATGGCGCAGTTGGGCGGTACGTTCGACCACGCGCTGTTCAAGCTCCAGCGCCAGGCGCTCGGTCTCACCGAACAAGCGACCGTTCTGAATGGCGACGCCTGCCTGGTTAGCCAGCGTGCTAAAGATCTGCTGGTCTTCCTCGGTATAGACATCCGGTCTGGTAGCTTTGCGCGGAGAGCATGCCCGTTATCTTGCCGCCCAGAACCATCGGGACCGCCAGGATCGAAGAGGACAGGCCATGCTCACCTAAAGCGACAGCTCCAATAGCCGCAGCGTTCTCTGCGCCAGTGAGCAGCAATGGCTGGCCGTTCATGATCACATAGCTACTGAGACCTTCGCCCAATGGCAGGCGCTTATTCGGTATACGTTTGTCGAGATCCATTAAATATACGTAATCCACCACCTGGTTTTCTTCATCGGCCAGGCTAATGATAAAAGTGTCCACGGACATGAGGCGCTGGACCGCGCTATGGATGGAGGCGTAGATTTCGTCCGGATCGAGGCTGGCTCCGATTTCGGCGCTGGCCTGGTTCAAAACAGAGAATCGTTCGGCGGTGCGAACGGTGGATTGATACAATTGGGCGTTTTCCAACCCGATGGCGGCCTGGTTGGCAATCGTGCGGGCCAGTTCGATTTCGGTCAAAGTGAAGCTTCTTGAACCGGTAATTTGAAGGAACAGGAGGGCGATCAAATCCTGGCCGCCAATCAGCGGCAGAACGAGCAGTGCATTCACATCCTCGCCTAGAAATTTGCCCAAGGGTAGCAAGTCTGGCTCAGCCTTCGCATTTTCAGTGACAAAGATGCCATGTGACTTCGCGAAGGCGGGTGAATAATGGCGCATCAGGCAGGGCCACAGGCAGGGCCTGCTCCGTTATCGGGTAAATGGCTACACAGTTAGCCTGCTTGCGGTCGAAGGACACTGAGGAGACCCGCGTGACGTTCATGGCCTGCTGCAGTTCTCCCGCAGTCAGGTCAAGGATCTCGCCTGCGTCCAATAGTCCGCTTAAGGAGGAAGAGAAGCGGTTAAGCAGAGCCAGACGTTTTGAGCGCTCGTCCAATTCGGCGGCGCGGTTGACACTCTCTTCATACAGATTGGCATTATCCAACGCGATGGCAGCCTGGCTGGCAAAGGTCGTGCCCAACTGGATCTGCTCGTTGCTGTAGAAATAAGCCTGCCATTTTTCCAACGCGATCAACCCGATCAATTCGCCTTTGGCGATCATCGGAATACCCAACCAGGATAGACGCGGCGCGTCGACAGCCGGGAAGCGCGGATCTTCGCGCACATCACCGACTGAGATGGGCAGGCCACTCTTCACCATTTCCTTGAATAAAGCGCTGTCGCTCACGGCGGCCGTCAAACCGAGAAGTTTTTCGCTGTCAGGGAAGCCGCGCGCGGCTGCAACGGTCAAGCGCTCCTTATCGCGCAGCCACAGTGTCGCGGTATCCAGCGGCAGGACAGGCTCCAGTTGATCGAGCAAAGCAGCCACCAATTCATCCGAACTCAAACTGGAGGTCATTGCCGTGGCGACCTCGTTCAATGCCTGCAGTTGGCCGGCCCGTTCGGTCTTGGCATGCACCAAGCGCACATTTTCCAGAGAGAGGGCTACCTGCTGGGAAAGTGAAACCATCAGGGCTTCATCTTCGACCCGGAAGGCCCCTGTAGTATTAAAGTTATCCAACACGATCAAACCGACGCCCACATCAGCCGAGATGATGGGGATCATCAGGCTCGAGACAGGCAGACGACCACCCGTTGCGAGCCGATACAACCCCTGGTTTTCAGGTGTCAAAACATAATCACGCGAGAAAGCGACTTCATCTATCCGACGCGGTTTGCCGGAGGCAAAAACACTACCAGGCAGGGCTTCGCCACGCCGGTAGGTGATGCGCATCATGCTCTCGATATCCGCGTAGCCGGAAACGGCGGTCGATTCAAGCGACTGGCTCTGCTCGTTCCACAACAGCACGGAACCGGCATGTGCCGCCTGGATGACGCGGCGGCCGCTATCGAGTAATGCCTTGACCATTTGGTTCGGATCGAGACCAGTGAGACGGCGGCTGAATTCGAGCAAGAGATTCACTTCCTGCAAGCGGCGTCGGGTTTCACTCAATAGAGAGATGTTCTGTAAAACCACCGATGTCTGCCGGGATATTTGGAAATAGACCTGCCGGTCTTCTTCCGTAAGGTCCGGCATGGGATCGATGTCAAGGGCCAGCATCGCCGCGATCGGTTTATTCTCGACCATCACCGGCAGGCAGATCAAGCTTTTGGCGTGCATCTGGGAAAGGAGGGGAGTTTCGCGCCATTCGTCGTTATCGTCGAGGTTCGAGATCAGGATCGGTTCCCCATTCTGCAGGACCGACCGCAAGGGATTCCGTTGGCCAAACAACGCTTCAGGGTTGCTGGGTCTTGGGATGCTCCCAAGTACATGCAGAAGGCGCGGACCCTCAGATGTGTTTTCAGCAACCAGCGCAATCGACATTCCCAACTGCGTCAGCGTCTCACGGCCAAGAGCCAGCAGAGCCGAAGCGGAATCCAACTGGCGGCTGACCGATTCGGTAATAGCCAAGCCGGCACGCACGTGCTGTGCACGGTAATCGAGATTATTCAGGGAAATCGTCTGCTCCAGGTCTTTACGGAGCAGGAGAGGCAGATCATTCTGTGAAACTTTCAGGAGTTTCTGCTGGCGCTGCAAGCCGGAGGTTAACGACTCGATGCGACTGTGAAGCTCACCATATTGCGAATAGTTATCGATCAACTGGGTAGCCTGGGTGGCGAACAGTTCCAGCGAATCGAGCGTAGCGCGGTCGGGAGACAAGCCGTTCGCAGGGTCATCAAGGCTTATCAAGCCCAGGGTGCGGCCCTGCGGGTCCTCCAGTGGAGTAAACAAAAAGTCGTCCGGGTTCCAGGCGTTCTGCCTGGCTTCGGCCTCGGAATAATGACCGGCATAAACATAATGGACATCGGCCGGCAACACAGGAGTTTTATCGGCAGGGATGTAATAACAACGGCCGACTTTGAATTCCGGTTTCATTAACTGACTTAGACTGGCAAACGGCTGCTTGCGAGACAACAACTCAGCCATCGCCTCCGGCGCGATCCCAACGCCGGTCACGCGGCGGAGCAAGCCCGTATCCGGCTCGTGGAGACTGACCAACACGATACGGAATGGCGTCGAATCGCGAATGCCCTGCGCGATGGAATTGAGCGAATCTTCGAGCGGTTGTTGAGCGCTCAAGGAATAGCTAGCGGAGGAGAACTTTTCCAGTGTTTCAGCCCGGCGGTGTAAAAGCTCAGATTGGCGACGTTCTTCATCGCGCTGTCTGGTATTATTCAAAGCGACGGCGGCTTGAACAGCCAATGTCTGAGTGATCTCCAGCGCATTCGCATCAAAGGCAGCCGGTTGAGTGCTGTGAAGTTCGATCAGGCCGAGCACCCTGCCGTGCTGCGAAACAGGTACGACCATGGCAGAACTTACGCCTTCATGCGGTGGAAGGAAAGTCTCCAGTTTGAAATCAGAAATTACGATGGATTTGTTGTTTTCAATCGAAGCCCGCTCCAATGGAGTAAGCTCACCGCCATACGGATCGCCCACGGACTGCATGATGCGTAGGTCGTCCCCAGCCGCATCGAGATCCAGCAGGAAGATCGAACCACAGTTTGCACCGCTCGAACGGATCGTTTCATTGTTGATCACTTTGAGCAAATCGTCAATCGAAAGGGAAGCTCCCATCTCACGGCCCACGCGGGCGATGGAAGTCAACTGATCGACGCGACGGCGCAAGGTTTCATCGGTCTGAGAAATGAGGCGCGAGCTTTCGATCGCAGAAGCCACCTGCCCGGCAGCGCTCGTAACCACCTGCAGGTCGTAATCATTAAAGAACTCGGCCTTTCGACTGCCCACCACCAACTCACCGAGAGATTTTTCGTGCAGGACCAACGGAACAATAAGGGCCGACTCTAATCCAACGTCTGAGACGAGTGTACGATAGAACGATAACAGACCCGGATCAACGCTCAAATGGCCGGAAAGAAAAGCGCGCTGGCTCGCGGTGGCCGTCTCAATATATTCAGGATCATCAATCACAAGGCCCCGCAAGGCGGCCACGGCTTCTTGAGAGATACCGACCACTGAAGCTGGATGAACATGGAGCTCACCACTGGTCTCATCCAGCAAAAAGATCGCCGCAGCATCGGCCTGGAAAAGACCGGCGAGTTCCTGGGCGGAATATTTCAGGACTTCATCCAGTGTGGCCATGGAAGCCGATAGGCTGGATATGCGCCTTAATGCATCTGAGCGTTGGCTTCGCTCGCGGCTCTGCCGGACGAGCAGCGCATTTACAATGATCGCGGCAGCCTGGTCGGCTACGATATGCAGCAGTCGCTGTTCAGAATCGGAAAATTCCTGGACTCCATTACGGTGGTGTGAGACCTGAAGATAACCGACCATTTGTCCCGACGAGACAAGCGGCACAAGAACCGAGTCCCGCAAACTGGCAGCTATGGCAATGTCTGTTAAACCGAGCACCCGCCAGTTCTCATCTTCGGCAGCATTCTTCGTCAGGATCAACCGATGTTCATTCAGCAAAGCCTCCGCCGGGCTGCCAGAAGCGATGGGGGTGCGATAGATCTCCACAATTTGTGTGGGCAGGCCAAGGAACGGCACCTGGCCTTCCAACGTGTGTTTGTTTTCATCATAAAGCAGGAAACCGATAACCTCCGCCTGGAAAAGCGGGGCTATACTTTCCACCAGATGAGTAAATAAATTTTGCGGTTCGCGTATCGAGCTTACCGCCTGCGCCAGGTTTGCCAACCCGGAGAATTCCAGGGTACGGCGCTTTTCCTGTTCATATAAGAGGGCATTCCGTAGTGCAACCGCAACCTGGCCGGCTACCAACTGCAATAGATCAAAATCCCCCGAGGTGAAGGCTGCTTCGGTGGTCTGTCCGGCTTCAAGCAAGCCAACCAGTTCATTACCTGCCATCAATGGAAAGCCGAGATAGGATCCAAGGGGAATAAAACCTGCCCCCATCTTATTCCCGGAGGCAGCCTGGGCATCGGCTATAAGCAGCGGCAAGTGCGATTCGACAACCTGTGCACTGAAACCGCCAAATAAACTCTGTGTTGAGTGGACAAGTTTGCGACCTGAGCCATTCGCATCCTGATAGCGATACGCGACGAAAGCCTGGCTGTCTGAGTCCCAGGCTTTAACTTCCAGGATATCCGCGGGCACCAACTGAAATACATTATCGAGGACCGATCTAACGACGGAATCAAAATCGATGCCAACGGCGATGGATTGGCTGAAATCAGTGAAAGTCTTGAGAATGGAAGACGACAGCCCTTTATCACCTACCTGCAGGCCTGGCATATAATCCATGCCGCGCAAGGAAACCAGCATCTGGGGGTAAACCCCAGGCACCTTATACGACGTAACCTGCACCGGTTTACCGTTAAGGCTGAGGCGTTTCTGTCCAGGAGAGGCGCACACATCCAGAAAATCATCGGGGGGACGTACGCGGCGCAAAAGGCGTTCCAAGTCAGCCTGGTCATTCTCACGGAGGCCAAACCATTCGCGCGCACGGGCATTAACGTAGTCCACGCGCCCGCCCGATTGGATGACTACGACCGCGTCAGAAGATTGATCCGAATCCGGTAAAATCCCGGACGAATTATTTTGTTCAAGGACCTGACCACGCGGTAGAAGAGTAACCAGACCCCAGACCAGTATCACAAATACCAGTCCGGCGATGACCAATCCCATGCCCAAGTTCAAGCTTGCAAACATATTTTATAGGCGCCCTTAAGCGGCTGCGAGGCTATCCTGCCGGCGAGCTTCCGCCGCAAGCTCGGTGATCTCGCGTATATCTGCGAAGGACTGTTCGGTGGGCGAGATAATGCCAACCGATAAGGTCATAAACGACACCTTTTCAGCCGTACCATTGGGTTTCAACACCTGCATATAACCATTCTGGCGGTCTATGAAGTTGTAATGCGTCAGGATTTCTGCGGCAAAACGGTCTTTGATACGCTGTTTGATCAAGGGTGCAGATTCATTATTGGTAATGACGATAAAGTTATCGCTGCCAGCGTGGCCGATGAAATCTTCACTGGAGCCGAGTTCGTTCACCACTTCGGTGACAAGCATGGCCGCAAAGCGCATGACGTCGTCGCCGGCGACAAAACCATAAACATCTTTGAAGGGTTCAAAGTCGTTAACCCGCATGTCGAGCAACGCCCATTCCTTTTCACGAATGATATGGCGGAGTTGTTCTTCGATCAGGCGTCCGGCCGGTAGCCCGGAACGCGGGTCGGTCAGGCTTTCACGTTCAGATCGCCGTATGGCACCGGTTACCCGCAGCTTTAATTCCTCAATGTCGAATGGTTTGGTAATGTAATCGTCTGCGCCGAGTTCAAGGCCCTGCAGCTTATCGCTGCGTTCATCTTTTTGTGTCAGAAAGATGACAGGAATATGACTGGTGCGCGTGCTTGTACGCAAATTACGACAGACTTCATACCCATCGATATCGGGCAGCATGATATCGAGCACGATCAAGTGAGGCAGAACATGTTTGGTCCTCTCCAACGCATCATACCCGCGATGAGCGACATCAACATCAAAGTTCATGCCCGAGAAATATATCTTGAGCATGTTGGCAATATCGACATCGTCTTCAACGACCAAAAGACGGGCTTTACCCATAGAGCCTCCTAAGCGTGATCGGTGCTACCTGCCCGGTGGACATTACGGCGTACGTTCTCGATCTGTTCCCGGGTAACTTCGCGCTCGAACGAACGAAAACCACTCAAGCGAAAACCATGTTTTGCGGCCAATGTTGTGATCTCGGTTACTCTTTCCATCGTTATATCCTTGCCTATCGTATAATCTTCAAAGCGGCCTTCCAAAGCCAGAACCATTGTTTCAGCCATGCAGGCATAAGCCTTACCTGGGGGAAAACCGAAGTTAAAATGGAAATCCACGGGGCCAGGTACGTCCACCATTCCACCGTCAATCACTAATATATCATTTCTGGCCCGCGCAACCATTGCAGAAACGTCGCGGGGACGGGCGACGTCACAAATAACGCTTCCCGCCTGCAAATCCAATGGATCGATAACGTCGTGCACCGCGCTAGTGACCGTCAGGATCAACTGCGCCTCGCTCAGCGAGTGCATTTTTGTGCTGACGACCAATTCGGCCCGTGCATTCGGGCGTAAACGGTCGCGCAATTCTTCGAGTATTCTCTCGTCCCTAGCAATCAGGATGAGGCGACCGACCTCTCCCGCCAGGAATTCGGCGCACACACGGCCAATGGCACCGGTAGCACCAACGACTGCGGCAGTGGCGTTATGGAGCGGAATATCCATTTCCATTGCCGCCGCCCGGAGGGCCTGCACAGCCATTGAAACTGTATAAGCATCGCCGGTGGTCACAGGTACATCCAACCCCTCTGCAATGGTCACACCCGCGTCGCCTACGACCGATGTGAACGCACCAAGTCCCAGGATCTGCGCTCCCAGCTTCTCTGCCATGTGGCCGGTTTGTATAATTTTACGATAAACCGTTTGTACAGGCAGGTCCAACATTCGCTGCGGAGTATAGGGACAAGCAATCAACCAGCCTCTCACCTGTTTGCCTGTGGCGTCAGAAGTAATGCCCTCGATTTCAGAAAGATAAACCGGCGGAAAAAAAGTGGAAAAAAAATTGATCTGGCCTTCGGTCAGGACCTTGCCGAGGAGAGGAAACTTGCGGCTGACGTCTCGTTTTGGGTCGATCGGGTGAATAATGAAAGCAAAACTATCCATACGCCAAAGTCCGGTCGCAAGTCATTATTTATTGTTATGAGTCTATCTGTAAAATGCAGCAAACTGCATCCTAAAGAAGCGATCTCTCTTGAAATATGCGGATAAGCGTTATAGTGATCACCAATTACCACGATTCAACTCCCGGTCTTTGCGACGATGATATAACGCCTGGTGCAAATGAGCTGATTTGAAATGATGATGATCACTGTCCTCAAATCGAATGTCCCGGTCGATTACACGGCGATCCTTAGAAGCCGCCAGAACCACATCAGATTCGATAGTGCGCGACGGATATACGATCAACCCCGAACCAATACGACAGTTATGGCCGACTGCTCCGCCCATCACCGGGCGGTTGGAAATACTCAGTTTCCCATTCCCGTCGCGCGCTTTCAACGGGGCCGGAACCAGGTTGTAATCCGTAAAAGTCGTCCCCGCGCCAATAAAAGTATTGCGGCCGACCACGCACATCTGCAAACACGTATTTTGTGCGATCATGCTGTTATCCATAACGGTGGTCATGAATAATGCGGAGTTGAAAGGCAGGAAGGTGCCATCCCCCACCACCGAAAGCATCAACTGCACGTCCTGTGAGACATTAACGTTGCTGCCGATAATGCAGTTCTCGATCACGGCCCCGGCGTTGATACTGACATTATCGCCAATGGTCGTCGGTCCGTGAATGACGGCGTGCGGGTCGATAACGCAGTTCCTGCCAATTTTCACCAGTTCCGAACAGCCAAGAAGCTGGCGCCCTTCGTAGATGGCTTTGCTCAAGACGCCGCAGCTTGAAACCCAAATCTTCATTCAGGCGTTTTTCGAAGCGCGCACCGCGTCCAAAGAGGCCGAATACGATGTCGGCAATGAAGATATGCACCCATGAGTCAATGGCGATCATAGAACGCAGAGGGACTTGAAACAGCAAATCGCCGCTCTGGTCGGCCATATAGGTAGGGACATGGTAATAGCCGATCTCGCGAGCCTGCAGATCGATGACAAGAGGCTCCACATCTGCGACAGGACCATTAGGGTAATACCACAGGTCAGCCAGGTACAGATTACCGGCCGGTGTAAACGATGTGGAAAGAGGCAGGGCGTGTTCCTTGAAGGCGGGATCCTCTGCAGAGAAAGCGGCGCGCACCGCCCGCCTGCCCTTCATGGCTTCCGCCATGAAGGTATGGATATAAAACTGGTCGAAGAACAGGTTATCCCTGTAAACGAGTGTGGGCTCATGCACCGTCGGCAGCCGCGTACCGGTTTTTAATTCCAACTCACGCGTCACGTAGGGAGCCAGCAGGTTCCGCTGCCAAAGCCAGAGCGGCGCGTTCTGTATGCGCAGGTCTCGCGCCGGTTCACAGAACGGCATGATCGGATTCGGGGCATTCAAGATGATCTTTAGCATTTCATGTAGAGGCGTGGTTAAATTTAAGATTACATACTCACCAATTACAGCAGGAGCAGCCAAGTTTCCCCATCAACATTTTTATCAGGGGAAGACCATTGTTATGAGATAGGGGTCGGATCAATGAGAATGGTGCAGGCTGGGTCCCCACGGGCAATGCAGGCGGTCTCTTCAACATCGAATATCTTACCACTGCTCAGCCAATAGAGCGATTCCTGTATAAGCCCCACGGCAAGATGACAAATCGGTTCATTGGCTTTTCGCTGCCAGCATAATGGACAGCGTTCGATGGACCATAACAACTTTCCCTCTTTTTCCTCAACTCGCACGCGTTGATCGGTGTGGTCATTGAACATGCCAGCAAGTGTATTTGCGCCCGTGCGCAGCCTAGCTGGAAAGGGCAAAAGCTTGTATGCCAACTCGGTAAACCCCAACAACGT
Organism: uncultured Chloroflexia bacterium; assembly: GCA_963754835.1. Classification (GTDB taxonomy): domain Bacteria; phylum Chloroflexota; class Anaerolineae; order Anaerolineales; family Villigracilaceae; genus Fen-1038. The sequence goes on along the minus strand of CAVWHR010000044.1, from coordinate 23,233 downwards.
GCCATACTCGCGTAGTCCGTACTGGAAGCAGGCTCTCCCCACCCGTAAAGCAGTCCCGCGCCCGCCTTGAGGTCCATAAGCCAGTTCGAGGGATTCCAAGCAGCTTGCTGACTGTAGCGAAGGGAAATGTTTTATCGGGGCGGTCCGCCGGAAAATGATCGATATAGGAAGCGAGCGAGGCGATCCGAAGGGTGGAATTCAACCCCTCGCGCCCCAGGACTTCCTCCAATGCCGACAGGATGATGCGTCCCATGCGTTCGGGATAAAAGTATTCGGTCATGAAGCCGGCTGCGGTTCGTCGAGGAAATTCTTTAGTTTCTGGCTGAATTCTGCACGCTCTTCGAGCATCATAAAATGACCGGAAGTGGGAAAGTGTTCGATACGGGCCTGGGATATCCCTTTTTGCATGGGCTGCCACTGATGAGGATCAACGACTTTGTCCTTGTCACCATAGAACCCGAGAGCCGGAACTTTGATCTGATTAAGTGAAGGCCGCAGGTCAGTGCGACGCAGTGAAGCGATGGAAAGCAAGAAAGACTCAAGCGTGGTACGCGAAAGGTCACGGTCCATCATTTCAGGGAACCGGGGATCCTTGCAAATTTGCCGGGAATAATAATATTTCATGAAGGCACGGAACGGGCCCATAAAATTGAACAGCAGGAATGCGATCGGCCGCTGGCCCGCCATTTTAAGAAGCGGCGCAAGCGACGAACCGACGATCGGAGAACCAGCCACAACCACTTTGCTCACCCGCTCCGGGTATTTGATGGCCACCGAAAGGCTGACGGTGCCGCCCATACTGTGCCCCACCAGCGGCGCACGGACAATACCGAGCTGTTCCATGAATTGATCGACAAGACTCACAAAATCCTGGACATCGTAGGTTTCGCGCTTACGGCCCGATTCACCAAAACCCCAGAAATCGAGCGCGTAGGTGCGATAGGACGCGCCCAAATAAGCCATGGTCTCCTGCCAAAGACCCCACGAGCCGAGCCAGCCGTGCAGCAGGATTACAGGCTTTCCCCTACCATAGACTTCGTAGTGAACTATTCCCTGATCGGTACTTAATGAAGACACAACAATTGCTTTCCGGGTTAAGAATTTTTGAACAAGAAAGAGCAATATCCAGTGTTACTGGAAGGCTATTTACCCGACTCCATCAACGCCAAAATGCTATAGAGCAATTCCAATAATACTGCCTTGACTTGTTTTTTATCCGTAGAGATGCATGGCAAAATCTTGGTCTTGCTGTCGAGGCGTAAGGCATTTCGCATGTCCTCCAGTTCCCAGGCGTCTTCCAGGTCCTGCTTATTGGCAGCGACCACGTAAGGCGTTGGGGCGTAAGCCCGAAAGGTTTCTAGGATCGTGCGCGCCTCGCGGAAGGTTTCCGGGCGGGTCGAATCAACCATGACGATAAAGCCCAGCATACCCTCTGACAAGATCTCCCACATGAAGTCGAAACGTTTCTGACCGGGTGTCCCAAACAGATATAAGACCAGGTCCTCATCCACCGTAATGCGGCCAAAGTCCATCGCGACCGTTGTGGATTCCTTTACAGAACGCTCGGCTTTACTGCTGATCTTTCGTTCGGTCGCGACCACTTCAATCTCGCTGACGGCCTGTATAAACTGGGTCTTGCCAGCGCTGAAGGGACCAGTGACCACCATTTTGACCGTTTGCATAATTCCTCTTTGTCCTTCCGGGTTAAGTTTAAATCTTCTGGATACGTCCGATCAATTTGTTTATCAGGTTCCGCTGTTCCTGTTTATCCTGGGTTGGGAACATTTTTGGATTCAGCTGGAGCGGCGCCGTTGTGGGGCGCGCCATTTCAACCAAACCGGCCTGGATTAATCCATAGATGATTCGGCGGATTTCCATGTCATTCAATTTCGCAGCCGACGCAATCTGCTTCATCGTATTCTTCGGATCGATATACTTGACCACCCGCCATTCTTCGACACTTAGATTTAAATTCGTCATTGGACGGTCGGTGAACTTGAGCGCCAGGTCGAGACTGGGTATTTCGTCCTGCAGCGTCTCCCATTCCCGAAGCTGGCGGGACCCTTCGATAATCAGGTTTTCGAGGTTGAGCTTTACGTTAATCCGGTCATCGGGAGGCAGGAGTTCATTCTCGAAACGGAATGTACCCTCCACCCACGTAAACAGGCGGCGTATGACGTCCGTAAAATAAACCTGTAAATTTAGCAGGATATCATCCTGAGAAACGTATCCGGCATTGATAAGCAGCAGTCCGAGTTCTTTATCGGTCATGTTTCCCGCCCGTTCGCCGATGGTCCTGTACTGGTTGACGCTCAATTTATTGGCCTTATGCAATATGGCAGCCAACCCATTATCTTCCCTGCCGATCTGGGCATAAGCCAGTTTTCCATCACGAAAGGATATATGCGCCTGCTCCGACGGTCCATCTACGACCAGGGTGCCGGTTTTCCGCGCCAAGTTAATAAGGTTGAGCAATTGTGTGACTGTGAAATCGCGTAAGTTTCCGCGTAATGCCATAGCACCTCAACAAAGCCCTCCAGGGGGCGACTCAAAAGATTATACATGGGGAACGGAAATTGGTAAATTGCATATTCAGGCTAAATCTAAAGGAAAATAAGGGGTGGTGAGCATAAGTAATTCGAGAATAGGTAATAAAAAGTACCAAGTTAATAAAGTGACGACCTAACCCATTTTTGTATATAATCATTCCATGAAAATTTTAACCGTTGATATAGGCACAGGTACACAGGATATCTTCCTCTACGACTCCAGGCTCGATATTGAAAATGGTTTCAAAATGATATTACCTTCGCCGACCATGATCGTCCACCGGCGTATTAAAGCTGCGACCCTCTCCGGGACACCCGTCCTGCTAACCGGCCATCAAATGGGCGGAGGTCCTTCCGCGTGGGCCGCCGAGGCCCACGCACGCGCCGGACTATTGATATACGCCACTGAAGATGCGGCGTGTACGCTTGACGACGAACTTAAAAAGGTGGAAGCGGCGGGGATCAAGATCATCGCGGAAGATGAAGCGCGGCGTCTGCCGCCCGAAGTCATTCGACTAGAACTGCGTGATTTTGACTTTGAGGCAATTTATGAAACCTTTGGCCGCTTCGGCATTTCGCTAAGTAACCTGGATGCAACAGTTGTCGCCGTTTTCGATCACGGTGCAGCGCCTCCAGGAATCTCCGACCGGCAATTCCGTTTCGACTATCTCGATCACCGCATCCGCGATAAAAATACTCTTTCAGCATTTGCTTATCTTTCCACTGAGATACCGGTCAGCATGACGCGCCTGCAATCAGTGGCTGACTTCGGCTTCCGGGCTAGATTCTCCGCTGATCGTAATGGACACCGCACCGGCGGCCATACTTGGGGCGACCTTCGACCCAGTCGCTGCGAAACGCCCGCATAAATTAATCGCAAACATCGGCAACTTCCATACATTGGCTTTCAAACTGGGAAAAAACGGTATCGAAGGTGTCTTCGAGCATCATACCGGCGAAATTGACCTACCAAAACTCGAATCCCTCCTGCGCGCCCTGGCTGATGGTTCGCTTAAGAATCAAGATGTATTCAACGATATGGGGCACGGCGCCCTGATCTATGACAAAGAACCGATTAAATTCGGAAACGATGATTTTGACGTAGTTGTCACCGGACCGCGGCGTTCGATGTTTTTGGGTGGAGGTGGTGCAACACCTACTTTGAAACCATATTTCGCCGTCCCTTTCGGAGATATGATGATCGCCGGCTGTTTCGGCATGCTGGCCGCCGGGGCAGAGGTGCTGCCTAACCTGGCAGAGACCATTTATGGATCAATGCGGAATGCAAGTGCGCGCGGCACTTCACCCTGGGATGTGGAGTAGATACAGGCGAAATCTTTGTCTTGTACAGCGGAACGAAACATTCAAAAAAGGACATGTGAGAATCTCACATGTCCTTTTTTTGAATGTTTTATGAAGGTTTAATAGCAACTTAAGGTTATTCAATGCCTAAATACGACTTTCGCACCATCTCATTCGCTTCGAGTTTGGCAGCGGCGTCGGCCAGCACGATCTCACCCGTCTGGATCACATAACCGCGATTGGCGATGGAGAGGGCCATCAACGCGTTTTGCTCCACCAACAAAATGGTGGTGCCTTCCTTGTTAATTTGCTGGATTATATCGAAGATACTCTCGACCAGGATGGGAGCCAGACCCATGGAAGGTTCATCCAGGAGCATCAAGCGCGGGTGAGCCATCAACGCACGCCCTATGGCAAGCATCTGTTGCTCGCCGCCGGAAAGCGTCCCGGCCACCTGCTTTTCCCGCTCCTTTAAGCGAGGCAAGGTGCTGAAGACACGCTCCAAGTCGGTCTCGATCATTTTACCATCCGTACGGCTGTAGGCGCCTAAATCAAGATTTTCACTGACGGTTAAGCGTGCAAAAATACCGCGTCCCTCGGGAACCATGACTACGCCCTTATAGACAATCTCATGGGCTTTAAGTTTGGTCAATTCCTCGCCGTCCAGCTGGATAGTTCCCTGGCGCGGCTTTTGAAGTCCGGAAATCGTTTGCAGGGTCGTTGTTTTACCGGCACCGTTGGCACCGATGAGAGTGACGATCTCCCCCCGCTCGACGGTCAGTGAGATGCCTTTCAAGGCATGGATATTTCCATAATATGTGTGAAGGTTGGAAATTTCGAGCATCGGCATAGTTTATTCCTTGCTGTTGTCCTTGACACCCGAAGCGGCGCGTCCCAGGTAGGCTTCGATTACTTTGGGATTGCGTTGAATCTGGGCGGGGGTGCCTTCGGCGATCTTTGCCCCGTAATCCAGGACTGCAATCTGCTCACTTATTCCCATCACCACACGCATGTCGTGCTCGATCAATAGAATGGTAATCTGCAATTCATCGCGCAGCCTGCGGATAAAGTGCATCATATCCCTCGTTTCGTTGGGATTCATTCCGGCAGTAGGTTCATCGAGCAACAATAATTTTGGCTTGCTGGCCAAAGCCCGGGCAAGTTCCAGCCGGCGCTGCGCCCCGTAAGGAAGGTTGTGGGCTACTTGATCGCCTAATCCTGAAAGGCCGACGAAATCCAAAAGCCTGCGTGCCTCCTCCAACGCCAGCTTTTCCTCTTTTTGCTGACGAGACGTACGGAAAATGGCTTCCATCCAATTGGTGTGCAAGTGGCTGTGCTCCCCGACTAGTATATTTTCAAGGGCGCTCATATTCGAGAACAAGCGAATGTTCTGATAGGTGCGGGAAATTCCGCTATGAGCAATCAGGTCAGGAGTCAAGCCAACCAGAGACTTATCATAGAAAATGATTTCGCCTGAATCCGGAGTATAAAAACCGGTGATGCAGTTGTAAAATGTGGTCTTCCCGGCTCCATTGGGTCCGATTACGCTAAAAATAGAATGTTCAGGGATGACCAGATCGACCTCGTTAACCGCCGTCAGGCCGCCAAAGTGTTTAATGAGCTGGCGTGTTTCAAGTGCAGTTGTCATGTTGAATGTCTTTCCGTATGGGTTTCCTGCGGATCAGGGGGTATATCATCTTTGGAAGGAACATCCAGTTTTCGACGTGAGGATGGGATTAACCCCGCAGGGCTTATGATCATCATAACCACCAATAAGGCGCCAAAGGCCAGCACGCGATAGTTTTCCAGTTCACGCAGGATTTCCGGCAGGCCTTTAAGAACAAAGGCTCCCGCTATCACGCCCGGGATACTGCCCATGCCACCTACAATGACCAGCGCCAAAACGTTCATCGAGACCATCAGGTTGTAGTCTTCAGGGCCGGTAAACTGGTTACGAGCTGCAAACAGAACGCCTCCCAACCCGGCAAAGGCAGCACCAATTGCAAAAGCCATCAGCTTAGTCGTCAGCAAATTGATGCCCATGGCTCGTGCGACGGTTTCGTCTTCGCGCATGGCTTCCCATGCGCGCCCGATGCGCGAATTCTGCAGCCGGTTGGTAACAAAGATGATTAACAACACGGCCAATAAGATCAGATAGACAAAGTCCACGTCGCTGGCAAACGGTTTACCGAACAAGGTCGGGCCTCCTACGCTGCTCACCCCCTTCGGGCCTCCCGTGAAAGACGTAAGGATATCGCTCTTGAGCAGGATGCCTATAATTTGGCCGAACCCAAGCGTGACGATAGCAAGATAATCGCCGCGCATCCGAAGGACAGGAATACCCAGTAGGATGCCGGCGATAGCAGCCAGGATGATGCCGATAGGCACCGTGATCCAGAAGCTCCACAATAGATGCTGGGGTTCCGGCGCAGTCAACAGGGCGGTGGTGTAAGCACCGATCGCAAAGAAGGCCACATATCCCAAATCCAACAGGCCTGCCAAACCCACAACAATATTCAGTCCCAGGCCTAACAGGACATAGATGCCCACTGTCCCTACCGTGTAGTTCCAATACTGTCCCAGAATGAGGGGCAGAAGGAAGATGATCAATATCATCAACCCGTAGAAGATATACCGGCTCGAGGAGTTGGCCTCTACTTTTCTTATGATGGGGCGCTGCCTGAACCTGAACCAATATGCATTCCAACGGGCCGCGATAACCTGCCGCCAGGAGCCGCGTATAACTCCGCGTACGAACAACCCCCCAAGCAATCCCATAACCGTCATAAAGACCAAATGAATTAAGCCGGCTTGAACCGGATTCCGACCATATAAGAACTGGAGAATTGCATCAGGCAATAGCTGGGGCAAGTAGGCGCTCATCTTGATGCCAGCCGCGTTCAGGCTGCCCATCAGATATACAAGGACAGCCAACATGATCCCCTGAACGAAGCCGGCCAGGGTTGCCCTAGCAAGCACCGACTTCCAGGAGTCTGGCTCTCCAATCACTTTGCGTCCGCCGCTGACACCAGCGAGGATGCCCATCAGTCCCAGAAAGATCATCAGGTTGGACATGGAAGTGGTCAACCCCATGCTCCTGGTAATGAAATCCAGGTTGATCACACTGCCGATGAGGTCGGCTGCCGTGGCGGTAAACCCTATCAGGACGAGAAAAATCGTAACAAGACCGAAAACATTGCCAGCCTTCAGACCGTTGCTAATATTGGTTTTCATTACACTTTATCCTCGCTCAGCACCTCGCCCAAGATGCCTGTAGGCCGGAAGATCAATACCAGCACCAGGATACCGAAAGCGATTACATCTTTCAATTGGAAATCGAGTCCCAGGACAGCCGGGCCGAGAGCTTCGACAATTCCAAGGAAAAGGCCGCCCAGCATGGCTCCGGGAATGTTTCCGATACCACCCAGGACCGCCGCTGTAAAAGCCTTGATCCCCGGGACAAATCCAACAAAATAATACACAAGACCAAGATGGATACCCCACATCACACCAGCAGCACCGGCCAGGGCACCGCTGATGATAAACGTCTTACTTATAACGCTATCCACGTCGATTCCCATCAGGGCCGCAACAGGTTTATTTTCAGCCACTGCGCGCATCGCCCGTCCCAAGGCGCGTGCGTTTGACCAGCAAATAAAGCCCAATCATTATGAGGACCGAAAGTATGAATGTCAGAACGCCTGTATAAGTTAAAACTACATTCCCTGTGCCAACCGGGATATTCCAGCCGGAGCCGCGCGTCAACACAGCCGGATTAGCATAATCACGACGTTGGGCGCCAAAGAGCAGTTGACCGGCATTTTCCAGGAAGATGGATGCCCCGATCGCAGAGATCAAGGGTACCAGGCGCGGCGCGCCGCGCAGCGGCCGGTAGGCAATTTTCTCCAAAAGATAACCGCTGAGCGCGGCTACCGACATGCCCACTGCAAAAGCCAGGATGACCGAAATGATCGGATACGCATTTAAAAAATTAAGTTGGGGATTGGAGGGGGTAGCCGCCGGGATGACTTTCAAAGCTTCGAATACAAAATAACCACCAAATGACCCGATCATCATGATGTCGCCATGCGCAAAATTGATCATGAAGAGAATACCGTATACCAGGGTATATCCTATGGCAATGATGGCGTACACACTACCCAGAATAATCCCCGCTAACGCAAACTCGACCCAGGTTTCGGGTCCATAGATGGGATGGGCAATAAAGAGGTCGTAAAAACGCCAAATAATATATCCGCCAAATAATATACCCAGAACGATTTGAGAAATTTGATAGGTGCTCAAGCGCCTGCGTGTATGAATCGAATTATTTTTCGACATGGGCCCTCCGGCTTCGTCTACCTTTGAAAGGACTTTCAATAATCAGTAGATCACAAAATGAGCGGGGGAAGTCCGATTTTGGGGAATGAAGGGTACATACCGTATAAGCGCCTTTCATTCCCCAAAATCGGATGTTCTTTCGTAAGGTACTGAAATAAATCAAGGTTTTACTGCTTCTTGCATAAATCTTTACAATACTCTGTAAAAATTGATCTATTTTTCGGCGTAAAAAAGCGGGGCAGGCCGCAGGGTGCCTGCCCCGCCAATAGATCTAACTACATTAAATCTGGTGCTTATCCCGCTATCTTACTTGGATGCTTCACTCCACTTGCCGTCCTTGACCACGTTGAAGACCGGGCTTGAGGATGCGCATTCACCAGTAGCATCACAAGAAACCATGCCAGAAATACCTTGATAGTCTTTGATACCGCGTACTGCAGCAACCAGGGCGCTGCGCGGGACGTACAGATTTCCGTCGCTTCCTAAAACTGCAACATCCTTAACGGTCTTGATGAGGACAGCAGCAGCGTCGTAAGCTGTCCAAGTATAGGGCGACAGTTTACCGGCATCTGTGCCGTAGGCAGTTTTATAAGCCGCATCAAACTTGGTCTTGGCATCTGAACCAGCCGGGATCAAGGAAGTGGCATAAGCACCTTCGCCGTTGGCGCCGGTGCGGTCCAGGAAGTCCTGGCCAAAAGTACCGTCATCACCGAAGAAGACCACTCCGTCGAGACCGGACTGCTTCATCTGGTTGACGATCACAACTGCTTCCGCAGTATATCCGCCGTAGAAGATAGCCTGTGGCTTCTTCGACGCGATGTCGGCCAATACTGCGCTGTAATCGGATTCTCCCGGAGTAATTGCCTGGAAGGCGACTACGGTTCCACCAAGCTGCGTGAATGTATCGTTGACGACCTGGGCTAATCCCTGGCCATAAGCCTGACCATCGTGCATAACGGCCAGCTTCGTGAATTTCAAAGTATTGTAGAGATATTCGGCTGCGGACTTGCCCTGGAATGCGTCGGTGAATACCAAGCGGTTGAAGACCTTCGAACCGCTCTTGGTAAGATCAGGATTGGTGGCGGAAGGCGACATCATCGGAAAGCCGGCCTTCTCATAGATCGGTATGGCAGCCTTCGTTGCGCCTGAGAAGATATGGCCCTCAATGGCAACAATGGTCGGATCAGAGACAAATTTATTGGCTACTGCCGCGCCACCTTCTGCGGTACCACCATCATCCTGCGCAACCAATTCGAAACTGAAGCCGTTCAATTGGCCGCCGTCGGTAATGGCGATCTTGGCACCCTGGGAAATATCCTGTCCAAAGGCAGCATTATCGCCGGTCATTGGAGCGCCCATACCAATCTTAATGGTCTGGCCCGGTTTGATTACAGCGCAGCCAAAGGCGTCACTCTTGCAAGCTGCCGGTTGTGCGGAAGTCGATCCGCAGGCTGTTAGCAACATGGTCGCAATAACAAGGATCACAATTATTGCAGATAAGCGTTTATTCATGTTCCTTCCTCCTCATAAAGTGCAAAATTCGAAAATCGATTGGTTCCAACCTTCACAGTAGACAAAACTCTTTGATGTCGGCGTTACCTCCTCCATAATTAATTCTGGATAAACCCTACCCGATTAACATAAAGCCACGGATCTCCCATATTGACGGATCTCTCTCGCGGCTTGTATAAACAATAAAACGTATTTAATGTGTAAAAATATTAATCTTTGATCATAATGTCGTTTGCAGGGGGGGTCAAGTGATTATCCGCTTAAATTAATGTTATTAAGCAACCCCCGTTTACTCACGTACTAATGGTTTCCTGCAAAGAAATTTCCCTGTGTCCTGGTGGCAGTGGGTGTGGCCAAGCCTCTGGCAAGAAGCTTTCTCAATTATCGCACAATTTTAATTAACAGGCGCCTGCCCTTACCGTGAAATGCAGGACTTTCTCAACGTAATGTCAGACAAATTTTTAACAGCCGAGTCTTGATGTGCGCGTCGAAATTCAAAAAACTATGCGTTCCTAGCGAACTTTGCATTTTTATTTTAGTAAAGCCATAGCCATCTTCACAACTTTGAGATAGTCCCACACGCGAAATGTGAGGCGATCGCGACATTATGCGCCTCTTGACAAATAGACGATTATCTATATAATATCAAATCGAAGGTTGTCAATATGACAAAAGTAGATGCCGTTCTATTCGCCAAAGCCATCGCCGATGAGACCCGCCAGAAGATCATGAGTCTGTGCTGCTGTTCCTGGCTCTCGGTCAATGAGATCGTTGCAAGGATGAATGTTTCGCAGCCCACGGTTTCACATCATCTTGCCATTTTGCGTGAGGTCAGGCCTGGTCAATGTACGTGAAGAGGGCAAGCAAACCTTCTATACACTGAACCAGGACCGTATCGTCGCCTGCTGCGGTCAATTGATGATCAAGTTCGCTCCTGAATCGGAGACCACAGAAGCCTTGCAATTGACCGTCCGGAACTAAATCGTGGGTTTCCAGCGATGTATGGAATGCGTCGCCGGCCGCACTCCGGTTATGATCCGCGCGGAGCTGCTTAGAAAGAAGCCAGCTGCAGCTGCGGATAAATAATATTCCGGGGTATTGAATGGGATGCGGGGTGAGACTGCATCCCATTATTTTGGAAGTACGCATAGACAAACGTCTATGTAAGGAAAGGAGGTGATAGCCATGTTGGACCTGACCGTTCTCAACGGAAGCGACGACTGCTGCGAAAGCGGATGCGGCGGCGATTGCTGCTAACTCCGTACGTACTCACCAATTCGCCCCAGGCTAAAAAGCCTGGGGCGAAAGAATCCCCAAAAAGATATGGCACTGGGCGTACCTTGTGCCATATCTTTTTGGGGCATTTCATGCAAGGGCCAGCAGACAAACGGGGTCGGGAATTCTTGTGATATTAATAACAAAATAAGGTTCATAAGGTAGAATGATTGCATAAAATGAGGAGCATCCCATGAAAATCGTGACCGATTGCGCAGCAGACATGTCCCAGGAAGAATTGAAGGAACTGGGCATCGCCGAAGCGCCGCTTTACATTCAATTTCCCGAAGGCGAAGTAAGTTCCAAGGATATTACAGCCGATGCTTTCTATGACCGGCTGGAAGCCATGCAGCCGCACACTCCAACCACCGCCATGCCGTCGAGCGGTATCTTTACAGAGATGTATAACAAGATCGCAAAGATCGACAAAAACATCCTCTCCCTTCATATTTCGTCGGGCCTTAGCGGTACCATCAACGCCGCGCGTGGAGCGGCAGAACAGATCAAAAGTCTTGCCAATGTGGATTTCTGGGACACGTTGACACTCTCTGGTGGTGAACGGTTCCAGGTGATCGCCGCAGCGTTGGCCGCCAGAGCCGGCTGGACGATGAGCGCCATCCAGGAAAGACTATCTTCCATCCGTTCTAAAACCGAGGTCATCTATACCCTCGATACGCTCGATTATCTGGCGCGCGGCGGTCGGATTGGCCGCGTTAAGGCCATGGCCGGCGCCTTCCTTCATCTTAAGCCAATCATCCACGTGGATATCGACGGTAAATACAGCTCGATTTCTTCGGCACGTACCATCGGAAAATCCATGACCGCCATGGCTGATTACCTTACATAACAAGTATGCCAATGCCCCTATGTGGGTGACAGTACTGCATGGCAGGTTTGCGGATAAAGCCGAAGAACTGACCGAGGAACTCAAGGAAAAGTTGAACATAGCCAAACTGGAAATGATGCGCATCTCACCCGTACTGGGAGTGCATACCGGTCCGGCTGTCGTCGGTGCGGCAGTGGTCCCTGCAGAAGTGATGCAGGATCTTTGGTAAAAAACAGATCCGAAAATATTCGGCCGCTACCAAGAGCAGCGTTATAACCCTTCCCATTCGTCCCAGACCCCGCTGAGCAGAAGCTTCGACTTTCAGCCTGGCGGGGAGAATGCCTGCATCTGCGCGGACAACGAATTCCGAAAAAAGGATGGGCACAGGTCTTAAGACCTGTGCCCATCCTTTTTTCGGGTTATCTCAGCTTCTACCAGCCTTCGCGCGATCAGAGAGTGATTACTTTATCTGCTTTGAGCTGGGCTTCGATAATATCCGGCATGCCCCCGACAATTCCCACACGCACCTTTTCAGTCAATCCAAAGTAATTTAAACAGGTTGAACATATAACCAAGCGAACACCCTTTTTCTCAATCTCGGAGAGGCGCTCCAAGAGCGGTGATCCCTCAACCACCAACTTTACACCATCGGTATAGAAACAGATGGCATCTGGCAATGATCCATTTTCCAACAAAAGACCCAAGTAGGTATTAAGGAGCTTTTGTTGCAGGGTCGCATCGGCAGAGCCCATTCCTTCACTGGTTATCAAGATGACCGTATTGGCAAAAGGCGATTCTTTAGTCATATTATTCCTTCCTTGTCAGTTTGTATAGTGGCTATTATTTTTATGGTCATATTGTCCAAAAATTCTCGTGGACCGCGCGCGCTTCTTTATCTAATTCGGGAGCGGGACCCAACACTTCGATAGGTCTCTGTGTATGGGAAAAGACCTCCCGGCAAGGAAGCAGCAGGTGTTCAGGCGATGGCCCGATTATGGCATATAGGTCAAATTCGCTGAGTGCATAAACTACCTTCCCTATTTGACTCCAATGGATCGCCCCGGCGCACATGGCACACGGTTCCGTGCTTGCATAAAGGGTATGGCGTGCAAGTTGATCCGGTGAATACTGGTGAGTAGCAAGTCGTACGAGATTGGTTTCGGCGTGACCTGTGGAATCGCGTGTCGTTAAAACGGTATTTTCCGCTTGACAGAGAACGTGGTTATTTTCATCCACCAGGACCGCACCAAAGGGATGATTGCCATGTTCACGAGAGTGCCACGCGACCGAAATGGCTGAACGGAGATGTTCAATATCAATATTGTTCATATTATGACTTTTTGACCTTGTTATCGGCTCAAATGTATATTTGATGTAACCGCTCAGTCCCATGAGGAGAAAACCGAAAAAATGGTGTGCGTGGGGGCATACGCCCCCACGCACACCATTTTTTCGGTATCTTCTTCTGCCGAAGGCTGCTGAGTTGGAGCAATTACCATTTGATTGAGATTTCTCTAAGCTGTTACTTGCTCGCCGGCCGGGAGTGCATCATGGTCAGGTAAAACAGACTCAGCCTTACGAATGGCAGGGATGAAATAGCCTGCCATGCCAACCATAAATCCACCTATTCCGCAAATTACGATTAGCAGGCTCATGCCGGAACCGGGACCTGTCCCGAACACTGGTCCGAAGATTTGCGCCAGACCGCTGTTCTGAGCTTTCATGGCCGGCTCGAGCACAAAGTCCGCCAGGGTTCCTCCGATGATCGGCGAGATGGGATTGGTAAACCAGGCAATCAGCCGCCTCGCGGAAAAGACGCGTCCCTGCAGATCGGGTGCGACCTTGGCCTGCCAGATGGCCTGGTTAGAACTGTTGACCAGTGGGACAAAGAGGCCGCCAAAAAATACAGCCGGGATCCAAACCGGTAAATCATGTCCAAGGCCGAAAATAATACTCAGACCCAAGCTTGACAACATCCAGCCAAGCAACACCCCGTGTACGCGTCTTATTAAAGCCGCCCCAGGCGCTCATGACAATGCCGCCCACGACCATACCGACCGAGGTGGCAGATTGGACAGAGCCAAGAACAACTGTGTTCTGACCGGTACGCGCAAGCAGCATGGGTGCAAGGACCGTCATACCAATCCCCGAGAAGAGGTTCCCAAAGAAAAACACCATTTGAAGCCCAAGCAGGCTTGGGCGTGCGAAGATATATTTGAAACCGAAGGAGGCCTCCTTCCAAAAACCACCTTTGGCCTCCCGCCCCTCGCTGGTGGTAGAAGGTTGAGGAACAAATACGATCGCCAGGGCCAGGATGGCTGTCCCAAAGGTGATGGTATCAAAGAACAAAATTCCGCCAATACCCAGGATGGGGATCAAGGCTCCTGCCAACAGCGGCGCCAAGACACCGGGGCCGGCCTCGATCAAGCGACATCATGCCGTTGGCACGGCCATATTGCTCCTTGGGGATCATGATGCTGATCGCAGCCGAATAGGCGGGCCATTGGAAGGTAGTCCCGATCCCTGCCACTGCCGAGGCGACATAGATATACCAGAATTGCAGATGGCCGGTTGTAAAGAGGATGAAGACGCTCAAGGTTGCCAATCCGCTGGCAATGTCGCTGACCATCATCATCAGCTTGCGGTTATAACGGTCCACCATCACACCCGCGATGGGAGACATCAGGAGGAAGGGTGTAATATAAGCCACCTGCACAAACGCCATGGCAGTGGCTGAATGGGTCTGCTGGTACATATAGATCGTCAGGGCAAAGGTCGTCATGCCGCTGGCAAGCACCGAGACGATCTGCCCGATCCATACGATGGTAAAACCCACCATCCCGCCTAAGCGATGTTTTTTTTGTGATTGCATTTCACCTCATCGACAATAAATCAACGGAAAATCGATTCTACAGCTAAACCCATCTTACGCAAAACGTCCCACAGGTTTTAATTTCCAAGCTGACCGTGAAGTTTAACCTGCAGGACGGTATATAACATCAGTTATTTAAATATCAATCACCGAATGCTAAATCGATCACTGGCCCAATCCACTACTCCGGGAAAGCTTCTTGCAAACCGGACCAGAGTAGAAAACGCAAACGGCACCAAAACCATACTGCGCGGCCGGCGGATGATACCCGCAATCACACCCGCCACATAATCCACCGACATGACCCCCGGTAAACGAGCTGCATCCGGCGCCCTGCTAGCGATCTTCTTCAGCCTGGGGCTAAAGTCGGTCGCGACAAAACCCGGGCAAAAAGTTGTCACGAGGATACCTTGCTTGTGGACTTCACGCCGTAACGCATCGCTGAAACCTATCACACCGAACTTGGTCGCAGAGTAAACACTGCTACCGGGTGTACCCACCAGCCCCGCGAGCGAAGCGACATTAATAATATGGCCTGATCCCTGAGATAACATGGGACCCAGCGCGGCCTGCGAACACTCGATCAACGCCACAAGGTTAACCGCCACCTGCGTGCGGAGCCTGGCTGGGTCGATATCCTTAACATCGGCCGAGAAACCAAGCCCGGCATTGTTCACCAACACATCGAGACGGCCGTATTTTGCTGTGGTCTCGTTGACCATTCCCCTGATTGCGTTATTGTCGGTTACATCCACTTGTATGGGCAGCGCCTCTCCGCCTTGAGAATTGATCTCTGCGGCTAGGCCGTCCAACAACTCTTTACGCCGCGCTGCCAGCGCTAGCTTTGGCGCCTTCTTTTGCCAGCCGGCGGGCCACACCCGCGCCGATTCCGCTCGAAGCCCCGGTGATGAGGACAACTTTATTTCTGATTTCCATTGTTTGCCTTTGCCAAGCCCATCATATTCTGTCTTTCAACCATACCGGCTCCTGGCAGCCTGTGCTTTATGCGTGGAAAAATTCTCCCGGTTTGCTGCATATAATTTCGATAAGCTTCTCCGAAATGCGCAAGCAACATTTGTTCCTCACGCGGCACCCGCATCCAATAGAGAGGGACAAAAGCCGCGAGCATAGCAAAGCCTGCAATCCAGTTGTGCAATAACAGGGGTTGGGCAATGCTCCATAACCAGAATCCGGCATAAATCGGATGGCGGATATAGTGATATACACCATCACTCACAAGCGTTTGTTTATCTCCGATTTCCATTCGAGGTGAAAAATTATGCCCTATCGTGGAATGCGCTTTCCCAATCAGCAACAAGGCGACGATGAAAAGCAATACGCCGGTCACGCTAAACCATAAAGGCAAGCGGTAGTCGGCAAAATCCAGCCATGGAGTAAAGATGTAAACCAAGGAGATCAACAGGGGTAAATCGCTGAGCGCACTCAGGAACAAATCCATCCTGTTAAAGTGCAGCTTCCTGGTTTGAACCGGCCTGGGTTGCCTGCCATTCGAGATGTAAAGAAAGAACAGATACACAGCCAAGACATCCAGGAAAATAGCCTTTGAAATCATTTCAATAATCATTTAATCCCTTTTCTTAGTCGGCTTCGGCTACCTGAAACGCATATTATTCTTTTCAAAACCGCTCATCCGCTTTTGCTATTTTGTCTGGCGCTCTAATCCACGTAAATCTCGACGTGCTCACCGTCTTCGTCGTCGGTGACATCGATGATCTTGCCGGTCACACCGGAGCGAATGGCATCCATCACAGCCGACATATCCACTCCTTCCACCTCGGGCGCAAAATGGGCGCCGATCTTCATACCCGCATCGATCAGCCCCAACGGGATCTGAACCGAGGCCTTCGAGCGGCCCGAGGCGATATCGGTCACACGGATGCGCAACCAGTGCCCCGCACCAGCTGCGCGCGAGGTGCTTGCTCCGCCAGGTCCACGGCGGCCTTCGCTTAAAGCCGCCAACAGCTTGGCACCCTCTTCGGCGCTGATCTTGCCTTCTTCGATCATCTTCAAAATCTTCATTCGTTCTTCTGCGTTTGCCATTGCTTTCTCCTAACCGATATAAACCTGTACGCGCTCGCCGCCATAGTCTTCGTTTACATTCACGATCAAAGGGTCTTTCGAAGAAAACCCGTTGGATAGAAATTCCAGGATCTCATCCGCGGCAGTCTGGTTCAGCCCTTCGATGCTGTCTCCAAAATTTCGCAGGAACCAGCTTGCCAGTCCGAGCGGCAGAGGGAGCCCGAGAGTGATGTTACGCGGCCACTCGTCATGGGGCTGTTCCACATTCACATATAACCAGCGTGAAGTCCGGCCACTCGTAAATAAAGCCAGCAATAATACACTGAGTAAAAACGGCACCAATGCACAATAGAACCAAAATCCATAGTTCGAGGCAACAACAAGCGTATACAGCCAGTACGCGGATAGGACTACAACGGAAACGCCGATCCACATGAAGATTTCCCATAAGTGCCGTGCATTGTCGGCAATCTCTTCGAAATCGTGCGGATCAGGTTCCCCCGGGCCTGGCCTTGATCCAAAAGAAGGCGCGACAGCCGGAATGATTTCACCTTCGACGGTCGGACTTTTAAGCGCCCGGATGAGCTTCAGCGCTTCTTGTGCATTTATCTTGCCATCCTCCACCATTTTGAGGATCTGCATTTGCTCCTGAGAAGAAGACATTATTGACCTCCTTCCAAAGCAGATAATAACTTGTCCGCTTGCTCGGAAGTGATCTTCTTTTCCTGCAGCATTTTCAGGATGGTCATACGCTCTTCATCTGAAACCGGTTCGTTCACGGCTGCGGGCGGAAAGGAGCCCGGTGTGAAATTCCATTTCCAACGCCTCGACGTCGATATTAGCCCCGATCTGTGCATGATGATGCAGCTTATGTTCCGCCCTTTTTATTTTATCTTCCGCGCGGCGCATCTTTTGTTCGGCCCGGCGGGTGGCCTGTTCAACTTTGTGTCTGACGTGATCCGATATATCCGGGCCTGCCCCATTCTTATTAGCATGCATCGAGACCCGGCTGACATTCTCCAATTTGGTATCACCGCCGACCAACCCATTTAAAGAAACCTGACCCTTCAAATTCCGCAGATTGGCATCTCCCCCGACGAAGGACACGTCCATCGGCCCATCCAGGTTTTCTGCTTTTAGATCGCCGCCGACAAAGGTAACCGTTAACTTCGTGGCAGGCGGCATGGATAGTTCCAAGTCACCGTCACAGGAAATGTTGAGAGAGCCATCCGAAGGTTCGATATGGATGTTATCGCCCTGCGCCTGAAGTTCGGCCTTCTCCCAGCCTTGCATAAACAAATCTCCGGAGACGTGTTCGATCTCGAGCACCGGATTGGAGCTCAGAGATAAAGTTTGTGTTGTCATGATCTATTTCTCCTCGCCGCGCAAGCAGACGCGTAGCATCTTCTGCAGTGATCCTGCCCGAATCCAAATCCTCGAGCACTGAATGCCGCTTTTCCTCGCTGACTTCCGGCAGCCCATCCTTGCCCGGCTCGTAACCCATGGCGCGGATCACATCCGTGTAGAAGATTACGAATGGATGGATAGGACAAATTGAGCTCCTCTTCCATCCGGTTGATCTTGCCCTCATTGCGGACAAAAGTCTTGACAAATTCGATCTGTTCGCCGGTAAGACCGGGGAAAGCGCTATTCTCGAAACGCCCCTCGATCGTAGTATCGCAGCTCTCACAATGATAACGAGCCACTATCAGGTCTTCGCCACACACCGGACATTTATTCAAAGACGCTTTCATTCATTCAACCTCCATAAGGATCAAATGGCAGGATGATATTGAAACTTGGTTTACTTCGATTAATAATTTTTATATTATATTCATTATTTTAATTTTGTCAAGTATATTTATTGATTTTATTTATTATAAAATTGAATTACTTAATATTTTATTTATATTTTCAATAATTTCGTTTTAAAATTACATTTCTAGTGTTATTCACCGTCCGGCGGGTTTCCAATTCGAAAGCTCCCCGCAGAGAAAACCTGTGCGATGTTTTGCATAAGGTAAGATACTTAAGGTATTTTATGAGCGAGTTTGTTTCGATCATCACACTATATGTCAGGCTGTTGAGCTTATTATTGGCTCAATATATGTCATGAATATCCAAAAATGCTCTCGTTAAGGTCTTGACATCGAACGCATGTTCAGGTATTATTCGTAGCACAAATGAGCGACTATTAGCTCAGGAGGCATGAATTATGATGGTTAGAAAAAGTAAAGGTCTCAATGAAAAGCACCAGAGAATTCTGGATTTCATCCAGGACTATCAACGCAAGCATAAACACCCCCCGTCAATCCGTGAAATCGGAGAGAGCTGCGGAATCTCCTCCACTTCGGTCGTGAATTATTATCTCGACCAACTGGAGAAAAACGGGAACATCGAGCGTGATCGCAAGATTTCACGCGGCCTGCGCGTGACCGGGCAGTCTCCCATCGGTGAGATGTTCCGCGTGCCTGTGCTCGGCCGGATCGTAGCCGGTGAACCGATCCCGGTACCTGCCTCTGACTTCAATTATTTTGATGCAGAAGAGTTGGTGGAAATCGCAGCGTCCCTCATGCCTTCACGCGAAAAAGGTAAGGAGTTGTTCGCCCTGGAAGTCCAGGGAAACTCCATGATCGATGCCATGGTGAACGACGGCGACATCGTCGTATTGAAACCTGCACAGGATGCAAAGAACGGCGATATGGTGGCCGTCTGGCTCCCTGATAAAAACGAGACTACGCTAAAATATTTCTTCAAAGAACGGGACGGCTTTCGCCTCCAACCAGCTAACCCGCTCCTCAAGCCCATCATGATTAAAAAGGATGAACCCCTCGATATAAAAGGCAAAGTTGTGATGGTCATCCGCAAGGTGACCACCGGCAGACCCGAGATGGTGGCATAAAACAATTCATGCTTAAAAAACAGGCTCCCAAATGGGAGCCTGTTTTTTGTCACTTCATTTTTACATGGCCTCTCGATGCAGAGGCCGTCTGACCCGTAGGTTGACCACCGGTAAGTTTTATGCGGCCTTTCTTGCGTGCACCGCCACCCACGGCCCGCGAACCAAGGCCGACGAGCATGGGAATAAACAGTAACACCAGCAAGCCAACCAGGATCCCGCCAAACAACAGCCAGGATTGGGTGGGCACTTCCGGCAGAACCCCGCCGGGGTTGTACTTCCCTGTTACTGAGACAGGAGCACCTGTCAGAGATACGGTGAGGTTGCGATTCTCGCCGTCTCGCAGCGTAGACGGTGACGTGTACGTAAGTTCATATTCACTCTGAAGGGATCGCCCATATTGCTGGAATAAAGCGGTGAGAGTCGAAGGATCGCTGGCTGGACTATAAGAGCCACCTGCTTGTTGAGCTAATGAAGTAAGGCTCGCCTGATCCAGTCCCTGGAGTGATTTCGTGGAAGGATCGCCCAAGCCGATCGTCGAAATGGAAAGCCCGTTTTGGCCGATTCCGGTAATTACATCATTGGCTTTATGCGTGCTGCGGTTATCCAGGCCATCGGTGAGGACGATGATCGCCTTGCGGCCCGAGACGTCTTTCAGCGCATCTTCGCCGGAGATCACCGCGTCGTACATAGCGGTATCGCTGCCGGTCTTCAGGTTATCGATCGCGGTCGTTAGCGCAGTGTGATCCTGCGTAAGCTTCTGGACGTAATTCACATGGGTATCGAAAGCAATCAGTCCGGCCTGGTCCCCGGGCCGCATCTGATCAACGTAGGCTTTTGCCGCGGCTTTGGCGCTGTCCAGCTTACCATTTACATTCATGCTCCCGGAAATATCGATGACCAACATGGTCGTGAGAGGGCCAATTCCTCCCTGCTTGCCACCGGACACATTTGTCGGTTGCATGACTTGGCCATTTTCCGAGAGTTGGATGGTGGACGGATCGACACCCACCGGTTCGCCGGCCGCGTTTGTCACCGAGACATAAACAGTCACCTGCGGAAATTTGGAATTATCCACCTGCGTGATCTTGATCTGCGTACCGTTCGCATCCTGCGCGTATGTATTTGGTACAGACCACAGCGTCAGGATGAACAACAGGCTGATCGTTAAAATGATGCGAGTCATTTTTCGCATGACTACCTCTTCTCGTGATAGACCATCTCGGTATTGCCCATCCGGATCTTCTGACCGTTCGTAAGCCGTGTCTGCTCCACCTTTTTATTATTGATGAAGGTGCCTGAGAGGCTCATATCCTTGACAGTAAACTGTTTTCCATCACCGGTCAGCATGGCGTGCTGGGGAGCGATGTCGGGATCCGGCAGGACGATCTCGGATTTCAAAGGCGAACTGCCGATGGCGATGGCCGGCCCGCCGGCATGCATGAATTTATCGAGCATGAACTCGGTGCCTTTGAGTTTTCCGGAGGTCACTTCCAACCAGGCTTTTCCCAGCAGCACAACGATCAGGGAGATGAATGCTCCCACCGAGGCGCCCAGCAGCACAAGGCCGGCCGCCTTGCCGGTTAGCGGATCCTTAAGCCAGTTATGAACGCTTTCAAGCAGGATACCGCCGATGGCGCCGCCGATGAATCCGCCCAGCATCCCTTTCCAGATCTGGCTCTGGCCGAATACGCCCACCGCCAGGCCGATCAACATTCCGAACAGGCCCCAGCCCAAGGCGCGTCCAATGAAACCTCCGCCCAGGGTTTGGAAGAAAAACTCGCTCAACGGCAGGCCGATGGCGCCTGCCACCAGTCCAAGCAAGCCGCTGAACAAGCCCGCTTTCGCGGCCTGGACCAGGTTGCGCGTCATCACGCCTTCGGTGATGCCGATAAACAACCCGATGCACAGACCCACCAGAGCACCCACAACCGCCTCACTGATATACAGGTTGGATGAGAATGACAGGCCAAGCAAGTCACTCACCTGCCAGCCGATCAGACCTCCAATCGCGCCGAGTATTGCATAAAAATACGTACGCATACGTCTACTCATTTTGAAGCATCTCCTTTCTCTTCTTCGAACTGGTACAAGTTGTTCCAATAAACCATGCTGCGACCGTAATTGCCGTCCAGTTCATAAAAACCAAAATAACGGGTCGGATCCAATAAAGAATTCTTCTGACGGATGAAAAAGCCACCGGTTGCTTTAACAGGTTCGACCACCAGCGCCACCTGCCAGGGTTCCGGAAAAAAGTTGCTGTGCAGCCACGTATCATAGTGGGAAAGAAAAACGCCCATGCTGGGATGGGTGTGATACCAGCCCACGATCATTTCACCTTTGTAATTCGTATCGATCTGGTCATGGATATCGACCAGGCTGTCCTGGGTAAATGTCAGATAGACGCTGCCCTGCCGTGTATAACGTGCAGGCAAAGCATGTTCGATGACAATAAATTGCTCGCTGTTCTCATCCAAACACCACTGGCCGACCAGAAAACCTCCCACCTCATTCTTCATGTCGCTGATGGAATGCACACAGATGCGGCTATAGGCGGTCTGGGTCACGAACACCGACACCACCGGGTTCAATCCGGTAGCCATCGTAGGATGAATTCCAGCGGCTGGCTTTTTTCACAGGAAGTGGAGTGGTAATAGGCTGGGTCATATCAGTCGGTAAAACATTAATGAGAGGTCTTGTGGACATAAAGGCTTCCAACCCTCACCCGCCCTGCCAGGTTCCAGGACGGATGAGGGCATGGAGTTCGGCTTTGATTCATCCCGCCGTTACATCGGCGGTCATCATCAGCCGGTCGTTCTGCGGGATGCCGGCCTGTGAAAGCGTTTCTTCCTCTTTCAACTCGCGGCCGAGCGCCTTGCTGTCCATACGATAGGACATGGCGCGTCCATCCGGGCCCGTAACCGGTAGCTCCAACGACGTGGTCAATTCGGGAAGTAATTCCTTCACCGGTACATCGTCGGGAACTTCCGCATTTCGGGTGCCTCCTGAGGGGAGCACAATGGTGACAGGTACATCTGGCATGGTTATCTCCTTTCTGGATCTGATGAAACGTACTTGAGACTTACTGCTTGCAAAACCGGTTTGCACAACGCGGGAAAATCGCTATTTGATGCGGATCTTGGCTTTCGGCTTGATCAAATTCGAATTGCCTTGAGGAACCGCCTTCGGTGGCACAGCGGCTGAAAGTTTAATGCCGGGTCTCTTCTTGACTTCTTCTTTATTTTTACCAGCATTAAGTTTTACGCGCTCAGGGCGCAGCAGTTCACGCATGTCCACCGGGAATATATTGGGATGAGTCTTGCGATATTCCCGGCTCCAGCGTGCCGCCTCGGGATCCCACGGGAAGGGAGGTTTGGTCGGGTCGTCGTGATAATTTTTGTACTGCAGCATCTCACCCAGCATGATCACGAGCCGGTCCAATGAACGGCTGGCTGTCCACCAGGCGGCATCGATACAGACACTGCCGTTCAAGTGGTTGATGTTGGGATGCCAGATCGGTGACATCCACTTCATACCTGGCCAGCGCTGTGGATACTGGTTGTGGAGATAGATCTCCACCTGATGATGTTCGCTGTAGATAGGGTTACCCTGCCTGC
>CAVWHR010000043.1:0-54102 GCA_963754835.1 uncultured Chloroflexia bacterium | reverse complement strand
GGCGCAGCGGCTCGATGGCGATGGATACATCTTCGATGACCGGTGCGAAGGTCATTTTGCGCTGTACCCAGTTCAGTCCCATATCGAGCGGCGTGCCAGGTGTTCCCAGCCAGCAAACGCCGCGTTCAGTGGACAGTATCACACACGATCCCCGCGGACTTGAAACGCTGCTCCAATGGAGCGTAGTTACCCCTGATAATGCGACAACCATCGCCAATCCCCTTTTTCGATAATGAGATAGAAATCCCAGAGTGAGAGCAAAGCCGCCCTGGTCAGCGTAGCCCGTGATGTGTAGGGACGCGATTTATCGCGTCCGTGTATGTAGCGGCTCACCTCTCCGAGATAGGTTGCTGATAAGATGGCGCTTTACCCCAGGCTGTGAGCAGTCTCCAGGTCGCTACAAAATCTGGCTGGCGCATCTCGCTGCGCGCCTGCTTGCAGAGTTCGTCATAGTCGGAAGGCATTTGGTCGATCATGATCGCATTACCGGTGACGATCGTATATTTATTCGTACAACGCTATTTTGTGGGCGGCCTCGCTATTGGCGGCGTGAAAGGTTAAAATCTTTATATCACAGTGGTCCGGCATCTGCTGACGCCGATCCAAGTTATTGACCCTGTCCACCTGACCAGGGCAAAAGACTCCCCCGTAGGCGGGGGAGTCTTTTGTTTGACAAAACTAAAATACATAGGAGAATAAAAACCATTTCTCTCAAGATCTTGGATGGCAGCTTATTTAAAGGAAAAACTTATGATAAACAAAATCCTCATTACCTACGCCACTCTTTCCGGCACGACCGTTGAGGTGGCACAGGCCATCGGCGAAGAGATCACAAAGAAAGGTTTACAAGTGGATGTCCTGCCGCTTGATAAAGTCAAGAGCCTCGACGGCTATGATGGTGTTGTGCTCGGCGGGCCGATGATCATGGGCTGGCATCGCTCGGCCCTGGGGTTTCTCAGGAAAAACCGCAAGGCGCTGAGCCGCATCCCGCTGGCGATCTTCGTCATGGCAATGAGCCTGACAAAGACCTCGGATACCAGCCTTGAAAGTGTGCAACTCTACATAGACGATAACCTGCCCAAGCCACCCTTAAGGGAAGGTCATCCAACATTAAGGGAACGCTATGCCAATGTCGTTAACTATGCACGGCCTATTCTCAACGCTGCCGGACCGGCTAAGCCGCTTAGCATCGGATTCTTCGGAGGCCGTTTAGAATACGGCCGCCTAGCCTGGTGGGCGGTGATGTTCGTCATGCTCGTGATCCAGGCTCCTGCCGGAGACAGGCGTAACTGGCCCGCGATCCGCGCCTGGGCTGCCGGGATACCGGAAATCTTTCAGAATTTCGCCAATTCAAATCGCTAATTGGTATAAGATTAGCCATTCTACTGATAGTGAACACGCTTCGTACCACAGCTTTTCCCATTCCATTGGCACAGAACGGGAAAAGAGATTCTCAAAAAAATGAATGCGATGGGGTAGAACACCCATCGCATTCATTTTTTTAGATATTCTGTTAACAAGGTGAGAGCGGTTACAGAATTACGTTCCTCTCCCGCATGGGTCTATTTCTTTTTTCCAAATGCTATAATTTCCAAATCATGAAATACGAATCCATCGGCAATATCACACTGCCCAAGATCGGTTTCGGGACCTGGAAGATTGGGGGCGGGTCGACTGCGAAACATTCCCTTGATCTACAATCGCTGGCCGCACTTCGTTCCGCACTCGAATTGGGGTATACCCAATTGGACACCGCAGAGATGTATGCCGCCGGTCATACGGAAGAACTGCTCGGCCAGGCCATGCGCGAATCGGGTATAAAACGTGAGACGCTGTTCATTACATCCAAGGTCAGCCCTGAACATCTCCAGTATGATGCCGTTTTAAAATCCTGCGAAGGCAGCCTGCGCCGCCTTGGGCTGGAATATCTTGATATGTATCTTATCCACTGGCCCGGTCCTGGCATGAATCTTGTAGATACTTTCCGGGCGCTCAACAAACTCGTCAGGGATGGCAAGGTCCTGCATCTCGGTGTGAGCAATTTCAACCTCAAACTTCTCCAACAATCGCAGGAACTGGCTGAAACGCCTCTCTTAACGAACCAGGTCCCTTATAGTGTCTTCGACCACACTTACGCAAAGAACGGCGTCCTCGAATACTGCCAAAGAAACGACATTTTACTTACCGCCTATTCTCCCGTTGGGCAGGGACACTTCCCCGTGAATCAAACCCTGAAATCCATGGCAGAGAAGCACACGGCTACGCCTCATCAGATCGCACTGGCCTGGCTGGTCTCACAGCCGCACGTCATTACCATACCGATGTCCTTCGATCCGCTGCATCAAAGGGAAAACCTCGACGCGGCAGGGATCGATCTTACTCAAGACGAGATCGAACAACTCGATCAAATGGGCTGACGATACATCCATCTATCTGCTTCCAACTTTCAAGGCTGGTTTATAATCCCGCCCAATGGAACTCAGAGCAAATCCGATCCCTGAGAAGGATCGAAAAAGAAGAAGAGCAGACCGAAGAAGAACCTCCTTATCGGGTTATCATACATAACGACGATGTCACACCCATGGATTTCGTGATCCACATTTTGATCACGGTCTTCTTCATCCCAAACACGAATGCCATGAATATCATGTATACCGCACACCTCAACGGCGCTGCTTACGTACAAACCCTGCCCAAAACAGAAGCACAAAGGCGCATCCACAAGGCCCACTTCGCCGCCCGGTTGAAAAGTTTTCCCCTCAAATTCACCATGGAACCCGAATAGATGTCCGGCCCTTTGGACGCACTCACAGAGATCAATCTCGATGATCTCGTCAACGCCTTCGGCTGGCAGGATCATCCGCTCGCGGCGCGTCTCGCACGCCGCCTCTTTTTCAAACCCGCGCAAACCTTCGCACAACAAATGCTGGATTTCGACGCGGCTATCGGCATTTCCGGAATGGCCGAAGCTGGCTGCCTGGCTGAACGTTTCTACGCGCGGGCAGTGCATGTGACCGGCGGACAAAACCTGCCTAACGGACCCTTCCTGGCCTTATCGAACCATCCGGGCGTTACCGATACGCTGGCGGTTTTCGCCGCTTTGGGCCGCGCCGATCTGAAGGTCATCGCCTTGAACAGGCCCTTTCTTCTATCGCTTCCCAACCTGAGCAAACAACTTTTCTACGTCACCGACGACCCAAACGAACGCGTAACGCTTGTCCGCCAGGTGAGCAAACATTTGCGCAACGGCGGATCGGCGCTCACCTTCCCGGCAGGTCATAACGAACCCGACCCGGATGTCTACCCGGGCGCGGTTGAATCTTTAAGGTCGTGGACAGACAGCGTGGGGGTCTTTCTCCGGCTGGCGCCGGAGACCGCGGTGGTACCCGTCTGTGTACGAAGCGTGATCTGGGAGAAGACCGCTTATCACCCGCTGACGCAGCTCAGGCGTACACAAGACGACCGGCAGCTCCTCGCTTCTGCCATGCAACTGCTGTCGAGCGTCATGTTTAATGGCCGGCCTGTAACGGTCAGAGTCCAGATTGGAAAGCCGTTTACCATCAAGGAGCTTGGGACTACGGAACCGCGGATCATCCACCAGGCCGTGCTGGCCGAAATGAAAAACCTGATCGAAAATCCGCCTGAAGTTGAAGGAACAAGTATCCTTTGAATACGCCTTCGCTGTTGATACCGCTAAAAACGGGAGAAGGTGGAAGGCAAAGATGAAATGGCCCAGCCGCATTGCTTTGTTCCTGGTTGTGGCTGTCCTTCTTTATTTCGCATTTCGCAACGCTCCCCTCACGGAAATTTGGAAGACACTTCAAAGACTTCAACCCTGGCAGATCGTGCTGCTCGCCGGTCTCGACTTTTTCATTTACTTTCTCATTAGCGCCCGCTGGTGGTTTATCGTCCATGCCGAGAACAAGGATATTCGGTATTATCCGCTGATCGGCGTACGGATCTCCGTGTTCGGGATCAGTTACTTCACACTTGGTCCACAGATAGGCGGTGAACCGCTGCAGGTCCTGTACCTCCAGCGGAATTATGGATTGACCTATACGCGCGCGACCGCTTCCGTCGTCGTGGACAAGCTGCTTGAACTGCTGGCAAATTTTTTCCTGCTGGTGTTCGGATCAACTGCCGTCTTTCAAGCAGGCATCCTGTCAACCGGTGCCGGCCTGCCGCCGCTAATCCTGATCGGACTCGCGGCCCTGGTGTTATGGCCACTCGTACATATCATTTTGCTTGCCAACCGGCATTACCCCATATCTGCCTTATTGCATAATCTGCCGGGCATCCGCCAGGATGGAAAATTCGTCCGGTTCACACGCGCGAGTGAACATTTGGCGGGACAGTTCTGCCAGCGTCATCCGTGCGATCTGTTCGCGGCGATTTTTGTTTCCCTGCTGGCTTCTGCCGGGACGGTAAGCGAATACGCGCTCATCACGTCTTTTTTGAATGTCAGCCTGTCCTTCTGGCAGACGGCAGCCGCCTGGACAGCCGGCTGGCTTTCTTTTCTTGTGCCGCTGCCCGGTGGATTGGGTGCACTGGAGGCCAGCCAGGTATTTGCCCTCAGTTTCTTCGGCATTTCTGCAGCTTCCGCCATCGGCGTAACACTGCTGATGCGGGCCCGCGATCTTTTTTTTGGAGGCCTGGGCCTTCTACTGGCCGGGAACGCAGCCCGGAAGGGTTGAAATCCAAACCAGGCGGTTTGGACGTATTTTTAGTTATATGCCATTTATAGAAGTACCCTGATATAAAATCGGGTGTTATAAAGATCAAATTCACAGGGAAGAGAACCATGGACAAATTGACGATAAACCGCCAAGTCACTGCCCGCATCCCAACGCGATACGGCACATTCCAACTCATGTTGTTCACCAGCAATTTTGACGACAAGGAACAACTCGCCTTTGTGATGGGCGATATCCGCGGCAAGGAAAACGTTTTGCTGCGCGTACATTCGGAGTGTTTCACAGGCGACGTGCTTGGCTCCATACGCTGCGACTGCGGAGAGCAGCTTGATCATGCGCTGCAAATGATCGCGCAAGCCGGACGCGGTGTGGTTCTTTACCTCCGCCAGGAGGGACGCGGCATCGGCCTGCTCGATAAGCTGCGCGCCTATAATCTACAGGACGAAGGCCTCGATACCGTCGAAGCCAATTTGAAGCTCGGACATCAAGCCGACGAACGCGATTACACACTGGCGTCTCTGATGATCCGCAACCTTGGCGTCCGTTCCGTTAATCTGGTCACAAACAACCCCAAGAAGATCAGCGAACTGCGGGGGTTGGGAATTACCGTCCAGCAACGCACACCCATCGAGGTGCCGCCTCGACCTGAAAACTTTAATTATCTTCATACCAAGGCCCGGCGCATGGACCATATCCTGCAGCTCGTTGGACAGTTACAATTCTCGGAAGATAACGTCTGACCCACCTTCAGATCAAGGAGAGAATATGCAACTCAAGACCAATCACTACGTCATCATCCTTCTCGTGCTCATCACCGCGGTTTTGCACCTAGCGGCGGCTTTTGATCGCATTCTATTTCCGGATGGAGTTCCCGACCCGTTATTCCTCCTGAACGGGCTGGGATATCTGGGCTTGTTAGGCACCTTCTTCCTGCCCATCCCCTTCTTTCAGCAGAGGCATAAATTGGTCTGGCAGGTGTTGTTTGGTTACGTAATCCTGACCATCGTAGCCTGGCTTGTCATCTGGGTTGGGATCAATGTGATCGGTCAGGGAGTACCGTTCTTCAGCAGGGATTCAATCTATGGCGTACCGGCCAAGATTGTCGAAGTGATCTTGTTGGTTATATTATGGAGGGATAAGCCCTAGCAGCACTACATGGGGCAAAGTAAAATAAGCACATGGATCGTAAGCTCGTTTATTTTGTCGCGCCAGGCCGGGTTGAACTGCGCGAGGAATCCTTGCCGGGTCTCAAAGAAGATGAAGTCTTAGTCGAAACACAAGTTTCCGGGATCAGCGCCGGGACTGAAATGCTCGTCTATCGCGGGCAATTCCCACGCGACCTTGAAGACTCACACGACAGCCTGAGCAGCGGCCTGAATTATCCCCTGTCCTACGGTTATGCCTGCGTTGGAAGAGTAAAAGAGATCGGGGCTTCCGTCCCGCGCGAATGGGAGCAACGCCTGGTATTTGCGTTCCAGCCGCACACATCGCATTTTATTGCGTTCCCCAATTCCCTTTTCCCCATCCCTGAATCGCTTTCTGCGGAAAGCGCGGTTTTCCTTCCCAACATGGAGACGGCAGTTAATTTAGTTCAGGATGCTGCGCCGCTGATAGGTGAACGCGCGCTTGTCTTGGGTCAGGGCATCCTCGGATTACTGACCGCCGCGCTGCTGCATGAATTTCCGTTGGAATACCTGGCTACTGCCGACCGGTACGAACTGCGTCGCAAGGTGTCCCTGGAGCTTGGAGTCAACGCCGCGCTCGATCCCACTTTTGACGATTTCCGTGTTGTGGCGCTTGGATCATCTCCCGGCGTGCAGCATGGCTTCGACCTGGTCATCGAGCTGAGCGGCAATCCCTCCGCCCTCGACTATGCGATTGCCCTCACGCTCTTCAGCGGACGCGTGGTGATCGGTTCCTGGTACGGTGAAAAGCGCGCATCCATCGATCTTGGAGGAAAATTCCACCGCTCGCGCATCAAATTGATCTCATCACAAGTCAGCTCCATCGCGCCGGACCTCAGCGGACGATGGGATAAATCCAGGAGGTTTGAAGTGGCCTGGAACGCGCTCAGGCGCATCCGGCCGGAGAAGTGGATCACGCATAAATTTCCATTGGAACAGGCCGCGCAGGCCTATCAACTCCTTGACAGCTCTCCCGAACTGGCAATCCAAATAATTTTTGACTCTCAATAAACGGCATTGCTCTTTCAGGAGCATAAGATTTTCAATATACGTTTTTTCGATCCATTCCGTGATAATCTGACAATTGGCATTTGATATACGACATAGGAGCATTCATGTACACACTCGCCGTCCGTCGCAGTTTTATCGCCCACCACTACCTGGTCGGTGGTGATTGGGGACCTGAGAATTTTCCCAACTCGCATCATTATGTCCTCGAGCTGCAACTGGAGGGCAGGGAGCTGGACCAGCACGGTTTCCTGGTGGATATTTTGGATGTCGAAAAACACCTGGAGGAAATCACCGACTATTACAAGGAAAAAATGCTGAACGAACTGCCCGAATTCGATGGGCTGAACCCGTCCCTCGAACACTTCACGCGCATCCTTTGCGCTGAACTGAACGACAGGATCAAAGCCGCCAACATCACAGCCATCAAAGTGATGTTGTGGGAAAACGAAAACGCCTGGGCAGCATATTCAATCGACAGGCTGGCCGTTTAATTTTTTGGGACCTTCCGTTCATTCCACATACAACCGGATGCGCATCGGCTTCATCACCTACGGCTCGCTCGATACGATGAGCGGCGGCACTCTTTATGACCGCATGCTGGTTAACTGATCTCCGCGAGCAGGGTGACGACGTCGAAATAATTTCGCTTCCGTGGGGCAGATACCTTGCGCATCTTACGGATAACCTTCGTTTTCGCCTGCCCGCCAATCTCGATATCCTGGTCGAAGACGAACTCACTCATCCTTCTTTGCTGTCTGCCAACGCGCAGCCGCATCGTTACCCGATCGTCAGTCTTGTCCACAACTTGCATTCCTCGGAAAAAAGACCCACCTGGCAAAATACTTTTTACCGCGCCGTCGAAAGGCGTTATCTCCGTTCGGTGGACGGTTTTATTTTCAACTCGCAAACCACGAGCGCCACGGTCAATGCGCTCGCAGATTACAGCCGCTCGGGACGCACCTCGGACAAACCTTACATCATTGCCACTCCGGGCGGCGACCGTCTTGGGAGTTTGACCGCCGAAGAAGTACGCCGACGTGCAATTGGCCCCGGTCCTTTGCGTCTGCTCTTTCTGGCTAATGTGACCCCGCTCAAAGGACTGCACGTATTGTTGGAAGCTCTCAACCAAAAGTATTCAGATTTTCTGCTTGATATCATCGGTTCGCTGGAGGTCGATAATGACTATGCGCGTAAAATGCAGCGCTATACGGTGGCGAATGGTTTACAGCAAAATGTCACCTTTCACGGCGTTCTGGATGGCTCCCTCCTTATTGAAAAGATCAAGCAGGCCCAAGTACTGGTCATCCCCTCATTTTATGAGGGCTTTGGCATAGCTTATCTGGAAGGGATGGCCTTCGGCCTGCCGGCGATCGGCACAACCGCCGGGGCCATTCCTCAATTAATTTCAGATGGGAAGAACGGTTATTTGATCAAGCCCGGCGATTCAAAAACGCTTGCTAATCACTTAAAAGAACTGGCTGCCGACCGGGAGCATCTGGCCCGCATGTCTCTCGCCGCATTAAAGCACTTTCAGTCACAACCGACCTGGGAACAATCGACGGAGGCTATTCGAAGTTTTCTTTGCCAAATGCTCGACACCTGGAAAAGCAGGTCAATGGGCCAAGATGGTTAGCAGCATCGCTGCCAACAGGCCAAACGCGCCGCATCCCACATTGACCAGGTCGTTATTCAACCACTTCCAGCCGCGGATCTGTATGGTCGGCGTGCCGCAGGTATGCAGCGGATGCTTTTCGGTTTCCTTCTTATCGGTGGGGCAAAAATAAATGGCCTGCACGGTTGCCCCTAGGAGTGAGTCAAAGAGCGAGCCGAGCAGTCCGGCCAGGGTAACCAGTAAGAAAATCGCAATGCGGTCGGTGGTGATAAGGACGGCGGCCAAATACCCGATAAGGGCCGCACCTAAAAGTGCTGCGATGGTCCCATATAACGATACCCCGCCTGAAGTCCCTCTTTCGACGCTCTTCTGCAAATCCGTGAGCAGGCGCGGAGGATTTGGATTTAACACTCCCAGTTCAGTCGCCCACGTGTCAGCATTGACGGCTGCCAGCACCCCAGCGAACGCGGGCCACGCCCAAAACGATTGAGGATAGAACGCGTGGAGCAGGACGATCAGGGCGGCCAGGCCACCGTTAGCAAGGACCTGGCCTGCATCACGTTGCCCGCCCTTGGAATATTTCTCTTCCGGGTCCTTCTTACGGTTCTTGAAGATGCGAGTGAGCGCTGAAGAAGAAACAAAAAACGCCAGTAATAATACGGCCCACTGCCACCCGCCCAGGCCGAAGATGATCGTTCCCATTAACGCTGCAGCAAAAGCCCCATCCCTGCTTAGACTTTTGGCGCGATAAGCTATATAAGAGCTGGCGACAGCCAGGAGAAGGCCGATGAATAATTGCATTAATATCAGATGGGCGTCGTGATAATGAACAGTACGGCGATCAGGAAGAACAGGCTTGTCAGCGTGCTGGAAGCCCAGATGATAATGGAGAGTATCCGATGTTTTTGCCAGCGATAAAAATATAACCCCGCTGCCCAGCCCACTGCGGCCAGGAAAGTGCTGACCAGCGGCAGGATAACGAGTTGGACGGAAGGGACCGCGTCCGGCGTACGGTCTGCGCGAAAACCAAGTGTAACCTGTGGTAATAGCGGGATCAACAGGCTGGTCCATACGATCAGACCTATGTTCAGGAATAATCCGGCCAACCACAGGTAACGTACCAATCCCGATTGCCATGCTTCGGTGACCACAAACGATGGGTAAACAGACTTGGACCTGGCGGGCGTCAGACTGCCCAATTCCACCGCGCGTGCAAAAGTTTGTGTAAATTCGACCGGATCAGCCGGGGAAATTGCATATACCCGTTTGGCGGTCGCCACAAGCAGGAGTTTTTTTCTATCGCTGGCCATGAATTCGACCACGCCAACGTCGCGATGCCGGCGCAAGCCCAGGATCGCGCCGGCCATCGGCATGGGAGGCAGGCTCAGCGGATGTGTGAGGTCGTGCACGGAACGCACCCACTCGATATCGGTGAGCGGGATGTCTTCATCGCGCAACCCCCAGCGCAGCTCGAGGCTGTCGCGGTCGAGAATATAATCGGCGCGAAAAAGCGCATATGCGCGATAACCCAACAACGGGATCGGTGCGAAGGCGATCAGGCCTACCAGCAAATAAACGACAAAGTTCAGGCCGACTCCCGCCTGCAACAGGTTCGAGAAACCCCAACCCGATGCCGCCGCCAGCAGCAAGAGCAGGACCCCATGCAGGATGAGTCCATTACGCTTTGAAGGTGGAAAAAGCCCTGTATTCACAATTGTCTCTATTTCTCAGGAGGCGAAGTAGTTTTGAGGAGATAAGCGCCGAAAATTCCAGTCCAGGGTTAGCAAGTCGTTTCCAGGAGGAGGCCCATCGCTGCCTGTATTGCGATAAAGATCAATAACTCGTCAATTCATCGCGGATGGCGGAACAGACGGCTTCCACTTGTTCCTCACGCATCACACCGGAAAATGGCAGGGCAAGCCCGCGTCTCCCCAGGTCTTCCGTGACCGGAAAATCGCCTTCACGGTATCCAAAACGCTCGACCATATAAGGCTGCAAGTGGATCGGCAGGAAATAAGGCCGTACGGGGATAGCACGCGCAGCCAACCGTTTCGCAATGACGTCGTGGTCGATCTTCGCTTCAAAGCGGACAACATACACAAACCACGACATGCGCGTGGTGAAAGGCTCGATCACCGGCGGTTCCACGCCGGGTATCTCCGCCAGGCGTTCTGCATACCAACCTGCCACCCGGTCGCGTTTATTCAATAACTCATCGAGGCGGCCCATCTGCACCGCACCCAGCGCGGCCGACATCTCATCGAGCCGATAGTTATAGCCGAGATAGGTATGCTGCAGCCAATTGTCACCGGGCGCCCGGCCCTGGTTGCGAAGGGCGCGCATCATATTTGCGCCACCATCATCCCGGGTAACGACCACACCGCCCTCGCCCGTGGTGATCTGCTTATTCGGATAGAAGGCGAACACGGCGTAATCGCCGAAGCTGCCCGCCGGTTTGCCTTTATACCCAGCCCCCAACGCTTCGCATGAATCTTCGATCATCTTGATCCCGAATTCGTCAGCAACTTTACGGATCGGATCGAGGTCCGCCGGCTGGCCAAAGACATCCACCGGTAAAATGGCTTTCAACGTTCGTTTCGTTCCGGCCCCTTTTTGGGGCAGCCACGCATCCGCCTTTTTTCCGCCTTCCATTAGATCACGCACTGCCTGCACCGCAAGCTGCGGATTTATGTTTCCCGTTTTAGGATCCACATCCACAAACACGGGGACGGCGTTCTCGTACAGCATCACGTTGGTGGATGCGACGAATGAGAACGGCGTGGTGACCACCAGGTCACCCGGCCCGATCTCCGCCGCGCGGATACATAGATGCAAGCCGGCCGTGCCCGACGACACCCCCACGGCGTTCTTTGCACCGGTGAGGTCGCAGAAGGATTTTTCAAAGTCGAGGATCCAATGACCCATGCTAAGGTTGGGCGTATGGAGGACATCTTGAACCGCCCGACGCTCGACGTCGGTCAGGTCCGGAGAACTCATGGGGATTTGCATTGTCATTTGAGTGTTTTCAACAAGGATTGAATGGTCTGGGTTATTTCAGCTGCCGGGATGAGCTGATTTTCGATACTTTTACGCTTCTTCAATTCTACCATCCCGTCTTTCAGGTTTTTTTCGCCGACCGTCACGCGCAGCGGCAAGCCGATCAGGTCTGCATCGTTGAATTTGACGCCGGCGCGTTCAGCGCGATCATCAAACAAGACCGAAATTCCCGCGCTTAGCAAGCTTGCATAAAGCTCTTCCGCTTTCGCCTGCGTATCCATTTCCCGGCCCGGCAGCTGCATGAGATAAACGTCAAACGGCGAGAAAGAGACGGGCCAGGCCAGACCTTTACCGTCATGGTATGTCTCGGCAAGCGCTGCCAGGATATGTTCATAATAAAAACCGGTATCGTCGGCCAGCAGTTCGGCATTCGATAAATTCAAGGGCATACCGCAGGTTGGGCAGGCATCGCCGCCGCCTGCCCGCGTTACATCGGCAACGATCCCGGCGCTGTAATCACGTCCGTAGTTTGCATTCTTAAAGTGATAGCCCGGTTCATTGGTTCCCGCCGCAAGGTTGGACGAAACCGGGATGAGATCATCCACGACGATCAATGCGTTCTTGAGGCCGATCGGTGATGCGTAGCCGGCTGCCGCGCCTGATTTTGCGATTTCTTCGGTTGTTGCCAGGCGGAATTCACCCGTCAATTTTTTCAATTTCGCTTCGCTGAGCTGCATATCACCGCGCACGACAACAAAGATGAATTTGTCATCCGACAGGCGTCTAAACATCAACGCCTTGGCGGTTTTTTCCCTGGGAATACCCAGGAAATTTGCCAGCGACTCAATCGTATTGCAGCCAGGTGTCGAAACCTTTTCAAGCGGCAACGGAGGCTCGGCAGGCAGGGCCACCTTCCTGGATCGAGCAGTTTCGGCCCGCTCCGCGTAATGGCAGGCTGGACATTGCAAGACCGCAGCGTTTCCAAATGATATTTCAAAAAAGCTCTCCCCCGCTTCCGTTCGAATAACGGGCAGGCCAAGCCGGGCAAAAATATCAGGTCCCGCTTTTGCCAGTTCATGTAAGCGCAACAAGGTCTGTTCGCCTATCGGCGTCAACCTGTTATCGCGCGTGACATAACCGGCGCGCACAAGGAAGGCAAAACCTTCCGTCCGTGCATTGGAAGGGGCTTGCCGCAGTGTTTCGATTTTCAGGTCAAGGATTCTCATCTTCGTAAAAAGACCCCAAAGGTTATGTAGGCCTTCAGGGTCTTCTCCCGGTTAGGTCGCGCTCTTTTTTTTCCTGGCGGAGTTCCCGCCGCTTGCGGCTTTTGGCAAAGGCGGAGTTGGAATAGGCACCTGGGAGATGGATTCAGCCACGGCAGTTTCGGTCTGTGTAGCCTCCGGCGCCGGCTCGATACCCAGCTCGACCGTTTCTTCCATGCGGATCTGGCCGCGCAGAAATGCACCTTCGTCGGTCACAAACGCCGTTGTGACCACGTCACCCCACACGCGTCCCGTGCCGCGGATCTCCAGTTTTTGCGTCGTGATATTGCCGCGCACGGCACCCGCCACGATGACCGTGTTGGCGCGTACGTTATCGCAGGTAACGCGTCCGGTCTCGCCTACCACCAGCATGCCGCGCAAGGCGATCTCGCCTTCGAATGCACCTTCGATGCGGACGCCGCCAGAGCCGGTGATGGAACCGTGCCAGATCACTCCCGCCCCAAGCACAGAGGTTATCCGCTCGACGGCCTGGACGGTTGAAGGAGTCTCAGTTGTTGTGGAACTACGTTTAAACATGATGGAATAATTTTACCTTAGAAACAAAAAGGGCGGACTTGCGTCCGCCCACCGAACTCCATACAAATCGCAGCTTATCCGCCACTCTCTTTCTGATCCATATTCATCTGTACTCCGACCGCATTAAAGCCTGAGTCAACATACAGCACTTCGCCTGTGATCCGAGTCGACAGGTTGGACGCCAGGAAGACGGCCGCATTGCCCACATCTTCGATGGTTATATTCTCACGCAGGGGAGCCACATCTGCGAAGTGCTTGTACATATCGCGGAAGCCGCCCACACCCGCCGCCGCCAGGGTGCGGATCGGACCGGCAGAAATTGCATTGACGCGTATTTTCTCCGGGCCGAGGTCGTACGCCAGGTAACGTGTGCTGGATTCCAGCGCGGCCTTGGCGACACCCATCACGTTATAATGCGGAGCCACCTTTACCGAACCGTAATAGGTCATGCAAATGAGCGAAGCGCCGGGGCGCAGCACCGGGCGAAAAGCCCTGGCCAGCGCCACGAAGGAGAACACACTGATATCCAGGGCATTCTTGAAACCTTCGCGGCTGGTGTTGTAATAGGGGCCGTTCAATTCATCGCGGCCCGCAAAAGCGATCGAATGGACCAGCACATCCACCTGGCCAAAATCTTTTTTAGCCTTCGAGGCAATGGCAGTCGATCTGGTCGTCTTTTGTCACATCGCATTCTTCCACCCATTTACAACCGATCTGCTCGGCCAGCGGTTTGACCCGGCGTTCCAGCATTTCGCCCGCGTAACTGATGCCGATCTTTGCGCCTTCCCGATGCATGGCCTGCGTGATGCCCCAGGCAATCGAACGTTCGTTAGCCAAACCGAATATCAATGCTGTTTTACCATCCAGTAAACCCATAGCTCCTCCAGAAAAGAATATAGAGAACAGAGATTAGAAAAGAGAGTGGTCAGTCGAGAGTAGACGACCAGTCAACTATGAACCGGTCTCCAGACTCCAACCTTTGACTAAAAACCGCCAGGGCTTTGATTTCCACGGCTCCGGCACAGTATTTAAACCCACACGCGGGCCTTTCGTCACGAAGCGATTCGGAACGGGCTGCGCCGGTTCGATCCAAAGGCCCGAACCTGCGTTTGTCAGATCGACCCCGTTCTCATTTTTGGTGATACCCATGGCTTGTGTCAGCTTGCCGGGGCCGAAGGTATCGCGTCCACCCCTGCGCCCGGACATGACCTCCGCAAATTCGACAGGCTGGATGGCACGCAGAAGCACAGCTGCCGGGAATCCTTCGCGCTCGGTGACAACGTTCAGCATCCAGTGATTGCCGTACGTGAAGTAAACATAGGCATGCCCCGGCGGGCCGTACATGACGGCGGTGCGCGCAGTCCGACCGGCTTTGGCGTGACAACCCAGGTCCTTTTCACCGATGTAGGCCTCCGTCTCGGTGATGAGACCGACAAGCCTCTGACCATCCAGCATCCTGACAAGGCGTGAACCGATGAGTTCACGCGCAACGGTCAATGTGGACTGGTCATAAAATTCGCGAGGAATGATCGACATGGTTCAATATTTTTACTACATGCAGCTTAAACGCCTGACCATCAAAATTTCCAACCTGTTAATCTGAAGGGCCGGTCATCTAAATCTTGGATCACGTTGAAGTGTAAGACGCAAGCCGTCGTCCAGTTTGATCGAAGGATGATAGCCTAATTTCTCCTGGGCAAGAGTCAAATCGGCGGTCAGGCAGGAGACCCCGCCGGAAGTCAGCGAATTGTAAATCACTTCGGGCTTACCGCCGGTGACATCCAGCACATGCTTGACCAGGTCTCGTACACTCGTCCCGACACCAGAACCGATGTTGATGACAAGCCCGTTGATATTAGGCGCCGTCGAAGCCGCCACCATGGCGCTGACCACATCGTCCACATAAACGTAATCACGCGTCTGGTTGCCGTCACCGTGGACGACCAGTGTCCCGCCGCGCAATGCCTGCTGCAAAAAATAAGGCAGCACAGGCGGATGAGAAGCCGGCAGGTGCTGGCCGGGGCCGTAGGCATTAAAGATGCGCAGGCTTACAGTCTCTATGCCCCATAACCCCCCGATCGTGCGCACGTAAAATTCGGCGGCCAGCTTCGACACGGCATAAGGGGACTGCGGGTTGGGGTTGTCGGTCTCCCGCAGGGGCGTATCCCCCAGATCGCCATAGACCGCCCCGGAAGAGGCCAGTACCACGCGATGCACACCGACGTCGCGCATGGCTTCCATCAATGCAACCGTACCGCCTACGTTGACCGTGTTGTAATCGCGCGGATATAAAACCGATTCAGGCACAGAGACGCGCGCCGCGAGATGGTATACAACGTCCACTTCCTGCAGGAGGGTCCATAGTTTGGGGCGGTCACTCACGTCGCCGCGCGTGAAATGGACATCGGGCGACAGCGCCTGCGGATCGCCTGTGGAGAGATCGTCGAGCCCGCGTACTTGATGTCCCTCGCGGGCAAGGTAATTGGCGAGGGACGAACCCAAAAAGCCCGCCGCGCCTGTAATGAGAAAATTCATCGGAGAGGCATTATAAGCTATATCCTCCTACGGAATTGGATAGGAAGATATGCTTTGAACCGACAGTTGTGATATTTGAATCCACCTACGCGATAATATCTCCCATTCGGGTGTAGAAATAGTTCTTGGCTATTTCGGTGACTATGACGTAAAGGGCTGTCAGTCCGATCACGGCCAGCATAAGCGAGGCAGGCAGAGGGATGAAACCGAACAGCGAATTGAACGGCAAATAAGGGATCACGAGTGTAATGACGATAAAAATTAAGGTGCTCACCAATAGTAGTTTCCCCGGACGGCTGCGGAAGAACAAATGCCGCGTTCGCACCACCAACGCGATCACCAGTTCGGTAAGCAATGACTCGATGAACCAACCGGTGCGGAATTCGACCGGCGAAGCGTGGAACAGCAGCAAGAGCACTCCGAAAGTGAGGAAGTCGAAGATCGAGCTAACCACACCAAAAAGGATCATATAATCGCGGATGAAAGTATTATTCCAGCGAACCGGTCTCTCGACCCATTCCGAATCCACATTATCGCCGGCTATGGTTGTAAGGGGAATGTCGGAAAGAAAGTTTTCAAGCAGGACCTGAGATGCCAGCATAGGCAGGAACGACAGGAGCAATGAAGCTCCGGCCATACTGAACATGTTTCCAAAGTTGGCGCTGATGGTTGTAAGTATATATTTGAGGGTATTCGCGAAGGTCTTGCGGCCTTCATCGATGCCATCTTTGAGAATTCCAAGATCTTGTTTAAGCAAAACAAAGTCGGCGGCTTCTTTGGCAACGTCCACGGCTGTATCCACTGAAATACCAACGTCTGCGGCATACAGGGCAGAGGCGTCATTGATCCCATCGCCCATGTAACCAACCACATGCTTTGTTTTCTGCAAGGCGTGGATAATGCGTTCCTTCTGGTTGGGATCTACTTCAGCGAAGAGCGTGGTTTTTTCGGCCGAGTGTATGAGCGCCTCATCGCGCATGTCGTCCAATTGGCTGCCGGTCAGAACGCCTGAAAGAGTCAGGCCCACCGTCTCCGCGACATGCCTGGCCACCTTTTGGTTATCGCCGGTGATGATCTTAAGCTGAACACCGCGTTTCGCCAGGTCGGCAATAACTTCCAGGACATCGGGTTTGGGGGGATCGAAGAAGAGCAGGAAACCGGTAAAGGTCAGGTCCTTTTCGTCGGAGCGTGAATAGGAATTAGATTTGTTATCGATCTGCCTGGTTGCCAGACCCAGCACCCGGAAACCCTTGCCGCTCCAATCGCTATATCTCTGTTCAATATCCGCCCGCGCAGCATCGTCCAACGGACGTGCATTATTATCTGACTGCACATTGATACATATGCCTAGGATTTGCTCCAATGCGCCCTTGGTGATAAGAGTATCCTTACCCTCGGCATCCGAAGTGATAACACTCAGGCGCTTCCGGATAAAATCATAGGGTATCTCATTTATTTTTTTGTCGGTACCGACCTGCAACCCTGCCTTTTCAGCGGATGCATTGATTGCTTCGTCCAATGGATTGGCCAATCCGGTCTGGTAATGGGAGTTTAAATAAGCATACCGTAAAACCGACTGGGAAGGCTGTCCCGCCACATCAAAAGCGCCGTCGAGTCGGACAACACCTTCGGTCAGAGTTCCGGTTTTATCGGTACATAAGACGTCCATGCTGCCGAAATTCTCAATGGAATTAAGACGACGCACGATCACGCCGCGTTTGGCCATTTTCTGTGCGCCTTGAGCCAGTGTAATACTGATGATTGCAGGCAGGAGCTCAGGGGTCAAGCCTACCGCCAACGCCAACGCAAAAAGCAGCGAGTCAATGGGCGGCTTGGCGAGGAAGATGTTTATTGAAAGAACAATGATCACCATCACCAACATCACCCACGTGAGCAAATAACCGAAGCGCCTTACCCCTCTTTCGAATTCGGTTTCAGGCTGGCGCAGGCTTAAGCGTTCCGCGATCTGACCGAATACCGTGGCTTTCCCGGTTTGGACGATCAACAATTGTGCAGTTCCGCTGGTTGCACTTGTGCCCATAAACACACAATTGGTGCGTTCTGCCAGGCTGGCCTTCGCAGGAACGACGCCGGGCTTCTTCTCGGCCGGGAAGGTTTCACCTGTCAGTACGGCCTGATTCACGAAGAGGTCCCTGGCATCCAGCAGGACACCGTCGGCGGGGATCATACTGCCTGCAGAAAGCTGCACCACATCGCCCGGTGCGATCTTTTCCGATGGCAATACGCGCACCTGGCCCTCCCGCTGGACATTCGAATTGATCTTGACCTGAGAGCGAAGTTTTTCAACGGCATTGCTGGCATTATATTCCTGGGCAAAACCAAGGATGGTACTGCCCAGCACAACGGCCAGGACAATCGAAGCATCCGTCCATTCCCCGACCAGGATGGAGATGATTGCTGCTCCGATCAGTATCAGTACCAACGGGCTTTTAAACTGGTTTAAAAACAGCCCGACAGCATTTACCTTATTGTGTTCTTCCAATGCGTTCAAACCGTATTGCTTGAGACGTCCCTCCGCTTCCGCCTGACTGAGACCTTTATTGGAAGTCTTCAACGTGGAAAGAAGTTGGTCAGTTCCAAGGCTCCAATAGGCCTCGGGGGCAGATTCAGAATCCTTTAATCCCTTTTTTGAAGATGCGCTACCGAAAATTCCTGTGAACCGTTTCATAAGTGTCAATCCTTATAGTAGCTCTTTAGTAAAAACAAATAAAAGTTATGCGAACAATTTATTATATAACAAGCTGTGCAACCGCAGCCACGCCTGTGACTTCCGGTAGAATACGCCGCCACTCGAGGGCAGCCAGCGGCGCAGAAAGAAGCTGCCCATCCGACATTACTGCCAGCAGGTCACCCCCGATTTGCACAAAGCGCTCCACCATGCTGTGCTGCCACGGGACTTCGAGACCGTTCGAGGCGGAAGTCCAAGTCTGGCCTCCATCACGGGATTCTTCGATCCGCCCGTTCCTCTCCACGCCGTCCGCAGGGCTCAGGACCATGTGCTGTGAGTCAAGCACATCGACCCACACAGCCCGGCAGTAACAATCGTAGGTGCATTTCCATGTTTTACCCCCGTCGGTCGAGCAATAGAAGCCGCCACCCGTCGGTGCAAAGACCAGATTCGGCAGGAAAGGATGGACAAAGATGGAATGAACATCGGAATGGATGAACGGATCCGAGGGGCCTTCAAGGTCCGATTTCCCGTCACTGCCTTCAGCCAACCTCCACGTCTCGCCGCCGTCATCCGAGCGCAGCACACCGCCAACTTCGACCGCGGCGTAAGCGCGCATACCGCGAAAGGCAAAACCGCGCACGCAGCCTGCTTCCGGTGAATAAGGCAGGGACCACTTATGCAGGTCTCGCAGTTGATCCACCTCGGGGCAGGCACGCCATGACTCCCCCCATTGTGCGAGACAAAGATACCCGCCGGTTCGGTCCCTGCAAACTCAAAATCCGATTTATCGGGATGATTAGCCAGCCAGCGGACATGCCGGGTGCTTAAACCCAGGCTTGCTTCCTGCCATGTTTTACCGGAATCATCGGAGCGATAGATGCCATCCGTTGTCCCGGCCAGGATCACGCCCTCACGTGCCATGATGCTTGTAACATGACGGTCTACAAGCCCACGTGAACTTTCACGCCAATTCCCGCCATCGGGTTCGCAAATCACAACGCCGTGTTCGGTTGCTAAAAGTAGTTTAGGCATGTCACCTTTTTATAATTGAATGAAAGTAATTTTTCATCTCTACGCCCAAGGCTCCGTAGCATGGAGTTTTGCTACACTCAACATTCAGCCTGGGGTAGATTCCATAACTCTGTTGTCGATATATATCAAAGCGGTGTTTC
Source organism: uncultured Chloroflexia bacterium (assembly GCA_963754835.1). Classification (GTDB taxonomy): domain Bacteria; phylum Chloroflexota; class Anaerolineae; order Anaerolineales; family Villigracilaceae; genus Fen-1038. The sequence continues at coordinate 34,406 of CAVWHR010000043.1, read as the reverse complement.
AGTGACTCATGGTGTGCTTCGACGAGCAGGAAAAACACCTGCACCTCCGGTCGTGTCGTCGAAGTGGCCGAGGCTCGTGATTTGCCAAGCAAATCAAAGATCGCTCGGCTTAGAATTATAAACGAATCAAAAACCCGCCTCTGATCGAGACGGGTCCGCTTTTGCTAATAACGTACCGGATTATTTTCTTCTTCTCGGCGCCAGGTGGTTATGACCAAAACTCTTCGGCGTCGGAGCAGGCCGCCGCTCCGGTGGACGGCCCCTGCCGCGTGAATCAGGGGCGGACCTGGGCGGTGCGGGAGTCGTATAGTCGAAATCCGGAAGGGTTGTACGAGTGAGCGGTTTGCCCATGATGCGTTCCAGGGAACGTATCATGTCGGTATCTTCAGGCGTGACGAGCGTAAAGGCATCGCCCGTGCGTTCGGCGCGGCCTGTGCGGCCGATGCGGTGAATGTAGGCATCGGCTGTGTCGGGCATGTCGAAATTGATGACGTGCGAGATGCTTTCCACATCCAACCCGCGGGCCGCGATATCCGTGGCGACCATGATGAGGTGGGTACCGTCTTTGAAACCCTTCAAGGCAGCCTGGCGCTGACCCTGCGTGCGGTCGCTGTGCAGGCTGGTTACTCTGTATCCGGCGCGCTGGATCTGATTTGTAAGTTTCTGAGCGCGATATTTTGTACGGGTAAAGATCAGGACCGACTCCGTTGCAGTCTGCTTAAGTATTTTGAGCAGCAAACCCGATTTCAAATGCGGCGGGACCGGGTAGAGTGCGTGCGTCACGGTATGTGCGGGCCGGCTTAGGCCCATCGTGATGCGCTGCGGACTCTTAAGACTGTGTGCAGCCAACTGCTCTATCTCACCCGGGAAGGTAGCCGAGAAAAGCATAGTCTGGCGTTGGGCAGGCACGGCTGCAATGATACGCTTTACATCGGGCAGGAAGCCCATGTCGAACATGCGGTCGGCCTCATCCAGCACAAGGATCTCGATATGATCCATTTTAGCGTAACGTTGGTTGATAAGGTCCAACAAACGACCGGGACAGGCAACCAGGATTTCCACGCCGTCACGCAGGGCTTTGATCTGCGGCCCGGCTCCGACCCCACCGTAAAGGGTGGTGCTGCGCAGTCTCGTCCCGGCTGCCAGGTCGCGTATCACCTCGTGGATCTGTTCTGCCAGCTCGCGGGTTGGCGTGACGATCAAGGTGCGCGGTATGCCGCGCGGCCCGGTAAGCAGTTTATTCAATATTGGCAATACGAACGCCGCCGTCTTGCCCGTGCCGGTCTGGGCGGTGCCTATGATGTCGCGGCCTTTTAGTGCTGCAGGAATGGCCGCTTCCTGGATGGGGGTCGGTGTTTCATACCCGGCCCGTTTGATCCCCGCCATTAAACGGGAATCGAGATTGAACTGATCAAAGTTCACAATAGTTCCTATTCTTCAGAAGTCAAACAATATCGTGGAATTAGAAGGTAAACTCGAACGAAAACAGCGGAAGACTGCTGATATTTGAAAATTACAGATATATATCTGTTGTACGTACAAAAGGATTATAGCACCAATACCGGCTTGTTACCCCTATTATTAATTGAGCTTATACCTTTGCCAAGAAATCCATCTGGTGCGCAATATAAACTAATTCCCCGCGCAAGACCTGTTCGCGCCGCTTCGAAAGCCAGTCGGAAAACGCCGCCGCGTCCAAAGCGGGGTGGGTGGCTAGCGATTCCTCGAAAAAATGCAGGATAAATTGCAGGAAGTACGCTTCATCGTCCGGATATTTCCCTTGGACGGCATGTACCACCCAATCCGAAGCCCCGGCCGCCAGTACCTGCGCCTTTGCCATCCTCAAATGCGCAAAGAGATGCCGCCCCGCGCGGCTGTCACCGCCCGTTGGTCGTTTATCCATCGATTCGTGATATAACCGCTCGATTAGGTCGTCAAAAGCAGGGTCGATTGTCGGTTCCAGGGAAGTCACGCCGTCAAAGTTCAGCGTCAGCCACGCCAGGTCCTTCGTAAGAGATAACAACCTGGGAAGGCTTTCCGGCATGGGCAGCAGGTCCAAAAAGGCGTGTGCGATCAACAAGTCGGCCGGAACGGGTTTTTTCGAGATGAAATCGAAGACATCCGCACACTCGAGTTGGATGTGAATGTCCCGGTTTTTATCGAATACCCGCAGTTGATTTTCAGAAACTCTCTCCGCCTTTAATCCTGCCCCGGCTGCCCACTTTGGGATCCACTCCGACGCAAAGCGGATGTTCTCCTCCATGGCATCCACATGGATGTAATTGGCCTTCGTGATCACGTCCCATGAAAGCAGGCGGGCCATCATATTCCCCATCCCCGCCCCGACTTCAATAATACTGATCGGTCGGGGTGGCAAATTGGCCTTCAAGGCATCCATGACGCCCCGGTTCAGGGCGCGGTCGTCCACCGTTTGCTTGGAAAGCAGGTAGCGTGGAAAGGAATATTCCATGTCAGGGTTGTGAGTTGTTACAGGGAAATGAATTACTTGCTTCTCCATTGCCTGAATTCCCGCAGGACCGAACCGCCGATGAATTCACGCACGATTGAATTCTCGGGGATCAGGCCGGCCTCGATTGGCAGGAACCATTCCAGGAAGGTGAGCAGACGTTTTGCTTCGATATATTCAGGGATGCCAAACGGCACCTGGCGCAGTAAAGGTTCGGCCAGGGGCTGGAGTGCGGACAGCTCGTATACAAGCGCCGAGTTGAACATTACATCGGCGTTCTCCTGGTAGGGAAAGACATACTCCTTCTCGCCGCGGCGGACCGACTCCCAGCGTGAGATCGTATCCCTGGCGGAGTAGCCGCGCTCGCGCGCATCGCGTACAATGCGCCGTAAGAGTCGTGTATCGGTGGTCGAGACGCGGTTGAGCCGGTCGAGGTTGAGCTGTGTCAGGGCGGAAACGTAGATCTTAAACGCCCTTCCTCCCAGGGTGGGCGGCAGGAGGTTTGGGTCCAATCCATGAATCCCTTCCATAATGACGGGCTGGCCGCGTCGCAATTGAATATGCCCACCCGGCTCTGGTTTGCCGGTCTCGAAGTTATAGCGGGGCAGTTGAACCTTTTTGCCCGCCAGCAACTGTTCGAGATGTTCCGCCAGCAAGGGCAGGTTGAGCGCTTTCAAGGCTTCAAAATCCGGTTGACCGTCTTCACCTGCCGGCGTTTCGGAACGGGCCACAAAATAATTATCGAGCTCCAGCGGATAAGGCGAGATACCCAGTGCCAGTAATTGAATCGTTAGACGCCGCGAGAAAGTGGTCTTGCCCGATGAAGTAGGGCCCGCGATCAAGACGATCTGCGGTTTCTTTGCGGCAATTTTCCGCGCGATCTCGGCCACATTTTGTTCGTGCAGGGCTTCCGAGACCAGCACTACCTCGTGTACGCGCCCGCCCTGGATGGCATCGTTCAACGACCCCACATTATCGATCTCCAGGTGTTCCAGCCAGTCGCCATATTGACGAAAAGCGGCCAACAACTGCGGATAGGGTGTGATCGATTCCAACTGGGTTGGCGAATGACGGCGCGGAAAACGCAGCGTAAAACCGCCGTTGGCTTCATAAAGATCGAAATATTTTAAATAGCCTGTGGAGGGCACCATGTAGCCGTGGTGATAGTCCATCCGTTCGCCAAGCCGATACAACGTCAGATAGTCCTTGCGGCGGTAGTTGAGCAAATGGACTTTATCCTCGTAGCCGATCGAATGGAAATAATCGATGGCTTCCTTCAGCGGCACTTCTTTTTTCTCGATGGGCAGGTCGGCCTCGATCAGCTCCTTCATATGGGCCTTAAGCGCGGCCAGTTCATCTGCAGATAAAGGCGCACGACGGCTAATTTGACAATAGTAACCGCCAAAAGAGATCGAATGGTCGATCCTTAATTCGACTTTGGGGAAAAGATCGGCGAAGGCCATCTCAAGCAGAAAGTTCAATGAACGGCGATAGATCAACGCCCCATCCGAATCAGCCATGCTGATCGGCCGCACAGTCGCTTCCTGCAGGATCGGATATGTGAGTTCGCGCAGTTCATTCTCCACGTCTGCGGCGACTACCGGCACGGGAAAATCAAGGGTTTTGAGGAATTCGCCCACCTGCGCGCCGCGTGGGCCCGACAAAACACGCCCGTCGGTGAGATGGATCTCCACATCGGGGCGTGGGGAAACGATATGAAATTCCGGTATTGCTTCCACTTCTTACTTGGCGCCTTCCAGCTGTTGTATTCTTACCAGCAGTTTTTCCGGCTGGTGGGCGTATTCATCCAGCGGAATTTCCTTCCTGAACAGGGCCATCACAATTTCCGTCAAGCCCTTATTGACCGGCGTCGGGACGCCGTATTTCTCTCCCGCCCTGACGACTGCCCCGTGTAAAAATTCCGCTTCTGTTTTACCCCGGCCCGAATACAGGTCAATGTGGAAGGACGGCATTTTAGCTCCGCGTGCCGAGCCTGCTGCGCCTGCCAGCAATAGCCTCGAAAGCCAGAGCGGCAGACGCGTAACCAAAGCCAATTCACGGACGGGGGCATCGGGCAGGTCCACCAGGGGGATGCCCTGCGCATTCATGACAGCGATGCACTCATGCACCATCGCCATTTCAAGCCGGAAGAGTCTTGGATCCGCAAAAACTTCCGTGGCGGTTATATCCAGGATGGCGGAAAGCGGATTGGAGGTAAGGTTGGTCATCATCTTCGACCACTTCATGGCAGTTGGGTTGGAATACAACCGCGCATTTAAATAGGCCGAATTAAAAGCAGTGACCAATTCATCGGAAAGCGGGTTCGCAGCATCGATACCGATACCGCGCAGTCTGTCCAATACGATATCGCCCGGGCCGCGGCGCGCAATCGAGTGGGTCACGGTGCCGGCGATGACCTTGTCGGCGCCGAGCACACTCGCAAGCGCAGGCTCGTTGTCCACACCATTCGAAAAACACAGGATCGGGGGAAGTTTATCCTTGAAAGGTTTCATTCCTTCGACTGCTGCCGCGGTATCGAAGGATTTCAGCGCATAGATAGCCACATCGAAGGGACCATATCTTAACGCCTCTTCCAGCGTAGACGCGACTACAAATGAGGCGGGACTGAGAACGGCTGCCTCCCTGGTATTACGGCGTTTATCGAGCGTGAGGTCAAGCCGCAAGCCGCGCCTCCGGAGTTCTTCGGCGACATCCGGCCTTTCCAAAAAAACCAGCTGCTGGCCGGATAACGCGAGCGAACCGCCGATATAGGTCCCAATTGCCCCCGCGCCGTAAGACAAAATTTTCAAGTTCACCATATCCATTCCTTAATCAGGAGATTCAAGCCGAAGCATCCGCCACTGACTGCGTGCCGGCCTGTAGTTAAACTCGACAAAACCGGTATTGTTAAATTGAAACCGTGGGCCGTTAAAGTTGGCCTGCACGGGTATGCCGAGGATCACGTACATTACTTTATTGAGCAAACCGCCGTGCGTGACCACCAGGTATTTACCGGTCGGGCGTTTGAGCAACTCGTGCAGCGCCTTACCCGCCCGCAGATAAAGTTCCCAATCTCCCTCCCCGCTCTCGCCGAAGGCATCGTAAGGAGTCGTGAACTCAGGCTCGGGGAATTGCTTCGACGCCTCCTCACGGGTCAAGCCCGATATCCCGCCGGCGTTGCGCTCCATCCAGATCGGTATCTGCCTCGACCGGAAGGTTCAGCCTGCCCGCCACGATCCCGGCGGTTTCTTTGGCCCGGCTCAACGGGCTGGTCAACACTACATCGAATTTAACCCCTTCCGTGAACCAACGCTCCGCCAAAGCAAGCGCCTGTCTGCGGCCCACGTCGGTCAGGGGAAAATCGGATTGGCCCTGGAAACGCTCCTCGGCATTCCCAACCGATTCGCCGTGTCGTAAAAAGACGAAATCATAGGATTTCGTCTCAGCCATTTTTTTTTCCGTTCTTTTTCAGGTAAACCGGCCGGTGTTTGACTTCCTGGAAAATATACCCGACATAAACACCCACAAAGCCCAGCGAAACCATCAACATGCCGCCGACGATCAGGATCACGAATATAAGCGAACTCCATCCCGGCGCAAGGTTGGACGTATGGCCCGTCACCCAAAACGAGAGCACGTAGATCATTTCCAGTAATGCCAGGCACAATAAAAATCCGCCCATGCTCAAGCCAATGTAAAGAGGGATGAGCGAGAACGAAAAAATGGCGTCCATCGCCAGGCGGAACATCTTACCGGGAGAATATTTGGATTTCCCGGCCACGCGTTTTGACTCATGGTATGGGAGGATCACGGTTGAAAACCCCATCCAGGAGATCATGCCGCGCAGGAAGCGATGATATTCAGGCATTGACTTTAGCGCCTCTACAGCCTGGCGGGAGAGCGCCCGAAAATCCGCACCACCGGATAAGACATGCGTGCCACTGATGAGATTCAACAGCCGGTAGAAGCCTCCGGACGTCCATTTTTTGAACACGCCGCCCTGCCCGGCATCCATGCGCTGGGTCTGGATTATGTCATAACCCTGTTCGATCAGGTGGAGCATTTGAGGGATCAACTCGGGTGGATGCTGGCCATCGCCATCCATCGTTATGACCACGTCCCCGCCCGACGCGTCCAACCCGGCCGTCAACGCGGCCTGGTGGCCAAAATTACGGCTCAGCTCGATGACCCGCACGCTGCGATCCTTCCCGGCCAGGCCGGCCAGCAAATCGGACGTCCCATCCGTTGAGCCGTCATTGACATAATAAATTGTGAAAGATTGCGGGAGGGTATCCAGGATCGAACGGAGGTCGGAGTACGTCTGTTCAACGACGGCGGCTTCGTTGAAAACCGGGATAATAATATCGACTGACAGACGTGATTTGCGGGGCACACTGACCTCTCTGGGGCGTGATTGTACCATGTGAGCAGAATAGTCCCAGGCTTTCAACCTGGCAGGGAGAACGCCTGCATCTGCGCGCCGAGAAGTACACTCTGCATCTTCGAGGACTAAGAATTCCGCGCAGGGAATTCACCTGCACCTACGGAAAAAAGGATATGCACAGGGCGTACGCCCTGTGCATATCCTTTTTTCCGGGTATTTCAAACAAAGACTATAAATAAATACCAATTTCGATCAAAACTTGAATTCAAAAATTGCTTCCATGACTTCTTCCTGCTCGGCACCTGTCAGTACATTATGGAAAGGCAGGCGGACCAACTGATCGCTAACCCGCTCGGTCACGGGGCAATCGCCCAGACTCCCGCCAAAACTGCGTCCCATGTCGGAAAGGTGCAGGGGCAGGTAATGAAAAACGCTCAAGATACCGCGCTCCCGCAGATACATAATGAATTTCTGGCGCAGTTCGAGATTCGGCAGAAGCATTTGGAACATGTGATAAGACTGTTCGCAATGTTCGGGGATCGTGGGGAGCTGCACTTCGTGTTCCGCGGCCCAATCTTTCAGCCCCATATAATACGTATCCCACAGGACTTTGCGGTGACTTTGGATCTTCTCCCGTTGTTCCAGCTGGCCGTAAAGAAACGCCGCCAGGATGTCGGACGGAAGATAAGACGAGCCAATGTCCACCCAGGTATATTTATCGATCTGGCCGCGGAAGAAACGAGAGCGGTTCGTCCCTTTTTCACGCACGATTTCGGCGCGCTCGACCAGTTCCGGGTGGTTGATCAGCAGCGCGCCGCCCTCGCCACTGCTGAAGTTCTTTGTCTCATGGAATGACTGCGCCGCCAGGTCGCCAAACGTGCCTAGATATTTTCCTTTATATTTCCCAAACAGACCATGGGCGTTATCTTCAACGACCTTCAGGTTGCGGCGACGGGCGATCTCCAAAATGGAGTCCATTTCGCAGCCGACACCTGCATAATGCACCGGGACGATCACCTTCGTACGTGGCGTTATCACCGTTTCGAGCTTTGCTTCATCCAGGTTAAGAGTATCCGGTCGAATATCCACAAAGACCGGCGTTGCTCCCCGGAGCACAAACGCATTTACCGTTGAAACAAACGTAAAATCGGGAATAATGACTTCGTCGCCCGGTTTTATGTTCAGCAGAATGGCGCTCATATCCAGGGCATGTGTGCAGGAAGTGGTCAACAAAACCTTGGGAACACCCAGTTCCCCTTCCAGGAATGCGTGACATTTCTTCGTGAATGGGCCGTCACCGGAGATGTGTCCGCTTTGAATGGCCTGGGTGATATATTCGAGTTCCCTGCCAACAGGGATGGGGTTATTGAAATCGACCGGCATATGTTTTAAAGGCTCCCCAGTACAATCTTTGCAGTTTTCTCTGCCATGTCAGGTGTGTAACGAACATCGTTGAAAAGGTTGATAACTTCATCGGCGAGATGCTTTGCCACCGGGAATTTTCCGGGGCCCATGATCCCTCCCAGGGAGGCATAGTGCGAACTGGCAAACAGTCCGGAATTAAAAATGGCTTCCAGGGTTTTCTTTTTATCCGGCAAGCGAAGGTTAAATCGCCAAAGCTGGTATTGTTTGCCCAGACTGAGGCCGGGTGGAATGAGCGAATTGTACACTGCATTAACAGACTGGCGATGAGCGATGGAGCTTTCTTTGGCAGTACGTACTATTTCCGCAAAGTCGGGCCACGCAGGCAGGTCCAAATCGGTCTGCAGCCAATTGCCATCTTTATAGGAGTACTGTTCACCCGCCTCAACGCTCGACTTGTAATTTTTCTCCAATTCCTGCAAATCCGAACGTTGATAAGGCAAGCCAAGGAGTCGATAATTTATATCTTCAGTCAGATGGGCGAAACCGGCAAAATCCAGGTCGACGATCTTGGCGTAACCTGTACTATAAAGAGTTACATCGGCCGTGTTCGTTGGGTCGGGCACAAGGTCCGGAATGCAAAGACAGCGGTCGTCAATGAGCAATAGATCGGGGTATTGTTTTTTAATCAGGCTAAAGAAATCCTGCGGCGTAGATGGGTCGCCGTACGTATGAGCATAAAGCAACCCACCGTACAGGCGTTTCTTAAGCCGTCCCTCAACCTGCTCCAGGTCCATGTGCAGGGTCCTGGCAGAAATATCGATGAATTCAAAAGGCACACCGGCTTTAAAAAAAGTGATCGGGACAATGGGGCAAATATTGGCCGGTAGAAGAAAAGCGCGCCTGTCATTCTTACCGGACAGTAAATTATAGAGGATGGCCGAGGCGCGCGCGGCAAGGATGGTCTTCATCGCTCCTGAATTTCCCTATTCATTCCCGACAATATATTTTGAAGCCTGCTCTCCGGTCATGAATAAAAGGTCGATTACACTGACTCCCGGCTCAAAGGGCGGGTATAACTGCTCATATTCGGGATACCCATACGTCTTATATTCCAGACGAATACCGGCCTGCTCGAACAACTGAGGGATGAGATATGCCTGGGCGGCAGGCCCGGAGAGATACGTCGTTGCCTTAACTTGTTTCAAAATGCCGAGCAGCCTTTCGGTCTTGGCCCCCTGGGGATGATATTGTTTCGAATGTGTGATCGGCGTGGAAATGCCGAGATGCCGGCAGGCCCAATTTATCAGGCGCAGGTTCATTTCAGAAATGGAAGCCGCAGAGGCCATCAACAGGTCGTTCAATTCTGAAAAATAGGGCTCAAAGCAGGGCGAGCGATGATATGATTCGCGGATCCGATTAAGCATCTTTTGCGACCAGGGGGTGTCGTAATCGATCCGGGTATCTTCGATCAACTGGCTGGTGTGATCGTAATGGACCGGCACACTGATCCATTCAACGCCGCGCGGCGTCTTGATCTTGTTACGATTACGCCAATCGCCCTTGGTGTATTGCAAGTCGTCGTGCAGGATGAAAAGGTCCACCTCACGGATGAAATCAAAATAGCCGCGCCAGGGAAGAAAGTTGGATTGAATAATGCCGACTTTCATCGGTTTTCATCCGTTGTGCGACCGACTGTATAGGTCGTCCTGCCACCGGTACGCTCATACACGCGCGCCAGGTATTCGCCGATGATCCCCAAAGCAAAGAGCTGCACTCCACTGAAGATCGTGATCGCTGATGCCAGAAAAGAGAAACCCGGGATCGAGCCGACGGTGAAATATTCGGCGATCACATAGACCAGGACAAAGGCGCCGATGATCGTAAATAAAAAACCCAGGATGCTGGCAAAGCGCAAAGGAACGGTCGTGTAATTGGTCAGGATCAACAGCGAGACTTTGATCAGCTTGTTGACGTTGTAGTTGGATTTACCCGCCTTGCGCGTGGCCTCTTCGATCTCTACCGCAGCAAACCGGGTTGTTGCCATCGAAAGCAGCCCATCGATTTGCACATCGGGAGTATTGATCGCGGCGAAGGCCTTCTTCAAGTCCGCCCGAAACGCCTTATAGGAACTCATCTCGCGGATGGCAGGCAACCCGACCATAGACGAGATGATGCCTTTCACAAGAGTTGAGAGCATGCTTTTCCACCAGGGTTGACCGCGCGTTTGAGGGACACCATAGACCACATCGTAGCCTTCGTAAAGTTTATTTAACAATTTTGGCAGTTCGTCCGGGTTATGCTGCAGGTCATCATCCATGGTTACGATCACATCGCAGCGCGCCGCCCGTATTCCGCACAGCGTCGCATTCTCCTGGCCGTAATTTCGCATCAAAGCGATCCCGTGCACCCATTCGTATTGACCTGCCAGTCGTTCTATGATTTCCCAGCTTTTATCAGGGCTGCCATCGTTTACCAGCACAACTTCATATACATCGGCAACTTGCGGCAGCACCTCCGCAAGTTGCTTAACCAACGGTTCAAGAGTATCTTCGCCGCGATAGACGGGGATCACAACCGAACAATTCATACGAGCCGACATTATACCCGCCCCGTTCACAACTTGAGCGCGTGCCGGTTTGCAAGGATTTCGAGCGTCCGCCGCACTTCGTTTTCTTTCTGTTCATTCTTCCAGTTGAGCGATTCTCCCAGGGCTTCCGCAGTTTCTTCGACAACGTCGTGAGTTAAGCAGCCGAGCATCGCCAGCATGGAACGCCGCAGAAGCAGGTCATCCAAATGAATTATCTTTTCATACTGAGCCAGGAAACTTATTTCACGACGGCTGTAAGACGGCAGCGATTTCAGGGGAATATCCTGCAGACGCCCGATAAAGCCGGCCACCTGCTCGGCGCGCATACCATACCTCTCGAACAAGACCGTTACGCGCTCCACCGGCAGACCCGTCCAGGCCGCGATCCCCTCCACGACCCGGGTGATGTCTTCAGGCTTAACCGGGTAGCCGCGCCCACCCCCGATTTGCAAGGTGCGCGTATCCTTCTGGCGCGGCAGGCCGAGATATTCGAGGGCCTTGTCCGTTACCTGCTCGGAAAACGCCCGGAAGGAGGTCCACTTGCCGCCCACCAGTGAATAAACCGGAAAGTCCAGGCCCGTCCACTCACCGCTTACGGTCTCGATCTCATGGTCGCGCGTGATCTGGCTGGCCGACTTGGCCTTGCTGGCTGCCAGCGGACGCACGCCGCTGAAACGGAAGACAATATGCTGCCGCCCAACCTTGATATCCGGGAATACGCGCCCGATCATTTCAAGAAAATAATCCACCTCTTCTTCCGTGCAGTTCGCTTCATCCGGGTTCTCGATGGGGATATCGGAAGTACCGACAAGGACCCGGTCATACAATGGGAAGATGAGCACGATCCGGCCGTCTTTATTTTCAAAGAAAAATTCATGGTCCCCGATTGCAGACCGCAGTTCAGGATGGTCAAGCACCAGGTGCGAGCCTTTTGTCCCGCCGATGAAACGCGTGGAGAGTCCCAGGCTCCGGTTGGTAAAGTCAATCCACGGGCCGGCCGCATTGATCAGCAGGTGGGGTTTAATTTCATATTTTGTATCCGTCAGCTCGTCACGGAGAAGCAGGGTATCGCCGCTCCCGCTCACCAGGCTCATATAGTTGATCGCATGTGCATCGGGGTTGTCGGCTTCCGCGTCCAAAATGACTTCCAGGCCGAGCCGTTCGGGGTTACGGATCGCGCCGTCATAATACGTGGCCGTATTGATGACGTTTGGATTCAACTTATTCCAGCGTGCTAGAGAAGCGCGGCGGCCGAGGAATTGATGGCGCGGTACGACATGCTGTTTGCCGGTGTATGCGTCGTAGAGCATCAGGCCGACCTTGATGATAAAAGCACCTCGTTCCGAAGGCTTATCGAGCAGCCGCATGAACTTGAGCGGCGCATTCAGCATCCCTGAGAAGAATTTGAAAATCGGAATGGTGGTGGGCAGGGGTTTGACGATATGCGGCGCGTTTTGGATCAGCCGGTTGCGTTCCCGCACTGCTTCACGTACCAGGCGGAATTCACCGTTCTCAAGGTAGCGCACCCCGCCGTGCGCCATGTGCGAAGAGGCTGCGCTCGCGCCGGAACAAAAATCGGCCTGGTCGATCAATACCGCACGGACGCCATTCAATGCCAGGTCGCGGAACGTGCCAATACCATTGATCCCCGCGCCCACGATCAGCACGGAAACGTCCGGGTTGCTCTTTAGCGAGCCAAGGACTTCATTTCGATTCATGATTTCTCACAGTCCGAATAAGAGCATGATTATCCACAGGAACACACCGTAGGGTTTGAAGGGCATCCCTGTGAAGATTTTTTCAACATTCTCATTCCACCCAGTCAAACGTGCGGGTTACGGCTTTCTTCCATTGAGCGTATAACTTCCCGCGGATACCTGCGTTAATGGAAGGCTTCCACTGCTTGTCCATGCTCCAATGAACGGATAACTCGCTCAGGTCATTCCAGAAGCCTGTGGCCAGGCCCGCTGCGTACGCCGCACCCAGCGCCGTTGTCTCTGCAACTTTGGGGCGGATCACCGGCACTCCCAGGATATCGGCCTGAAATTGCATGAGCAGTTCATTGAACACCATGCCGCCGTCCACTTTGAGCGCAGTTAATTTCACATGGCTGTCCTTCTCCATCGCATCCAGGACTTCGCGTGTCTGGTAGGCGGTCGCTTCGAGTGCAGCTCGTGCAATGTGCCCTTTATTGACATAACGCGTCATCCCCACGATTGCGCCGCGTGCATCCGATTTCCAGTAGGGCGCGAACAATCCCGAAAACGCCGGGACGAAATAAGCACCGCCGTTATCGTCCACCGAACGAGCCAGGGCTTCGACATCCGCCAATTTTTCGATGAGACCCAAATTATCACGCAGCCATTGGACAAGCGCGCCCGCGATCGCGATCGAACCTTCGAGCGCATACACGGCTTTTTGGGCGCCGATCTTATAACCTAACGTGGTCAACAAGCCGGATTTCGAAATCACGGGTTTTTCTCCGGTGTTGAGCAGCATGAAGCAACCGGTGCCATACGTATTCTTGGCCTCCCCCGATTTGAAGCACGTCTGCCCAAATAAGGCGGCCTGCTGATCGCCGAGATCGCCGCAAACAGGCAAGCCTTCCAAAAGGCCACAGGCGGTCCCATAAATTTCGGATGACGAGCAGATCTTCGGCAGGATGCTCTTCGGGATGTCTAACAAGCGCAAGATCTCGTCATCCCATTCAAGTGTATTAAGGTCCATCAGCATTGTGCGGGAGGCATTGGTCACGTCCGTAACATGCACACCGCCTGTCAGGTTCCAGATCAGCCACGTATCGATATTTCCGAAAAGCAGTTCGCCTTTCTCCGCCCTGGCACGCACGCCCGGAAGGTTATCCAGCATCCATTTGAGTTTTGGGCCGGAGAAATAGGTCGCCAACGGCAGGCCGGTCTTTTCCCTTAAGGCATCCTGCCTGCCCTGTCTTTCCAGCTCATTGCAGATCTCGTCAGTGCGGGTATCCTGCCACACGATCGCGTTATAGACAGGTTTGCCCGTTTGCCTATCCCAAACGACGGTTGTTTCCCGTTGGTTCGTTATACCAATGGCGGCGATATCCTTTGGATTGATCCCGCCTTTATTTAAAGCGCCTGCGATCACTTCCTGGGTCCGCTTCCAAATTTCGATCGGGTCATGCTCCACCCAGCCTGGTTTCGGATAGATTTGTTCGTGTTCTTTCTGGTCAACGGCAATCACATTCCCCCCATGATCGAAGATCATGAAACGTGTGCTGGTAGTGCCCTGGTCTATGGCAGCGACGTACTTAGGCATATAAGACCTGTTTTATGACGGACCGACTTTCTCCCTGAATGGGGAAATAGGATGACTCTATTTTATAACAAAAATGGACTGGTGCCATGCCAGTCCGATTAATAACAAACTTATAGGTATTATTTTTTATGCCTGACCGACCCGGTGTCTCCCCGGCTGTCTGGTCTCTGCACTCAAGAAAATGTAGTAGACAATCGCCATGACTAGTAGCAATATGCCCCCTTGCCCCCGACCCCAGCCTCTCCAAGGAGACGTTTTTATGTTGGGCGGGCCATTTCCAAATGGTGATATTCGTCCTCTAATTTTGATGAAATAATCATTGCGGCGAACGGTTTTTGGTGTACAATCATATTCAAAACAATGAATATAAATAATCTATACAAATCGCAATCCGATCTATTCAAGATCCTGGCCCACCCGGTCCGGTTATCCATCCTGGAGATCCTGCGCGATGGCGAACAGTGCGTTTGCCATATGGAAGCCACACTTGACCTTCGTCAAGCCTATATCTCCCAACATCTGATGGTACTGCGCGAAGCCGGGATTCTGGCAGACCGGCGAGACGGATGGAATATATATTACCGTGTCATCAAGCCGGAGGTCTTTGCCGTCCTGGATGCGATGGTTGCGTTGACCGGCAATCGTGTGAAGATCCTGCATCAACATGCTAATAAAGAATGCCCCTGCCCAAAATGTAATACGGATGGTCAGGTCATACCAAGCCGGGATATCCCGGTCTTGTCGAGGTAAAAGATCAATGAGTTAAAGCCTCTCGAATGGAGGCTTCTTTTTATGCAAAATCATATTCAAAATATTGAATAAATTTGGAGAAACCATGACTACTTTACCTTTTTCATCCCCCGGGACATCGTCGCGCCGCCTGTACTTCCTGTTCGGGCTGGTTGTACTCGGCTGGTTCGTTGCTTATAACGTCATCCAGCCTCTGGCAGACTGGCTCACTTACCATGCCTTGAATTTATCGGTCGATTCACAGTTGGGCCAGTCTCTGGCGTTCTTCCTGTATGATGTGCCCAAGCTCCTGCTGCTGCTTACGGGAATGGTGTTTGCCATTTCCATCATCCGCACCTTTTTCAGCCCGGAACAGACGCGCGCTTTACTGGGAGGAAAACGGGAGGGAGTTGGCAATGTGCTGGCTGCCTCGCTCGGCATCGTCACTCCATTCTGCTCGTGCTCGGCAGTCCCGTTGTTCATCGGATTCGTTGAATCGGGCATACCCCTGGGTGTCACATTCTCCTTCCTGATCGCAGCGCCAACCATCAACGAAGTGGCGGTCATCCTTTTATTCGGCATGTTCGGTTGGAAGGTGGCCGGCCTGTACATCCTTTCGGGATTATTGATCTCGATCATGGCCGGTTTCATCATCGGGCGTCTTCGGATGGAACGATTTGTGGAGGATTTTGTCTGGAAGATACAGGGCAACAGCGATGTCATCGGAGAGAGATTGACCTGGAAAGATCGCATGGGGCGGGCCTGGACATCCGTGAAAGAAATTGTTGGAAAAGTTTGGCTGTATGTGGTGGTTGGGATCGCCATCGGAGCTGCCATTCACGGATATGTGCCGCAAAGTGCCCTGGCTGGGATTTTAAGCGGGCAGGTCTGGTGGTCGGTTCCTGGGGCGGTCCTGATCGGCATCCCGCTGTATTCGAATGCAGCCGGTATGATCCCGATCGTGGGCGCATTGATCGAAAAAGGCGCCTCGCTCGGTACGGCCCTGGCGTTCATGATGTCGGTGGTGGGATTAAGTTTGCCGGAGGCAATCATCCTGCGGCGTGTGCTTAAAATGCCGTTATTGATTACATTCTATGGCATTATCACCGTTGCCATCATCCTTATCGGATATCTGTTCAACACCATTCTCTAATTTCAAAGGAGCATCCAATGTTAACCATCAAAGTTCTCGGTTCCGGCTGTGCCAACTGCAAGAGGTTGGAAGCCATTACAAAGCAGGCAGTCTCGAAGCTCGGCGTGGAGGCCGAGGTCATCAAGGTGACCGAATATCCTGAAATCATGAAGTACAACATCCTGTCAACTCCCGGGCTGGTTGTTAATGAAAAAGTGGTCTGTGCGGGGCGCGTACCGAATGAGGCCGAAGTAACAACCTATCTTGCTGCGGCGCTTTTGGAAACAGCTTAGAAGTCCGGTTTTAATCCAAAGGAAAAAATCATGCAAATACAAAGGGTACTATTTCTATGTACCGGCAATTCCGCCCGAAGCCAGATGGCCGAGGCCATCCTGCGCAAATATGGAGGGGACCGCTTTGAAGCATACAGCGCCGGGTTGAAGCCAAAAGGCATCCATCCTTTAACGATCCAGGTAATGAATGAGAAGGGTTACGACCTGGGCACACAGTATTCCAAAGGGGTGGGCGATTACCTGGGCAAGCTGCTGGTCCAAACCCTGATCACCCTGTGTGATGACGCAGAGAAGAACTGCCCCACCGTCTGGCCGGGAGTCAATTCACGCATGCACTGGGCGTTCGAGGACCCCGCTGCATTCGAAGGAAACGATGACCAGAAACTGGCAAAGTTCCGCCGGGTCCGCGACCAGATCGAGCAAAGGATCAAAGACTGGCTGGCGGAACCCTCGGCGGTAAAGGCATAACATGGTTGCCAAAGCGATCACGCCCTTACCTGTAATAGCATCACCGCGCTTATCCTTCCTGGATCGTTATCTGACGCTCTGGATATTCCTTGCCATGGCTGCGGGGATCGGTCTCGGATTCTTTTTTCCGGCCGCGGTTGATTCATTCAACCGCTCCGTATCTGTCGGAACCACCAACATACCGATCGCCATTGGATTGATCCTCATGATGTACCCGCCGCTGGCCAAAGTGCGCTATGAGGAATTGGGGAAAGTGTTCCGTAACTGGAAAGTCCTGGGGCTTTCTCTTATCCAAAACTGGGTGATCGGCCCGATCCTGATGTTTGCACTGGCAATCATCTTTCTACGCGGCTATCCTGAATATATGGCAGGGTTGATCATGATCGGCCTGGCGCGCTGCATTGCCATGGTCATCGTGTGGAACGAACTGGCCAAAGGGGATACGGAATATGCCGCGGCTTTGGTGGCTTTCAACAGCCTGTTCCAGGTCTTCTTCTACAGCATCTACGCGTACGTATTCATCACTGTCCTGCCTACCTGGTTCGGACTGAGCGGATCCATTGTGAAAATCACGATCGGTGAGATCGCAAAGACCGTGTTCATCTATCTCGGCATTCCCCTCATCAGCGGCTTTCTCACACGGTTCGTGCTGATACGCCTCAAAGGCAGAGCGTGGTATCACACACAGTTCGTGCCGAAGATCAGTCCGCTCACATTGATCGCCTTATTGTTCACCATCGTCACCATGTTCAGTTTGAAAGGCAACCTGATCGTAACCATTCCACTGGATGCGGTACGGATCGCGATCCCCTTATTGATCTACTTCGTGATCATGTTCCTGGTCAGCTTCGGAATGGGGAAACTGGTTGGCGCAGATTATCGCCAGACCGCCACACTTTCCTTTACAGCGGCCAGCAACAACTTTGAACTGGCGATCGCGGTTGCGATTGCCGTGTTCGGGATCAGCTCCGGGCAGGCATTTGCGGCAGTCATTGGCCCGCTGGTTGAAGTGCCGGTGATGATCGGCCTGGTGAATGTTGCTTTTGCCCTGCAAAAACGATATTTTCCTCAGCCAGTCCAGGCCGTTCCCATAAAGTAATCAAAATCCCCGCCAAAAGTGCGCTGGAATCAACACGTCAGATTCCTTATGCTCTCGAAATACTATTTTCAGACCTAAAAAGTTTTAGCTAAACCAACAATAAAAAACATCCTTAAAAGGGTGTTTTTATTGTAATAGAAACAAATAGATACGTCTAACTGACTGGGGTTGGGGTCGGGTATGGGATTTTCAGTACTCGCCCTTCAGGAGAATGAATATCGCAGTTATCGGACAGTTTGTTCAAGACAATGATGCTTTTCACTGAGATATTGAATTTGATCGCTATGTCCGCGCACGTCTCGGATGGATTGTTAACTATATAATTAAAGGTTGGCATAGTGGGGCCGGATGTTGGTGTGATCAATGCCGTTGGTGTTGGGATCGGCGATGATGTAAGCATCGCTTCCATAGTTTGTGCGGCGGCAGTTGAAGCTATAAATACGACGGTTAATGCTACCTTTTTGGCGTTTACCTCAGAAGTTGCTTGTACTCCGCATGCGCTGAGAAAGACACAAGAGGCAATCAAGGGAATCCAAAATAGCTTTTTCATTTTACATTCTTTCTTTGAGTTGTCCCCACCTATAATTAAACGGGCTCATCCCATTCCTGCATACGAACAATTGGGGCAAATAGAATTCTCATCATCATATATAACAAAAGTATATCCACATTTTTCACACATTTTGACTAATGTAGCATTAGCGTCTATTGATATTTGCAAAGGTATAACTTTGCCAATTGAAATAATGTTCTCGTATTTGAAAGTGAAATTTTTGTCGTGTGGAAGTTGTTCAACATCAATTTTGTAATAATCGGCGTATTTTATTGCGCCTTTTTGACTGCCTATGGTGGTAATTATTATGGCCTTTATACTTGATGCTTCCTTTAAGTTTCGAAGAATATCATCACGGGTTGCTTGTAGCACTTTGACATGCTCTAACTCAATTGGACGCTCTAATCGTTTGCATTCAATTAATACAAGTGTTGGATATTTGAAATCATGGTCAATAAAAGACACATCCACTTGATGATGTACACCGCTAATACCTTTAATTTTATTTTTTTGACCATTGCCTAAATGTGAAATACTGCGATGACAACCCTGAATATCGCTGATAAGTTTAGCAACAAACATTTCATATTCAGTACTACTTGTTGCCATAATCTCGCTTTCTGTTATGGTGCATCTCCACACTTTCCAATAGTATTCCTTCTAAATAGGTAGTCTCTTGCCATACTATTAATTTTATTTTAATACCTTTTTCAAATAGGTAAAACATTAGAAACCATGACAATTTTCTCGATATATTGACATGCCTCATTAAGGACAGAGTTTAATAGCCTGAGATTGTTACTAACCCTGTCAACATCCCATTTTTAGTACCAATCAAAAGTAGACAAACTCAGGCGTCTTGTGCTGCGAACTGATGGGGCGACAGGCCTCGCAAGGCTTCGTGCGGACGGATGGCGTTATATTCCTCAATCCAGGGTTCGACGATTCCTCGCACCTCCTCTAACGAACTAAATAAATAGGCATCTAAAACATCTTCACGGAACGTGCGGTTGAAACGCTCAATGTAGGCGTTCTGCGCTGGCTTCCCAGGCTGGATATGAGCCAGCTCAATGTCATGGTCTTTTGCCCAAGCTTCCAGCCGATGCGAGATGAGTTCGGGTCCATTATCCATACGGATTTGGTGCGGGACACCCCTCCACAGCAGGAGCATTTCCAAGACCCGGATCACACGCTCGGCAGGTAAGGAGGTATCCACTTCGATCCACAAGGCTTCCCGGTTGTAGTCATCCAAAATATTCAAGGTGCGAAAGGCTCTGCCACCCGACAGGCTATCGCTCATAAAATCCAGCGACCAACTCTGATTGGCTTGGGCAGGTTGAGCTAATACCTGGGCGTCTCGGGCAGGCAGTCGCTTCTTCGGTTTTCGGCGCAGATTTAGCCCTAAATCACAGTACACCCGATAAATCCGCTTGTGATTCCAACCGTAGCCCTGGTGTTTCAGGTAATCAATCATTTTGCCGTAGCCCCAACTTCTCTTCCGCTCGGCGAGTTGGCGCAACTCCTGCTCAATCTGCCAATCATCCGTTTTCCTGGCCTGGTAGCGACAGACACAGCGACTCACGTTCAGGATCCGGCAGGCCCGACGCTCACTCACGCCCTGTTCGGCCATCGCTTGTTCCGCCAATTCCCGCCGCTGCCCAGGCGCTATAACTTTTTTTCAACAATCTCCTTGAGCACCTTATGATCCAGGCTCAACTCCGCATACATCTGCTTCAGACGTCGGTTCTCTTCTTCCAGTTCTCGCAGGCGTTTGAGAGTGCTCACATCCATCCCGCTATATTTGGCCTTCCACTTGTAGAAGGTCGCCTTGCTGAACCCATGCTGGCGGCTTAGTTCTTCCAGCGAAACTCCGGCTTCCGCTTCCTTCAGAATGTTCACAATCTGGCTTTCAGAGAACCTTGATTTCTTCATGCGGATCACTCCTGGCTCTATTTTGCCACGAGTTTTCCACTTATGATTGGTACTATTTTAGGGGATGGTTACCACCCCGCCAACCGAGTCCTCAAATATCTCCAAAAAATGCCAACCTTTATTTTCACATAGTGTTTTTTTATTCTTATCGCGTTCATCAGAATGCCAATGCTTGGCACCGTATTCAATGGCAAAACGATATAAGACTTTTTTATTCGTATCATAAACCACAAGCGGAATATCAATCTCTAATCCTCCCCCTAAAATTCCGGTGTTGCTAAATCCGACAATTACCTCATACTGTTGACTGGGAAAGTGTTCATAGATTATCTTCGACAATTGGCTGCGAAAATAGTCCTGATTGTTGCTTCCATTTGAAAAGTTTTCGAGCTGGTGTTGTGCTTGGGTGATTAGACCGTGACGGATTGACTTGTCATAATCTTGGTCTTTAATCAGCATCCCTTCTTCATATGTGTTATTTAGCCCCAAAACAGATAAACGCCTGTTAACCGACGATGGCGAGCGGTGAAATAGATGTATGAGTTTCTTAGGTGTATCATAATTCATTTTATATTTCATGTAATACAGGGTGCGAGCGTATTCTTCTTTCGATTCAAAACCAAGACCAATCAATGAACCGACTCTTACGAACTTAACTTTTTCCAACACATTCTTCAGTCTAATATCTTGATTCGCATCCAGCTGACGAGAGTCTTGTTTTGCAGTCTCTACGTCACGCTTTAATTTTGCCAACGCTTCCTGATATAGAATCTTATTTTCGTTGTAATCTGTTGAATAATCCCACCCCAATTCATACAACTGGTGGTGAAGATTTGGGATTTTCCATCCCAATTTCCGGGCAATTGCCTCCCTCTGTAAGTGCTCTACAAAAACCAGATCGTACAATATAACAAGGTAATCATATTCCGAACCGAATCTTTTCCTCAGAGAAGATTTATGATTTTCTGAGAAGAGATTACATTTGTCTTGGATATCAGCTTGGGGAACACCACTTGTATCTATGTCAAAACCCGAAATACTAATCTTCTCTGTCATATTTCCTCCTCCATACTAATTCTGCTCACAGATAACTCAACTGATAAATTAGTATATAGCGATTACGCTCTCGGGTCAATAAGTGCTCTTCTCAGAATGAATCTCGATTAAAATCAGAAACATGAAAGAATCAGAACTTCTCGGCACATTGATACCAACACACCCCGATTTATTCCCCATCGTTCAGCAAATGCAAACCAAATACAAAATAAGTAAAGTCAGCCCTGATGATTAGCTGATAGTCGTATACATGCAAATCCCCGCCAATTGGCGGGGATTAATTTCCATCATTTCATGACGTCCAACCACGCGCACCGCTCAGGAAGGCTTTACCGCTCATCGACTTTTTTCCTGCGGGCTGTACCTGGTCCAAGATGAGCATACCGCTTTCCGTGCCGACCGCAGGTTGTCCTTCGTAAACCAACCTCTGCCCCACTTTCGCCCTTCCCATTTCCGCGTGTGCAAAATGGACCTTGAGCATTTCACCGCTCCATTCAAAAAACGCGCCGGGCCGCGGGTTAAATGCGCGCACACGCCGCACCAACTCATCCGCGGGACGGGTGAAATCCAGCCGTCCGTCTTCCTTCTTCAACATCGGCGCATAAGTCGCCTTGCTGTCGTCCTGTGCCTGCGGCTTCAGCTCGCCCAACAAATAACGCGGCAGTGTCTCGGTCAACAACTCCGCACCAAGAAGGGATAATTTCCCGACCAGCGACCCGCCTGTATCTTCCACTTCAATTGGAATGGCGCGTTGGGAAATTGTGCCGCCCGTGTCCACGCCCGGGTCCATCTTCATGATCGTGACGCCGGTCTCGGCATCCCCGGCCATTAAGGCGGCCTGGATCGGCGCGGCTCCCCGCCAGCGAGGAAGCAATGAGGCGTGGACGTTGATACAGCCGCGTGGAGGTAGCGCCAGAATATCGGGCCGCAGGATCTGGCCAAAAGCCGCGACGACGATCAAATCGGGCGCCCACAAGCGCATTTGATCCATGGCTTCAGGCGAGCGCAGTTTTTGTTGAATAACGCTCAGCCCCAGGTCCACCGCGAGCTTTTTGACCGGAGGCGCTTTAACCTCCCGCCCGCGGCCCGAAGGTCTATCGGGCTGGGTCACAACGCCCACCACATCGTAGGGACGGACGGTGTCCCCGCTCTTTCCAAACAACGCGCGCAGTGTCGGCACGGCGAATTCCGGCGAGCCCATGAATACTATCCGGGTCATAAAGTGCATTTTACTGCTTCTTGCATAAATCTCAAAACTTGTTCTCGTCTTTTATAGGCTAAAAAAAATATTGGGTTGGATACTGTCAGAACACAGTACCTAGTATCTCAACAAGTTAAAGTTGTAGGGTAATGCTCTTTAAAAACTTTGTGAGCATCGTCAACGGTGAAATTCCATCGAATTTTGGCTTTCTTGTCATTCCGTGCTTCTTCCCAGGCAATCAGCTCTGTGGTCAACGCCCACGAACTGGGAATACGCCGAGCCAGGCATTGCCTAGACAGCACGCTGAGTTCAATCTCAGCCATGTTCAGCCAGGAAGCATGCTCAGGTGTAAAGTGAAAACGCAAGCGGCTCATAATGCGATCTGCCTCCTGTTTGCCGAAGAACTCCACCAAAGAATGGTAGTGATGTGTGTTCAAGTTATCCAAGACAACCTCAATGCACTCAGCTTCGGGATAAAGAACATCCACCAGATAGCGCATAGCAAAGGCGAAATCCTGTTTGGTGCGGCGATTGGTCACCAGCACCTGTCGAAAGCCAGCCTTCGGTTCGACAAACAGAAACAAGTTGCACGTGCCTTTGCGTTCGTATTCATAATCCTGCCGGGCTGCATGTCCGGGCTTCGCCAACAGCATTTGGGCAATGTGGGCCAGCAACTGAACGCTTTTTTCGTCAAAACAGACCATGGGACGGCTAGGATTATAGGGTTGCTGATACAATTCCAAAATCGCTTCCATCTGCTGCAAGAATTCTGGCGTCACATCTGGAATGCACCAACTCCTTACCTGCCAGGGCTTGAGACTGTTTTTTTGAGCAGTAACCGCACCGTTTCTGGAGAGACACAGGTGACGATTTGATCCTCCCGCAATTGTTTGGTGAGTAATTCCAAGGTCCAACGTGCATATCCAGCAGGCGGTTCACTACATGCCAGAGCAATCAAGTAGGCTTCGTCTTTCTCTTCCAGTTTTGTGCCCGTGGGCGCATGCGGCTTATCTTCCAATGCCGCTTGCAAACCTTCCAGGCCAAACCGCAACCGTATGCGCCGAATTGTCTGCTCGCTGACGTACAGCAGTTGGCTGATTTCAGCGTCTGTTCTGCCTTCATCCACTTTCAGCAAAATGTGCGCCCGCTGGATCACAACCGCTTTGTTACGACCTTTCGATATGATCGCCAACAGTTTCTTACGCTCTTCTTCCAACAGATGGACTGGGTGCTTTTCGTTTGGCATTCACCCATCTTATCTCTACCCTACAACTTAATCAAGTTGAGGTACTAGTCGTTACACTGTGCCCTTTAGCACAATAGTACTCTTGTCCCCTCGCTTGTTTGTTGATTTTTGTTTCGATTGGTTGTACAATTAAAAAAATCTTAGACCAACCCAGGAGGAACCACCTTATGTCTCAAGCACCTATGTCTGCTGATGTCACAAGCGACGATAAGTTGTGGGCTGCTTTAGGTTATCCAATCCCATTCGTCGCCCTTATCGTTTTGTTAATGGAAGAAAAGAAAAATCGTCCCTTCATCAAGTATCACACGGTACAAGCACTAGCTCTTTGGGTAGTGTATGTTGTTGTTTCTATCATTCTGGGTATTACAGTGGTCGGCGGGATTTGTGTTCCTTTCCTCTGGCTGGTTTTCTTATGGTGGGCGTATCAAGCCTATCAAGGTCAGAAATTCGAGATCCCTGTTGTTACTAATTTCATCAAGAACCAAGGCTGGGTGTAAAAAAAGTTCCCCTGTTTACTAAAAGAAGACCCGTGAAAACGGGTCTTCTTCTTTTAAATAGGTGCCCTCCCTTAGTTTAACCATCTGATGTAGAATGCTTTAATTACTTATCTTGCCTACCAGGAGGAATTCGTGGACCTCAGCAAAGTCTTTTCATATCAATTTGAAGATAAACAATGGGTCAGTAAATTAGGCATCGGCGCCGTTATTTTCATTGTGCCAATCTTGAACTTCGCCATGTCTGGATACATTGTCGGGATCATCCGCAATGTAATGAATGATTCCGCGGAGATCCTCCCCAATTGGGATGACCTGGGCAAAAAATTAACAGATGGTTTGATCCTGTTTGCGGCAGGATTGATCTATGCCTTGCCCTTGATCATCATCTTCCTGCCAATCGGAATTATGTCCGCCGGAGGCATTATTTCAGGGAATGACAACTTACAAGGCATCGGTCATGTTTTTTCAGGCGTAGGCAGCGTCCTTTTATATTGCTTTTTATGCTTCGTAATAATTTATTTCCTGTCTCTCTCGGTCGTTTACCCTGCGATCCTTGTCATATTTTCCCGTGAAGGAACATTTGCCTCCTGCTTTAAATTACGTGAAGCATTAGATGTTGTCAGTAAGAATGCAGGCCCGTTCTTCACGGCCTGGATTTTGTATATAGCAATCGCCCTTGGCCTGGGTTTTGTATCCGGGGTCATTGGATTATTCATAGGTTGGATACCCTGTTTTGGCTTTATCGTAAGTATTGTAATTTCTCTTGGATCGGGAATCTATATGCTTACTGTTTACGCTTATTTGTTCGGTCAGGTCGGTAAATCCGCCTTCGGACAAAATCAACCGGTGGGTTAACGATTGGTCATATCCACTTAAACTGGTAAAAATCGGGAAATATGTCCTCTTGACTCTTCCTCCCCTTCACCCGTAGAATGGATGTAACAATTTACGGGCCCAGGGAAGAGATCCCGAGTAGAAGGTCGAAATCGAGACCAAAAGCAAGGGACGCCGAAGGTGCAAATCTGGAAAACAGGCGAAACCAGATGAAACTCTCAGGCAAAAGGACCCTGCCCCGCATTCCTCTGGAAAGTTCCGCGCAGGAACACCGACGGTGTAAATCCAGCAAGGCGATAATCTCTGAGGTCCGAGACTGGCCGGAGGATAATCTCTCAGGTCAAACTACAGAGGCGCACGATAATCCTCGTGCGCCTTTTTGTTTAACCGACTTATTGCGCCTGGTACGAATAAAAATCATAACTCAAAGGAAACCCAAACATGAACACTCCCACCAACCTGAAATACACCAAATCCGATGAATGGTTCGACCCGGCCAGCGGCGCGATGGGGCTGAGCGACTACGCCCAATCGCAGCTCTCCGATATCGTCTTCGTCGAGATCCTCGTCGATGCCGGCGAAACGGTCGAAGCCGGCACGGCCATCGCCTCGGTGGAGTCGGTCAAGGCCTCGGCGGAGATCTATGCCGCGGCCGGCGGCAAAGTGATGGCCGTCAACAAAGGGCTCTCCGAAAAGCCGGAGACGCTCAACAGCGATCCCTTCGGCGCAGGTTGGATGGTCAAGGTCGAAGGCGGCGCCGCCGCCGATGCTGATGGACGCGGCCGCCTACGAAAAGTACTGCGCGGACGCGCACTAGTCGTGATCAGACGTACTGCAGTCGACTGGTTACTGAACTGACCAGTGAACAGGAGATTACTATGACCTATATCCCCATTAGTCCCAAAGAACGGGATGCGATGCTGGCGACCATCGGCGTCAAGTCGCTTGGATGACTTGTTCAAAGATGTCCCTGCCAAACATCGCTTTCCCAAACTTGGATCTGCCTCCCGCGCTGACCGAAATGGAAGCCGCCGGCCGAACTGGCCGAAATTGCCGCCAGCAACGAGAACGTGCGCGGCGACCTGGTCTCCTTCCTCGGCGCGGGCGCGTACAACCACTACATCCCCGCCGTGGTCGATCACATGCTGCGCCGCGGCGAGTTCTATACCGCCTACACCCCCTACCAGCCCGAAATCTCGCAGGGCACGCTGCAAGCCATCTTCGAATATCAATCCCTGATGAGCCGCGCTGACCGGCATGGAAGTCTCCAACGCCTCGCACTACGATGGCGCCACCGCCGCCGCCGAAGCCGTCAACCTGGCCTTCGCCCAGTTCCGCGGCAAGCGCAGGAAAGTGGTCATCTCGCCCACCGTCCACCCGCAGTACCGCGCCGTCATCCGCACCTACACCCAGGGCATGGAACTGGAACTGGCCGGCGATGACGCCGAGGCCGACCTGGAAGCCAGCCCCGAAGCCTCGTGCTCCCTCGATCGACGACAACACCATGCTGGTCATCGTCCAGTATCCCGATTTCTTCGGACGCGTTTACGACTACACCAAACTCATCGAGACCGCGCATGCCAAGGGCGCGCTGGTCTGCGTGGTTGCCAACCCCACCGCGCTGGCTCTGTTCAAGACGCCCGGCGAAATGGATGCGGATATCGTTGTCGGCGAAGGCCAGCCGCTCGGCATCCCGCATGTGGTTCGGCGGCCCGTACGCTGGGCTTCTTCACCACCAAAGAAATCCTACGTCCACAAGATGGCCGGCCGCCTCGTCGGCGAGACCGTCGATTCGCGCGGCCAGCGGGCCTACGTGCTGACCCTCACCGCGCGCGAACAGCACATCAAGCGCGAACGCGCCACCTCCAACATCTGCACCAATCAGGGCTTGCTGGCGCTGGCCTCCGCGGTCTACATGTCCGTGCTTGGCAAGAGCGGCCTGCGCCAGGTGGCCGAGCTTGTGCTACCACAAGGCGCACTACGCCGCCGAACAACTGAGCAAGATCGAGGGCATGGGGCTGTGCTTCAGCGAGCCGTTCTTCCATGAGTTCGCGCTTGTGCTGTCAACCGGCCCGCAGCCGAGGTCAACGCGCATTTGCTCGAGCATGGCATCCTCGGCGGTTACGACCTCGGCCAGGATTATCCCGCGCTCAAGAATCACCTGCTGATCGCCGTGACCGAAATGAATACCAAGGAAGAAGATCGATTCGCTGGTCGAAGTCCTTTCGGAGGTGAACCATGATTGACGCACCCTGGACCGTACTACCAAAATCATCGAACCGACCATCTTCGACCTCTCCTCGCCCGGGCGCACCGGCGTGACCTTCCCCGAGCCCGATGTGCCGCGGGCCGAACTGCCCGAAATCCCTGCTGCGAGCAGACCTGCCCCTGCCCGAACTGGCCGAGGTGGATGTCGTCCGTCATTACATGCATCTCAGCAAATTCAACTACAGCGTGGACGGCGGCTTCTACCCGCTCGGTTCGTGCACGATGAAGTACAACCCGAAGATCAACGAAGACACCTGCCGCCTGCCCGGTTTCGTGTTCACGCATCCGCTCCAGCCGATCGAAACCGTGCAGGGCAACCTGGCTTTGATGTATCGAGCTGCAGGAATGGCTGAAGGAGATCAGCGGTTTTGCGGCGGTCACCCTGCAGCCTGCGGCCGGCGCGCACGGTGAATTCACCGGCGTGCTGATCATGCGCGCCTATCACAAATCGCGCGGCGATACGAAACGCACCAAGATGCTCATCCCCGATTCCGCGCATGGCACCAACCCGGCCTCGGCGGGTATGCTGGGCTGCAGATCGTTACCGATCCCGTCCGACGAGCGCGGCAACGTGGACTTGGAGGCGCTCAAAGCCGCCTGCGATGATACCGTGCGTCGGCATGATGCTGACCAACCCGAACACGCTCGGCCTGTTCGATGAGCATATCGAGGAGGTCATCAAGCTCGTCCACGACTGCGGCGGCCTGATGTACGGCGACGGCGCAAACCTGAACGCCCTGCTCGGCATCGTCCGCCCCGGCGACCTGGGTTTCGACCTGATGCACTTCAACCTGCACAAGACCTTCTCCGTCCCGCACGGCGGCGGCGGCCCCGGCTGCGGGCCGGTGGGTGTGGCTCGCCCACCTGGCCGACTTCCTGCCCGCCCCGCTGGTCGGCATCCTCGAAGAAGCCGACGACGAAACGCCGCCGCTCTTCGGCTTTGTCACGCCTGCCAAATCCATTGGACGCATGAAGGCCTTCCACGGACATTTCGGCGGCGGCATGGTGCGTGCCTTTACCTACATCGCCATGCACGGACCGGACGGCCTGAAAGACATTTCGCAGTATGCGGTGCTGAATGCCAACTACCTGCTGGCGCGCCTGCGCAGCACCTATCACGTCCCGTTCGACCGCATCTGCATGCACGAATTCGTGGCCGAAGGACGGTTCGCCGGCTCCGACGTGCGCGCCCTGGACATTGCCAAGCGCCTGATGGATTACAACTTCCACCCGCCGACAAACTACTTCCCGCTCATCGTCCACGAAGCGCTGATGATCGAGCCGACCGAGACCGAGAACAAGGATACGCTGGATGCCTTCGCCGACGCGCTGATCAAGATCGCCGAGGAAGCCAAGACCCAGCCCGAGCTGCTTCACAACGCGCCCAGCACGACCCAATTCGGCCGCATGGACGAGGTCAAAGCCGCGCGCGAGCTGGTGCTGTGCTGCTGGCTGCCGGATAACTATCAGGATCTGTGAGAGTTTATATCTTCTAAAGAATAGACGACCTGACAGGTCGTCTATTCTTTTATTATGCCTGCCCGCTGTTTCCACCCGAAGGAAGATCCAAGGTATTCTAAGTAGTCGGTCGAAAAAATTAGACACAACTAAGTTGCTCTTTCGGGGGCAGCTCCTACGGAGTGCTTCGCGAAGCCCCTGAAAAGCATAGGACAAGCATAAAAACCTACGGACGACTACTTGGACCCCCAAAAAATATGCAAGGAAAAACGGTACCGTTTTG
Source organism: uncultured Chloroflexia bacterium (assembly GCA_963754835.1). Taxonomy (GTDB): domain Bacteria; phylum Chloroflexota; class Anaerolineae; order Anaerolineales; family Villigracilaceae; genus Fen-1038. The sequence goes on along the minus strand of CAVWHR010000043.1, from coordinate 5,260 downwards.
ATGTTTTTTCTTCTGCAATTTTGTAGTAATATCCTCCAGTTGAACAAGTAGGAGTTTTCCATTTTTTAAATGTAAATGAGGCTGAAATGGACGAAAAAGACCTTCCTGAGAATCAACCATCTTTCAAACCCGGCGTATTTCTCATCGTAAACCGGCAGATGATTCCCCTTACCAAACCGGTCACGACCATTGGCCGTCAATTGGGGAACGATCTTGTCTTCCATGAAGAGTTTTTATCCCGGCAGCATGCCGAGATCGTTTATGAAGATGGAAAATACGTCCTCTACGATAAACAATCCACCAGCGGCACCTTTGTGAATGGCAAAAAGATCGAAAGATGCATCCTTAATTCCGGGGATTTAATATCCTTTGCAAATATCAACCTAATGTTCGTAAATAATAATGCACAGATCGCGGTCAAGGCCACGGGTACCACGAAAACCCTGCGGTACCCTCCAGAATCGTGAGAGGCTCCGCCTGTGAATGAAGATCGTGTCCCTTTTATCCTGGTGATCGACGATGAGCCGGCTATCCGGCTGGGTCTGGTTGTCGCCATAAAAAGACACGGATATGGTGCGATGGCAGCCGAAGACGGTTCTGCCGGCCTGCAAAAAGCCAGGGAGCTTCTACCCGACCTGATCATTTCGGATGTGATGATGCCTCCCCCGGATGGGTTCGAGCTGAAAAGGATACTGGGAGGCGACCCCAAATTAGCCTCCGTCCCCTTTATATTCCTGACCGCACGTTCAGGTAAGCACGACCGTATTTCCGGCATAAAAGACGGCGCGGACGATTACATTTCAAAACCCTTCGATACGGAGGAGTTATTGGCCCGTATCGATGCCCTTCTGAGAAGGGTGCAGACCGAGCGGGAACATGGCCGCGAACAGATGAAGGAAACCGCCCGCCAGGACATGGAAAAATTACGCGGTGAGATCCTGCAAAATTTCCACCATGAATTGCGCACCCCCCTGATGAATATCATTACACCGCTGGAGCTGGCAGTCAACAGCAAATTCAGCGAACCTGAAATGCAGAGTAATTTTGTCAGGATGGCGCTTTCCAATGCCGACAAGCTGGAGTCGCTGGTCTCTGATATTATCATCCTCTCGAGCATCGATCTTGGCAATTTGAACTCGGTCAGGCAGCCCATAGATATTAATGACAACATCCTGAAACCCGTTCAGAAACGCCTGGAACGATATAAAAGCAAGGAAATCAACTTCACCCACCGTATTGGGGAAGGTGGAAACATAAAAGCTCCTCGCAAGGAGTTCATGCAGTCCATTTTGCACCTGGTTGACAACGCGTTCAAGTTCAGCCCGCAAAATGGAAAGGTGGACCTGGATATCCAACCGGGGGTCAACGGCGGCGCCCGGATCACGGTTTCCGACGAAGGTCCCGGCATCCCGGTCGAACAGCGCGAAAAGGTTTTTGAAAAGTTTTACCAGATCAGCCAGGGGGATACCAGGGAATATGAAGGGCTGGGAGTGGGACTCACCATTGCGCGGGCAACCTTCAGGAATCTGGGAGGCGACGTCAAAATCACTGACAGCCCCAGCGGATGTTTGATACTGGCCGAGTTACCGGACATCCGTCCGGAAGACATCGTCTATGGATGAGAAAACCGTCCCCGTCAATGGGCTTACCCCTGAAATAAAGGCGAAGCTGCACAAACCAAAGAGAAAGTGGGAGGTTGACCGGTTCGGCCGCACCTTGTTCGACCAAACCGGTGAATGCATATTTATCATAGATATGGACCTGTGTTACCTGGCCGCCAATAAACAGGCCCTGCATTTGCTCGGTTATCATGAAAATGAGATCATTGGGAAACCGGTCAGCGATGTGATCTCCATGGGCGACATGCCGGACCAGCAGGTGATATCGGGGGAAGACACGAATATCTATGAGAGGATCCTCAGGAGAAAGGACGGCACCCTGATCCCCGTCGAGATCGGCACATCCCTTGTCTCCGATGAGAACGGCCAGCCCGCTTACATACAAAGCATCGTCCGTGATATTTCAGAGAGAAAAGAGACGGAAAAACTTCTAATAAGGAACAGCCGCATCCTCGCCGTGATCAGCGAAGCCACGGCCCGGCTGCTTCGCTCACCAAATATCGAATCCGGCATCTCTGAAATGCTGGAGTCGCTGGGTTATACGCTGCAGGTCTTCTGCTGTGTGATTTTCAAGATCGAAAATTTTTCGGGTTCTCCTGAGATACAGATCCTCTATAACTGGCTGGAACAGGGCGCAGACGAGTTCGATGTAATAAACGCCATCCGGCCCTTCGTGGACAGGATCCTCTCTGCGCCGGATGCAGTCCTGACCGAAATAAAATCGGGCGGGACAAACGGGTCCCGCGAGAATTCGTTCATGGCGGTCCCTATCCAGGGGACGCTCGGTTCGCGCGGATTCCTGGGAATGTTCGACCGCGAGAACAGCCTTTCGTGGCTGCGGACGGAGTTTGATGTGGTGCATACCGCCGCCAACCTTATCGGCGCCGCCTTGCAGCGCATCCAGTACGAAGAAACGATCCGGCTGGATGAATTCAGGAACCGCACCATTGTAGATGCACTGCCCGATCTATTAATACGGATAAATTCCGACGGCTTCATCCTTGATTACAGCTCCAACCCGAACCACCCTTTATTTATCCATCGTGACATGCTCGCCGGTAAGAAGCTCGTGGAGACCTGGCCTGAAGAGATCGTGCTTGGGATACTGGGCGAAGAGAATAGAGGTTCCTTTTCAGCGCCCCATTGGTGGGAGGGATTTCAACTGCCCTTTAGCAGCAGCGTTTATGAATCCAGGTTGCATCCGATCAGCCGCCATGAAGCGCTTGATCATCATCCGGGATATTACCGATATGGTGCGCCTCAATGAAATGAAAACGGACTTTATTAACCGGGCTTCTCACGAACTGCGGACGCCGCTGACCGCCGCCATTTTGATGGCCGATCTTATCCAGCAGGGCGGCACACCGGAGGAACAGGAGGAATACTGGCGTGTTCTCAGGAACGAACTGAACCGCCAGAAAAACCTGATCGACCGTCTCCTGATGGCGGGACGCCTGGAAAGCGGCACGTTGAAACTGGAAAGTGTGCCGTTGGACCTCATCCCCGTGCTGGAAGAATCCATGCAAGCCGTCAAGCCGATTGCAAACAAGAAAAAGATCGTCCTGTCTCTGGATACTTCCCAAAAGCCCGTGAACGTCCTCGGCGACAACGGCGCTTTACAGCAGGTGTTCATTAACCTGATCAATAACGCCGTGAAGTTTTCACCGGAAGGCAGCAACGTCCGGGTGATCGTCAGCTTTTCGGACGGCGTGGATGTGTCGATTGTCGATCAAGGCATGGGTATCGCCCCCGACGCCCTGCCTCATCTGTTCGAAAAATTCTATCGGGCAAGGAATGTCACGGTTGCCGAAATACCGGGGAGCGGCATTGGCTTATACATCGTCAAGTCGATCGTCGAGGAGCTGGGTGGAAACATCGACATCAAAAGCGAACTGAACAAAGGCACCACATTTATTGTTCATTTAAAGCTGTCCGCTGTGAAATGATGCGGGAATGAACCTGCTAATAATCAAGGTATGCCCATCCACATCGACCATCAGGCTTTCCTGGGTTCCTTTTACCGGTGATAAAATAGCTCCCGACAAATAGTCCTTGGAGGTATTTACGGCATCATGGAGGAATAAGGTACTTGTTTAGCGTGCAAAGGCGACATTTTGTAAAGGGACGAAGGTGTGGAAAAAGACAGGCCAAACGACTCTTGTCAAAGGGGTGTTGGGGATTGTACACTGATCGTGTGAGCAAACGACGGAATAAGAAACCGGTGCCCGACACGAAGGATAAACGGATTGCCGAACTGGAAGAGCAGTTGGCGCAAGCGTTGGCGATCATTCAGAAACTGCAGAGGCAGGTGGAGCTTTTGCAGGTCGAAGTGGAAGAGTTGAGACGGGCAGGGAAGCGCCAGGCGACACCGTTTGCTCGCCGGGAATGGGTGGAGAGGCCCAAGAAACCGGGACGCAAGGCCGGGCAAGGAAAGTTTGTGCATCGCAGCCTGCCCACGATCCAAGCTGTATACGAGACGAAGACCGCCCAACTGCACGGCTGCCCGGAATGTGGTGGCAAGTTGCAAGAGATCCGCAAGCATGAGCAGTATGTCACGGATATTCCGGTGGTGGAAGTGAAGACGACGCGCTTCGTGACCTTCAGTGGCTATTGCCGGGTCTGTCAGCGACGAGTAAGGTCGCGCCATCCGGAACAGACTTCGCCAGCGAGTGGAGCGGCAGGCGTGCTGGTGGGGCCGCGCGCCAAAGCGCTGGCAGCCGACCTCAAACATCGCCTGGGAGTTTCGTACGGCAAAGTGAGTGAAGTTCTGCAGGATACCTATGGACTGCAAGTAAGCCGCAGTGGGTGGTGCCAGGCCGATCAGCGACTGGCTCGCACCGCCCGGCCCGTGTATGCAGAACTGGTGGAAGCCATTCGAAAGTGTAGTGTGGTGTATACCGATGAGACCGGTTGGCGCATGGGAACGCTGGCGGCCTGGTTGTGGGTATTTACCAATTCCGAAGCCAGCGTGTATGCCATCCGGGATAATCGCAGCAGCGATGTGCTGGTGGATATTCTGGGTACCGAATTCAAAGGCATCCTGGCTTCGGACGGTTTTGTGGCGTACGACCAACAGCGATTGAAGACCTGGCTGAAGCAAAAATGCGTGGGGCATCTGCTGCGGGAACTAAAGGAGATGCAGGAAAACCAAAGTGGACGGGCCCTGCACTTCGCCCGCCAAGTGACGATCGTCTGCAGGACGCGTTGGCCCTCAAGACGCAAAAATCGAGCTTGGACCCGTTCACCTTTATCCTGAAAGCCCAGGACTTGGAATTGCGTCATCGACCGTTGATGGGACCCCAACGCAGGCTGACCCAGCCTGACAATCTCCGTTTTGCCAACCGCTTGCGCAAACACCGCCCTCATCTATTGCGTTTCTTGTATGTCGATTCGTTGGAAGCTACCAATAATCAGGCCGAGCGCATGTTACGACCCGCCGTCATCACCCGCAAGACCAATGGCTGCAATCGCACGCGAGACGGTGCGAACACGCATGCCATTTTATCGAGTGTCCTGGTCACGGCCCGCCAACATTCCATCCCAATCCTCGACTATCTCGTCCAGTTGCAACGCTTTGGCGAAAAACCACCCCCTCTGCTCTCGCCTCTTGATCGTTCCGTTCCTTGTCCTCAACGCTAAAC
>CAVWHR010000042.1:0-165383 GCA_963754835.1 uncultured Chloroflexia bacterium | reverse complement strand
CATCGCTTCGACGAGCTGCGGGGTGGTGCCCAGACGGGCCGCCAAGCTTTGGGTTTCAAGCGAGCCGCCATTCCGAATTTCTTTGACCAGTTGTTCAAGCATAACTAAAGTCCCACTGCCAGGGCGAGGTGGTAGACACCGCTACCGGCTGCGATCGATATCGACCAGCATAAAGGCGAGGTTCAACAAGGTCCAGCCCCATGAATTCGTTTCCTGGCGGATAACGGCAACCGTGGCCATGCAGGGGATGAAGAGCATGGTAACAACCAGGAATGAGAGGCCCGTGGCGGGTGAATAGGTGGAAGTTAGAGTCTGGACCAAACCCTGGCCGGGAGTATTTCCAAAGAGCACACCCAAAGTAGCGATGGCATTTTCCTTGGCCGGGAAGCTGGTTATCAAGGCAACCGTCAAGCGCCAATCAAGGCCCATCCAGCGCCCAACGGGTTCGACAAATTTTCCGAACTGCACTAGGTAACTGGTTTGAAAGTTTCCGCCGGGCAGCACTGAAAGCACCCAGATCACCACAGCCATCGCCAAAATGTTCGTGCCGGCCTTCTGGATAAATGACAGTGTCCGCTGCCAGACGAGCAGGCCAATTGTGCGCGAGTTGGGTAAGTGATAAAGGGGCATCTCCATGATAAATGCCGAGCGCTGACCATTAAAAATAAGCTTATTCAACAGGGAGCCGCTCAAAACGAGAATAAGCATCGAGAAAAGCACCAAGCCCCATGAGACCAGAATAGCCTTGGGTCCAAAAAATGCCGGCGCGAGGAAAGCCACGACCGCCATGCGGGCCGTACAAGGCACGAGAGGGGCGATCAGGGTCGTCAATAAGCGGGCGGGCTTTGAATCGATCACGCGTGTGCCGAGAATGGCCGGGACATTGCAGCCGAACCCAAGGAATAAAGGTAAAAACGATTTGCCATGGAGACCCATCAAATGCATCATGTTGTCCATGACGTAGGCGGCGCGGGCCATATAGCCCGTATCTTCGAGCAAACCGAAAACGGCGAAAAAAATGACCATGATGGGAATGAATGTAATTACAGCGCCAACACCACCCAGGATCCCATCTACAATCAATCCTCTTATCCAGAACGGGGCATTCGCCAGAACCTGACCAGCCAAGGTAGATAGTCCGCCAACAACCTTTGTATCGAGCCACGCCTGGGCGGGTGAGCCTATGGTGAACGTCAGCCAGAACACCAGGCCCAATATGCCTGCCAGGATGATTAGACCCCAAAAAGGATGGGCCGCCCATTCGTCAAGCCGTTTCGTCCAACTGATCTGTCCCATGCGGGGCTGCACGACGGCAGCCCGGACCATACGGCCGATCCATTCATAACGTCCCGACGCAACTGCCAGCAGAGCATCGTCGTGCTGGCGCAGCACAATATTTACAGCTTCCCATTTTTCGGCGGGCAGCGAATTTTGCATGGTACGAGTGATTTCCGCGTCACCTTCCAACAGTTTGAGAGCTACCCATTCAGGAGGGTAGGGAGCAGGAACGCATCCGTCAATTTGATGCATGATCTCGTCGAGCGCGATGCGGTGATCGGGACGGATCTCCGGCAAGCGCGGCGTCATCAGGCAATGCCCATCGAGAGTATCCTGGATCACATGAATCAAACCCTGGGTACCGGTGGCGCGAGTGGCAGTTATAGGGATCACCGGGACACCCAGGGCGGCTTCCAAAACCTTCGGCTCGATGCACAACCCTTCCTGCGCGGCCACATCCATCATGTTCAAGGCTACGATCACCGGGGCCGGTAAGGTAACCAATTCCGCGACCAGATAAAGGCTGCGTTCGAGGTTGGAGGCATTGACAACAGCCACCACGACATCGGGCTGATCGCGGAGGATAAATTCCCTGGCGATCACTTCTTCCGGTGAATTGGCGGTGAGACTATACGTACCGGGCAGGTCTACAAGATTATATTGATGGTCATCGACAGTAAATTTTCCCTCGCGTCGTTCGACAGTCTTGCCGGGCCAATTACCGACGTGCTGGTTCAACCCGGTGAGAAAATTAAACAACGTAGACTTGCCCACATTGGGCTGACCGGCTAACGCGATCAATGGCAGTCTTTCACCGACAACCAAGGGCCGCGTCGAGACGGGGGACGATGTGTGGCAATCACTCATGAAGTCTTCCGGTCAACGAAGATCTTCGACTGCTTCTCCACGTCCAAGGGCTACACGCGTGCCGCGCACCATAACAATTAACGGGCCGCGCCCGTAATTTTGGGTCATATCCACCTGTGCTCCAGGTGTGAATCCCAAAGAGGCGAGACGATTGGTTTCCGGGCGACCAATCGTAAAAGAGTGAATAGTGCCTTTTTCGTTGACGAGGAGTTCAGAAAGGGAAACCATGCGAATCTCCAATTATTAACTGCACTATAATGAGGCAGGATTTAGTGTAAATAACTGTGATTAGTATATGCTAATGTCGGGTATTATTGAATTGAAATATATAAGCAATTTAGGTGACAAACATCACTAATTCGGACAAAGTTTATGGACAAACTCAGCACCACAATTGAGGATTATCTGTCTTTGATCTATGTGCTCGAGCGGGATAATGAGCCGGTGATCGGTGTTCACCTGGCCGAAATGCTGGGTGTCACGCCTCCCACTGTGACAAATACACTTAAACGTATGGTGCGTGACGACCTGATCGTCATGGACGATTCAGGGACGCATTTGACGAAAATGGGTTGGGAATCGGCCCGCAGCGTAATGCGCCGCCATATGCTTATGGAATTAATGATGGTAGACAAACTCCCCTGGTCGAAATTACACGGGGAGGCGCACAACCTCGAACACGCCATCTCCGAGGAAGCGGAAGAGGCTGTATTCGAGGAGCTGGGTCACCCAAAAACCTGCCCACACGGCAACCCGCTGCCGGGATATGAAGAAGCGGTGGCGGCCTGGATACCGCTGACGAATATTTCGCAAGACGAGGAAGTCGTAATCAAACGCATCCATGAGATCGCGGAGGCTAATTCGGAGTTGATGGCATTTTTGGAAAACAAGGGTATTATGCCGGACGTGCGCGCCAGGGTTGTAGAGAAGCTTCCATTCAACCAGACGATCATGCTCGAAGTAAAAGGGCAGCAGGTAACTTTGGGGTTTGCTTCGGCGAAGTATATTTTTGTGGAGCGCGTATCTTAAGAGAGAATTCACCGGAGATGAACGGAGATAAACAGAGATTTTTAATCTTTTGTTTCAAAAAACCTCCAGATGGATTGATATCGAGGTCCCAGTCAACGTCTTGCGCCGCCTTGGACGAAGGACATTTTTGAGGAGCGTGTGACTTAAAAAATAGTACACGGATTCCACGGATTGAACCGATTAGCACGGATTTTTATTGGGGGAAAGAAAAAGATAAAGTTTGGATTTCGCAGATTGAACGGAATTATGCGAATCCTTTTAGAAAACTTAGAAAAAGACACAGCCACCTAACAGTTTCAATAAATGGAAACGCGGAAAGAAGCTTTTTTACCTTGTTTTATAGAAAAAATCCGCGGTCATACTTGCATCAGGCGCAAGTGCAGGTATCCCCTTTCGATTTAAAAAGTGTAAATGACCAAACTTGAATGAATAAGAGGCTTATGAGATCTCGGAGGTCTTCGGACGAGATGGTCAATGCCATCGCAACCGACCTCCGAGATCAGGGTCGAAGAAATTATCTCGCCGTACAGACTGTGATCTTTAGGCGTAGAAAAATATTCAATATCTATGACTTTGGCTGTTGAATGCGCTTTACACCGGCTGATAGCCTTTCCCCCAAGCCGATAGCTCCCAAGCCGAGCAACAGATGCAGGACCTCGATCAGCCAGTGAAGATTCCCTGGCAAGATCTGGGTTTGCGTAAGCCCGAGGATCACAACAACCAAACCCCAAACAAAGGCAAGGGCGGTCATTTTCCAGTTCACACCGGCCCGGGCAGCCAGGAAGGCCATGATCCAAAGTGAAAGCACCAGGATCACGCCAACAAGAGTATGGACCGGAACCAGGTTATCGTCCTGGTTCACCCAGAATATAACGCCGATAATGAGCTGGAACAGTCCTGTAATGCGTATGAGCCAATTAAAGATCGTGGTTGCAGTTTTCATATTAAAGTGTCTCCATTAACTCCTGTTATTGGCGGTTTATTTTCCTGATAGTATATCCGCGGCTGAGGCGGCCATCAACGCTGCGCCGCGGACGAGGGCCTCTTCGTCGAAGTCGAACTTCGGATGATGATGCCCATAATCCAGATGCTTTTCCTTATTATTCGACCCGATGAAAAAGTAACAGCCCGGAACCTTCTCCTGCATGAAAGCCATATCCTCGGCGCCCATTGTAAGATAAGGAGAAGTCTCGAGATCGAGGTCAGGCAGGAGATGGCGCGCAGTATTTTGGACTTTTAAAGCAAGATCGTCGTTATTGATCACGGCCGGGGTCACACGTTTCACATCGGTCTCGACCTGGCAACCGAGCGCATCGGCCATGCCGTGAACAATCTGATCGAAGCGTTTCAATACGGTTTGGCGGACGGCGAGATCGAATGTGCGGATGGTGCCAGTCAGAATCGCCTCTTGAGGAATCACGTTGAAAGCTGTCCCGCTTTGGAAGGTTGTCACACTTACAACAGAAGACGACAAGGGAGCAACGTTGCGGGATGTGATGGTTTGAAGAGCAGTGACGATCTGGGCGGCCGCAACGATGGGATCAATCGTTAAATGCGGTGAAGCACCGTGTCCACCCTTGCCAGTAAGTTTGATCGTAAACAACTCCGCACCGGCCATAATGGGCCCACCAGCCGCGCCGACCCAGCCAAGCGGCTTGTCATTCCAAAGGTGCAGGGTAAGGGTTTGGTCAACTTTAGGGCCTTCGAGAACACCGTCGCGGATCATCATTTCGTTCCCGCCGCATTCTTCGTCGTTGAATCCTTCTTCAGACGGCTGAAAGCAAAACTTGATCGTACCGGCCAGGTCTTCGCGATGATTGTAGAGAATCCGGGCGACCGTAAGACCAATAGCCGTATGGCCATCGTGACCACAGGCATGCATCACACCCTTGTTTTGCGAGGCATATTCGGTTCCGGTTTCTTCAATAATGGGCAGGGCATCCATGTCGAAGCGAATGAGAAGGGTAGGACCGGGTTTCGAACCTTCCATCAAGCCGACAACACCCGTCTTACCCACACCTTTGGTCACTTCAAGGCCAAGGGACTCGAGTTCTTTTGCCACGATGCCGCCGGTACGAATTTCTTTGAACCCGAGTTCGGGGTGGACATGAAAATCACGCCGCATGGATTGAGTAAATGGGAACAGCGCTCTTGCTTCCTGAAGATAGTCTGTCATAATAAACTCCTCAACAGAAAAGTGAGATTTGTATACGGTAAACGAAAAATTATACAGTGTCAATGCTGAAATTAACTCACCCGATATATTGTTGATTTACGAGAAAACTTGCCATTAGAAATTTAAGTCATGGAATTGTCATGAAGCGATATGCGAACATGGCGGACGTCTGATACGGGATCAAACGGGTGCTCAAAGCCAGTACTGAATTTAGAAATCCCGGCACCACACTGGACCGGCCTTGTAACATTTTGTCGATACCGATCCGCGTCACGGCTGGGCTTTGCATCATGGTCAGGCGCTGATATAGTGATGGCTTTTGTCCGGCCACTTTCAGGAATTCGGTAGCGGTGACGCCCGGTGAAATGACCGTGCAGCGCACATTCGACTTGCGCAGCTCGTAGTTAATGGCTTCGCCAAAGTAAAGGACAAAGCTCTTGGCGGCGGAATACACAGCATACGTGGGGGATGGCTGGTAGGCTCCAATCGACGACACTTGCAATATGCGACCATAATTGCGCGCGAGCATGTCCTTGACGAACAATTTGGTCAGGTGAACGAGAGTAATGATATCGGTCTGAATCAGCTCGCGCTCACGCTCCCAGGGGAGATCTATAAATTCACCGTAGAGGCCAAAACCGGCATTGTTGATGAGAATGTCCACGATTTTACCTGACGACTTGACCATATCATAAAGGGTTTGTGGCGCATCCTCGGTGCTTAAATCCATAACAATGCTTTCGACCTTTACACCTTGTTTTTCCTGTATTTCCTGCTGAACCGCTTTCAACATATCTTCACGGCGGGCTACGAGGATCAGGTCGCTGCCACGCGAGGCGAGTTCGCGGGCGAAGTCCGCACCCAAACCGCTCGAGGCTCCCGTCACAAGCGCTGTTTTGCCTTTCAACTCTGTGCTATTCATTTTGTGTCCTTTTCTGAAAAGGCCTGTAGAGAAATTGTAAATACCGCGAATCCATTATTGACGTTAATAAAAATCCGGAAGAATTCTGCCGTGGAGATATTCGCAAATAATTGGATTGGCATTTTACATCGCTACGAAAACATCCCGCAGTCTTGCCTGGTTGTTTTAAACAGGGGTAACTTATGTTACTTCGAGCCGCGGAATTTTCCAGCTTCCGAGGTCGGATTTGTCCCCAAACGGGTTCTATAACGAACATATACAAAGGCAGCGAGGCCTGCAATGATGGATCCCAGGGCAGCTATTCCCACAAAAGGCAACAGGACGATCGATAAGATCAAAGAAATCCATGGAAATATCCTCCGCCAGCCCTTATCACCCAACAGTCGTATGCCTGCTGCGGAGCCGATGATATATACAAGAATTGCCGCGCCGCTGGGAATCAGCAAGGCTGTCTGAAGATTCACCTGGAAGAAATAATAGAGCATGAGCGCGAGAATGGCCAATCCGGAAAGCAGCATCAAACTTCGCGTGGGGGTTCCGGACTTCTTGTCGACATGATCCAACCATCTAGGCAATCCGCCATCCCTAGCGATGGCGAGAACAACCCTGGACATTCCCGCTGTATAAGCATTCGCCGTTGCGAAAATAATAACAATGGCAAGGATTGCTGTTCCGGCTCCTCCGTAGTTTCCCAAGACTTTTGAGAATATCGCTGCAAACGGCGCGACGCTTCCTCCGGCTTTGTATGATAGAGTGCCAATGGTCACGACCGCAACGGCGAGGTAGAGTGTGCTGATGAGGACGACGCTCAGGAGGATGCTGCGGTGAAAGTCGCGCTGTGGGTTTTCGAATTCCTCCGCTACATTCGAGACATTCTCATATCCCAGATACGACCAAAAAATAAGAGCGGCGGACGTTCCGATTGCCACCAGTCCGTTTGGCGCAAAGGGGAGAAAATTCCTGATATTTATAGATCCGATGGAGAAGAGGACTGCTGCAAGTAGTAATGCCATGATGACCACAATCACGCCCAGCTGGATCCTGGTTGCTGAAAACAATCCCCCGGTAGTTAATGACGAAAGCCAGGCACAGGATGGTTGCCGCGACCACAAAGATTGCCAATTTGCTCATAGGAAACGCGTAGGCGAGATACGAGGCTGCGATCAAGGTGGCAGCCGGCGCTCCTGTGATATACCAGAATGCGAATAACCATCCGCTCACGACAGCAGCAGGAAAGCCAAAGCTTTCTTTTGCGAATCCGTAAATGCCTCCGGACTCTGGATGACGTGCAGAGAGCGACGCAAACGTGAAGGCAAACGGATAACTGGCAGCGGCCAAAACGACCCACGCCACGAGAGAAGCTGGTCCGGCGATCTGTGCCGCAAGTCCAGGCAGGACTAAAATGCCCGATCCCAAAACCGAGCTTACATAAAGAGCGATTGCGTGACGGAGTTTAATCGCTTTCTTGAGTTGATGGGATTGTCCCGGCTCAATGGTCATGTCACCTTCATCAGAATTGCAGGTTTTAGACGCAAATCTCGGTGAGGTCCTTACGCGTTTTTTCGTATGGCAGTCGGCATTGCTTATCCGATACTTCCGTTGAAAAATTATAAATCATTCAACCGCCATGAGCGGGAAATATCCTGTTGATCCTGTGCCTGGAGATCCTTTCCCAACTTTCATGTGTGATCGTATCATCATCAGAGACAAGGAAACGCGGCGGCAGATCACCTGTGAACGCAGAACCCTCATCCAAAATAAGTGTAATGCTATCGTGACTATGTCCAGGCGTCGCGATAATCTCTGCCAGCGATCCCCAAAGAAGCGAGAAATTTCCTGCTATCTTTAAATTTCAAGATGTAGTTATCGTTTTCCCGGATCTCTTTGTAAGAAACATCTTTTGTTTTAATAAGACTTTTTAAAGGCGCGATAAAACCGACCTGGGTTTCCATCAGGATCAGTTTCGCACCCAGGTCCTTGAACTCCTGGACGAGGCCGGCGTGGTCAGGGTGGAAATGGGTGACCAGATATATATTTGATCTCATTTGGAACGATCCCTTTGCGTTTTAATGCCGCGGTAAATTGAGGGAGTGTGCCGGGCCAGCCACAGTCGATCAATAACTTCCCGCCTTTTATGTCGATGGCGTAATAGTTCGTCGAATGATAGCTAACGGTAACAATGTTCATTATGCGGTGGATTTTTATGCAATTGTAGACCGAGATCGCCCCGCTGCGCAGCCTGTCAACATCTTGTAAAAATAAAGTGCGAGATTGCCCCGCTGCGCGGATCTGCGACTCAAGGCGAGTGCGAGATTGCCTCGCTCGCAATTACAATCCGGAGGAATGACGACCTAGCAATGACAATTGGACAGGTATCACGAATATTTGATGAAGTAAAATTTTTCTTCGAAACGCGGGTTTTGGTCCGTGGAGTCTTCGGTGTGACGGGAATTCATGCGCTCTTTGAGTTTTTCAACGTCGCTTACCTGGCTTTTGTGTTTCAGGATCGCTTCGATCTTAGTGGGCCAGGTGTCGGTGACATCGATCACAACGTTGGGCGTGTTCGACAAAGAACACCAGACTTCGTGCGGCATGTGAGGTTGATAACCCTCGGTCAGCAATTCCGGAAAATAAGCGGCATTGCCAGCAGCAGGGAAGACGGCATCCAGAACCACCTGACCGGCCGCGCGATGATCGGGGTGGTTGATTCCGTAGGGGGCGAAAAGCAACTGCGGATCGCACGTGACCAGGATATCGGGCTTCAGCTTGCGAATAATCCGCACCACATCACGACGCAGGGCAAGATCGGGGACCAGGTAGCCGTCCGGACGATCAAGAAAGTTAACTGCCTGAGCGCCGATGGTTTTCGCTGCGGCGGCCTGTTCTTCATGCCTGACCGCACACAGGTCATCCGTATTGATATCTTCGGGTTTGGTCAGGTCGTTATAACCCTTGTCGCCACAAGTCAGCAGGTAATACGTGATCTTGTGTCCAGCGCGTGCCCAACGAGCAAGGGTGGCGCCGCAAAAAAATTCAGGGTCGTCGGGATGGGCTAGAATGACAAGTATATTCTGGGGAGTTGGCCAGGTGCCGGGGGGGAGGGGGAAGTTTCAGGTGTCAAGTTCCACGTTCCAGGTTAAAAGTTCAAGGTTTAATGTTCGAAGTTCAAGGACGGCGATGTCAGGTTCTCATGGAAGAAGCAAGCGGTCAGGATTTGGTGCCGCCGCCGGGTTTGCGGGCTTTGCCGCACGTGCATCCGCCGCCTTCATGACGATCACACGGCTCGGAAGACTTACGACGAAGCGCTTCAAGCTCGTCCCAAGGCTGTAATTCTTCGCGGTCGAAGGTGGCGACAATGTGTTTGTCTTCTTCACTATCGATCAGCACCATGACCTTGTCGCTCATAGGCAGGACGTCGATGACCTTGCCTTCTCCGCGCGGGGTGATCACACGCTTATTACGCTTGGGTAACTTCTTGCGAGCCTCGACGTATTGCTCATATTCGTAGATGAGACAGCAGCGAAGACGACCACACATGCCCGTGATCTCGGTGGGCGTGAGGGAGATGCCCTGTTCTTTTGCCATCTTGATCGAGATGGGACTGAAGTCGGTGAGAAACTGGGAACAACAGCGAGTCTCGAGACCGCAAGCGCCCATACCGCCGAGCAGCTTGGCCACGTCGCGCGGACCGATCTGGCGCATTTCCACTTGTGAAGAGGGATAAAGCGCCTGCATATCCTTGCGCAGCGACTTGAGGTCGACCTTTTCTTCCGTTTCGGTGCTGTACAGGAAAGCCAGACGCGAACCATCATAGTTATATTCTGCGGCGACGATCTTAACGCCTTCGAGCTTGAGTTCGGAGGAACGGGCGCGGCAGTTGATCATGGCCTCGGTTTGTTTACCCTGCCATGATTGCTGCAAGAGCAAGTCACGCGGTGTGGCGCGCCGATCAACCTGTTTCCAGCCCCCATCCGGCTTGCCGGGTATTTCTGCAAAAACCTGGACGACCTCCCCGAGATGTTTGCCGCGAGTTGTATCCACGATCACACGCTCGCCAGGTTTGACGTCGGGCAGAGGCGATGAGTCGAAATGGTAGACTTTTCCGATCTTGGTAAAACGGACACCGATAATAGTTGGCTGCATAGGAGTGATTATACCGTAGAAGAGATAGAGAGTAGAGAAAAGAGAGAAGAGAAAGAGAATAGAGAAAAGAGAATAGAGATCAGAAACTTGAGAATAGAGAAAGAAGTGGGTCAGGCGGAGTTACGTTACATAATAGAAGGGATTGCGCTGTACCCAATCTTCTCAGCGCGAAGATTGGGATGCAATATTATTGTTGAATCACTGAGCCTCTTAAATTTCTATTCAACAATATTGATGGGCAATTCGTTTTTGCCGCTTAATGCCGCAACCGACATCTGCGCGGCAACTTTTTCGGCTATCTCCGTCAGGATCTTTGCGGCAACCGATTCGGGCTTCGCGACCACGATAGGCTTACCGGTGTCGCCGCCTTCGCGAACGGTTGGATCGATCGGAATTTTACCGAGGAAGGTCGTTCCGGAAGCCTTGGCTAACTTTTCGCCACCGCCTGAACCGAAGATATCCATGCGGGTACCATCGGGTAAATCGAGATATGACATATTCTCGATCACGCCTAAAATAGGCACTTCGAGGGTACGGAACATTTCAAGTCCGCGGCTGGCATCTTCCAATGAGACCAACTGAGGCAGAGTCACGATAACCGCGCCGCTGAGGGGCAGGGCCTGCGCAAGGGATAAGGCCGCATCGCCAGTGCCCGGCGGCAGGTCGACGATCAGATAATCAAGCTCGCCCCATTCCACATCGCCCAAAAACTGGCGAATTGCCGAGTTGAGCATTGGACCGCGCCAGATGAGCGGCTGTCCGGGTTTGACGAGCAAACCCATGGAGATCATTTTTAAGCCATAAGCCTGGGCAGGGACAAGTTTTGGGCCTTTAGACGGAGGCAGTTTATCAACGCCTATCATGGTCGGGATATTAGGGCCATAGATATCGGCGTCGAGCAGACCCACGCGCGCTCCGCTTTGCGCCAATGCAACCGCGATATTGACAGCGACAGTAGATTTGCCTACGCCGCCTTTGCCGGAACCGACTGCGATAGCGTTGCGTATAGGCATATTTAACAATCCGCGCATACGACCGTCGTTGGGGACATCTGAATCCAACTTTAAATTGACAGTTTTTGCGCCAAGCGCCAGGACCGCTCCTTTGGCCTCTTTCTCGATCTGCCCGCGCAATGGACAAGCGGGAGTAGTCAACATTACAGTGAACGAGACCGCATCGCCGGAAATCTCCAGATTACGGATCATGTTGAGTGTAACGAGGTCCTTATGGAGTTCCGGTTCCTGCACTTTGCGAGAGGGCAGCAAGGATGGATTCTTTGGTGAGTTCTTTTGTCATTTGTTTTTTACCAACTAATTGTTTCTACCAGGAAGGGCACCTTTGAAAAATGATGTCTTTGTGGTGTATAAAAGCCTGGCAAGATAGCACATTTTGCCCTGCTTATTTGGAGCAAAATAATATCCTGCCTTGTCTGGAGCAAAACACCCTCTTGCTCTACTTGTCTTGAGCCGCAGTCTTGGCTGCTTTGGCGGCTTCCTTGGCCTGGCGTGCCGCTTCCTCGCGGAGTAGGTCAAAGGGCGAATGCTCTTATAATAAGTCGCCGGTTTCAACAACTTCTCCATGTTGAACACGTTGCGCTGATAAGAGGCGATCTCGTAATCGTGATCCATAATGATCGCGTCGAACGGGCAATACTCAGCGCAGAAACCACAGTTCATGCAAATATCGGCATCTATGAAAAATTCGGTTGGCTCAGGAATCGGCCGGCCAGTCTGGGGATCATTGGACCGGACGATCCAGATGCATTGAGGCGGGCAAACTTTGGCACAGATGCCGCAGGAAGTGCAGCGGATCTCCTTCCTGCCCTCGACTTCATCATAAACGAGAAACGGCACGTAACGGAACTCCTCAGGAACCGGCAGTTTTTCTTCGGGATATTGCACAGTAAAAATGCCGCGCGTATCCTTGCTTGAGCGATGGGCGATGCCTTCCGGTTTGAAATAACGGCGTCCCCACCAGGTGATATCGTCAAGGTAGGTGTCCGTAAACCGCTTGAGGGTTACGCCAAGGCCTTTGAGCAATCCAATTCCATACATAATCTACTTCTCCAAAAAACAGGTGTCAGGCAACATGAGAAAATTCCAGGTGAAAGACGTCATCTGTCCAATTCGCCAAGGACGATGTCTATCACGCCGAGGATCACGACGAAGTCCGCAATTTTCTTGCCGACGCACATTTTTTCCAGGGCGGTGATATTCACGAACGAAGGAGCCCGCACGTGGTAACGCCATGGGTTCGGTTTGCCAGTAGAGATAACGTAGAAGCCGAGTTCACCCTTCGGGGCTTCGATGCGTCCATAGGCTTCCCCGGCCGGGACACGCACTTGATATTGAGGCTTTCCGGTTACGATGGGTCCTTCAGGTATCTGTTTGATGGCCTGTTGAAGAATGCGGATAGATTGGCGGATCTCGTCGAGCCGGATTAGATAGTTATCGTACAGGTCGCCGTTGTAGCGGACGGCTACTTCAAAATCAAAGCGATCGTAAAAGCCGTAAGGCTGGGCACGGCGAACATCATAAGGGACCCCGGCAGCACGCAGCACCGGGCCGGTGATCGAATATTTGATGGCATCCTCGGCATCGATCACTTTGACACCCTGCATGCGCGAGATGAAGATTTCGTTTTCCGTGAGCAGGCGCTCGAACTCGTCCGCTTTGCGAGGCAGACGTTCTTCGACCAGCCCTTTTATCTTTTCGAGCGCACCTTCCGGGAGGTCGCGTACAACGCCGCCGAAGCGATGATAGTTGCACATCATACGCGAACCCGCAGCAGCCTCGAAGATATCCAGGATCAGCTCACGTTCTTCAAAAGCATACAAAGCGGGGGTGAACATGGCGCCCAGGTCATTGAGCAGCATACCGATCAGGATCAAATGGTTCTGGATACGACTTAGCTCCGCCATGATCAGGCGAAGATACTCCGCACGTTCAGGCACCTGGATATTCATCAACTTTTCGACGGCGAGCGAGTAGCCCCAGTTGTTGCTCATGGAGTTGAAATAGTCCAGGCGGTCGGTATATGGCATGTTCTGAAGGAAAGTGTTCCGTTCGCCGATCTTCTCGTGATTGCGATGAAGATAACCCATCACGGGCTTGAGACTAACAATCGTCTCGCCATCCAGAATGACGGCAGCGCGAAAGACGCCATGGGTGGATGGATGCTGCGGCCCCATATTCACTACGATATGGTCGGTTTTGAGGCCTGCGTCGACCGTGGTGTACTTTGCCAAAGCACCATAAAGTGAAGCTTCTCCGTCAAAAACGGCCTTCTCAGGATCAAAGCTTTCGGGATACTGCAAGTTATCTTTATAAACGTTCTTATTTTCGGCGCTTACGTAATTTCCCTCCGGCCAGCGACTCTTTAGCGGTTTATTATCTTCTTCATAGAACGGCTCATGCCAATCCTTGCGGAGTGGATGTCCTTCGAAGCCTTCCCACATCAAAATACGACGCAGGTCGGGATGATCCGTGAACTTGATACCGAACAAGTCCCAAATTTCGCGCTCCTGGAAATCAGCGCCCGGCCAGATGGGAGTGACCGACGGGATCTCAATCGGGTCGATGCGAGGGACCTGGACTTTGAACACGATACCCGGTCCGCCCGTGGTCTTATAAGCGTGATAAACAACTTCCATCTTGTCTGGAAAATAATCGACACCGGTAACCGAAGATAACAGGTCGAAGCCGAACTCATCGCGCAGCGCGGTCGCAACTTCCACTACTTTGTCTTTGTTCACCATCCAGCCGGTGTAATTTGGACGGGAGTCCGCAGCAACGGATCCGGGAAAGCGGGCGGCCAGGTCAAGAATCTCAGTTTGGACTAAAGTTGTCATTTCTGCTCCTATGCCTTGGCCGCTGATGATGTTTCCGACTGAGCTCCGGCGGGTTTTTGGGAAGCAAGCTGCTTTATTTCCTCATAACGGCGCGGGTCCATCAAATCGGGGCCAAGAACAGGGACAGGAATTTCCACAGAATCGGCGCCTTTTTGGTACCAACGCACCTGCCTGATGGATTGTTTATCGATCTTCTCCTGGAGTTTGATCAACCCGGCCGTGAGGGCCTGCGGGGTGGGAGGACAGCCGGGAATATACACGTCCACCGGTACAAATTTATCAACGCCGGCTACGACGTTGTACCCTTCCTTAAAGGTCCGCCGCCCGAAGCGCAGGCGCCCATTGCCACCACATACTTTGGCTCAGGCATCTGGTTATACAGACGGACAATACTCGGTATCATTTTCTTGGTCACCGTGCCTGCCACGATCATTAGATCGCTTTGGCGAGGGCTGGGGCGCATCACCTCCATGCCAAAGCGGGCCAGGTCGTAGCGGGCAGCCTGGGCAGCGATCATTTCAATGGCACAGCAAGCCAGACCGAACATCATCGGCCAGACGGACGAGCGACGTCCCCAATTGTAGAGGCGGTCAAGTGTGGTAATACTCACCGCGTGTTGAAGGTCTTCCGGGATTTCATAACCCGGAGTACTCAGCTTGTTCTCAGTCATTTGATTATCTCCTCGTACCATTCCTGGTAGATCGAGGATAAGATCTCATCATTGCATAAAGCGGGATCATCCTCGAAATCTTCCAGTTTTAAAGTCCATTCGTATATTTGCTGCAAAGTCACATCTTCGATATTAACATCCTGGTGGGAACTCTTTAATTCAAGGGCGATGGCGAAGGATGTTTCCCAGGTTAAGGTCATCTGAGGGGCGGTAAGTCGGTAGATTGGTAAGTTGGTAGATTGGTGCATCAGGGGTTTAAGCAATTCAGGCTTTCCACGTTAGCGGCCCTGCTTTGACATTAATAAGGAAATTTTCAGACCGGCAGCGCGAATTTCAAACAATCAACTTTGCATTCCACTGGAAAAGATCCATGTATATTTTTTAATCACCACAGGGGCAGATTATAGCACCTGGATGGGAAAAGTCAATTTAATTATGTAAATATATATTTGCAAAAATAGAAAAAACGATATAATCGCATCATGAACCGGCCTACCGTCCGCCAGAGAATATTGGCTTATCTCAAGAAACGCGGCAGCGCTCCAGCCATTGAAATAGGACGCGCCTTGAAAATATCCGCGGCGAGCATTCGCCATCACCTTTCCATTTTAGTTGCGGATGGAAGGGTTGTGCTGATCGGTGAGACTCGAAATAAGGGACGCGGGAGGCCGGTAAAAATCTATCGGTTATCGGAGAAATTATTGGGAGATAACCTTTCTCTATTAGCGAGCGCGCTTTTGAAGGGCCGGCTAGAGGATCTCCCAGCTTCGAAACGACAACCCTCATTGAATTCAGCCGCCGCGGAACTTGCGGAACAAATCGGAAGGACTAATCCGGGCGATCCGATCACGAAGCGATTAACCAACCTGTTAGAGAAATTGAATGAGATGCATTATCAATCGAGATGGGAGGCAGGAGCAGACGGGCCGCGAATTCTATTTGCGCATTGTCCTTATGCGGCGATCATCGATAAGCATCCTGAATTGTGCCAAATGGACGAATTTCTTTTAAAGGAAGAAATTGGCGCGAATGCGCACCAACTTGCGAAAATAGACCAGAAGTTAGGTGGTATTACGCACTGTGTATTTCTTATTAAGTGACTATTGTTGGCGATCTAGTCCACCAGGGTTAAACCCCCGCTGACGGCGCGACTGGAAGTGACACCGCTTCACGGCCACAGGGTCCGCTGCGCTTACGTATCGCATCAAACCAGTATAGCAATTATGGCATACTCCATCTACTGCCTTCTGACCATAGGACGGCATATTAAGTTAATAGATGTACAAAAGTATTGACTTTCAAATGAAAAGTTGTACAATGACTTTGTAAGTAAGATAAACTTACAAAGTCATTTATTATGCCTATTTTGAAAGCAACTCACCAGCAAACAAAAGAACACAACCGCAATTTAGTATTAAATACCATTTTCGGCGCAGAAGCAATCAGCCGCGCCGAAATTGCCCGCGTTACGGGGCTCACACGGCCTACAGTTTCAGAGGTAATGACAAACCTGCTGGCCGAGAACCTGGTTGAAGAGGTGGGCCTGGGCGCTTCGATTGGCGGCAAATCCCCAATTTTGTTGAGCCTGGTAAAAGATGCGCGGTACATGATCAGCCTCAATTTGGGTCACGAGCAATTCTGCGGCGGGGTCGTAAACTTGCGCGGTGAAATCAAGAGCCAGGTGAGCCTGCCTGTCAGTGGACGTGACGGCAAGCAAGCCCTGGATCTAGTTTATGAAATCCTTGACCGGATCGTTGAAATGAACTGGCAGCCGATGATCGGAATTGGGGTTGGGACACCTGGGCTGGTAAACACTCGCGAAGGAATCGTAGTTAATGCAGTCAATCTCGATTGGCAAAACCTGCCTTTAGCCGAACTCCTTCAAGACCGGTATCGTTTACCGGTACAAATCATGAACGACAGCCAGGCTGCCGCAATAGGTGAATACGTTTATGGCGGCGAATATACGACGGATGAAAACCTGGTCGTTATTAATGTGAGGCAGGGGATTGGAGCGGGGATCGTTATCAACGGCCGATTGTTTCAGGGAGATGGTGGCGGGGCCGGTGAAATCGGTCATGTAGTCGTACAAGAAGACGGCCTGTTATGCCGCTGCGGAAAGCATGGCTGCCTGGAAACGGTTGCGAGCGTGCGAGGAGTGGTCGAACAGGCAAAAAGGTTCGCCGATCTATATTCGTCATCAGAGTTGGCCAAGGACCCTGTACACATTAGCCTGGAATCACTGCAGAGCGCTTTACTGACCGGCGACGCTTTAGCACAAAAAGTGGTCTGTGATGCAGGACATTATTTGGGAACTGCAATAGCCGGCCTGATCAGCACACTCAATATCCAGAAATTTATCTTAACCGGCGACATGACCCAGTTTGGCCAGCCCTGGTTGGATGCGATCTGCGAAAAGATGGCGCAAGGAACACTTGTCAAACTGGCAGAGGGGACAAGCATCAAGATCGGCAGGCTTGGTTCTGAAGACATCATGCTAGGCGCATCGGCACTCATGTTAATGGACGGTTATTCGCTTTTGTTCACGCAACAAGCAAGCCTTTAAGGAGCATGGGATATGGTTATTAACCAGATTTTAGAAGCTTCAAAACCTGTGTTCCGTCCTCCTTTGGAAGAATCATTCCTTCCTGCCGTGTTATTTCATAGAACATTTAATCAGGCAGTCGGCGACAACGGCGTACCTGTGGTGATCGGATTAGAACGGGAAAACGGACAAATATTCAGGTACGAAACAAAAGTCTTCCCGGACGAAGATCATCAAGGGAAAGTTGATCTGCAGCGATCTGAAACCAATTGCCAGCATGTCGAACGATTGGTGAAATTCATGTTGTGGCAGCGCGGCGCGTATAAGATATATATCGGAGGGCCGCGTTCGATTGGGGAATATATCGCCAGGACATATGCACCCGACGGGATCCGTACGTTCGATCATCACTTCATGGGAGAACAGGTCTATCAAAAAAAATTTGAAGTGGTGTGCTGCCGCACCGACGAAGTGCCAAGCGTTCCGGATACGGGACATTCACTAGGTCGCCATTTGGATGGCTGCCGCATCGGTTTCGACCTGGGCGCTTCCGACCGCAAGGTAAGTGCAGTGGTCGATGGGAAGGTGGTTTACAGCGAGGAAGTCGTATGGGAACCGCGAAAACATGCCGACCCGGACTATCATTACCGGGAGATCATTACAGCATTAAAGACGGCTGCTGCCAAAATGCCGCGCGTGGATGCAATCGGTGGAAGTTCCGCAGGAATTTATATCGATAACCGCCCGATGGTCGCATCCCTGTTTCGAGCCATCCCGCCCGAACGCTTCAATGAAATAAGGGATTTATTCCTGCGCATCCGAGCGGAGATGGGTGTGCCGCTAGAAGTCATTAACGACGGCGACGTCACCGCTCTGGCGGGATCGATGTCCATCGAGGATAACGGAATTCTGGGGATCGCCCTGGGTTCCAGCGAAGCGGCAGGTTATGTGGATATGAACGGCCAGATCATGGGGTGGTTGAATGAGCTGGCATTTGCCCCCATCGATTACAGCCCAACAGCGCCCGTTGAAGAATGGTCGGGCGATCGAGGCTGCGGAGCATCGTATTTTTCACAGCAATGCGCATTCCGGCTCGCGCCCAAGGCCGGGATAGATATTCCAGCCGAACTCACCGATGCAGACAAGCTAAAAGTGATCCAAGAAAAACTGGAAGCAGGACATGCAGGCGCGACCAAAATCTGGGAGAGCATGGGAATTTACCTGGGTTATGGCCTGGCTCATTACGCCGATTTTTACGACATCAAACATGTACTGATCCTGGGCCGCTGCACATCCGGGCGAGGAGGTGACCTGCTGCTGGCGGGTGCAAAGGCCGTACTCGACTCTGAATTCCCTGAACTGGCTTCCCGCATTCAGATCCACCTCCCCGATGAAAAGATTCGCCGCATCGGACAATCGGTCGCCGCGGCCAGCCTGCCGGAGATAAGTCACTTTGATAAGGAGCCGTTGTGAAATTCAATTTGAATACATCCGAAATTTTCGTACCTGACAATTTAGGTGCTGAAGAGGCGCTGGCGCGTACCACACATTTGGCGGTATCCGCTCACCAGGACGATCTTGAGATCATGGCCGCCCAACCGATCCTTGAATGCTTCCAACAAAAAGATAAATGGTTTACCGGCGTTGTCCTCACCGATGGACGAGGCTCACCGCGCGATCATCTTTATAAAGATTACACGGACGAAGAGATGCGGCTGGTGCGATTTAAAGAGCAGCGAAAGGCAAGCATCGTCGGAGAATATGCCGCACTGGTCATGCTGGACTATCCCAGCAAGATCGTCAAGGATGCATCCAGGCTTGAACCCGTGGATGATCTTGCCCTTCTCCTAAAAAGCACGCGTCCACAGATTGTCTATACTCATAACCTGGCGGATAAACACGACACTCACGTCAGTACCGCTTTGAGGGTCATCGCTGCCATCCGGAGTCTGCCAGAAGTGATGAAACCAAGAAAATTGTACGGCTGCGAGGTGTGGCGTTCGCTCGATTGGATGATGGACAACGATAAGGTGGCCATGAATCTTTCGGAACATGAAAATCTACAGGCGGCCTTGCTCGGTGTGTTCGACTCTCAAATAGTCGGTGGAAAACGGTATGACCTGGCTTCGATGGGACGCCGCCGTGCCAACGCCACGTATTTTGAAACGCATGGAGTAGATATCACCGAAGGCCTGTCCTATGCGATGGATATGAGCGAACTGATCGACGACGTTAATTTGGATCCACGGGTATTCACAAAAGAATTAATCCGGCAATTTACCCAGGATGTTGTGGAACGTATAGGCCGGTATTCATAGGTATTTTCTTCCTCCTGTCCTTCGAAAGGATAACCCATGAAATTATCACTTGAGCAAGCGATAGGCCAGCGAATTTTGCTGGCTTTCCGCGGCAAGGATCATGTCCCCCAGGATTTCAGGGAGGCCATAAAAAGATACAAACCGGCAGGAATTACATTTTTTCGCTCCCTGAACATCGACACACCTCAGCAAGTTCAAAAGCTGACCACCGAACTGCAAGCCGCAGCACGCGAAGCTGATTTACCGCAATTGTTGATCGCCGTCGACCAGGAAGGCGGGCAGCTGATGACGATTGGGGAGGGGGCGACTCCTCTGCCGGGTAATATGGCACTCGGAGCTGTTGATGATAAGAAGCTGGCCAGACGAGCAGGTGAAGTGCTGGGACGCGAATTATCCGCCATGGGGATCAATGTCGATTATGCACCCAGCTGCGATGTTAACAACAACCCGGAGAATGCAGGACTTGGCATCCGTTCGTTCGGCGAAGACCCAAAAAAGGTGGCGGAGTTGGCATCTGCAATGGTCGTCGGTATCCAGTCTGCGGGTGTGGCGGCAACGATCAAGCATTTTCCCGGTCATGGTGATGCTTCGGGCGATTCGCATTACAGACTACCGATTGTCCCGCACTCGCTCGAACGCCTTAGACGGGTAGAGTTCCCTCCTTTTGCAAGAGCCATACAAGCTGGGTCGAAGCTGGTAATGACCGCGCACCTGGCGCTGCCAGCCATCGATGGCCCGCAGGCACCACCAGCAACCCTGTCACCATCCGTCCTAAAGGGATTATTGCGCCGTGAACTTGGTTTCGATGGTGTGATCGTCACGGATGCAATGGATATGAAAGCAATTGCACAGGGCGAGGCGCTCGGGATGAATGCCGTCCGCGCGGCAGGCGCAGGTGCCGACCTGTTACTGATGACATCGGACCCAGACGACCAACGCCTGGTCCATACGAGCCTGATGGAAGCCATCCGGAATGGCGATTTGAGCTTGGAAGAAAACGAGGAGTCTGTTGAACGGATCGTAGCTCTTAAGCAATGGCTGGTGGAGCAATCACAGATACTTGACCTGAGTGTAGTCGGGTGCGATGCTCACCAAAAGGTTGCAGACGAAATTGCCCAAAGGTCGGTTACTCTCGTCCGCGACCAAGCAGGACTGCTGCCGCTTCGCCTACCTCCAGAAAAAAGGGTCGCGGTCGTCTTTCCCACGCCGATGGATCTAACGCCGGCAGATACTTCCTCTTATGTCGTCCCAACACTTGGTAAAGCCATCAGGCAATATCACACTCATGTGGATGAATTTTTGATCTCCCAGACTCCCTCTTCCATGGACATTTGCAACCTCATCAGCCAGCTGTGGAAATACGATTTGATCGTGATGGGAACAATTAATGCATATAACAAGCCCCAACAAGCGATATTGGTTCGAGAGGTTTTAAATACAGGAATAGCGACCATCGTCGCTGCCTTGCGATTACCTTATGATCTGGCGGCATTCCCGGAGGCTAAGACGTATGTTTGCACTTATTCGATATTGGAACCTTCGATGAAGGCTCTTGCTTCCGCCTTATTTGGAAAATCTGTTTTTCAAGGACACCTGCCGGTTTCGATCCCAGGCCTTTATTCCATGGGTTATAGTCAAAAGAAATAACCACTTGAGGAAAAATGTCACTCTATTCCGAGATTTTAGAACAGCCGGAACGTTTGGAAAAACTATTAAAGCTTCAACGGAAAAGCGTGGAAGAAATTGCGCGGGCCATCAGAGCGAGGGATATTTCATATGTTTTCCTGGCCGCTCGTGGAACTTCAGATAACGCCGGACGCTATGCCAATTATCTATTAGGCGCGATGAACCGTTTGCCCCTGGCGCTGGCTACACCTTCATTATTCACATATTACCAACTACCCCCAAACCTTAAAGGCGCACTGGTGGTCGGTATTTCCCAATCGGGCCAGTCACCTGATATTGTGAGTGTCCTGAAAGAAGGGAAACGCCAGGGTTGTCTCACCCTGGCTATTACCAACGAACCCGATTCACCCCTTGCCGCAGAAGCCGACTTCACACTTGATATCCAGGCGGGCCCGGAGTTAGCAGTGGCTGCCACGAAGACATACACGGCAGAACTGATGACGATTGCAATGTTATCTGCGGCTCTCCGTGAGGACCGTGCAAGCTGGCAGGCGCTCGAAAAAGTCCCTGCGTGGATGAGTGAAGCTTTGAAACAGGACTCGGCAATTTCCGAGGCCGCTCAACGTTACCGGTACATGCAGCAGTGTGTGATCCTTGGGCGCGGTTATAACTATTCGTCCGCATTCGAATGGGCGCTCAAACTTAAGGAATTGACCTATGTGGAGGCTGAGCCTTATTCTTCTGCAGACTTTCAGCATGGCCCGATCGTAATCGTGGCACGCGGTTTTCCGGTCATGGCTGTAATCATGGCCGGGAAGGTGGCGGATTCCCTGATGCCCTTGTTGATCCATTTGAAACAAGACCTATTAGCCGAACTCGTCCTTATTTCCAATATGGACCAGGCCTTATCTCTTGGGAAAATTGGAATTCCCATCTCCTCGGAGATCCCGAATATTTAACACCACTTGTGGATATTGTCCCTGCCCAGTTGTTCTCCTATTATTTGACCCTGGCCAAGGGGTTCGACCCGGATAAATCAGGGACGATCAGCAAAGTTACAGAGACGCGGTAAGACGGGATCGTTGATTGATTATTACTCATAAAGACCTTGCTCCGGGCGTCCTAGGCTGCGCGTCGGGATTGCGTGAAAGGAAAGAGAATCTAATAAAAGGATATACACAGGGCGGACGCCCTGCGTATATCCTTTTATGGGTATTTTATGTAATGTTGTTAAATTGTTACTAGCGGCCTAATTCCACAGTCAGGACGTCGTAATAGGTACCTGCACCAAAGCCATCAATCAGGATGTGATCACCGGGGTTCAGGCTGGGCAATTCACGTAAGAAGGCAATCATGTTCGAGGCCGCGCTGACATTGCCAAACTCGCTTACCAGCCAGGGCATCGGCAGCACGATCCCTTCGTTTTGTAGATGCTTTTCTTTAAGTTTGTTAATCTTGTAATTAGCGTGATGGACCACCGCGACAGCCAATGTCTTGCCTGTCGTGCCCAGTTGCACAAGTTTTTCCTGGTATGCTTTGTAAGCCTCCCGCACGACCTGGACTCCGGTGCGAACAAAGAGCTTAACCATGCCCATTGGACCGGCCATCACAATGGATGAACCGTTTTCCGGTAAGGGCAATAAACCTGCGATCCGGATGTGATTCCTGTTCATCTGAGTGACTTCGACATTCGTTCCCCCTTCCACTTTCTGGGCCGAGTGAGGGTACATCATTTGAACCTGAAGTACGCCCTCGTCGTCGAAGGATTCGCGTGATTTCCCCGCAAGAAATTTCATCGTGAGTCCGGGAATAACTCCGATGATACCAGCGGCATTGCCAAATAGCTGGAGTGCATTTGTGTCGCGGGTCTTGTTCATAAAGCGGCTCAACCCTTCGATGCCGCCTACCAGAACCTTTTTGCCTTTTAAAAACTCGGCGATATTCTGGGTGAGGCCTTTGTTTTCCGGAAGCTCGGGGTTGAGAGCCAGGTGCAAGCTGCTAACCGAGCCATCGCAAGCTTTGTGGACCGCAACCTTTAATGCTTCGGAAGGTATGCCGGCGGCCTCGGTGATCCGATCGAGATAATCTTCGCTGATGGGGGCACTCATGCCGATCAAAACAGCCTCAACCTCAGGGGGATTCCAACCGCAAGCCTTTACAGCTTCGCGTAAAAGGCGTGCTCCTACTGCAACCTCCACTTCAATATTTTGTTCGTTGGAGAGAAGGCTGGTATGATGCCGGCTTTTGAATCCAAGTTCGGAGAGGTTTAGTTTCTCATCTTCAGGCAAGGGCTGGCCCAGGCGCTCCTCCACGAAATCGGGCATGGCCTGGTTGTCGTAACTTTCACCCCAGGTGCCATAGGCGCCTCCGATGCCGACCTTTGAATTGCTTACACGTGTCAGGCCAAAGGGTACACCTCCTCCAACCTTGATGATTTCTTTTTCCACGTCCTTTTCATCGAAAAAAGAGGTGGGATTTTGTTCGCTGTCATCCATATGTTCCTAACCTTTCATTTACAAGCATATCTTAAACGCAGAACACTATTTGGCCCTAAAAGTTTCTGAACAATGCGAACCATTCAAAGGTGTTAAGTTATAAGAAGCTGTAAAAAACCTTATTCCACCCGGCATTATGCGTTTAATAGACGACGCTTTGGCGAGGTTCTTTACGCAAAATAACTCTACCACCATTTTTGCAAGCCAACCTCATGGTTTATTCGACGGTTACACTTTTAGCCAGATTTCGAGGCTGGTCCACATCGAGACCGCGGATCGAGGCGATATGATAAGCCAGAAGCTGCAGAGGAAGCACCGTAACAACCGGTGAAAGCATCCAGGGAGTTGGTGGCACCCATAAGACATGGTCGGCCATGCCAGCGACCGAATTCATCACCATCGGTGGCGATTGCTATGACCGTACCGCCGCGCGCCTTGGCCTGCTGGATCTGCGAGACCATCTTTTCGTGCCAGGGATCCTGCGGCGCCAGGCACACCACCGGCATATCCTTATCAATCAGGGCGATCGGGCCGTGTTTCATTTCACCCGCCGGATACCCTTCGGCATGGATATATGAAATCTCTTTTAGTTTAAGCGCACCCTCATAGGCAATGGGCATATTGATACCACGCCCCAGGTAAAGACAATCATGGATATCCTTTAACCGGACAGCCACCTTTTTCACTTCTGCTTCACGTTCGAGGGTGCGGCCCACAAGGTCGGGGATAAGGCGCAAGTCAGCCACCAGGGCTTTGCGGGTGCGTTCATCGAGATTGCCCCGCAAATCGGCGAGCAGAACGGCCAGCATATATTGATCGACAAGAGGCGCGGTAAAAGCCTTGGTCGAAGCCACACCGATCTCGGGTCCGGTTTGCATCGAAATGAAACCGTCCGCCTGGCGCATGGCCTGGGAGCCGAGGGCGTTGACGATGCTCCAAATGACCGCCCCTTTACGGCGTCCCTCTTCCATGGCGGCCAGTGTATCGGCGGTCTCTCCCGATTGGCTGATGGCAAGGACGACCGTTTTGTCGTCGATGATCGGGTCGCTGTAACGGAATTCCGATGCGATCACAACCTCCACCGGCAGGCGGGCTATTTTTTCGATCATCACCTTGCCAACCATCCCGGCATACGCCGCGGTGCCGCAGGCTGTGATGTAAATCTTTTCGATCTTGTTTGCCAGTTCCCGGGTGATATTCAAATCGGGCAGCCGGATCTCGTTTTGCGAAAAATCGACCCGCCCGGCCAGCGTATCGGTGATGGACTGCACCTGTTCGTGGATTTCCTTCTGCATGAAGTGACGATATTCGCCCTTCTCGGCCGATACCGGATCCCATGAGACGGTATGGACCTGCGGTTTGATCTCCACACCTTCCAGTGTTTCGATCAGCACCTTATCGGCAGATAACTACAGCCATCTGACGCGATTCCAAAAATATGACATTGCGGGTGTGCTCGAGGATGGCAGGAGTATCGCTCGCCAGATAATTCTCGCCTTCCCCCAGGCCGACCACTACGCCGCCCGCATTCCCGATGCGTGCGGCTACGATCTTGTCAGGCTCATCGGCCGATAGAAGCACAACCACATTGGCGCCTTGGATCTGCTGAAAAGTCTGGCGGGCAGCATCGACTAATCCCAACCCGGTTGCCTGGTAACGTTCGACAAGAAGCACGATCGTTTCGGTATCGGTATCCGATTGAAACTCGACGCCTTCGGCAGTTAATTCTTCCTTGAGCTCAAGGAAATTTTCCACGATGCCGTTCTGCACAACGACGACGCGTTTGGTCTGGCCCAGGTGCGGATGCGCATTGCGCGCAGAGGGTGCGCCATGCGTTGCCCAGCGGGTGTGACCAATTCCGGGCGCTCCGTTGATCGGGGATTTGTCGACCAAATCAACCAACTGCGACAGCTTACCGGCATCCTTGCGAAGCTCAAGCCGGTCATTGTTTATAACGGCGAGTCCCGCGGAATCATAGCCGCGGTATTCCAGCCTTTTCAGGCCATTAAGGATGATCGGCGTCGCGTCACGCGGCCCGATATATCCAACAATTCCACACATAGGGATCCTCCAAATTGGTTATTAGTAATTAGAGAATAGATAAATAGTGAGTGGAGATAAGAGATTAGATAATTAGAGAGGAGATAAGTAGAAATTAACCATAACAGAGTGATCGGAGTTTTGACTTTTTTCTACTCACCACTCTCTGTTCTCTATTATCCGTTTTCTATTCTCTTTGGCTGCCATGCTCCACTGTTTTACCTGTGCCGTCACCGGCCAGTCTTGTAGTGGAGAATCTATTTGGAGGGAAAGGTAAACGAGTGATGGCTCACCCGGAGGGCTTCCGCTGATCTGTCGATTTTCCCGGCCCATTCAATCCCATGGGATTGAACAGTCTCGGTTAACTCCATCTCGCGATGGAGAACCCTCATCCTCGTCAACTCGCGTAACCAACTGCGAGTTCATGCGCTGTCTTTCCCGGTGATTTTGTGCGATCCACCTCCTTTCATTTTTGTTTGTTCTGACACCTTAATTATATCCTTTTTTTCAAAAGCCACTCTCAATGTCTCGTTTTTGTGAATAAATCGTTGCAAGCAGAGGACAAAGGAAGCTCAACCAATTGACTTGTCGCTATGCGGCGTGTATGATTAGAGCGGATTAATATGTATAGGTTCAATATATTATGAAGCGAATATCTTTTAAGGCAAGTTCCGGAAGCAAAGGCCAGAGCTTTGTAGAGTTAAGCCTGGTGGTTTTGTTGTTAATGCTGATGGTGGCCGGGATCGCAGAGTTTGGCGTTTTACTTAACCGATATCTCAACCTGGTGGACGGCGTTAGAGAAGCTGCCGCGTTACGGCGCAAACTACGACCCATTTGCACCCTGTGTCCCAGACAGCAGCGGTGAAATCCATGGCGTTGTCAACTCTGATGGAATATGTTCCGATTATTATCAGAGTTCCGCACAGGAAGCCACCGACGTAATAACGCCGATCAAATTGAATCCGGCGATTGGGGACGATATCGTGATCTCCATTTTTGCAATAACAGATACCCACCAATGCCGGTATCCCTCCACTGGGAGCGGGGAAGACGGGTGGAGCTGGGCCTTCCATGTAGAAGGTCTTCCACATGCGAATCATACTTCCCAACAGGACACGGCTTCCATCCTAGCAAGGATGACCACGGGTCCGAGCACTCCAGCCGTCAGTTTGATGCTGGTGGAGATATTCTATAATTACCCCCAGACCCTCAAGGCTCCCTTTTATGAACAATTTTTCCCCGACCCGGTCCCGGTTTATACCTATGCCATCATGCCGTTAAAGAATATTACGCCCCCTCCTGGTGATCCATGTGCTGCTCCCACCACTCCTTAACTTGTTATGAAAAATATTCCGGTTAAAAAACATGACTAAAAAACAGAAAAATCGAAATCTGCATGCTGAGAAGAGCATCCGCCAGGCACGAAAATCACAAAGGGGACAGATCCTGATTATCGTGGTTTTTGCCGTTGTAGGCCTGGTAGCATTCGTAGGCCTGGTGGTGGATACCGGCCTGGTATTCATAGGTAATGGAAAACTGCGCCGTGCGGTGGATGCGGCGGCGTTGGCGGCCGCAGCCCAATATCGAAAAGATCCGAACCCGAACGCGCTGAGTGCAGATGCTTTGGAATTCCTTACATTGAATGGCGTCGATAATGCTACTGCGACCGTATATGTGTGCAATCCAGCATACCCAGCCTATAATGAAGATGACCTTTGCACTTCCCCTGCCCTACGCAGGCTGGTCAAAGTCAATGCAACTTCCACGGTCAACCTGGCCTTCCTGCCCGTTATTGGGATCAGGACCGTTACACTCACCGCAAACGCGACCTCCGAGGCTGCCTCGTTGGATATCGTGCTGGCTCTGGACGTATCCGAGTCAATGACCTGGGATCAACCCTTGTACAGTCTTATGAGAGATCCGGCGGAGTGCAACAATGTACCTTCGGTGACGGATTATACAAACTGTCAACCATTCAGCGACATCCAGAGAGCCGCTGTAGCATTTGTTTCAGACTTGTTCCCGTCCGATGGCAGCAACGAATACGATCGTGTAGCCATCATCCCGTTCGACCGGAATGCCCACTCTGACATTTTGCCGACCGGAAATTACAACGATCCACTCCATCTATTTGCACAATCGAGTTATTCCTCCACAGCTTACAGGCAAAAAATCATCGATACGATCAAGGGGCTGCGTGTTTTCGATGCGGATGGAGCCTCGGCAACGGGTCACTACAACACGAGCGGATCCTGTTTGGATAGCAGTGGAAATCTTAGCTGGCCCACCAGTGCCCCATGCCGCTATTATCCAGAAAATAATGATGGAAATTGTTTCGACTCGGCAGGCACCCCCCTCTCGCTTACGTTAACACCGCCAACCGAAGCTACATTTGATGACAACCGTTGCCTTACAGACACGCCCTCCGGTTCACCCTATATAGGACCTTATATAAGACCCTCCACCGGGGAACATTACACACGAGCTTTTATTAACTTTGCCTGTCCACGGCTTGGTCCAGGTGATCCAGAAATATACTCGAAATGTGGAACAACCAATACGGGTGGGGCCTTCAGTGCGGCCGGAGCAGAATTTGTGATCCCGGCCGGGTTCAGACAGCAATCGTTGTGGGTCGTCATCATGCTCACAGATGGTCTCGCGAACCATTCCAATGACGACCAATACTGCCCCGATAGCGATGGGCCGCAGTGCCAGGATAACCTTGTGAAAACGGCCGATGCCGGTACACGCCATTGTTTATCCGCCGGTGATACTCTATATCACGACAATCCTTTCCTATACACAGTCTGTAAAACAGCGCCACCTGATGGGGGTGGAGGCGTGGAAAATACAACTGCTTATGACGCAGACGATTATGCCCGGGATATGGCTGATTTTGTGGCCCTCGGCCAATCGGCGCTCATCTACACGATCGGTTTTGGCGATGCGCTTGACCACGGTAACCCGAACTCTTCAGGTGAGCAGTTATTGAATTATGCGGCCGATATCGGCGACGATGGAAAAATCGATACGCCCGCCGGATCATTAAACTCCGACTATTTCTTCGCCCATGACGCCACCGCACTGGCGGATATTTTCCAGACAATTTCAACACGAATCGCCACCCGTCTTACCCAATAATGGGGCATCCTATGTATAAACTTAAATTTTTCAATTCAAGATTGTCCCTCTCCCTGCGAAGCGGCAAAAGTCCATCCCAGGCGCTTATGGAATTCGCCCTGGCCCTGCCGATCCTTTTGATCATGATCTTTGGGATCATCGACTTTGCCCTGTTATTCCAGGCCTGGTTGAGCATCGAGAATGTGGCCCGCCAGACGGTCCGTTATGCCGTGACAGGCCAATACAACAGCGCTTATTGCACTGATGCATATTTGAGCGTACTTGGAGATTCCTCCAGCCCTTATTATGATCCGCAATATGATGGCGCCGGTACTCCCTGTGCGGGTGAAAGTTACCAGGCCGAACAGGATTATGTCCGAATCCAATCCATCCATGATGCGTCACAGCAGTGGCAGGTCGCCATATTCAAGGACAATGCTGCGACCACAAAAACCGACAAAGGCTACTTTGATTTAACGATCTGTTCAAACCACAAGGATGCGGCCGGTGATTTAATGTACGATTGGAAGCCTCTCCCCGAAATGGCGAGCAGCACTTATGCAAAATGTATTGATACCCATTCGGATGCCGTTGAAAATGCCGGTGAGCCCGGCGATTCGGTTTTTATAATTATTGATTTTAACCACCCATTGATCACACCCTTCCTCAGCCAGGTATGGCCGATGGTCCACCTTGTATCCTATCGCGAAGGCGTGGTGGAGACATTCCGAACGTCACGCTCGATCGCCCAACCCGGTGTTGGCCTGGCTGACACTAACACACCGATACCAACGGACACGCCTCTTCCGACTAATACGCCTACGAATACAGGTACGCCCACTGAAACCGACACGCCCACGATTACGTCCACACCTACGAATACGTCTACACCTACGAATACTAGCACGCCTTCTTCGACGCCGACCAAGACGAATACACCGACTCCAACACCGACATTCAGTTGCTCGCAATTTTCATTGGGTTCATTCACAGAGACAACATACGCCAAGAGCCCGGCAAAACCCAGGGTGCAAATTGGCGTTTACAGCATCAGCGGTCAAGACACCAACATTTCCAGCCTTACATTCATATGGACATCTTACGATGGTGCCAATGCCAGCCAATCTCTCAGCCGGATATTATTCAACAACGATAATCTTACCAGTACAGATGATGCCAATTCACCAAGCAGCTGGTCGGGCAGCGAATTTTTTGGCGCTGGAAGCTCAAACACCCTCTATTTTGATTTCCTGAACCAGGATACGGCGTGGCCGGAAGTGCCTGCCAATTCATTCGGACTGCAGGTCAACCTGTCCAACGGTTGTATACTTAATTTGAACGCCATACCTTTCGCCACCCTGACTCCAACCAAGACCTCGACGCCAACCCTCACGTTTACGCCATCCAGGACACCGACGCCGACCATCACGTATACGCCATCCAGGACACCGACAATAACCAGTACACCGACGAAAACCAATACACCAACCAAGACCAGTACACCGACGATAACCAATACACCGACGAAAACCGGTACGCCGACGCATACCAGTACTCCTTCCAATACGCCGACAAAAACCAATACGCCGACAAAGACCAGTACATCGACGCCCTCCAACACGCCTACGCCGGTGACGCCCTCCAAGACACCCACGCCGGTGACGCCCTCCAAGACGCCGACACAGATCATTATTCCAACGAAAACAAATACTCCCCCGCCGACGCGTACAGAACCAACTCTAATCGGATAACCAGAGCTACTACTTATCGAACAGGGAGGCCAGCTTGGCCTCCCTGTCCTTTTCTGGAAGTTGTTATAATCCATTGATGATGCAATGCACTTTTTGATTTCTCTAATAAGTCCTGAACAGAGCGTGGACCGAAAATAAGGTGAAACCAGAGGAAAATTGCAGTCTGTCAGGCTGCAAAATTCGTGGAGTTTATTTTGCAAACGTTTTTAGCCAGGTTTTTCCCACAACCGATCAAGCGCAGGGGGATCCTGCTTGAATCCCTGGCATTCATAGCCATCTACATATTACTTATAGCCATATTACCGGCAGAGTCCCCATCCCGTGTGCTGGCGGAAAATTTAGCGATCCTGACCGCCGCTGCGACCGCGGCTTTGTTGATCTTTTTCTCCATTCCGGATATGCCGGTATCTGCCAGGCGCCCGTGGATAATTTTGGGGTTTGCCCAGCTTGCCTGGTTGATAGGCGCGTTTTTGATGGATTATGTCCAATCGCTGATCGGTGGACCGACCGGACTATCCATTACAGCAAATATCATATACTTTTCCGGCTGCTTCCTGGCCGGGTACGCGCTCTTGCGTTTCCCTTTCATAAGCCGACATGCGCCCACCCGCTTCCGGTTTATCCTGGATGCGATCATTTCTTCGGGTGCGGTCGTGACTTTGGGTTTTCTTGTATTCGTGCGGCCCATCTCTGACCCGGCGGCACTACGACTTGATTCCCTGATCATGGCCGGCGCGCCGATTGCAGACTGCATACTCCTCATCTTATTGGCGAATTTTTCGCTTGCGAATTGGGTTCCACGTCATACGGCGAAATTCCTTGGAGCAGCGTGGTGTGCATTCCTTATCTCAGATTACGTCCACATATCCCTTTTGCTCCTCGGGAGTTATCACGCCGGAAGCTTTGTCAGCCTCGGATGGGTTTGCGGTTCCATTTTGATTGGGTTAGGTGCGGTTTTTGAAAAGGAGATACACGTCGATGAAGGCGGTGTTGATAACCAACCTGCCGGCATCGACGTGGGAGTTCAATTCCAGAAGGTATTACCCCTGGCGCTGGTGGTGGTGCTGTTCTGGTATGTCCTTACCGATTGGCGGCTAAGCGGCAAGTTTTCTCCTTTTGGCTTATGGATGAGCGCATTACTGGGCGTGATGCTGATTGTCCGCCTTGGAATCCGCGCCGGGGAAGCCGAATTAAATCAATATTGGCAGTTATTCAAGAACCTGGCCGATCCGAGTTTTATCTGCGACCCGGCCGGGAAGATCTTGTTGGGTAACCCGGCCTGCGCCGCGATCACCGGCATAGACGATGTGAGCGGTCTGATTGGAAGATCGTTATTCGAGGTCTTCGATGATCTTTCCCCGACAGAAGTGGAACAATCGATAAAAAAGGAGCAGAAGTTCAACGCTGCTTTGAAGATGGACGGCACACTTTTTTTACTCTCCCTCAGCCCCATCGTTTCAGAGAACAGCAGGGTATTAATCGCGGGCGTGGCACACGACCTGAGCGAGCAGAAGAGACAGCGCGACGCGATCCAACGTGCCTATGACGAATTGCAGGCGGTTTATAAGAAATTAGGGGACCTGAACGCCCAACTGGAACAGAAAGTTGAAGACCGGACAAGCACGCTCCAACAGGCTTATCGTCAGCTGGAAGAGCAGAACAAAGTTTTACAAGGACTGGATCAAATCAAGACCGATTTTGTATCCCTGGTCTCGCATGAGCTGCGCGCACCTTTGACGAACCTGGGAGGCGGCCTGGAACTGCTTTTGAGCAGGGAACATGATTCAAGCGACCAGAAGACATTATTATTGATCCAGGCAGAAATCCAAAGGTTGACGCGCTTTGTTGAAAATATACTGAACGTTTCGGCGATGGAGGCTGGCCGGTTTGTCCTGCGCCCGTTAAAACTTTCGCTGCCAATGATCGTGGGCGAAGTATGCAACGGATGGAGAAACCTGCCGGAAATTAAGCGTATACAAGTAGAGGTTGGGGACGAGCTGCCTCTCGTGTTCGCAGATGAGGATGCACTTCGAAGTGTGTTTGCCCACCTGGTTGACAACGCGCTCAAGTACGCACCTCAGAGCTTTGTACGTATCTGCGCACAACTCGAAGGTGACCAGGTGCGGGTGGAGGTCAGGGATTTTGGACCGGGCATCCCGGTGGAGAAGCAACACCTGCTCTTTGAACGCTTTCAACGTTTAGAGGCAAAAGATTCGCAGGCGGTTTATGGATATGGGCTTGGTCTTTATCTATCTCAAAAACTCTTACGGGCGATGAACAGCGAACTCCATTTTGAGCCGCCAGGCGATGGAGGCGCACTCTTCTATTTTTATTTGAGCCTTCCAGACATGAAAAATAAAATCCTTTTGATCGATGACGACCCAACCCTTCTGGATTTATTGAGTCAATATCTCCAGGATTCAGACTACCAGGTTTTTACGGCGGCCAATGGCACAGCCGGTATGAAACTGGCCTATAACGAACGTCCCGACCTGGTTTTGCTGGATGTGATGATGCCTGGAATGGATGGCTGGGAAATCTGCGCCCGGCTGCGGGAGATGACCCAGGTGCCCATTGTCATGGTAACCGCCAAGTCAAGCGAGGCCGATAAATTGCGCGGATTCCGGCTCGGTGTGGACGATTATGTCACAAAGCCTTTCAGTTTTGCAGAACTGGTGGCACGTGTGCAGGCCATCCTTGCGCGAGCCAACGTGCTGGAAAAAGACAACGGTTATGCGACCCACGGGAATATCAAGCTGGATATGAAGAAATACCAGGCATTTGTGGACGAACGAGTGGTGGAATTAACTCCAACTGAATTCCGCTTGTTGGAAGCACTGGTACGGCGTCAAGGTAAAGTAGCGAGTGAACGGGAATTGATACAGGAGGTGTGGGGTGGGTATCGCCAGGAGGAGGATGCCTCCATGGTACGCCGATATATTCTCATGCTCCGCAAAAAGATCGAGAGGGATCCATCCAATCCATCGCTGCTTTTGACAGTGCGAGGGTTTGGGTACCGGCTTGGCACAGGACCACTCCGCCCACCTGAATAAAGGGCGGGACTAACCCACAGGGTCCCCTTAGAACAAGAACGGGGATGCTATCCCCCAAGATAAAAAGCGGGGACTCGTGCTTTGCGGAGTCCCTTCTTAGCTCGTGGAAGCCCCGGCGAGCTGACAAGCGGAGTAAAGTGTCGGTTTTGGCAGTCCACTGTTGTGAAGGAACATTACCAGCGGTAAACCATCCTCTAGGGCCGGAAGAGCAAGACGAGGATACTCAAAATCATGAAAGGCCCATAGGGGATTGCAGAGAAAGCCTTATATTGGCGACGAATAAGCATACTTATGACAATTAGAAGGCTTATCAGACCTCCGGCCAGGATTGCGAACAATAAACCGAGGATAATTCCCGGCCATCCCAATAAGAGCCCGGTAATACCGGCCAGGTTTACAT
Organism: uncultured Chloroflexia bacterium; assembly: GCA_963754835.1. Lineage (GTDB taxonomy): Bacteria > Chloroflexota > Anaerolineae > Anaerolineales > Villigracilaceae > Fen-1038. The sequence continues at coordinate 131,100 of CAVWHR010000042.1, read as the reverse complement.
CCCCGAAACCGAGCGCTACTTCATCAATAGTCTCATTCCTTCTCTTCGACATGTAGCGCACGAAGAGTTCTCCGAGATAATAAAAGGCGAGCATGACGCCAAACCCAATCGCTCCTCCAACCAGGGTAAAAACGACCCCGTGCAAGCGAATCCCGATCACGAGACCGATAACGGCGCCTGCGAGGCTGGTGATATGCAAGATCAAGCGATGCTCGATATCTATGATTGCGATCAACATTAAATATATCAATAAGATAAAGGCCAATGGGAATTCGACCTGGACGGGACGCACAAGCCAGAGATAAATAGTAAGTATGGGGATCAAACCCTGGATGATATACGTCCGCCCGGTTCTGGATTTACCGCAGGCTGCGCATTTGTGGAATAGAAAATAATCGCGCCAGGGGAGTACGGAACTGCAATTCCAACAAACCGGTTGACTGATGGCTTTTGTTTGGGGTAACACGTCCGCGAGGTAATTAACAAGCCACCCGCAGACCAAACCCAGGACGATCATGCCTAATATTATTCCCATGGATCAAAGCTTCCCTCATTCATTAGATTTGAATCATGAAATTGCCTGGTAAAGATACAACCTTCGATTAAATCATTCCGTAAACGGTGTAATTATAGCATAGCAAGAATTTATTTAATTCCCAGCCATCAGATCCGATTTGCGCCCACCTTGCTTGGCGAATCAATTAAACTGACTTACAATCTTACCGGTCTTTCAAACTCGATTCTGGGCATTGCCTGGCGCGACGAATGGCTCCCTTGCAATGTCACGCAAGCGCTTTAGTAATAAATTGTAACTGCTCAGGCTCAGCAGCCTTCGCAGAGAAGATCCCGAAAAAATGGTGTGCGTGGGGGCGTACGCCCCCACGCACACCATTTTTTCGGTTTTTCCCTCATAGGCCGAGCAATTACAATAATTTAAGCTTCCCCAGGAGATAGAAATATGGATGAATTCATTATAGAAGGCGGGATACCGCTGCGCGGTGAGGTCACGCCTTCAGGAAATAAGAATGCAGCCCTGCCATTGCTGGCAGCTTGTATACTGACCGGTGAGCCGGTGGTGTTGCATAACATACCACAGATCCGGGACGTCCTGGACATGCGGCATTTGATCGAAAGCCTTGGGGTCGAATTCGAGGATTTGGACGTGAATACATGGCGAGTTACTGCCGGGACGGTGCGGCCCGGTGATCTCGACCCCGATCTTTGCCGCCGCATCCGGGCATCCATTTTGCTGGCCGGCCCGGTTACCGCCCGATGTGGAAATTTGCGCTTGCCACCTCCCGGTGGAGACGTAATCGGCCGCCGCCGGCTGGATACACATATCATCGCCTTGCAAGCCCTGGGGATGGAAGTGACCTATGATCGGATTTTTAATTTTCATTCTTCCGGGTTGAAAGGAGCCGAACTATTACTGGATGAGGCGAGCGTCACCGCGACTGAAAATATCGTCATGGCTGCCGTGACTGCAACGGGAGAGACCATCATCCACAATGCCGCTTCCGAACCCCACGTCCAGGAGCTTTGCCGGTTTCTGAATGGTCTGGGCGCAAAAATAAAGGATATCGGGTCCAATACATTACACGTCATGGGTGTCCCTCAATTACATGGGGGGGAGTTTACGATCGGCCCGGATTACCTTGAAGTAATAAGTTTTGCAGGGGCAGCCGCGGTTACCGGCGGTGAAATTCGCATCAAGCAGGCAGGCGTCTATTATTTGGAAATGATCACCCAGGCATTCAGGCGCATAGGACTGCAATGGCAAGTCGAAGAGGACGATCTGCTCCTGAAGTCCAATCAATCATTGACAGTCGTTCCCGATATTGACGGCGCCATTCCCGAGATCAAGACCAATGTCTGGCCGGCATATCCGACCGACCTGATCAGCGTGGCGATCACAGTTGCGACTCAGGCAAAAGGCTCCGTGCTATTCCATGACTGGATGTATTCCGGACGGATGTATTTCACAGATAAACTTGTGAGTATGGGAGCCCGCATCATTTTATGCGATCCATATCGGTGCGTGGTGCAGGGACCCACCCAGCTCTACAGCGAAAAACTTGAAAGCCCGGATATCCGGGCAGGTATGGCTCTTTTGCTGGCTGCCCTGGCAGCCAAAGGATCTTCCACGATCCGCAATATAAGCCAGATAGACCGTGGTTATGAAAATGTGGAAGCGAAACTGAGGTCATTGGGTGCCCACATCGAGCGCATAAAAGAATAGAATTTCAAACAAAAGAAGGATATGCATTGTGCGTATCCTTCTTTTGTTTGTAGTTGAAGACCAGAACCTTATTGTACAAGCTTGAAAGTATCTGTATAAATGTACAATGTCAATTTTAATGGGCCTTTTGTAGTGAAGGTATATCCGCATGGAGTAGACTCATGTTTGGGATCGTTAGCATATCCGCATGCGTAATAAGTGCCAGAGGGCAGGGTATAAGTTGCATCTCCGCCTTTGGCTAAAGGTGCAATACGAGCAAACCCGCATTCGCCAAACGGCGTTATATTGAGATAAAGGGATAAATTAACCGTACCCTTTGTAGTATTTATTATATGCAGCGGCGTCTTTTTGCCTGCCGGATTTATGGACATCGGTTGATTGCAATTATCACCGCTTGCAGTGCCTGAAGGGAGAGTGGTGGGGATTGATCCAATTGCAGTTGGAAAGGATGAATTATCCAGAGTGGGCAGGGTCAACGGAGTTGGGCTTGCAAGTTCAGTTGGGCTGGGTAGTGGAGAGGGCGGGATTTCCGTGGCTGTTGGAATAGCAGCCTGGGTCAATGCCACCATGGTATTCGCGGCGGCAACCGCCGAGGCCTGGATCTGAGAAGGATCAACCGTCGGAGTGGCTTGCGCGCAAGCGGCACTCGATAAGAGAGCCGCTGCAGCAACGGCGATAAGAAATTGTTTCATCATTTTGCTTTCTCCATTTCTTCTAGTGAATTGCTATTCGATCTTTAATAACGGTTATGAATAATTATATTTACTTTGACAATGTAACATTATTCAACAAGTGGCCGATTTTTTGGATATAGAGCGGAGGAATATACGCTCCATATCCCAAAAATCGGGTATCTCTTCGAATGTGATTTTATCAAGTTACTCATAACCTTCATCCATCTTCGAAGGCAAAGGATTCCGAGCAGGAAAGGGTAACTCACTTTCGGAAAATGGATATTTCATGCAGGGGCTGAGAGTTGTCACGAAACTAACAGGTCCGACGGGCATGGTATTGTATTCCCTGTTAGGGAAAGTTCGCTACCTTGTTCCGCGATGAGAATAAATGGAGTATAGGTAAATTGACCGGTAGGAATTAGCGCCGCTGTCGACGAGATATTGTTAGAAGGGATAGATGTTTTTATGGCAGCCGCAAAATCAGCCGAAGGTGCTGAATCCAAAACAAGTGTTTGTAAGGCAGAAATTCCCTGGATGTCATCAGGGAAGCCCGACGCAAAAGCAATAGCAACAGTGATAGCAACCCTCTTCATGCCTGTCCTAATTGGATGCGACGACCTCCATGAATTGTGAGACTACATCGCGCAGCATCCGCTCCGGGAGCGCACCTACCTGGCGGTGAACGACCTTACCGCCTGACACAAACAGCATGGTCGGAATACCCTGGACGCCAAACTTGCCGGCCCATTCCGGATTTTCATCAGTATTCACTTTGGCAACGATAATCTTGCCAGAATATTCTTTGGCAAGCTTTTCCAGGATCGGAGCGACCATTTTGCATGGGCCGCACCAGGGTGCCCAGAAGTCAACAATTACCGGTAGAGACGACTGAAGCACACTCTTCTCAAAAGCCAAATCGGTCACGTGAATTGGTTCTTCAACCATTTCCATATTATATATCCTTATATCTCGCAGATTCCAGCTGCTTTTCAAAATCGGCAGGAGTATAACATAAAACCTGCGTACCCTCTCAGGCTTTACACCTGGCTGCCTGGGTATTAGGGCATAGGATGCCTTTGCATGCTTCGCGAAGGGTAGTGAGCAGACACAAACCTGCATGATATAATCCCGCGTCATGGCTGAACTCCTGTCACGCTGGCGTGAGGGATTATCAAAAACCAGCAAAAGCGCATTCGGTCGTCTGGCAGATTTGCTGGGTACATCCGAGATAAAAAAGGAAACCTGGGATGACTTGGAATCTCTCTTGATCCAGGCAGACATAGGCCTGGAGACGACCACCGAAGTCATCAAAGGCCTAAAATCCATTGTTCGTGATCAAGGATTAACGGGTGCCGAGGAGCTTCGCAATGCCCTGCGGGTGGAACTCCGAGGCAGGTTGCTCACGCCATCACCTCTCGAATGGTCGGCAGATTCGGCAGGGCCGACGGTAATCCTTGTAGTAGGTGTCAACGGTTCCGGTAAAACCACGACCATTGCAAAACTTGGGAAGCGGTTTATTGAAGAAGGCAGAACGGTCCTTTTCGGCGCTGCAGACACCTTCCGGGCCGCAGCTGTGGATCAATTACAAGTCTGGGGCGATCGGCTAAAAGTTGATGTGATAGCAGGAGCTCCTGAGAGCGATCCCGGTGCGGTTGCGTTTACCGCAGTTCAGGCGGGAATTGCCCGTAAATCAGATATCATTCTGATCGATACGGCAGGCCGCCTGCATACCCGCTTCAATTTGATGGAAGAATTGAAGAAGGTGTATCGTGTAGTCGGCAAGGCGCTCGCAGGTGCACCACATGAAGTCTGGCTGGTATTGGACGCCACTACCGGACAAAATGCTTTGCAGCAAGCGCGTGCATTCAAGGAAGCGGTGAAGGTAAGCGGAGTGATTTTAGCAAAGTTGGATTCTTCGGCCCGCGGTGGAATGGCATTTGCCATTCAACGTGAATTGCAACTACCCATTTTGTTTGCGGGACTTGGCGAGAAGCTTGATGATTTGCAGCCTTTCGATCCGGATGCGTTCGTCGATGGGATTTTAGGTCGATAGAATTGCTGAGAAATCAAGCACGAAATTATTCAAAAAACACATGAGCTATAGATAACCTCTGGAAAACCATCCGCGCAAATTCGTCCATAACCAAGATATTTACATTGATTTATTATCGGAGGAACCATGCAAGATTTGCTTGATCGATTGACCCATGCACAAAATTTGACAACTCAACTTTTGGAGCGTCTTTGACTTTGCAGGCAAGCAAGCAAAGTTAGCTGAACTGGAAAAGAATATCGAAAACCCCGACCTTTGGAACGATCCCGCTACGGCGCAGCGCTTGATGAAATCCGTATCCGATTTACGCGAGGAAGTTGAAACCTGGCGTAAATTCAACGGGCATTTACATGATTTGATGGAATTGGCACGAATGGACGATGAGTCCCTGCGGGGTGACCTTGAACTGGAAACGTCTGCGCTCGAAACCGATTTGGAAAACGGGCATTCACTACCATGCTCTCCGGTCCGTATGATGATGACGATGCTTTGCTCGCCATCCATGCCGGAGCAGGCGGCACGGATTCACAAGATTGGGCTGCGATGTTGGAACGCATGTATTTGCGGTGGGCAGACGCGCGCGGCTATAAAACCGAAATCCTCGACCGGACCGAAGGCGAAGAAGCCGGCTTGAAGAGCGTGACGATTGCAATCAACGGGAAATATGCCTATGGCTATCTGCGCTCTGAAAAAGGTGTACATCGCCTCGTGCGCCTTTCACCTTTCGATGCTGCCCACCGGCGCCATACGTCCTTTGCACTGGTCGAAATCCTGCCGCAGGTCGCGATGGATGATGCGGAAGTCGAAATCAATCCGAACGATATAAAGATGGATGTCTTTCGTTCCTCCGGGGCAGGTGGGCAGAATGTCCAGAAGAATGCCACAGCCGTCCGATTAACCCATATTCCAACCGGTATCGTGGTGACCTGCCAGAATGAACGATCGCAGTTGCAAAACCGCGAAAACGCCCTGCGAGTACTACGGGCGCGTTTGCTCGAAATAAAACACGCCGAAAAAGAGCAGGAGATCGCCGTCCTACGGGGAGAATATACAAAGGCGGAGTGGGGAAGCCAAATCCGCTCTTATGTCCTGCATCCGTATCAAATGGTAAAAGATCACCGTACAGAGTATGAAACCGGCAATACGCAGTCTGTTCTAGATGGTGATCTCGACGCGTTGATGGACGCATATTTGCGTCAGTCAGCTTCGTAAGGGATCATCCAATGTGGAAAAAGATATTTGGCGCAATCTTCAACAGAGAAAATCTATTCGCTTTGATGCTGGCTTTAATATTGATTGCATTGGTAATATTCACGATAGACACATCGCCAACCTGGATTTATCAGGGATTTTAAAATGACCATTCTTCAAATTGCTTTTTTAGTCATTCTTGCGATCATCATTGGTCAAATACCGAGAGGCCGGCAACTGGGAATGTTGGCTATCAGTACTTTTGCAATTTTTTGGCTCCAACCGAACGAGCCTTTTGTCACACTTCTTTTCTGGCTGCCGGTAGCTACCCTGGCGATTACTCTGTTGTGTTGGGCGTTGACATCTTCTCCAGAATCTCGGGGATGGAGGAAAAACTGGTCCGCCGCTGCCGTTCTCGTTTCCGTAACCCTTTTGATGGATTTGAACCGTGTATTTAAATTTGAACAGATCTATACCTCCCGAACCCCAATTCTTGAACTAGCTTTGGCGGCCTTGTTCGGGCTGGCCGTTATAACGATTCTTGTTATTCGCTGGCAAAATGCCAGCCATTTTTTCCAAGCAGCAGCGCTGGCAATCATTGTCTTGCTATTTTTAATATTAAAGACGCCTAGTTTAATACATATGGTTTCGGGATATCTTGTAAATTTGCGCGGAGCTGATCCTGCAGACAAAACCACCCCTTTAACCTGGTTGGGATATTCTTACATTGCATTCCGCCTGATGCATACCATTCGTGACAGGCAATCTGGCAGACTGCCACCCTTGACGATTGCAGAGTACTTCAATTACGCCATTTTTTTTCCCTCCTTTACCGCCGGACCCATAGACCGTGTCGAGCACTTTGTCAAAGAATTGAAAGCACCGCTCCCTCTGGCAAATGATGACTGGTTGGATGCCGGAACGCGTTTGTTCGTTGGCATGTTCAAAAAATTTGTGGTCGCCGATCTGCTGGCGTTCATATCCCTGAGTAATGTCCTTGTTTTCCAGGTCAAATCGGCAGGCTGGATGTGGGTCTTTTTATATGCATACTCTTTTCAGATCTATTTTGATTTTAGCGGTTATACCGATATTGCCATAGGAATGGGGCGGTTGATGGGCATCCGCCTACCGGAGAATTTCAACGCGCCTTACCTGAAGCCAAATTTAACCCAGTTCTGGAATTCCTGGCATATGAGCTTAACGCAATGGTTCAGGACATATTATTTCAATCCGATTACACGCGCAATGCGGTCGGCAAAGCACCCTGTGCCGGTTTGGATGATCATTTTTATAACCCAGATCAGTACATTTTTTTTGATCGGTCTGTGGCACGGGGTGACGGCCGGTTTTGCGATGTGGGGGCTCTGGCACGGAATTGGACTTTTTATCCAAAATCGCTGGAGTGAATTTATTCGTACACGTGTCCCCGCCTGGGCGCAGACTCGGGCCAGCCAAAAGGTCTTTGGCGCTTTGGGCATTTTTTTGACATTTAATTACGTTACCCTGGGGTGGTTGTTCTTCACTTTAGCAAACCCTGCGATAGCCTGGCTGGCGATGAGAAAACTTTTCGGAATACTATAGAGGATGGACTATGGATGATCCAATCATGACTGCCTTGGAAGAATACATATCCACGAAGATCCTAAAACAGCCTGGTCGAAAAATAGGCCCTGACGAGGCTTTGATCTCAAGTGGGATGGTTGACTCTTTCAGCCTGGTCGACCTGGCTCTATTTGTCGAAGACACCTTCAATGTGCGTATCGATGATGCAGAATTAAATGCACAAACATTTAACAACCTGAACGAATTGGCCGCTTTGATCGAATCCCGCCGGAAGAAATGACAACCCTTTCCGAACGGCTTTATGCAAATCAAACACGGTCACCTGAACAGGTTGCAGTTTACCTTCAAGATTCACGCCGACCGGATTTTGCGATCACTTATCGCCAATTATTGCGCGGTGGATATGCTTTTGCCCGTACCTATCTGCGCGAAGGATTAACGCCCGGTGAAGTAATTATTCTCATACTACAGCATGGCGAAGACCTGATCTATTCATTCTGGGGAGCGATCCTGATAGGCGCGGTCGCCTTCCATTATGCCGTTCCTGACAGAGAAGTTATCCCCGGAGAAGTATCGCTCAGACCTTGCTGCTCTCATCTCGATTACCAAACCTGCGGCGATCGTGACTTATCCTGAATTTGAAACTGAGATACGGACAGCGTTAAAACCAGGCGATTCAGTCCGTGCAGTGATCGTGACAAATAAGCTGGAACCTGAGTCCGAGCCGGATTTTGCATTACTCGCCGGCCTGGACCGTAGACCGGACGAGGTTGCCCTGCTTCAACATTCCTCAGGTACGACCGGGCTGCAAAAAGGCGTGGCACTGTCTCACCGGGCAATTTTCAATCAATTGAATGCCATCGATAACGCCTTAGCGCTCAGGCCGGAGGATGTTACCGTTTCATGGCTTCCTCTTTATCACGACATGGGTCTGATAGCGGGTTTCTTGATGCCTATATTGTCAGGTAATACGTTGGTCTTAAACTCGCCATTTGATTGGGTGCGGGCACCCCATCGCTTACTGCAAGCCGTATCCCGGTATAAAGGCACGCTTAGCTGGCTGCCCAATTTTGCTTACAACTTCTGCGCCCAAAAGATCCGTGACCGGCAATTGGAAAACGTGGACTTATCCTCGTGGCGGGCGGTTATTAATTGTTCAGAGCCGGTCCATTGGGAAAGTCACCATGCTTTTTATGAGCGGTTCAAGGCTTATGGATTGAAGCTGGAGGCATTACAGACTTCCTATGCAATGGCAGAGAATGTCTTCGGCGTTACCCAGTCTGATTTGTCACGCCCGCCTAAGGTGGAGGAAATTGACCGCGAGGTCTTCATGTCCGACCGCGTCGCCTGTCCACCTTTGGAGGGACATAAAGTTTTGAAGATGATGTCATCCGGCAGGCCGTTATCGAATACGCATATACGTATCCTTGACGATGATAAAAAAGAGGTACCCAACGGTAAGGTCGGTGAGATTGCCTTGCAAAGTGATTGCATGTTGACAGGCTATTACAACCGCACCGATGCAACGGAGAACTCATTGGTCGATGGCTGGTTTTTAACCGGAGATTATGGTTACATTTTAGATGAAGATGTTTTTGTTTCAGGACGGAAGAAAGATTTGATCATAGTGGGGGGCAGGAATGTATATCCACAAGATTTGGAAGCACTCTCGTACGAGGTGCCAGGTGTGCATGCCGGGCGTTCCGTGGCGTTCGGGCTATTTAATCCCGAGGCAGGGACGGAAGACGTGGTGCTTATCGCCGAAGTAGATTATGAAGACGCGGTAAAGCAACAACAGATAGCAGATAAGCTCAGAGAGCATGTAACCAGAAATTCTGCCATCGCCCTCCGGTACGTTAAAGTAGTTGATCCGAAATGGATCTTGAAGACCTCGAGCGGGAAGACTGCTCGTACAGCCAATAAAGAAAAATTCCTAAAAGAGCTGGAAAACCAGGAAAATAATAACAAAATCCCCTCGTGATCGAGGGGATTTTACAATTTATGCACCTGTTGGAAGCCGTTTTTCCAATGTGCGGTTAAGTATTTCTTCCTGTTCGGAAGAATTGGATTTCATGCGCTTCATCCTCTGACCCTTATCTTTGGATTTCGCACGGTCCTGTGCCGTTTGCCAGGCAATCTGCATGGCAGTCATTTCGATTTCGGCCTGCTTTTCTTCCACTTCAATCTGGATGTCTTCGTTTTTCTTAGGGCGTTTATTATTATGTTTGACCTCGCGGGCAGGCTTTTCTTCCTCAACGACTTCGGGCTGAAGAGCCTTCATACTCAACCGGATCTGGCGTTTTTTGCGGTCCACATTGATAATAACCGCTTCCACTTCGTCGCCTTCCTTGACGACATCGCCAGCCGTCTTGACATAACCGCGTGCCAGTTCGCTGATGTGGATCATACCGGGTCGTTCCGCACCGATGTCAACGAAAGCGCCGTAGGATTCAAGACGGACGACCTTACCTTTGACCACCATTTCTGGTTGAAGATCCTTCCATTCATACAGCATGGGTTGGATCATGGTCAGTTCGATGCGATCCTTGCGGGATTTCCGCACCCAAACGTCAACAGTTTGGCCTTCTTTTATGACGTCTTCCACCTTGTTGACCGGTTCTTTTTGCAATTGGGAAATATGTAATATGCCAGGAAGGGGCTGTCCTACATCTACTAATGCGCCGGCGAGCGTAGTCTTAAGAATTTTACCCGTCAATTTGGTCTTTGGTTCGAGCGCGTTGACGAGTGTTGTGTCGGTTGTAACCATAGTTGTACTCCTGCAATCAATGGGGATAACAGTGTTTGATTATAATGGCCTGAAGGGGATGCGTCAATGTGAAATTAGTTGCAATTATGTATGGTTCTTCACGTGATGAATATCAGGTTTTTAAATTCAACGACCGGAATGGAGGAAACCAATTAGAATTTCTTGACCTTAGGTCGGAAGTTGTGTATATTTCAACCCCATATAAACTTTGAAAGAAACCCGCATCGATCATTGAAGCAAGGCTCGATCTTTTGAGGCAGGGAAAAGCCGAATTAATATGGGTAAATGACGCTTGAGGAGAATACCATGACAAAGATCGCTGAAAATCCAAAATTGACATCCAAAGAAATCGTGGATATGAATAAGGAATATACTTTCTTCTCCTGGTCCATTCAGGGACAGATTGATCCGATCCCGGTCGTGAAGGCGGAGGGGGTCTACTTCTGGGACGCCGATGGGAAGCGCTATCTCGATCTTGCATCTCAATTGGTGAATACCAACATAGGTCACCAGCACCCAAAAGTTGTGAAGGCCATTCAAGACCAGGCGGCTCGGTTAACTTTCGTAGCTCCTGGAATGGCGTCGGAGCCGCGTGGTTTGCTTGGCAAGAAAATGGCCGAGATCACGCCTGGTGACCTGAAGAAGACGTTCTTTACCCTGGGCGGCGCAGAAGCAAATGAAAATGCAATAAAAATAGCCCGGTTCTATACCGGAAGAAATAAAATCCTGGCGCGCTATCGTTCTTATCATGGCGCAACCCATGGGGCGATTGCATTGACCGGCGATTATCGCCGCTTGCCTGTAGAACCAGCCATGCCGGGTGTGGTCCATTTCCTCGACCCCTACTGCTATCGCTGCCCATTCGGGTGGACGCGCGAGACCTGCCACCGGGAGTGCATCAGCCACGTCGAGGAGGTCATCCAATATGAAGGGCCGGACCAGATCGCGGCCATCATCCTTGAAGGTGTGACCGGTACAAACGGCCTGATCATTCCACCCGATGATTACTGGCCGCGTATGCGTGAGATATGCGATAAGTACGGCATCCTGTTGATCTCCGATGAAGTAATGAGCGGTTGGGGACGTACAGGCGAATGGTTTGCCGTGAATCACTGGAATGTGGTACCCGATATCATCACCACTGCGAAGGGAATTACCTCCGGGTACGTGCCGTTGGGGGCCGTGATCGTACGGGAAAAGATCGCCAGGTTCTTCGACGATAAATATCTTTATGCAGGCCTGACCTATAACGGCCATGCACTTGCTTGCGCCGCAGGGCTGGCCACGATCGAGGCTTACCAGGAAGACCATGTTTTTGAGAATGCCAGGAAGGTTGGAAAGTACCTGGGCCAGCGCCTGGAAGATATGAAAACCCGGCATTCATGCGTCGGCGATGTGCGTTATATTGGTTTGTTCTCGGGGTTGGAGCTGGTCAAGAATCGCCAGACCAAGGAGCCAATGGATTTAACTCCTCTTAAGAATTTCCTGCTATCCAATGGAGTATATGTGTTCAATTTTAAGAACATCTTGTTTGTCGTTCCACCATTGGTAATCACGGAAAAACAGTTGGACGAAGGCCTGACCCTGCTGGACGAAGGCCTGGCCGAGTTGATAGATAAATAAATAAATAAATTAAACAGGAATAGATATTCGATCTTAAACCGGAGAGGTCCTTGTGGATATATTGAACTATATCAACGGCGAATGGATGAAGCCCAGGGCTCAGGAATTTGTGGATGTCATCAACCCTGCCACGGGTGAAACGCTCGCCAAGACACCTCTATGCGGCAAGGACAGCATAGAAGCAGCCGCTAAAAGTGCAAGCGAAGCTTTTCCGGCCTGGAGGCGGACGCCTGTACAAGACCGAATCCAATATTTGTTCATCCTGCGTGACTTACTTAAATCCAATTTAAACGAGATTGCCCGGACCATTACCAATGAATCCGGCAAGACTCTTGAAGAGTCAAAAGCAGAAATGGTGCGCGCCATCGAGAATGTGGAAGTCGCGTGCGGCATGCCGATGATGGCGAAGGGAGAGATCGTCGAAGATATTGCGCCCGGTATAGATGAGATCATGCTCCGCCAGCCACTCGGTGTATGTGCAACCATTGCCCCATTCAATTTTCCAGGGATGATCCCATTTTGGTATTTACCCTATGCGGTGGCGTGCGGAAATACCTACATTGTCAAACCCTCCGAGAAGGTGCCGATGACAATGCAGTTCATTGTAAAGCTTATCGAGCAGGCCGGGTTTCCAAAAGGCGTGGTGAACCTTGTCAACGGCACAAAAGATGCCGTGGATGCCATTCTCGATCATCCTGCCATCCGCGCGGTAACGTTTGTTGGATCTACTAAAACCGCAAAGTATATATATAATAGGGCAGCCTCGAACGGAAAGCGTGTGCAGGCCCAGGGGGGAGCCAAGAATCCGGTAATTGTGCTGCCAGATGCCGATATGGAGATGGCAACCAGGATCATCTCTGATTCAGCCTTTGGCTGTGCCGGGCAACGTTGTCTGGCCGTTTCGCTGGCTGTGACTGTGGCAGAGGCGCGTAATTCATTTATGGAGATGATCTGTGATGCGGCATCCACGCGGGTGGTCGGATACGGCCTCGATGCGGGCGTTCAAATGGGGCCTGTCATCAATACTGCAAGCAAGCAGCGTATCGAACAATTGATCGGCCAGGGTGCGGCTCAAGGCGCTGCCCTTCCGGTGGATGGGCGAGGCGTTGTTGTGAAAGGGTACGAGCGTGGGTCGTTTATTAAACCGACGATCCTGTCTGGTGTGCAACCAGGAAGTGAAATTGCCGTTACGGAAATCTTTGGGCCGGTGCTGGGTCTAATGCACGTAAATAGCATAGACGAAGCCATCGAAGTGGTCAACTCCGGGAAATATGGCAACCAGGCCAGCCTATTTACATCCAGCGGCTCCGCGGCGCGCAAGTTCCGTTATGAAGCGGAGGCGGGTAATATCGGAATCAATATCGGCGTGGCCGCGCCGATGGCGTTCTTCCCTTTTAGCGGATGGAAAGAGTCGTTCTTTGGAGACATGCATGGACAGGGCATGGACGCGGTGGAGTTCTTTACGCAGAAAAAAGTCGTAGTGGAGCGGTGGCCCAAAGAGTGGAGCCGGAAATTTTAAAATGTGACTTAAAAATGTGAACTAAAGAACATAGCTGTTTAATTCAAGAGGAGAGAGAAATGGAAAGCTCGTATGATCGGGCTCTCGCTTATGCCGATCGTTGGATGGACCTTATCCATAAGACAAGTCTATCTGACGATGAGGCGAAGACCATTATCGAAGAATCTAAATATAACTTCGCGGAGCATTTTAATCGCGGGTGGCTGGAGTATCGCAAATCCGTAACCGAAGCGGGCGACTGGGCCGCGGTAGAGTGGACCGGTTCCGGCGCCATCTTCCGCGACGTTCTTGGACGTGAATACCTGGACTGCCTTGGCGGTTTTGGGATGATGAACCTTGGCTGGACCCATCCCGATGTGACAGAAGCGGTCAAGACACAACTTATGCGCTCGCCAATGCCTTCGCAGGAATTAATCGATCCATTACGCGGGGTGCTGGCGAACATCATGGCGCAAATCACGCCGGGAAATTTGAAATATTCCTTCTTTGCCGCATCTGGGACGGAAGCGATTGAAGGATCCATCAAGCTGGCTAAAATGTATACGAAAAAGCCCGGGTTTATCGTGGCGACCAAGGCCTTCCACGGCAAAACCATGGGTGCGCTTTCGATGATGGGCAAATCGGATTTCCGCGAACCGGTGGGAATCCTTTATGGCGGCCCTGTATACCATGTGCCGTTCGGCGATGCGGAAGCCGTTGAAAAACAATTGGATGTCTGTAAAAAAGTAGGTGTGGGCATTGCAGCGGTAATGTTCGAGCCCATCCAGGGTGAGGCAGGCGCTATTGTGCCACCCGATGATTTCTGGCCGCGCGTCCGGGAAATTACCAACTCTTACAACGTCTTATTGATTGCAGACGAAGTTCAAACAGGTTTGGGCCGGACAGGTAAGATGTGGGGACTCGATCATTGGGACGTAGTGCCCGACATTCTTGCTTCAGCAAAATCACTCGGCGGAGGTGTGATGCCGGTGAGCGCGTTCTGTTCCACGGAAGAAATATGGCAAGTGATGATGCACCCGAACCCATTCGTGCATACTACAACGACTGGCGGCGGCGCCCTGGCGTGCGCAGCAGCCATTGCTTCCATACGGGTTATATTACGCGACAAGCTTTGGGAACAAGCCGCGGCGAAAGGGGATTATCTCATACCAAAATTACAAGAATTGGCTGCGCAATATCCACAAATTTATGAGAAAATAACCGGCAAAGGCATGTTGATCGGCATGCATTTTCATAGTCCCGAGATCGGTTATAAAGTGGCGGCCGGACTTTTCAAACGATCTGTCCTGGTGGCCGGAACCCTGATCAGCTCACAGACCCTGCGCGTAGAACCACCCTTGATCGTTTCTTATGAGCAATTGGACTACCTGCTCGATCGTCTTGAGGAAACTTTAAAGGATGTCTGTAAAACTTTATAAAATCCGAGATCGAATCAATTCATCTCTAGGAGTCTTGTAAATGGCCGGTGAATTTGCGATTGAATTGCGAGATGTTGTCAAGAAATTTATGACGCCTGAAGGCAATGAGTTAGCCGCGGTAGATCATGTCACCATGCAGATCAAAAACGGCGAATTCTTCTCGATGCTCGGTTCATCAGGCTGTGGCAAGACCACTTCGCTCCGCTTGATAGCGGGGTTTGAGTGGCCAACCGAGGGGCAGGTTTATATTGGGGGCAAACCGACAGGACATACGCCTCCATATCAAAGGACTGTCAATACTGTTTTTCAAAGTTATGCATTATTTCAACATTTGACTGTATATCAGAATGTAGCCTTTGGCCTTGAAATGGAAGGTGTGTCAAAAGACGATATTTCGAAACGGGTAGGCCGGGCGCTGGAGATGGTTCAGTTAACGGGTATGGACAGACGCCGCCCTAAACAGCTTTCAGGAGGGCAGCAACAGCGCGTTGCCCTGGCACGTGCGCTGGTTAAAACTCCCCTTGTCCTTTTACTTGACGAACCGCTCGGCGCACTCGACCTGAAATTGCGGAAGGAAATGCAGCTTGAATTAAAAGCCCTGCAACAGCAATTGGGAATCACCTTCATTTACGTGACCCATGACCAGGAAGAAGCCTTAACGATGTCGGACCGAATTGCGGTGATGAGTCATGGCAAGGTATTGCAAATGGGACCGGCCGTCGAAATATACGAACGCCCGACGAGCCGCTTCGTGGCAGATTTTATTGGAGAGACAAACTTTCTTGAAGGAAAAGTGAAATCCGTTACCGGAGAAAAAGCGATAGTTACCATCCCTGCCTGGGGGCAGGAATTAACAGGAATCGCAACCGCCCAGGTTCAAGCGGGAGATGATGTGGCTGTGTCAATCCGTCCCGAAAAGATTCAATTAGTTGAAGAACCGGTCACAAAGCAAAACAGCCTGGAAGGTGTCGTGGTTAAAAGCACCTACATCGGATCGGATACACACGTTTACCTGGATGTACGTGGTCAGACCATCAAGGTGTGGGATCAGAATCGTATCTCCACCATCGACCCGAATGCTTTCTACCGCAAGGGTGAAAAGGTATGGTTGACCCTTATGCCTGAAAATACAGTGGTCCTACCCAAGGATTAGGAATGATAAAGCAGTCTACTAAAATTGCTTCGATATATCCATTGAAACGAGTTTACATCCTTTCCGATAATAATTTGGTGTGGATTGGAGAGGAATCATGACAACCACCCGGAATGTTGAAAATAATGAAAAGACTTCTCTTATAAAGACGATTCGCGAGAACCGGGTTGCCCAGGGATTGTTACTCATTTCGCCGGCCAATATCTATTTGTTTCTTTTGATGGTCCTCCCTTTGCTCCTGGTCGTCGTGCTGAGTTTCCTTTCGCGAGGTACGTACGGCGATGTTGTTTTCATTTTCAATCCTTCGAACTATATCCGGTTACTTGACCCTATTTATGGAAAAATTCTCGTTTATTCGCTGGTAGTCGGCATAGAAACGACTGCTCTATGCATTCTAATCGGTTATCCCCTCGCTTATTATATAGCCCGCGCCCCGGCACGCCAGCGGTCTCTCCTGCTTTTCTTGATCTTGGTGCCTTTCTGGACAAATTTCATCATCCGTATTTATGCCTGGATTATGATCCTGCGCGCCGGTGGATTTCTGGACGATATCCTCCAGTGGGCTCATATCACCCAAAGGTCTCTTAATCTCCTGTACACGCCAACTGCAGTAATGATAGGAATGATTTATGAGTTCCTTCCGTTCATGATACTTCCGCTCTATTCCTCGTTGGAAAAGATCGAATATTCCCTTTTGGAAGCTGCGGCGGACCTGGGCGCTCCACCCTGGAAAGTATTCCTGCGGGTGACTTTACCTCTAAGCGTACCCGGTATCATTGCTGGAACCATCCTTGTTTTTATTCCTGCCATGGGCATGTTTGTCATCCCCGATTTAATGGGCGGGGCGAAGACAATCCTAATCGGTAACGTAATCCGCAATCAGTTTCTGACAGCCCGCGACTGGCCCTTTGGTGCAGCCTCCTCCATGATCCTTATGGTTCTAACGATGGTGTTTACCTTGTATTACACCCGTAAAGCGGGCTTTGGTGAGGATTTGCTGGTATGAGCGAGAAGAAATCGCCCATCTGGTTGCGTATTTATAGTTTTATCGCGTACCTCTATATCTATGTCCCCATAATAATTCTCATCGTTTTCTCTTTTAACACAATGAAGCTGAACATTCGTTGGGAGGGATTCACCTTATCCTGGTATGGTATTCTGTTCCGTGATCAGGATATCATTGAAGCGACACGGAACACCCTGATTATCGCCACCATATCAACTCTGGTTGCCACCGTGGTAGGTACCCTGGCGGCTCTGGCCATGCAGCGTTACCGCTTTCCGGGTTATGCTGCATCCGAAACCTTGATGTATATACCCATCGTCATCCCGGAAGTAGTCATGGGGATTTCCCTGTTGGTGTTTTTCGTCATGATCCATTTGACGCTGGGCCTGGTTACCATCACATTGGCTCATATTGCATTCAATATACCTTTTGTGACCCTGGTGGTACGGGCGCGCCTGCATGGATATGATAACGCCATTGATGAAGCCGCCATGGACCTGGGTGCAAATGAAATGATGACATTCTGGCGGGTGACTCTTCCAACGATCTTGCCGGGTGTCTTGTCTGGTGCGATGTTAGCTTTAACGTTGTCCCTAGACGATTATGTCATTACATATTTCACAGCCGGTCCGGGTTCCACCACACTTCCGTTGAGGGTTTTTTCGATGGTGCGGTTCATGGTCACTCCCGAAGTGAACGCCCTGTCTACATTATGGGTGCTGACCGTGTTTGTAGTCCTGCTCATAGGTCAAATTGTCCAGAGTCGTAATTCATAATGGGATCCATCAAATTCTATCAAATGGAGGAAGAATGAAGATTTACCGTTTTGTTACTCTGATCGCGCTATTGGTAATGCTTTTGTCAGCGTGTTCAGCACCCACACCAACGCAGGCGCCTGCGCCTACGCAAGCACCAGTGCCAACAGAAATACCAGCATCAGGATCAACATCATCGGCCCCAACATCGGCGCCAGTCGCTACACCAACCCTTAAGACTCCCACCTCCAAAACATTAAATCTGTATGCCTGGTCGGATTACGTTCCGCAGCAGCTGCTGGATGATTTCACCGCAAAATATGGCATAACAGTCAACTACGACACCTATTCATCCAACGAGGAAATGCTTGCAAAATTACAGGCGGGAGCATCGGGATATGATGTGAGTATTCCAAGCGACTATGCGGTTGATATCATGATCAAACAGGGTATGCTGGAGAAAATAGACTTGAGCCAGATACCTAACTTTGCCAACCTTGATAAACGTTTTACAAACCAATATTACGACCCGGGAAATCAATTATTCCGTTCCGTATCAGTGGGGAACGACGGCCCTGGTCTATGATAAAAAGAATGTGCCGTTCGAACCCAAGAGTTGGTCGGATTTATGGGATCCAAGATTTAAAGGCCGCCTGGTTCTTCTGGACGATGAGCGCGAAGTGACGGGCGTTGCACTGCAAGTCCTTGGGTTTGATAAAAATTCAACCGATCCTCAACAGCTTAAACAAGCCGAACAGAAGTTGGTCGATCTGAAACCGAATATTCTCCTATTCAATAGCGATGATCCTGAAACCTCAATCATCACTGGAGAGGCTTGGGCTGGTCTTGTTTACAATGGCAATGCCACACTTGCATATCGGGAAGATCCCAACGTCGCCTATATATGTCCAACGGAAGGTTGTGGACTTTGGTTTGATAACCTTGTCATTCCGAAGGACGCACCGCATGCCGATGCGGCCATGGCCTTCTTGAATTTTGTGCTGGACCCACAGGAAAGCATCTTAATCACAAAGGAATTTCCATATTCCAACCCGAATGCAGCAGCCCTCGATCAGTTTAAAGCCAACGATCCAGCTGCCTATAGTACATATATGGCTTTTCCCGGGACAAATCCTTCCGCTGACTTTCCTGGCGCACACTGTAGCAGTTCATGATGTTGGTGATGCGACCAAGATTTATGATCAACTCTGGACCGATTTCAAAGGACAATAAATCATACCGAGTTAGGTTGCCGGGTATTTAATTGAATTGGATAGTATGCAACACAACATATTGATCTAAGTTGTAGGGGAGTAAAGCGGGAACGATTAATAATTTCTGTAACCTAAAACTCAACGCACTTAAAAGTGCGTTGAGTTTTAGGTATTTAAAATTCGCATAATAATAAGAAGAATAATGCGAAATAATTAGTGAATAATTGACAATTATGATAAATCGTCATAAAATTAGGTTGTGGACAGCGAAATTGTCACTCTGCATTCCGAGAACCTAGATGAGATTGACCTATACCTGCTCGCTGCCCTGCGAAAGGATGGCACGAGAAGCCTTTTCTCAAATCGCCGAACAACTCAAAGTTTCCCCGGGTATGATCCGCCAGCGCTATAACCGGCTTGTCGAAGATGGCTACTTAAAAGTAGTTGCCATCACAAATCCTATCCAGCGCGGCTTCAAAACCATGGCTCTTATCGGTGTCCACACCGATGGGATATCGGATGCTGGAAGTAGCCGATAAGATTGCCAAACTTGACGAGGTTGTGTATCTGGTGGTCGTGAGTGGGCGTTATGACATCATGATCGAAGTATTTTGTCGCGACCATGAAGACCTGTCTGAAATTCATCACAGAAAAACTATACAGCATTGAAGGCGTCCGTGAAACGGAAACCTTCATGCATCTTAAGATTGTCAAGGAAGTTTATTTTTAGGTATCCAATCATCTTATAGGGTAACAATCGCCTCCATTCTTGATTCAGGTCATTGAGGCGAAAACCTAGTCTGCCCTCGAGTAAGGATGGAGCGGCAGAGCCAATCGAAAGGATTTATGGAGGTCCCGTTTTTGGGGGCAGTTGGCATCGGTAAGAACAACGTCCAGGATGGCCATGCAGCGGCCAAGGTCCGATAGGACTATCTTATTTAGTACCAAAAAAGCAGGAATTGAAAACCCAATCAGTTTAAATTTAAACAGAAATCGGAAACCACGCGGCCAATATCGGCCGTGTAATCTACCCTTTGGGTATAAAACGGAGATAATAGGAGATGAAAATATTACTTGTCGGTGTTGGCGGGGTTGGCGAAGCGATTGCTGCGATCGCCAAAGAACGCCCCTGGGTGGAACAGATCGTGCTGGCTGATTACAACCTGGAACGGGCCAAGGAAGTCCAGAAGAAACTCGGAGACTGCAAACGCTTTCCCGCCGAGCATATTGATGCCAGCAATCAAAAGATGATCGAGGAACTGGCAAAAACATACAAGGTGGACCTCATCATGAACTCTGTCGACCCGGTCTTCAACCAGCAGATCTTTGATGCCGCTTTCAACGTAGGTGCCAAATATATGGATATGGCCATGACGCTATCCACGCCGCATCCGACCGATCCATTCCATAAAACGGGCGTTAAACTTGGCGATTATCAATTTGAGCGGGCCAAGGAGTGGGAGAAAAAAGGCCTCCTGGCGATCGTCGGTCTGGGCGTTGAACCCGGCATGGCAGATGTGTTTGCCCGTTATGCGCAGGAAAAGCTCTTTGATGAAATCGAAGAGATTGGTATTCGCGATGGCGCGAATATCGAGATCGCGGGTTATGAATTTGCCCCCAATTTCTCGATCTGGACCACCATCGAAGAATGCCTCAATCCACCAGTCATCTGGGAAAAGGATAAAGGCTGGTTCACCACGGCGCCTTTTTCCGAACATGAAACGTTTGAGTTCCCGGAAGGAATTGGAAAGGTCGATGTTGTCAACGTGGAGCACGAGGAAGTATTGCTGGTTCCGCGCTGGGTAAATGCCAAACGGGTCACTTTCAAATATGGATTGGGCGACCAGTTCATCGGTGTGCTCAAGACCTTGCACATGCTTGGCCTGGATAACAAAGAAAAGATCAACGTCAAGGGTGTTAAGGTTGCACCGCGCGATGTGGTGGCAGCCTGCCTGCCTGATCCGGCTCATCTGGGCGACAAGATGTGCGGCAAGACCTGCGCCGGGACCTGGGTCAAAGGGAAGAAAGATGGCAAGGCGCGTGAAGTCTATCTTTACCAGGTGGCTGATAATGCAGAGTGCATGAAGCGCTGGGGCTGCCAGGCCGTTGTGGCGCAGACGGCCTTCAACGCGGTGATCGGGTGGGATTTGATCGAGCATGGCGTATGGAAGGGAGTGGGTGTACTTGGACCGGAAGCCTTTGATCCCGTTCCATTCATGGAGAAAATGGCTGAATACGAATTCCCGTATGGGATAAAGGAAATGACGGCTCAGGCCGTAGCATAAGATCGAAAGGGTGGATAAGTTTGAGGGAACTTATCCACTCCATAGTTATATGGAGGCACAAACTATGTCGAATGATAAGGCAGGAACCAATATTGTCCGGTCGGAGACCAAGAAACTCAAGCGAGAACTGACACTGCTGCCCCTGTTTGGCTTGATCTATTTCACCGTTTGTGGAGGTTCCTTCGGAGCGGAACCGATGGTCAGTTTATCCGGCCCGGGATTTGCTCTCCTACTTCTGATACTAACACCGCTGGTTTTCAGCATTCCCAATATGCTGATGGTGCGTGAAATGCAATCCATGATGCCGGCGGAAGGCGGTTATTATCATTGGCTTAAGAAAGCATTTGGGCCCTTTGTCGGTTTTATGGGCGGCTGGATGAACTGGGTCGTTTCGTGGGTGGATGTGTCCATTTATCCTGTACTGGCAGCCACCTACCTGGCGTTCTTCATCCCGGCATTGAATAACGGAGCAACGATCGGTGGAATTTTTCTTTCAGGCACCTGTGCTTTCGTTCCTGGTAGCGATGGTCCTGATCTGGTCGATAAGCTATCTCAATGTCCGAGGTGCACGTCTAACCGGTTTGACCACGGACTGGCTGGGTGCGGTCATGATGATCCCACTACTGGCATTGTCGGTTATCGGCATTGCGGCCTGGATCAAGAGCGGTACAACCATCCATCTTCCATTCCTGCCGTCACGGTGAGGCAGTGAACATTAATTCACCTGATACCGGCCTTGAGCACTGGTATCTATGTAGCCATGTGGAATTACATGGGCTGGGAATTACCGACTGCCGCAGGAGATGAAATTGTCAATCCCAAGCGGACCTATCCGCTGGCCATGGTGCTTGTCCTGGTGGCGACGATTGCGACCTACAGCATCCCCATGGTTGCCGGTCTATATGGCGGTGCAGGCGAGAATGGAAAATACCAGATTTGGGGACTGGATGCTTCCGATCAAAATGTAGGGATAGTCGGTGATTTGACGCCGGCGGATGCGACAGATGCACAAAAAGCAGCCGTGACCGATAAATTGACCAGTTGGGGCGTCGAACCGACCGCCTCGACCGGCTGGTGGTTCCCCGATATTGCCCGGGTCGTTTCCGATAAATTGACCGGCCAGACCAACAGCCCGTTGGGTGCAGTAATAGGTGGGTTGGTTACTTTTGCTGCCATCCTTTCGATGATCGGACTATTCATCGGCAATGGCTTGGGAGGCACCCGCATACCCTTTGCCCTGGCAGCAGATGGCATGATGCCACGATTCATGGTCAAGGTGCATTCCAAATATGGGACACCCTGGGTATCGATCCTGATCGTAGGAGTGATCTATTCGATCTTCTCCCTATCGGCATTCGCGGCCCTGGTGGTCATCGATGTATTCCTGAATATGCTGGTGCTGCTGGCCTGCTTCTACGCCATGTGGGTGATGCGGTTCAAGGATCCAGACCGCCCGCGCCAGAAAGTTCCCGGTGGTTGGTTTGGTCTTGGGTTGATCACAGTATTAATGACAACCATTGTCGCTGTAGCCGTTGTTTCCAATTTTCTGGACGTAGGGATGACATCCATTTCCTGGGCGTTATATGCCATGCTGGCAGGTGCGATATTGTACTTCCCAATACGCCACTGGACCAAACCAGGCGTACCGGACGTCGATCCATACATTGCGCCTGAAGAAGCAGCCTGAGCTTCGATCTACTAATAAAGAGCCGCGCCCTTTAAGGTTATATTGGACGCGGCTTTTACTAATTACGTCAGAAACTGAAAATCGTTATTGCCGTTTAGCATGGCCGTCCGTATAATAGGATTGTCCATGTTGTGAAGATGTGCAACCAAGCCTCCCGCTTATAACTGCAATATTTTGGAGGTCGGAAGAACTTGATCCGGCTTGGGCAACGCAAGCAAATCATCAATTGAGGACAGACAAATATGGAATACAAATTATTGATTGACGGTCACTGGGTGGGAGGTGGGCCAACCCTGGAAGTTAAAAATAAATATAACGGCAGCACGGTCGGTGTCCTGCCTACTGCCAGGCGTGAGGACCTTGATGCAGCCATCGCCGCCGCCGAACGTGCTGAGAGCGTCATGGCCGATATGCCTGCTTACAAGCGAAGCGAGATTCTCCTGCGCACGGCAGCCCTTATCCGCGAGAGGGCCGATGACCTGGCAAAGACGATCGCCGCAGAAGCCGGTAAAGCACTTAAGTTTGCACGGGCGGAGGTGGACCGCGCCCAGACCACCTTTACCATCGCAGGGGAAGAGGCAAAGCGCCTGCACGGCGAGACTATTCCATTGGACGCCATCCCGGCCGGTGAAGGATACTTTGGCTTCTGGACGCGTCGTCCGGTTGGGGTGATCGCCGCGATCAGCCCGTTTAATTTTCCTCTCAATCTGGTGGCTCACAAAGTAGCTCCTGCCATTGCCTCCGGTAATACTCTGGTCCTCAAACCGGCAACATCAACGCCACTCGCTGCCGTGAAATTGTGCCAGATCTTGCAGGAAGCCGGACTGCCGGCCGGTGCGATCAACCTGGTGGTCGGTTCAGGAGGAACGGTAGGGGAATGGCTCGTCACCGATCCGCGCGTGGATAAAATCACTTTCACGGGCAGCCCGGATGTCGGACGGCACATACTTTCGGTGGCCGGTATAAAGAAAATTACCCTCGAATTGGGCAATAATTCCCCCGTTGTCGTTGCACCTGATGCAGACCTGGATTTTGTTGCCAAACGCTGCGCGGTTGGGGCATTTTACAACTCCGGCCAGGTATGTATTTCCGTCCAAAGAATTTACAGTCAAAAACAGGTTTATGAACCATTCTCCGAGAAACTCATTCTCGCAACAGAAGCGATGGTGGTCGGCGACCCACTCGACGAGCGTGTAGATGTTGGCCCAATGATCGATACAAAGGAAGTGGATCGCATCGAGAGCTGGGTGAAAGAAGCGCGGACATCCGGCGCCAAAGTGTTGACGGGCGGCAAACGGGAAGGGGCTGTTTACCACCCCACCGTGCTGGCTGATGTCAACCCGGAAATGAAAGTCATATCGGAAGAGGTATTTGCCCCGGTTGCATCGATCATTTCATGCGATGATTTTGAAGAATCGCTCCGACAGGCCAACGACACGAAGTTCGGCCTGCAAGTGGGTATTTTCACAAAAGACATCGACCGCGTTTTCAAGGCCGTTAAACGCCTCAATTTTGGAGGCGTGATCATTAATGATACGCCGGCTTTTCGTGCAGACCATATGCCTTATGGGGGTAATCGTCAGAGCGGTTTGGGACGTGAGGGTGTAAGGTTTGCCATGGAAGACATGACAAATATACAAATGGTTGCCATACGGACAGGATCGTGACACTAAATCCGTGATAATTTCTGCATAACTTAATATCTCGAAAAAGCACAATTCAATTAAAATCAATTTTCTCAGAAAGGTATTCAATGGCTTCAAAACCATTCGATGAAAATATTTCTCACATGTCCCCAGTGTGGGGACGCATTTTCGATTTCGTAGCTGAACGTGCGGAAGGTTCTTACATATACACCACGGACGGCAGAAAACTGCTCGATTTTACATGCGGGATCGGTGTTACCAATACGGGGCACTGCCATCCGAAAGTTGTAGAAGCGATACGCGAGCAGGCTGGCCTATTCCTGCACGCCCAAGCCAATATCGTAATCCACCAGCCGATGTTGAGATTAATCGAAGAGTTGCGCCAAATCGTCCCGCCTTCGATCGATGGATTCTTCTTTTCAAATTCGGGCGCTGAAGCCGTTGAAGGAGCAGTTAAATTAGCGAAAGCAGCTACAGGCAGGCCAAATATCATAGTTTTTTCAGGGTCATTCCACGGCCGTACCGCCGGCACGATGGCGCTTACGACATCAAAAACCATTTATCGCGCGGGTTTTGGACCATTGCCCTACGGGGTTTTTGTGGCTCCTTTCCCCTACGCGTTCCGTCTGGGCATGACCGAAGAGCAAGCAACCACTTACGCCCTCGAACAACTTAATGACCTGCTTGCCACTCAGACGGCGCCAAAAGAGACGGCAGCGATCTTGATCGAATCGGTGCTCGGTGAAGGCGGCTATGTTGTCCCGCCGGTGTCCTTTATGAAAGGGCTGCGCGAGATCGCCGACCAGCACGGGATCCTGCTTATCTTCGATGAAGTGCAATCGGGCTTCGGACGAACGGGCAAATGGTTTGCGTTGGAACATTACGGCGTTGTGCCGGATATCATTACTGCCGCAAAGGGTATTGCATCAGGACTCCCACTTTCGGCTGTGTTCAGCCGCCTGGATCTCATGAAGAAATGGGACGTTGGATCGCATGGCGGCACGTACGGTGGGAATGCCGTCGCGTGCGCGGCGGGTGTTGCCACGATCAAAGCCATGCGCGCGGAAAAGATGCTGGAAAATGCCACAGAACGAGGTATTCAATTGATGACCGGGTTGCGCAAATTGCAGGAGGAATATCCCCAGATCGGCGATGTGCGCGGCAAAGGGTTGATGATCGGCACGGAGTTTGTCGTTGACGGCAATCATCAAAAAGCCAAGCCGCTGGTCAAAGAAATCGTCCACTCTGCGGAAGATCATGATTTACTTTTACTTACCTGTGGAACCTATGACAATACCATCCGGTGGATTCCCCCATTAAATGTCACGGCAGGGCAGATCAACGATGGATTGAAGATCTTTGAGGAAGCATTGAAGCAAACTGTCAGATAACTGGATGGGCGACAATACCATTGTCGCCCATCCTTTAAGAGCCACCGGTGGGCTACGACCCCACGACCTGACGATTACGAATCGTCTGCTCTACCAGCTGAGCTACGGTGGCTTAATCTACCAAGCGGCGGGGATTATACAAGAATACGCATAAACCCGCAAGTTTTTATCCTCACACATCGTCAAGTAAAGTTGGAGAATTATCATATATGCTGCGGATCGCCATGCTTTCTTATCACACTTGTCCGCTCGCCATCCTGGGTGGAAAAGATACCGGTGGGATGAATGTTTATGTTCGTGATCTAACGCGTGAATTGGGCCGTTTAGGGATCCATGTGGACGTCTTTACCCGCTCACAGGACGAGCATGTGCCGCACGTGGTCCATGAATTGGGTTATGGCAACCGTGTCGTCCATGTGACAGCCGGACCTGAAGTCCCGGTTGCGAAACAGAACCCTTCCGGATTACATACCGGAGTTTGTGGAAGGCATCAAATCGTTTGCGGCAGAAAAGGGCATCCAATACGATCTTATCCACAGCCATTACTGGATGTCCGGCCTGGCGGCGGAATCGCTCTCGGATGCCTGGGGCGGCACGCCGATTGTGCATATGTTCCACACACTGGGTGAGATGAAAAACCGCATTGCCCGTTCCGACGAAGAGCGTGAAAGCCCGGAACGGATCGCCGCGGAGAAACGAGTATTGGACCGGGCTGACCGGATTGTGGTCGCCACATTGGCCGAGCAAACCCAACTGCGTTTTCTATACAAGGTCAATGAGCGCAAACTTGAGATCATTCCACCCGGAGTCGATACGAGTCATTTCTATCCCATTCCTTCCGATGAAGCGAAACAATATCTGGGACTGAATCCAGAAGATCGAATGGTTTTATTTGTTGGGCGGATCGAGCCGCTTAAGGGAGTGAGCACCCTGATCGAGGCAATGTCCTGTCTGAAATTCAAGGACCAGTCGGGTCCGGTACACCTGGCCATCATCGGTGGTGAGCCGGATGTTACCCCGGAGGAAATGTCGACCGAAATGGCACGTCTGCAAAAGCTCTCTGACGACCTGGCAATGGATCAAACCGTTGTATTTCTTGGCAAGCGCGGACAGGATACTTTGCCTTATTATTATTCCGCCGCAGAAGTCCTGGTCATGCCTTCGCATTATGAATCATTTGGCATGGTCGCGCTGGAGGCCATGGCATGTGGAACGCCGGTCATTGCTTCAGATGTGGGTGGCCTTGGATTTCTGGTCAAGGATGGCGAGACAGGCTACACAGTTCCCGACGGTGAGCCGGACAAACTCTGTGAGAAATTGACGCTGCTGCTTGGGGATCTTGCCCTGCGCGAAAAGATGGGGCAGCGGGCAGTGGAAGTTGCGCAGTCTTATGATTGGGAAAAGATCGCCAAACAAATTGTAGATGTATACGAGGGGTTGATCAGGATTAAAGAAGCGTAATAATCGGCAGCAAATCGATCACAGCTTAAGTTTCATGAGTAGGGACCTCGATCATCCTGATCAGAAACAAGGTTGACCCGTCCAATTCCTGCGTGCGCATTTCGAACTGGTCTTTCAAACTCTTTATAAGACGCGAGAGTTGTCGTTGACCGTAGGTGCGCGGATCAAAACCCGGATCCAGTTGATAGAGTGCATTGCCCATCAAATCGAGTCGGGCCCAGCCATCTTCCTGGACTGCCATGTCGAAAGCCTGTTCAAGCAGAGGCATGGGGTCAGCCTCGCTTTTCGGTTTTTGCTTGGAAGTGGATTTTCGTTGGGAGGATCGGGCTTTAGCAGCTTTCGTCTCAGCCACTAGGTTTTCGGTGTAAACAAAGACATCACAGGCGTTGACAAAAGGCTTGGGGGTTTTCTTTTCTCCGATACCCATCACAAAAATCCCGGTTTCTCGGATGCGCGTAGCCAAACGGGTGTAATCGCTGTCTGAAGAGACCAGGCAAAAACCATCCACCACGCCTGAATGCAATATATCCATCGCGTCGATGATCATGGCGCTGTCGGTGGCATTTTTGCCAATCGTATATCGGAACTGTTGAATGGGCTGAAAGGCATGGAAGTTCAGCGTCTCCTTCCAGGAATTCATATTGGCTGTTGTCCAGTCACCATAAATACGCCGGACAGTAACTTGTCCATAACGGGCAGCTTCCACCAACATCTGGGGAAGCAAGCCTGGCTGGGCGTTATCGCCATCGATCAACATGGCGATCTTATGGCGCGGAAGATTGGTCAGTTGGTCATCTGTCATGCTTCTGATTATACTTTATGGAATTCGTTTAATATTACCAAAATCATCGGCGCCGGGAGAAAATAAGCCGATATCCTTGCATGTATCTTTTCCCAATCGCTGGAGTAAAACATCATTGGATGTGATGTCAACCTGAACGGGTGTATTTTCTTTATAAGTGGTATCGATTGTTAATTTTAGCGTCGTTTGAAAGCCGGCCGGCAGAGAAGAGATGCACTTTGTTTTATCAGGATGGGGGCGTCCTTCATCCTGCCCGCGTAGCGTGGCACATACATTATCGAGGTCGGTCGGACCGGGATTGCCGACTGTCACGTATGCATTTGTCACCTCGCCCATCCCATGAGTGATATCAACACTCGTGTTGCATCCCAGTAGATCGATCTGGAGTGACGCTGAAGGAGCCGTTTCCAGAGTTGGAATAATTGTTGGACTGGGCGGGATTTCACTGGAAGTTGGGGAAACCATGGGAGTGACCGTATCCGTTAATTGGGTCGGTGTGATAGACGATACGGATAGCGTTGCGGTGAGAGTAGAAGGGATGATATTCGGTGTGGCTGTATAGATGGACGGCGTTTGTGAAGGGATGGGTGTAAGCGGTGTGTAATACGATATGGGTTGGACTGTCCAACCACTGCAACCCGCTAGCCCAGCCAGCAATAACAGATAAATGAAAAAAAGTGGCTTCATGTCCGCTGCTCCATCGGCTCAATTTAATCCATTCTTTTCAATAATGCAAGATTTGCAAAAAAACGATGTTCGATAGTACTTGAAAATTAAACCAAAGTGTGACACAATAGAGGCGATCCTGTCGTTGGGTGCCCCCCTCACCCAGCGGCGGGATCATCTTTTTAAAGCTGCCCGCTATCTCCCCAATTCACCAATTTATTTTGATACTCGGGATCATCGTAACGTGCCATGGAAAATGCCGGTGCGTAGGACGGTATAAGGTTTCCCACGATATGTGAAGCCAGCAGTTCACCCGCTGCACAGGCGGACATAATCCCATAGCCCGAAACTGCACCGATCACATAGGCCCCTTGAACCGGTAACGGTCCGGCCAGCAAGCGGTTCTCGCGCGTCTTTACATAATAACCGCCGTCAACAAGCGGTCTCGGGGTTCGGCCGAAATATTCCATTAACCCGGGCAGCATGGTTGAAAGTCCACGCAGCGTCACTTCGGGATAATGTTCGTCCATTGGAACCGGAAAAACCGGCTCCATTAATTGTGTCTTGTATTCCCAAAGCATTAACAACGATTGGCTTTCACCTGAACCTTCCGGTCGAGTATGCGCACCAGGTGGAAACGACTCTGTCAACCACGTTGAATCAGGCTCGGTCTTTAAGAGAGACTTTTCTTCAGCGTCCCAGGGCAGCAACTGTGGGTCATCCCAAATTAGAAGTGGGGCATTCCGTCCTACCACGCCAAGATGGTCCTTGAAAACGACTTTTAGATGCAGTTCGGTCTGAACCGGAATGTCAATGCCCAGCAATTTTCCGACTTGTTTAAGATATGGCCCCGCCGCATTAACAAAAATTGGACAATAAAGATGGGCACCAGTACTCAGTTTGACCCCGCTAACATAGCCGTTGGATACGTCGATAGAATCGACGTGTGCGGACTCGAATTGGACGCCGAGCCGATGGGCCGATTCGAGCAAATACATACCCATCTGCTGGGCGCTCAACCAGCCGGCGCGGCGGACGTGCAAGGCCGCGATCGTCTTATCGGTCAAATAAGGGAAGTGCTTGCGAATTAGTTCAGCGCCAAGTAGGAGATCTATTCCGTCAGGTTGGTCATGAAACCCGTCATTAGATGACGCCTGGTAAACTGCATCGGTGGATGAATGGATACGTACCGGGCCGCCGCCAAGCTCCGACGTTCGACGTAACTTTTCTTTCCATTCCGGGATTTTTGTTTCGTCCGCCGTGACATATAAATAACCGCGGCGATTCATGTGGAAGACATTCCCGCTTTCGTCCGCGAGCTGTTCCATTAGATCAATGGAGCGATTCATCAACTTGAGCATCTCTGCGTCAGGCCACCAGTTACGGTAGCACTCCGTGGAGCGGTCACTGGTCAATGTGAGAGGAGGCCGATCGTCCACGAGAAGAATATCCTTGACCCCCGCTTTGGCGAGAAAATATGCTGCGCTCACTCCTGCGATACCGGCTCCACAAACAACAACTTGATGATTGCGAGTCACGATTTGAGTTTTTCTCTTAATTCTTTCCAGCTCAGCTCGCAAAGCACCGAGCCATCAGGAAAGATGATCGTTGGTACCGTGTGACAACCATGATTGATCTCTGCCACGAAATCCATTGCCCGCGTATCGCCTTCCAGCTCAATTTGAAGGAAAGCCTGGTGATTCGCTTCAAAAAATGCTTTCACCCGCAAACAATCTCCGCACTCGTGAGACGTATACATAACGATTTGCGAAGGGGTGAGGTTATATCGATCGTTCATAAACTAATTATCGCA
Organism: uncultured Chloroflexia bacterium; assembly: GCA_963754835.1. GTDB lineage: Bacteria > Chloroflexota > Anaerolineae > Anaerolineales > Villigracilaceae > Fen-1038. The sequence goes on along the minus strand of CAVWHR010000042.1, from coordinate 100,174 downwards.
CGAACACCATCGTATTACAAAAACAAATGGCACGATTTCACAGGTGTCATTTGTCCGTAAATTATTATGGCAAGTCATGGCCGGGAGATGATCGCCAATTAATAAGGATTTACCACTAAATCGATAAACACAATTTCAATTTTGGATGGTGCTTTTATTTTTACAGAGTACTGCATAATTACAAGATACTGTGTTCTTTAGTATCTAAATCATTTTTTTACCCTGTATATGATGAAAACAAGTGCGGTTATTCCCTGGGTATGCGGCCGCCTTGAATTCGCTCTGAAGCAGCCCGTTCAAGAATGTAAAAGCCCTGGTCTATCAATCGTTGCTCTGTTTCAGAAATGGATGCTATTTGTCGTTTGTCGATTTTATCCATAAGGGTCAATAGGGATCCGTGTAAGCCGCTGGCCCGATGAGCCAGGCGCGAGTCGACCGAAATGCGTTCGAGCCGCGCAAGCATTAATTGCAGTAACTTAAGTTCGTTCGCGAATTCCATTTATTTACACCGGCAGGGATGCTCGCGCTCTCGACCGCCAGATTTGAATATTGTTACCGGAAACGGTACGTTCAAAATTATACATTAAATCGCTATTCTTTTTTGACCACCCTAAAATTCGCAAGCCATAATAAGTGCAGTCTCAAATTAGCCAGGGCCATTCCTCGGCTAAGCATGGAGAAACATTAGCTCGGCCCTGGGGTATTCGTAAAATGTCCATGCTAACCTGAATTCAGGTTAGCATGGACATCCTGATCCATTCATTAATGTGAATCGATGATGGAAAATATTTCAGGCTGTGGATATGTACGGAAAATTTGCTTACTGATGTTGTGCATTGTCCCGCAGGTTTTACCTCGCGTCCAGGCCGAGGATAAGGAACCTGCGGGACGATTTAGGTAAGGTGAGTTGGCTATTATTTTTCAAGGAACATATTCATACGCGCCCATGTCGTAGCCGGAACCCTGCGGCCGGGTCTTGCCGTCAAAGTCATGCGAAACGCCGGAGTTCATTCCTTTATTTATACATGGAGAGGCAGACTGCAAATGATAATCGAGTGTTGATTCATTCACAAAAAGCGGGTTGAGGCCCCACACGTCACCTGGATCTGCAGCCCGCCAGGGATTCCTGCCTGCAATGTAGACACAATTGTAGCCAACGCTTAAAGTTGTATTAGAAGCGGCATCCGGCCGAATGGAACCGACACCGTTTTGCTGGTAGGCAAAAACATTGTTTTTGATGGTCGTATTTGTGATACCCGTCAAATATATTCCCTGGCTATCACCGTACGACGGATCACCCACGAAAGTGTTATTCAGGAAACTAATGTCATGTGTCGTAGCACTGCCGGATGAAATCTGTGCGAGGATGACGACATGGACAATGTTGTTCTGCATTTTCAGGTTATAAGCCCCTTCTTCAATCTGCCATCCTTTGGTCGCTCCCCCTCCTTGTTCTTCCATCGAAAAGTTGCATAAGTTTCCATCAAAAAGGATATCATGTCCTGCGATGTAAGTTGAACTATCGCTGAAAGTTTGGAAACAGTCTATATGTGGGTTGATATTATAAACTGCGTCAAAATTAATATCGTGACATTTATTCCCCTGCCAAAGCCCGCCGGAATTGAAGAAACGAAAACAGTCTGCATCTACCCAGGTAGGATAGGAGGATAATCCCGGCCAGTACTGGATCGAATTTGAACAGTCGTTGTCTCGAATAATGCTGTTCAGACCCCTGTCGTCTATGCAGTTTTGACCGTTATGCGTGATCGTTACGTTTTCGATCAGCGTATTTTTCGCAATATTTGGGTTGGCAACTGTACCGGAAACCAGGATGCCACCCCATGCGTTATCATGGACCGAACCACCATTTATGACGTTGTTATTCCCACTTATTACATACCCGTGATCGGACGAATTGGCTGCAGCGCAATTCTTTACCGTAACATTGTCCGCCGTGATGATTACTCCCGTTATTACGGAATTGGTGCATAAAATTGTCATGGATTTGCTGATATTTACCTGGGCATAAGTTCCAGGTTGAATGTTGATTGTTGCACCAGAGGAGACCGTATTGACCGCTTTCTGGAGCGTTTTCCAGGGCTGGCTTTGGGATCCGGGATTTGAATCTGAGCCTTGTATTATATCTACATAATAATTAGTTGCTATGGTAGGCGTCGGACTTATAGAAGGAGTTAAACTTACTACCGGAGTAGGACTTGACGAAGGAATTGAACTGCCGGTTGCGGTCGGGATTGGCAAGGTGGGGGTTGGGCTTGGAAGCGGGGTTGATGTCTGGGTTGCAGTGGGAGCCCCAGATGTGGAAGTTGATGTTGCAGGATCAGACCCGGGATTTATGGTAAGGGCATTGGCGATCCAGGCAGAATCCGATCCGCCGGCATCCGAAAATACAAGAGTTAACGAACCGCCGGATACTGACACAGCAAACGTATTGACTACGAAACCACCGAGAGCGGTGTCTACATCCCCCAGGACTGTCGTTCCATTGGCTTTTACCACCATATCGTCATGGGCATAATCTTGATCTCCCATCGTTATAGTGACGGAATAATTGTCATTTGGCAGGTCCACCTTGAAAGTACCTGCATTGGCATCACTCATTACAAAGTCCCTCTTCAAATCATCCGCCAGGGTAGTTCTATCTCTCGATTGAAGACCGGAAGTGCTTGTCCAGCCAAATCCGCCAGAGGTGTAAGCCGTCGTTTCGGTTACTCTTGTGTATCCTGAAGCAAGAGGGGAGGAACCTGTACCGAAATCAAACTCATACGTATTCGGAGTTGAAGTGCGGGTGGCAGTAGAGATGCCCAAGGTAGGGCTCGGAATTGGCGTCGAACTACGTGTTGCAGTTGGGATTGGCAAGGTGGAGGTTGGGCTTGGGAGCGGGGTTGAACTACGGGTTGCGGTCGGTGCTGCATGGGTGGCAGTTGGGGTTGGAGGAACAGCCCCAGGGTTTATGGTAAGGGCATTGACGATCCAGGCAGAATCTGATCCGCCCGCATCCGAAAACACAAGAGTGAGCGAACCGCCGGATACTGACACAGCAAACGTATTGACTACGAAACCACCGAGAGCGGTGTCTACATCCCCCAGGACTGTCGTTCCATTGGCTTTTACCACCATATCGTCATGGGCATAATCTTGATCTCCCATCGTTATAGTGACGGAATAATTGCCATTTGGCAGGTCCACCTTGAAAGTACCTGCATTGGCATCACTCATTACAAAGTCCCTCTTCAAATCATCCGCCAGGGTAGTTCTATCTCTCGATTGAAGACCGGAAGTGCTTGTCCAGCCAAATCCGCCAGAGGTGTAAGCCGTCGTTTCGGTTACTCTTGTGTATCCTGAAGCAAGAGGGGAGGAACCTGTACCGAAATCAAACTCATACGTATTCGGAAGGGGTGAAGCTAATGTTCGAGTTGCGGTGGGTTTGGGTGAGGGTGTGCTGGAAGAGGAAGCTGAATCAGCAGATAATTGGCTTGGAGCCGGAGTAGAGGTATCCGTTGGAGCGGGAGCACCTTCAGTCTGGCTCGGGGGCGGAGTTGAGGTATTGACAGCGGTCGGATTTCCAGTAGTTGGACTGGGTGCCGCAGTCGAACTCAAAGTGGTCGTAGGATTAATAGCAGTTGGGCTGACTGATCTTTGAGTAGCTGTTGGATTCGAGTTTGTTGTTGCCGTGGGTTGGGCGCTTGTCGGACCGGATACTTTTATCTGATCGACCCCCACATACTCTCCACTGGCATGTACTAATTTTATCGTGTGAGTTCCCGGGTTCACATGGGGACTATCCCATTCGTGTTGATAAATTATTTTGGAGGTATATTCGCTAATGGTAGTGAGCTTGCTCCCATCTACAAAAACATCGAATATGCCGTGTGAGGGATCGCTCGTGTAAATCAAAGCAAATGCAGTCCCTGCAATAGTAAATGTCACGTTGTCATTAGCTTTTTGGGATTCATGAAGATGACCCTGAATTGCCTTGCTTGAAGCGACAATAACCCACGTTCCTGCATACGACAAAGCGGAGGACGAATCATCATACTTTCCGGTTGTCATTGTTTTATTTAAAGAAACCTGAGGTAATAGGTCTGGATTTATCGAACTTGAGCCTGCGCTTACCTGCAACATGGACCCGAAGTTATTTCCAAATAAACTGAAGACCAAGCCAATAAACACTACTATGCGTACTAATTGACCGATATGACTCTTTTTCATTCTTTCTAAATACCTTTCAAACCTTTTGATAACGAGAAACCTAAACTTTACGCGCCTTTTAAACGCTGAGCCATTGTATGGGACTTGTTTCAGGGATTCGGGGTAATGACAGAATTGTTAGGTAGGTAACCACTTATTATTCCCCTATTGTGATTTTATTAACAAAATTGTATAGAGAATTACAGAGAACTGCGTAATTACGAGGTACTTTGTTATTCAGTAACTAAACCAATTTTTTTGTTTTTTACCCTATAAATAATGAAAAAAAGTTTATATCATACTGGGCATTTTCAGTACAATGAACAGCTAAGCGACATTCGTAGAAGTAGAGATTAATACAAGAAGCAGTAGGCAGAAAATGACTACGAAAACTATTCAATAGATGTTTATCTCTATTGAATAATTTTCATCGGAGGAAATTGTTGTTTTTTATGAAATTAATTAAATTATTCGTATGATGGAGATAAATCGTCGGTCGAAAATGATTAAATATAGCTATATTGCTCTTTCGATAGCTTAGCCCCCGAAAAGCGTAAAACAAGTATAAAGACTTATGAACGACTACTTAGCATATTGAGGAGTCGCTCTATACAAATTATTTCATTAACGGGCATTCAAGGATCTGCGCCCCCGGAGAGGCTCGAACTCTCAACCACCAGATTCGAAGTCTGTTACTCTATCCATTGAGCTACGGGGGCGTATTCGGGATTATACACGAAATGGTTGTTTACCTTGCCCGCCTTCAGGGTTGCAAGGTAGAATCAAGACACCTTTGCCCAAAGGACCTCCCATGACAGACATACAGAGCTTTGGCGAGCGCGTAATCGAGAATCTCGAAAAAGTCATAGTCGGCAAGCGGGATGCAGTCGAGTTGATCGTTATCGGCCTGCTTTGTCAGGGGCACATTTTAATCGAAGACGTCCCCGGGGTAGGCAAGACAATGTTAGCCCGCGCGCTGGCCCGTTCGCTTGAATGTACTTTTAACCGGATTCAATTCACCCCCGACATGCTTCCGAGCGATGTAACGGGCGTTTCCATTTACAACCAGAAAAAAGGCGAATTTGAGTTTCGCCCGGGGCCAATTATCGGCCAGATCATTTTAGCGGATGAAATCAATCGGGCTACACCCAAGACCCAGGCTGCCCTGCTGGAGGCCATGGAAGAGCATCAAGTAACGGTGGATGGTACGACGCATATTCTTCCCTTACCTTTCATGGTATTAGCCACCCAAAATCCGATTGAATACGAAGGGACCTTCCCCTTACCAGAAGCACAACTCGACAGGTTCCTGATACGCGTCCGGTTGGGGTATCCGGATTTCAATGATGAAATTAAAATCATGGACAACCAGCAGCTCAGGCATCCCATTGAAACGCTTGAATCGGTCTCGAAAGTCGAGGATGTTTTGCTGGCTGCGGAGGGTATTAAAAAGGTTTTCATTTCAACCCTCGTGAAACGCTATATAACCGACTTAACGAGACGGACCCGTCAAAGCGGGGATATCTACCTCGGCGCCAGCCCGCGCGGCACGCTGGCGCTATCGCGTGCGTCCCAGGCACGCGCCGCTTTGAGCGGTCGGGATTTTGTCTTACCCGATGATGTGAAAGACGTAGCGGTGCCGGTATTGGGTCATCGGATTATAGTCAGCCCGGCAGCCCGGCTGCGCGAGATGAGCGCGGATCGCATTGTTCAAGAGATTTTACACGCTACACCTGCGCCGGGCGGCGATTTCGGCCGAACTCCGGTTGTTGATAAGAAATCAATATGAACAATGGGCGAACGGTCGTCGCCCTGTTAATAATAACCGGATTGGCCGGGTCTTTGATCAATGGCTCGGCTTTCTTTTCGCACTTGTTTTATCTCGGCTTGATCTTACTTTTCGGCGCTTGGGTGTGGGTGACGGATGTAGCCCGGTCGCTGCACCTGAGCCGTGTGCCCGATTTTTTGCGCGCCAGCGTTGGCGATATTTTTAAAGAGCAATACGAGATAGTGAACACCAGCCACCTGCCAGGCCTTTGGATAGAGCTTATCAACGAAATGCAGGTGCCAGCCGCTGCGGGTTCCCGCCTGTTGACCAAAGTACATCGTAACGAAAAACAGTCTTATGTGGTCCGTACCTGGTTAACACGGCGCGGCAGCTTCCCGGTCGGCCCTACTGTCTTGACTGTATCGGACCCTCTTGGTTTATTCCGGGTGACAAGAAATTTTCCGGCTGAAAAGTCATTGGTGGTCCTCCCGATGACCTTCCCGATACCTTCGTTCCTCTCACCCCCGGGACTGCTTCCCGGCGGTCGTGTCATCCGTCGAAAATCAACGGATATCACCCCGCATGCGGCGGGTGTACGCGAATACATTGCCGGGGATCCGATGAAGCGTATCCACTGGCGAATGTCAGCGCGGCGCGGGCAATTAATGGTCAAGGAATTTGAACTGGACCCACAGTCGGAAGTCTGGATTTTTTTGGATGCCCAACAAAAAGTCCATGCACATAAATCGTTTACCACACCCGAGATCCCGCTCGAAAATTTGTTATTCAGTCGACGGCCTAAACTGACGCTCCCGCCATCCACCTTGGAATATGAGATCAGCATCGCGTCCTCCCTTGCTCATTATTTCATCGAACAAAAGCGTGCCGTCGGCCTGGTTACCGAAGAACGGACATATACCATGATCCCGGCGGAGAGAAGCGAGCGCCAGGAAAATAAAATCCTGGAAACGCTTGCTTTTCTGGAAGGTAAAGGTGACTTGTCTATCGCGGCGCTGGTAGGTGCGCAAGCTCCCCAGCTCCCACAGGGCTCAAGTGTCATTCTGCTCACACCGACCACATCTCCTGACCTGTTGATTATGGCCGAAAACCTGCAGCGGCGAAATCTGCGGCCGGTTGTGATACTGCTTGTCGCCGAGACATTCAATGGCAGCCAAGGCACGGATAAAGTTGCCGGCCGATTGATCGAACAACGGGTACCCATTTGCCTGATCCATTGCGGCGAGGATCTCAGCCAGGCATTATCCAATTTTTCATACAACAACATGTCAACGGATGCAACCTTATGGCAAAGACCAACGTTATCACACTTGATTTAAATTTTCAGGGAAATACTCAAACGATTGCTTCTTATTTGATCCGGCATTCGAGCGGCGTTGTGTTGATAGAAAGCGGACCGGGTTCCTCCATTACAGGACTCCAGACGGGTCTGGCCGCCATCGGGCTAACGGCTTCCGATGTTACCCAGGTACTTCTGACTCATATTCACCTCGATCACGCCGGAGCGGCCGGGTGGTTGGCGCGGCAAGGCGCGCAGATCTACGTCCATCCGGTCGGCGCACCGCATATGTTGAACCCGGAAAAGCTGCTTGCCAGCGCCACACGTATTTATGGTGATCAAATGGAAAAACTATGGGGCGAATTCCTGCCGGTGCCGAAGGACGGTCTCGTCATTGCCAGGGATGGAGAAGAGATCGTTATTGGCAATCTGCGCTTTGTTCCTCTTGACACACCCGGTCACGCCGAGCATCATTATGTTTACCTCTTCGAAGATATTTGCTTTAGCGGTGATGTGGGCGGAGTCCGCATTCCCGGCTATCAATATCTGCGGGTCCCCATGCCGCCCCCTGAGCTGCATTTTGGCAAATGGCGTGAAAGTATTGCCCGCATGAAGAAGGAAAAATTTGCGCGTATCGCTCCGACACACTTTGGTATTTTCGATGACCCCGAATGGCAACTACGGGCAGTGGAAAGAGATTTGGATGAATCAGAGCGCTGGATGGAGCAGGCGATGCCTGCCAGGCCGCAGATCGAAGATTTACGCCGGCAGTTCACAGATTGGGTGAATGAAGAGGGCCGGCAGCAAAGACTGAGTGAGGACGTGGTAAGAGCTTATCAATTAGCAAACCCACCGGGGATGTCTGCGGATGGTATGCTGCGATATTGGAATAAATTCCGCAAATCCTGACTCGTTAATGCCCTTCCAGCGCGATACTTCTTTAAGTCCGGGAAATTTCCGGTTGGCCGATGTCCCGCTCATGGTATGATGCTTGATAGGTGGCGGAAACACCCGTTCAAGATATACTACATTTGCAGGAGACAGCATGGACCACTTTTTATCTATTTCGGACTTATCTTCCTCTGAGGTACAAGATTTACTCGATTTAGCCATCCGCTTGAAAAAAGATTATTTCAATAAAGGCAACCAGCCTTTGTTCAAAGGTAAGGTGCTGGGTATGATCTTCCAGAAACCCAGCCTGCGGACGCGTGTGTCCTTTGATATGGCCATGCGCCACATGGGAGGCGACGCACTCTATCTTTCCCCGAATGAGATCGGCCTTGGCAAACGCGAATCCATTGCCGATATTGCGCGTGTTCTTTCCGGTTATGTTCAGGCATTAATGGCGCGTGTTTTCGAACATGCGCATGTTCTTGAACTGGCAAAATGGTCCTCCATCCCGGTTGTGAACGGGTTAAGCGATTACAACCATCCATGCCAGGCTATGGCTGACGCATTGACCATCCAGGAAAGATTTGGCAAGGCGAAAGGTCTCAACGTGACATTTGTCGGTGATGGAAATAACGTGGCTGTTTCGCTGATGCATGTTTCGGCCAAGCTGGGTTGGAATTTTACAATCGCCAACCCGGAAGATTATGATTTGGACCCAACAGCAATAGAAATTGCGAGAAAGATAGCGGCAGGGACGGGCAGTAAATTGGCCTTTGTGCAAGATCCGCATGAAGCCGTCCGAGGCGCACAAGTGATCTATACCGATACGTGGACCAGTATGGGGCAGGAAGAAGAAACCGCCCGGCGCGAAAAGGTTTTTCCGCCCTATCAAGTCAACGCGAAGCTGGTCGGTGAAGCTGACAAAGACGTCATTGTCATGCATTGCCTGCCTGCACACCGCAACCAGGAATTAACCGATGATGTAGCCGATGGTCCGCATTCGGTCATTTTTCCTCAAGCGCACAACCGCCTGCACGCACAAAAGGCAATCCTGGCACGGTTATTCGGTGTGGCATAATGAAAGAAATTGAAAATTATAGGTAATTTGAATCTCCGAATTTCGAATTTTTTCGAAAGGCATACCCTGTGGAATCACAAGAATTTATTCATCTCGAAGAAGAATACGGCGCTCACAATTACAAGCCCCTTGACGTGGTTATCACGCGCGGCGAAGGTGTGTGGGTATACGATGTGGATGGAAACAAATATCTCGACTGCCTGTCTGCCTACTCTGCCCTCAACCAGGGACATGTCCACCCGAAAATCCTGAATGCTTTACTGGAACAAGCCAGGAAACTTACTTTGACTTCACGAGCATTTCGCAACGATCAACTGCCATTATTTTATAAAGAACTGTCTGAAATGACCGGCTATGAGATGTCTTTACCGATGAACAGCGGGGCAGAGGCAGTCGAGACAGCGATCAAGCTGGCGCGGAAATGGGCTTATAAGGTAAAAGGAGTGCCTCGTCACCAGGCGGAGATCATCACGGCGGCGGGTAACTTTCACGGCAGGACTACTACGATAGTGTCGTTCTCGACCGAACCGTCTTACCGCGATGATTTTGGCCCATTCACACCCGGGTTTGTAACTGTGCCTTTCGGTGATGTGTCTGCAATTGAAAAAAAGATCAACAAGAATACTGCGGCTGTTTTGCTTGAACCGATCCAGGGTGAAGGTGGAGTGATCGTCCCGCCTGCGGGTTATCTCAGGAATACAGCAGAGATATGCAGGAAGAATAATATCTTATTTATTGCCGACGAAATCCAGACCGGATTAGGCCGTACTGGGAAGTTATTTGCTTGCGATCACGAAGGCGTCCGTCCCGACATTATGATCATTGGCAAGGCCCTGGGGGGTGGATTTTATCCGGTTTCCGCGATCCTCGCGGATAAGCCAATCCTCGGTTTGTTCAGACCTGGCGACCATGGCTCGACGTTTGGCGGCAGCCCGCTGGCTGCCGCAGTAGGACGGGCTGCCCTGGCTGTCATCCGGGAAGAGAAGCTGGCCGAACGTGCGGAGCAGATGGGAATCTACTTTATGGAACAATTGGCAGAGATCCCCAGCCCGCATGTCAAGGATGTACGCGGCAAGGGTCTGCTGATTGGGGTGGAGTTAAAACCTGAATCAGGTGGGGCGCGTCGTTTCTGTGAGGCCCTGCAAAAAAAGGGAATCCTTGCAAAAGAAACGCATGAGCATGTCATCCGTTTTGCCCCACCACTGATCATAGAAAAAAATACGATCGATTGGGCGCTCCCCGCAATCAGGGAAGTATTTAACATGAAGTAATCCGGGTTTCTCCGGTCCTTGTCCTTATCCGGTACTTTGCGAAAATTTGGGAGTCTAAACATGGAGGGCTTATGAACATAGGAATACCAAAAGAAAGACGGCCCTTTGAGTTTCGCGCCGGGCTGTCGCCAGCGGGCGTGGAGATCCTTACACAAAATGGGCATACAGTTTTTGTCGAACATGAAGCAGGGGTTGGAGCCGGTTTCAGCGATTCCGATTATGAAAAGGTGGGAGCAAGCCTGGTCTATTCCACGGAGGAGGCATTTGGTCGTGCGGATCTTATTCTAAAAGTTGCACGCCCATTACAAGAAGAGCTGAACTGGATAAGACCTGGTACGACTTTGGCAGGATTCCTCCACCTCGCTTCGGCACGGCAGGATAAAGTTGATATCCTGCTGGAAAAAAAGATCACCGCCATCGCTTACGAACAAATCAAGGCGCCAGATGGTTCCCTGCCTGTTTTACGCCCATTTAGCCAGATCGGAGGGGCCATGGCAGCGCAAATTGCAGCGGGCCTGTTACAGAACAATTGGGGCGGTAAGGGTATTTTGATGGGCGGAGTACCCGGGGTACCGCCAGCAGAAGTGGTGGTAATTGGCGCAGGAATTGTCGGCTCCTATGCCACGGAGACATTCCTGGGGATGGGCGCGCACGTGACGGTAATCGACCAAAACCTCGGCGCGCTTCAGCATCTTTGGGATCGATTTCCCTGCATCGTCTCGCTGCTTTCCACAAAACGGAATATCGAACGCTCGGTTGCCTACGCGGATGTTGTTGTGGGAGCCGTTCTGGTCCCGGGACAACGCGCGCCGGTGTTGGTGACGCGCGAGATGGTCCAGTCCATGAAGCCGCGTTCCGTTATTATGGATATCAGCATCGATGAAGGTGGCTGCGTTGAGACGTCACACCCGACCACCCATGAACACCCGGTTTATATCGAGGAAGGTATATTGCATTATTGTGTGCCAAATATCCCGGGAGCGGTCGCGCGTACGGCCACACACGCGTTTGTCAATTCGGCCATGCCTTACATTACAGAGATCGCGGGGAGTGGACTCGACGGTGTTTTAAATAATCCTTCGATCGAAGCGGCTCTGAACACGTACAACGGCGAAAAGAGACATTTGCCGCGGCTAACCGGTCGCAAGGAGAATTAAGATGGACTGGTCCACTCAATATCAATCACGCGTAGTGACCGCGGAAGAGGCCGTCAAAGCGATCAAATCGGAAAACCGCGTCTTTATGACGGGGAACGTCTCGGTGCCTCAAAAGCTGCTTCACGCTTTGGTGGAGTATGCTCCCAACCTCACGAATGTTGAAATTTGTCAGGCCCTGTCGGTCGGTCTGGCTGACTACGTTAATCCGGAAATGGCTGGACATTTGCGTGTTAATACCCTGTTCATCAGCAGCAATGTCCGGAAAGCAGTACAGGAAGGCCGCGCCGACTTTACGCCCGTACTCCTTTCGGAATTTCCGCTGTTGTTTAAGAATAAGGTATTACCTTTGGATGTGGCGCTCATCCATGTTTCGCCCCCCGATGAGCATGGATTTTGCTCTTTAGGTGTGGAGGTGGGTTTAACCAAGTCACCCGCTGAATCGGCCAGGATCATAATCGCAGAAGTTAATGAACAAATGCCGCGCACTCTGGGGGATTCTTTTATTCACGTCAGCCGCTTGAACTATATCGTTCCGGTAAATTATCCCATTCCCGAGTATTTAATGGGCAATGAAGGGAGCGATGCAGTCAGCCAGGAAATCGCTGGCCATATCGCCGAGCTGATCCCCGACGGTGCGACGCTGCAATTGGGGATCGGGGCAATTCCGGATGCGGTATTGGGCTTCATGGACAATAAACGGGATCTTGGTATCCACAGCGAAATGTTCTCCGATGGGGTGGTGCGGTTGGTGGAAAAAGGCGTTATCACGAATACCCGGAAAACCCTGCATCCGGGAAAAATCGTTGTGGGATTTATCCTTGGTTCCGTGGAGTTGTACAAGTGGGCCAACGATAATCCCCAGTGTGAATTCCACCGCCAGGAGTATGTGAATGATCCTTTTGTCATCGCTCAAAACGAGAAAATGGTCGCCATCAATTCCGCCATCGAAGTGGATGTAACAGGCCAGGTCTGCGCAGACAGTATCGGGCCCAGGTTCTACAGCGGAGTTGGCGGTCAGGTCGATTTTATTTACGGGGCATCCCGCTCAAAGGGTGGTGTCCCTATCATTGCGCTGCCCAGTACAACCTCCCTTAGGGATGGAACAACTGTCAGCCGTATTGTTTGTATGATCAAGCAGGGCGGAGGAGTTGTCACCAGCCGCAATCATGTTCATTATGTTGTTACTGAATTTGGGGTAGCCGATCTTTATGGTAAGACCATCCGGCAACGGGCTCGACAACTGATTAATGTGGCTCACCCGGATTTCCGCAGGGATCTGGAGAAGCAGGCCAGCGCATTAAATTATTTGTGACTTTATAGGATTGATTGATAAAAAGCCCGGTTCGCCCGGGCTTTTTATCAAAACTTTTTAATTCTGAATGTGTTTTTTCCCATGATATAAATACGAGGAAAGGTCGTTATGAATCGCAATGCTAAAATAGTTGCCACAATTGGCCCTGCCAGCCAAAGTGAAGAGATACTCGAGAGCCTCCTTCAGGTTGGCATGAACGTTGCCCGCATGAATTTCTCGCACGGTACCCACGACGAGCACGCCCAGAGAATTGCCTTAATCCGCAAGATCTCGGAAAAGTTAGGAATCTCCGTAGGTATATTGCAGGATTTGCAAGGCCCTAAAATCCGGGTTGGCGACCTGCCCGTCCCGATCCAACTTTCCGAAGGCGAAGTTGTGAACCTATATGCTACAAATACAATACCGCCCCCCGGGAGCGATCAACAGATCCCGGTGGACTTCCGGCAGCTTTTCGATTCCGTCCGAACCTCGGACCGGCTGCTCCTCGACGATGGACGACTTGCCCTTGAAGTAGTTTCCGTTAAAGAAAACGGCCTGACGGCTCAAGTTGTCGTTGGCGGATTATTGTCTGCTCATAAGGGGATCAATCTACCCGGTGTTCGGCTGCGGATAGCCGGTTTTACCGACAAAGATGAGGCCGACCTGGCTTTTGGCATTTCACAAAACGTCGATGCCGTTGCGATCTCGTTTGTACGGTCGGCAGAAGACGTCATGAAAGTGCGTTCGGCCATGGAGCGGTTATCGGATGGAAAACGTCTGCCTTACCTGATCGCCAAGCTCGAAAAACCAGAGGCGCTAGACAACTTGGATGCTATTCTTGATGTAGTAGATGGGGTTATGGTGGCGCGCGGTGACCTTGGCGTGGAACTTCCTCCAGAACGCGTTCCGGCATTGCAGAAATCCATTATCCAGGCCGCAAACCGACGCGCCAAGCTGGTTATCACGGCGACACAAATGTTGGAATCGATGATTTCGAACCTGCTTCCGACGCGGGCAGAGGCCTCCGACGTAGCCAACGCAATCTTTGACGGTACGGATGCGGTGATGTTGTCGGCTGAAACGGCATCGGGAAAATATCCCGTGCAAGCCGTACAAATGATGGACCGCATCGTTTGTGAAGCCGAGAGTCACTTCATTGAATGGGGCAAGGAATTAGACGCCATTAAAGGATTCGATACCAACGATGCGGCTTCGATGGCGCGTGCGGCCCAGGTGTTGGCTAATGATAAAAACGTGACAGCAGTTGCCTGTTTTACCACAAAGGGTCAGACTGCCTGGTTGATGTCCAAGATACGGCCTAAAGCGCCAATCCTTGCATTTACACCCCACCAGGACACGTATAGGCGGCTCGCCTTCTTGTGGGGGGTCAAGCCGCACCTGGTGCCGTTTGCCAATACATTGGAGGATATGCTGAGTTATGTGGATGATGCGCTCATGAAAACGGTCCACCCCGGCGATCAAGTTGTCCTCGTATGTGGTTTTCCGGTTGGTGCCATGGTGGCACCGAACATGGCTTTATTGCATACGGTGGGTGAAAAAGAAAAATCCGCTACACAGTAGCGGATTTTTCTTCGAGCCACCGGAATTGGTATGGTCCCAATTTGGTGGATAACTGATTTCCCTGTGTCTCGTAAAGCTTACCTGTCAATATTTCGCGCAGAACTCCCCGGTTTGAACTCTCGATATTAATAATCTCGTTTGAAATCATTGAGATTGTGAATCACCAAAATACTTTCTTCTTTCGTTCGGCGGCGAAAAGCGGCAATTCGATCGTTTCGACAATCGACCCATTCGATCTCACCCACCCCAAATGAACGATATTGTTTCCTTGTTTTCAACATCTGGCGGATGGTATGCCATATGGAACCCGGATCCTGCCTTTGGTTTTTGACATTCACGCTCCCCGGTCCGTAAACGTCATTATTGATTATCGGTAAATACATCTTCTCTGAAGGACCATCGGAGAAGCCGCCATTCATGGTGGAATCCCACTGCATTGGCGTCCGCACACCGTTCCGGTCTGGCAGCCATATATTATCGCCCATGCCTATTTCATCGCCATAATAAATGATCGGTGAACCAGGCAGGGTGAAGAGTAATGAGTGGATAAGTTCTATCTTGTGGCGATCGTTATCCAGCAGGGGGGCGAGACGCCGCCGAATGCCCCGGTTGAGGCGCATCCGTGGTTCGGGGGCGTATTGTTCCCACATCCATTGCCGTTCTTCGGAGGTGACCATTTCCAGGGTTAGTTCGTCATGGTTGCGGAGGAATGTGCACCATTGGCAGTTTTCTGGAATGGGCGGAGTCCGGCTCAATATGCCCATCAGATCATCGGCCCGACCTTTTTTAATTGCCATATAGATGCGCGGCATGATGGGGAAATGGAAGCACATATGGAACTCGTCCCCATCGCCGAAATAGGGTCGCACATTTTCCGGCCATTGGTTGGCTTCGCACAGAAGAATGCGGCCGGGATAATTCTCGTCAATATACGCACGAAGCTTTTTTAAATAGGCATGTGTCTCAGGCAGGTTTTCAGAGCTTGTGTCTTCGCGTTCGAAAAGATAAGGCACGGCATCGGCGCGAAAACCATCCACTCCCAAATCGAGCCAAAAGCGCGCGGTTGCCAGCATTTCCTCCTGAACCTTCGGATTATCATAGTTCAAGTCGGGTTGGCTTGCATAAAACCGGTGCCAGTAATATTGACCTGCCGCGTCGTCCCACGTCCAATTGGAAGGCTCGGAATCCACGAAGATAATTCGGGCATCCTTGTACTTCTGGTCGGTATCGCTCCAGACATAGTAATCGCGATACGGAGAGTTCCGGTCGCTTCTGGCCGCCTGGAACCAGGGGTGTTCAATCGGACGTGTGATTCATTACAAGGTCCATGATGATCCGCAACCCGCGCTCGTGAGCTGCAGTGAGAAGCTCTTTGAAGTCATCGATCGTCCCGAAGGTCTCATCGATGTTGCGATAATCCGCAATATCATACCCATCGTCTTTTAATGGCGAAGGATAAATCGGCATCAACCAGACACAGTCTATTCCAAGTTCTTTCAAGTAGTCGAGGTTTTTGAGGAGGCCCTGTAAATCACCATGGCCGTCCTTGTTGCTATCTTTGAAAGCGCGGACGTAGATTTGATAAAAAATTGCATTTTTATACCAGAGTGAATCGGTCATGAGCAAATCTCAATAAATGCGTAACTGCTCAGGCTCGTGAGGAGAAAACCGAAAAAATGGTGTGCGTAGAGGCGTACGCCCCACGCACACCATTTTTTCGGTATCTTTTTCTGCAAAGGTTGCTGAGCCTGAGCAGTTACATAAATTCTAGCCTTTTACGGAGCCCGCCAGGAGTCCGCGCACGAAGTAACGCTGGAAGGCGAAGAACACGATGATTGGCACAAGAAATGACAGGAAGGCTGCGCCAGTCAGGATATTCCAATTTTGGCCGCGCGGGTCGATCAGGTTCGTGATCTGCACCGTCAGCACCGGGTGTGCCGAGAGAAAGATCTTGGCGACCAGGAAGTCGTTCCATACCCATATGAACTGGAATATGCCCAGGGATGCGATGGCTGGCATTGACAGAGGCAGCGCCAGGCGGCGGAAGGCCGTCCAGTGGTTGGCACCGTCCAGGTAGGCAGACTCGAAGATCTCGCGCGGCAAGGAACCGATGAAGTTTCGGATCAAATAGATGGCATAGGGCAGGCCAAAGCCGGCATGGAAGAGCCAGATTCCCAAGAAAGTACTTTGCATGTGGAGCTTGACGTAGAGCTGGGAGATGGGGATAAGCGACATCTGCAGCGGTACGATCTGTAAGCCGATCAGCAGGGCAAATATCCACTGCCTCCCTTTGAAGTCCAGCCAGGCAAAGGCATAGGCGGCCAGGGCGGCGATGATGATTACCAGCAAAGTGGCCGGCACCGTCACAATAAGGGTGTTGATCAGGGCGATGCCCATTCCTGCCGGGTTGGCAACATCGCTGGGATTGCAGTTGAAGACTGCGGTGGTGCTGGCGACGCCTGCCTGGCAATCAGAGAGATAATCCTGTGTGCCCTTGTATCCGACAATGGCATCGACGTAGTTGCTGATAGTCAACTGGCTGGTGGATTGGCCCTCCCCCGAAAGGGTCTGCAGGTAGGTTACGATAGGGGTCAGTTTTGTTAATGCATCGCGTGGGTTCGTCGGCAGAGGGGTATTGGCCAGGTGCGGACCGCCGTTGACAGGCTGTCTCAGCATAACCAATAAGCTTGCGGCGCTCGGAAACTTGTTCACAAGAGCCGGGTTCGAAAGGTCGGCACTGGGGAGCGATCTCCCGTTCGCGCCGTGGCAGGCAGAGCAGTACTGGGTGTACTCCGGCCTGCCGACTGCTTGAGGTTGAGGCAAAAAGACCGTCCACCAGCCTGTGGTACGTACGGCTTCACGCGTACGGAAGGAGGTCACGAATAGACCCAGGGTTGGAGCGATCCACAGGACGCACATGAGAATCACCGCCAGATGGACCGGCAGCCGGCGGAAAAGAAGATTTAGCTTGGCAAGGGGATTCATCGGGCACCTTCCTCTTTCCGGAAGCGTTGGATGTTGAATATCATAATCGGGATCGTCAAAATGATCAGGATAACAGCAATGGCAGTCGACTGGCCGGCGTTGGTCACGATCAGGGCGAACATGCGGTTGGCAATGACCTCGGTGCCGAAGTTTCCATCGGTCATGACAAAGACAACGTCGAAGATCTTCAGGACGATGATCGCCATGGTGGTCGTGACGACCACGATTGTCGGCAGGATGGTGGGAAACATGATCTGACCGAAGACCTGCCATTCGTTTGCTCCGTCGACGCGCGCAGCCTCCAGCATTTCAATATTGACGCCCTTGATGGCGGCTGACAGAATTGTCATACAAAATCCTGCCCAAAGCCAAACACCCACCAGCATGAGCGAAAAGTTGTTGATTACCGGATCACTCAACCATGTCACCGGTTTGCCTCCCAGCCCGATGAGGATGGCATTCAAGAGGCCCACCTGGGGACCTCCACCGCTCCCATAAGCATATACGAAGTTCCATATGATACCGGCGCCGATGAAGGAAATAACAGTCGGCATGAAGACGATAGCCTTGGCAATATTCTCATACCGCACCCGGTCGGCCAGGATGGCAAAGAACAGACCCCCTGCGATGGTTCCCGGCACCATCAATAAGAGCCAAAGTGCGTTGTTGCGCAACGCGATCAGCATATCGGGATTGGTCAAGGCGTAACGATAATTTTCGAAGATCCCCCAACAGGGCTGGCCCGCGGTACAGGTGGTTGCAGCAGAATGAATGCTGGTAGCATCGAGCAGGCTTAACCGGATCGTGCCAATGGTTGGGTAGACGATAAAGACCGTCATAAGGATCAGGGCAGGGAGCAGGTAATACCACGGAGCGAGACGTCCTTGTTTCATGATTTTGGGTACCATATAACCTCCTTGCGCTTTACCGAATAATAGGCTGAGGCATGGGTTTGATCATGCCCCAGCCGAAATTCTAAAATGCGGCGATGGTTACTTTACCGATTGAGCCTGGGCTGCGGCAACGTCTTTAAGCGTGCTGGCGATATCCGCTCCCTGCACAACCTTAACGATGCCTTTCCACTCCGCATCATTAAAGGGTGCCCCAAGCGCATCACCGATATCGAAGGTGAAGCCGGATGTACTTGCCAACATGTCCCCTTGTTTAAGCTCTTGTGGGTCGGTATAGTTACCCTTTGCATTCATATTTGGAGACAGGCTGAAATTGGCCTTGGCCCAATTCTGGCCACCCACTGCGCTGGTCACGTAGGCGATCAGGGCCTGGGCTGCGGGCTTGCTGCTAAAGGCCATCATAAAGTCCGCTCCGCCCTGCATACCCTGTGCTCCGGGGAACTGGAAGAAATCATAATCTGTCCCGTATTTAAGGCTTGGGTATTGTGTGGCGATGGAACCGCCTGCAAAACCGGACTGCTTGACCATCATCGCCTCCGGCGGGTTCGAGAATACCTTGTAAATGGCATCCAGGAATTTGGTGTTGACTGTACCGTTTGCTCCGCCGACAGTGTATTTCGGGTCGGAAGCCCACTTTTGATAGATTTGATAAGCGGCCAGGACACCGGGATCGTTGTAAGGCACAGTACCGGCGATGATCTTATTTACATAGTCCGGTCCTTGTGTGGCGAGCAGGATATCCTGGATGAAGTCGGAGCCGGTCCATCCGTCGGCAGCGCCGCCGTTGTTGAAGCCCATGCTCCAGGGAATGTTTCCATCGCTGGCCATTTTGTCGGCTAGCGTCTGAAGGTCGGCAAAAGTGGTTGGGACGGTATAACCCAGGGCCTGGAACTGGGTCGGGCTATACCAGATGATCGACTTGATATCCACCTTGGCCGGGATGGCCAGCCATTTACCATTGGCGGTACCCAATGTAACCCAGAAAGCCGGATAGTTGGACTGGTCAGCGCTGACGGTGTCCAAAGGCAGCAGCATGCTGGAGTACAGCTTTAGCGGGGAGAGGTCGGGCCAGAAGAGCACGTCTGGAGGTGTGCTCTTTACCATAGTGTCCAGGACGGAAGCGTCACGAGTGGATTGGCCGGTGATTTTAATGCCGCAGGCGTCTTCCAACGGTTTGATGATCGTGTTGAAGCTTTCTTCTTCAGAACCGGACCATTGATATACGACCGACAAAGTATCACCGGCAGCAGCGCCTTTACAATCGATTGCGCCTGCGGCCGCGGTGGGGGTCGTAGCGGGTGCCATCGCAGTGTCTGTGGCAACAGGTGCCACAGTCGCTTGTACCGGCGCGGGTTGCGTCGGTTGAACCGGTGTTGCTGCCGGTCCACAAGCTGCAAGCAGCATTGAGATCAACAGCATCAGACCAAATATCTTGATAGACTTATTCATGTTTCTTCTCCTTTATCGAATTAAGTAAATGAAGCGCGTATCGTTGGAAAGATCCATTTATTTTGGCAACCACCTCCTCTTTATGATTAACTCCTTTTAGACAATGTCATTATGAGAAGGGAACTCATAGTGACTTGCTGAGGGACCTGTTTGTGTTGATTTAGTTATCTAAAGTTTTATGTTATTAACACGTGTTACCAAAAACAATTAAAAAACTTAGGTTTTTATAGCACTCCTGACAGTCGATTCGCGGATAATTAATTCCGAATCGAGCAATATACCGTTCTGATCAAGGCCCTCTTCGCGGGTCAAGCGGATTAGCCGTTCGCCAGCCGTCCATCCCAACCCAAAAGCCGGGAGGCGGACGGTAGTAAGTGGTGGATCGAAATATTCAGCCAAAGGAATATCGTCAAAACCGACTATCGCAATATCTTCCGGGATCTGCAAGCCCGCACGCTTGACGGCCAAAATAGCACCCATGGTTACTACATCGCTGGCTATAAAAACGGCAGTTGGGCGGGGCAATTCTTTTAATAGATCAATCATGGCGTGATACCCGCTGGCCGGGGTATAGTTTCCCTCCTTAATTAACCCATCCTCTGACTTTAAATTTGCCTTTTGCAATGCTTGCCGGTAGCCTGTGCGTCGTTGTTGGGCAGAAGTATACGTAAGCGGTGCATTGGTAATCATCCCGATATGCCGATGGCCCAGTTCAATCAAATGATTTATTGCTGTTTCCGCTCCACTCGTAGCGTTAACATCCACAAAAGGAAGGTCACTGTCGGGCATTTGACCCAATAATATAACAGGCACGCCCTTTTGGTGGAGGTTTATGATTTCGGTGTCATCCTGGCGCGGGCCAGAGAGGATGATGCCATCGACATGGTTTTCGTTTATCAAACGGGAATATCCTTCCGCGTCATCAGGCTCCACCGGTTTCAGGAGGACGTGAAAATTCTGCTGCATGGCAGCCTGTTCGACGCCCAGGATCACCTGAGGTAAAAATGCATCTGCAAAAACTTGTTCGGGAGATTGACAAAGTACAAGGCCTAGCGTATCAGATTTCCCACTTACGAGTTTGCGCCCTGCAGAATTTGGGTGATAATTGAGACTTCTTGCGGCCTCAAAAACACGCTGACGCGTGTTTTCGCTGATGCTCACTCCCTCCAATTGGTTCAAAACAAAAGAGACAGTGGTGCGAGAGACACCTGCCATTTTAGCAACATCCTGACTTGTGGAACGTTTGGTCGGAGGCATTTTTTGTCAGTTATTACTAACACGTGTTACTAGTTCAGTATATGGAGTTTAGAATCCTTTGTCAAGTACCAGTTTCCCGGCTGGCCATGATGAGCCCAATGGCAATTAAGAGGCCTCCAATCAGAAAAAGGGGCGTGATCGTTTCCTTTAGAAAAATCCACCCCAGCAAAGTGCCAACCACGGGTTGAGCAAAGAATGTCAGGGAGGCGATACTGGCATCTAATATGGCAAAAGCCGTATTCCACAGGATCATGGCGAGAGCGGTGGAAATGATGCCGAGGAAAAGCACACCACCTAAAATGCCTAAACCGACATGCCCGATCCCGATATTCGATAATTCCCATGTTCCCGCCGGAATAACAATGGGGAGTCCTCCGAGAAAAGCAATCAGGGTAACAGAGAGCACATCCATTTTGCGTGTAACAATACGGATTAGTACGGAATAGAGCGCCCATGTAAGCGCTGCTGCAAGGAGCGAAAGATTGCCCCAAAACAACCCGGGGTTAAGATGGGCAGTGCGGGGATCGATAACTGCCACGACTCCCAGTGTCGAGATAAGCAGCGCTACTAATCGTAAAGGGGTGATGCGCTCGCGTAATATGATCCAGGCAAAGAGCAGAATGAATGCCGGTGTTGCCGATGTTACCAATGATCCATTGGCAGCGGTCGAGAGGTTGGTTCCAACGAATTGAAAGCCTAATGAGATGCCATATCCGATCAGTCCCACTCCAAATACCTGCAAAAATTGTTTCCGTTCAATTTTCATCCCACCGCGCACCACCCTGATGAGCCACAACGTAAGCCCACCCAGTATGAGGCGGATCGTTACGAGGGTAAAAGGTGGAATGACCTTCAGCACCACTTTGCTGACGACGTACATTCCACCCCATATAGCTGCGGCTCCAATGCCACAAAAAAGGCCATACAGAGTTTTATTCATGGGCGCAATTTAATAACTTTTCGATTATACACACTGATTTGGTTATGACCATCCGAAACCTTTTAGGCCCAGCCTCGTATGAAAGAACGGAAGGATTGCCTCAAGTTTATTAAATTATAGAAGAAGGAGAAATTAAATGAAAACTGATCGTTCGAATGCTGCGGCGCTGGTAGGCGGGACACTCCTGGTCGCCTTCGGCCTGTTGTCGCTTGCCGGTGAATTATTCCGTAATTTTGTGAATTGGTCTTACCTATGGCCGTTTATCGTGATCATCTTTGGCGGGCTGTTCTTTGCCGGGATGTTCCTGGGTGGAAAACAGGTTTCTGGCCTGGCAATCCCTGGAAGTATCATTACGGGGATCGGGCTTTTATTGCTTTACCAAAACCTTACTTCCCATTGGGAGAGCTGGTCCTACGCCTGGACGTTGATCATACTCTTTGTCGGCACAGGCATCTATCTATCCGGGTTATATGGAGGCAATGAAGGACACAAAAGAGCAGGGTTGAGAGTCATGCGAACGGGCTTCGTCCTCTTCATTATCTTTGGAGCTTTCTTTGAAATGATTTTCTCGATTGACCATTATTCGCGTCTAAGCGGATTAGTTTTCCCTGCCTTGCTGATCCTTTTAGGTGTTTACATAATCATCACGCGGCTCAACTTAGTGGGTGGACACAAACCTGAAGAAAATGACTTTTCAAAACCATCCGATCCCCCTTCACCGCTTCAGTAACGGAGACATAATGGAACGGAGAATCTCTCTCTTTTTTCCGCTTGTACTGATTTCAGCAGGGCTGCTGTGGATCTTGATCCGAATGCAAATAATTCAGCCGTCTAACTTATGGGTTCTGGTTTACCTATGGCCTTTTCTGTTGATCGCAGCCGGGCTCGGCATGATTATGCATTCCTACTGGAAGTATTCAAGACCGGTTATGGATGTTTTAGTGGTAGGTGGCGCTTTTTTGGCAGTTCTCTTTGCGCCGCAATTGGGGTGGGCTCATGCACCTGAATATACGATCAACGGCAGTGGATTTTTTGTAGGACTCGGTGAACGAGGCTCGGGCAAACTTGTGACGGAAAGCCGTGATGTCCATGGTTTCAGTTCGATCCGATTATCCTTTCCCGCCCAGGTGATTATTAACCAGGGCGAGACTGAGGTCGCTCACCATTCAGGCGGAAGACAATGTAGCCGCTGAAATAGGCTCGCAGGTGGTGGATGGAGTTCTCGAAATCGACAACTTGAATGGATCTATTTTACCAATTTCACCCACCAAGCCGGTCAAGATAACGATCATGGTTAAGGATTTGGGCGAGTTGGATTTCGAAACTGCCGGAGAGGTGAAGCTTGCAGGATTAAAAACCGACCATCTTAAATTGATGATGAATGGAGCAGGCGCGCTTACATTGGATAATGTCCACCTTAATATGCTGGATTGCAACCTGGCAGGAGTGGGTTCCATAAGCGCAAGCGGCACAGCAGATTCAGAAAATGTGCACGTCCAGGGTCTGGGTAGTTTCAATGGCGCTGATTTGCATAGTCAGGCGGCAACAGTCAACCTGGATGGAATGGGGGACGCAACCGTTTGGGCCGATAAAAACCTGAATGCGAATGTCAATGGATTGGGTTCCGTCAATTACTATGGGAATCCCCAGGTCATTAAGACGGTGGATGGTTTGGGAAGCATCAAGAATATGGGGGAAAAGTAAGTACCCAATATACGATGGGTTCACTTCGGTTTTCAAAATACATAAACTGTCCAATCCATACAAAAGGTTGGGCAGTTTCATTTTGATTAAGGCAAGATATTGATCTTGATTTCTCCCAGGGCGGTCGGTAAATGGCACCCGGGTTGGATATGTATTTTCAAGACATCATAATCTGCTGGCGGGGCAAAATAGTCTGTGTCGCACGTTCTGGGATCATCGAATGTGCCTCCGTTCGCTGATGTCCAAAAACAAGACTTATCCACTGGAAGCGTAGTCGAACTAATCCCTATAACCGAACCACCTGCAATAGTAACAATTTCCCCTGAAGCAATGGTAAGCGGCGGTCTCAAGGATCTGGTAATTACGAACCCGCGCAG
Source organism: uncultured Chloroflexia bacterium (assembly GCA_963754835.1). Classification (GTDB taxonomy): domain Bacteria; phylum Chloroflexota; class Anaerolineae; order Anaerolineales; family Villigracilaceae; genus Fen-1038. The sequence continues at coordinate 76,008 of CAVWHR010000042.1, read as the reverse complement.
AATTGGGATCCGTCCGGTTGAAAAACCAAGGGGTGAAAACGGGTAAGAACCAAGCCATAAAAGGAGGAGCAATAAGATAGGTAATACAGTCAATGCTGGTTTGGACCTGGCTTGCCCGGTTTTCGGAATTACGATGACCTGAAAAATCCATGGCAAAATAATGGCTAAGGCCAGGTTTTGAGCAAGGGGATAAGTGCAGGGAATAATTGTTGGGAGGGGCAATGAATTAAATAAGAATAACAATATTCCCGTAATAAAAGCATTGGCAATGATCCACAGCAAAAAGGCCTGGGTTGTTTTCATGATTCCAGCCATTATTATGAAAACACTTTTAATGCTTCTTGCATAAAACTCTGATTTGTTTCCATCATTTACAAGATTCTGATCTTTGGATATAAATTCGGACACATGTAATGACAAACAAGTGAAAACCTTCGATACTGGTAAGGCTGCCAACCAGTATCGAAGGTTATCAAGTGCCCAATTGTCATTCCCACTTGAAATAGCGCACCGCCAGATAACCAAAAATCAGCGTGTAAGCACTCAGGACAAAGATCGATTGCAGTGAAGGAAATGTTCCTTGCATTGCACTTTGGATTGCATCTACCGATGGGCCAATCGGTGTCCAATTGCTGATAGTGACAAACTCAGCTGGCAGAAGCGGACGCGGTACCCATAATCCGCCGAAAAATAACATTACAAAGAACAGAATGGCCCCAATTCCCTGAGACAAAGCATCACTTCGGACAACCGCGGCTATGCAAAGCCCAATGGCAAACAAGGAAGTAATGGTAAGGAAGTCGGCGAATAGAAATCCAAGGAAGTCCCGTGGGGGCTCAAGACCGAAGGCGAAGACGCTGACCGCAGTCAAGAGAATAATCCCGATCACCGCGATGGCTAGGTTTATAACGATTTGCGCGGCCAGCAGCCACGAACGCGGCACAGGTGTAACGGAAAGGCGCCGCAGGATTCCCAATTCCCGGTACTTGATCAGGGTGCGGGGCAGAATATTGATGCTCTGCGACAGGATTGCCACCGCGACGAGGAGCGGATACAAAAGAGCAAAATACGACAAACCGCCGAGTTCGATGCTCGCTTCCTGCGTCCCGGACAAGACACCCAAGATGACGAGCAGGAGGATTGGCAATCCAATGCATATCCCTAGACCTATCGGAACACGCAAAGCCAGTCTGCTTTCATTGAGCAGCAGTTTACCGAAAGCGGCGCGGGGTGTTTTTATTCTGGTATTGTTCATATACGTTAATCCTCAGGTTCTGCGTGGATGTGCCGACCGGTCAGTTTGACGAAGGCATCCTCGAGCGTCGCCCGTTTCGTCTCTACATCAAGCGCTTCAACTCCATTCTTGGCCAAGGTCAGTATAATGGCGTTGACGAGCTGTCCGGAGCCTACGACTCTGATGCGTTTCCCTTGGTGCTCAACGGTTTTTACTTCCGGTAATGCGGTGAGCAACGGTTCGTCGAATGGTTTGGATGGTACAAACAGCACCTGTTGTTTGCCGCCGGTAACTTTTTCGGCCAATCCGTAAGGAGTGTCGAGCGCGATGATGCGCCCGTGGTCGATCAAGGCCACCCTATCGCAAAGCCGTTCCGCCTCGTCCATATAGTGCGTTACCAGTATGATCGTCGTTCCTCGGTCACGGATTTTTCCTATTAGCTCCCAGGTGTCAAGCCGGGCCTGAGGGTCGAGTCCGGTCGTCATCTCGTCCAGCACGGCAATCTTCGGCTGGCCAATAAGCGCCAACGCGACCGAGAGCCGTTGCTTCTGGCCGCCGGAAAGTGTTTTGTAGTAACTGCCCAGTTTTTCACTAAAGCCAAGCGCACGAGCCAGCTCTTCCGGGTTCGCCGGATGAATATAGAAAGACTGATACATGTCCAAAATTTCGCTGACTTTCAACTTGTCAGGGAAAGTGCTGAATTGCAATTGAACGCCGACAACTGGATGGAGTGTGTCCCGATCGACTTGCGGGTCAAAGACCAAGTACGGAAATAGAGCCTCCGTCGGGGTCCCGCAAGCCGGCTATGCATTCGACGGTAGTAGTTTTTCCGGCCCCGTTCGGACCGAGCATTCCGAATATTTCGCCTTCGTTCACCTCGAATGACACATCTTCAACCGCATTAACATTGCCATACGTTTTTTTGAGATGCGACACTGTTATCGCTATTTTGCTTGTATTTTTTATCATATCCTTTATCCAATCATCATAGCATACAAAGAGTGAAAGTTGAAACCAGACGTACTCCACCGGTTTCAATGCGGGTTCGCCAATGATTTCACGCCGGTCCGGATGGTGGATTTGAGGCTATTCTGTCCAACGGAAGAAAGAGCGTGACAGCCGCAAGGAAAGACAGAACCTTTGATATCGCGTTAAAAGCAAAGGGTAAGGCGGTGGACGGATAAGAAAAGCCGAACAGCGCCCAGACGGCGAACACAAGGAACATACCTGCCAGGCAGAACAGTGTCCAGCGCGAGAGCTTGATCAGAGGCGAAACGGTCAGCAGCGCGAAGCTGGAAAGTGCGATCAAGAAAAGTGGCATGAAATAGAGTTGAGTGTATACTGCCACGGGTGTTGGAGGCGTTGGGTAGATGTGGCCCATCACGATCAGGTCGAACGGCAGCTCGAAGATCATCGGAGCCGCCATCATCCCCACGATGGCCCCGCCGAGTGCCGCTTTCCATCCACTGCGGCGCGTCAGAACGAGGATGGCGATGAAGCCGATTAGGCCGGAAAGCACCGTAATTGGTGTGATCGGGCTGGACGGAGGCGTGAATTGGCCAACTGCTTTGATCAGCGCCTCATAGTAAACGGTGCCGTTCATCCCAAAGGTCTCGATCGAGACCAGCCACATTAGGGCGAGCACGCCGCCCGCAAATCTGCCGGTCTTTCGGGGTTGGAGCGGGTTGCACAGCCTGACCGCAAAGAACGCCAGCGCAATGGCGATCACGAACAGCGCGATGGCGAGGCGCAATGCCCCCGCGCCTACGTAAGGAGTCCATGTACCGTATTGATTCATAACATGCCTTTCTTGTGACCGAATTCGAAAAGCAGGTCACTTATTCTCGTGTTTCTTCGGCAGGTTCGGCTTCGCCATTGCGACCATCCCGCTCAGCTCGCCCAAGATCATCGTATCGATTGCACCGGATGGCACGATGACCAACACCTCGGCTATCGCCATGCCAGGCATTTTATTCTTAGAGGAATTTCAAACTTCAAACCAAATAAAGTGAAAGCGCCTGCGATCACTAGAAAAACTACGACATGAATTATGGCGCAATTTCTTGAGTAAAGGACCCACTCACCGAAGTATTTTTTCATTTGTACCTCCGGGTATGCTGTCATTATGGACCAAATTACGTCTGCATACAGCGATGAAGCGGCTTCCTATTCATCCTTTCTGAAGAACCAATTTCGCCTCTGGCTTTGCTGATCGCGTATCGTGGGACGATGCTGTTGACCGGCGCTGGCGCATCCAGTCTGCGAGTTCTACTTCGAATGCTTCTTTGATTTCTTCAGCTGGATATCCAAGACCAAGCGCATTGCTTATCACATTGTCCATCATTGCCTTCAATTGTTCTTTGCGGACGCGCATCAAATTCGCGTCGTCTGGATGTTCGCGTACATACGTACCGCGCCCACGCTGTGTTGTAATCACACCTTCAGTATCCAATATATCGAATGCCCTAGCTACAGTATTAGGGTTGATTCGCAAATCGGTTGCGAGCATGCGCACGGTCGGCAACTGCTCTCCCGGCTTCAATCGTCCAGTTGCTACTTGGTGCTTGATAGAGTAAATAATTTGCAAGTAAATCGGTACCGTGTTATTAGGATCGAAGCGAATTTCCATAATCCATCCTTAGAGTGTACTAGTTGAATTAGTACAATTATACTTAAGCTCTCTTGGGCTGTCAAGACATTCAGCTCTGTGTCGGATAATAATTCAGATAAAAGCTGTAATAAAATAAAGAATGTCTTCTATGCTGGATTCAGGCTCACAACCTAATCCAAAGAACGATGGAATACATGGTTAAGTGAAATCATTTACTGAGGTAAAATTCTCTCCCCTTGATCAAATAAGTCAAGTTGGTGTTCGAGTGTTGACCAGCGACCGAATGGAGTATCGATGGGGAATGGGGGCGTGGGACTCATTGTGGCTCCGCTTGGACGTTTGCTCCTAATAATGGCCTTCAAGCTCACCGCCAGAAGATTGTCGAAATCGATGTGAGCGCCGAACAAGAACGCCTCGGCCAATTGGATCTTGCGAGCCTCGACTACTAATATCCGTCCGATTTTATGAAATGGATCGCTAAAAATGAAGCAAAAGGGAGGTAATCATCCTAAAGTTAAGTTAGTTCCGCCATAACCATCCTTCCTATGGGGTAAAAATGTTGGCAAAATTTATTCGATGTGGAATCTGGGTTTTTGTTATTTAGGAGAAACAAGTCATGAAAAAGGAAAAACCAAGTCAATCAGCCGCCGGAGTAGCAGGGTTTCGCGCGATTGAAGCGGAGAAACCCGAATCCGAGCGCCTTTTCTACGATCCCTATGCCCGCGTATTTGTGCCCGGGGGAATAGGCTGGTCATTGAGCAAATGGGTGATCACCTCTGGGTTATATGAGCGGCTGGCACCCGGGGCAGCTGCATATATCCTTCTCCGGGAGCGATATATTGACGACTTTCTCAAAGCACAACTTGTTCATGGGCTCGAACAAGTTGTTATTCTGGGGGCAGGTTATGATACGAGGGCATACCGGATCCCAGGGATCGAAAAGACACGAGTGTTCGAGCTCGATGAAGCCGCCACCCAGAATCGAAAAAAAGAAAAATTAAGCAAAGTTATTAATCCAGTTCCCGGCTTTGTCACTTTTCTCCCGGCCAATTTGAATACTCAATCACTCGATGAGCGCCTTCAAAGTGGAGGATACGATGAACATGCTAAAACCTTGTTCATCTGGCAGGGCGTTACCTTTTTTCTAACCAAAGAAGGCGTGGACCGGACCCTGGCTTTTATTTCAGAACGCTCAGGACCGGGCAGCATGGTGATATTCGACTACATGTATGCCGAGATATTCCAAGATGAGAGCAGGAGTGATGTCAAAGCGCTCCGGCGTGCAGCCCGCATCAGTGGTGAATCATATGGATTCGGGATTGATCGAGGGCAGATTAGCCCATTCCTCAATCAACGAGGCTTCGGGGAAGTCCAGAATGTTACACTCGAAGATTTGAAACAGAAATACTTTACGGGAAAGAATGCTGGAAGAGTAGTCCCAACAGGCATTGCTATTGCCTCCGCCACAGTAACGAAAGGCATGAAATAATACTACAACCAATGTTGGCTACGGGCGGTCTGAATAGCTTGAAATAGAAAGGCCTGGTACGGCTCGAATCGAAATATTGCCGCTGACACATCTCATCGCAGGTCCAAACTCGCTTGACTTTCTACTATATCGGCCGATGTTGCTTCTAAATATTCAGACAGAAAAAACAGGGTGAAGATCTCCTTGATAACACCGGAAAATGTTATTCGTATTATGCTTGGTATTATTATAGGGGATGGTTACCAATAAAATTCCTGAAAGAGATGGAATTTGACAATTAAAATCTCATGATATAATTTCGCAAAATCTGGGAACGTCTCACTCTTGATGGCGCTGGAGGTTGGGCATGGAAATCACGACAAAAGAATTTAAACATTGTTATCTGGTTTCGGTTAGCGGACGTGTTGATAGTTCCACTGCTCCCCAATTTAGCAAGGCCATTGACGCTCTTACCGGAAAAGGTGTATATAAGCTCGTGATCGATATGGAGGCCCTGGAATACATGTCTAGCGCAGGCTTCCGGGCGTTGTTGGCTGCCCAGCGGAATTGCAAAAGATATAATCGCGGCGAGGTAATCCTGGCATCCGTGCCTTCTCGTATTCGTGAAGCTCTTGAATTGGCCGGTTTTACAGAACTTTTCAAAACCTTTCCGGAACCGCTTGAAGCAGTCGGCAGCTTTTAATCAAATCCAAGAGAAAAATAAATTAATTTATGTGGAGGCCGCCCCTTGTTCTTGCGTGAGGCGGCTTTTGGTTGTCAATGTCAGTATTAAAGTTTCCTGCCAGGTTTGAATATCTAGACGAGATCCGTGGGTATGTCGGTCAAAAGGCACGCGCGGCCGGTTTTAGCGATAAGGAAGTGTATTCCATCCAGCTTGCCGCCGATGAGGCCGCCTCCAACGTAATTGAGCATGCCTATGAAGGATTTTCGGATGCCTCATTCGAGTTAACCTGCGTATTCGAGAACGATAGAATTATTATTACTTTGCTCGACCATGGTAAATCTTTCGATTTGACCAAGGTGGTTAAGCCGGATTTGAAGGCTGACCTTTCCAAGCGGAAAATTGGCGGCCTGGGAATCTACCTGATGCGCAAATTAATGGATGAGGTCCGGTACGAGGTTACAGACTCTGGAAATCTTCTAACGCTTATAAAGATGAAGGGATAACATGCCTTCCGCAAACCGTTCTCCTGATTTGTCCGAGTGGCGTGAGATTGCCAACCTGGGAGAGCAGTTAGTCAATACAGCTTCCCTCCTTGAACAGCGCGACCGAATCATTGCCATGACCTGCCGCATGATACAGGGACATGTCGATGTATGGTTGCAAGAGAACATGTTCCGCTTGCCCGATTGGAATTCCAGGCGATTGTTCTCGGTTCAACCGCGCTCGGAAGGAATGCGCCGCGCGTTAACAGGTCGAAAGTTGTTTGTCAAACGTGTAAATAAAAAGGCAGGCGTGCATAAATCTTTAGCCGCCATCCCCATTGAGGATCAGGGAATACTTCTGGGGGTGCTGCAGGTCACACGATCCAAAGGTCCAAATTTCGAAAAGGAAGAACTCGAACTCATAAAGAGCATTGCCAGCGTGGTCGCGGTAGGGTTGTATGCCTCGCATCGTGTGGAAGTAGAACGTTTTCGTCTCGGTCAGCTAAACCTTGTGCGAGAAGTCAGTTCTCAAATTGCCAACGTCCTTTCCGTGGACGAACTTTCGCGCCGGGTGACCGGGCTGATCCAAAAAACTTTCAACTATTACTACGTTGCAATTTTCACACTTCAACCGAATGCGAAGCGGCTGCGGTTCCGTTCCAGCGCCAGGGCCCCTGCCGGGGGGAGCAAAAATCTGCCGCTGGCCCTGGAGGTTGAGCTTGGAGAGGGATTGATTGGTGAAGCTGCTGCAACCGGTGAACGTATCGTCGCTTCTGATGTCCGGGCGGACCCGCGCTTCCGGTATATTAAACCACTGCCTGAGACCCGCTCGGAGGTTGTCATACCTCTTAAACTTGAAGACCGAGTCCTCGGTGTCCTGGATGTTCAATCAGACCGCCTGAACGCTTTTCACCCCAACGATTTGCTGTTATTGCAGGCTCTTGCAGATAATATTACCCGGGCCGTTGAAGGCGCACGGCTGTATAGTGACGTCCGCCGCCGCGCCGATCAATTGATGTTGGTGGCTGAAGTAAGCAAAAGCGTGACTTCAACCCTCGACCTTGGTGAAATGATGGATGAGGCTGCCAACCTGATCCACGATCGCTTTGGCTATCCTCACGTTTACCTGTTCACCGTCCATCCAACTCGGCGTTTGATCGAATATGAGGCCGGCAGTGGTATTCGCAGCGACGCTCTTAAAGGTTATTCGATCCCACTTGATGATCCCACGGGCATCATCCCATGGGTAGCGCGAGCGGGCCAAACTATATTGGCAAATGACGTAAATGCAGAGCCGCGCTATCGTCCATCATCGCTACCACCCAGGAATACGCGTTCCGAATTATGCATTCCTCTTTTATTTGGAGAACGTGTGCAGGGTGTATTGGACATTCAATCCGATAAAATTAATGCATTTACGGATGACGACCGCATCATGTTCGAAACTGTGGCTGGGACAATGGCCGCCTCCATGCGTAATGCAGACTTATATCGCTCGGAGCAATGGAGGCGGCGCGTGGCAGACAGCCTGCGGGAAGTCGCCGGCTTGCTCTCTGAATATGTCGGTGTGGATGAAGCGCTCGAAGCGATCTTGACCGAATTGGACCGCAACCTTCCAGTGGATGTTTCCGCCATTTGGCTTTTGGAAGACGACAACCTTTTTCTTGCGGCAGTTCACGGCGCAGATGCAGAGTCCATCGAACAGGCCAGACTTTCTTCGTCTGAAGATGCAAAGATATTGAACGCCATCATGCTGTCTGGAGAGCCGGTCATACGTAAACCATCAGATCCGTTATGGCCTTCAGGGAAAGCCGCTGCCTTCAAAACCGATTACTCTTCACTGGCAGCACCTCTACGCGTAAGCGATCAACCGGTCGGCCTAATCGCATTAGCTCATCACGCCCCGGGACGTTACGGCCATGAAGCGCAGGCAATGACGGCGACATTTGCCAGTTACGCAGCGGTTGCAATCGAGAATGCCAGGCTTTACGACTCTGCGCAGGAACAGGCATACGCATCCGCGGCATTATTGCAAGTGGCCCAGGCTGTTGTCAGTTTAAGCGATCTTGATGAAATTCTCGGCACCATCATTCGTATCCTGCCGATACTCGTTGGGGTCGAAAGGTCGGCGTTATATCTATGGGATGCCGCGCGTGAAGTTTACATACCCAGCCATGAGTTTGGTCTCGATCAAGAGGCGAAAGCCGTGCTCTGGGATGTGGAATTGGCAAGCGGTAAATTCCCCATGATGGATGCGGCGTGTAAGCTGGGTCTGCTAACTGCATATATATTAAAACCGAACGATAAGCCCGAAAAATGGACGAAATTCAAGCCGGCCAGGGAAAATGATAGGGCTTTAATTGTGGGCGAACGGTTATTGATTGCCTTACCGCTCTTGATAAAGTCGGACCTGTTTGGCGTACTGCTGGTTGAAGAATTTGCAGGGGCGCGTCGTTTTCGGTCCCGCCGCCTTGAAATCGTAAACGGCATTGCCCAGCAAATTGCCCTTGCTATTCAAAACGACCGTTTGCAGGACGAGGTGGTTGTGCGTGAACGCCTCGAAACGGAAATGCAATTAGCGCGGCAAATCCAGGAATCGTTTATCCCGGAAACCCTTCCGCAACACCCCGGCTGGGAATTGGCGGCCCGGTGGAAAACCGCCCGTCAGGTGGGCGGCGATTTCTACGATGTTATCGAATTACCGGAAAATAGATTGGGTATTATTATAGCTGACGTAGCCGATAAGGGTGTTCCGGCTGCTTTGTTCATGGCCCTAACCCGGACCATCATCCGGGCAGCAGTCGCCGAAAACCTTTCGCCCGCCGAAGCCCTGACCCGAGTCAATGATCTATTAATACCTGACACACGTCAGGGTATGTTCGTCACAGCTGTCTATGGCGTACTGGATCAGGAAACGGGCGAATTCACATATGCCAATGCCGGACACAATCCACCTCTTTGGATACGCTCGCCGGAACGGATAGAGAAATTATTAAGGACAGGGATCGCACTTGGCGTGACATATTCCAATCCGATGTCACAAAGAACAATCAGGCTTACCGCGGGTGAAAGTCTCTTGCTTTATACGGACGGTTTAACGGAAGCCTTTTCGGCGGAGGGCAAGATGTTTGGAGATTTGCGTTTGCTAGATGCAATTCGATCAGTCCATTCATCCACCGCGAGCGGATTATTGGATACAGTCGAGTCGAAGTCTCAACGATTTCATCGGCCTTCAACCTCTTTCAGATGATTTGACTTTAGTAGTTGTAAGACGTATATAGAGCACACCTGGTCACGCCTTTATTCCCCACCTCGCTGTGCGGAATCCCCGACTTTCTTTGGTTAGTAGAGTTTACAAAGATTTTACAATCCTGCCACATACGCTTTACTTGAAGGTCCTATACTCACAATCGTAAATCGAACAAGGAGGTTCGTATGTCAACGATTGTTGTATGGTTTAAAAAGAGCTGGTTGGTCGTTACGATCATAGCTCTTGGTTTTGCGTTCATGCCCCTCGCTAGTGCCTATGCAATCGCGCCGCCAGATCCAATGGCAACACCTGCAACTACACCCGTACCGGCTCAAAAGGGTACAGAACGGTTGGCGCGAGTCTGGGCCAGGGAACAGGACATTTATGGCAAAATAGGCACTTTCCTAAATAATGTCGACCAGCGCATTACCAAAGGACAGGATTTAATTAACAAAGCCAAAGCCAACGGCAAGGATACTTCGGCCTTGCAAACTGCGTTAGACGCTTTTTCGGCAGCTGTGAAGCAGGCGCAGTCGATTTATCAGAGTGCCCAGGGAATTGTTTCATCTCATTCAGGATTTGATGCGAATGGTCAAGTGACTGATCAGGCCCAGGCTCTAACCACCGTTCAGAACCTAGGAGGAAAATTTCAAGGATATCCATCAGTTGCTTCACGATCCAAGAGTGGCACTCCGTGATGCAATAAAGGCTTTCCGTCAGGCGAATGCGCCTTCCACCGCCCCTACGCCAAATCAAAGTGGGAGTTAAGCGGACCTTTTCAGGGACGCATTTAAATGTGTCCCTGAAAATTTTAACCCGGAACAGATCTATCGAGGCTTTTCCTGATCCATTCGTTTTGCAGCATGCCTGTGGTGTGAAATAAGTATTGCCTGACTTGCTTCTCGGTTGTATACTGACCTTAAAATCTGGCGGTTATATTCATATAATAACCATAAGGAGAATGCATGTTCACAACCGAAGGTAAGAAAATCATATTCACCGAGAAAGCGCCCAAGGCAATCGGACCTTATTCACAAGCGATTCGCACAGAATCGCTTGTGTTTACTGCCGGGCAAGCCGGATTGGATCCGGTAACAGGCGAGCTCGTAGAGGGAGGCATAGAGGTCCAGACGCGCCAGGTATTGACTAATCTTAAGAGTATTCTTGAAGCTGCCGACTCCGGTTTGAATTTTGCGGTCAAGACTACCGTCTTTTTGAAGGATATGAACGATTTCTCGAAAATGAATGCAATTTATAGCGAATTCTTTCCGGAAAACCCGCCTGCGCGCAGTACGATAGCCGCTGCTGGCCTTCCAAAAGGCGCGTTAGTCGAAATAGAGGTTATTGCAATGCTCCACCAGCGCGCAGCGCTCGATTGACAATCCTTAGAATCGATGCCTTCCGAATTAATACTGATCGTCGATGATGAGCCGGCCATCCTTCAACTGGCGCGCATCTATTTGGAGCGCGAAGGCTTTCATGTGCAGGAAGCCGGCGATGGCGAAGCTGCTCTTGAAGTTGTGAATCGTGTGCATCCCGCACTGATCGTGCTGGATGTAATGCTCCCCAAACTGGACGGATATGAGGTTTGCCGCCGCTTGCGTGCAGACAGCAACGATGTCCCGATCCTGATGCTTACTGCAAGGGATGATGACATCGATAAGATCCTCGGTCTTGAACTTGGCGCGGACGATTACCTTACAAAACCGTTTAATCCGCGTGAAATGGTGGCGCGTATCAAGGCAATTCTCCGGCGAGGGGATAATAAACCCCCGAAGGAATCCAAGCCCATTCATCTTGGTAATTTGGAAATTGATCCCATCAGCCGGGAAGTACATATTGACTCGCAGACAATTGATCTGCGAACCCAGGAATTTGAATTACTTTTTACGTTGGCTAAACAACCGGGGCGCGTCTTTACACGTGAGCAGTTGCTGCAGCTTGCCTGGGGTTTCGACTTTTTCGGCCAAACCCGAACCGTGGATGTCCATATCGCGCATCTACGCAAGAAGCTCGAAGGCAGCTCTGTAAAAATCGAGACGGTGACTGGTGTCGGTTATAAAGTAATTCTTTGAAAATAATCCGCCCGAAATAAAAGATTGATCGAAATGTTTTCGTCCCTGCGCGCCCGCTTATGGTTCAGTTATGCGCTGCTTGTAGTTACGGCTCTTGCGGTTGTGGCATTTGTTTTGATTCTTTTCCTTCTCCGAAATCCCCTCCTTTATCGCCAAACGTTTGTCCGGTTAAATGCGGCTGAAGAGGCCCTTGCCGCCCAAACGCAGCCCGCCGATGAAATTGATTCCATTGCAAAGGCCTTTAATGTACGGGTGCTCCTCTTTGATGTAAACGGCGCGCTCATTAAAGACAGCGGCGCGAGGGCAGCGGCGCTAGAACTCCCTGCCAGGTTAATAAATTCCAAGGCTTTGCCTACAGTCCGCGACCTCACGGGCAAGCTTTGGTTTTATTCTATTAGCCATTTATCCGATGGGACCTGGTTGATGGTAGCTACGCCGCGTCCAAAAATAGTCCCGGCTTTAGCGTTATTAACCGATGAAATATCAGCTCCACTGATCGAGGGAGGATTAATAGCACTTCTGTTGTCTCTGGTGCTGGCTTTTGTTATTGCACGATGGGTGGCCGATCCTTTGCAACAGGTAATTCTGGCAGCACGTACGATCCCGGCAGATGCCATCCACCCCGTTTTGGAAGGCGGTCCGCATGAGGTGAAGGAGTTAATGAGGGCTTTCAATGCAATGCTGGCGCGAGTTCAATCGAGTCAAACTTCGCAGCGTGACTTTGTAGCGAATGTTTCGCATGAATTGAAGACGCCGCTTACCTCCATTCAAGGATTTGCCCAGGCATTGATGGATGGTACGGCGCAAACTCCGGAAGAACGTCACATGGCTGCGGAAATCATATACAACGAAGCTGGTCGAATGCATCGCCTGGCTCTCGACCTGCTTGACTTGGCACGCCTTGACGCCGGTACGGCAGACTTGAAAATGGCGCCAGTGGACATAACTGCCTTGCTTAATTCGATAATCGAAAAATTCAGACCCCTGGCTGCAGCGGCAGGAGTCAATTTGAATGTGTCCCTGGCGGGTAACCTGCCAAAATTAATTGGAGACGGTGATCGGCTGGCGCAGGTCTTTACCAACCTTGTGGACAATGCCCTGAAATTTACGCCGCGGGATGGCTCTGTTACCTTGCGTGCGATCCAGGATAGAGGCGAGGTGCAGGTTTCAGTGAGTGATACAGGGAAGGGGATTCCTGCAGAAGCTATTTCACACATATTTGACCGCTTTTACCAGGCAGAAGAGTCACGGGCAACAGGGGAAAAAGGGGGAGCGGGTTTGGGGCTGGCCATCGTACATGAAATTGTAGCTGCTCACGGTGGTAGAATCAGTGTTCGGAGCGCCCTCGGACGTGGCACAGGGTTCATTGTCCACTTACCATTGATGCCTTCCACATAAATTCGGGTAAAAGTTTGGGAAAATAAGCCACTCCATGCCTCCTTCGGTGTCCATCATCGTCCCATGTTACAATGAACAGGCGACCATCCGCTTATTGTTGGACGCAATCCTGGCCCAGAAATATTCGCATTCAAGGATCGAGGTGGTCATCGCGGATGGCCTCTCCCAGGACAATACATTGGCCGTGATCGCCGACTTTCAAAGAGAGCATCCGGACCTTTCTCTACTGGTCGTACCCAACCATCGGCATACTATTCCTTCGAGCCTGAATCTTGCGATTAAATCGGCGCAAGGTGAAATTATCGTCCGCCTCGATGCCCATTCGATGCCAATCCCTGAGTACGTAGAGCGGTGTGTCCAGACAATCGAAGAAGGGAAGGGAAGCTGTGTGGGTGGTTTATGGACCATCCACCCGGGTGGAGAGGGATGGATCGCTCGATCCATTGCAGCCGCAGCTGCCCATCCGCTGGGAGTCGGAGATGCGATGTATCGCCTTGAAGCAAAACCCGGGGCCGTGGATACAGTTCCATTCGGTGCATTTCGCCGCAACCTTATCGAAAAGATCGGCGGCTTCGATGAGACATTGTTGACGAATGAAGATTATGAGTTCAATACGCGCGTTCGGCGGAATGGCGGAGTGGTCTGGCTTAATCCTCAGATCCGTTCAACTTATATCGCTCGCGCTTCCCTTGCAGAACTGGCCAAGCAGTATTGGCGATATGGATACTGGAAATTCAGAATGCTATCCCGTTATCCGGGCACGATCCGCTGGCGCCAGGCACTTCCGCCATTATTCGTATTAAGTATAATTATTTTGTCCTTAATTTCGATTTTTGCACCCGGATTTAGCGTCCTTTTATTTTTTGTAATTATCTTTTATCTTCTTGTGCTGGCGGCTGCGGGAGTCATCCTTGCGGTCCGTCAGCGCAGACCGCTTCTTGCCCCGGGTCTATTGGTTGCCATTATGACCATGCACCTCACCTGGGGCAGCGGATTTTTATGGAGTCTGGTTTCATTGCCGTTCAAAAAAAATGACTGAACCATTGCGCCCCGGCCTGCGTTTGCGGCCTAATGAACATCGTTTACTTCTGTTAATTGGCGACCTGGCTGCATCCGTTTCTGCAGCTTTTCTTTCGTTGTTCATCTGGCAGCAATATTCCATTTATTCGTTAATCCAATTGGGGGTGAAACCGGAACGGGCTGAATTATTGGTGAGAATTCAGGTGCCATACTGGTTTTATTTACTGCCTCTGGGCTGGCTCTTGTTGATGACAGAACTGTATGACCCGCATACCGCCTCCAATTGGTTAAGGACGATCCGCGGAATTGCGGTTGCCGCTTTTGTTGGAATAGCAGTTTACTCCGTTATCTTTATTTTGAACCGTGATCCCGGTTCCCTGCCTCGTATCGTCGTAGGGGCTTTCCTAATTATCACATCCCTGCTGACCATCATTTGGCGCATCCTATATATTCGACTTTACACGTCAACCGGTCTTCAGCGCCGGGTACTCATTGTTGGCGCCGGGAAAGCTGGTCTAACCCTTGCCAAAGTTTATCGCGAAGCCAACCCGCGTCCTTTCAGCCTGGTGGGTTTTATCGATGACGATGTGCATAAGCTTAACCAACTCTATGAAGGATTTTTAGTTTTGGGAACAAGTGGGGAGCTGCTCGCCATGATTGACCAATACCGTGTATCGGATGTTGTCATGGCGATCACAGGTGACATACAAGGCGGCACATTCCAGACCATCCTGGATGTGCAGGAGCGCGGGGTGGAAGTGACGCGTATGCCCATCCTGTACGAAGAGATCACGCAGCGAGTCCCCATCCACCATCTCGAGTCCGACTGGTTGATCCGGTCCTTCGTGGACCAGCTTAAGGTAAGCATCACCTATGAAGTACTAAAACGTCTCATTGATATTGTCGGAGGCCTGGTGGGAATGGTCATTTTCCTAGTGATATTTCCATTCATGGCCTTCGCTATTTTTATAGACAGCGGTTTTCCCATTTTGTATTCACAGGACCGGTTGGGCAAAGGCGGCCAGCCTTTTACAATTTATAAATACCGCAGTATGTTTCACGATACCGAGGCGGATAAATCGTACCTGCCTGCATCGAAACACGACCCCCGTGTGACCCGGGTGGGCGATTTTATCAGGCGTCTCCATTTGGACGAGCTGCCACAGTTTTGGAACGTTTTACGTGGTGATATAAGCCTGGTGGGACCACGCGCCGAACGCGCCCAGTTGGTGGCTGAATATCAGAAACAAATCCCTTTCTATCGGGCACGCCTGCTTGTAAAGCCCGGATTGACCGGCTGGGCCCAGATCAATTACGGTTACGTTGCCAGCGTCACAGAGACCGGAATTAAATTAGAATATGACCTTTATTATATTAAGCATCGCTCCTTAACCATGGATTTGACCATTGTCCTGCGGACACTGGGAACGGTATTGAGCCGGAAAGGGAGATAACTTGAAGCGATATCTTGTCACCGGCGGAGCCGGATTTATCGGCTCACACATCGTACGCGCCCTGCTTGAACGGGGCGAATCGGTGCGTGTGCTTGATAACTTCTCGAGTGGAAAGGACGAAAACCTGGGAGACCTGGATGACTCTCGCTATAAGGGCGGTTTTGAGATCCAGGTGGGCGATATACGCAACCGGCTTGAAGTTGAACAAGCGGTAAACGGCATCGACATTATTTTTCATGAAGCTGCGTTTGTATCGGTTGCAGAATCGATGGATAAGCCGCAGGATTGTTTTGACGTAAATATTACAGGCACATCTCATTTATTCGAGGCAGCGCGTAAAGCTGGTGTACACCGTGCTGTGATCGCTTCCAGCGCTGCCGTCTATGGCGACTCTGATGCGTTGCCCCTGGCGGAAGATACGGCGCTTCACCCTTTTTCCCCTTACGCCGTATCGAAACGTGTCGATGAAATGTTCGCTGCACTATATACGCAATCTTTTGGCCTTGAAATTGCAGCCCTACGTTACTTCAATGTATACGGTCCGCGCCAGAGACCGGATTCGATGTATGCTGCGGCTGTTCCTATTTTCATCCATAGGTTGCGTACTCACCAGGCTGTAACCATATTTGGCGATGGTGGTCAAACACGTGACTTGATCTACGTCGGCGATGTGGTCCGCGCAAATTTGATCGCCTCAGAACATCCCGCAGCTGCAGGCCAGGTCTTCAATATATGCACCGGCCGTGAAACGAGAATATTGGATTTGCTGGATGTCTTATATAAACTTTTCCCCAATTCTTCGAAGCCGGAGCATGCCCAGCCACGTGCAGGCGATATTTATAAATCGTTAGGCAGCCCTGTAAAGGCCGAAAAGATCATTGGATTTACCGCAGAGAAATCGCTTGCAGACGGCTTGAAAGAAACTGTAGAGTGGTCCCAATAAAATCGCACCCATCCCTTCGTAATCGCTATATGTTTTTTGGCGACCTGGCTCTCATCCTTGTTTCAGTAATGGGCAGCTTTGCCTTGCGTCTCGATGTAGGACAACTGCCATTTTATTTTCCGGCCATGCTTATCATGTGCAGCGTGGCGATCATTGTAAAAGTACCAACCTATTATTTTTTTGGCTTATACCGCCGAATTTGGGTCTATGCCAGTACGCATGAACTGCGATTGATCACTTTTGCAGTCACGACAGCCTGTGTCTTGACCTCCGGTGTGATGCTCATATTGATATCTGTGGGCCTCATTCTTCCGGGGATGCCGCGCTCTGCGCTCGGTATCGACTGGTTATTATCGTTGGTATTGATCGGTGGGTCGCGCTTTGCTTTGCGAACACTGGCAGAGCAATCTACCGCGCCGCGTAATGGGAAAACGCGCCGCGTCCTGGTCATTGGCGCCGGGGATGCTGGGGCCTTGGTGGTACGGGAGCTTCAACGGTCTTCACAACTGAATTTATCGCCTGTCGGCTTCCTCGACGATGACCCGGCTAAACAAAAGCAGGAGATATACGGGGTTCCCGTCATCGGTTTTGTAAACGACCTGGCGGACGCGTTGGAAAATCAACATGTGAGCGAGGTTATTTTTGCTATTCCTTCTGCCCCTGGACGTGTTCTGCGCTTCGTCCATGATATTTGCCGCCTGAAAGGGATCCCTTCCCGCACAATGCCGGGTATTTACGAGTTGATCGGTGGAAAGGTGAGCGTCAGCCGGCTGCGCGAGGTCGATATTACCGATCTCCTGCGGCGTGAACCAACCCATATAAATGAAGAAATGATCGGAGAAGTATTAACCGGTAGGCGTGTACTTGTCACCGGTGCCGGCGGCTCGATTGGGCGCGAACTCTCGCGGCAGATCGCGCGCTGGAACCCGGCCGAGCTGGTAATACTGGGTCACGGTGAAAACAGTATATTTGAAACACTGCTCGAACTGAAGGAAAATTACCCATCTCTTCAATTTGAAGCCGTGATTGCCGATGTCAAGGATAAAACCCGTTTGCAGGCAGTTTTTCAGGAACATCAAATCCAGGTGGTGTTCCATGCCGCGGCACATAAACATGTCCCTTTGATGCAGACCAATGTGGAAGAAGCTGTAATGAACAACATATTTGGTACGCGTAATGTTGTTGAATCTGCAATTGAATTTAATGTCGAACGTCTGGTTCTTATTTCAAGCGATAAGGCCGTGCGCCCGGCAAACGTTTATGGCGCGACCAAACGCCTGGCTGAGATGATCGTCCTCGATGCTGCCCACCGCACAAAGCGGGCTTTTTCGGTGGTACGGTTCGGTAATGTCCTCGGCAGCCGCGGGAGCGTAATACCGTTATTTAAAAGGCAGATCGCAAGCGGCGGCCCGGTGCTTATCACACATCCGGATATGGAACGTTATTTTATGACCATCCCGGAAGCCGTCCATCTTGTATTGCAGGCCGCTTCCATGGGGCAGGGCGGCGAGGCCTTTTTGCTCGATATGGGCCAACAGGTCCGCATCCTTGATCTCGCAGAAGACCTTATCCGATTGTCGGGGCTTGAACCCGGCCGCGATATCGAGATCGAATTTACAGGTATACGCCCCGGGGAGAAGCTGCGTGAAGAGCTTTGGGAAAAAGACAAGACCTATGAAAAGACGGCTCACCCGGACATTATGTGCTCCAACCATGAAGACTCGCTAAGCACCAGCGAGTTGCAAGAGACCTTTAGCCGCCTCGAATCACTCACTTCGGGTGGTCATGCCGACGAGATCGTTTCTGTGCTTGACGAGGTTATTCCGGGCGCAGCGATCAGCGAGACACCTGCTCCCGACCTTACTTCGATAATTTGAATGATCTCAAGATCGCAGTTTGAGGTCGAGATCCCTTCGTTATTTGTTAAGATCACCCATGCCTGAAATTTCCCTTCTCGATTGGCAATCCTTTCTTCATACCCGTCCTGAAATACATCTACTGCAAACAGGCGAGTGGGGTGAATTAAAAGCGGATTTTGGTTGGGAAGCTGTGCGTGTCATAAGGGGAAATATTGGCGCTCAGATATTATTTCGAAA
This sequence comes from uncultured Chloroflexia bacterium, assembly GCA_963754835.1. GTDB lineage: Bacteria > Chloroflexota > Anaerolineae > Anaerolineales > Villigracilaceae > Fen-1038. Next base: position 57,292 of record CAVWHR010000042.1, on the reverse strand, counting down.
GTTGCCGCTGGGGTTTACGGTCGGATACATACCCAAATCGATGTTCGATCTTGACTCATTGATAGGCGACCAATCGTTTGGAATGGAATTGGATTCAATCTGTACAAGGCACCGGGCTATATTTTGCAAGCTGGAATTCGATGGCTGGGATAATGATGACGGGCCGTCATTGGGCGGACACTGGTCAGCCTCTCCATATAACATCCAACCTCCGCGGACGATCGTTGTCGATATACGTGGCAGCAATGATGAAATCCTTGGGCGAATGAAACAGAAGTGCCGCTATAATATCCGGCTTGCGGATAAAAAAGGTGTGACTATTCACTCCTGGGATAACATCCAGGGATTCCATGAGATGATGCAAGAAACCGGCGAACGTGACGGATTTGGCGTCCATTCATTCGAATATTATCAGTGTGCTTATCGATTATTCCATCACAATGAAATGTGCGAAGTGCTGGTTGCGGAATATGAAGGCAAACCCCTGGCTGCCTTGATGGTCTTCGCCGTAGGACATCGTGCCTGGTACGTTTACGGTGCGTCAAATGACGAAGAGCGGAATCGAATGCCGACCTATTTACTGCAATGGGAAGCAATACTCTGGGCTAAAGCGCACGGCTGCGAAGAATATGACTTGTGGGGTGTGCCTGATGAGGATGAGCCGAAGCTGGAAGCTGATTTTGAAACTCGACACGACGGTCTGTGGGGCGTTTATCGCTTTAAACGCGGATTTGGTGGAAAAATAAAACGAGCTACCCAGGCCATGGACAGAGTCTATAACCCGTGGTTGTACCGGCTGTATCTTAATCGCATGGCCGGACGAGAAAGAATATGATGGAGGCATTTACCGGCAACGGTTCAGATTGGGATGCCATTATTCGTAACTTGCCTGCGTCTCATCTATTGCAAACATGGGAATGGGCGGAGGTAAAGTCTTCCTATGGATGGAAGCCGATGCCATTCGTTTGGAAGAGAAAAGAAAAGGGATTGGATTCGATAGTTGCCGCAGCGATGGTATTGAAAAGGACGGTGTTAAATCGCGGTTTCGCTGCTCGGTTAAGTATTCTTTACATTCCTAAAGGTCCGCTGCTCGATTGGTCGGATATATCCCTGTGTACGCAGGTTTTGGATGATTTACAGGGTTTTGCCAAAAAACAGGGGGCTATATTCTTGAAACTTGACCCGGACGTTGTGTTAGGGTCCGGAATTCCTGGTTATGAAGATGCACACGAAAGGGAGGAAGGGCAAAAAGTTATTTCCGAGTTTAAGCGAAGGGGTTGGCTTTTTTCATCGGATCAGGTCCAGTTCCGTAATACGGTACTGGTTGACGTGTCTGTCAATCGCGAACAGATGCTGGCGAGGATGAAGCAAAAAACACGATATAACGTCAGGCTAGCAGAAAAGAAGGGCGTACGATTGCGTATAGGCGAATTGAAAGACCTCCCTCTGCTTTTCAAAATGTACGCTGAAACATCCGTCCGCGATGGGTTCGTAATCAGGGATGAAGGTTATTATCGGGCTGTTTGGGAAACATACATGAAGCAGCCTTATGCCGGTTATCATCCTTTTGCTGAACCGCTGATCGCAGAGGTCAATGGCGAACCGGTTGCCGCAATTTTTGTTTTCTACTTTTCGGGACGCGCATATTATTTGTATGGCATGTCACTCGAATCGCATCGCGAGAAGATGCCGAATTATCTGCTGCAGTGGGAAGCCATGCAGCGGGCAAAGGCTAAGGGTTGTTCCGTATATGATCTATGGGGCGCGCCGGATGAATTCAATGAGACCGATTCGATGTGGGGTGTTTTCCGCTTCAAAGAGGGTTTGGGTGGGGATGTGATCCGCACCCTCGGCGCGTGGGATTATCCCGCCAGCTCACTTTGGTATAAAACCTACACAAAGATCATCCCGCGCGTGCTGGATGTAATGAGGGCGCGTGGCAAGTCGCGTACACAGCAAGGGTTAGGATAGTTATTTCGCGAAGATATAGGAGCAGCCATGATTCCAAGGATACTTTTTGCCCATTTGCCCACACCCATTGAATCCATGCCGCGTCTTTCGGATTTCCTGGGCGGGCCGCAACTGTTCGTCAAGCGTGATGACCAGACGGGGCTCGCCTTCGGCGGCAACAAGACCCGCAAACTTGAATTTCTGGTCGCCGAAGCGCGGCGAACAGGGCGCTGACACACTGATAAGCGCCGGGGCTATTCAATCGAACCATTGCAGGCAAACGGCGGCAGCAGCAGCCAAATTTGGCTTTGACTGTATTTTGGTATTGACCGGTGAGACTCCAAAGCAGGCTACGGCGAATTTGTACCTCGATGAACTATTTGGCGCAAAGATCGTCAATGTACCCGACCGCACAGATCGTGATCGAGTGTTGAAAGAAACATTTGATAAAGCCGTTGGGGAAGGTAAAAAGCCGTACCTTGTTCCCTATGGCGGTTCGAGCACCACCGGTGCCTTAGGTTATGCATTTGCCATGGAGGAACTCATTAAACAAGGTGTCCACGCAGATTGGATCGTATTTGGCACTTCATCCGGTGGAACACACGCCGGACTGGTGCTTGGTCAGCGGGTTTTCAGTTTCAAAGGGAAAGTCTTGGGAATTAGTATTGACGAATCAGAGAACTGGCTAAGGTCTAATGTTTCCAGGCTGGCTTCCGAAACTAGTAGGCGGCTCGGAGATCCTATTGAGTTCATACCTACCGATGTCCTTGCTAACGCAGATTATTGTAAAGCTGGCTATGGCGTATTGACGGATGCCGAACGCGAAGCCATCAGGTTATTTGCAAGGATGGAAGGCTTGTTACTTGACCCGGTTTATACGGGACGCGCGGCAGCAGGTCTGATAGATTTGATCCGGAAAGGATTTTTTAGTAAAGATGAGAAGGTTGTATTTTGGCATACGGGCGGTCAACCCGCTCTGTTTGCGGAGAATTATGTGAATACCATTTAAAACAATACTGGGAGGGGCTATTCAAGACAACTGCGCGTGAGCGACTCGCCGCTCCCAATATTGCAGCCATTCGAGCTATTTTGTTCACGTAATAGGTCATTATACAATTCCGTCATCGTGACCAAATTAAAACCTTGTCCCGCAAGGTATGGCAGAACCTTGGCGGTAATCGAGACGTCCAGCCTATTATTATTTGGATCTTCGTACGTATGCATTTGCACAATATCACCGTTTTGGGTGTGAGATGCATTGAGCAAGCCTTCATCGGTATTTGGAGCCTCATAGCCTATGGAAAACAGGGTAGGCACCAGGCCGCGTTCACGGCACAATGTCTGAAATGACGATGTGAAATCATCGCCGGGAGGCCTGGCAAAATGCACTTCCGGTTTGAATCCCATAATTTTCTGCAGCGTGTTCATCCACTCGTCGAAATCAGCGATCATCTCTTTGGACGACATGACGATTGGGTCGAAATGATGCATTGTATGATATCCAATCTCATGTCCTCTTTCAAAGAGCTGTTTCCAGACCCCTGGGCGGACGGTTTCATCGATCACCATGGCGTCGCCAACGGCGAAAAAAGTGAAATGGAAATCAGGATACGGTGTGAGCATATCATTTAGTTGAACCAAAACTTCCGGATGCCAACAATCGTCGAATGTCACGGCGATGTGCGGATAAAACCGGCTGCCGTGATAGATCGGGAGTGGTGATGCCTGTGTGGAATCCGCTTCCGCCAGTCCAAGGTTGCCGAATGCCGCTACCAGGAAAGCGGCGCCGCCTAATTTTAGGAAGTCACGTCGTGAAAGCATGGTAGGGATTTAACCATAAAAAAATGAGAATTTCCAGCTTAAACAACGGCGCGTCGGTTGAAATAGTACCCTCTCGAAATTTACCATCTCTCCCAATGTACCAGTTCTTCCAATGTTTTCCGTCCGCCTTTCTTCGGAGCTGCGGAAAGCTCTTTATCTTCTAATGGATAACCGAAGGAAAGCACGACCCGCAAATGCAACTGAGCCGGGAAACCCAGTATTTGCCGTGCTTTCTCTGCATCATAGATCGAAGCAGGGCAGGATCCCACGCCTAATTCCCAGGCAGCCAATTGCATGAAAGCCGCGGCCTGGCCCGCGTCGAACATTGTCTGGAATTTGGCAGTTGGTTCGGTTGTGAGGATCGCAATGGCTAATGCGGCACCCGCGATGTGCCCCGCCCAATCCCCACATTCTGATAAAGCTTTGAGAACGGATTTTTCCTGGATGGCAATGAATTGCCAGGTCTGTTCGTTTTTCGATGACTGTGACCGTCGTCCAGAATTCAGAATGGTAAGGATTTTATCTTTAGGTAACTGTTTATCCTGGAATTTGCGAACCGCGCGTTTGGTACGAATTGCATCAGAAACATTCATTTATCGCCTCAACTTTGTAGCTATGAGAAACTGGAGGCATCATCTTCGGGTTGGTAGTTAATTTCGGACACTGCGTTCGAAATATCCCAGAATCGCCTCTTATTGTTGGAAACACCATAATAGATCCCGAACTTTACTTTCGCCATGAGACTCTTCTTCACCAATTGGACAAGGTCCCTATGACTAAGCCAGGTGCTCTCATATCGCGGATTTGAATGCGGATTATTACCTTTCAGCACCGATCCGATACGCAGGCAGATTGATTCAAGGCCATACAGATCATAGTACATCCTGGCAATCGCCTCGCCTGCAACTTTGGAGACGCCGTAGAATCCGTCAGGTCGGATGGGGTCATTGACCGTAATCAAGCTTGGATTATCTTTTGTGTGCAAACTTGGCGGTACGCCTTCGTACGCTCCCGTTGTGTGATTGGAACTCGCAAAAACAACGCGTTTTACACCATGAAGCCTGGCTGCCTCGTAAATATTTTTCGTCCCGCCGATATTATTCAGATACACCGATTCCCAGTCCGCATCCATGCGCGGGTCGCCCGCCAAATGAACAATATGGGTCAACGATGGAATATGATCAAATATTTTCTTGATCTGGTCCGGTTTGGTTATATCTGCCCGGAAGATGTTGTCGTTTGTATTCTTTGAATAAATGTCAAGGCCAAATAGTTCAAATGAACCGGCTAGTTGTTCCCAGAGGATTGTACCTACGAGGCCATGACAGCCTGTGATCAACAATTTTTGGACTGGCATTGGAAATTTCCTGTTATCTACCAAGAGATCTGAAAAGAGCCGATATTCATTTCGTTATCATCGTTCCTTTTGGTTATTTTTTATTTTAACGCAGAGCGTAATATTTCAGCGAGTATAATTCATCGGATGAACCCGGCACCTTCCTTTCGCCAGTACCTTTCTTCAGCTTTATTCTTGATGTTCCTCGGCTGGGGCGGCCTGGCGCTTATGATCTTTGTGTTTAATGAGCCGCCGCTGGTCTGGGCTCGTTGGGGCTTCTTTGCCTTGTGGTTTATTGCTCTCGCGGGGTCGTCTCTTCCCATTACGTACTTATTAAACCAGCGTTTTGCATCCGATCCGCCGGCTGAGCCGCACGTAATTGTACGTCAAGCCTTGTGGGTCGGTGTCTATGGGGCCACGCTCGCCTGGTTACAGCTCGGCCACCTCGTCACTTTATGGATATGGATGGGTCTTGCTGGAGGATTGATCGCACTCGAATATTTTATTCGGTTGCGGGAACAGGCCCATTGGAAGCCTCCGATGCTTGAACCCAACTTCCCGGACAACGACTTCGATGATCAATCTTCAGACAGTACCCTCCATTGAACGCCTTTTACAGACCCCACAAGCGCGAGACCTGGTTTCGGTTTATGGGCATCCGTTGACGGTGGAGGCTTTACGGACCACTCTTGAAGAACTCCGGTCTTCTCTAAAACTCGACCCTGAATTGGTTGTGGCTGACAACGAATTGATAATTTCTCAAACCCAATCTTTGTTATCTTTATGGACAAGGCCAACGCTGCGGCCGGTTATTAATGCCACGGGTGTGATCTTACACACCAACCTGGGGCGGGCCCCTTTATCGAAAGCAACGATCGCAGCGATGGTTAATTCTTCATTGGGTTATTCCAACCTGGAATTTGATCTTAATACAGGCAAGCGCGGTTCCCGGCTTGCCCATGCCGAAACCATTTTAAAAAAATTGACATTTGCCGAAGCTGCGGTCGTGGTCAATAACAATGCTTCGGCAGTTTTGTTGATCCTTTCAGCGCTTTCTGCCAGGAAGCGTGTAGTCATCGCTCGCTCCCAGCTTGTTGAAATTGGCGGCGGATTCCGTATGCCGGATGTGATGAAGCTATCAGGTGCGAAACTTGTTGAAATTGGGACGACCAACAAGGTCCGTTTATCGGATTATGAAGAAGAATTGACGGGTGCGGGGTTGGTGATGGTTGCGCATCGCTCGAATTTCAAAATGGTTGGCTTTACCGAAGAACCTGCCCTGAAAGATATTGTGGATGTAGCTCATAAAGCAGGCGTGACCGTTGCATACGATATCGGTTCCGGGGCGTTATTAAAGACGGATAAATATGGCCTGGCTCACGAACCAACCGTGCAGGAAGCCCTGGCGGCGGGAGCGGATGTGATCTGCTTCTCGGGAGATAAATTGCTGGGAGGGCCACAGGCCGGGATCATCCTCGGCAAGGCGGAACTGATTGCCAGGATCAAAAAACACCCCTTGGCGCGTGCTGTCCGTGCTGATAAAACTTGCCTGGCAGGGATAACCGCCACATTGATGCATTATCTCAAAGACGAAGCTGTCCGCGAAATCCCTGTTTGGAAAATGATTTCGATGCCGCTGGATGATGTCAAGGCGCGAGCGGAGAACTGGGCGCGCGTGCTTGGGGCAGGCGCTGTGAGTGAAAGTAAAGCAACGATAGGTGGAGGCAGCTTGCCGGGTGAGACGCTGCCATCCTATGTCCTATCCTTAAACGTGAAGAGTCCGGATAAATTCCTGAAAAAATTGCGTGAGCAGGAGCCGCCTATTATTGCGCGGACAGAGAATAACAAAATCCTTTTCGATCCTCGAACAATATTATTGGAACAAGACGACTACCTGTTGTCCATTCTTCATCGTCTTCTACCGGAGTTGAAATGAAATCTGATCTGGATGGTCTTATGAAAGAAGCAAGATTGGATGCAATAATCGTGCTTGGAAATACGGACCATAACCCACCGATGTATTATTTTACCGGCGGCGGGCACGTTAGTAACGCAGCGCTTATAAAGAAACCCAGCCAGGATGCGGTCCTTTACTGCAATGCGATGGAAAGAGCCGAAGCAGCCAGGAGCGGGTTGAAGGTTATCCCTTTACGGACGGGGGCAACTGAAGTACTGGTCAAACAGCCAGAACTTATTTTCGGGGAGCACGGGCTCACTAAAGGTCGCATTGGGTTATACGGTACGCTGGACATTGGCGATGTATTGATTCTGGCTAACGCGATCCGCAAAGCTTACCCTGAGATCGAATTGGTCGGCGAATCTCCCGAAAATTCGATATTTTTGCGCGCCATGGAGACCAAAGACGATCGCGAAGTGGCTCGCATCCGCAAGATGGGAAAAATCACGACCGAGATCGTTGGGTTGACAGCCTCGTTCCTGACCCAATGTGAAGTGAGCGAAGGCGAAGTATTGTTGAAAGATGACGGTTCCCCCCTTACCGTGGCTGATGTGAAAAGTAAGATCTCGTTATGGCTCGCAGAACGCGGCGCGGTGGATGTGGAAGGTACGATTTTTGCCATCGGACGTGATGCGGGCATACCTCATTCAGTGGGTACGCCAGATGACATGATGCGGTTGGGGCAGACTATCGTATTTGATATATTCCCTGCTGAATCGGGTGGAGGATATTTCTATGATTTCACGCGCACCTGGAGTCTCGGCTATGCCACACCGGAAGCGCAAGAGCTTTTTAACGAAGTCTATTGTGTTTATAATAAAGTGATCGATAACCTGGACTTGAATGCTGAATTCAAGGAATATCAGAAGATGGTCTGTAATGATTTTCATCGCAATGGTCACAACACGCCGATGCATACGGAAGGTGTTCTGGAGGACGGCTATGTCCATTCTCTCGGGCACGGCCTGGGCCTTAATGTTCACGAGCGGCCCTGGAGCAGGCATACCTCGCCGGAGGCCAACCCATTACGACCCGGTGTCGTATTCACCATCGAGCCGGGATTGTATTATCCGGTAAAAGGGATGGGCGTGCGGATCGAAGATTCCTATTGGGTTCGCCCTGACGGAAAAATAGAGGTCCTCGCTGAATATCCGTATGATTTTGTCCTGCCGATGAAAAAATGGAAAAAAAGTTAAAATTGCCGGATTAATAGAATGACCAACCTTCCTTCAGCTCGTATCCTCTCGATCGAAACTTCCTGTGATGAAACCGCCTCAGCTGTGCTTGAAAATGGACGCACGCTGCTGGGCTCCGTTGTTGCTTCGCAAATGGATATTCATTCACGATATGGTGGCGTTTTTCCGGAGGTTGCCTCGCGCCAGCACGTGCTTTCGATCGTACCGGTCGTTGAGGAGACACTCACGAAAGCACATATCACCCTGAAAGATGTGGACGCCATTGCCGTCACGGGTGGCCCAGGGTTGGCCGGCTCCCTGATCGTTGGCGTAAACGCTGCCAAAGGGTTGGCTTTAGGATCAGGCTTGCCCCTGGTGGGTGTGAACCATCTTGAGGGACATCTGTATTCAGCCTGGGTTTACAATGCCGGAGAAGTTGCTCCAGATGAGCCGCAATTTCCGTTATTGGTCCTGTTGGTCTCCGGCGGACACTCCGAACTTAACCTGATGACGGATCATCTTACATACAAGCATCTCGGCTCCACTTTGGACGATGCGGCTGGCGAAGCCTTCGATAAAGTTGCGCGCTTGCTCGGCCTGAGTTATCCCGGCGGCCCGGCTATCCAGAGGGCCGCAGAGGACGGCGACCCTGCCAGGTTTAATTTTCCACGTGCTTGGCTCGAAGGGACCTGGAACTTCTCATTTAGTGGGCTTAAAACCGCTGTGCTGCGGGAAGTGAAAGACTATCAATCCAAAGGCAGGTCACTGCCTGTCCCGGATATGGCAGCTTCGTTTCAAGCGGCCGTTGTGGATGTGTTATTCAATAAAACAATGGATGCTGCCCGCGAGTTCGGTGTGAAAGAGATATTGGTGGCAGGCGGCGTCTCGGCCAACCGTGTTCTTCGCCAGACCTTTCAGAACCAAAAAGAATTTAAAGTCCACATACCGGTGCTCTCACTTTGTACTGACAACGCGGCCATGATCGCAGCTGCGGGTTATTATCGATTTGCACTTGGTCATAAATCCCAATTGGACATGGACATTCAACCCACCTGGCCGTTGTCGTAAACGGTGATAATGGAGTGTTCGATGGGCCGACAATACTCCGTATATAGTTAGCAAATATCTAATCACATCCCTGGCATGAAGTACCCGAAAAAACGATATGTGCAGGGCGTACGCCCTGCACATATCGTTTTTGGTGTTGGCATCCTTTATCGGCACGGATAAGAATACACTGTGTATCTTTTTGCTGTCCTACTTTACAAAGGGATAAAATACATCTATGGACAATAGCCAGCTTACAAAGCGTGAATCGGACGGCTGAGACTTTGCTCGTTTTTGGAGCTTGGTACTGAGCTTCGACGGTTTCCAAGTGTGTTTCTACCCAGCCGCCGGTAACGAAAGCCGTTGGGCAGATGCAACAGGACGGGTGCAACCATGATCCTCCCCAAAGACCGCGACCCCCGCTTCATTACCATCCGCCGCGGGGGGACGCTCACGGACTCCGACCATCGGCTCCTGGCTTTGTGGGCGGCTGTGTGTGCAGAGCACGTTCTGCACCTCTTCGAGTCGGTGCAGCTCTCTGACCCGCGGCCCCGCCAGGCGATCGAGCAGATTCGGGCATGGGCGCGCGGCGAGATCAGGATGTCTCAGTCACGAGCGGCGGGTGGCCATGCCATGGCTTCAGCAAGAGAATTGAGCGGAGCCGCTCGGCACGCCGCATATGCTGCCGGCCAGGCCGCAGTGGTGGCGCATGTCGCTGCCCACGAACTCGGCGCTGCAGCCTACGCGATCAAGGCCGTGCGTGCGGCCGCACCTGATGGCGAGGAAGAGAATGCCGGCCGGCTTGAGTGTCAGTGGCAACGCGAGCAGCTGCCAGAGGCGATTCGCAACCTTGTCCTGGACGATCAGCGGTTGCGAAATGATATCTGCTGGTCGGTGTTCGACTGCTGACGGGCGTGACGGCTTGTCTGCACTGCCCAACAAGCGCTTCGACCCGACGCCGCGAGCGCGTTACGTTGTCGTCGGAAGTGATTGAGTTTGGGTCAAGCGCAACACGCCAAACTCACCGGGAGCCACCGAATAGTCACCGGGCTTTGAACAAAGGCTAGTATTAATTTTCCATGACCAACGCCAGCAAAACAGGTCTTTGAACAAGAAATCCCCAAAAATCTCTGTTCACATGTACCCGTAAGGCTCCGGTGGATTGTCACTCAACAAACACTTTCTAAGAAAACAAACCGCCCTGAGACAATGTGTCCCAAGACGGTTTTTTGAGGAGAATGCAACTCTCATTATATGCAATAGTTTAAATACAAGCTGAAAATTGGGTAAAGAGAAAGTTAGAACATAATATTGGGATTATGCAGTTATAAAAGTACCGAATTAATTTCTTCCAGGGAGATTGGTCCCACCCGTAAAATTGCCGGTTCCATATGGGTGCAATCGACAACGGTCGAAGCTACGCCACCCGCCGTCCTGCCTCCGTCCAAAATCAATTCAATACGACCATTCAATTGATCAAAAACTTCTTCCGCTGTGGTTGGGTTTTTTCCGCCTGAGATGTTGGCGGATGTCACTGCCATAGGACCCGCAGAGCGGAGTAAAGTACGGGTAATCGCGTTATCGGGTATGCGCACTCCAACCGTATCGTTTGCAGAAACAGAATCTGGTACCGTCGGATTTTTTGGTACAACCAGAGTCAATGGCCCCGGCCAAAAACGTGAGGCAAGCTTAAGAGCCATGGCTGGGACATGCGAGGAAACTTTATCAAGTTTGTTTACGTCGCTCAACAACACAGGAATGGCTTTTTCATTTGGGCGATTTTTCGCGGCATAAATTGACTCAACTGCCATCCCGTCGAATGCCAGCGCGCCTACTCCGTACACGGTGTCAGTCGGGAAAGCGACCAAACCGCCTCGTTCCAGGACTTGAAGAACTGTTGGGATGGCATCTGGCGAATTGGCTGAAAGGATGCGGGTTTCCATTTAGGATTAATTGGATGGTAATTGGATTTCCAATAAGCGGTCGTGGCCGGTCAGATCTTGGTGGAGATGGATCGCGGCGGAGGAGAAAGCATCATATGCTAGGGATAAGACCGCCAACCCACGCGTTGCCTCGATCTCGAGCAATATTCGCCCCCCGGAGGCCATCCACTCAGGAATAAGCTTGAAAAATTTACGGAATGGGTCAAGTCCGTCTGTGCCTCCGTCCAATGCTATCGTGGGCTCTCGTCCGTAAATTGGAAGGGTGTTAAGTTTCCCGGTTGGTATATAAGGCAGGTTTGCGCAGACCAAATCAAACTGCCGGTCGGTCGAAAGCGAGTTGATATGTTGAGGCAGAAGGTCGCATTGCACAAGGTCTATTTGATGAGCAGTATCGAATTTGAGTGCGTTACGAGCGCGCAACTTTCAGCGCCGGCAGCGAAATATCCGTGCCCAAAATCCGAACTTTTGGGATATGAATTGCGAACGAAACGGCGATGCAGCCTGACCCGGTGCCGATATCCGCAACCGTGCGTCGTTCCGGTGAGGCTTGCAGCCATGCCATCGCGCGTTCGACCAGCAACTCCGTTTCGGGACGTGGGATCAATACGTCGGGAGTTATGTCGAAATCGAGGCCAAAGAATTCCCAATGGCCGAGCACGTAGGGGAGAGGTTCCCCGAGTTCAAGCCTGTTTGTTAAAGCGCTTATTTTTGCTCGCTTGTTCAAAATCGGGGGTTGAGGTGGGATGCGCAATCACCCAGGTGCGAGGTTTATCGAAAACATGCGCCAGCAGAACCTGCGCATCGAGTTGGGGAGTGTCGCTAAGGGGTGAAAGGCGTTCCGCGGTTGTTTCGAGCAAATCCTGCAATAACACGGACATGGATTTATTCGTCGTCTATGGATGAAGGACTGGTCGCCGATAACCGTTCTGCTTCATCGCGTGTCGAAAGCTCTTCGATGAATTCGTTGATGCCACCGTCCATGACGGCCGGCAGGTTATAGATCGAATGGCCGATGCGGTGGTCGGTGACGCGGTTTTGCGGATAGTTGTATGTGCGGATCTTTTCGGAACGTTCACCGGATCCGACCTGGGAACGGCGGTCTGCTTCCAACTCTGCGCGGCGCCTTGCCTGTTCGATCTCATATAAGCGCGCACGCAATATGGACAAGGCCCGCAATTTGTTTTGCAATTGTGAGCGTTCATCCTGGCAGGTGACGATCATGCCGGTCGGTTTGTGGTAAATCCGCACTGCCGTGGAATTCTTTTGGACGTTCTGACCGCCGGCGCCGGAGGAGCGATACACTTCAATCTCGATATCGCTGTCTGGAATTTCTATCTCCACATCATCCACTTCTGCCAATACCACCACGGTCGCAGTGGAGGTATGGATGCGGCCCTGTGCTTCTGTGGCGGGCACACGTTGGACGCGATGGACGCCTGATTCGTATTTAAGTTTCGAATATGCGCCTTTGCCCTTGATCTCGAAGATCACTTCCTTATAACCGCCTATGCCGATCGCGTTCTCCGAGAGTATCTCGGCTTTCCAATGCTGGGTTTCGGCATAGCGTGTATACATACGAAAAAGGTCAGCTGCGAAGATGGCCGCTTCATCGCCGCCTGCTCCGGCGCGGATTTCAACGATGACATTCTTCTCATCGCGCGCATCTTTTGGAACAAGCAGCCCCTTGATCTCCTTTTCCAGGGTTTCGATCTTTGGATTTAATTCGGCCAATTCCGCTTCCGCCAGGGCTTTAAGTTCGGCGTCATTGTCCGACCCTAGTATGGATTTGGCTTCTTCGAGGCTTTTCATTGCCTGACGGTATTTGCGCGCTTTTTCGACGATCGGTTCCAGATCCACACGCTCTTTATTGATCTCTGCCGCTCGTTGGTAATCTGAGCCAACCTCTAACAGTTCCCTGCCGAGGTCCTCATAATGTTGTTCGATGCCTGTTAATTTGTCGAGCATAAGTTCTCTTTTAATACCTCACAATTAATTCCGAAGTGGGGTGGCAAAAGGCCATTGGACACAAAGAAAATCCTCGGTGTCCGTATATGTACTTCGGTTTTCAGCCAGTGCGATTATACCAGCGAGTTATTTACAATTGTCCCCATATTGGCAGCTGGGCATATTATTTGCTGATGGTGACTTCCGACTTACTCTAAAGTTTTACCAGCAGGGATAGCACAAACGAAAGAATGATAATCAGGGTCAGAACGAAAAAGATCATCTGATTCGTGCTGGGACGATATGTTTTTTTTGATTGGGTCTTGCCTTTTGCCATACTTTAACAAACCTTTCTAATGTTTTTGGAAAGCATTGTTTACAGCCCGCTCCAATTCTTCAATTGTAACCGGCTTCGTAACATATCCATCCGCGCCCAATTTCATCGCCTTATCCACGGTCACATCCGCGGCTTCGGTAGAAAGCATGATCACCGGCAAATTTTTCCACTCCGCCCGGCGGCGCAGAAATTCGAGCAGGTCGAGGCCGCTGACTTCCGGCATGTTGATATCAAGGATCATTAAATCGGGCCGTTTCCCGGCCAGCAAGGCTTGTGTGGCAGAGCGCGCATTGAAATAACCAGTCGCTTCACAGTCTATGAGCTGCAGCATCAATTGGATGGCCCGCGTCATTTCCTCGTCGTCATCAACGATCCAGACTTTTTTCATTTTAAGTTTCGCCCGCCATGGTTCGTTACTCCAAATGTGCTTTGATGGATTGTGCGGCGTTTTCCGGTACAACTGCCTTTAACTCTTCAAGGCTGGCTTCCCTAATCTTATCCATAGAACCAAAATGTTTCAAGAGGGATTTCCGGCGCGTCGGTCCAATGCCGGGGATGGAATCCAATTGCGATGCCATTCCCAGTTTGGTGCGCTTCTTGCGATGGGCGGTGATCCCGTAGCGATGCGCTTCGTCGCGGATGCGTTGCACGAGATAGAGGCCTTGTGAATGGCGCGGCAATATCAACGAATCGGGTTTGTTAGGGAAGAAAATTTCCTCCTGTTGTTTTGCCAGCCCGACCACCGGAACTTTGTCCAATAAGTTGAATTTTTCCAGCACACTGACGGCCCGCCCCAACTGACCTTTACCGCCATCAATAATGATCAGATCGGGCAGGAAAGAAAACGACGCATCGGGTTTGTACCCGGGTTGGCTGGCCTGTTCCTGGGCGGATTGCCACCTTCGAAATCGCCGCGTTAGCATTTCTTCCATCGAAGCAAAGTCATCAGGAGCGCCGATCACGCTTTCGATATTGAACTTGCGATACAGATTCTTGCTTGGCACACCCTGTTCGAAGACGACCATTGCGCCGATAATTGCCGTCCCCTGTGTGTTTGAAACATCGTAGCATTCAATGCGATTGGGCGGAGCCGGCAATTGCAATGCAGATTGCAATTCAGCCAGGGCCTGCTCCTGTTTGTGAGTATCCGCCTGCCATTGGGTTCGCAATGCAGAGAGCGTCTCAGTGGCATTCTCGGCGGCCATTTCAACCAATTCGTGCGGCTGTCCTTCTTTTGGGACAAAGATTTCCACTTTTTCTCCGCCGCGCCGTGAACTGAGCCATTGACCGATTATCTTGGCTTCCTCGATTTCCTGCGGCAGCATCACCTGCTGGGGGATGCTGGCGGCTTCCGTGTAAAACTGCTTGACGAATTGAGTCATTACTTCGCTATCGGCAGTGTCTTCCGTGCCTTCGAGGATGAAGTATTCGCGTCCGATCAATTTTCCGCCGCGGATGAAGAATATCTGCACACAAGCTTCGCCGTCTGAACGCGCCATCGCCAGTACATCCGAATCCAGGTAATCGGTGGCAAAGACAATTTTCTGCCTTTCGATGATGGATTCCATGGCTTTGAGCTGGTCGCGCAGGGCGGCGGCTTTTTCGAAGCGCATCTCGTCGGAGGCTTTTTGCATTTCACTTTGCAGGCGGGTGACAATCTTTTCGCTGTGTCCGCCGAGAAAAGCCATCAGGTCGGAGATCATTTGGCGGTATCCAGCCTGGTCGATGGCGCCAATGCAGGGCGCGGTACACAGCTTGATGTCGTAGTAAAGACAGGCGCGCTTGTCCTGTCCGGTGATTACGCGGTCGCAAGTCAAATAAGGAAAGATGCGGCGCAAAACATCCAATGTCTGGTAGACCGCCCAGGCCGAAGTATACGGACCAAAATAGCGCGAACCATCCTCGACCATTTGGCGCGTAACGGTGACTTTTGGAAATGGATCGGCCCAATGGATTTTGATATAAGGATAACGTTTGTCATCCTTGAGCCGGATGTTGTATTTGGGCCGATGCTTCTTGATCAGATTCATCTCGAGGATCAACGCCTCGAGTTCCGAGCCGACCAAGATCCATTCGATGTTTGCGATCTCGCGCACGAGGCGGCGCGTCTTCGCGTCATGACTGGCATCCGCGTGGAAATACGACCGCACGCGATTCTTCAGGCTGATGGCCTTGCCGACGTAAATGATCGTCCCCTCGGCATTTTTCATCAGGTAACAGCCTGGTTTGGCAGGCAGGGTGGCAAGGATGCCCTGGATTTTTTCGGAAATTTCCATCGTCAATAATTGTACTCGTATCTGAGCGGGATAATAGGTGTTTTTGGCTATTGAAGTCCACTTACGGTTATGTTATAAACTTATAAACCAAAAGGAGGTTCTTATGTCAAATCAAATGTCAAATGCTCCAATGATGTCCGCCGGTCCCACATCTATATTTCAAACCTGGATCAATGCCCTTACCAAGCCTAACGAACAGACCTACGCGAGATATCGCGGCTTCGCCGAATGCCAAGGCCACAACCGCTTATTTATGGGTTTTTATTAGCTCGATTGTTGGTTAATCTTTATTCACGTATATCATTGGAAGGCGCTACGATCCGAGAACGATTGGCCCATCCGGGTTTAGGCGCTGACGGTTAGGCAATGGCGTGGTTGGAGCTTGTTGGTTGCCGTGTAATTTGTGGTAGCTCCATATCTAGCGGTAATCAAACGGTATTCTTTGCCATTGGTGTGGCCATTATCCAATGGATTGCCAAGATGTTTGGTGGAAAAGGTACGTTTGACCAATTGGCTTACACTTTTGCGGCGATCAGCGTACCGTATTCCCTGATTTCAGCTGTTTTTATCCTACTTTCTGCAATTCCTTTTGTTGGTTTTTGTTTTCGTATGATCTTGGACTTGCGGGACTTTATATTATTGTCCTTGAAATCATGGCAGTCAAAGGCGTCAATCAATTTGGCTGGGGAGCGGCTGATCGGAGTCGCTGTTTATCCCAGGCTTGGTGAGTATTCCTAGTGGTTTGCTGTATAACCGTCGCTATATTAGCTCTTTTGGTAGTCCTGCCATTGGGAATATCTTTAGCACGATCAACCAGAGTTTAAATCCGTGAGGTACTAAGAGTCACTGGAAGATAGAAACGGACTAGAAAAACACCTCCTGACGATAATCGATCAGGAGGTGTTTTTGGCCATTGAAGTTCTCCTACAAGTATGATATAAAATTAAATAATCAAAAAGGAGGTTACAGTGTCAAACCAAATTTCGGGCTCGCAGATATTACCGCCAACTTTACTTTTGCCTACAAGCGGAATGGCAATCGCTAGTCTAATTAGCGGCATACTAGGGTGGGTTCTGCTTCCAATTATAGGCAGCATTGTTGCAATCGTACTGGGTTTTTCGGCCAGAAAAGAAACTCGTGCAATACCACCGTGTGCCACAGGCGATGGAATGGCCACGGCGGGGATCATATTGGGAGGAATTCAGATGGGATTAATTGTTGTAGCAATATGCATAATTGCTGTACTGATGATAATGGGTCCAATGATAGGAAATACTTTTAGCACGATCAACCAGAGTTTGAATCAGTGAGCTGCTAATAATCTATGGAAGAATGAATTGGATTAGTAAAACACCTCCTGCAAATAACCGATCAGGAGGTGTTTGATTTTGAGTTTATCATCAAATTTCTGATATAAGCTCAATACAGGTGCCATGATATTTGTACGGTAGAGAAAATTATCTAATCATCCTGCCGTGCTATAAAAACCTGATACGCCATGGACAGTTTTTAACTTGCGCATAGAGCAAATGTTCTATATAATGGTTACACATTTGTAAGGCATCCGCTCATGTCTGGCAACCTTGCTATCAATCCGTTCCCTGCATCACAGAATTTCTCTGGCCAACTCCCCTTCCCATTTAGGTTGCGAAGCGCGTGGAATGGTCTAAACATCAAACTGACAAATGGACAGGGGGTTGGGCTTTATGTAAATTCAACCATCTCCGCGCCCTCGGCGGTCTCCGCGATGAAATTCTTCATAAATCTCCATATCCATATTCGTTCCTCGGAACGAATACCGTAGCACGCTGCTATTCCTATCCCAATTCAGGAAATCAACCTGAGGGGAGGGTTGCTGATAAGTACCCTAAAGGTGCTGAGAACTCGAAGAGTGCGAAGCACCTAAAGGGCAAACCTCAATTGAATGGATTTGTGTCCGGTAGCAAGGGAGCATTCGAACTTGATTCGAACCGTTCGAACATTTCCGTAAATCTGCATTTTTTAACATCATTCACCAGTAACATGGGTACCCAATCCCCGATTACCCAACCTTTGATCACGAATATCGAATTATCGAATATTGCATCCCTTCCTGATCCCTCAATTGAATGGGTTTTTATCTCAGCGGGGAGGGGTCGAGTTACAAGGTACTGCTTAATAGTCCGAACCAACGTTTTACTTTTGCCTTATTAATTATAAAAGCAGGTTTAATGTTTTATTCAAGAAGCAGTAGAGTCGAATTGCTCGCGCATTCCTATATATAGAGCAAAAATGAGGCCGCCGCAGGCCTTGTGCACTTCCTTCGAGGTCGAAGATGCCGGGTTCTCTTCCCGACGCGTAGGTGCTGAGCGCTCTTTACGAAGCATAACTCTGCGTTTTTTTGAGGTGCTTGCCTCTACTTTGGGTATTTTGCAGGTGAGTCCGGCTTCTACAAGTCTCGCAAAAGCCACGTGCTGGGCGTTCCCAACCTATGGCGTTATCATCAAGCTTTTAGTGCATCCGGTGAAAGGCTCATTAATAATGTAAAATTGGCATAAATGACATTCTCGAATTCTTCATCTGGATCCTTGGAAGTTCAGATAGGGGACTTGATGAGAAACCAAGGCATGAAGCTTGCTACAGCCGAATCCTGCACTGGAGGGCTGATCGCCAGTCGCATTACGGACATCCCCGGTTCTTCAGAGTATTTCCTTGGCGGCATTGTTGCTTATGCTTACGAGGCCAAAGTTGCTTTATTAGATGTTTCTTGGGACACACTTAAGGTATTTGGCGCAGTAAGCCGTGAGACCGTCTTGGAGATGGCGCGGGGTGCCCGTAAGGCCCTGGCAGCCGACCTGGCGATTTCGGTCAGTGGTATTGCCGGACCCGGCGGCGGATTACCTGATAAACCGGTGGGCACAACCTGGTTTGGTTTGGCCTCCAGCCGCGGTGAATGGGCATATCTGCATCATTTTAAAGGTGATCGCTTACAAAACAAAACCTCTGCGGCTGATGCCGCCTTTACTATCCTGCGTGATTATTTACAGTCGGGAGGAAAGTGAAAATTTTTGTGATCATCTCCGCGGATGCTGAATGGCAGGTGGTGAGGTCGCTGTTCCCCGAGGCTAAGCTGGAAGAAACACCCTTTGGCGAATGCTTCGACGTTGCCATCGAACAATGGACACCCACATTTTTTCACGGCGGCTGGGGCAAAATTTCTGCCGCCTCCACGGCACAATTCGTGATCGATCATTACCATCCGGATTTGATGGTTAACCTTGGAACATGCGGCGGGTTTCAGGGCAGGATCGAGCAGGGCATCATTATTCTGGTCGAAAAAACCATCATTTATGATATTTTGGAACAAATGTCGGATGCCCAGGAAGCGATAGACAACTATTCGACTACATTGGATTTAAATTGGCTGCCCCGGATCACTCCCTCCCCGGTTTCACGCGGGCTACTGGTATCGGCAGATCGGGATATTATGGTTGAAGATATTGCACCGCTGATCGAGAAATATGATGCTGTGGCCGCAGATTGGGAATCGGGCGCCATTGCATGGGTTGCTAAGAAGAATAACCAGCGTCTCCTGATTTTACGCGGGGTCAGCGACCTGGTTGGTGGGGAGGGCGGGGAAGTATACGGTGATTATGAAATGTTCATAAGTCGCACAAAAGAGATCATGAGGCGCTTGATAGACGTGCTGCCCAAATGGTTAAAGGGAATAGAGAAAGTCCAGCTCGGTTACCGGGTTTAAAAACCAAAGAGACTGAATCTTTCGGTTAAGTACAGAAAGTAAGGTTAACCCTATTTTGTCGGGTTTATTACGCGGCCCATGAATAATATTTGTTTGCTGGCGATGTCTCGAATAATAAATATAAATGGACGATCAATCGTAAGGCTTTCGCTGGGCAGCATGATGCTAGTCGGCCCCACGATAACGGATGTAGCTCCCGAGGCTTCGGTTCCTTTTTCGTCCACTGTAACGAAAGCCTGATGCAGCACCTTGCTGATAAATAAGTCGCGCCGGCCGGTCATGCCGGAGAAGTCCGCCAGGTTTGGATCGAAGGCATCTGGCATCCCTAGAGCGGACAAATGAACGCCGATATCCGAATCTGTATTAAAACTGAACTTGGGCAATCCAAGGCCCACTGCAGTGGGTTTCATTCCGGCCAGGATGTCACTGAATTTATCAGCATTTAATTGGCTGTCGAATTCATCGAATTTCCCTTCGTCTGGAATCAGGATGTCCATGACGGCTGTATTTCCGAGGTAATTTAGTTCGACAGCTTTATAACCATCACCTATTGAATAAGGTACATTGGTAAAATTGTGCGACATCATTTTTACCTGGGTGACCGAGCCATCCAATAAATGGAACGGTGCAGCCTTCGTATCCGATGGATCAAATTGGTCTTCCCAATCTGCCTTGAAGTAAATGGCATTAACGAGCACCAGCTTGGTCATGGCATCGATGGCTCCCTCCGGAATCAGATCCTTGAACTTCTGTTGAGTTTGATCGCTAACCCACTGGTTGATCTCGTTTCTAACTGCCGCAGATTGGTTGACGAAATCGGCCAGCTGTAAACCGGCGCCATAATTGCGCGCTAACAAGTCAAGGAATGGTTGCAGGAAAGTGAAAGTTTGTTCTGCCCAGATAGCATTGGCGATATCAAGTTGCAGTGGCTGCCCATGATTTGATTGGATCTTGCTTTCATTCGTAAGATCAAGATCGAGTTTATTGAAAGCAGGGTGCAAGCGTTCTTGAGGGAGTGTGAAATGCAGCGTTTCCGCCATTTGTGATTCAGTCCCATGGCGGGCGCCGGCATACAACATTGCCAGGGCAAGGGAAATACTATAAGGGGAGAGAACCTCATTTGCTGCGCCGGAACGCAGTGTTTGATAAATGTTAAACGCAAAAGCATTGTTTCCATCCACCAGGGTAGAAAGGTCACTATCTGGAACGGATGGAATTAAGTCACGGGGCAGATCAGACCTGGCGCCTTTGACAGGAGAGCGGGGAGTGCAGGCAGCGAGAATCATCGAGGCCGCCCCGATCATGGAGACAATTTTTTTAAACGTTTTCATTTTCTTGCCTTTCAGTTGATCAAAGGACGAAATGCCGTTTTAATTTGTTCCGCCGAGTGTGATTCCCATTGAAACCGCCTCTCTGTTATCGTTGTAGCTTTGGATTTCCCGGAATCCAAACCTTTTATAAAATGCTATCGCTCGTGTCTGCTGATGGCTGGTTTGCAACCGGATATATTGATAGCCTTGAGTGCGGGCAAAGTTGAAAAGAAGAGTGACCAGTTGATATCCGATCCCCTGACCCTGGTATTCATCCAATAACCAGATCCTTTTTAGTTCAGCAATATTCCCATCTAATTTGCAGACCGCGCCTGAACCGATCAGCCTGTCGTCATCCAGCGCGGATAAAAATAGGCCGCCGTTGTCGAAATAATGGGTTTGCACATTATCCATATCGTAAAACTCATTCGAATTCTCGAAATATTCAATGCTGTCTTCCAGCGAGCCATCCCAGCCAAAGATGCTATAGCCCACGGTCAAGATAACCCGTTTGGCGGCTGGAATTTCCTCCTTGAGAATTGGGCGAATGGTAATCATTATGGAATTAAACCATAAAAAATGTTCAAATATTTGTCGATGGATAGTGCTGCAAAGTACTTGACCGGATGGATAAATATCTTTATCATAACGACTTATTTTTATGCCAGGTGGTAAGAAGAAAATTCCTCCTGTTATCATAAAGAGATGCAAAAATTTATAAATAAAAGGAAGGGTTTTTAATCCATGAATCTTGAAGGCACCTTGCAGGAAAAACCGCGCGGTCTGGAACAAAAATGGAAAGTGCTGATCTCGGTGATGTTTGGCATCTTCATGATCATTCTGGACTCAACGATTGTAAACATTGCTTTTCCAACATTGCGACTTCAATTCGGTGCCAGCCTTGCGGACGCGCAGTGGGTGATCAGTGTTTATGTAATGGCACTGGGTATAACCACACCTGTCTCCGGTTTTTTGGCGGATCGCTTTGATATTAAGCGCGTATATCTATTAGGGTTGGCCATATTCACGATCGGTTCATTTCTGTGCGGCATTGCACCGTCCCTTGGTTTGTTGATAGCAGCCAGGGCTTTCCAAGGTTTTGGTGGCGGTATTGCACAACCCCTTGGACCGGCGCAGCTCTACCGTGCTTTTCCGCCGAAAGAACAAGGTACAGCCTTGGGGATTTTTGGCCTCGCCCTGGTCGTGGCACCTGCACTGGGGCCAATCCTGGGCGGCTGGCTGGTCGACCTTCAAATTTGGCGAGCCATTTTTTTTGTGAACGTACCGATCGGTATTCTAGGCGTAATTTTAGGATCGCGCTTTTTGGTGGATTATAAAACCAGCAAGCATCCTATTTTTGATCCCTTAGGTCTTGCGACAGCCATTATAGGCTTTGGTGCAGTCCTATACGCGGCTTCTATTGCCGAGAATTTTGGATGGACCGGTTCATCCACCTTGCTCGTACTCGGTTTGGGATTTGGGGTGTTGATCGTGCATGCCATCATAGAGTTATATATAGCAAAAGAGCCCATGATTAACTTGCGCCTCTTTTTAAATCCCACATTTCTCAATGCCAGTTTGATCGGTTATGTGGCCACGGTGGCTCTGTTTGGTGCGGAATTTCTAATGCCTATTTATTTACAATCTTTCCGTGGGCGAACCGCGTTGGAGGCAGGTATTATTTTGCTTGGGGTAGCCGCGACATCAGCCATTACAACGCCCCTGGCAGGCCGGCTTTACGATAAAATCGGCCCGCGTCTGATCATGGTAGTGGGTTTTATCATCTTATGTATTAATACCTGGCAGTTGTCACAGATTAGGGGGACAACACCAGTTAGTTACATTGTTTACTTATTGGCATTACGCGGACTGGCAGTGGGGTTGACGCTACAGACTTCCTACGTGGCTGCCTTAAGCAGTATGCACCTGGATCAATTAACCCGTGGCTCCTCTTTACTGAACAGTACCCGGTTTGTGGTCCAGGCTGTGGCAGTTGCAACGCTGGCCACTGTGCTGGTCGGATTCCTGTCGACGAATATTAAAGCAGAGCAGCAACAATTGCAGGATTCCCCGCAAATTATGACTGCTCGGTTTGGGGTGTGTGAGACACCAGGTGTCGCTCCACAAGATAACCTTCCTCCAGGGACTTCGGCATCTTTAGCCTCCTTGCCACCGCAATCTGCCCAGACAGCTAAAACAAAAATTATTTTCGACTTAAAGCTTTCCTGTGACCAATCGCTCCAAGGTTTCGATGCAGCCTATCGGATCACATTTTATGCTTCCCTTGGAGCTCTCTTCTTGGCGATTTTCCTTCCAGGCTGGCCCGGTAAGTGGGGCGGCCGGGGTTCAACGCAAGGATCAGTGCCAGGTGGGCATTAGATTTATTGGTCTCATTCTACAGTGCGTGACAGCAGTTATTTAATCGCTTAATATTTGCTGGGCAAAAAAAGGACGCCAAGAAGGCGCCCTTTTAGTTTTTATGACAAACCCGCGAAGTAATCAATCTTGACATGAGAATTATGGATATTCAGCCGATGGAGTGAATCCTTGAAAGAATCCACCATTCCCCGCGGACCCGAAACGTAAAAGATGCAATTCCTAAAATCGGGTACCGCAGATCGGATTAATTCCGGTGTGAGACGACCCACTCCTCCCATCCAATTGGGAGGCGCATTGCGTTTATCGGTTATCGAATAGATCGTCCGAATACCTAGTTCGTGGTCGGCCCTATCCAAAATATCTTTATAAACGATATCGTCGATGGTTTTGTTAGCATAGAACAGGGTGATCGGTCTGCGCTGGCGAATATCGAGTAAATATTTAAGCATGCTGCGGAATGGCGTAATTCCAATACCGCCGGCAATGAACACACATTTTTGCCAGGTACTGTACGGTAATACAAAATCGCCGGCCAGTTGAGACGCCCCTATCTCGCTATCATTTCCCATGGAAAGCATTGCCTTCTTGAAAGTACTTGAATTTTGATAAAACTTTACTCCGAGCCGAAGATTATGTTCAGTGGGAGCAGATGCAATGGTAAAAAACCGCCGGTTGCCGCGGCTGTCGGCGGCTCCGCTGCTGAGGGTCCACTCCATAAATTGGCCAGGCTTAAATTTGAATTTGCGAGGCACCGCGAAAACAAAGTCGTATGCATCGGGTGCGATCCGTGTCACTTCTTTCAACTTAAGGATAAGTTTTGTTTTGGGACTGACAATATACGAATAAATATTCCCGGCCAGAATCGCAAGCTCCGGAGTAAAGTAGAATGATCCTAAATGAAATTGTGGGGTATAGAGGAAACCGACCAATATACCATAGTAAATCCGGGCTGAGCGCGAGGGAGGAGTTGTTAAAGGCTCGGTCAGGATGATAAAAGCGAAGAACAAAATTGCCGAGGATAGGATTGCATTTTGTACTGTCGCAATGAAGTCGTTACTGAACAGCGCTGTTAGCAAAACAATTGTCAAAGCTGTGATCAAGAAACTAAGCACCAGATCGAACCTGCCGATTTTGCGAACCACCAGCAAGCCACCTAGCAACACAAACGGAAGCATCCAGCCGCTGCCGATCCACCAACTCGCAGATCGATTTATTGTGAAATAAGTCAAGGTGACGGCAAATATGACCGGATTGAACAAATGTTTGCCATTGATCGCGATGATATATTTCGATGCCATGGCCCAAACGGCAGCCCAACCAAAGAACCAAAGATCGTTAAGCGACTTAATGGGAGTGAGAATAAGAGCCAGGATCAGCGCCGAGATATAAACGGATTCAACGTTGGCTGGAACCCTAAAGGTCGCCGCGAAGATACGGTTAACCACCACACAAACCGCCAGTAAGAACCCGATCGAGACGAGCAGGGCAAAAGGATCGTATGCTAGCGCCCCGACAACGCTCATTAGAAAAGCGATAACGAGCAGGAAAATTAAATAGTACAGCACCAACCGATACATCGTGATGCGATTAAGTAGATCGTCAATCCACTTAATCATAGATCACGTACCTCTCAAAGCCCGTTGTGAATGTGGCGCGTTTATCCTTGTCGATCATATAACCTTCAAAACCTTGAAGCTTTTCGATAAAATTGATACCATCGATCCCCATCGCAAAAGCGGCGGTTGCAAACCGATCTGCTTCGAAAATATCCGGGCCTATCACGGTCAGGCTCATTATGTCGGTAAGCGCCTGGTTTTCGTTTTTTGGATTGTAGATGTGTTGACCGCGAATATAGGTCCCGGAGGTGGCAACACCGCAATCGCTGACTGAAAGAACTTTGACGATCTGACCGACGTCAAATGGGTTGCGTATGCCGATGCGCCAGTTTTGGCCTTCGCTGTTCTTTCCCACTGCTTGAACATCTCCACCGGCATCGACATAGAAGTTCTCGACCATTTTTTGACATAAGATTTCTGCGACATTGTAAATAGCCCAACCTTTGACCAATCCTGACGGGTCGTAAAATCCTTTACGCCGGATGTTAAAAAAACCATTAGTTGCCAGGCGGGTTTGTTCTGCGAGATCGAAAACGTTTTTCATATCTTCACTGGCTTCTTCCAACCCCAGTTCATGATGATTGATTCGAGAGATTTCACTGTTCTCTTTGTATGTGCTGAATTTTTCATCAATATACTCGAAGTAGTCGAAGGCCGTCTTGAATAACGCCATTGTAGCCGATGTGTCGACGACATCCAGCGTAACGGGCATTCCCATTAAAATTCTTGTTTGTTTCAAGATCAGTTTTTAGCCGAATCGAGCGCGTTTTGGAGAGACATCATAAACGCTTCACTAGTCAACGTGGCACCAGAAACAACATCCACCCTTGCATTTTGTGCCTGTAAGGCCTCTTGTTGGAGATAAGGCACAGCGATGTTGTTGATCTCTTGCGACGTGCGTCTATCGGTCGGATATTCAAGGAATTGAACATCCGTAATCTTTCCACCCTGAATGGTAGCCTGAACTTGTACCAGACCATAATATGCGTCGACTTCAGGACCTTTAAAAACCCCATTCTTATAAAGACCCTGGTTTACTGCCGTCGGACTGGGAACGGGTTGGGGAGTGTCTGTTGAAAGCGGGGAAGAAGCCAACGGTGATAAAGTCGCGGAAAGCGGAACAGCCGCCAGTGGTGTTGATAAATCCTGGCCGGCAGTGACGGCAGAGGTAAAAGGCGTGGATGTTAAGCTTGCATCAGGATTCGTGAGCCGTTCATGAATGACATAGGCAACAAACGTGAATACCACGAAGCCGGATAAGAAAAACCTTCTTATTCCCTGACCCAGGCTTGACGTTTTTTGTGATTGGTATCTCGGCATAGAGGTTTCCTTTGGTGATTTATTGAACCCAAAAATAGTAGCATGTGTAGATGACAGCCAGATGAAATTAATTTCAGTAGATCACGAAATAAGCGAGGAAGTACTGTATTTAATAATGAACGCAGCGAATCTTGGAAACGTCAAAGGCGTATAACAAATTCATTAGGCTTATCGTTATTTAGTTTATGCAGGATTAAAAACATCGGTTTTCACCGAGAATATTGTTTTCGCTGGAAGAATAGGAGCCAAATATGAAAATTAATTCACTCGAAAACCTGCTTGCTGATGAATTGAGAGACATTTACAGTGCTGAAAATCAAATGATCAAATCCCTGCCAAAAATGGCAGAAGTTGCCGTATCGGAGGACTTGAATGCCACTTTGGAGAACCATCTCAAACAAACACAAAATCATGCCCGGCGAATTGAAGAGATTTGCAATGACCTAAATATCAAAACTAAAGGCAAAAAATGTGTTGGGATGCAAGGAATAATCGAAGAGGGTAAAGAATTGATCCTGGCTGACGCGGAACCAGAGCCCTTAGAAGCTGCTTTGATAGGCATTACACAGCGGTCAGAGCATTATGAGATTGCCGCTTATGGGACGGCTCGCGCACACGCCCGGCAGTTAGGCTTTATGAAGGTTGCGGATGTCCTGGGTCAGACTCTCGAAGAGGTAAAACAAGCCGACCGCCGCCTGACCGTGTTGGCAGAAAACAAAGTGAACGTGCAAGCGTCTATGAGCAAAATCGATGTCCGGCAGAAACAACAAAGCGATTTTCCATCTGCCGGTTTATAGTTTTCACCTCCTATAAAGAAAAAAGGCTCTCCCGTTGGCGATCAGGGAGAGTCTTTTTATTGATAGGAGAGCTTTTCAAACTGCCAACTTGTCATATTTAGATATCCAATACTGAATCCTCTGAGCCATAAGGATTGGGGATAAACCCATCGGCTTGATATTCGTTCTCCCAACGATTATCGTCCAAGAGATAGCGAAATTGGTATTTTTTGCCCGCCGGTAATGTGACACTTAAGGTGAAACCACCCTTTTTTTGCCTGGTCATAATTTGTCCAACCCAATTGTTGAATTCGCCAAAAAGCTGGGCGGTATCACTGTTCGTGTCGACAGGTAACTTGAATGTCACCCGGCACTTCTTTCCATCTTGTGAATATTTCTTGGTTATCATAGACCTCCTCCAAATACTACACTTGATGCGTCGATAATTAATAGTATAGTACTTTTAGATTGTCAATGAATTAAGAATTGTTAAATGTTTGTTTAATCCGGCGGCCCAACACTTTGTGCTATTCGGCGGTCTACCAGCCATTTTGGCCAAATCACAAGGTTCCCTTAATTTCCTAAACGTGCACGTTCCTCTTCGGCGACACTCTCCTCTAATTTCTTGTATAACGGACCTGGCTGGTTTAGCTTCTTACCGGGTTCCAATTCACTCGGCTTCCACTGCATCCCTCCAATGCTTTTATAGCGTAAAACTGTGTGGTCTCCAAGCGAATCCTTGACCGTCTCCGTATATTGCCCGCCAAATAGTGGATTTTCATATCCAAAGAACCCGTGTAGTCGCTCAGATGTGAATGGCAGGAAGGGCGCGAAAATCACCTTTAATGAGTCGATGGCTCTTAGTGATGTATAGATGGTTTTGGCTGCACCGTCTTTGTCGCTCTTGATAACGGACCATGGAGCATTTACGTCGAGATACACGTTTACGGAAGTAGCAAGTTTCATGGCTTCGCTCAATGCCGATCGCAGCCGTACTGCATCGAGTTCTTTACCAACAATGTCGAACCCGTTCCTGATACCGTCCAGTAGATCCAAGTCCGCTGGTCGTAAGGTCACTTGCTCGTTCCAGCCCGATCCAAAATCGGGTACATGACCATCCCAATTCTTGTAACAGAAGGCGAGTACCCGGTTGGCTAAATTACCCCACGTTGCCACGAGTTCGTTGTTGTTGCGTGCCACGAACTCATGCCAATCCCAATCGCTGTCTTTGTTTTCCGGCATGTTGACTGTCAGATAATAACGCAAGGCATCGGGGTCGAAGCGGCTTAAGAAGTCGGTTCCCCATACAGCCCAATTGCGCGAGCCGCTGATTTTTTTACCCTCCAGGTTCATAAATTGATTGGCTGGAACATCATATGGGAGGCTTAATTTGATGCCCTGCTCTCCGGCGAAGATTTCCATAAACTGTTCGCCCATCCCCATCAGTTCGGCAGGCCACATGGAGGTGTGGAAGAATATATTATCTTTGCCGATAAAATAAAATTGACGTGCCTGTTGCCCCGTCCACCATTCACGCCATGTAATTTTTTGATCTTGAAGCTGACTCCACTCGATCGCGGCGGAGAGGTAACCAATGACAGCCTCAAACCAGACGTAAAGCTTTTTATCCTCCCAGCCTTTTTCCTGCACCGGGACGGGAATGCCCCAATCCAGGTCGCGCGTAATAGGGCGCGGTTTGAGGCCCTCCGATTCGATCTTACCGAGAGACTCACCAAGGACAGTCTCACGCATGTGCGGAGCGCGCTCTTGGAGGAAGCGTATGACGTCCGGCTCCAATTTGGAGAGATCGAGATAATAATGTTCCGTTTCACGCAACTCCAGCGAGCCGTCCCCAGTCTTGGCGCGCGGGTTTATGAGCTTCTCAGGTTCAAGTACGTTGCCGCAATTATCGCATTGATCAGACCGTGCACCTTCGAAACCGCAAATATAACAAGTCCCTTCAACGTATCGGTCGGGGAGAAATTTATTTGCGCTGGGAGAATACCATTGCTTGCTGAACTGTTTGAATAAAAAACCGTTTTTCTGCAGGGCGAGAAAGATGCTCTGCGAGACCTTGAAATGATTCTCTGTGTGAGTGGTTGTGAATAGGTCATAGGATATTCCGGCACGTTGAAACAGTTCGAGGAATCCGTTGTGATATTTCTTATACACTTCCTCAACCGGTTTGCCCTCTTTATCGGCGGCGATCACAACGGGTGTACCGTGTGAGTCGGTGCCGCTAACCATCAAGACATTATTCCCTTTTAGCCGGTGGTAACGCGCAACGATATCTCCGGGCAGATGTGAACCGGTGATATTGCCGACATGAATTTCGGCATTGGAATAAGGCCATGCTATTGCTATGAGGATATTTTCAGCCATGATAACTCCGGGAAGAAGAGGTAGATAGTTCTAAATAAAGCATAAAAGCTCTTGAAAAAAGAAAAGGCTGTCCACATGCCTGGGACAGCCTCTTGGTTCGGCAATTGCGAATCTAACGCTCGTCCCGCGTGGAATAGGGCAGCGACATTTGCTCCATTGAGGTAAATCCCTTATTCATGCGGATAGTTTAAGCCGCTGGAATGGGTTTGTCAATGGGATGATGATTCTTCAACTGAAAAAGCCACAAGCACAAGCCAAAAATCAGGATTGTTGTGGTGATGCTTAACAAGTCCTCGTGTGTTTTCGCTTGCATCGCAAGCGCAATGAAAGACAAAGTATCCAAGCAGATCAAGAAAAAGAATGGAACTAAATAAGACTTTGTCTTATTGACTAATTCTGCCGTGATCCAAACGATAGGGAAAATGTAGAGCAACTGGTCGTAGGACCAGAGATAAATCGTTGAAACAAACCCTAATGGAACGATAATGTTGACCGCTTCCCACGTGGTGAGTCGCTCACGATTTAACCAGAGATAATAAGCTCCCAATCCAAGCACGATAGTCAAACCAATTGTGCCGGTGATCTCCATGCAGTTGATATCTTTGTTACAACTTAAATAGGCAAAACTGTAAATGTTTGATTGCAACCCTAATGTTCGGTCAGACACGGCCTGGCTGTTATTCAAAAACTCCTGAATCCAGTGTGAGTCAACGATTAATCCACTCAGAAGTAAAATCAATCCACCGGCACTCATGCCGATAATGACTTTCCAAGCTTGTTTGAAAAGGAACCAACACCCGCCGAGAAACAAGATTGGCAATCCCTGGGAAGGTTTAAGGATAAGAACTGATAGAACTATACCAGCCAGCAATAATTTTTTTCTTTCCAGCAATAAAATAGTGACTATCAGGACGGCCAGTGCAATTACACCAATTGAACCGACCTGGAGGCTAAGGTATATGGGACCAAAAAACAATAAGAAGACGACCAGTGGATAAAAAAGCCGATTTCGTTCAGTTTTGGCAAACTGATTTAATAGGACAAAACAGGTGGCTGCCATGATCGCTTGTGAAATGATCCCCCAAATAATGAACGACTCTGCGATCGGTATCAATGCGAGAGGAACCAGGAAATATGCTTGTGGCAAAGGATAAAGAAATATCTTGTCGGGGACCTGGGTTGCGCCCAACTTAAGATGTTCGTTATACCATTGCGTGGAATCGTAAGGATTTTGACCCGTCAAGACCATATGTCCTGCGACCCAAAACTTCAAGAAATTTGAGTTGCGGTAATCCTCGTGTGATGAATTTTGCATACTGTTAAATAAAAAGACCGCAGCAAGAATAATTAAGCTAGCGGTCACGCCAATAACTTTAATTGTCGAATATCGAGATTTTATTTTCATTTGTGTAGCGGACAGCTCGTTTTCCAGTGATTTGTTTGGGTATTTTGTAACCATACCCATTAGATCATATGATTTGTTATTTCAGCAGTTCCTTAAGCATGGTAAACGATGATCCGTCAAAATCCGGATGATGACCGCAATCTCTTATATTCAGATCCTGTCCACATTCAGGACACAAGCCTTTGCAATCAGGTTTGCAAATTGGGCTGATGGGGATTTCGAGCAGTGCGTATTCCCGGACGAGCGGTTCCAGATCGATCTGGGCATCTTCAGGAACTATCAGCCCGGAATCGCTTACCGACTTTTCGGTAAATGCGTATAGCTCGGTCAAATCCCAGCGCATGGGGTGATTGAACGATTTCAAGCAACGCACACAATCTAGTGTAGTCTCGCCTTGTAATCTGCCGGTGATCAAGAGACCTTGCGGCGTACGGCCTATATTCACCAGGCCGCTAAACCTGCGTAATTCAAGATCTCCCCCAACTTTGACTTTTTCAAAATCAAAAGGGAATTCGTAGTCGGAGCCGACATCCTCATGAATAATAAAGCCGACATTTATTCGAAATGGACGACGGGGATTTGTCATCTAAACCTTAATTTGCTTCCAGAAGATTGCATCATCGCAGATTGGAAATGGTTAAACATTCCTATCCACAATGAACTTCGCCAAATTTTCCAACGCTTCCCGTTCTGGACTTGATTCAAATCCCTCCAGTGTTTTTAGAGCAAGCCCAACATGTTGATGGGCTTCACCCATTGCCTTTTCTACGGCATCCGTCCTGCGGATCGATTCAACAAGGCGCGCCATACGATCCTGGTTGCCCCAGCCGCCGTCCGACAATGACTTGATATCTTCGTCCTTTGGATATGCTTCGGCGTAATAAATTGCTGGTAATGTGACCAAGCCATTCATTAAATCGTAACCGATCGGTTTGCCCATTGTTGCCTGCTCCCCGGTGAAATCCAGGATGTCGTCCACAATTTGAAAAGCAATCCCTGTCTCGTATCCAAATTTTCTCATTAACTCGATTGTGGCTGTATCGGCGGGGCTAAGCAATGCGGAGGACCGGCTTGTCATCTCAAAAAGGGATGCCGTCTTGGCATAAATACGATTGTAGTAATTCTCACGGTTGATCACGCCGCGGCTAGAGAACATTTGAGTAAGCTCGCCGTTAACGATAATTGCCAGAGTCTCGGCAAATGAGTTCATTAACTGTATGTGATCTGTCTCTGCAGCCAGCTTGGCTGCCCTCGCAAATAAGAAATCGCCGGTCAAGACCGTGGCTGCCGGCGACCAGCGTGCGTTGAGAGTCGGCATACCCCGTCGCAGGAGTGCGCCATCAATTAGATCGTCATGAACAAGCGTAGCTGTGTGCAGTAATTCCACAGCCGCACTAAGAGTAACGAGTTTATCTTCAGGGGCACCGAGCATATCCCCAACCAGTAACCCCAAGCTGGGCCGGATGCGTTTGCCGCCTGCAGCTAGTATTTGTTCGAATGCTGCGTGCAGGTCGGGATGCCGGTCGTCCGCCTGTGCATGCAGGCGGGCTTCAACAAGTTGAAGTTGTGCTTGAACCGGTGAGAGAAATGTAACAGTATTCAAACGGTCTCTTCCCAGGCGAACAGCCGCGCGGCATTAGCCGTGGTCACAGCAGCGATTTCCTGTGGAGTAAGTGATTTTATAGCAGCAATTTTATCAGCAATATGAGTAACAAAGGCAGGTTCATTCCGGTCTCCTCGGTGGGGAACTGGAGCAAGGAAAGGTGCATCGGTTTCGATCAAAAGACGCTCCAAAGGCAGGGCAGCGATAACCTGACGCTTATTCTCGGCTTTTTTATAAGTAATGGGACCAGTAACACCGATGTAAAATCCAAGATTGATTGCCTGCTGTGCGATTTCCAGCGATCCGCTAAATGAATGCAAGACTCCGGGTCGTTCCATGAGAGACTGATTTCCCAATTTTAAGCTGTGAATCCATTCTTCCAGAATATTGATTAAATCCTCTGCACAGGCACCGTGGTCAAGGTCGCCTTTTTCCCGGACGTGAAGCACTACCGGCAAATTGAGTTCTGAAGCAAGGCCTAGTTGCTCTTTTAGAATGGCAACTTGTGTTTCGCGTGGAGATGAATTCCAATAATAATCAAGCCCAATCTCACCAATGGCGATAACCTTGATGTTGGTCGCTGCCAGTTGTATTAAGGCAGAAATGGTTTGTCCATCCCAAGTTTCGGCGTCATTGGGATGAACACCTACTGCGGCATAAAGCATCGGATGTGATGCGGTTAAATTTGCTGCCGCCTGGCTTGAAGCGACAGTCAGGCCCGGGATCAGAATCCGTGTAAGCCCGGCACGTTCCGCACGTTGAATTACCTCAAGACGATCGGCGTCGAACTTGTCGATATCTAAATGACAATGGGTATCCGTCAACACGTTTGAAAATCCCGTGCTTCCGAACAGGTCGAATGGTTCAAACGTTATTTTATACCCGCGATCTTAAGTCCATCCTGTAAGATCGCCTGCACTTTATCCTGGTGGGTCGTTTCACAATAGACACGCATGATAGGCTCGGTGCCGCTGAAGCGTATCAGCAGCCAGCCACCGTCTTCAAGTTTGAATTGAAAACCATCAACCGTGACGAGTTCTGTGACCTTCAACCCGCCAATCGTTTTTGGATTTGAACCGAGGATTTTCTCTTCGCGTGCTTTGCGATCCCCTTCAAACGGTGTGTCGATACGGTCATAGTAATGTGCACCGACTTTATCGAAAAGCAGCTTGAGGAAGTAGAGATGGCTTCTTGCCCGCTTGCACCATGAAATCGAGCATATACAGGCCGGCTAAAATTCCATCCCGTTCGGGAACATTCCCACGGAAAGCATAGCCTCCGCTTTCTTCACCACCGATCATGGCATCGGTCTCGATCATCTTCGGTGCTACAAATTTGAAGCCGACACCGGTTTCGTAGACCGGCACGTTATAAATCTGGCCAAGCTTATTGAGCATAGTGGTCGTCGAAAGTGTCTTGACAATAGCGCCTCGCTGACCCCGGATCTCCAGCAGATAATAGGCCAATAATCCATATACGCGCAGTTGATTTACAAATTCGCCATGTTCATCGCCTATTCCGAGGCGGTCCGCATCCCCATCCGTTATAAGTAATATATCGGCTTTATTATCCAATGTGGCTTTAAGGCCTACGTCGATGTTGGGTGGGATCGGTTCAGGCCGCTTCATCTCGGGAAAAGATGGATTGCGGTCTTTATGGATCTCGATCACTTTTGTCTTACCGCCGGCCAACAAACCGGCAAACCAACCACCGCCGTTACCCCACATAGAGTCAACCATGACGGTGAAACCGGCTTTCTTGATCCCTTCGACATCCACCAGTTTCTTTACATGCTCGATATATTTGGGCGCCGCGTCAAACTTGACGATATGGCCAGCTTCAGACGCTTTGGCGTAATCTTCCAGTTTGACCTTTTCCACCGAATCCGGAATCAAATCTTCGATTTTTTTCAAACCATCCGGATCGATTGCGCCGCCAAACTCGTTTCTGACTTTGAACCCGTTATCTGTGGGGGGGTTGTGCGAGGCGGTAATATTCACAGCACCGCATGCTTTCTTGTTTACGACAGAAAAAGCAATGACCGGTGTTGGGGTAGGCCCATCCGTAAGATAAACATTCAACCCGTTAGCTACCAATACCTCTGAAACAGCTGCGGCAAAAAATTCACTGTCGAACCTTTTGTCATACCCGACAACCACCCACTGGCCTTGTCTGCCGTTCTCCAGCAGATAGGACGCAAAGCCCTGGCTCGCACGACGCACATTATCGAAAGTGTAATCTTCGGCGATGACACCTCGCCAGCCGTCCGTGCCAAATTTGATTTGATGGATCATATTACCGCTCCTGATTTGCAATTAAGATAATGTAGTTCTTGATTATACGTTATTAGATACAAATCAGATTATGCCGCCATGACATAAAGTGAAACTTAACTCAAACGCCTGCGAAGTCTCAAAACTTCGGAGGGTGAATATCTTTGTTTAAGGACCCTTAACGAGAAGCTGGCTGAACAGTACGTCAACTCCCGTAGCCTTAGCTGTTCCTGGCAATGCAATCAGACCTATTCCGCCCGAAGTGTAATCAGAATCCTGCACCTGAAGCACCGGCAGTCCGTTTAATAACATAGTCAGTGTATCGCCGTCGCACACACCTTCAAGTTGATTAATTTCTCCCTGACTGATCGTATTGGGATCTAGTGTTCCTTCATCGAGTGCATCCGAACTCCAGTTGGTGTATTTGTAGATACCGTATGTCCCATCTTGGCTGAACTCAAAAGAGTACAAACTCCCTGCATCTGTTACGCGACATGCAACACCCAAATGACTGTCATCGGCCCCGGCAGTTTGTTCAATGCCCACTTGAATGCTGGCATCGGTGTATTCTTTTCCAAGGTAGACAATCTGGCCGTTTTGCGGGTCATTTATCAAAATATGATAGTTGCCGTTCTTATATTCCAGAGTGTAATTTGATGTATGTGCTTTATCCCAGCCACTGGAGGAATTGGTGAAATTATCCTTCAGGAGAATCTTATTGAATGGCACAGGCGTGTCAAAAGGCGTTGGTGCGAGAGTTGGAGTATCGGTCGGGGCTTGGGTAAACACAGCCGAAACATCGGTGGGGAAGGCAGAATTCAAATTAGATGATTTAATCCCTGAGAAGACCGAATACACAATAAAACCCACTACGCCTAAAATAACACAGGTTAGAGCAATTGGGAGGATCACGCTTATAGCCGTTACGCCTGCTGTAACACCTGCTGTTACTTTACCAACATCTCCTATTGTTTTGAGAACCTGGTCCTCCGTTTGAACGGTCTGTCCATAATTAATATTGTTAAAATCGAAGGAGGGTGCCTGCTCGCGCAGTTCTTCCGGAACAATTACAGTCGTGCCACAATAGGCGCATTTGACTTCTTTTGCCGAACCTGATGGAATTACCGGCGATCCGCAGTTTGGGCATTGGAAACTCTTCGTGTCAGCCATAACTTCTCCTAACTGTAATGGAATTTGAGCATTTGTTTAAATATTACTTAATTAAACTTTGCTTG
The DNA here is from genome assembly GCA_963754835.1 of uncultured Chloroflexia bacterium. Lineage (GTDB taxonomy): Bacteria > Chloroflexota > Anaerolineae > Anaerolineales > Villigracilaceae > Fen-1038. The sequence goes on along the minus strand of CAVWHR010000042.1, from coordinate 21,468 downwards.
ACTGATTTTGGAAATAATCCTTAAGTCAGGTGTCGATTAGGGGATTTTGTTTCACTTTCCAGGATAATTCATCAAATGCGTAAAGAAAATTCTTAGGTGAGCTAATAAAGCGGGGTTATTGGATCTGATCCTGGTAATATCGCTTGAAAAGGAAAGTAATATACTAAGAATAATTGAAAAAAAGATCAAAGACGTGCCAATCACGGGATAGACTTTACCCCAAACATGCGTTTTGATGACTGTTAAATAACCTTGCCAGAATCCAAAAACGCTGAGCAATGCGAGCGTTGGTGTGGCATCCATAAAATACCGCATGGTTCCGTAAAATATTAGCATGATCGTCAGAAATTCCAAAACCAGAGATCCAGTCAGGCCAATTAATATCCATCGAAAAAGGTCACTGTTATTGTCCCTCAAATCCTTTTCTTGCCCAGTTTTATCCAGTTGACGTTTCTTTAAGGAGTGCTTAATTTTGTTTATCATTGGGGTCAGGATAAAGATTGAAAATGGAAAGACATAGATAAGACCTGTTATCCGTTCGGCGTTGTAGATCGTAAAAAAATGGTTGTTAAAATTTGCAATGAAATCGCCATTCCAGACGGGTCTGAAAAATGGGAATAAGGAATTAATCGCCGGTGGATTAAATAGATACAGGTATAAGTTTGGGATAATATAAATCGGCAAAAAGAGAATGCCCTGAAATTTATTCTGATTCAGCATGGTTATTGCATATCTGAATCCGAATTCAAAAATTGAACCGAAGCGCGCCTGGTTGTACCATCCCAATAATACAATTCCTCCAAGAAGAGGAATACAGAATCCTGCCAATTGATTTCTTATGAGTGGGATCGCAGTATTTTTTTTACCCTGTTTTATTAGTTTCCATATAACCATTAATATAAGGAAGGATATTGGAATTGCCATGGTTGCCCGTGAACCTATTGCGAACAACCAAAATGCTCCGGCCAATGTCAGTCGCCAGGTTGAATAAGTTGGGCGGTCGAATCCGGTAAAAACAAAATACAATCCTCCAATAAAAAAGAATTGGTCACTAGCAATGGCGGCCTCATAAATCCTTGGCATATTTAGAATCCATAAAATCGGATTAATGAACCCCACTAGGAGAATTGCAGGTAAAACCCCCCAGACAGGTAAATCTGGTAAGAACCGATGCCATACTTTTAGAAGGATGAGAGCTTGAAATAAGAATAAACCAGTAATAAAAACGAAGGTTAATTGGTGATCACCTATTTCAGTTTTATAAAAAAGCTTTATCGCAGCGAGAATTAATGCCGGAACGGGACCCCAGTAAAGATAGATTTTGCCCTCATATAAGGACATATCCCAAATTGTGTTTGGGTCCTCAATACCCAATCCTTGTATGGTCTTTCTGGCATCTGGATCATAGGGATCAGAAAGTTTAAGCAGCGCCGGATCTGGTTGCACATCCAAGTAAAAATGCCCTTCGTTAAAGGATTTCGCGAGTCGATCATAATAATTTGTCGTCGCAGGCCATTTTATCCATAATCCTGTACTTATGAACCATACATATGTTAGTAATACCAATCCTCCGCAAAGGAGAAAAGCAATAATCGTAAATACTTTTTGGCGGGTTTTTGAGTTGGCGCTTATATTTTGCTTATTCATTGATAGACGATTATAAACGATGGAAGTATCAGCAATTAATGTGGCGCATTAACGAGTGTATAATCTTATTGGTTTATTAGTATATAAAAATTAAATTTTGGATAAACATTCCCATGGTATATCTTGATCATGCTGCTACTACTCCCATCGACAAAAGGGTTTTCGACGTAATGCAACCCTATTTTTCGGTTACTTTTGGGAATCCTTCCTCTGTACACCGGTATGGTCAACTGGCGGAAGCGGCTGTTGATTCCGCTCATGAAGTCATCGCATCTGTTCTCAACTGCGGGCCTGATGAATTAATAATAACCTCCGGTGGTTCCGAGTCTGATAACCTGGCATTGCGAGGGGCCGCACTTGCGGTACGCGAAAGAACCGGCGCGAACCAGATTCTTACTTCGAAAACCGAGCATCCTGCAGTCAGCAAAACCGCTGAACAGCTTGAGAAATATTTTGGATTCCAGGTTTCGTGGTTGGATGCAGACGAGAATGGAAAAATCAAACCTGATATCGTCGAAAGGGCAATTTCCGATCGAACTGCGATTGTCTCAGTCATGTATGCCAATAACGAGATCGGCACTATCAATCCCATCCGTGACATTGCTGCGGTCTGTCATCGTCATGGGGCTCTATTTCATACAGATGCAGTACAGGCGGCCGCATACATGCCTGTGGATGTTTCTGCGCTTGGTGTCGATTTAATGTCGCTTGGAGGTCATAAGTTCTATGGGCCAAAGGGTATTGGTGCTCTCTATGTACGCAAGGGGGTACCAATCTTTCCGATACAGACCGGTGGCGGCCAGGAAAATGGTTTACGAGCGGGTACGCAAAACGTACCCTATATCGTTGGCTTTGCGGAGGCCCTACGATTGACAGACGCTGAACGCGAAGAAAGGACGGCCCATGTCAAGCCGATGCGTGACCGTCTTATTGGATTCGTCCTGGAATCGATCCCTGATTCCCGATTAACAGGCCAATTGGAATCACGCTTGCCCAATCATGCTTCTTTCGCGTTCAAAGGCGTCGATGGCAATTTGCTCCTGACCATGCTCGATGCAGCAGGCTTTGCTTGTTCCTCCGGGTCGGCTTGTAAGACAGGTAATCCTGAACCCAGTGACGTAATGTATGCCATCGGGCTGACGCGTGATTGGGGGTTGGGTTCGTTACGCATCACACTCGGTACTGGGACAAACACCGAGCAAATTGAATCTTTCCTTAATACATTGCCCAAACTCATTGTAAAGGCTCGTAACCTGGCTCGAAATTGATGTTTCTATTTTTATCCGGTGAATAAATGACTAAAGTAGTCGTTGCCATGTCTGGAGGTGTGGATTCCTCGGTTGCTGCGGCCCTGTTAAAACAACAGGGTTATGAGGTTACTGGTATGATGCTGCGGCTATGGTCCGAGACCGGAAAGGAGGATTCCAACCGATGTTGTACACCGGATGCCATGGCTTTGGCGCGGCGTGTAGCTGCAATCCTTGATATCCCTTTTTATGTGATTAATGCAAAAGAAGTCTTCAAAGAAACAGTCGTTCAATACTTTCTGGATGGTTACGCCCGCGGTGAAACACCGAATCCCTGCCTGATATGTAACCGGCAGATCCGCTGGAAGTTTTTACTCGAGCATGCTCTCGCCTTCGAAGCAGATTTTATGGCTACGGGCCATTATGTCCGGATAATAAATGACGAAAAAGGACAAAAGCAGCTTTTGCGGGCAATCGATCATTCCAAAGATCAGTCGTATGTCTTGCATGTGTTAAATCAAGAGAAACTGAGGAAGGCATTGTTTCCCATCGGGGATTATCCCAAACCTGAAATACGTAAAATTGCCGAGTCGTTTGGGCTACCCACTGCATCCCGCCACGATAGTCAGGATTTGTGTTTCCTGGCAGGAGATGATTATCGCAACTTCCTGCAACGTAATGCCGGAGAATTGTTTAACCCGGGTCAGATTGTCACCAGCAAAGGTGAAGTGCTTGGTGAGCATACCGGTTTAGTAAATTACACCATAGGACAAAGGAAAGGGCTGCCTGTCGCATCATCGGTTCCTTTGTATGTTCTAAGCAAGAATGCATCCACGAATACCCTGGTGGTTGGAGAACAGACCGAACTTGGTTTGAGCGAATTAATTGCGAGCGACGTCAATTGGGTTTCGGGCGAATCATTAAACGACTCATTTCGCGCCGATGTTAAGATCCGCTACACTGCCAAAGAAGCTGGTGCCCAGGTCATGCCGCTTGAAAATGGGAGCCGGGTCAAAATACGGTTTGATACGCCGCAGCGGGATATCACAGCCGGTCAGGCAGCAGTTTTTTATCAAGGCGAGGTCCTCATTGGAGGGGGGATTATTCAGTAGCTCACCTTACGCAAAACATCTTGCCATAGTAAAACCTTTACTATTCCGAAAAACGTAAACGTCCTCCATGACACTTCCCTCTATTGTCCTCGGCTTGTTTTTTTCGCTTTTGATTGGTTCGTTATTCCACTTGTGGCGGGATGGCGGACTGGGACGATTAATGCTCTACCTTACTCTCAGTGTTTTTGGATCTGCTGCTGGTCAGTTATTTGGGATTTGGCGTAATTGGGTTTTATTCCCATTAGGCCCGCTCAACCTGGGGTTAGCAGTACTGGGGAGCTTTGTTTTTCTCGGTATTGGGTATTGGCTAAGCCTTGTGGAGTTTCACCGTCAAAGCGATTCTGATGATGAGGTATAATTTGGCGCTCGTTATCCCAATCGATAAGGTTAAATCAGATGGCTTTTGTCAAATTTTTAGTTGATCTCTTTTTACATCTCGACTCACATCTCAGCGCTGTCATAACACAATACGGATTTTGGACGTATGGCCTGTTGTTTGTTGTCATCTTTATAGAAACGGGACTAGTTGTCGTACCATTCCTCCCTGGCGACTCATTAATATTTGCAGCAGGTACTTTTGCATCCCTTGGTTCATTAAATATCTGGTTGTTGTTCCTCTTACTCGCTGTCGCGGCCATAGCTGGGGATACGGTTAACTATTGGATCGGTCATTTTCTTGGCGACCGTGCCTACCAAATCAAGTGGATCAAGAAAGAGTATCTCGACCGTACGCATGGGTTTTTTGATAAATATGGCAATAAAACAATCTTCCTTGCCAGATTTGTACCTATCGTCAGGACTTTTGCTCCTTTTGTGGCCGGTATTGGAAGGATGTCGTACGCAGATTTCTTTTCCTACAATGTCTTTGGAGGTATCTCCTGGGTTGCGCTATTTTCATTTACTGGTTATTTCTTTGGAAACATTCCATTTATCCGCGATCATTTTTCGCTGGTTGTAGTCGCAATAGTTTTGATTTCATTGATTCCGATGGTGGTCGAAGGTTTAAAAGTTAGAAGCGAAAGCAAACGCGCTAAGACGAAATTGCCCGAGATGCCCTAGGTCACAGCTTTTCAGGTTAAAAACAAATCTAAAAGAGTGTATTTGGAACAGTCTTAATTTTTAAAGTGGGTCAGTAGCAATTTATTTATTAAGAGAACAGCTCACACGATACGCGATTCAATTAAATCTCGCTGCTAAGCTCCAGCTTTATTTCCCGGATGAGTTCATGAAACGTTTAGCCATAATCTTTGGACTATTTATCGTCGTTATCGTTGTCCTTGCCGATATGCGACAACTCGGATTCCTTTATGCTGTCTACGATTTCCCATTCGGTGATAAAGTAGACATTTCCTTTTATTTGGAATGTTAAGTCTGGTCGTCAATCTAACCGTACTCGGATCTGATTCAGGTCCCCAAACGGATAATCAACGCAAAATAGTCAAGGCAAGCTTGATTATTGCTTTATTAGTTGGACTGGAAGAATTTTCACAAAGATGGTTCCTCGCTCGTACTTCCGATTTATTTGATCTTTCAGCCAGTTATCTGGGAATTGCCTTCTTTGCCATTGTGGCATTGAAAATAAATGTGAGGCGGTTACTGCAGAGGTAACCGCCATTTCTATTTTACGGATAGACTCTTTTTATAGTTCTTGGGAATGGGATCGCTTCACGGATGTGCTCGATACCGGACAGCCATCCAACGACCCGCTCAACGCCCATGCCGAACCCGGAGTGAGGCACCGAACCATACTTACGTAATTCGAGATACCATTTGAAGGCCTCTTCCGGGAGTTTTTCTTCATGGATACGCTTGAGAAGTAGGTTGTAGTCAGAAATGCGTTCGGAGCCACCGCAGATTTCACCGTATCCTTCTGGTGCGAGTAAATCAACCGATTTGCATACTTCGGGCCGGCCCGGCCAGGGTTCCATGTAAAATGCTTTAACAGCCGTTGGATAACCATATACAAAAACAGGTTTATCAAACTGATTGGTTAATTCCGTCTCATGCGGCCCACCAAAGTCCATGCCCCAATCGAATTTGAGCAGTTCTTTGCGTTCAGGGTCGTTTTCTTTTTTGTTAAGTTCTTTTAACATTTCCGCTGCTTCGTCGTACGAAATTCGAGGGAAGGGCGGCTTAATATTTTCCAGCTTAGATATGTCCCGCCCAAGCGATTTAAGTTCCGGACCGCAATCACGGAGCACACTTTGGACAATATGGACGATCAGTCCCTCCTCGAGGTTGATCAGGTCGTCCAAGTCGCAGAAAGCGACCTCCGGTTCAAGCATCCAGAACTCGGTCAGGTGCCGGCGTGTTTTTGATTTTTCTGCGCGAAATGTCGGGCCGAAACAGTAGACTTTTCCGAAAGCGAAAATGTTGGCCTCGTTGTAAAGTTGGCCGGTCTGAGCAAGAAATGCTGAACCTTCGTCAAAATAGGGGGTTTCGAAAAGAGTGGTCGTGCCTTCAGCTGCTGCGGGTGTCAGGATTGGAGTATCAAGGTTGAAGAAGCCATGACCATCGAGATACTCGCGCACCGCGGACATGACTTTTACTCGAATCCGCAGGATTGCCCATTGACTGGGCATTCGGATCCAAAGATGGCGGTGATCAAGGGCAAAGTCGACGCCGTGATCTTTAAGTGCCATCGGATAATCCGGGTCGGCAGCCTGGATGATCTTTAGATCTTTGATGCCCACTTCGTATCCACCGGGAATACCAGGGGCGCGCTTATCTTCGCGCACCGTGCCTGTAATGATTACCGATGATTCCTGCGGCAATCGGATGATCTGGTCGTAGAGTTTTTCGTCGAGGTCGCCTTTAAAAGCAACGCATTGGATGAATCCACTTCCATCGCGTACCAATAGAAAGCTCAATTTGCCCTTATCCGTACGGTTATATACCCAACCTTGGAGTTGGATTTCTTTTCCGATAAATTTTGAGATTTGGTCAACGCGGACTAGTTCCATATCATTCTCCAACGGATTCGGGATTCATTGTTTGGAGGAGGAATTTTACACAATTCCGCTCTTCCTGGTATTCGGTCACTACTTCACTCCACTACTTTAATATGCAATTCCTTGAGTTGTTTTTCTTCCACGGAAGAGGGGGCATCTGCCATTACGTCACGGCCCACCTGGTTCTTCGGGAAGGCGATTACCTCGCGAATGTTCGGTTCATCGGCCAGTAACATTACAAGCCTATCGATGCCGGGCGCCAGACCGCCATGAGGCGGCGCGCCATATTCAAATGCTTCAAGCATGTGGCCAAACTTTGATTGGATTTCTTCGTCTTTAAGGCCAAGCAGTTGAAAAACCCTGGTTTGAATGTCGCGACGATGAATGCGGATCGATCCAGAAGCAAGCTCATACCCATTACAGACCATATCATACGCGTCCGATAATATGGAGCCTGGGTCCGTTTCGAATTTTGGCAGATCTTCCATCTTTGGCATCGTAAATGGATGATGTTCGGCATCCCACCGCTTTTCTTCCTCATTCCATGCAAACATTGGGAAGTCCACGATCCAGGCAAACGCCATTACGTCTTTATCTACCAGTCCAAGTTTATCGCGGAATATCAAACGCAGCCCACCCAGGACTTTGTTTACTACTGCGTTTTCGTCTGCTGCAAAAAGGACTAAATCGCCCGGTTTGGCACCAGTCTTCGTTTTTAAAGATTCGGCTTCGTCTGACTTGATGAATTTTGAGGCGCTGCCTTTCAGACCTTCTTCTGTTACTGCTAAAGTGGCAAGTCCCTTTGCGCCGAGAGATTTGGCGACTTCAATTAAATCATCCACTTCGCGCCGCGAATAATCCGCGCAGCCCACGGCAACTATGCATTTAATCACGCCTCCCGCTTCAAGTGCAGTTTGAAATACCCGGAAGTCGCTCTTCGCGAAGATTTCGCTGACATCCTGCAATTCCATTCCAAAACGCAAATCGGGCTTATCCGATCCATACTTATTCAAAGCTTCATGATGCGAGAGTTTCCGCCAGGGTGACGACAATAATCGTTTGTGCGGCGCAACCGCCGGGATCATTGCCGTGTAGAGGCCTTCGACGGTAGCGAGCACGTCGTCACGATGGACGAACGACATCTCAAGATCGAGCTGGGTGAATTCCGGTTGCCGGTCGCCGCGCAGATCTTCATCGCGGAAGCAGCGCGCAATTTGAAAATAACGATCCAGACCGGCCACCATCAACAATTGTTTCAATTGCTGCGGTGATTGAGGCAGTGCGTAGAATTGTCCGGGAGAATACGCGCGACGGTACAAGATAGTCGCGCGCTCCTTCAGGTGTGGCTTTGAAGAGGATAGGAGTTTCAATTTCGAGAAAGCCAAGTTTATCAAGATAGTCACGCATAAATTTGACAACACGATGACGCAGAATTAAGGTTGCGACTCATACGTTCACGGCGCAAGTCAAGGTAGCGGTACTTGAGTCTCGTGTTCTCATCTGCTTCCTGTTCCTCGCCGCTGACCATGAAAGGCAGCGTTTTGGCCGGGTTGAGAACTTTGACTTCGGTAGCGACGACTTCGACCTCGCCCGTTTCCATTTTGGGGTTTTCCATGCCCGATGGACGTTTTGTGACTTTGCCTTTAATCTGTAAAACCCATTCAAAGCGGACTTCCGCAATGACGTCGAGGGTTTCCCTGGATAAATTGGGATTGATAGTGATTTGAACAAGTCCGTAACGGTCTCGCAAATCAAAGAAAATCACCCCGCCATGGTCGCGACGGCGATGTACCCAGCCTGCGAGCGTGACAACCTGACCGATGTGAGACGTCCTCAACTCACCACAGGTATGTGTCTTATACATGCCAAACCTCCGAATTAGGCAAAATAAATCGCCCTGCGCTAGATGCGTTGGGCGATTGTTTTTACTTGAGTTTATTTGTCAACCTGCAAAACTACGCCCAATGAACCAATGGCGATCGTCATTATTATTGCTATTATTATCATTATTAAAGCTTAATTGACCGTTCATAATTATTGCATTATAGCATACCTTGATAAGGAAAAGTTGCTTAGGATCATTAATCGGTTGAGCATTTGCATCAACTCTGCATGAAATCTTTACAATTCCATATAGACCAAATGGGGGATACACATAGGCATTTGAGGTAGTTGTATACTCTTATTAATATCCTGAACTGCAATCAAACCACGAAAGGAATAAAACAATATGAAAATCGGCAATTTATACATTTTAGGTACTGTCGTTGCGTTTATTTTCGCGCTTGGCTTGCTGTTGGGACCTGTGACCGTTCTTCAATTGTTTGGTCTTTCAACCGGTAATACCGAAAAACTATTAGCGCAATTGGTTGGTTCGGCGCTTGCCGGTTTTGGCTTGCTAGGTTGGTTTGCCAGGGAATTCACAGACCCAAAAGCGCAAGACGGCGCAGCGATCACGTTATTCTTATTTAACGCCATCGCTTTTGTAGTTTCCCTGTTGGCGGTTTTCTCCAGAGTCTGGCGCTCGGGAGGCTGGTTAGCGGTGATTATTTTCTTATTCTTTGCCCTTGGTTTTGGTTATTTCCAGTTTATCGGTCCTAAAGAATAAAGAATACCCATGAAAACAATGTGGCCAATTCAATAGGTGCATTGTTTTTATTTTGTTACCAGTAAACACTCTCTTTGTCTGTGCATAGAATATAAACCCGTCATTAACTTTGATCAGGGTTATTTTAATGTTGTATCGCTAGCTGTATCCAACCTGGCAATTTCTTCATCAGTTAATTTCCAACCTAATGCACCAGCATTCTGCAGCGCTTGATCTCCATTCTTTGCTCCTGGAATTGGCATGGCACCTTTACAGATAACCCAATTTAAAGCGACTTGTACGTTAGATTTGCCGCCGTGGTCCTGTCCGATCTCGGTCATCAACTTTAGTAAAGGCGGGATTTTCGATAGTATATTCAGATATCTTGGGCCGCGGTTACCAGGAGGGGGATTTTTTGGTCCATATTTGCCGCTCAATAAACCCATTTCCAACGGCGAGTAGGCTATCAACCTGATACCAAGTTCTTGGCAGCGAGCCAGTAAACCATTTTTCTCGATACCACGATTGAGCATGCTGAAATGCACCTGATTTGAAGCCAAGGGAATATTGTGCCGCGCTAAAGTCGAATAAGCACGTAACATGTAGGCTTGACCAAAGTTCGAAACTCCTACTGTGCGCGTCAATCCGTTTTCGACACAAGCGACCAATCCCTCCATCATCGTCTCGGGGCTAAGCAACGGCGTTGGCATGTGGATCTGATAGAGGTCCACGGAATCGAGTCCCAGGCGTTCAAGGCTGCCTTTTAATGCCGATAAAATTGATTTTCCAGTTAACCGCCAGGGAAGTGGGAAAAACTTTGTCGCGACCAAGACGGGCTGATCAGTTTCTTTGATGAATTGACCGGTGAGCCGTTCCGAGCGACCCGAGCCATAAATCTCGGCAGTGTCAATAAAACGGACGCCCTCCTGAATGGATACTTGAAACGCCTGCTGAATATCCTTATCAGTGTAACCTCGTCCATATTGCCAGACCACCCGATCGCCCCATTGCCAGGCGCCTAGCCCCATTTCGATGGCGTGTAGAAAGCGTGTCTCGTTGCCGACCGCGGACATCAAGGAATCCTCCTTAAAACATTGTTGTCATTGTATCTTAAAATTATCTGGGCATCATAGCCAGCTGGATGGTTTCGCGATAAAATAAATTGCAAATTTAATTGGAATTGATGGACCGCTAGAATTCTCACCTCCAAACCTTTCCGGATCGATCGGAAGGAAGTGGGTGGCTGGCGCTCCCTGAATTCCAGGGAGGTTCCCGTGGTATTGCAAAGGGATGTAAACTTACCCGAGTCGGCTGCGGACCTGGCAAGGCGGCTGGGTTTGACTTTTGCCAACATATCCTTACTGACTCGCGCCCTGACTCATCGCTCCTATATCAATGAAAACTCCAACGCTGTCGAAGATAATGAGCGACTTGAGTTTCTTGGGGATGCGGTATTGGATTTTGTAGTCGGCGCGTGGGTATATCATCGCTGTCCTGAAATGGCAGAAGGTGATCTGACTCGAATGCGCTCCGCGCTGGTCCGTAACGAGCAGTTGGGCGAGTTCGCCAGGCGGCTTGATCTTGGACGGGGAATGCGCATGGGCCGCGGTGAAGCTGCTTCGGGAGGGCGCGACCGCGACAGTTTACTCGGTTCCACATTCGAGGCCGTAGTCGGAGCTCTCTATTTGGATTCGGGGCTGCCTTCAGTCGAAAAATTTATGGAGCCGCTGCTTGACAGCGTCCGCGAACGGGTCATGATGCGGTCGGAAATCTACGATCCTAAGAGCCGCTTCCAGGAATGGGCACAATCTGAAAAACTTGGAACGCCCAGGTATGTGACTGTAGCTTCCAGCGGTCCGGACCATGCTAAGTTATTCGAAGTCGAAGTCAGGATACAAGACCGAACTTATGGGCGGGGCAAAGGGTCAAATAAGCAAGTTGCCGCCCAGATTGCCGCGCAAACGGCGCTTGAGATACTTGGAATTTACTGATCGGGTCTTTATTTGATTATTCATAACCTACAATCAAAGACCATATATTCTCAATGCTGAATTGTATATATCTTCATGCCTCTCCGTCTTAAATCCCTCGAACTGCACGGATATAAAACTTTTGCATCACGGACGGTCTTCGAGTTCGCGAGCGGTATTACCGCCATTGTCGGGCCCAACGGCTCCGGAAAATCGAACATCGCCGATTCCCTGCGCTGGGTCTTAGGCGAACAATCGTATACCCTATTACGCGGCAAAAAGACGGAAGACATGATCTTCTCCGGTTCCGAACACCGACCACGCTCCGGTATGGTTTCCGCCGAGATCGTATTCGATAACAGTGCGAATTGGCTTCCGGTGGATTTTTCCGAAGTAGCCATGGCCCGTCACGCCTATCGTGATGGTCATAACGAATATTTATTGAACGGCCAACACGTCCGTTTGCGGGATATGAACGAGCTGCTGGCTGCCTCCGGCCTGTCTGAGCGGACCTATACCATCCTGGGACAGGGACTGGTAGATGCGTCATTGGCGCTAAAAGCCGATGAACGACGCCGTCTATTCGAAGAAGCCGCGGGGGTGGGCCTTTATCGTATACGGCGCGAAGAAGCGCTCAAACGCCTGGAAAATACCCAGCATAACCTTGAACGCGTCCAAGATATTATGGCGGAGCTTGAACCGCGGTTAAAAACTCTTGAACGGCAGGCGCGCCGTGCCATTGATTATGCAGCCGCCCAGGCAGATTTGCGTGTATTGTTGCGAGAGTGGTACGGTTATCACTGGCATCGCGCTCAACAGGAACTCAGAGAAGTACGCGAAATATTACATGAGCAGGATTTGAAAGTTCAAGAAGCGCGCGAGGCCCACATCAAAACCCAAAATGAGTATGGTCAATTCAGGGAACGATTAAGCGGATTGCGCACCCGGTTAAATGGCTGGCATCGTCAATCATCTGAACTGCACGGTCAGCGCGAAACGATCAGCCGCAATCAAGCAGTCCTGGACGAACGTCGCCGTTCATTGACAGGCCTTATTTCTACACTGCTCGTCGATAAGGAGCGCATAGAGGGCGAAGAGAAACTAGCGGCTCAGCGGCTTACCGAAGTATTGGTTGAAAATACCCGTTTGCTGGATGAGATCAATGAGACTAGGGCGCAACTTACGAACTCGAGGCAAGCCATGGAAATCCGCCAGTCTCAACATGGCGCAACCGAAGAACAATTGCAAGCGGGGCGAAATGCCGCTGCTTCCCTGCAGATGCAGAAGGCAGAAACTCAGGCTCGCCTCGATGACCTTAGAACCCGTCTTGAAACGCAAAAACAAAAGCTTGAATCCATGCAAAACGCCTTGCAACATACGGATGCCGATGTCAAGCAGGCCGATCGAATTCACCAAGAAGCCAAAGTTGCGCAGCAAAAATTAGAGGAAAACCTACAGCGAGTCGCCAATGAGGTCGAATCAAGGAAAAAAGAAGCAGAAATTTTAGATAATGAACGCCGCATCAAGGTTGAAGACGGAAATGATCATCAAAACCGGCTTACCCGCTTACAAGCTCAACTGGAGGTTCTTGAGCAGTCTGAGCAATCATTGGCTGGTTATGCGGAAGGTGCGCGCTTCCTATTGGATGCGGCCCGCCAATCCCGGCTTGTTACCCGGGGAGCGCTAAGTGCATCGCTCGACGTACCCATTGAGCTTGAAACTGCGATCGCGGCCGCCTTAGGCGATACCCTGGATGCGGTTTTGCTTGAAACCGGCCAGATCGAAGGAGCGCTTAATTTACTTGAATCTGAGGAAGCCGGCCGTGCTGCCTTGCTCCCGCTCGATGGTCAACCATGGGAGAAGCTGGATCAACCGAACGACGCAGAATATGTGGGTCTCGCTGCTGAGTTAGTGAATGCTCCTGCCGAGCTGCGTTCAGCGGTTCAGCTTTTGCTCGGTCATACCCTCGTAGTCCGGACTCGCGCGGCAGCCCGTCGCATGATCAAAAACTCCCCGATTTACGCTCGCATTGTGACTTTGCGCGGCGAGGTGTTTCGTGGTGACGGCCTCGTCATTGCAGGTAAGTCGGCATCCACCACGACTCTAAGCCGGCCGAGACAAAAGCGTGAATTGACTGAATCCATTGCTGATCTCACGAAGAGGCTTGATGTAATAAATGCGTTAATTGACAAATTATCGGTTGATCTTGCTGCAGCACAGCAAGCGCGATCTGAGCAAGCAGAATTTTTGCATAACACCCAAATTGAACTTGAGCAGGCCCAATCCTTTGCCCGTAAAGCCTCGGCTGACCTTGATGCTTCGCGTCGCCAATTCGTATGGCAGAGTAATCAAAAAGAAGAAATTGCGCACGAGATATCTGAACTGGAAAGAGAAATTGAGCGGCAAGCCGCCCTGGTCATTGAGATTGAAACGAAAGCCTTAGTAGCGCAAAATAATATCCGCATATTGACGATCCAATTGAGTGATCTTAGTCTCGAAGAAGCCCAGGAACAGGTCGCTTATTGGACCACCCGCCTGGCTGTCATGGAACAATCAGTAAAAACTGCCGAGGCGCGTCAGTCTGACCTGCAACAACGGCATGACCTTTTTGTCACACAGCGAGCGGACTTGCAGGCTCGTTCGGATGAGACCGGTCTTTCATTGAAACAATTGGAAGAAGAAAAAACGGCACTGCATGAGAGCGAAAGCTCTCTTTTCCAGGAGATGGAATTTCTGCGTTTGCAAATCGAACCGGCGGAAAAAGATTTAGAAACCGCTGAGCAAGAAGAGAATCGGTTGCAGGAAACCGAAGCAAGCATGCAAAAAAGACCTGTCGGCTGCCGAGCATATGTTTGGACAGGTACAGCTCGATCAGATGAGGCGGCAGGAGGCTCTTGATTCCCTGCGGGACAAGATCGTGGATGATTTTGGTCTGGTATCGTTCGAATATGTTGAAAGCATGGACGGCCCAGTCCCTCTGCCATTTGAAGGTCTGGTGGAAGAGCTGCTTATCGTACTCGAGCTAGCCCCGGATTTGGAAGAACAACTGACACAACAGCGCGCCCGATTGCGCCGAATGGGGCCCATTAATCCCGAGGCGAAAAAGGAATTCGATACCGAGTCGGAGCGTTACTCATTCATGAGCACACAGGTCCTGGACCTGCGTCAAGCCGAAGCAGATCTTCGCCAGGTGATCGGGGAACTGGACATATTAACACGACAGGAATTTTCGCGGACCTTCGAAGCAGTGGATAAGCAATTTCGAGCGATCTTCACCCGCTTGTTCGCCGGTGGCTCTGCACATCTATCTTTGACCGATCCTGACAATTTGGTGGAAACGGGCATTGAAATTGAAGCGCGTTTGCCCGGGCGTCGTGAGCAAGGATTATCTTTATTATCCGGAGGCGAAAGAAGCTTAACCGCCATTGCCCTGGTCTTTGCCCTGCTCAAGGTTTCACCGACACCTGTTTGTGTGATGGACGAAGTGGACGCGATGCTCGATGAAGCCAATGTTGGCCGTTTCCGGGACCTGCTCGTAGATTTAAGCAAGGACACCCAATTTATAGTCATCACGCATAACCGCAATACGGTGCAGGCAGCGGACGTCATTTACGGTGTTACGATGGGACGCGATTCAGCAAGTCAAGTGATCAGTCTAAAGCTCGATGAAGTCAGTGAAGAGATGCTTGGAACGAGCCTAAAGTAAATTGAAAAAAATCACCGCCAGTAAGGCGGTGATTTTTTATTTATTGAGATACTGCAGGAGCAGCGGGGTCCGTGGGTACCAGGTTTTGCCAGTTATTATAATTCACGACTTTGTATTCATCCCGGGCTTTGGTTAACCAGGCTGTGAATGCAGTCTGTTGCGCCTGGGCGTAACCGGTCGCGTCAAGAGGCACTTCTTCATGGGCAAGTACCTGGATAATATGATAACCAAACTGACTTTTTACCGGTTGACCAATTTCACCCACTTTTTGGCTGAACGCGGCTGCGTCAAATTCTGGAACCATTGCGCCTTTTGCCAAACCATCCCAGGTCGCCGCCTTTATTCTTTGTCGCCAGTATCTATTGACACTTCAGCAGCAACTTTTGCGAAATCTTCGCCGTTGAGGAGACGCTGGCGGACAGCATTTGCTGTCGCCTCGTCTGAAACGAGGATATGCCTCGCCCAAACCTCGTCCTGCGTGCGGGGTACATCGGCGGTAATTATATCGAAGAGTTTCTGACGCAGGATGTTGGTATCATATAGTTGACGAACCTGCGATTCATTGAGACCGAGCGCAGTTAATTGAGTCACTCCATTTTTGTAGGCGTCATTGAAGCCTTGCAGTGTATATGGGGTTGAGGTTGGGAAGGGTGTAGAGGTCGGCTCGTTCGTGGGACTGGGCCCCGGGGTGGCGGTCCCAGTTGGCAGAAGAGTAGGCGTCGGAGAATCCGACGGATTCGGTGTAAGTGTCGGTGTGGGGGTCTCTGTTAACACCTCTGTCGGAGTCGGAGTGATCGTCACTATTTTGAGAGTCTCCGGAGAGAGGGTTGGGAAGTTAACCGAGGTGGGTGTGATGGTCGGCGTAGGCGATCCTTTGGGATAATACTGATAAGCTGCCTGAATCGCCTGGTCAACTTCCTGCTTGCTCGCCGTGATCCCACGTTTGGCTGTTTCCTGGCGGATCACCTCTTCGTCGATCATCTGATCGAGCACATTTTGTCCCACGGTTTCCGGTGTATTCAACTGTGAAGTGATCTGGTCTTCCTGAGAAGTTAAGTCCATCCCAAAATACTGGGAATATTGTTGATATAGCTGAAGCTGGCTAATCAGCTGGTTGCGATCCATACGTACGCGCGCCTGCCATTCGCCGATAGGAATGCTTACATTGCCGACCTTTGCAACCGGACGAAGAGCCTGGAGGTATTTGACGTCCACGAATCCATAAACTACGAGACCAACAACAATAGCTACGACACCTATCAAACTATAAAGGATGAGGCGCGTTTGAAATTTTTCGCGTTCCAGGCGGGCAATATGTTTTTTGGTGTGAAGGACGGGTCTTTTTTCCCGCGGATTTGCCATGTTCTTACTCCTGATAAATAGAAACTACGGGGCATGGATAATCTCCATGCCCCGAACTGCATTTGTTTAGCGAGGGTTATCTTCCCAGCGTCCACCCGTATAGGGGAGCAGGGCGATGTGACGGGCACGTTTAATGGCACCTGCCAGCACGCGTTGGTGCCGGGCGCAAGTCCCGGTCTGACGACGAGGGCGGATCTTGCCATCGTCTGTAATGAACCGCCTGAGCATATCCCCTTTTTTGTAATCGATACTTATGGTTTTGTCAGCACAAAACTGACAGAATTTCGGGCGGGCAAAGAAGCGACGCTCTCCGGTGCCGCCGCCTTCGTTGCCCCCTTCATTTGATCTTTCATCAGCCATGATCTACTCCATATCATTAGAACGGGAATTCATCTTCGGCAGCAGCAGGTTCGGTTTCGGTCGATGCGGATTGTTCTTCACTGCCATGATTGGCATCATGGCGGTCTCCGAGCATCATCATCTCATTGGCTACGATCTCGACGCTGGTATGTTTCTGGCCTTCCTTATCGTCCCAGCGCCGGGTCTGGAGCCGGCCCTCGATGTAAACCTGCTGTCCCTTGGTGAGGTATTGTTTACAGATCTCTGCGAGGTTGCCCCAGGCGACGATGTTGAACCATTCGGTTTCAGTGTGGCGTTCTCCATCCGCACTGTTCCAGGACCGGCTTACTGCCACCGTATAAGTGGTCACCGGCCGGCCGGAGGGGGTATACCGCATTTCCGGGTCTTTTCCGAGATGACCGATAATCATTACTTTATTCAAGCCTCTGCTCATGTCCATCTCCTTCGTACCTGCTGCTCTCATTAATCTCTAAACTGAAAGTTCTTTATGCCAGACATCTTCAGAGTTAGATAGTAAATATCGGTGAACAAAATAATCATTCGACGATCGTCAACAAGTGACGCATGAGGGTTTCAGTATAACGCAAGTTTTGCTCCAAAGCCGCCATTGCGGTGGGTGGGATCGAGAGATTGATAAGGACATAATTACCTTCACGCTGTTTGCGGATCTCATAGGCGAGCCGTCGCTTGCCCCAAATATCCACTTTATCCACGCTACCACCTGATTCCGTAATCCAACCTTTAACGCGGTCGAGCACGCCGTTAAGCGCCGCTTCGTCCAGGTCGGGCTGGATCACACAAACCAATTCATATTTGCGCATGGGGATGCCTCCTTTCCATGGGATTGCTCTCGTCAAGGCCGTAGGCCAGTCGAGGGCGGAAAGGCACGTAGTGAGACGTACCTTGATTAGCAGGCGGATTATACGCTAAGTTGTCGTTTTTGTGAAATGCGCAAACCATGGTTTTCTCAAAGTAAAGGAAGATAATGGAGATAAGAGAGTAGAGATAAGAGATAAAACACTAAGAGCACAACCCACAGGGTCCCCTAAGAGCAAGAACGGGGATGTTATCCCCCAAGAAAAAGAGCGGGGACTCGTGCTTCGCAAAACCCCTGCTTAGAACATGGAAGCGATTTCGACGTGTTCAATCCACTGCCTGCGGGCTACTTCGCCAGAAGACCTAACCCCGGCCCTTCCCTAAAGGGAAGGGAGTTGCGACGTACCCCACTGCCAGTAGGCTTAGCCGTAGGTTCCTCCTCTCTGACACAGCCGCGCCGCTGGCGTTCGTAGCCATGCTGGTCGATCCTCGCGAAGCGCACAGGGCTTAGGTCTTTTTCCTTCCCCCAACTAAGTAGTCCGTAGGAAGTCTTTATATAAATCGTGTGGGAGTGATAAACTTCCAGGATGCCAAAGCCGAGAGATTACCATCTCAAGAAACGTGAACTGGAAGCCGTTGTAACTGCCATTCGACATGATCAGCGTCCCGAAGTGCGTCAAAGATGTACGACCATTCATCTGTTGCATCTAGGGCATAAGCCGGAAGAAATCGCCGAAATGCAGAGCGTCAGTGTTCCCAGCATTTACAACTGGATCAAGCGTTGGCGCAAGGGCGGGATCGAAGGTTTAGCGACCCAGCCGAGAAGCGGTCGTCCGCCCTTAGCGGACGAGAGCTACGCTCTCGCCGTAGAAGAGACGCTGGCGAAGGAACCCGGCGAATTGGGGTATGGGTTTCGGATCTGGACCGTGGATCGCCTGCGAGCCTATGTAGAGAAGCAGACCGGGATTAGCCTGAGCGAGAGCAGCTTCCGGGAATTATTGAAGCGCAAAGGATATCGATATCGGCGTCCCAAACAGGATCTGGGCCATTTGCAGGATAAGAAAGCCAAAGCCCAAGCCGGAAAACTTCTGGAAGAGTTGAAAAAAAGGTCCTCGGAGACGATTTCGAGCTCCTCTTTGTGGACGAAACGACCCTGAGTTTGGAGCCGCCTGTGCGAGCCTGCTGGATGAAGATCGGTGAGCAGAAACGCATTCCGGCGATCCGAGTAGGGAGCAAGCAACATCAACATATCTTTGGAGCTTATAACTGGCGTTCGGATCGGATCAGTTGGACAACCGCCAGGACGAAGAACAGTGCCTACTTCATCGCTTTTCTCGAGCATCTGTTGATCGACGTTTACCCGACCGGACGGGTAGTGCTGGTGATGGACAATGCCGCCTATCACAAGAGCGCTTCTGCCTTGGCCGCTTTGAGTTTGTTCGAACATCGAGTGATGGTGATCTGGCTGCCAGCCTACTGTTCGGACCTCAATCCGATCGAACGCTTCTGGCGTCATTTGAAAGACCTCGCGTGCGCCAACAAACTTCAAGATAGTATTCAAGATGTGGTTCAAGCAACCGACCATATTTTGAATGAACAGAACAACCCGAAATCGACTTTGCGCTTCCATGTCTCTAAATACTTATGACGGATTACTTAGACCTTAAAAATACTTCCTCAACTATCTTTGTGAACAGCTATTTATTTCCTAAAAGTTCATTTACTTGAGTGAGCACGTTCGGCATATTTATTAAAACTTCATCGTTCGAAAATCGGACAACATGCAAGCCCATATTCTCTAATATATTGTCCCGTCTCGCATCGTATTCTTGTTGTTCTCGATGAATATCCCCATCCAATTCGATGACCAACCCAGCAGAATGACAAAAAAAATCCACAATAAATCCCGCGATCACCTGCTGCCTCCTAAAATGCGATCCCAACTTGTTCCCACGTAATTCCTGCCACAAGATTCTTTCCGCAGGCGTCATCTCACTGCGAAGGTCACGGGCACGTTGTAATTTTCGGGAACTGATATTTTGATCAGTGATGATATTCTTGACCGGCATGTTCGAATTATAGACCCACAACCCGACTTAGGCCTTCCTCTTAACATGTAGGCAACAGGCACCCCTTCCTTTTAGGGAAGGGGCCGGGGGTTAGGTCTCATTTCCCCTTTCTCTACCCTATTCTCCGTTACGCAAGAAATTTATGTCAATTGCACGCTTTGTTAGCCCGTGTTTGTTTCAAGAGCAAGTAACTTAATCATAAATCTATGTACAATTTGCAAGGCTTTTAGACAAAATTCAAACTCAATAAATATTTGCTGATTATCTATGCCAAACAAACTTAAATCTTTTTCACCGTGTACAAAATTAGCAAGAGTTGAATCTATATCAAAATCGCTAAAGCCAGTAAGACTTCCCTGACGATGGATTATACAATCTCGCAAAAGCTGAAGATTTTTTATCCATTGCCAATCTTGGCTTGAGCCAAATGGAAAATCACTTCCCATTACTTTAACGAAATACCTTTTTGCCTTGTTTAATCCTTTTACTTCTATTGAGTTCTAAAGAATTTCCGCCATCTCTGTGCTTGCTGTCGAGATGACATTCTCGAATGAGCCATAACTCCATGAATGAATAAAGACTTGTGATAAAAGATTGCCGAAGTAGATTTGTGAAACCTATTATCTGCTCCGATTCTACCTTGAGATTTATCAGCTCGTTTCGATGCTCGTCGGTTTTGTTTATTTCTTTCAAGTCGCTATCGGAAGTGTCTAAATTTGTTAGCAAATCTTGATGTCTGAGAATTAATTCCTTGTCGAGGGTGTTCAAATATTTGTAAAAGTTTGCAATTTCTCTTTCGAGAAAGTAACGCTTTAACTTTTTGTAAATTTGAACCGAATTGTCTTTGGTTTCTGACATGTTATTATCAGAGGCTTCGATTTCAAAAGAACGGACTAACGGCTGCCATTACCGGCAATGGTTGGACGTGGCAAAAAAGACAAACCGTACAAGCACCTGCACCAAAGGAAGTAACCATAAAAAAAGATTGAAAGTCAGTGCCCAACGCATTGATAACCTGCAATTTTATTAAGGCTTTTTTCTCGATCTAATTCTTCTTGGCTTTTTCAATTAACTTCTCTTTTCGTTCAATCATATTTTCATGTCCATGTCCATAAGCGATAGCAAAGTTGCAGATATTTATCGCCTTTTCAATATCCTTTTGTTTCTCAAAAATAATAGCCAATCGGTTGAATGCTGTAATCCTTCCCACAAACCCATTTTTTTTGATCGAATCTATTTCGCTAGATATCTCGTCTGGTTGACGATACTGTGATAATTGATTTGCCCTAATTATTTCTTGGCTAACATAATCTTGTTGCAACTCATCCAAACTATTTATGTCGATCCAACAGTACTCAATACACTTATCCAAGTATTTTTTATCAAGGTCGCGGTATTTATAGTAAAAGTCTTGTATTTCAATATAGCAGAAATGCCGTTGAACGGGTCTATTTGAATATTCTTTCACGTTTTGGAGAAGGTTTTTCTCTTTGACTTCATCAAACATGTCGACCACAGTTACCGTGTTGCTGACGTGTTCATTTTCAATCTTCTGTCCACTTTTTCTCATTGTAGCTAACGTTTCTTTGGTCTTTTCATGCGCAAGCTCAAGTAGTTGGTTAATGATTTTTTTGAGCAGTA
>CAVWHR010000041.1:0-219103 GCA_963754835.1 uncultured Chloroflexia bacterium | reverse complement strand
TTCGTGCTCATTGCCTTCCCGACGCTATATCTCAGCCGCCGGGTTTCCATTGGGAATCTGCTTGCCGGCATCTTTCTGCTGGCCGTGTTGGCACTGCCCGTCGTGATCTACGTCATCATAAACAACCTCGGACTACCCTCTGTCCGCCTTGGCCCGTTGACCGTTCCACGCTTGCCATCTGTGTCCCGCATATCCACAGACGTGGCCATATTTCAGCCCGCGCCGCTGCAGCAGCTTGCCAGCAGTGCCAGGGACTTTCTGTACATGCTCGTCTTTCAACTGGACGGCGCATTCAACAACTCGGGCCAAGGCTACCTGTACAGATTCACCTTCCCGCTTATCCTTGCTGGGGGGTGGTTTATCTTTCGTCGTCCAATGAACCCCAGCGCGCGCCGCCTCTTCGCGGGCTGGCTGCTGGCCGGGCTTGCGGTGGGCATGCTGGTCAGCCCAGTGTTTGTTCATAATAACGTCCTGATCGTTGCACTAATCCTTCTGTGCGCGGCCTTTCTAGAATGGATGCTGATATGGAAGAAAGCCGTGTTTGTTCTGTTCGTGGGTTTGTTCCTGGCAGCATTTCTATCTTTTACGCTGTACTACCACAGCCCGGATTTCATAGCCCAAGTCCAACGTGACTACCACGCCGGTTTTCTATCAGCCATAGATTACGCGCGAACATCGACCAGCGGTCCCATATGCGTGATCGATGACAAGATTGTCATGCCCTACATCTTCGTCCTGTTCTCAGAGAAGATGGCTCCCGATGTCGGCCCGGACAAAATCATTTATGCCGATCCGAATTCACAGTATCGTGACGTAACTTCAGTTGGGCGTTATTTCTTTGGTACAGATACCTGTCCCGCGTACCCATTACCCACGTATGTCATGTCTTTCAACGAGCGGTCTCCCTTGGGCGTTAACAAATCTTTTATAACAACGCGCTTCGGCCTATTCAAGGTGCTTGTACCACGAAAATAGAATGCGGCCGCAGGACCCGGCTCTTGCTTTGTCGCACAAAATGTTAATTCTTCAATCTTTGGAATTCGTGAAAACTAAAGAAGAGAGAAGGAGAAATGTCAAATATGGGCAAGATAACTGTTGTTAACAATGTGACACTTGACGGAGTAATGCAGGCGCCTGCCCGGCCGGACGAAGACACGCGCGGAGGCTTCACGCTAGGCGGGTGGGCAATTCCCTACCAGGACTCCATAATGGCCAAGAAGATGGGTGAAATGATGGCGAGTGCCAATGGTTCACTGCTGCTTGGGAGACGGACATATGAGGACTTTTTCTCCGTTTGGCCGAAGCGAGCAAACAACCCTTATACTGAAGTTCTCAACAAGAGAACAAAATATGTTGCGTCAACGACTCTCAAGGAGCCACTTCCGTGGCAAAACTCGGTCCTGCTAAAAGGCGATGCAGCAGATGCGGTGACTGCCCTCAAGCAACAAAACGATAAAAGTCTTGGCATCCTTGGCAGCGGAGGACTGATCAAGTCGCTCATTCAAAGGAATCTTATTGATGAATACATTCTCTTGATCTTTCCGATCACACTTGGAACCGGTCGCCGGTTATTTCCCGAGGGGGAGTCCGTTCGTCTCAGGCTCATCGATAGCGTCGCGACGACGACCGGAGTAATCATCGCGACGTATCAAGCTGCATAGTCACTTCCCAACTGCTTGTTTCGTCAAATCGCATCACGCTCGGCACCACGACACCCGCGGCGAAGGGCAAACTCTTCTGCGCCTCAAGATATAATTGGTGCAGTTTGTTGTCCAATATTGGCCACGAACCATTCATTAAGGAGAAGTGAAGATGGAATATAGAATATGCGGTGGATCGGGACTTAGTGTGCCGGCCCTCAGTTTCGGTACCGGGACGTTTGGCGGCAATGATCCATTCTTCCGCAAATGGGGGAATACGGATGAAACGGCGGCGAGGCGCCTTGTTGATATATGTCTCGAAGCCGGTGTGACCTTGTTCGATACAGCAGATGTTTATTCAAAAGGGCAGTCGGAAGAAATTCTGGGGAAAGTCATCAGAGGACGGCGTGACAAGCTGCTGGTTTCCACGAAGGTTACCTTCCGCATGAGTGAAGAGCCCAATGACGCGGGATCATCACGGGTTCACCTCATTCGCTCCTGTGAAGCCAGCCTGCGCCGCCTCAACACCGATTATCTCGATATCTATACCATCCATGGGTTTGACGCCAGGACCTCGGTTGAGGAAACGCTGCGTACGCTCGATACACTCGTGCAAAGCGGCAAGGTACGTTATATCGCCTGTTCCAATTTCTCTGGCTGGCACTTAATGAAATCACTGGCCATATCTGAAAAGTACGGCTGGTCAACTTATATTGCGCATCAAGCCCATTACTCACTGCTCAGGCGAGAGTATGAATGGGAACTGATGCCGCTGGCGCTAGATCAAAATTTGGGTACTTTTGTATGGGGACCGTTATCCCAGGGACGCCTGAGCGGAAAATTTCGTCGCAACCAACCTGCTCCAGCCGGAAGCCGCATAGCTCAAGGCGCCGGTGAGGGGCCGGAAATCCCTGAAGAAAGGCTCTACCGACTTGTGGACGTACTGGATGCAATAAGCAAAGAAACAGGTAAAACTGCGTCGCAAATCTCGATCAACTGGCTGCTGCAAAGACCGACAGTCGCCAGTGTGCTTATCGGTGCGCGGGACGAGAAACAACTGCGGGAAAATTTAGGCGCCGTTGGATGGAATTTGAGCGCGGAGCAGGTAGCACGGTTGGATGAAGCCAGCGAAACGGACACCATCTATCCATACTGGCATCAACGCGGTTTTGCCGAGCGTAATCCGTTACCAATTAAGCTGTACAAATAACATGGAAGGCACCGGGCTTCGCACCGCGCCAAGAATAACACTCCCAGTGCACTCTTGAATCCGCAGAAGTATCTATCCCTTAGGATAGGGCAGTACATAAAACAGCATGACTAAAAACATAACTGCGTTACCCGCCAAAACACACAAATGCCATATCTCATGATTTCCAAAATGCGGCGGGAATGGATTCGGTTTCCCGTTTGCCATTATCAAGGCACCGACGGTGTAAAAGAGTCCGCCAGCGATGAGCAGTAAGATGGCTGCCAATCCGAGTTGGGTATAGATGGGAACGATCATAAAAATAATAATCCAGCCCATGAGCAAAAAGCTGATATTCGAAACCAATACAGAGATGCGGGTAAAGAAAATAGACTTAAGCGTAATAAAGAGAATCGCCAAGCTCCAAACGATGCCGAATAAAATCCAGCCTGTGGCTCCGTTGAAAATCGTCAAACAAAATGGAGTGTACGTCCCTGCGATGAGAAGGTAAATGGCATTATGATCGAGAATTCCAAGGATACGCAAATATTTACGAAAGAGTAAAAAGAAGTGTAATAGGCAGCTGAACAGAAAGGACAGGAATAAACTCGTGCCATAAATTGCAAATCCGATGACGTGCGCGGGCTTGTGATCCATGGCCGCCAAGGTGACCAAAACTGCCAGCGCTGAAATGGACAATATCGCGCCGATCAAATGGCTGATGGAGTTGAAATATTCATTACTATCATAGGAGGTAATCAATGGGTCGACCGGAGGTTTTTGCTGGCTCATAAGCAGAGTATATCTCATTGCCTCTGCTCATTCCATTCGTACATTCGCTTCACGGTTCGACACTCTTCCTCCGGTCGCCGCGGCGGTGCATATCATTGCAGATGGCTTCATCCTCGCGGACTGCAATATCATTTCTGCTAACATCAACAAAAAACATTACGAGATGTTAAAGTTTTCCCATATGATATACTTCGAATAACTACTTATATTACTGTAATCCAAAGCGCCCGTAAGCTGAAATACTACCCGGGAGTGCCTAAAAGTCTGAGTAAAATAAGGGTATATGAAATGTCCGAAGTGCGAAAGTCAAACGCAGCAACACAAAATTGGAAAGACTGAAGCGGGTAGCCAGCGCTATCGATGTTATCGGTGTGGTTGTAGTTACACCCCCCAAAAGAAGGCGCAAGGATACAGTGAGACGGTGCGTCGAAAGGCCATTCAGCTGTATGTGGATGGAACCAACTTGAGACGGATTGGGCGACAATTGGAAATCAATCCGCAAACGGTGGCCAACTGGGTGAAAGAATATGCGGAGAAATTACCGGCCGCACCGGTGCCAGCCCAAGTGCACAAAGCTGAAATGGATGAACTCTTTACCTTTATTGGCGATAAAAAAACAGGATTTATCTCCTGACCATAGTGGATCGGCATACGCGTTGTATTTTGAATTGGAAATTGGTCTGGACCCGCACCCAACAAGCCTTCCAAGAACTGGTGGATGAAGCTCCGAAAGCCAAACAGTACACCAGTGATGCCTTTGATCTTTATGCTCTGCTTTGGTATCACTGGGGGCGATATGAAGTTTCTGAGGGCAAGGCAGAAACATATTCGGTCGAAGCCGATAATTCTGAACTCCGTCATTACCTGGCCCGTCTCGCCAGATCGTCTCGTTGCTTCTCACGTTGTCCCTATGCTCTGGCGTGTGCCATTCGCTGGTTCGTCTTTTGCTACAACCATCGCCAGATTAAGCAACGCTTATATCCAAATTATTCCTATCATCTCATCGACTTCGTTTACCTACCCATTTAGGCACTCCCTACTACCCTAGTTGGGTATCTCAAGCCACATCGTTCAGACCTATTGAATGGCGGGAAACATGACAAATCCAAATCCTCCCTCTGTAGTATCAAAACCTATCAGGCCGACTTGGTTTTCTGGTTGCATCACCATGTTCGCGATATTCCTCGGGATCCTTGGCATCTTAGATATGGTTTTGGGCCTAGCAATTGCTTATATTTTCTTTTTTGTTCATATGTTTTCGCCAGCCAACATCGCCATCGTTTTTATAATAGTCTGCAACTGCCTTATCTATTTTATTCTCGCCTTCCGCATCAAACGACAACACTGGCTTATTTCTTTAGCACTGCTGGGCGTGGTCTGGCTGGTCCTTCCATTGCCATTTACCTTTTTTATAAATACTGCTACGATGCGACTTCATAATGGCAGTCAATCCATGGAGTCAGTATTACCCAACGACAGCTACTTAATCGCTAATAAACAGGCTTATCAACAGCGTCTACCGCAAAGAGGTGATGTAATCGTTTATCGGGATCCATCTTCACCAGATTCAACCAAATTACGCATATCACGGATCATTGGTTTGCCAGGCGATGTAGTTACGATTAATCAAGGACAAGTTTCAATTAATGGAACCACTCTCAATGAGCCGTATGTTACAACTGAGGCTCCCTACAGTGGGAATTGGAAAATTACCGAAAGTCAGTATTTTGTTTTAGGAGACAATCGGGCGAACTCATATGATTCCCACGCATGGGGAACTCTTCCCAGAGAAAACATTTTGGCTAAAGCAGTCTGGATATACTGGCCTTTTATTCATTTTGGAAAAATAAGTGATTTCAATTTTTCATCTTAGGGTTTCAAACGAGAATACCATCAACAAAGCATACAATTGGATAGCCGAGAGTCTTTTTTTCGTATCCACACTCGCCTCACTGTCATTAACGCCAACCGTCGTGAATTTCACGGTGTACAAGAGATAGAAGTCGCCTTAGGAGATTCGGGGGCAAGACCGCCCCTCGCCAAATGGTAAGGAAAGCACTTCCCATTTGTGGGAAGAGATACCTTTGTGGGCGGTAAAAAACCATGGAAAATCCTTAATCCAAGGTACCGGAAATCGACTTATAAGACGCTAAAGCGGTCGTTATGTGTCTCAAGATAACCCCAACCATCCACCTCAGGTGACATAAGATTCATTTGGGCCAGCGCGGTCGTGATATTCGTCCGATGTTCTATTCCATGGTCAATGATCTGAATCATGAGCACAATCGCTTTGTAGTTAATCGTCTCATCCTGCCGGTGTTGATGGATAACATCCGTGGGCCGGACTGTTAAAGCTGCCTGCACAAGTGCGTCTCCGACCTTTTTCGAATATTCCGTCATTTCAGAGAGACCGGGGTTGGCATCCCATTCGAAAGATGGTTTCGGCCGGCTGCCCGTCAATAACGAGACATATCCGGCCTCGGCCCTGATGATATGCACAAGAGTGGCACGAATGGTCCCAAAGGTCCCCGGAGCATTGAACGCTAATTGATCCTCGTCCAGTCCCCGGCAGACTTCCAATATTCGCTGATTTGCCCAGTTATTGTAGTGAATAAATTCAACGATTACCGATGGAGATAAGGATTCCAAGTTCAACCTCCTGCAAATGCATGAGAAAACGGTTCATTATAAATCGCATATCCTTCGCTACCGAAGTAAAATTCCGGGCAGACTCAACGTCTTATAAGGTAAATCCATTGTACTATTCAGGCGTTACTCCGTGTAAACGGTCCACGAAATGTCCTAAAATAGAACACAAGTACAAGTTATCAATTATTAATATTTCCGAAGAGATTTGCTTGACTTCAAGGAAGATTGGCGTATAATACAGGTATTGTATTGTGAAAATCGAGCAAAAGACAGCAAGCGCTTGAGGAGAAAAGCCTCAAAGCGCTTGCCTTTGTTTGTCTCTCGTATAAGCCGACTACACGCTATGCAGAGACACCCGCTCATCATCTCGTATATTATTTGACGAGGAGAGTACCCAGTGGAAACTAAAGGACTGACCGCACTCCGTATCAGCCTGGCATCGCCAGAAACGATCATGTCATGGTCGTATGGCGAAGTGCTCAAACCCGAAACGATCAACTATCGCCGCTTGCGGCCGGAAAAAGACGGGTTGTTCTGTGAGGCCATTTTTGGCCCGACCCGTGACTGGCAATGTTATTGCGGCAAATACAAGAACCCCCGTTACAAAGGAATCATCTGCGACAAATGCGGCGTGGAAGTAACCCGCGCCGCGGTCCGCCGCGAGCGCATGGGACACATCGCGCTGGCCACGCCTGTTGCGCACATCTGGTACACGCGGCGCATCCCCTCCCAACTGGGAATGCTGCTGGATATTTCGCGCCGCAACCTGGACCGTGTGCTGTATTTTGCCCAATACATCGTCACCTATGTGGACGAAGAAGCCCGCAAGAAGGCCCTGCAGCGTCTCGAAGATGAAATCTCCGTCTCCGAGCGTGAGCAGGCCGCAGGCGTCAATGCCAAGATCGCCGAGATCAAGACCAAGCGCGATCACAAACTGAGCGAGATGAACCAGAAGCGCACCGCTCTCGAGCAGGGCTATGATGAGGAGATTGCCGAGCAGCTGGACCCGGTGATCAAAGAAGGCCAGAAGCTCGAGAAGACCCTGCAGGACCAGATGGGCCAGCCTGCCAAGAAGGCCGTCGTCTTTCGAGCTGACCGGCGAGAAGATCCTGGATGCCGGCGACAAGGTCGCCAGCAAACACATCAGCCAGGTTCAGAAGATCGTGCAGAAGAAACTGGAAGCGCTCGAAAACGAACTCAAGGACAAGCGCGCCCAGGAACTCGAAGACCTCAAGATGCAGGCCGGCAAGATCAAGGCCGAAGCCGACATGCAGATGGAAGCCCTGCGCTCCCAACTGGAAGACCAGACTTCGGCATCCGTCAACCAGTCCTCGCGCCAGCGCGATGAACTGATGGAACTGCGCCCGTTCACCTTCATCAGCGAAATCCGCTATCGCGAACTCAAGCAGCGCTGGGGACAGGTCTTCCGCGCCGACATGGGCGCCGAGGCCTTCTACGACATTCTCGAACGCCTCGACCTCGACAAACTGGCCGAAGAACTCTGGCACGAAGTCCGCACCACCAAGTCCAAGCAGAAGCGCAAGAAGGCCACCACCCGCCTGAAGGTGGTGGAAGCATTCCGCCGCTCCGGCAACCGTCCCGAATGGATGATCCTGACCGTTCTGCCGGTCATTCCGCCCGACCTGCGCCCGATGGTGCAATTGGACGGCGGTCGCTTTGCGACCTCCGACCTGAACGATCTGTACCGCCGCGTGATCAACCGCAACAACCGCCTCAAGCGCCTGCTCGAACTCGGCGCGCCGGATGTCATCATCCGCAATGAGAAGCGCATGCTGCAGGAAGCGGTGGACAGCCTGATCGATAATTCACAGCGCGGCAAGGCGCTCAGCCGCCGCGGACGCCGCGAACTCAAGTCCTTGAGCGACATGCTCAAGGGCAAGAAGGGCCGCTTCCGCCGCAACCTGCTCGGCAAGCGCGTGGATTACTCCGGCCGCTCCGTGATCGTGGTCGGCCCGCAGCTCAAACTTTATCAGTGCGGTCTGCCCAAGACCATGGCGCTGGAACTCTATCGTCCCGTTCGTGATCGCGCGCCTGGTCCAGAACGGCTACGCCGCGAACGTCAAGGGCGCGCGCCGCTTGATCGAACGCAACCGTCCCGAAGTCTGGGAAGCGCTCGAAGACGTCATCAAAGACCGCCCGGTGCTGCTCAACCGTGCGCCCACCCTGCACCGCCTCGGCATCCAGGCCTTCGAACCGATCCTGATCGAAGGCTCGGCCATTCAACTGCATCCGCTGGTCACCACCGCCTTCAACGCAGACTTCGACGGCGACCAGATGGCTGTGCATGTTCCGCTTTCACAAAAGGCCGTGCAGGAAGCGCGCAAGCTGATGCTGGCTTCGCGCAACCTGCTGAAACCTGCCGATGGTGAGCCGATCATTTCCCCGTCCAAGGACATGGTGCTGGGCGTGTATTACCTGACCATGGAGCAAGCCGCCGCACATCGCGGTGACGGACGCGTCTTCGCCGATATCGACGAAGTCGAACTCGCCTATCAACTCGATCAGGTGGAAGTTCACACCCGCATCAAACTGAGAGCGACAACCTGGTACGACGACAAAGGCGACCGCCTGCCCGAACCTGAAACCGCATGATCGATACCACGGTTGGGCGCGTGCTCTTCAACCGCATCCTGCCCCCGAAGTTCAGTTCACCAACGAAAAACTGGACAAAGGCGGCGTCAAAGACCTGATCGCCGAAGTGTATGAACTGTGCGGTCAGGAAGTCACCACCGATGTGGCCGACCTGATCAAGGACATGGGCTTTGAATTTGCCATGCGGTCCGGTACAACGCTGGCAGTTGCGGATATTTCCATTCCGCCTGAACGAAAAGACATTGCTCGACGATGCACAGAAACTCGTGGAAGTCGTTGAACGCGATTTCCGCCGCGGCCTGCTCACCGAACAGGAACAGAATGAACGCGTGATCGAGATCTGGCAGAATACCACCGAACTGGTGGCCGATGCCGTAAAGAAACACATGGATCCCGATGGCAACCTTTCGACCATGGCAAGCTCCGGCGCAACCAAAGGCGGTTTCTCCACCATCTCGCAGCTGGCCGGTATGCGCGGTCTGATGGCTGACCCGGCCGGGCGCATCATCCCGCTGCCGATCCGCTCGAACTTCCGCGAGGGGCTGACTGCGCTCGAATACTTCATCTCCACACACGGCGCGCGCAAGGGTCTGGCCGATACCGCCCTGCGCACGGCAGATGCCGGTTACCTGACCCGCCGCCTGGTGGATATCGCACAGGACATCATCATCAACGAACAGGACTGTGAAACGAAGAAGGCATCTGGATCCGCCGCTCAGACGATGTGGCCGGACAATCGATGGCCGTACGTCTCTACAGCCGCCTGCTGGCCGAGCGTGTGATCGACCCGAAGACCGGCGAAGTGATCGCCGAACGCGATGATGTCATCGACCATATCCTGGCGCGCAAGATCGCAGCTTCGGGAGTTGCGGAAGTCAAAGTCCGCTCGCCGCTGACCTGCGAACTCCAGCACGGCATCTGCGCCAAATGCTACGGTCTCGACCTGGGCCGCGGCGACATGGTGGACCTGGGCGCGGCGGTTGGTATCGTGGCCGCCCAATCCATCGGCGAGCCTGGCACGCAGCTGACGCTGCGCACCTTCCATACCGGCGGTGTGGCCGCGACCGGCAGGACATCACGACCGGTCTGCCGCGCGTGGAAGAACTCTTCGAAGCACGCAAAATGCCGAAAGGCGAAGCGGTGGTGGCAGAGATCAACGGCGTGGTGCACATCCTGCAATCCGATAAATATGCCGACCTGCGCGAAGTGCAGATCGAACACACAGAAATGGTGCACGATGAATACGCCGTACCCGAAGACTGGAAATTCGATAGTCAAGGACGAGGCGGTGGTCAAAGCGGGTGAAGTGCTGGCAACCAAGGACAAAGCCACCATCACAGCCCAGCACGGCGGAAAAGTAGCCGTCGAAAAGAAAGACCGCAAGGTCATCGTTTCCTACGAACAAGGCGAGGAGAAGACTTCCGAGATCCCCACAACCGCCCGCCTGCTCGTCAAGGAAGGCGACCATGTGGAAGCCGGACAGGCATTGACCGAAGGCTCGCTCAACCCGCACCGCGTACTGCGCATCCAGGGACGCGAAGCCGCCCAGATGTACCTGATGAGCGAGATCCAAAAGGTATATCGCTCACAAGGTCAGAACATTCACGACAAACATTTCGAGGTCATCATCCGCAAGATGATGAGCAAGGTGTCCGTGGGGCGTGCGGGCGACTCGAAGCACCTGCCCGGTGATGCGGTGGACCGCCAGGAGCTGCGCAGGATGAACGAAGTTCTGCTGACCGACGGCAAACAGCCTGCCAAATTCCAGGATATCCTGCTGGGCGTGACAAAGGCTTCCTTAAGCACCAACTCGTGGCTCTCGGCCTCCTCCTTCCAGCACACCATCAAAGTGCTGGCAGGCGCCGCCATCGGCTCGACAACCGATCCGCTCTATGGTTTGAAGGAGAACGTGATCATCGGCAAGCTCCTGCCAGCCGGGACAGGTTTCGTACCCGGCCGCTTCAAGGGCGAAACCAGCGATGGCTCGTCCTCGCAATGGACGGAGATCAGCGAAAGCATGTCCGCCGACTGATCGAAAGAATAAGAGACGCCAGTTA
The DNA here is from genome assembly GCA_963754835.1 of uncultured Chloroflexia bacterium. Taxonomy (GTDB): domain Bacteria; phylum Chloroflexota; class Anaerolineae; order Anaerolineales; family Villigracilaceae; genus Fen-1038. The sequence goes on along the minus strand of CAVWHR010000041.1, from coordinate 208,163 downwards.
ATGACTGGCGTCTCTTTTATTTAATAATTAACAGACATTTGAAACCTAGAAGAGGATCAGCCTAAACATCATATCAATTCTTTGCCCCAGGCTGAAAGCTTGGCAGGGAGAATGCCTGCATCTGCGAGGGCAAAGAATTCCGCTCAGGAAATTCACCTGCACCGGGTATTTCAGACAGGGGCTGTTTGTGATCACGAAAATCTTAAGTATTTGTGGTTAAATCAGGGTTGGCGCTGCACTATAAGCACCAAGGAGCACCTTATGACTAACCCTGATTTCACGGCGTTCTTAAAGGCTTATCCGCCGTATGCCAGCACATACAGCCTGGACGAGCTACGCGCCAGGGAATACGCCCGGCTGGATGCATCGGAACACATTTACCTGGATTATACGGGCGGCGGATTATACGCCGAGAGGCAGGTGCGCGAGCACCACGAGTTGTTGAGCCAGCACGTTTTCGGAAACCCACACTCCGCCAACCCTACTTCGCTGGCAGCCACACAACTGGTAGAGCATACGCGCGCATACATACTGAAGTTTTTCAACGCCAACCCAACTGAGTATGACGTAGTATTTACCGCCAATGCCAGCGGCGCCTTAAAGCTGGTGGGAGAGTCGTATCCGTTCGCGAAGGGCGGGCGCTACCTGCTCACGTTCGATAACCACAACTCGGTCAACGGCATCAGGGAATTTGCGCACGCGCGCGGCGCAGAGGTGACCTACATACCGGTTGGACTGCCCGATATGCGGGTCGACACAGCCGCGCTGGATGGATACCTGTCGACCGGTGCAAAGGGGCATCATAACCTGTTCGCTTACCCCGCCCAATCGAACTTCTCCTCCGTTCAGCACCCGCTCGAATGGATCGAGATGGCCCACGCGGCGGGCTGGGACGTGCTGCTCGATGCAGCGGCTTTCGCGCCGACCAATCGTCTCGACCTGGGCAAAGTCAAACCCGATTTCGTCCCGCTCTCCTTCTACAAAATCTTCGGTTACCCGACCGGCATCGGGGTCCTGATCGCACGCAAGGAAGCGCTGGCGAAATTACATCGTCCGTGGTTCGCGGGCGGGACGATCACGGTCGCATCGGTGCAAGGCGATAAATATTACCTGGCCGACGGCCACACCGCCTTCGAGGACGGCACACCCGATTACCTGGATATCCCCGCGGTGGAGATCGGACTCAAACACATCGAGTCCATCGGTTATGACGTGATCCATGAGCGCGTGCAATGCCTGACCGGCTGGCTGCTGGACAACCTGACGCAGATGAAACACAGCACCGGCGAGCCGCTGGCACGCATCTACGGGCCGACCACGATGAAGGAACGCGGCGGTGCAGTGACCATCAACTTCTTCGACAAGCACGGCCAGGCCATCGACCATCGTTCGATCGAGGGCGAAGCCAGCCAGGACAACATCTCTTTGCGGACCGGATGCTTCTGCAACCCCGGTGCGGGAGAGATCGCTCTCGGCATCTCGCGCGTGGAACTGGACGTCTGTTTCACAACTCCCGGCCACGAGGAGCGCTTATCCCTGGACGATTTCCGCCTGTGTATCGACGGCAAGAACAACGGGGCGGTGCGGATCTCAATGGGCATAGTGACGAACTTCAACGATGTGCAGGCCTTTATCCATTTTTGCAAAGGGTTATTGAATTAGAACGCAACGTATTTAATGGGTTAGAAAAATGATTTTTTACTACAAAGGAAAAATATCTTTTGCACAGGGTTATTAAGTTAGCAGAATATTACGGCTTCCTGCATAAATTTCTACTATCCCTCATACCGCTTCGCAGTATGTTGTAAACTTGTTTTCAGGATTTATAGGGTAGAAAACACCCTTCTGGTTTTGGTAATGACACAGTACTATGTAATTATGAACGGACAAACACGCGCGAACATCAAGCCCGGAATAACCGTGCTGATCGTCCTCAAGAAGGACCAGCCCACAGGCAAACTGACGAAGGGGATCGTCAAGGAAATATTGACCAGCTCGGCGACCCATCCGCACGGGATCAAGGTCCGTCTGGTGAGCGGAGAGGTGGGGAGAGTGAAAGAAATTGTAAGTAACGATCATCATACAGGATCATCCCCAGGGAAGGAGGAACCGTGATCGCCAGAATCTGGCACGGATATACAACACGCGAGAATGCGGATATATACGAAAATCTTCTCAAGGAGGAAATCTTCGTCGGCATCCACAACCGGCACATTCCAGGATTTCAGGAAATCCAGTTATTCTGCAGGGAGGCGGGCAGTGAAATTGAATTCATCACGGTACTGTGGTTCGATTCGCTCGAATCGGTGCGGATCTTTGCTGGCGAAGACTACGAAGCCGCCGTAGTTCCGCCCAAGGCACGGGCGGTGCTCAAACGCTTTGATGAACGTTCACAGCATTATGAAGTCCGTGAACGGTTGAAGGGGAGTTAAAGGAAATTAAAATGTATGGGACTATTAGAATTCTAAACCTTCTCAATAAACAGAGAAAAACAACCCTGTGGTGGGTTATTATCCTATTGCTTCTAGGGCTGGGGATCATCGATTATTTCACGGGCGCCGAGCTTTCGATCTCACTTTTCTACCTGGTGCCGATTTCATTGGCAAGCTGGTCGCTGGGCATAAAACCCGGCCAAATCGCCGCCATTCTCGCCGCTTTTATGTGGCAGATCAGCAACCTGGCAGCAGGAGAACATGTATCCAGTCCCTTTGTGATCGTTTGGAACACAGTCGTCCGCCTGGGAGTTTTCCTGATCTACTCCACCCTGCTCTCGGAATTCCGCATCGTGCTCCAACACCAAACCGAGTTATCCCGTACTGACCCGCTGACGGGCATCCTTAACCGCCGGACATTTTATGAGGCGGTAAGCATGGAATTGAAGAAAATCGACAGGTATCAGAGGCTTTTCAGCGTGGTCTTCATCGATCTGGATAACTTCAAGTCCATCAACGATGATTTCGGTCACTTAACCGGCGACGCGCTGCTTTTGCGCGTCGCAAAATGCATCAACAGCCAGTTACGCGGCACCGATATCGCCGCCCGGTTGGGTGGCGATGAATATGCCATCCTGATGGCCGAGACCGACGAAGCCGCGGCCCGAAAAGCCATCTCACGCATACAGACGATCTTGATCAAAGAGATGGCTTCAGCAAAATGGCCGGTGACGTTCAGCATGGGTGTGTTGACATGCAACTCCGCCCCAACCAGTGTCCAGGACACCCTCCATCTGGCCGACCAGTTGATGTACGCCGCCAAACGGAACGGCAAGAACTGCATCGAGTATGGCTCTTATCCAAACAAATAAACCTCGTTTTCATATAATCACCTGCAAATATAAACAGGTATCTCTTCGAATGTGACATTATCAAACTACTCAGGCCTTTTTTGACAAGGAAAGCGCTCATCATCTGCGAAGACAACGAATTCCAAAAAAAGGATATTTCACGCTGGGGCTGTGAGCTGTTATAAAAAACATTCATTTCTACCGGGACATCCCTGGTATAGCATCCACGGGTGAATGGCGGGACTATCCCAACAGCAAAGGCGTCCTACCTGCCAATGAAAGCTTAATCGAACTACCATAAAATCACCCATGGGGACATCACTCATTCATTATTAATGATCCGAGGAAATCGCCACTCACAAAAGATATAATGGAGTGAACCATGAAGTGGGCAGCCGAGCTTACTGCATATTTGAAGAAACAAAACAAATCCATCCTGTGGGTCGTTGTCATCTTATCGATATTAATTATCGGGGCGATCGACTTTCTGACAGGCATTGAAATATCCTTCGCCTTCTTTTACATCCTGCCTGTCGCGCTGGCAACCTTGACTCTTGGAAAGACATCAGGCGGCTGGGTAGCATTTACATGTGCCATAGTCTGGCAGGGCGCAAATATCCTGGCAGGGGAACGATCGTCCAGTCCGCTAATTTTTTTATGGAACACAGCGACCCGGTTAGGATTCTTCCTAATTGTTTCCGAAGCGATAGATATATTATCAAGATTAGAAACTGAATTACAAGTTTCCCGCACTGATTTTCTGACAGGCATCCTTAACCGAAGGGCTTTTTTCGAATCGGCCACGAGAGAAATGAAGAGGTTGGAGAGAAGCGGAGAACCTCTTACGGTAGCCTATATAGACCTGGATAACTTCAAGGATGTCAACGATACGTTAGGCCATGAAGCCGGCGACGAGGTACTCCAGGAAATCTCAAAAGTTCTTAATTCATACCTGCGAGGCGCCGATATCGCCGCCAGGCTCGGCGGCGACGAATTTGCCCTACTGCTACCCAATACAAATACCAGGGCTGCCCGCCAGGTTATAAGACGCCTTAATAACGACCTGTTGAAGAAGATGAAAAAATTGCACCGGTCGATCACATTCAGCACCGGCGTATTGACCTGCACATCTGCACCAGCGAGTCCGAAGGTTATGCTACGCCTGGTCGATCAGCTTATGTATGATACAAAAAAGAAAAAAAGGAACGGCATACGCGAGGCCATGTATCCCGGTTAATCAATTTGTGTTTAATCATTTTCGACTGACTACCTGGAAAATCAAAAAATCATGAATGTTAATGAACTCATCCCCACTTTGCAGGTTGCCATCGGCCCTGTGGTGCTCATCTCAGGCATCGGCTTGTTGATCCTTTCCATGACCAACCGCTTTGGCCGGGTAATCGACCGGGGCCGCATATTAGCGCGTGAACTGGTCCAAGTCCCGGCCCAGGACCAGACCCACATCGAGGCGCAACTGCAAATCCTCACGCGGCGGGCGGAATACCTGCGGCGGGCCATCACTGCCGCTTCGATCAGTGTGCTGCTGGCGGCCATGTTGATCATTGTGCTTTTTATTACCGCTGTATTTAAAGTGGAAGATGCCTGGCTGATTGGGCTGCTTTTCATCAGTGCGATGGGCGCGCTCATCTTTTCACTCATATACTTTCTTCAGGACCTTAACGAATCGCTGCTGGCGTTCAAGCTTGACATTGGAAGGGGTTAGAGAACAGAGAAAAGAAAGAAGAGAGCAGGAAGTGAAAAGGAGAGGATGATCATCCTTTACGCTGCAGGCTATGCCTTGACCGGTTATCTATGCGGATCGTTATCCTTCTCGATCTGGATCACCCGCCTGGTGAAAGGGGTTGACGTGCGCGAGGCGGGTTCCGGTCACGCCACAGCAACCAACACGATCCGCCAGGCCGGATTTGCACCGGGCGTACTTGTACTGCTTCTGGACCTTGCCAAAGGCTTTATTCCCGTCTGGCTGGCATCGAAATATGCGCAGGCGGTATGGATCGTACCTCTCACGGCAGCGATGGTAGTGATCGGTCACTGTTGGCCGATCTTTGCAGGATTCCACGGCGGGATGGGATTAGCCAGCACAGGTGGGGCACTGCTAGCGGTCAGCCCACTGGCATTCCTCAGCGCGGCTGCCATTCTCATCACGCTGACATTGATCATCCATCACGGAGCGCGGGCCAGCGTACTCGCGGCGCTCGTCATGGCACCGGCCTTCTGGCTTATCAGCCTGCGCGGAATTGAATTCTGGATCGCAGTTACGGTGGGAATCGTCATCGCCTGCCGCTTCCTGGTGGATTGGAACCGCACCTACCGCGAGCTGTGGCTCGACCGCGAAAAATCGTAAAGACGTAGAACGAGTCAACCTTTTGGGGGTTTGATGGAGTATCGACTATCCCGTATACTAACCCGGTTTTTATAACCCGCCTGGCAAAACGTCCCGCCCTGCACGAGCACCAGGTCAGGCAGGTTTCTCAATTCCAAGCTGACCGCGGAAGTTAAACCTGCGGGACGGTACCTAACACCTGTTTATAAATATCTTTTCAAACGCCACGAGGGCTGCGCATGAACCTTATTCCAGAATTAAAGAAAGAATTCAAGCCGGGCAACCTGCTATCGGGCATCACGGCAGGGTTGATCGCGACCATCGTCACGTTCAGCACGGTAATCCCGCTGGCAGCGCTCATATTTTCCGGTAACCTCAGCCAATTCCTGGCGGGCGGGATCGGCCTGATGCTGTTCGGCGCGTTCGTGATGGGCATTGTAGTCTCGCTGACGACCTCCCTGCCGGGCATCGTGACCATACCGCAGGATACACCCGCCGCCATCCTGGCGCTGGTGGCAGCCAGTATTGCGGTCAGCATGAAGCAGGCCGCGCCGCAGGCGGTCTACGTTACGGTGCTAGCAGCGATCGCGATCACATCGCTGTCGATGGGCCTTTTCTTCCTGCTGCTAGGGAAGTTCAAAGCCAGTGGGTTCGTCCGGTATATTCCCTATCCTGTTATCGGCGGGTTCCTGGCAGGGACGGGCTTCCTTTTAGTCAAAGGTGCATTCGGGATCATGGCAAACCTGCCGATCACGATGGCCAATTTACCCAAACTGCTACTCCCCGACAAACTCATCCTATGGATACCCGGGGCGGTCTTTGCCGTGGTCCTTTTGCTTGCGCTGCGGCGCTTCAAGCACTCCTTCATCACGCCCGGCGCGCTGATCCTGGCTACGGCTTTGTTCTACGGTTATTTATTCTTCGCCCATATCTCCATCGCGGATGCGAGTGCACATGGCTGGCTGTTGGGCCCATTCCCGGCGGGGGGGCTTTACCAACCATTGAGTCCGAGCCTACTGGGCCAGGTGGATTGGGGCGCGATCCCCGGCCAGGCGGATAAGATCGCAACGATCCTGGTGCTGAGCGTCGTGGCCCTGCTGCTCAACGCCAGCGCGCTGGAGATCACATTCCAGCAGGACATCGACCTTAACCACGAGCTCCTGACAGCCGGCCTCGCCAACATTGCCGGCGGACTCGGCGGAAGCCCGGTGGGCTACCAAACCCTGGGGATGTCTGCGCTGGCCCACCGGCTGGGCGCAAACAGCAGGCTGGTGAACCTGATCTCCGCGTTGTTATGCGGCGCGGCGCTGTTCTTCGGCGCGGCGCTTATCTCGTACTTCCCCAAGCCTGTGCTGGGCGGGATGCTGTTATACCTGGGGCTGTCGTTCATGGTGGAATGGCTGGTGGATGCGCGCAAGCAACTGCCCCTCACAGATTATCTATTGGTCTGGATCATCCTGGTCGTCATCGTTACATTCGGGTTTTTGCAAGGAATCGGCGCAGGCATATTGATCGCAGCCATCTTTTTTGTCATCACCTACAGCCAGGTGAACATCATCAAGAACATCCTGAACGGACAGGTCTATCACAGCAATGTGGACCGTCCCAAAGTCCATCGCGACTTGCTGGCTAAACGAGGGAAAGAGATCTACATCCTGCGCCTGCAAGGTTTCATCTTCTTCGGAACGATCCAAACCATCCTGGAGACAATCCGGGCCCGGATAAGCGATAAAAAACAACCCGACCTTAAGTTCATCGTCCTCGACTTCCAGCGGGTAACGCGTTTAAATTCATCGGCGGTCTTCGGCATCACACGCTTAAAGCAACTGGCGCAGTCCAACGGAGTCCTGATGGTCTGGACCCAAGTCTCGGCGGGCATCCAACGCCAACTGGAGCGCGGCGGTCTCGTGGATGAGACGGACGATGAGTTCATCATCCTGCCCACGCTCGATTACGGTGTGGAGTGGTGCGAAAACAAGATACTGGCGGGGCAGGGCATCACCAACCTGACCGGTTTCATCGAACGCATGGAGGGACAGCTCAAGCGCGCCTTCCCCGGCTTGCAGCCTGTGGAACGTTTAATGAAATATCTCGAACACAGGGAAGTTAACCAGGACGAAACCCTGATGCGCCAGGGTGACCCACCGACCGAAATGTATTTTGTGGAAGCCGGTCTGGTCACCGTGCAGCTTGAGTCACCCGACGGGCAGGTGATCCGCCTGCGCAGCATTCGCGGCGGGGCAACCGTGGGAGAAATGGGGTTGTATCTAGGCACGGTCCGCACGGCTTCGGTGATCGCTTCAAGGCCAAGCTCGGTCTATCGTTTATCCGCAGATTCGTTAAAGAAAATGCGGGAGCAGGATCCCGAAGCAGCCGCGCGGTTGCACGAGTGGATCGCACGTCTGCTGGCCGAACGGCTGACCGATAATAACCGGACGATCGAAGCTTTAATGGATTGAAGATAAAGGTAAAAAAAACGTATCTACTCACCCCTACTTGGCGAGGAAAACACTCGCCATCTGCGACATCTTCGCTACGCTCGCGCCGACAAGTACGCCCGGCATCTACGACTTTCAGCCTGGCAGGAAGAACACCCGCATCTGCAAGGACTAAAAATTCCGCGCAGGAAATTCACATGCACCTTCGAAAAAACGATATGTGCACGGCGTACGCCGTGCACATATCGTTTTTTCGGGTACTTCACGCTGGAGCTGTGGGTAGATACAATAAAACGAGACCAGTGAGCCAGTCTCGTTTTATTCTCCCAACAGGTCGCTTAGAAAACCTTTCTTCTTTTGCGGTCCAGCGGGTCTCTCCTTCGGCACGCCGATCAAAACCACGGTAATGTTATCGTAGCCACCGCGCTCATTGGCCTGGCCCACCAGGTCTTCTGCGGCGGATTTCAACGTATTCCGCGTGGTGACCAGACGGAGGATCTCGTCATCCCATATTAAATCAGTCAGGCCATCGGTGCACATCAACAAAACATCCCCCGGTTTCAGATGCGCCCCCTGATTATTCCGACCCTGTTCATCGTCGTCTTCACGGCTGAGCCTGAGACGGAAATCCACGTCGGGCAGTTCGACAGAACCCAGGTGACGACGGATGACATGCACATTGGGATGATCGCGGGCCTGCTCCGGCGTGATCACACCTTTCTCGATGGCTTCCTGGACCCAGGTATGATCCACCGTCAAACGCTGGATTTTTCCATCGCGGATCAAATAGATGCGCGAGTCCCCAATATAAGCAGTATAGAGCCTATCGCCTTCCACCCAGACACAAGCGCAGGTGGCACCCATCCCATATTGGTCGGCCTGGCTGGCCGAACGCGAAGCAATGGCCTGGCTGGCCGAGTGGATGGCATTCTCCATAATCTCGAGCGGGTGCCTGCCATCGCTTTCCGATATTTTTTCAAGGATGTAATTCACGGCCAGCTCCGCAGCCACTTCACCGGCGCGATGTCCCCCAATGCCGTCCGACACAATCGCAAAAAGGACAGGCTTCTCTTCCTGGCCGATATATGACGAAACCGTATAACGATCCTCGTTGTTCTTGCCAACCATCCCGGCATGGGTCAGAGCGGCCACATTAAGATGGTTCCGTTGGGAACGATTCATGATTCGGGATTCTCTTTTGCGATTTTCGGTTCCGTACCCGCAGGCGGATCCTTCAACTCAAAACGAAACGCCAACTGGCCAAAGTGTACCACGTCACCATGCTGGAGCAGATGGCCTTCCTTCCCAACAGGCTCAAAATTGACCCATGTGCCGGCGATGGAGCCCTCATCCAGGACGCGGTAGCTCCCATCTTCCACCTGAATGATACGCGCGTGACGCGGCGCCAAAGAAGGATCGTCCAGCACATGGACAGACTGCACGGGATCGGTGCCAAAGGTAATCTCTTTTTCCGTAAGCAGGATTGGAGATACGGGAGCAGGCTTAAACGTCTCGCCGGGGGCCGCGAGCGGGTCCTGAATGAGACGGCGAAGCCAGGCAGGCGCATCGACCTGGGGTTTCTCCTTCGAGGCCGCTAAACGGCCGCGCCTGGTCTTCTTCACTTTTGTGGGTTTGGGTTCTTCCACATGAGCCTGCACGGTTTGAGTCAGCGGATCTGCCTGTGCCCGCCGGGAAGACTGTGCACGAACAAAGGCCATACGGAACGGACCCACGAACAGGATGAGTAAAAGCACCAACCCGGCGAAGCCAACCGCACCCAGCGTAATGTACGTGCGGTAACGGCCGAAAAAGGCCGCCAGCCCGTGAGGAGCCTGGGTTACGGTGATCGTAACCGGAATCTCCATGGTGAACTTGCTCAAGTTCAGGTCATCTACCGCTTCGACAACGATCTTGTGTTCCCCACTCTGGGTATAGCCACTCAGATCCCACGTGAAAGTATCGAACGGCTCGGCTTTATTCTCCGCCACAACCTTTCCATCCACATAAAAGGTCGTGCGTACGAGGGGACGTTTATGACCATCCGGAAACTCAACGATGATGTTAATCTTCTGCGAATCGGGTAGAAGGACCTGGTCGTTATACGGGTCATCGTCCGGTGGACGGCGGTCGATCTGCAGAGGCGGGGATACGAATATCGGGTTGGGCGGTTGAATATTGGCCGTAAACTGCTGCTCGCCCGACTTGAAATCACCGGCGCTGCTTTTCACTTCGACAATATATGAGTGCGAACCGGCGGTCATGACGTTGGAATTGTATTTAAGGGAGTACAAGCGCCGCAGCGGGGCAAAATAAGCATCCGGGTCGGGGTAAGGCTGGGTGCCGGTGGCGGAGAAATACGCGCCACCGGTTTCCATAGCCAAGGTGTTGAAAGCCGCTGCACTGGTCGTCGCGGCGTACAGATCGGTGTCCGTAAACCACACAAAGACATGAATACGGTTTTGAACTGCGCGCTGAATAAGCGGCTGGACGAGCGTGTCAATGTTGGGATCGTCCATGTGAGGCGTGATAAAGAATACGGCACGCTTCATACCGGTGCGCGGCGGCGTGACCGCAACCGTATCAATGGCATTCGAAAGCGATTGCAGGTTGGGGGTCGTGGCGCGAAAGTCGGGTTGATAAGAGCCCAGACTGGCCAGCCAGTCTTTCGCAGTGGCATGTGAGATGATGGGTCCCGCGATGGTAACGAGGCTCATGTCGTCCGGTGTAGACGCGGGAAGCGCATTGGCCCAAGCCGTAAGCGCCTGGACGATCCCTTGAAAACGGGTAGCGCCCAACCGGTCGCGGGTACCGAGCGGCGGCCCGGCGTTGATGGCTACTGCGATCTCCGCCGGGACCACCATTTCATTGAGCGACTGGACCTGAAGCGGCTGGCCGTCTTCGACCACGGTCACATCGCCCGGTTTGAGACCACTTACAAAGCGGCCGGATGCATCGAACACATCCATAAAGGTCGAGACAACCGGGAAGGCCGAAACATCCGTCGGATAAATATCAATTTCGGCCTGACCCTGTGCGAAGGCACGGATGGGCAAACCCCACCCCAGCAACAGGCTCAAGCCGAAAAGAACAGTGAGAAGCTTACGCATTCGCGAGTGCGACAGGCACCTGTGCGTCAGACTTAAGCTGTGTGAGACGCAGATAGGTAAGAGTCCAAACCGACTCGAGGTAAGCGGTAAGGATGCCGTTAGCGACCAGCGCCACCGGTGTATAAGCTACGATACATAACCCGGCGACGATAAGAGGCGTATAAGAGGCATTGCTACCAGCAAAAACATAAGTAATGAACAAGGGGACAACGATAATGAGGAGCGGCAGGGCAAAGAGGATACCCGCTACCACGCTAATGACAACCAGAATAAGCCAGATAATAAGAATAGGGCCGAGGTTTGTCGTCAAAACGCTCCAGCCGCGGCGGATGCCGCCGATGACGCCTTCATTCTCGATCACAATGGCCCGCTCTGCCTGCGGGCTGAGAAAGCTAATAACAATCGCAAGCAGGAAGATCACACACATGAATATACATAGAACAGGGATAAGAGCAACCAAGGCCGGAGCGGCTCCCGATGAACCGTTGCCGGAACCGGACATAAAAGCAAAAAAAACGAGGATGGCTCCAAATACCAGGGCTAAATAGACCAGAAGAATTGGCGAGCCGATTATTAATGATAATCCCAGAAAACGCCAGAAATAGTGCAAACCGCTCTTCCACAGTTCGCCAAAACCCAGATGCTCCGCGCCGGCATCGGCATCCACCGCACCCTTGATCAAACCGACCCGCCCCATAATGCTGAAGAAAACCGCGATAAAGATGAATACACAAACCAATCCAATAAAACCGGCAATCACTGCCGGGTTTTCAAAAAAGTTCATAAATCGCAACATATTGTCTTCTAAACCCGGTGGCAAGTTGGGCGTCGAACCAGGCACACCGCCGGTCTGAAACCTGCTACCACCGTTGAAACTGACCCCCCGATTGGTACCACATCCGGCAAAAATGCCGAAAATCCACAATATTTTGAACTTCCAGACGATCTTCCAGGCTTTTGTTAGAACTTCGCCTAAATCCATGCGGCTCCTTAGAGTACTTCGACAATGTCAGACCATTTTTTGGAGGAAGTTCCCCCAGAATCGGATTTTATGAATACGACATTATCAAGATGCTCATTCCCACTCAATGGTTGCGGGCGGTTTGCTCGTAATATCATACACGACCCGATTGATTCCGTCCACCTCGTTTACGATACGGTTGGCTACACGAGCCAAAAGGTCATCCGGCAGGCGTGCCCAATCTGCGGTCATGAAATCCTCGGTGGTCACGGCACGCAGGGCGGCTGCTTCCTGGTAGGTGCGCTGGTCGCCCATCACACCCACAGAATGCACCGGCAGAAGCACGACGAAGGCCTGTGAGAGCGTTAGCCCCGCATCCAAACTGCCTGATTTTGCCTTGTCACCGGCCAGATGTTTATCCCAAAAACCGGCTTTGGACAATTCATCCTGAAAGATGGCATCGGCGGCGCGCAGGCGGCTTAACCGTTCGGATGTGACTTCGCCGAGACACCTCACACTCAACCCGGGGCCGGGAAAAGGCTGCCGCCAAACCATCGCCTCCGGCAGCCCAAGCGCCTCGCCGACCGCACGCACCTCATCCTTGAACAAATAACGCAGCGGTTCGACCAATTCGAACTTCATATCCTGCGGCAGACCGCCTACATTATGATGCGTCTTGATCCGTTCGGCTTTATTTCGATCCGGAGCCGACGATTCGACCACGTCCGGATAGATGGTACCCTGCACAAGAAACCGCGGCTGACCCAGCTGCTGCGCCTGTTCCTCGAACAGGCGAATAAATTTTTCGCCGATGATCCTGCGCTTCTGTTCCGGTTCCGTGACACCTTTCAAGCGCAGCGATGAACTCTGCAGCGGCATCCACTGCGATCAATTCGACGTGCATTTTCTCGCGGAAAGCGGCGACAACCTGTTCGCGCTCGTTTTGCCGCAATAGACCCGTATCCACAAAAACACCCACGAGCTGGTCGCCGAGCGCCTTGTGCACCAGAGCGGTAGCCACGGAAGAATCCACCCCGCCGCTGACAGCGGCAAGGACGCGCTCGCCGCCCACCTGCTTCCGCACACGCGCAACCGCATCTTCGATAATCGAAGTCGGAGTCCAGTCAGGCTTTGCGCCGCATATCTCGACCGCAAAATGTTTGAGCACCTCTGCGCCATTGGGCGTGTGACGCACCTCCGGATGGAACTGCACGCCAAAATACTTTCTGTTCATATCAGCCATTGCCGCAAACGGGCTATTCTTTGATCGGGCCAGTGCAATGAACCCATCAGGCATGCGCGTGATGCGGTCGCCGTGAGACATCCAGACCTGTGACAGGGCGGAGAGCACAGACGGCATCAGCGGTTCAATGACCGCAGGGCCGTACTCACGCTTTGCGGATGAATCCACCTGCCCGCCGAGTTGGTGAGTGAGAGCCTGCATCCCATAACAGATGCCGAGGATGGGAAGACCTGAATCAAAGATATATTTTTGAATGTAAGGTGCATTCGGTTCATAAACCGATTTAGGTCCGCCAGAAAGGATGAAGCCTTTTGGTTGGATAGCCAGGACTTTTTCGGCGGGGGCATCCCATGGAAAAAGCTCGCAGTAAACCTGCGCTTCGCGCACTCGGCGGGCAATCAGCTGGGCGTATTGACTGCCGAAATCAAGGATGGCGATGGAGTCAGTCATGGGTTCAAGGTTGAAAAGTTTAAGGTTAGCTCCGACGATAGGCTTCGCGCTCGTCGGAGTGGGCAATGGTGGCTTGGAGCCACCTTGCCCGAAAGTGGGCGATGCCGTCTCGCAACGGCATAACCGCCGTTGCGGCGGCACGAGCGGTGGCGGCTGGAGACCACCTTGCCCGAAAGTTCAAGTGCGTGTTCAATTACCATTGAATGTTATTTTCCCGCCATCCATGGAAGTAATGGAGGCGAGGGATTCAACCGGTAAGCCGAGCGCTTGCAGCGCGGTGCGCCCGCCTTCGAAGGTTTTCTCGATCAAGGCACCGATGCCGACTATCCTTGCTCCGGCCGCTTCGGCCAGGCGCACAAGCCCAAGGATGGTCGCGCCGGTCGCCAGGAAGTCGTCGATAATAAGCACCTTTTCACCATGGGCAAGATATTCCGGCGAAATGATCAACTCCACCATGCGGCCCTTGGTATGAGAAGGCGCCAGCGTGAGATAGACCTGGTCAGGCATGGTGATGGGTTTTGTCTTGCGAGCATAGACGACCGGAAGGCCGAGATGGAGGGCCGTGGTGAGAGCCGGGGCAATACCGGATATCTCAGCCGTCAATACTTTGGTGGCACCGAGCTGCGCAAAACGTTGTGCGAACTCCTTACCGCAATGGTCCATCAAAGAAGCATCCACCTGATGATTAACGAAGCTATCGACCTTCAGTATCCCGTTCCCCAGAATCTGCCCATCGCGCTGAATGCGTTCTTCAAGTTCCTTCATCCATGCCTCCTCATATTTTGGTCTAGACAGGCATGATTTTACAACGTAATGGCAAAATCGGGATTGGAGATTAGATATTAGAGAGTAGATGATTAGATGATAAGAGATTAGGGAAATTTCTTAGTTTGTTTTCATGAATTTTTTGGGAAAAATAAAGCTTTCTCTGAGATACTAGGGCCAGGCTTGGGCCGCTCTGTATGCACTTTATGTACACACATTACCTTTTAATAACCAATTTTGGACTGTGTTAGAATTTATTGGTGAGCGAAGGAACTGTCATACTGCTGGCGTCGAATTCTCCGCGTCGCAGAGAGTTGATCGCTCTCGGGAACTGGACTTTCAGAGTCTCCGTCCCGGATGTGGATGAGAGTCAGAACATCAGGCGAACCCCCTGCAAATTATGTGCTCAGACTGGCGGAAGCGAAAGCGCGTGCTTCCCTGGCAAACGCCGGGGATGCACAGGTCATCGTAGCCGCAGACACAGCCGTCGTATTCGATGGCACGATCCTCGGTAAGCCCAAAGACGCGGCAGATGCCGTTCAAATGCTCAAAAGGCTGCGCGCACATACACACCAGGTCTATACCGGACTGGCCGTGCTTAAGACAAGCACCGGACAACTGCTGAACGACCTGTGTGTGACGGACGTCCCGATGAGAAATTATACAGATGCGGAGATCGAGGCCTACGTCCAGTCCGGCGATCCGCTCGACAAAGCCGGTGCGTATGCCATCCAACACCCGCAGTTCCAACCGGTTGAAAGCATGAGCGGCTGTTTCGCGTCGGTGATGGGACTGCCCATGTGCCACCTGGTGCGAGTGCTCGCACGAATGGACATTACGCCGAACGCGAATGTCCCCGCCAACTGTCAGACGAGTTTGCATTACTCATGCCCTGTCTCGGCTGCCATCCTGCGCGGCGAGCAGGTTGGATAATCAATGATCCCTGCGAAGGCAAGTTTCGATACGGCAAGAAAGTACACCTGTCTACCCAACCATCAAAAACCTTCGCAAAGTTAATAAGGTGAACGAATGAAACTAATTCGCTGGCTTCCATTAATCCTTACGATGCTCCTGCTGGCTGCCTGCTCACAAACTTCAGCCAACGGCACACCTCAAGCCGGGCTTCTCTTTATTTCCTACAAAGACACCGCTGCCTACAGCATACGTAGGAATCACACATGCGCCCGACGCCGAGGCCGCCATGCAGAACTTCCTGGCGGCGCTCCAGAACAACGACTATGCCACGATGTATGCCCTGCTCTCCAAGGCCAGCCAGTCTGCACTGACACAGGATGCTTTCAGCAAAAAATATGACGATGCACTCAACACCATGGGCGCGGCCAAAATCGATTTCCAAATCCTGAGTCAAGTGTTACACCCAAGTTCAGCACAGGTCGGATTCCAGATCATCTATCACACTGCGCTGGTCGGCGACATACAACGCAATATGACGGCCAACTTCGACCTCGAACAGGGCCAATGGCGCCTGCAATGGGACGACAGCCTGATCCTGCCCGAGCTGGCGGGCGGCAACGTCCTGAAAATGGATTACCAGGTACCGGCGCGCGGCGATATCTACGACCATACCGGCCTGCCGATCGTCACTCAATCCGACGCGTACGCGCTGGGTATCACTCCCGGCCAGATGACGAACAAATCCGAAGGGGTACTGATCGGCGAGCTTTCGAAATTATGCAGCCTCACCCAGGACTCGATCAAGGCCGCTTATGCCAATGCCGCCCCGGACTGGTACGTACCGATCTGCGATGCCTCGGCCGATGAGATCAAAGGTGTACTGGACCTGGGCATTGCCGGTCTGACCGCCACGCCCTACAACTCGCGCTTCTATCTCGACCAGGGCATCGCCCCGCAAGTGGTCGGATATACCCAACTGATCAGCGCCGAGCAATTAAACAACTATCGCCGCCTGGGTTATCGCGGCGATGAAAAAGTAGGGCAATCAGGCATCGAGAAATCGATGGAGCAGTACCTGGCCGGCAAACACGGCGGCTCTTTATACGTGGTAGATCCCAACGGCCAGATCGTAACACGCCTGGCCAACAGTGACCCGCAGCCCGCCGATTCGGTCTATTTGACGATCGACCGCAATATGCAATATTGGGCCCAGCAACTGCTCAGCGGTTACGATGGGTCAGTGGTGGTGCTGGAACGCGATACCGGCCGCGTGCTGGCCATGGCTTCTTCACCGGGGTATGACCAGAACCTGTTTGACCCGAATAACGTCAACAGCAGTGTGCTTCTTCGCAGCCTTATTCAACGACACACAGCAATCGCTGATCAACCGCGCAGCGCAGAGCACCTATCCGCTCGGTTCGGCTTTCAAACCGATCACCTATCGCGGCGGCGCTGGAAAGCGGGCTATATCTTCCCGAAACCACGTACGATTGCCAGTACGATTTCACTGAGCTTCAACAATATGGCGGGCCGGTGCTGCACGACTGGACCTGGGAACACTGCCAGGCCAGGCTGGCAACGGGAAGGCAATGCAATACCAGTGACAGCCAGCCATCCGGCCTGCTCACCCTGCAGCAGGGTCTGATGCGCTCCTGCGATCCTTATTTCTGGCATATCGGCCTCGACCTTTTCAACAATAACCGGGCCGGTGATATTGCCAACATGGCGCGCGCTTTCGGCCTGGGCGAACCGACCGGCATCGGTGTCATTGCGGAAGCCACGGGAAACATCCCAGTCCCGAGCCAGCCGATCGATGCCACCAACGAAGCCATCGGCCAGGGCGACGTGCTGGTGACCCCGCTGCAGGTGGCCAGGTTCGTCGGCAGCGATCGGCAACGGCGGAACACTTTACCGGCCCCAATTGATCGAGAAAGTGCAGCCGGTCGACGGGCGATCCGATCATGACTTTCAAACCGGATGCCACCGGCACCCTGCCTGTACGCGCGGAAAACCTGGCCGCCTTGCAGCAGGCGATGCAAATGGTGGTGAAGAACCCACTGGGCACTGCTTACTACCGCATGCTCGGACTGAACTTCCCGGTAGCACGGCAAGACCGGTACCGCCCAATCGGGGTCAGACAAGCCGCACGCCTGGTTCATCGGATATACGGACGGATGCACAAAACAGCCAGCAAACCGGATATTGCCGATCGCGGTCATGCTGGAGAATGTCGGAGAAGGCGCCGATTACGCTGCCCCGATTTTCAGATCAATGGTTGAAACTTATTATTATGGCACCCCGCAGACGTCCCTATGGTTCAAGGATCAATTCGGTAATACGGCAACGCCCACTCCCGTAGGCGGCGTCCCGACCAAAGCGCCCAAACCCGTCAGAGGCGCCAAGCCCACACCGACACCATAAGGAAATCCAACTGTTGGAACCTATTGAATAACAATGGAACTACGGATAAGAATTGGTTGAAACGTATCTCAAAGGCTTGATCATCAAGGCCCAATCCGGTTTCTCCACCGTGGAGACCGGAGAGGGCCTTGTCATTTGCCAGCTGCGCGGAAAGCTCAAAAAAGGCAAAGCCACCGGAGATATTGCGGCAGTGGGAGACCGCGTGCACATCAGCCGATTGGCAGATGGCTCCGGGGTGATCGAAGAAGTGGAAGAACGAAAGCGCGCCATCGTCCGGCTCGACCCGAGGCCGCAGGGGAACTATCAACAGGTATTGCTGGCGAATCCGGACCAGGCGGTGTTCGTTTTTGCCTGCGCACACCCCAATCCAAACTTAAGAATGCTTGACAGGTTTCTGGTCATCGCCGAAAAACAACGCGTGCCGGCCATCATCGTTGCAAATAAAATCGATCTTGTGGAAAAACCCGATGAAATTTTCGGAACCTATGAGCCGCTCGGGTATCCCGTGATCTACACTTCGGCCAAGAATAACGAAGGTGTGGAAGAACTCAAAACGCGCCTGATGGGCAAGATCAGCGCGATGGCCGGGCCGAGCGGCGCGGGCAAATCGAGTTTGCTCAATGCGATCCAGCCAGGCTCGGGCTGGCCGTGAATGAGATCAGCACGGCGATGGACAAGGGAAAACACACGACCGTTGTCCGCCAGTTGTTCGCACTCAGAAGGCGGCGGATATCTGGCGGATACGCCCGGTTGGAAATCGCTGGCATTGTGGGACACCGAACCGGAAGAAATAGACGCCTATTTTCCCGAACTCGCCCCGCTGGTGGCCGACTGTCAATTCAGCGATTGCAGCCACCAGCACGAGCCGGGCTGCGCGGTGCTCGAAGCGCTGAAAGCCGGCAGGATCAATCCCGAACGATATGAGTCTTATCTGCGTCTGCGCGCCGGGCAGGAGGGATGATTGGGAAATTTTAGATTTGAGATTTTTGATTTTGGATTTCCGGCTACCCGACACTATTAATGATAGAGCATCCAGATAGTACACGGATTACGCGGATTGAACGGATGCACGCGGATTTTTTATTGAAAAAGAAAAACTCGTCGATTTCGATTGACCTCTCACGACACCTCACCCTTCGCACGGAGAAATACATCCGGCATCTTAGACTGCGTGAGGGAACCCATTGACTTTAGATTTCAGATCATAGATTTTAGATTTACGAATAGCACTTTACGAACTATGATTGGTGGCTGAAGAGCGACTCCTGATGACTAATACTCAGACACTTCCCACAGCAGACAACTGGAATTTACTCGGACATGAATGGGCCGTAGACATGCTGCGACAGCACGTTGCACAGGATGCCGCCCGGCATGCCTATCTTTTTGCGGGAGCTCCAGGCGTGGGGCGCCGGACGCTGGCCTTGCGATTCGCCCAGGCCCTGAACTGCAAACAACCCGTCGAACCGGGCATCCCCTGCGGCACATGCCGCGATTGCAAACAGATCGAAGCCATGCAGCATCCCGACTTGACCGTCATCCAGGCGGACTCGGAAGGCGGCACTTTAAAGGTGGATCAGGTGCGTGAGGCGCGGCCGGAGCTTAACCCTCAAGCCGTATCAATCCAAATACCGTGTGGCGCTCTTCCTGCGGTTCCAGGAAGCGAACGACAATGCATCGAACGCCCTGCTCAAGACCCTGGAAGAAGCGCCTTCCTACGCAGTATTGATCCTGACCGCCGACCAGGCAGAAGGACTCCTGCCGACGATCTCGTCGCGTTGCGAAGTACTGCGACTGCGGCCACTACCGCTGGAAGTGGTGGAGACGTTCCTGCAGCAGCACGGTGCGGCCGAACAACAATCGCGACTGATCGCACACATTAGCGGCGGGCGCCCCGGTACTGCCATGAGGCTGCTGAAGGACCCCTCGGCGCTGCACTCGCGTGAAGAGAAACTCAACGACATTGCCTCCCTGCTGTCAGGCACACGGGCAGACAGGTTCGCGTACGCCGAGAAACTTGCCAAAGATAAAGACGGCATGCGCAGCATCTTATTATTATGGCTGTCCTTCTGGCGCGACGTACTGCTGCATAGCGGCGGAGCATCCACACCGCCCGCCAACATAGACCATGTAGAGGAAATTGAATCTTTAGCGGGACGCATGCAGTTACCGGAGGCACGACGAGTGACAGCAGCCCTGGAAAAATCGCTGGTGCAGCTCGAGGCCAACGTCAACGCGCGGCTGCTGGCCGAGGTACTTTTGCTCGACTGGCCAAAGATTTAAGATAAGGAAAGAGTAGGCAGTGAGAAGGTAATCAGGAATCAGGGATTAGGGATTGGTGGAGACAGTTCCCACTAAGGAGGAGGCATGTGTCGAAGTATCAAGAACCTGCGTTCCCTTGAGCATCCCGCCAGCGAGCAGGAGATCAACGAGGCGGCCCTGCAATTCGTCCGCAAGGTCAGCGGATATCGCAAACCTTCGCGCACCAACCAGGCGGCTTTCGACGCGGCAGTACAGCGGATCGCAGTAACCACACAAGAACTATTGAACAGCCTGGTTCCGTCCGGTGAGGTTTATCCACTGGAGGGGAAATTGAGGGATTAGGTAGTAATCAGGAATCAGGTATTTGTGAATTAGGGATTAGAGGGCAGAGAATGGGTATTAGCCAGCGGTGAGGTTATATTGCATCCGCAGAGGTTAAAAAACTACTGCCAGTGAGAATATTTCTTCGGATCATGCATAAAAGTACAATCTTGATCGGCGGTACTTTTGTAGGGATTGGCCGGCCAATAACACAGTGTTAAATTAATCGTTATATTCATGGAGGAAGAAAGGAATTGACTATGACACTAGAATCAATCGTGGTCTGGATCATTGTCGGAGGTATTGCAGGTTTGCTGGCCGAATGGTTGATCGGCGGAATCCATACAGGCTGCATCGGAACGGTCATCGTCGGAATCATAGGAGCCTTCATCGGCGGCTGGCTGTTCAGCGTTCTGCACATATCCATCGGCACCGGGATCGTCAATGAGATCATCACGGCCTTTGCCGGGGCCGCGGTGCTGGTGTTGGTGATCAAGGTGCTCCGAAGGGCGTAAGCAAACCAAGACGGATGAGAATGCAATCCGCGGTGCTTTACGAAAGGCCGAGGGTAAATTGGCGCGGTTTACCTGCCGTGAACAATCTTGAAGAACAATTGCGTAAAGCAAAAAATACATGTCAAAAAAGTCCTCGGTTTTACCGAGGACTTTTTTATCAGGAAATCATATCGATCATCAAACCGAGTATTTTCAGGTCATTTGATATCCGGTAATAAACAACCCCATCAAATTAATAGCGGACTTAAAACTCCGTTCGATTGGCAATAAGTGACACTTGATTTATAATCTCATTTGTTCCTAACCCAATATGAATTTACAGGTAATTTAATAACCCGATCAAACCTGCAATAGAGGTGAAATATAAAATTTTAATCGTGAAAAACAACACAATACTGCACGGATCAAAGAAGGCAAATGAGATCATCGACAACCCAAACAAGGTCCGCACTGCACTTTGCCACCCTATTGCTGATCGTATGCAATCTAGTCAACTTTTCACAACCTCAAGATGTATCAGCCGCGGCTGCACCTAAGCAGGTGCAGCCGGCACCGTTAAGCTCGCCCGGAGCTGCGGTGACTCTTAACGTCCCCACGACCGTCATCCTGGGACAGAACGTCACCTTCTCAGTAAGTTTCAAAAACACGGGAGCGGACCCCGGTTACGGGCCTTTTATCGATCTAATCATCCCGGCGACCGGTGCGGATGGCACCGGGTGCCCTGTCACGGGTCCTGATGGGTTGGGAACGACCTCGATCACTGCAACCTACCTGGGGGCGGCGATACCGGCGACAGATTTTTTTGTGACAACATTTGACTGCTCCGGGCATGCAACTCATCCTTTGGCAAAAGATGGATCAGGCAATTTAATTGCTGTTCCGGACGCTCCAGTTACTCCGGACCCATCATTTCTTCCGAAACCGGGAGACAAGCTAGTCACCATCCGCCTGCCCTTCGGCTCCTTCACCCCGAGTCAACCCGCGGCTACAGTGGATGTAACCGTAAATATGAGCGACCTAGCCGACGTCGGCACGCCGCTCCACATCCAGGCACGCGGCGGCTTCCAGTTTGGTATCCACGCCGTTGGATGACTGGTGCTGCGACTCCGTAGTAAGCACCATCACTCCATGGACTTCCGCCCCGGTAACCCCGATCCTGTACACGATTACAAAAACGTATAACGGGCCCGAAGACGAGACCACCACAGGCCCAAACTTTCCGCGTTCCTATACCTTGAGCGTTGATATTGCCGACCAGCAAAAGCTGACCAACCTGGTGGTCACGGACGTATTACCGAACAATATTCAATTCATCAGCGCCACTTCCGTGCCTGCTTTTACCAGCAGCAGCCTGCCTTCCACTACAACACCGGGAGGTACGCTGGCCCTGACTTACAACAGCATCACGGGAAATACCACCCCCAGCGACATAACCATAACCGTAAACTTTTTCGTCCCCCAGTCAAACTCCGGAGGCGGGGATGTGGTCAACCCCACCTCGGGTGCAGCCGGCAGCTCCACCAATTCCGCCACCGCGCAGGGCGATTGGCTGCCGCTGGATACACGCGACCGGAGCACACCGAACCCTCCGGGAACCATCCCGGAAGGAAGCGTCTGCGGAACGCCCTGCACACATACCCTCAACGATCGATCCATCGCCATACAGAAGAGCGCCGCGATAGATGGAGGAGGGGACCCCGCGCCCCAAAAAACGCTAACCTATACATTAACGTTCCAAGTCTCGGATTTCTTCGCTTTCAACAATATAGATATTACAGACGTTGTGTCGGATGGGCAGCATGTGGACCCGACCTTTACCCCGACCCTGGCAATTAATGGAAACACGTATACCTTACCGGCAGCGCCCATGGATTCCTCGAATTTCGATATCATCTGCAACTACACAACGGGCCCAGGGACGGAATGCACCGGCGATAACCCCGCAGCCAATGATGGCACAACCACTGTAACCTTTCATGTCTCACAGGCGATCATTAATAATGGTTTGGATGCCAGCGGACGCATGGCAGGTGGATGCGTGGACCCGGCAGGTGGATTAATAACACCCTGTGACCCGGCCCACACAGGAGACGGCCCGACCACCGGTACGATCACCTTCCGAACGATCGTCCAACAAAATTATACGGATGTATATCCATCCGGCGACCCCAGCGTGGACCAGGGCGACATAGTCACCGACAATGTCACCGTAAGCGGGGATGTGCTGGATACATCGACCTTTACGAAGACTGGCACTGCAACAGACACCAGCGCAGCCCAAGAAACCATACCCACCGGCACACTCACCAAGGAAATCTATCAAGTGAACGGAGCCGCACCGGGGAATCCGGTACTGATCAAACCGGGCGACGAAGTCACTTACAGGATCATTTATAAATTACCCACAGGCGATGAAGAGAACCTGGCTTATACCGATTACCTGCCCCTGCCGATCTTTGATGTTAATGATCCGGATGGCAACGGTACGGCCGGCCCGGCCTGGAGTTTCGACACGACCGTTGACGGGACGAGCCCGCCCTCAGGCACGGCCAAATTCGGGCCAAGTGACACCTTTTACAACTATACCTGCCTGGGAACGGGCACACCGGCCAGTTGTCTCGTCCCTACAGTGACCCAGCAGCCCGGTAACAGCCTTACCTTTTACTATGGCGACTTTAATGGCCCTACGGAAAAACAATACGTGGTGGACCTCCTTTTCACGGTAACCGTTTCCTCACTGCCCTTTGCCGACAAGCTATATTTGACCAACCAGGTGCGCGGCGTAGAAGGCAGCACACAATTAAACAGCATAACCGCCGATTCCATCGTGCAGTTGATCCTCACCGAACCGGTACTAGTTCACAAGAAGGGTGTAGTGGCAACCGATAATCCGAATGCCACTTTCAGCCCAGCGACAGTTGGGCCGGTCACGTTCAATGCACCGGGAACAGCCGGACCGCGCTGGAGTGGGGTCATCGATTCTCCCGGCCTGGCGGCCCATCCGATCGACAGCAACATCAGCGGCGTGGATGCAGGCGACCTGGTAACCTTTGCCATTGTCATTGAAAACCAGGGGTCCAGTGCAAAGGGTGCATTCGACATCACGATCCTCGATACCCTGCCCAGCATTTACCAGGTTCCGGCCGGCGGCATGAACCTGCGGGTCACGAACGGAGACGAAAGCACAACCTTTACTTATCACCAGGCCGATGGCACGACCGCAGCCGTCCCGACCGACATATTCAGCACGGGCATTCGGATCGACGATCCCGATCCGCTCGACGGCGCCTGCCAGGCAAGCACCGTGGGAGCCGGGAAAAACATAATCATCATCACCTATGACCTGCAGGTGAAAGGTACGGCCACACCGGGCACGTATGAAAACACAGCCACACTGACCCGGTACTCAGGCACCGATAATGGGTCCAACTTTGTGCCTGCTACGGCTCCCACAGACACGGCCAGCAGCACCATCCTGGGCACCATAAGCAAATCACTGTTCGATACCGAGATCGACAGCGCTGCAAGCCATAACAGCAAAACCCAGGTAGTCATCGGGGAACTGGCTACCTACCAGATCGTCATTGATATCCCGGAGGGAACAGTCCCCGGCGCAAAAATCGTGGATACATTGGACAGCGGCCTGGCTTTTGTAAGCTGCCTCAGCGTGGTGCCTTCCACCACCGATATCTCGACCACTTACGGTAAAGGCGATTTCTCGGACGTCTGCAGTCCGCCCACAAACCCGGCGATTACAAACTCCGGCCGAACTGCCACATGGGTATCTGGGGGATATTACCAATTCAAATCGGGACAACACGGTCGCTGAAACATTGACGATCCAATATTCAGTCGTTACGTTGAATGTTACCGGCAACCAAACCGGGAAAGTGCTTGGCAACTCCGCCGTATTTTCATGGACCGGCGGCCAAACAACGGCTTCCCGTGCCACGGTGACCGTCATCGAGTCGAACGTCAATATCGCGAAGACGGTGAGCCCCGCGAGCGGAGATGCCGGAGACCCGATCACATACACCATCACGCTTAGCGGTGCAACCACCACGGATGCCTTCGATGCAACCCTGGAGGATACCATACCAGCTTTGATCGATTCGCCGAGTCTAACATCGGTGACTGACACTACCGGCGCGGTGGCAACCAGCAACTTCAACCTGACGGGCAGCAGCCTGACCACAACCACCCCATTCAACATGCCCTTCAGCGCGACGCGGCAGATCGTCCTGACCATTACAGGCAGCATTTCCTACTCCGCCTCGCCGTCGCAGAGTATTCAAAATACCACCCTGGTGCGGTGGACCAGCATGAACGGAGATTTCACGACCACACCACGCTCGACATATAACTCCACTTCCGTGGAGCGCACCGGCGCAGATAATGTGGGCGGGGCTCTTAATGATTATGCAAAAAGAAGTTCCGTAGCTACATTTACGGTCAATACCGGATCGTTTACGAAATTTGTCCTGGCCACATCCGAGGGCGATACATCCGATCCAGCCGTCGCGATCGGCGAGATCGTGCGCTATCGAACCGAAATCGTTGTACCGGAAGGCACTTCGACAGGCGTCCAGATACGTGATCTGCTGCCTGCCGGTTTATTGTTCCTTGACGACGGAAGCGCCAAGGTAGCCCTGGTTTCAGGGAACGCGACCTCCTGTCCCCCTCTGCCACGATGATCTCCACAAACATCGGGCCGTCCGCGTGGATATGCGGTGACGAAACGAACGTCGGTGGTATTACACCATCCTTTGTTTTGCCCTATACTGGACCCACGAGTGCGATTATTAACGGCACTAATCCAGGCTTTGTTTTTGGGAATGGCGACGATCCCTATTTTAATCTAGGGAATATCACAAACAACGATAACGACAATGGCAATTCCGAATATGTCGTGTTGGAATACAACGCACTGGTGATGAACGTCGGCACCAACGTGGATGGCAAGACACTTGATAATCAATATGAAGAATGGTTAAACGGCACCTTGAACAGCACGTCATCCACCGCCAGTGTAAAAGTCATCGAGTCGCATATCACGCTCACCAAGACCAATTCTGCCATATCCGTCGTGGATGCAGGCGATATGATCACTTACACGATCACCATCGCCAATAACAGTGCGAATTCCCACGCACCGGCTTACGACTCTCGCTTCACGGACACACTGCCCGCCGGCCTGACCTTAATACCCGGCGTCAGCAGCGCAGCGGTCCTGACGAACAACAACCTGAGCGGTGCAGGAAACCTGGTGGACTTTACCATCGCAAACGTCCCAGCCGGCGGACAGGTGACGGTCACCTATCAGGCGACCGTTAGCAATACTGTCATACCGAACCAGGCGATCACTAATAACGGCAGCCTGACTTCCACCTCGCTGCCCGGACCGAAAGGAACCACTCCAAATGCCACCGGCTCGACCGTACCCGGGAACAGCGGCGATACCAACGGCGAGCGGAACTATACAAATACCGCCACATCCACGATCAATACGGCAACGGTGTCGATCATAAAGCAGATCGTGAAGACATCGGACACCGACACAAGCGGCAATAACGTAACCGTCGGTGAAGTGATCACCTATGGAATCCTGTATACGGTACCCGAAGGTACGGTACCCTCAGACACCATCATCGATACACTGCCTGCAGGACTCGCCCTGATACCCAACTCGAGCCAGATACTCACATCCAGCCCTCTACTGACCGCCAACTACAACGGGACAATCGGCTCGAGCAGCATCGCTGAGGTGACCACACCGGGTGGGAGTGTCACCTTCACGTTTACAAACATCAATACGGCCGCAGACAACATTACAACGAACAACTCCATCCTGCTGGAATACCAGGCCATCGTGTTAAACGACGTGAGCAATACCGGCTTCCCGCTCGCCTCACCGGCGACTCTGACGAACAACGCCAAAGAGACCCTGAACAACAAATCAGCGTCCGTGAAAGCAACGGTTGTCGAGTCGAAATTAACAATCACCAAATCGGCGAGCGACTATCATCCTGCACCGGGAGAGATCCTTACATTTACATTAACGATCAAAAACGATGGCACAATAAGCGCGGCGGGGGCTTTCGACCTGGTCGTGACGGATGTCCTGCCGTCTGATCTTAACATTGTTCCGAATTCAATTGCGCTCTCCGCTCCCGGAGCGACCGGCGTCACGAACACCTCCAGCGGGAACACGGTCTCGGCCACCGTGGTCACCTTCCCACTCAATTCCATACTGACCATCACTTACAAGGCGACCGTCGTTTCTCCTTATGACCCGACGATCCACACAATCATCAATACCGCCACCGTCACCTGGACCTCCCTGCCGGGTTCCGATACAAATGAACGAACAGGCACCGGCATCTCGCCCAACAATTACAACGCCCAGAGTCAGATCTCGCTTACCGAGGACCGCAGCCTGGCCAAGAGCATAACCAGCAGCACCTACTCAACCACGGACTTCTCGCATGCGAGGATAGGCGATATATTGACTTATCAAGTGGTGGTGACTGTCCCGGCAAACACGACCGACACAGCCATCGTGGTAGATAACCTGGCGTCCGGCCTGGCATTCGTGGATTGTGCGACGACACCCATCGCGGCCGGGGCAGACATTTCCACAAGCAGCCCTACATTCACATTCAATACCAGTGGAAACTGTGCAGGCGGAACGACTTCCGGCAGCATGCCGGTGGTAGAGAACTCCGGCAGCAAGCTAACATTCGACTTCGGCACCATCCATAACGCCAGTCCGACCCGTGTCGAGGCCATTACGATCACCTATCGCGCCGTAGTGCTGGATATCGCATCCAACGTCAACAACGTCACACTCAACAATAATGTGACCTGGACGTGGGGAACCGGTAATACATCCGTCTCCGCTGGCCCGGTCACCATTCAAGAGGCCAAGTTGGCGATCGTCAAAACGGTCGACCCGGCCATTGCCATCCGGGGACAGCATGGTGACTTTTACAATCAAGATCGATCACTCATCCAGCAGCGCCGCTGCGGCATATGACGCCCGGATGACCGACGGCATCCCCACTGGCATGACCCTGAATCAAACTTCGATCGTTGTAACCCCGTCTGCCGGCCTGACGGCGGTACCTGTCATCACGATCCAGCCCAACCCAATTCAGCGTTTACTGGTCGGTATTCCCATTGGGCGAGAATGCCACCATCACATTTACGGCAACCTATAACGGACCCGGCGCAGTTGTCAACAGTGCCAATGTAGAGTGGTCGAGCATTCAAATCGATCCGGCGCCGCACTGCAGCCTCAATCCACATTTAATCAACTTTCGACTGAATCGATTCTATAGTCCAGCCAACCTGGCCGTGGATAATTATTTTGCGACTTCGTCGGCGTCCATCAGAGGGCCAAAAGGCCTGCTCACCGGTTTTGCCCCAGGACAGATCACGCTCCTGCCACCGCAGCCGGAAGGCAAGGCCTACCAGGACCTGGGTAACCTGTGGCTGGAGGTACCGCGCCTTGGATTGAAGCTTTCCATCGTCGGGATACCGCTTGGAGACGACGGCGAATGGGATTTGACCTGGCTCGCCAATCAAGCAGGTTACCTGGACGGGACAGCGTATCCGACACATGCGGGCAACTCGGTCATTACCGGGCACGTCTACATGGCCGATGGCACACCCGGTCCATTCGTCAACCTGCACACCCTGCAGTATGGAGACCAGATCATCGTCCATCTCAACGGCCAAAGCTACCTATTCGAGGTGCGCAGCGATGTAGTCACTTCGCCAAACGATAACTCGGGCTTCAAACATGAAACCTATCCGTGGTTGACGTTGATCACCTGTAAGGATTACGACGCGGAGACAAATACCTATGCACACCGCGTCGTCGTACGGGCTGTACTGATCAAGATCGAACCAGATCCAACCACAAATTCAGACGGGAGCGATCATTAGCCCGGTCCAAATACAAAGCTGCGCTTCCGATGGAAGCGCAGCTTTTTTTCATGGATGGGTTCCCCCAATGACATCTTTTATTTTCCCAAACCAGTCAAGGAGCGATTTGACCGCAACATTTTGGGCCCCGGTGCGGGAAAATAACTGAATATTCCTTCGGGGGGGGAATTTAACGGCTTAAAAATTAATAACAAACCTGATATGCTGTCTGGCTATCCATTAGACACCACTTGCAATATAATCTCATCCATTATTAATGTATTTCCTTTTTTTGCTCGAATCTCTTAATTTATCAAATCTGCCAGCGGGGTGAAAAACGATAATTTAATTAAGGGAATTATAAAAAATCTTACAGGCAGCGATTAAGGTAAATGAAATTAATCCCGTTCCAATTCAGGCACTTACTTCAAATTGCCGTCTTACTGGTGGTCTTATTCATCCAAATTAACCCTTTGTCGATTCAAACCGTCGAAGCCCAAGGGTTTTCTTTACCGGCACAGATCAATAAAAGCTTTAACCCGATATCCATCCCGGCCGGGGGGACATCCACTCTCAGCATAAGCATTTTTAACCCCAATTCCTTTGCCCTTATCCTTTCCAGTACAAACGCCTGGACCGACGACCTGTCGGCATTAAATGCAAACCTGAACTTTGCGAATCCGGTCAATGCCACGACCACCTGCGGCGGTATCGTAAGCACGCTGGGGACGACGTTATCATTAAACGGCGGCTCGGTCCCGGCACAGGTCGGCACCACACCGGGGTCGTGTACAGTCACGGTGCAAGTTACTTCGACCCTCTCAGGCAATCATGTCAACGACATACCTAAAAATGTATTACAAGCCACGGATCCCACCGGCACGATCCCGGTTACCAATACGACACCGGCCGACGCCACCCTACACGTCAATGCGGTACAGCCACCTTCTTTAAGCAAAAGTTTTGCCCCCAACACAGTCTGGGTTGGGCAGAACAGCGTTTTGACAATCACGCTGCGAAACAACGATATGAATACGGTTCTTACACAGGTGGCCATCACCGACAACCTGCCGTCCAATGTGAGCGTTGTTTCTTTCACCTCTGCGCAGTGCAACGGCGGAACCGTAACCGGCACCACTCATTCGATCAGCCTGAGCGGGGGCAGCATTGCCGCATCGGGGTCGTGCAACATCACGGTCACCGTTTCATCCAACACACCGGGGGTCTATATCAACACCATCCCGGCCAGCGCGATCCAGGACCAGCAAGGCGTAACCAACGCCAGCGCAGCTGCAGCACCGCTTAATGTCCAATCGATCGGGATTATCAAATCATTTTCCCCCACAGCGTTTCAATCAGGCGGCACAAGCACACTGACCATCACCCTACAAAACCCGTCCTCCTCTGAATATACTGGGGCCGCATTTACCGACACTCTGCCTGCCGGGTTAACGATTGCTAGCCCTTCGAACGCAAGCACCACCTGCAACGACCCTCTTCATATACCGCCCATCGCAGCCAGCCTGACAGCAACACCGGGTACACAAACGATCGCGATGAGCGGCGGCGCGATCAAAGCCGGGTCCATCTCAATACCCGGCACTTGTACAGTCGTTGTTACGGTCACTTCGTCGACGGCCGCGACCTATACAAACAGCATCCCGGCCGGCAACCTGACCACCAACGAAGGCGCAAGCAATGTGCTAGCCGCCACCGCGAATATCACTGTATATGCCACCGGTTTGGGCGTTAGTGGGAGTAAAAGCTTCAACCCCACCACCATCGCGTTAGGCGGCACTTCACGGATGACGATCAATATCATCGCACCGGCCGATACTCAATTGACGAACTTTTCAATATCCGATGCCCTACCGCCCGGAGTGCAGGTGGCGGCCGTACCAAACCCAACGAAAAACGGGAATTGTACCGGTTCGACATTCACCCCATCTGCAGGAGATACACTGCTTACTTATAGCGGCGGTACCATCCCCAAAGGATTAACCTGTACCCTGGCCGTCAATGTGACCGCCAGCCTGCCAGGCGTGTATACCAACACAATCTCCCCGGCGAACATCAGCGACGATCAAAACCGGAATGTCGCCAGCAACTTCACTGCCAACCTGACGGTAAGCGGGCTGTCGGTCTCCAAGGCATTCGCTCCCACCACCGTCAACCCGAACGGCATCTCCACGTTAACGATCACTTTAACCAATATAAATACCAGTCAGCTCGACAGCGTAACCTTAACCGAAACCTTACCTGGCACCACAACTAACGGCGTCATCATTGCTCCAACGCCAAACGCCAGCACAACTTGTACAGGCGGTGGAAGTGTCATCCCAACACTCACAGCAAATGCAGGCACACAGGTAATCTCGATGGGAATCGGCAGCAGCACGATCGGCGGCATCATACCAGCCCAGGTAGGGGCCGTGCCAGGTATATGCACGATCGTTTTAGACGTAGTCGGGAAGGGGGTCTCTACGACTTATGCTAATCATATCCTGATAGGAAATGCAACAGGAACCATCCATGGGACCTCGACCGTAGTATCCAACCCGACACAGGCTAACGCAAACCTCACAATCGAGCCAATCACGATCGGTGTTGTGAAGGGTTTCAACCCGCTGACTGTGTTTGCCGGTTCTTCTTCGACCCTGACCGTTCAATTGTCCAACCCCAACACCGTAGCACTGAGCGGGATCGCATTTACCGATAATTTACCGCAGGGGACCGGATGCAGCATATTACCTTGCGGTATGACAATTGCGAATCCCGCCAACCCAAATATAGGGACGTGCGGTGGAAGCATAAGCGCCACACCGGGAAATACTTCGTTTTCCTTCAGCGGCGGTAGCCTGGCGGCCTCGGCAAGTTGTTCGCTGACGCTCAGCGTGACGATGAACGTGGAGGCCAACCTCACCAATACAATCGGGATAGGGGGAGTGACCAGCACAAATGGCGCAAGTAACACACAAGCAGCATCCGCTTCGCTGACCAACCTGCCGGGAGTCAGCATCAGCAAAGTCTTTGGCCCCAATCTGATACCGGCCGGGACGGGAAACTCATCGACCATCACCTTTACGATCGAAAATACCGGTGACGTTGCACTGAGCCATTTGGGATTTAACGATACCTTCCCGGCCGGTATGACAGCCACCACATTCAGTGCGTCGCAGTGCAATGGCGGCACGGTGAGTTGGAACAGCGGGACAAGTACGCTTTCTTTGACAGGCGGAGCATTGGACGCAAGTACTCTGACGTCAATCTCGACATGCACAGTCACAGTCGACGTGACCGCACCTGCACCGAAAAATTATAAGAACTGCGTCCTTGCGAACGGCGTGACCGACGACCAGGGCGCGACCAATCCGACAGATGCGTGCGACACATTAACAGTAACCAGCCCGCCGACGATCAGCAAGGCGTTCTCACCCACTTCCATCGTGGCAGGGGCCACCTCCGCCTTAACATTTACACTCACGAACCCGTCGGCAAACCCCGTACCCCTAACCGGAGTCGCATTTACAGATACTTTCCCCAGCGGCCTGACGCTGGCGAGCGTGCCGAATGTATCGCAGTGCGGCGGAACGATAAGCAGCACAGCCGGATCGATCACTTTGACCGGAGGCACACTCCCCGTGAACGGGAGCTGCACCATCACCGCCAGTGTAACCGCCAGCGTGGGCGGAAGTTATCTCAACACCACGGGAGCAGTAAGCTCGACGAACGGCGGGACCGGAAATACCGCGACCGCCACCTTAACGGTAATAGAACCTCCGCATATCGATAAGGCTTTCTCGTCGAGCCCGACCCTTTCACTCACTTTCACACTTACAAATCCGGTGGATAACACCGTAGCTTTAAATGGAGTGGCTTTTTCGGATACCTATCCGTTCGGTCTCACCAACGCCGCAACACCGCCGGTAGCAAATTCCTGCGGTGGGATACTTACTGCGGTGACCGACGATGACACCATCAGCCTAACCGGCGGAAGTATTCCGGTGGGCAGTTTTTGTACAATAACCGTGGGGATAAGCGCTGCGAATGGCGGCAGCCATGTGAACACAAGCTCGGCGGTGACCTCGACCAACGGCGGCACTGGCAATACTGCGACCGATACGCTGACCGTCACAGGCGGGGGATTATCCCTGGTGAAATCAACAACCAATACCACCTACCAGGCGGCAGGGGATACGATCCATTACAGTTATCTGCTGACAAATACAGGCGATGTGGACCTACACGCGCCCTATGCGGTTACCGACGACACCGCAAGCGGGGTGACCTGCCCCATAATACCGGACCCGTTGATCCCAGGCGGAACGGTGACCTGCAGCGTGGCCTATACGGTGAGCGCGGCAGATGTAACGGCCAAGTCTGTGACGAACACAGCGTCGGCTACAGCTGAAGATGGAAGCGGAAATACAGTAACTTCCAACCGAAGCAGCGTGACCGTGAATTTAGAATCCCTGACCCTAACGAAAAGCACTACTACGTTAAGTTACAGAACTGCGGGTAACACCATCAATTACAGCTATACATTGACCAATACGGGCAGCGTGACTTTGTACGCGCCCTTCAACATTACAGACGATCATATCGGGAGTCCTGTGGGTACGCCGTTCAGCTGCGGGAGTGTGACAAGCCTGGCACCCGAAGCAAACGTGAGCTGTTCAAAAACTTATACGGTAACGACCGCGGATGTGACGGCTGGTTCGGTAACGAACGATGCAACCGGAACGGCCAAGGATGCTGCCAGCGGCGGCAATACAGTCACCTCGAACCACGACGGTGTTACCGTATACGCAGTGGTTGCACCGAGCATCACCAAGTCCTTCTCACCCAGCTCGATCGCGGTCGGAGCCACTTCTCTCTTAACGTTCACCATCACGAACCCGTCGCCTAATGTCATCCCGCTAACCGGGGTCGCGTTTACCGATACCTTCCCAAGCGGGGTGACAGTTGCATCCGCACCTGATGCGGCGCAGTGCGGCGGTACGGTAACCAATACTGCGACATCCATCACATTATCGGGTGGAACGGTCATCGCAAACAGCACTTGTACCGTGACAGTCAGCGTGACAGGGCTGACCAGCGGTACCATGAACAATACGAGTGGAATAGTAAGCTCCACAAACGGCGGGAACGGTAATACCGCGTTCGCTACGTTGACCGTGACCGCGCCTCCGACCATCACCAAATCTTTCTCGCCAAGCACGATCACACAGGGGGGGATAAGCACACTTACCTTCACACTCACAAACCCGGCAGGGAATACTGTGGCGCTGTCAGGGGTGAGCTTTACGGACAGCCTGCCATCGGGCGTGCAGGTGGCAAGCCCGCCAGGCTCGTCATCAAGCTGCGGCGGCACGTTTACACCCGGAGCGGGCGATACAGCATTGAATTTCAACGGTGGGACCATTGCCCTTGGCGGAACATGCACGTTAACAGTCAATGTAACAACAACCTCCGCCGGCACCTTTAACAATACGACCGGCCTGGTATCCTCCGCGGAAGGCGGCACGGGCGCCACATCGAACACCGCCACGTTAATTGCAAATGAAGCGGTGGACCTTTCGATCACCAAGAACGACGGCAAACTGGCAGTCAACCGCGGCGAAGCAGTGACTTATGCAATCGTCGTCAGCAATGCAGGGCCAAGCGCGGCGACCGGTGCGACCATCTCGGACGTGATCCCGTCTTCGCTCACCGGCGCGACCTGGACCTGCTCAGCCGGGACGGGTGCGACCTGTGCTGCCAGCGGTTCCGGCAATATCAACGACACGGTAAATATCCCTGCCAGCGGGAGCATCACTTATACACTGCATGCGACCGTGTCCAACACGCTCACCACGGACGTCATCAACAACGCAACCGTTATCCCACCTGCCGGCCTGACAGATACAAATCTCTCCAACAACAGCGTATCGGACATAGACAACCTTAACCGGTTATCCATCGCGAAGAGCGCCAGCCCATCGACGTACTCAACTCTGGGCGCCACGATCAGCTATTCCTATACGATTGAGAACATCGGCACGTCCACATTGGTCAGTCCTTTCACGATCACCGACAACAAGGTAACGCCGTCCTGTCCTGCGACTTCCTCGCTCGCACCCAACGCAACCATCACCTGCAGCGTTGATTACGCAATTACACAAGCAGATACTCGATGCGGGTTCCATTACCAATAGTGTACATGCCACAGGAACAGATGCCGACGGTGATACCATCACAACCAATACAGATACCGCAACGGTCACAGCCACGCAAACAACCGGTCTGACTTTGGCGAAGACTATCACATCCGGGAGTCCGTTCAACGCGGCGGGCAATGTAGTGAACTACAGCTACCAGCTGACAAACAGCGGGAACGTCACGCTTACCGGCGATGGGCCCCTGGGAGTATTCAATATAATCGATGACAAAACGACCGTGACCTGTCCTGCCAGCCCAACCAGCCTGGCCCCGGCCGCGAGCATCACCTGCACGGCAAGCTATACCACCACACAAGCAGACATGAATTCCGGCAGCGTGACAAACCATGCCATGGGGCACGCATTGTTTGGAACAACGCCTGTGGATTCAAACCAGGACACACAGACTGCGAACGGCAACCAGAATAAGAGTCTGACCCTGGTGAAGAGCATCACATCCGGGAGCCCATTCAACGCGGCCGGCAATGTGGTGAACTACAGCTACAAGCTGACAAACAGCGGAAACGTCACACTGGCCGGCAACGGCACGGGTGGTGTATTTACGGTAACCGATAACAAGGCAACCGTGACCTGTCCTGCCAGCCCAACCAGCCTGATCCCGGGAGCAACGGTTACCTGCACGGCAAGCCATACCATCACCCAGGCAGAGATGGATTCGGGCAGCGTGACAAACGTTGCAACCGGTCATGCCGTTACACTGGTCGGGGCGACGCCTGTGGATTCAAACCAGGATCAACAAACCGCGAGCGGTACTCAAAACCCAAGCCTGACATTGGCGAAGAGCATCACGGCCGGGAGTCCATTCAACGCGGCCGGCAATGTGGTGAACTACGGCTACAAGCTGACAAACAGCGGGAATGTTACCCTGACGGGCAGCGGCGCTGGCAGTGTATTTACCATCAGCGATGACCGGGCGACGGTTACCTGCCCTTCGACACCGACCAGCCTAGCCCCGGCCGCTTCGATAACCTGCACGGCAAGCTATACCATCACACAGGCGGACATGGATTCCGGCAGCGTGACAAACGTTGCAACCGGTCATGCCGTTACACTGGTCGGGGCGACGCCTGTGGATTCAAACCAGGATCAACAAACCGCGAGCGGTACTCAAAACCCAAGCCTGACATTGGCGAAGAGCATCACATCCGGGAGTCCGTTCAACGCGGCCGGCAATGTGGTGAACTACAGCTACCAGCTGACAAACAGCGGGAATGTTACCCTGACGGGCAGCGGCACCGGCGGTGTATTTACCATCAGCGATGACCGGGCGACGGTTACCTGCCCTTCGACACCGACCAGCCTGGCCCCGGCCGCGAGCATCACCTGCACGGCAAGCTATACCATCACACAGGCGGACATGGATTCCGGCAGCGTGACAAACCATGCCACGGGGCATTCCCTGTTTGGAACAACGCCTGTTGATTCAAACCAGGAGACACAGACCGCGAGCGGTACCCGAAATCCGAGCCTGTCATTGGCAAAGGACATCACGGCCGGAGGTTCATACGACAACGCAGGCGATGTTGTAAATTATAGTTACCTGCTCACCAACAACGGGAATGTTACCCTCATCGGGAATGACATTAGTGGAATGTTTACGATAACCGATGACCATATCGGAGGCGGCTCTGCATTCACCTGCGGGGCAGTCACAAGCCTGGCTCCAGGAGCGAGCGTATCGTGCGCATCCAGCTACACGATCACACAGGCGGACATGGACGATGGAACCGTAACCAACATTGCCAACGGCCATGCCATCACACTAGTTGGGTCAACGCCTGTGATTTCAAACCCAGACAGCAAGACTGCAACAGGTACGCAAACACCCAAGCTGACCCTGGTGAAAAGCATCACGTCCGGAAACCCATACAGCAAAGTGGGCGACGTGGTGGGCTATAGTTACCTGTTGACAAACAGCGGGAATGTGACATTGACAGGCATTGGCGGCGGCAGATTTACGGTGACCGACGATAAAGCAACGGTGACTTGTCCGAACCCACCGACAAGCCTTGCTCCGCTCGATACGGTAACCTGCACCGGAAGCTATACGATCTTATCTACAGACCTGGGCGGCAACGTAATCAACCATGCGACCGGGCATGCGGTGTTCAAGACAACGACAGTGGATTCGAACACAGCCAGCCAGACAGCATTGGGCGCGCCGGTCCTAACCATCACCAAAGATGACGGGCTGGACATCATCGCACCTGAGGCGACAACAGAGTACACCATTAACGTGACCAACACCAGCCTGCAGGATTCGACGGGGATCCAACTTGCCGACACCATACCGGCGGGCACAAGCTTTGTCTCGGCGACCGGCGGCGGAACTTTCGACAGCGGCACGGGAAAGGTGAGCTGGCTAACCTTCGGACTAACAGCCGGCGCTTCCGCACAGTTCAAAGTAACGGTCAAGGTGGACACAGCCACTCAACTTGCGGGGCCCCCAGCCATAACCTCCCTGACAAATACAGTCAATGTACAGGACGATGGAACACACAGCGCGGGTGTTCCAGTAAGCGCATCAGCAACCGACACCGATCAGATCGCCATCTCCGGAGTGAAGGTGCTGGCAGGCACAGAACAAGCCGGTTCCACAGACCCGAACGTGTTGATCGGCGAAATATTAGATTACAGCATTCACATCGATATTCCGGTCGGGACCATCCGCGACCTCAAGGCGGTGGACATCTTGGATCACGGCCTGGCTTTCGTCGACTGCGGTCCGACCCCGATCTCGGCCGGTGCGCTGAGTATCGCCAATAATCCCTGCACCGACCCCAGCGCACTAACAGTGCAGGCAGAACCGACTTCGGATACCGATCCGGCCAGCGTTAATGCGGGGCGTCACATTACCTTCGACTTCGGCCAGGTAATCAATAGCAGCGGTTCCACGCAAACACTGACAGTCAACTATCGAGTGATCGTGCTGGACATTAAAGATAATGTCAACGGCGTGACCGGCCTGAAGAACGGCGTGGTATGGAACTGGGAAGGCGGCACCCTGGCGGGCGAGGCGACCGGCGTGAACGTCATCGAGCCACAGCTTGCCATAGTAAAGACAGTAGACCCGGCCGTAACGGGCCTGGGAAGTGTTGTGACTTTTACAATCAAGATCAATCACACATCAAACAGCACAGCACCTGCCTATGATACGCTGGTGACGGACAGCATACCCACCGGCATGGCGCTGAATCCAGCTTCAATCGTTGTAACCCCGTCTGCCGGCCTCACGGCAGTGCCCACCATCACAACCAGCTCCACTCAATTCAGCATTTACTGGTCAACATTCCCATTGGGCGAGAATGCCACGATCACGTTCAGAGCAACATTTGTCGGACCCAGCCCGGTTGTGAATACAGCGAACGTTGAGTGGTCGAGCATTCAGATCGACCCGGCACCACACCTGCAGCCTCTATCCACTTATAACCAGTATTCAACAGAACGACGCTACGATCCACTCAACCATGCAATCAACGATTATCTCGCTGCTTCATCTGCAACACTTACGGTACCCAACTCCCCGGGCACCGGTTTCGCTCCCGGCCAGATCACGCTCCTGCCCGAGCAACCTGAAGATGAAGCCTACCAAGCTCTCGGCGACCTGTGGCTGGAAATCCCACGTCTTGGTGTGAAAATCTCCATTGTGGGAATCCCTCTGGGCACGGACGGTAATTGGGACCTGACCTGGCTCAGCGATCAGGCTGGATATCTGGACGGTACAGCCTACCCAACTCACGCGGGCAACTCCGTGCTGACGGGCCACGTTTACCTGGCAGACGGGTCGCCGGGACCATTCGTGAACCTGCACACCCTGCGATATGGCGATCAGATCATTGTCCACCTTGCCGATCAAAGCTATATTTATGAAGTGCGAAGCGACACGGTTACATCACCCAATGACAGCTCGGCATTCAAACATGAAATCTATCCGTGGTTGACATTGATCACCTGCAAGGATTACGACGCGGCGAAAAA
Source organism: uncultured Chloroflexia bacterium (assembly GCA_963754835.1). Taxonomy (GTDB): domain Bacteria; phylum Chloroflexota; class Anaerolineae; order Anaerolineales; family Villigracilaceae; genus Fen-1038. The sequence goes on along the minus strand of CAVWHR010000041.1, from coordinate 169,010 downwards.
CTCTTATATACATCGCGTAGCTGTACGAGCGGTGCTGATCAAAATAGAAAACGACACACCGCCAAGTCCAGGCGGCGGACGATAGACTATAAAAAGGCCTTCTCTCTGGACTGACCCCCCAAAACGAGACATGAGCGAAAAAGCCCTCCTGTGAGAAAATAGCACAGGAGGTGCTTTTATGTCCGGCAAGAAAGGGATGCAGCAATACCCACTCGAGACCAAACTAGAAGCAGTGCGGCTGTTTTATGAGGAAGGTAAAACGCGAGCTCAGATCACAGTACAGCTGGGGATTCGGGATGCGCATCGGGTGAAGAAGTGGTTGCACCAATACCGACAGGGCGGAGTTGCAGCATTTGCCAAGAAACCTAGAGGACCGGGTCGGCGACCCAAGAAAGAAAACAAAGATGCCTATATCGCCCGCCTGGAGATGGAGAATGATCTCCTAAAAAAACTTCATGCCGAGTTGCGCAAGGTTATGCTCGCGAAGCGCAATATCGGCTCATCGAGCGACAGCGGGGGAGATACCCGGTGAAGGCCATGTGTGCGCTCTTCGGGGTTTCGCGAGCGGCGTATTATGCTTGGGCCAAGCGGAGTGCCAGACCCGATCCGGATAGAGAACGAATGGTTCTCGTGCAAGAGGCCTTCCGGCGCTCGCATGACACCTATGGCTATCGGCGGATCGCTCTATGGTTGCACTTGCAGAAAGGCCTCTGGATCAACCGCAAGGCTGTCCTGCGACTGATGAACAAGCTGGGCCTGCGCCCACGGGCTCGCCAACGTAGGGTTTATCGGCAACTCGAGCAGACCCGGGGTAGACCTGCTTATCCCAACAGGCTAGCCCGGGATTTTCAGGCCTCTCACCCTAACCAGAAGTGGGTCACGGATATAACCTATATCCATACGCAACAAGGCTGGGCCTATCTGTCCGTGATTAAGGATTTGTTCGATGGTTTCATTGTGGCTCATCAGTTGAGCCGAGACAATTCCATTGGTCTGGTGACGCGCACGATCCAATTAGCCAAACAAAAAGAACGGAACGTGAAAGGGCTGCTCCTGCATAGCGACCAGGGATATCAATATCGCTCCGATCCTTATCGGATCCTGATCGACGGCTATGGCATCGTTCCTTCCATGTCCCGGCGTGGTAATTGCTGGGATAATGCACCCATGGAGAATTTCTTCAGCCACCTAAAGGAAGAGGCGCTCCGTCCTTCCACCAACCCCACCTTTCAGGAAGCCCAGCGCATGATTGATGAGTATGTCCACTTTTTCAACTATGAACGAATCCAACTAAAAACCAGACAGACACCTTTTCAACTTAGATGCCTGTCTGGTTAAACTACTGGAGGGCTTTCTCGTTTCGTGTCTTGCCTAACGGGTGCAGTTCACTCATCGAGAAGGCCCTTTTTCTAGCTGGTCGATATTACAGAAGATTCTCCATTACGGAGCAGGGGTAGCATGGGGAAGGGCACATTCTTTCATGGGAACCTGATAGTCCTGCGTGGCATCGGCAGAGGCTACGTGAAGGCCGAAGGAATAGAGCTGTGGTCCGCGGCAGACGACCACCTGCTGGCCGTGAGAGACTCCAGCAGCGCCACAGGCAGTCTGGTCAGCGGTTGTGTATCCAGGTACGGGAGTAGGCAGCGGGCCAGTGGGCTGCGTCACGTTAAACGTGGCACCCTGGGGGATAGCCAGCAGTGTATACGGAACCTTTGAAACGCAGAACTGATCCCACAACTGGACGAGTGAACTAGCCTGCGATCCGGAGGTGGTCGGGGCCGGGGAGGCCACCGCGCCGACAGGTGCAACTGGCGTAGGGGTATCAACCGCCTGCGCAAATGCAGACGTTGTGGACTGCATTGCCAATAAACTGCCGGCCACTAACACGCTCAGAGCGACCAGGCTGAACAAAGCTATCTTAAGTGGTTTTTTCATTTTTTAGTCTCCTTGCTGGGTTATTACCAGAACTCAAACCTTAGAGTCGCCATGCGCTGCGGCGTCGAAGTCGGTGGTAGCTCCGCAGTTGGAGGCAGGGTTGGAGCAGCACATGACCATACACGATGGCGGATATACAGGGTGCGAAAAAGCAAAAAACACCTTCTTCCGGCTGTCCATTGTTCCAAATCTGGCGATCTCTTTTGAGGTCATTGTTCAGGATGAAGTGGTTAACTCCATGCCGGGAATCGATGCAAACCAGGCAACGAAGTAACCCACGGCGTTGAGAGATTCACCTCGGCAGCCACCATTTGCGAACTACACTCTTACGTAAGAGGAAGCAGTCCCACGATGTTTGTCCCAACCAAAACCGGAATCAAACATTAACCATCGGAAGCGCAAAGCTTCCACCGGTTGGCATATCCGTGGTTGCCACCCTTGCCGCCAGAGTCGATGTTCTACACGAACTTACCAAGGCTAGTGAACCCGCGTAACCACCTGTACATCCCCCATATAGGGCGGAGATCATTCTCTCAATCAAAATGCCTAAACGGGGTTTGGAGGCGAGTGTTACGAGGGGATCAGCCGATGAACAAGGACCTCACCCCCAAGCCTCCCCTAAAGGGGAGGGAGAAAATCCCGAATTTTGGGGAGCCTGCAGAAGGCATGAACAGCAAATGTCAGGATGTTCCAAATTAAGGAAGCGGCGCAGCCCTAGGGCTGCGCCGCTTTTTTATCAGGTGGGTTCCTGTCCAATGGCTTCCTTTAATTTCCGCGCCAACTTTCCGAAATGCGGGGTATAACGCACATCATCCAGGCGCGGGCGCGGGAGATCAACTTTCAGATCCAACTTGATGCGACCGGGACGCTGGGTCAATACAAGCACGCGGTCAGCCAGGAAAAGCGACTCGCCAATGGAGTGTGTCACCATCACCACCGTCTTCTGGCGCGCCTGCCATATGTGCGAAAGCTCCATCCACATGCGCTCGCGGGTCAGTGCATCGAGCGAGCCAAAAGGCTCATCAAGCAGGAGCAGGTCAGGATCATGGACAAGCGCGCGTGCAATCGCCACGCGCTGCGCCATACCGCCCGACAGGTCGCGCGGCCAAGACTGCTCAAAACCTTGCAGTCCCACCAGGTCGATCAATTCCTGGGCGCGGGCCTGGGCAACATCCGGGGACATCCCCTGCAATTCCAAAGGGAGGGTAATGTTCTCAATCGCCGTCCGCCAGGGCATGAGATTGGATTGCTGAAACGCCATACCGATGCGCGGCTGGCGGCCATTCTCAAAATCAAGCCTGCCTGTCGATTGAGGCAGCAACCCCGCCAGCACGCGCAGTAAGGTGGTCTTGCCCGAACCCGAGGGGCCAAGCACACAGATGAATTCCTGCGGACACAGTTCGAAGGAAACATCATCCAGGGCGTGCAAGCCGCCGTTGTTATCAGGGAAGGTAACACTCAGATCGCGAACGGTGAGAAAGGGAGAAGTTTTGATCATATGGATAATTTTATATAACCATGCGACATGTAAAGTCCTCGCCATCCGAGACAGCAGATTGCGCAGAACAAATATCAGGGAATAAATTGATTCGTGAAGGCCTTCGTTACGTCAAGCGGTTGTTTCAACAAGCCCATCTTAAGCAGGGTGTCCTGCATATTCTGCCAGGCCTGTGGATTGGAATAACCCAGCCGATCCGTCTTCCACAGAGCAATCGAGCGCGATAGGATCTCCTTCTGCGTGCTCTCATTGGACTGGGCAAGGTCGGGAACATATTTTTTACTGATGGTATAGGCCTCATCGGGGTTTGCAATGGTGTCCGCCAGGCCTTTCAGGAAAGCGCCGGTCATGCTGCGGACCAAATCCGGATGCTTTGTAATCGTATCTTCGTTGGTAATCAGACCATTCGAAGCCAACTGCACATAATCGGCCACACGGATCTCATTCAACTTATATCCCTGCGCCTCCAATTGAACAGGTTCATTGGTTGTGTATACCGAAACTGCCTGTTCCTGATCGGCTGCCAGGGCTGCGACCTGATTGAAACCGATCGAATCGAGAGTCACATCCTTGTCGGTCAAACCCGCAGAGAAGAGCAAAGCATCCAAGCCTATATAGTTGGCGCCGTATAAACCGGGAAGTCCGATCTTTTTACCTTTCAGGTCAGCCGGTTTGAGGAGGCCCTGACCAGCTTTGGAGACAACTGCTACAGGATATTGCTGATACCAGGCGGCAGTATAGACAATGGGCAAGCCTTGAGCGCGTGCCAACAAAACCTGTTCACCCGATACGACCGCGAACTGCAAATTGTTTGCACCCACCAGCGAGACCGCATCGGTCTCAAGCGAGTAATCGAACTCAAGCTGTATGCCTGCGTCTTTGAAATAGCCTTTTTCGATGGACACATATAAAGGTGCAAATTGAATATTTGGAACGTACCCCACCGGCAGTTTTATATGCACCAACGGCCCGGATGCATTCGACGGTTTGCTGCTGCCGCAGGCCGAAAGACCGAAACTTAAGACGAACAAGAGCAACGTAATTTTACGAAACATCTTCACCTCTATTCCTTTCTCCATTCCTGCCAAACCAGGGCGCGCGACTCCAGCCAGGCTACCAGCCCGTAGAGACAGAGCGCCAAAACGATCAACATGAATACAGCGACAAAGACCAGGGCCGTATCGTATTGTCCGCGCCCCACGTTGATGAGAAAACCCAGGCCTTGATCCGAACCGACCAATTCGCCCACCACGGCGCCGATCACCGATAACGTCGCGCCGATACGCAACCCGCCCAGGAAAACGGGCAGCGCGGCAGGGACTTCAAGCTTCACCAGGATCTGAGTGCGGGAGGCGTGCAGGGAATGCATCAGATCCAACAAAGCGGGCGGCACGGCACGCACGCCCACCACCGTATTAACCAGCACGGGAAAGAAAACGATCAGGGCAGCAGATCAAAACCTTGGAGAACATACCGGGTCCAAACCAGATGACCAGTAGAGGCGCAATCGCGACCAGAGGTATGGCCTGACTGGCAACGAGATAGGGCGACAGCACGCGCTCCAGGGAGCGCGACTTGGCGACGAGATAACCAAGGACAGTCGCCAGCCCCGCACCGCAGAACAACCCGAGCAGAATTTCGAACAGGGTCACGCCGGTATTAATCGAAAAGACTCCCATCCGACAGCAGCAATCAAGAAGCGCAGCCAGACCTGCATGGGAGAAGGGAGGATGAACGCAGGCAGGTGCGCAGTACGCGCCACCAGCCACCACAGGCAAACCGCAACCAGCACGGAAACCAGCCCCAACCAGGTACGGCTGCGAAAAACATGTTCGTGGAATGTTACGCAAAAGATCAAGTCCATAGGTCCAAGATGCGCCGCGTTTAAACAAAAATGCCACGCGGAGAATACCAGCGGGGCGTGAAGACAGACTTAACGGCCGATCTGATTATTGACGCATACAAACAAAATCCCGAAAACGAATCGTTTCCGGGGCGTCAAAACAGACCCGTCCGCACAAGTCGGCCAAGTCAATCCTTCTTCTATCCAGACTATTACTGTCGGCCTCGGAATTTCACCGAGTCATACGGACCTTCTCATCCAAGAAGAATGCGAAGACCTGCTCGTGGGCTGTACCACCGATCGGGAATTACACCCTGCCCCGAAGGTTAGTATGTAGTTGCGGTGATTCTACCACTTTCTTACTTCATAGATTAGATACTCGTAATTCGGGAATTGTGATTTCGATAGTCGGTTTTCACGGGTGGACAGCCAGAATTGATCGATGCCTGAACCGATCCCCAGCACTTTAAACAAAGATGTGTGCGCGGCATATGCCTGCACACATCTTTGTTATCGAATGTTTTAAGGAGGGCTGCGCGAAAATCCGAAATTATGAGATCAAGCCGATTTGCTTGCCAACTTCACAAAAGATATCGAGAACCCGGTCTATCTGCTCGTCGGTGTGGCTCGCCATATAACTGGTCCGCAGGAGCTCCTGGCCGGGAGGAACAGCCGGTGAAAGGATGGGATTGACAAAGACGCCGGCATCAAAGAGCGTCTTCCAGGCAACCAGAGTCCTTGGATTGTCGCCGATGAAGATAGGGATGATGGGCGAAACCGTCTCGCCGATATTGAACCCCATGGCACGCAGCTCACGGCGCATGCGGTCACCAATAGCAGTGAGGCGCTCCACGTGCTGCGGTTCCGTACGCATGATGTTTAGGGACGCGAGGGCCGCGGCGGCATTGGCAGCCGGGATGCTGGCGCTGAATATGAGCGAACGGGCATGATGTTTGATGTAATGGACGATCTGCTCGTCGCCGGCAATGAAACCGCCGAGCGAAGCGAACGATTTGCTAAAGGTGGACATGATCAAATCCACCTGGCCGGTCACGCCGAAGTGGGTGGCTGTACCACGCCCACCTCCCATCACACCCAAGCCATGGGCATCGTCCACCATAAGGCGCGCGCCGTATTTCTTGCAAAGCGCTGTGATCTCCGGCAGAGGAGCCAGGTCGCCGCCCATGCTGTAGAGACCATCCACAACGACAAGTTTTCCCTTCTCAGCAGGAATACCCGCCAGGACGCGTTCCAGGTCAGCCATGTCGTTGTGGCGGAAACGGCGAGTCTCGCCCAGGGCCAGGCGCGCACCGTCCACCAGGCTGGCATGATCTTCCTTGTCAAGAAGGATCACATCGCCGCGCATGACCATCGCGCTGATCACTCCCAGGTTGGTCTGCATGCCGGTGGAAAAAACGAGGGCGGCTTCCTTGCCGACCCATTCGGCCAGCTCATGCTCCAACTGCTCGTGCAGTTCCAGCGTGCCATTGAGGAAGCGCGAGCCGGTGCAGGAAGTGCCAAACTCCTGGACCGCATCGATGGCAGCCTGCCGGACGCGCGGGTCGGCAGTCAACCCCAGATAATTATTGGAACCGCACATGATAAGGCGCTGCCCCTGGAAGACAGCTTCAGAGCCTTCGCTCTTGGTCATCGGAATAAAATAAGGATAGGAGCCGCTCTGTATGGCCTCTTTGGCTTCCGTATAACCATAGCATTTTTCAAAAATATCCATGCAACCCTCTCACTTTTTATTTTTTTTTCGACGCGCCTGGGCGAGCAATCCATCCAGGATGGGATAGATCGCATTGCCCACTAAGAACACCAAATAATAATAAAGCTTGGTCTCGAATCCCGGCAGGATGATGTACTGCCCGTGCTTGACACCGTCCAGAATGGCCTTCGCCACCGGTTCGGCCGGAACCAGGGTGCTGCTAAATGCTTCGGTCGTCTCGAAAGGCTTGGTCTTATTTTCATTAACCATTCCCGGTGTATCCATATCCGGCGGAAAAGCCACGGAGACACGAATACCCAGCGGCTTGAGCTCAAGCCGGAGGACATCGGAGAAGCCGCGTACCGCGTATTTTGCAGGGGTGTAGGCCGAATAGCCAAACGGGGCCAGGAAACCAGCAGCCGACGAGATATTGACAATATGTCCACTGCCGCGTTCCAACATGTGGGGCAATAAGGCCTTCACCATATTGATCGTGCCAAAATAGTCGACGTCCATCATTTCACGAAAGACCTCGATGGGAATCTCCTGAACATAACCGGGATGTGCGTATCCCGCACAGTTAATGAGCAAGTCGGGCATGCCTGCCTCACGGATCACGCTTGCAACGGCAGTTTGTACCTGATCCCAATCAGATACGTCTGCAGCGATCTTCCCATGATGCTGACCCGATGCGGTGGGAAGCCCTTTATAGGCGTTCTCCAAGACATCCTTTCGCCGGGCAATCAACCAAACATTGGCGCCCTGCGCTGCCAGTAAGTTGGCGAGCGCAAGCCCAAGACCACTGGAACCACCCGTAATTAAAGCAAGACGGCCTTGAAACGAATCCTTTATTGCTGCCATATTTTGATCCTCTACGTTGGAATATATAACCCTTCCTGCGATTATACGTTATCTTTGATTATCAGGGTCAAAGGTTTAAGGATTCAGGGGTTCCTTCGGCGATCCATATCGCCGAAGTGGGCGATGCTCGCTTGTGGCTCGCTCGCCCAAAGGTTTAAGGTTCGCTGGGGGGTGGACTTTAATTCTGCAATGCTAATAAGACATCTACTCGTGATCCCACCCTGCGGGATCCCCTTAAAGCAAGAACGGGGATGCCATGCTCCGCGATCTCCTAAAGGCTTGAGGGTGGACAAGCTTAAAAATTTACCGCTAAGAGCGCGAAGAACGCAAGGAAAAATCAAAATTTGTCTTTCTTAGCGGGTTTAAAGTTCAAAAAATCAAGCCAAGATTCAACCCTGTCTGCTCCTGAACCCCTAACCTAAAGAGGATGAAATATCTGAATTATGATCGTTGAAGATGAAAATGGGTGGGAGTGGAACCAAAAAGAATCAAAACGCCCGCCAGGAAGAGAAATTGAAACATAAAACTCCCGACGGGCTTTTAGTTTTCCCTCTTATTAATATTTTATCTACTGGATGTGATCAGACTTATGCGGCCTTGACAATGCATTCCACGGGGCAGACCGAGACGCATTGCGGAGAATCGTGGTGTCCCACGCATTCAACACAGGTAGCCTGGTCAATTACATAGAGGATGCCATCGCCTTCGGAAATGGATTGAGTGGGACATTCGGGGACACAAGCACCGCAAGCGATGCAATCTTCTTTAATCGTCATGGACATGGATCATTACTCCTTTGTGAAATACAGCTCAAGCGTCGTTAAAAATAACCCATGCCGCGAGGTGCGTCAAATGACGAACGTCCAGTGTTTTGACAAATTTTGTCATGGTTAGTATCTATGGGAAAATTATACGGATTAAAGTTACCGAGCTGGAATAACGCCTGCACCTGCGAAAAATGAACATGTGGCGGGAAGAACACCTGCCTACACGTTCATTTTTCGGTGAAATCATCTATAGAGCTGTGAACAGTCAGCTTTCTACCTTAACTGAGACCTTATTTTTTCTGCCGTTTCCTTGAAGGCGGCCAGTTTCTCGCGTTCCTTGGCAACCACGGGCGCAGGGGCCTTATTCGCAAAATCACTCGCCAGGAGTTTCTCAAGGCGTTCGATTTGCGATTCGGTGACGGCCAATTCCTTCTCGAAACGGACGCGTTCCACATCCACATCCACCATACCTGCCAATGGCAGGTAAATTTCCATCGTACCCACGACCAACACGGTACTTTCTTCCAGTTTATCTTTCAGCGAAGAAAGGATGGAAAGCTGAGAGTGATCCAATCCGGCAAGGGCCGCGATCATTGAGGACTGTTCTTTCAACAAATCGGTTTTGTCACCCGCGACGATGGTCGCGACAAGACGCCTGGCAGGACTGACATCCTTCTCGCTGCGCAAATTGCGGATGGAACGCACAATTTCCTGAATGAGCGTGAAGTCTGCAACTTTAGACTCTTCCCAACCCTCGAGCGGACGCGGTTCAGGCCAACGCGCCACGATCAGAGCCGCGGGCCAATCGGAAGCGACTTTCGAGATTGGGGAATCGAGGAGCATCTCGCGGAGATGTCCCCAAAGCTCTTCGGTGATAAACGGCGTGAAGGGATGCAATAACCGGAGGGACATATCCAAAACGCTGTGCAAGCGTTACCGCGGTGTGTTCACGGGTCTCTTCGAGCTGCAACTGTCCCTTGGCTATCTCCACATACCAATCGGCAAAGTCGGACCAGAAGAACTCATAGATCTGCCGCCCTGCTTCGCCGTACTGGAAGGTCTGAAAGAGCCGCTCCACATCACGGATGAGCTGCTGGAGCTGTGCCCAGATCCAGGAATCAGCTAGCGACCAATCATCCGACCCGGTCTGCTGCTCGAGGCTCGATATGGCGTTGACGACAAACCTACCGGCGTTCCATACTTTGTTGGCGAAGTTGCGATTGGCCTCCACCTTCTTTACCGAAAGGTTCATATCGTTGCCTGGTGTGGCACCCACCAACAGCGTGAAACGCAGCGCGTCGGTGCCAAGCTCGTCCATGACAATGAGCGGGTCGATCACATTGCCATATGTCTTGGACATCTTTCGCCCGTGTTCATCGCGGATGAGGCCATGCAAATACACGGTATGGAACGGCGCCTGCCCGGTATACTCCAGGCCCGACATGATCATGCGGGCCACCCAGAAGAACAAGTATGTCGTAACCCGTTTCCATATACGAGGTCGGATAGAAATATTTATAGTCAGGCGTTTCGTCGGGCCAACCCAGGGTGGAGAACGGCCACAAGCCCAGACGAGAACCAGGTGTCCAACACATCGGGATCCTGTGTGAGGTCCTGCGAGCCGCAGGTGCCGCATTTGGTCGGGTCGGTGCGGCCGGTGGTCATGTGCCCGTCGGGGCAATACCAGATGGGGATGCGATGCCCCCACCATAACTGGCGACTGATGCACCAATCCTTGATATTCTCTAGCCAGTTGTAATAGACTTTCTCGAAGCGTTCCGGCACGATCTTGATACGACCGTCTTTCACGGCGGCGAGGGCGGCTTGCGCCAGCGGGTCGATCTTGACGAACCATTGCGTGGAGATCATCGGCTCGACGATCTCACCGCCGCGCTGCGAGCGGGGAATGGTGGTCTTGTACTTCTCGGTCTTGATGACGAGCCCCGCAGCCTGCATGTCTTTCCATATATTCTTCCGGCACTCGAAGCGGTCCTGACCCTGATAGGGGCCACCGTTTTCGTTGATCTTTGCGGCTTCATCCAACACGGAGATGATCGGCAGGTTGTGACGCTGCGCGATGGCATAGTCATTCGGGTCGTGGCCCGGGGTGATCTTGAGGGCGCCTGTGCCGAACTCGCGTGAGACATACTCATCGGCGATCACGGGGATCTCACGCCCAAGCACCGGCACGATGACCATCCTGCCGATATATTTCTTGTAACGCTCATCATCGGGATGCACTGCCACGGCGGTATCGCCGAGGATGGTCTCGGGGCGGACGGTGGCGACCGGGATAAATTCCGGAGGTCGTATCCGGGCGGGTCTGGACCCGCCCCTACCGGCCAACATGTATTTGAAATAATACAGGGTGGCTTCTTCTTCGCTGTATTCCACCTCGAGGTCGGAAACGGCGGTCTTCAAACCCGGCGACCAGTTGATCAAACGCGGGCCGCGGTAAATGAGTCCCTTCTCGTAGAGGCGGACAAAGGCTTCGCGCACCGCGCGCGACAGCCCGTCGTCAAGCGTAAAGCGCTCACGGTCCCAATCACACGAAGCACCCAGCCGGCGGACCTGGCTTGTGATGATGCTTCCATATTTCTTCTTCCAATCCCAGGTGCGCTTGACGAATTCCTCGCGGCCGAGTTCCTCGCGGGTTACTTCCTCGGTCTTGAGAAGGTGACGCTCCACCATGAGCTGTGTTGCGATGCCGGCATGGTCGGAGCCGGGCACCCATAACGTAGAATAGCCTTTCATACGATGATAGCGGACCATCAGGTCCTCCATGCTGACGAACATGGCATGGCCGAGATGTAACTCACCGGTCACGTTGGGCGGCGGAATGGTGAGGACGAACGGTTTGACATTAGGGTCGAAGCCTTCCTTATTCGGGTCGTTATGCGGCTTGAAATAACCACCTTTTTCCCACACCGCATAGATGCGCGCTTCGGTATCCTTAAAATCATAGGCTTTCGGAAGTTCGTGATCGGTCATTGATGCTCCTTCAACGTGCGATATTCGGTGATTCGATAAGCTAGACTTTATCCAAATGGAACTTGCACAAAGGTATGAGTAGAGCGAGAAAGGTGGTAAGTCGGGCGAGCCCGAGGCGTTTTTCGGACTTCATGATAAAACTGCGATGTTCGAAAATAGGTATGAGAGTAGAGAGTTTCCTTTACAATGCTCAAAGCGTCCGAAAAAGTCGGCAGCTTCTTGATGTACCATGCGGCTTGTTGGATGGGCAGTTTTTGTTTCCGGGCATGCAGGTTGGCGAGTAAAGTCACTACGGAAAACAAGCTGAGCAAGGCAGGCGTACTTCGCAAGATGGATAGATCGGCCCATTGTCTTTGAGTCTCCACACCCAAATGAGTGCGCACTTCACGAAAAGTGACTTCGACTTGCCAGCGCCGTACGAACCATTGGATGATTTGCTCTGCAGAAATGTTTACATCGGTGCATAAGAGAGCCTGTGTCTTGAAGGTGTGTTTTGGATCGCGTACGATCACCCAGCGGATGGGCAGAGGCGGCTGTCCGGTATGAAACCAGACGGCCGTGTTGGAAGTGATTTCAATGTTGCGTTTTTTCTCTCCATACCATTCCTGCACGATCAGTTGCTTCCAACGCGTATGTTTGTCTTCGGCCACTTTTTCCAAGGTCGGCAAGCGCTGGCCCTTCTTGCGGGGCCGACCCCGCTTGGCCGGTGTGGTGGGGGCGGGTTCATACAAGGCGGCATCCAGACGCAAACGGGTAATCATGCAAATCGGATTTTTCAGTTGGCGCAACTGCCAAAGCAACTCAATCACGGCAAATCCGCTATCGGCGACGACTACCAACCGACGTTTAGGCAACCAGCGACGAGCCTGCAAGACCAGCTGACGTGCCCATTCGGTGAGCTTCTTATGCTTTCGTCCCTTCCCTTTGTAATACCTCTCCGAAGGCGCCAGAACGGTGAGAAACGGCAAAGCCCAGACGCGTTTGGCCCACGGCACGGGCGCCAACAACATAAGACAGAGCCAACGCAAGCCACTGGCCTTGACGAAGTGCCCGTGACTGGAGCGGACGGGATCTCGGTAAATCCCTTTGGCTTTGATCCTGGCTCCCCGACGCCGCTCTATGGTATCGTCCAATCCCAGGATGATCGGACCGCTTAGGGCGAAGGTGCTAATCAACAATCCCAACAAAATATGGCTGGCTTGCAAGCTGGACCATATCGCACGATTGAGGACACGATGATAATTCTCAAAATGTTTTTCGCCACTCAAGCCCATCACTCGCAAAGCAGCTGTGACTGTGCGTTCGGCGGGAGACAGGATGGCACCAATGAGCAAAATCCGCACATGTTCCCAAATGCGCTTGGAGAACAACCTCGCAAAGGCTCCCAGGATCGTGATATATTCTGCCTGCAGGGTCGGCATAGACTACCTCTTGCTGGAGTGTTAGCACTAGCTTACCCTGCTTCTTGTTATTGTTCAAATGGATAAAGTCTAGCTAAGTAGATATTCGATAATTCGATATTCGGAATCGTCTGCATGCGAAAGATCTCCGAATAATGTGCCTGGACACTTTAAATAAAAAACGCTTCGCCCATGATGAGGACGAAGGCGTATGCTTCGCGGTACCACCTCAATTCAGCCTTTCGGCTGCGCTCTGCGGCTGACGTGTTCATCAACCCATGCTGTAACGGGCACTCCCGTGACGTTCTACTCAGCCAGCGGCTTTTCTTCGTCAATCAGTCCGGGCGACTTCAGCGGGGTTTTCCTGCGGAGACTTCCACCATGCGTCTCCTTCTCTATCAGCCAGCGATCCGCTTACTACTCCCGAAGAAATGATTGGCATGATTATACATTATTGCTTATCGGCAGCGCAAGGGAAATTGTACTCTATCTACTTCCATTCGTCCCACGCTTTCAGCCTGGGACGAATGGAAGAATTCCGAAAAAAGGATATGCGCAGGGCGTGCGCCCTGCGCATATCCTTTTTTCGGGTATTTCATGCAGGGACCACAAGTAATTACTTTGTATCGAAAGAAGCTTCTAAACGGCATAAAAGTTTGCTAAGAAAAACGCGCCAACATAAGTGGCATGTGCGGCTGTGGATTGGACGTGACCCATCCGGCACGCTTCAGGCTGTAATGCAGAATCCAGCCCACCAGGTTTTTCGCTGCAAAAATACCCGGCAGGGTAAGAGGCCGAGTTTTTCGGTCGATCAGTGCACGGCGGAAATCGGCAGCAGTGCGGCCAGAAAACTCTGTAGCACCAAGACCCACCGACCAGAAAATGTGCGCGTCACTGCTGCCCACCTGCGCAATGGGCAGCGAGTCAGCCAAAACTTTGGCGCCAAGGTTGCTCCGGCGGTAAGGCAACCCGCCATTGAACACTTCCATCCCGACCAGCACCTGGCTGGCATCAGCATGAGCCAGCGCGTCGCAGATCGGACGACGCCCCAAGCTGTGCGTCATAGGGGCCACAGGATGGGGGGCAATCGCCAAGCCGCCCTGCGCGCCAATCCTCAAAAGAGTTTCGATCAGAGGCAGTCCGGGCGGGATGAGTTGATGGACGAACAGTGCCAGAAGATGCCCATCTGCCGTTGTGATCTCAATCCCGGGAATCACCTCGAGACCATATTTGCCCGCCAATTCGAGCGCCTCGAAAGCCCCACCTATTTCATCATGGTCGGTTATGGCGATGACGTCCAGCCCGGCTATGCGCGCAGCCTTGAGGGCAGCCGCGGGAGTCATCATACCGTCCCAGCTATACGTAGTATGGATATGTAAGTCTGCTTTACTCATTCTACCTTTTCCTTATACTGCTTCTTGCATAAATCTCTACTGCTCGCTTAGCGCTTCGCAGTACCTTGTACTGAAAATACCCAGTATGATATAAACTTTTATTCATCATTTATAGAGTAAAAAAACAAAAAATTGGTTTAGATACTGACAAAACACAATACTTTGTCCCAAAGAACAAGAACGGGATTATATAATTATGCAGTACTCTGTAAATAATCCACCAAAGTATAAAGAAAGACTGTTAAGGCCGGGTTGTGAGGATGTTAACAGCCCGAAAAGGTTTGGTAAAATCATCCAGTCGGATGGGATTCCAGGAAGAAATTCGGATAATTGGGTATTAGGTAATCGAGTATCAGGTAATCAGGTATTCGGGAGTCGAAACTGAATCCTGAATAAGGATCGAGGGCACTTTCAACGAAAAAGTCTTCGTACTTATCATGGAAGTCCCGGTTTCGATACGGCCTTCGGCCTACTCAATCACCGGCGGGCTGACAGGCAGAATTTTTATAATTCATTGATACGGACAAACCACACCGAAGAAAGATGGCAGAATAAAATATGCTCAGCGCATTAAACTTCATACTTGTAGCATTGGCGGCTGTGGCAGCCGGGGCCGTTAACGCGCTGGCCGGCGGCGGCACGCTGATTACGTTCCCGATGCTGACCGCGGTCGGCATCCCGGCCGTAGCTGCGAATGTAACCAACACCGTGGCGCTGTGCCCCGGCTATATCGGAGGAACGCTGGCTCAAATACATGACCTGCGCGGCCAGGGTAAACGAATGTGGATGGTCCTGCCAGCAGGTGTGGTTGGCGGTTTGATCGGCGGCATCCTGCTGCTCAACACAGGAGAAAAATTATTCACGAGATTGGTGCCATTCCTGATCCTGCTGGCATCCGGTCTGCTGGCCATCCAGGATCCGGTGCGCGCCTGGATGACCCAGCGCACGAGCCAGGGTCAACCGGCTGGAGGCACCGAAAAATGGACCTGGCTGCCGATGGGCGTTGGCGCGATCTACGGCGGTTATTTCGGCGCAGGCTTGAGCGT
Source organism: uncultured Chloroflexia bacterium (assembly GCA_963754835.1). GTDB lineage: Bacteria > Chloroflexota > Anaerolineae > Anaerolineales > Villigracilaceae > Fen-1038. Next base: position 153,564 of record CAVWHR010000041.1, on the reverse strand, counting down.
GATCGTGCTGGCCGTGCTGGGACTGACATTGGAAGATACATTGACGAGGCTCAATGCCCTGAAACAGATCTTTGCCTTCAGCGTCAACGCTGCGGCGGCGATCTTCTTCCTGTTTTCAGGTCTGGTGCAATGGCCGGCTGCAGTAGTGATGGCGATCGGCGCGTTGATCGGCGGGGTATTGGGCGGCCGGTTAGCGGGGCGCGTGAAACCGTCCACACTGCGCTGGATGGTGGTGAGCATCGGCGTGATCGTAGCCATTATTTATTTTGTGAAATAAGGGGAATCAAGGCTTACTTCGACTTATTGTTTTCGGGATTTTGGCAGAACCAACGGTACATCCATAAACGGATGTTTGACCACCTGCACCGGCAGGCAGTAAGCCGCTTCGATCCTATCCGCCTGCAGGACCTCCCCAGGCTTTCCAACAGACTGGATGCGGCCCGCGACCATCAGTGCCATGCGATCGGCGTAACGGGCAGCGAGGTTAAGATCGTGCAAAGCGATCAGAACAGCGAGATTATCACGATGCGCCAGATCGCTGACAAGCTCCAATAAACTTACCTGATATTGCAGGTCCAAATGCGCAGTGGGTTCATCGAGCAAGAGGACCGGCGTAGACTGGCATAAGGCGCGCGACAGAAGCACGCGCTGCTGTTCTCCGCCCGAAAGCTCGCCGACGCGGCGCCCGGCCAATGGCCCGGCGCCGACGCGGTCAAGGGCCATCCGCGCCAGCTCTTCATCTTTGTGGGAGGGCTGTCCAAGGAATCCAAGATAAGGAGTGCGCCCCAGCAATACGGTTTCCCAAACCGTGAAGGCGGCAGGCAGCGAAACCGCCTGAGGCACGACCGCCAGATAGCGCGCACGCTGCATGGACGAGAGGACCGCGAAGTCATTCCCGTCCGTACGAACCTGGCCGCTTTGGATGGGTATAACTCCGCTGACCGCGCGGATGAGGGTGGACTTGCCCGCGCCGTTCGGCCCGATCAAGGCCAGCACTTCCCCCGATCGCACTTCAAGGCTGACCCCATGCAAAATAACATGCGGACCATACGAAACAGACAATTGATCAATCAGCAACATAACTTCTTCCGGACTCGTTATAAAAAATATACAAGTATTTGTAAAACATCATCAAACAGGCCTCAGATCACAGTAATTAAAATGGTTGTCTCTCAGAAGAGTCCCGCCCACCTTATAGGATATGCCTTTTTTGAAAATAGGGCCATCGTAGACAAAGGTATGATATTCACCGTTTTCCCCGCAAACGTCGGCAGTTTTGGGGAAGTCGAAGATGAATTTCCAGTCAATCATCCGGCCGACAAACCGGCGGTCGAGCGCATGCGTGTTAATAGACACCACAATAGCTTTAAACCCAAGCGTAATAAACGATTCCATGATCTGGAAATCATCTCTTTCCCATAAGGGAAAGATACCCTTCATTCCCAACCGGGCAAGATTAAGCTCCCGATATTTCCTCAGGTCTTTACGAAAAATATCACCAAAAACAACCGAGGTCACACCCAGCTCTTTATATTTTCTCAGGGTTTGTACAAAGCCGGGCTCATAATCGGCGTTAGAGGTATGGCTCGAAATAGACACCTTTTCCCAGGGATAGCCAAGGGATTCAACCTGTCTTTCGATCAAGCTGCAGCGGATGTCGTGCATATCGATGCGCTCATAATTACCCGTGACGGTGGTCAACAAGCCAACCACCTGATATTGCTGGTCCGAAAGAATTTCGTGCAGCGCCAAGGCACAATCTTTACCACCGCTCCAGGAAATAAGCACTTTTTCCATTCGAACCCTCCATGGCCGGATTTCCGTTCAAAGGGTATACGTCTTAATGGAAAATAACTACTTACGCTTTGCCCCACGCTTTCAGCCTGGGGCAAAGGATGCCGAAAAAATGGACGTGTGCGGGGCGTGCGCCCCGCACACGTCCATTTTTTCGGGTACTTTATAAAGGTCCGTAAAGTAAATAAATTTGAAACACATTTCTGAGGTTACCTCTTTTGGAGCCAAAGAGCAATGGAAGCGAAAGCCCTGAAAAGATCACCAATAGCCTAGATTCTTAGCACGACGCAAGACCCAGAGGAAAAAAGGCGCACCCACCAGAGCGGTGACAATCCCAACCGGTATCTCCTGCGGGGCAAGGACAACGCGGGCGACAATATCCGAAACCAGCAAAGCCGTGGCACCGCTAATGATCGAAAGTGGAACCAACCGGCGGTAGTCCGGGCCCCACCACAGCCGCATGATATGCGGCACGATCAACCCGATAAACCCGATAATACCGGAGAACGCCACAGCAGCGGCAGTAGCTAGCGAGGCGGATATGAGCAAGACCGTTTTGGCGCGGGTAACGTTCAATCCGAGTTGCTGTGCCTGTTCGTCGCCGAACTGCATCAGGTTCAAGGCCTGTCCGCTGATAAGCAAAACGCCCAAACCGATGAATAGATAAGGCGAGATGGCGATGATCGCTGTCCAATTGGATTGGGTCGCCCCACCAAACAACCATCCCAGGGCGCGGCGGATATCGTCCGTTGAACGAAGCATTAAAAAAGAAGTCAATGAGGTGGCAAAAGAAGAAAAGGCTACACCGGCCAGGATCAGGTTTGTGGTTGGCACCGTCCTGCCGACGCGCGCCAACGAATAAACTATGAATACCGTAAGCAACGCCGCGATGAAAGCGCACATGGGGATGGCCAGCAGCCCCCAAAATGAATAGGGCCAATTAATGCTCATGGCGATCACCGCGCCCAACCCCGCGCCGGAGGCAACACCGATCAGAAATGGATCTGCAAGAGGGTTGCGAAAGAGTCCCTGGTAAGCTGCGCCGCTCCCGCTGAGGGCCATACCGGTCAGTGCGATCAAGACGGTGCGCGGCAACCGGATGGCCCACAGAATAGTGGTGGAAGTCTGCGTGCCCTGCCCGATCAATGCGGCCCAGAGCTGCGCAGGGGAAAGGAAGACCGATCCGATGGCAAGACTGAGGATAAGCGCCAGGAGCAGCAGTAAAAAAGAGGAAAGGAATGGAGAAATGCGCTTCATGTTTGTTGTAAAGTACAACGAATGACCTATGAACCCTGAGCGGCCGTGCAGACCTGCCACGCCCCTACAAGATCACTTAAATAAATCCGGATGCAGCAGCTTCGCCAACTGTTCCAACCCATCCACCAGGCGCGGACCGGGGACGCTGAGCAAATGGTAATCAAACGGGTAGACCTGTCCGTTCTTCACCGCAGCCAGTGTGCCCCAGCCAGGGCGCGCCGCAACTTTATCCGGCGTTTCGCCATACGCCGAGTCGCTTAATATAATAACGTCCGGATCAAGCACGACCAATTCCTCCAGACTCACTTGCGGATATTGATCCTTCAAAGTGGAGGCCACATTCGTACCACCTGCGCGCTGGATCAACAGATCAATAAACGTCCCCGGGCCGGCGGTATACGGCTTGGAAGCATCTGTGGCATCAAGCTCATAAAAGACTGTCGGCTTTTCGGATATGCCTGCAAGCTTTGTATCCACTGCGGTAACACGCGCTTTAAGCGATTGAATCAATGTCGATGTTTCATCCACATGGCCCGTTAATTTTGCAACAGTCTCAAGGTTGGCATACATACCGTCCAATGTAGTGGGGTTGGAGAGGTAATAAACCGTCAGGCCGAGGCCTTCCAGTGTTTTCACCAATTCAGGCGTGTTGATCTCGGCGGCCAGCACGAGATCGGGCTTGAGCGCCACGATAGCCTCGGTGCTGAAATTGCCCATAGAGCCGCCCACGCTTTGAATGCCGGCAACCTCATCGGGATAATCCGAAAGATCATCACGACCCACGACTTGCGGGCCTGCGCCAATTGCGAAAAGAATCTCGGTATTGGAAGGAGCCAGCGATACGACGCGCCGAGCAGGGGATTCCAGCTTGACTTGACGACCGAGGCCATCGGTCAGAGCGATCGGTGCGGGTTGAGTTTGGACACCTGTTGGCTGTGTGGTCTCCGCAGCGGCCTGAGGCTGAGGAGTATTTACTGCCGAAGGCGCACATGCAGAAAGTAAGATCGCAACCGGTAAAATCAAAAAAAGGAACTTACGAAGCATTGTTATTCTCCTACATAGAATCAAAATCCCCAGCCGATGACTGGGGAGGTTGGAGAGGCAATTCAGGGAGCCGTCCTCCACCTCCTTTCCACGAGAGTGTGACGAACATACCAGGGCGGGCGACCTGACTTGTTCCAACGATCCATGCTCAATCGATGGAACTTACAGTTGCGGGACAGTGCCGGACTTGCACCGGCTTCGCCGCTCTCTGGCATTTATTCAATTGTAGTTGGATTGTATGCCGCACAATGGAAAACGTCAATGCGAACCAGACCTAGATGATTCCCCTTTGACGAGCATGGGTAACCCCGAGACCATGAAATAGACCGTATCGGCAACCTGCGCCATACGTTGATTGACACGGCCAAGCGCATCGCGGAAAAAACGTCCCATGGGATAAGCCGGTACAAGTCCCAACCCAACTTCGTTCGAAACGATAACCCACTTCGCCCGGCTGTCTGAGATAGCCTCCAATAGAGCGTTCAATTCTTTATCCACTTCCGCGTAATAATCGGCTTCGATGATTGGCTCCGGCAACCCGACCAGGAGGTTGCTTACCAGCAGGGTCATGCAATCGAGCAGGACCCACTCGGATGGGAGAGCCGCACGTATGGCTGCGCCCACCTGCCGGGGCGCTTCGATAGTTACCCAATGCACCGGACGGCGTGAGCGGTGGACAGCGATGCGGGCCTGCATCTCTTCGTCCAAAGCGGCGGCAGTGGCGACAAATAGGACTTTTGCATCCGCCTGGTCCACAAGCGCCTGGGCATAATCGGATTTTCCACTGCGCGCGCCGCCGAGAATAAACGTCAAGGAACGGGCCATCTCACATCCTTCTTTTCATTAATTCACCTTAGAGAAATTCACCAGAGATAAACGGAGATAAACAGAGATTTTTTTGAACTTTCTTACTAACAATGTCAATTTTTTTGGGTAACTTAAAAAGGGCTGCGAGTAGTTTCTTAAATATGAGCAACAAGGACCAGTAAAATTACGACCTCCACCGATTCCACAATCAGCCCGAAGACGTCTCCCGTCAACCCGCCGAGGCGGCACGCGTGCCAAGCAAATGATAGCGGCGGCACACACACACCCGATGACAAGTGCAGCGAAGCCGCGCCAGCCACACAGGACAGTCAGACCCAAAGGAATGACCGCCGATATGACCCATCCCACCCAACCAAGTTCAGGTTGGAACGCCGCTCCCAGCCCACCCGGGCGAGCCATAGGTTGGAGCGCAGCCCACAGCAACAACCAGCGAGCTGTGGAGGCAGCGAGGGGTACGGCCAGCAACGTAAAATAAACAGGCAAGGCTGTTAATACGCTGATCTTAAATATTACGACCAGGATCAATCCCAAGGCTCCAAAGGCACCCAAGCGCGGATCTTTCATGATCTCCAAACGCCGTTCAGGGGGAGAGGAATTGAGAAGCCCATCGAAGGAATCCGCCAGGCCATCGAGGTGCAAGCCGCCGGTTAAATAAACCCAGGCACAGACACTCACCACTGCGCTAACCGTTATAGGAAAGAATCTAGCCAGACCCAGAAAGATGACCGCAACCAGCTCACCTACCAGAGCGCCGACCAGAGGGAACCAGATGGCGGCTTTCCCCAACTCTTCCAGCCCTGAGGGATCGTGATATGGCAATGGGATCGTGGTTAAAAAGCCAAGCGCGGTAAAGAACCGCTTCATTCCTTCCCGCTCACACCCGCTTCAGAGAAAGTCGCCATTTCATTCAAAGTGTTTACCGAAGCATCCACTAAATGGAAAGCGAGGGCCGCGCCTGTCCCTTCCCCGAGGCGCAGGTCAAGCTCTAGCAAGGGCTTTAAACCAAGACGTTCCAAAATAGCACGGTGCCCGGCTTCAACCGATAGGTGTGAGGCGATCAAAAATGGCTTTACGCGCGGCTCCAGCTCGACGGCAAGCAGCGCCGCGGCGCCCGAAATGAAACCATCCAGGAGGACTGGTATGCGATGAGCTGCCGCACCCAAGATCAAACCGGTCAACCCGCCAATCTCAAAACCGCCCACCTTGCTCAAAACATCCAAAGCATCGGCAGGGTTGGGGCGATTAAGGGCAATCGACTGCTCTATCACCTCCACTTTATGAAAAAAGCCAGAATCATCGAGACCGGTACCTCGACCAGTTATTTGACGAACAGGCAGGCCCGTATATACCGCCGTTATAGCCGATGATGGCGTAGTATTGCCAATGCCCATTTCGCCGATAGCGAGTATATCCAGGCCTTTTGCAATTTCGGCCTCCACTACTTCGACCCCTGCCTGGACCGATCGTTCCGCCTGCCGGCGATCCATGGCAGAACCTTTGTGCATGTTTTGCGTGCCTTTGGCTATCTTGTGGTTCAGGAGACCTTCAGCCTGTTCAAAATCGGCTGCCACACCCATATCCACCACGATCACCCGGGCCTTTGCCTGCCGTGCGAGGACATTGATGGCCGCACCCCCGTTCAAAAAATTAACCACCATTTCCTTTGTGACTTCCGATGGATAGGCGCTGATGCCCTCTTCCGTCACGCCGTGATCTCCCGCCATGACGATGACCGCCTTGCGAGGAAAAGTAGGACGCGATTTGGCGCTGATACCCGCCAATTGGATGGAGAGCGCCTCCAACCGCCCGAGACTCCCGGTCGGCTTGGTGAGGGAATTCTGCCGTTCCTGCGCCTGTGCGGCGCTCTTCGAATCGAAATCTGGAATATGCGGTAATTGCATAGCACTCCTTTGAAAATAAAAAATCCCGTCTCATTCGGCGGGAAATTGGAAGTCTTGTGATGATCACTTCACCATCCCTGCTCCGAGGATGTAGATGAACCGTAACTACCCTAATCTTTGTCCCAAGCTTTCAGCTTGGGACAAAGATTGCCGAAAAAATGGATGTGTGCGGGGCGTACGCCCCGCACACATCCATTTTTTCGGGCATTTTACGGAGAACCGTGAGTAAATACGATTAACCGACCAGGGCGGGCGACCTGACTCGTTCCAACGAGCGATATCCGGTTATTGGAACTTACAGTTGCGGGACAGCGCCGGAATTACACCGGCTTCGCCGCTTTCTGATCTTTATTTGGTTGTGTTTGGATTGTATGCCGCGCCCGCTGAAACGTCAAGTTTGGACATCGCGTTCGTAAAAAGGGTAAAGACGATAAGCGCCGAAATTACCAGCGAGACATCACCCGAAACCCCGAACAGTCCAAAGCCGAGAAATGGAAGAAGGTAGGCGAGAGCAAGCCAAAGCCAATCGAGGCGGCGGGCCTCACCAGCCAAGATAAACAACGGCACCAGCAAAAGGACATAGTCATAATTTTGCAAATACGGGCTGGCAACCAACACAACCAATACGGAAACACCCACGAGCCAACGCGAATCATGAGTGAGAGTCCTCCACTGCGAGGCAACCCACATGGCCAGAAAAACAAGAATCCCAAGGGCGATCCATACAGCTTGATCGAAGCCTCCGCGGACCAGACCAGTCAATTCCATCGGAACGCTGTTGCATTGATGGCATTGGGAAACATCCTTGAAGCCTATCAGCGAATGGAAATAATCAAGGGGCCAGAGCGGTGAGGCGAGGAAACCGATCGCAAACAAAAAAATACCGGCCAGGACGATGGCGATCAAAGCACGACGAGCGAAGTCATCACGGCGCAGGAAAAGATAAACAAGCCCGATAAGCAGGATCAACCCACCGAGATGTGGCTTGAAGGTTAATAAGGCAGCCGCCAAAGCAACCAGGATAACCTTTTCATGATGAAGAGCATATACAAACAAAGCCGTTCCAAGCAGAACAGGTAAGCCATATTGTCCAACCCACAACGTACCCAAAACCGGCAGAAAAAGAATGGCAAAGAAAAAAGCAAATAGACGTCTCACAGGCATCCAGCCATCGGTCAACAGCCAAGTGGATGCGAACAACATGAGCAGGTTGAGACCAAACCAAATGCGGACCGCGACCATGATCGGCAAAAGAGCCGCCCAGAGCATAACGACCGCGTACCACGGCGGATATGGGAACGGCAAGACGTATACCTGGTCAGGCGGCACATGCGCCAACCCGGCGATCATATTGACCTGACCGGTGTGGTCGTAAATTGGAATGCCGCGCAAAAGGCCCAGGTCTGCGTGGTAGATGACTTGAAAATCGAGGTAAGGAGGAAGAGGCAGAGGCAAGAGAGCCACTACAACAAGGAAAAGGATGGAACAAAGAAGAACCAGGGCAATTTTCATTGTGTCTCGCTGTGCTGCCTGACAGCCTGAATTAAACCGCGAAAGACAAAACGATGCAACGGGCCAAGCAAAGCCCAGTATAAAAATCCCGGCAGGCCGCGTGGAGCGAAGAAGGCGGTCTGGGTCAACACGGAGCAATTGCCGGAGGCAAGATCGACCCGCCATTCCATCCAGCCTTCACCCGGAGCGCGAAGTTCAGAATACAGCCGAAGTAAATGATCAGGCTCCAGACATTCGACGCGGTAATAATCAAGAGCGTCGCCTTCTTTCAATTTCGTCCTGCCATCTTCTTTAAAGAGAATGGCGCGGCTACCAAAAAGTCCATCCAGCCAGCCGCGCAACAACCAGAGCCAATTAGCAAAAGGCCAACCATTCCGCCCGCCCATGGAGGTAAACACACGATAGACGCTCCCGGGCAAAGCCTTTACGGTGACACGACGATAAATAATAAAGAAGCCTTCATGCTTCATGCTAACAGTCTCGCGGCCCAAGCCCTCCCAAACGCGTTCGAGCCGCGCCGGCGTAAGCTCTGCCAGAGATTCGTTCACGGCCCGATCATAGGGGACCAAGTCTATTTCAGGAAACAGGCGACGGGCGGAATCATCCAGGACGACCGAGTCGGATTGAAGCCCGCCGATCAACGGCGAAGCGATCACGGAAGGCACGGGAGTCAGCCAGTCCACAAAGCGAGCCATGACCCAGACCGGAATGACGGGTAACGTAAAGAACCAGCGCTTAAGGCCACGCAGACCGGCATAGCGCAACATGGTATCGGCATAGAGGATCACATCCGGTCCGCCCAGCTCGTAAACACCACCGCGCGCTTCAGGATGATCGAGCGCGGCGACCAGATAATCGATCACGTTGCGCGCCGAAACAGGCTGGGCCTTGTTCTTCAGCCAGCGCGGGCCGGGCAAAATAGGAAAGCACTCCGTGAGGAACCGTATCATTTCAAATGAGATGCTGCCGGGGCCAACGATCACACCGGCGCGAAATTCAGTCACCGGTACGTTTCCCTGCCGCAATGTATTGCCAGTCTCGATGCGCGAGCGCATGTGGGGCGCGAGGTTCGGGGCATTGGGATCAGCCAGGCCGCCGAGATAGATGAGGTGCTGCAATTTTGCGGTTTCCGCCATAGAAGCAAAGTTATGAGCAGCCTGAGTCTCGATGCGGGTGATAACCGCGTCCACCTGCCATACTATGAACCAGATAATAAGCGGTATGGACACCCACCAAGGCGCGTGCAAGGCTGGCTGGAGCTGTCACATCGCCGCGAACGAATTCGACATCCTTCGCCCAAGCCCGAGTACCCAGTTGTTCAGGCCGACGCGCCAAAGCGCGCACACGGACTCCTTTTGCAAGCAGGCGCGGGATGAGACGGCTGGCGATGTATCCGCTTGCACCGGTAACGAGGATAAGATCAGGGGGCATCGGTCAGGGTTTAAGGTTCAAGCTTTAAGGTCCAAAGGTTAAGGTTTAAAGTTTGAAGAGGGGACGCAGAATGGTAACGGTAAATGGCGAGTGACAAATCATGTTCGAGCCAACAATTTTGCGCGGGATGCAAGGCGGCGAATCAGGCCGTCGAACAAAAAAGCATGGAAGGGCCACATGGCATACCAATAGACGAATCCCCAGAAGCCCCTGGGCGCGAAGTAGGCCGTCTCGGTGAGGAGTGTCTTGCCGTCGCTTTGAGGCAACGATTCAAACTGCAGCCAGGCTTTGCCCGGCACTTTCATCTCCGCCCGCAAACGCATCAGCCGGTCTTTTTCAACCGTTTCGACGCGCCAGAAATCGAGCGACTCGCCTGAGAGAATTTCGTCCGGGATTGCGGCGGCCGCGGCGGATGCCCACACCGCCAATGGCCTTGTCCATCCAGCCGCGCAGCGCCCAGGCCCAGTCCATATAAAGCCAGCCGCGGGTCCCGCCGATGCCGGTATAAGCCCTGAAGACGCTGTCCGGGCGCGAGGTCCAACAAGAGCGAGCGTCGTTCGAGCATCATGCCTTCCTCCACTTTGAACAGGTAAGGCTTGGTATCGCCGGCCGAATTGACCAGCGCATCGGACCAGGAAGTCTCGACCGTATCGCTCAGGACACGTCCGAGTGCCAGACGAACGGCGTATTGAAAATCTGATCGGTTGAATCCGGGAAAGAGGTCCTTCGCCACATCCTCATGGACGACGAGGCGGGCGCGCAGGCCTTCGATCAACGGCAGCACCGCGCGCCAGTGGATGGGAGTGACCATATGCACCCAATAGGCCGAGAGGCGCGGCACATAGAACGGCGTACGGATGAGGACGCGCTTCAGGTCGCGTACTTTGGAATAAGCGAGCAGCATCTCCGCATAGGTAAGGCGAGTCGGGCCACCGATCTCGATCAGCTTGCCGGAGCTTCCGGGATTCTCCAGCGCGGCCAGAAGATAAGACAACACATCGCGGATGGCGATGGGCTGGGCCTCAGAGAACCACCAGGCCGGGCAAACGAAAAGCGGCTCACGCTCGGCAAGATAGCGGATCATCTCAAACATGGCGCTGCCAGCGCCGATGACCATGCCGGCGCGAAATTCAGTCACCGGCACGTGGCTTTGCCGCAGGATATACCCGGTCTCATGGCGGGAACGCAGGTAAGGCGAAAGATTGGCTGTCGAGTCAACCAGCTCGCCCAAATAGATGATGCGCTCGACGCCCTGCCGCTCCGCGGATTGAGTGAAATTGTGTGCGGCCTGCAAGTCGCGCTCGGCGTTGAGCCTGCCACCACGCTGGCCATGTATCAGGTAATAAGCGACTGAACAACCTTTAAGAGCCTTATCGAGCGAGGCCGGATCGAGTGCGTCGCCTGCCGCAACATCGACGCGCGCAAGCCAGGGACGTCCCTGCAAACGAGCCGGGTCACGTACGAGGCAACGCACAGGATAACCAGCGTCCAAAAGGCGCGGAACGAGCCGCCCGCCGATATAACCTGTAGCGCCGGTCACGAGGATAAGTTTTTTATCTGGTATTGATTTCATATATTTACGCACTCTTCGTCCAACGCTTTCAGCCTGGGACGAAGGATATCGAAAAAAATGGACGTGTGCGGGGCGTGCGCCCCGCACACGTCCATTTTTTTCGAATGCTTTACGAAAGGCGATGAACAATTATGATTTCATTATAACGCCCGCCCCTTATCACGAACTCAAATGGACAATTATTATGAACATTTGAGGGATCGTTAGATCGTTTTATCGTACAATCCCAGCATGCCGCTGCCATTAATGTGGGTTTCATTGGCTTTTATTACCGGCATCCTGCTTGCCAAGCTGGTGAGCCTGCCGCTTTTTGTGTGGCTGATCTTCGCAATTCTCACCATCACAGCCACGATCTTTTTGCGTCGTTCAACCTTCATCCTACCCGCGGCCTGCCTCATAGCCATTTTTATCGGCGCAGCACGATATCAAGCCACCGTCCCCACACTTTCCATCTCACAGATCGCGTGGTTCAACGACCGGAATTACGATATTCTCGTCACCGGCACGGTAGTTGAGCCTCCCGACACTCGAGATACGTACATCAATCTTCGTTTGCAGGTTGAGCAAGTGGACACAGGCGCTGATCAATTCAAGGTCAGTGGGCTGCTGCTGGCGCGCGTCCAGGCAAACCAGACCTATCACTACGGCGACATCGTCCGGGTACGCGGCAGTCTCCAAACTCCGCCCGAAGATGAAGATTTTTCCTATCGTGATTATCTTGCACGGGAAGGCATTCCCAGCTATATGCCCAACGCCGACGCGACGCTCCTTCCGGGCAACGAAGGAAACCCCATAGCGGCCGCGATCTATGCGCTGAAAGAAAAGTCTCTCGATAACATCTATCGCCTGTTTCCCGATCCAGAAGCATCCCTGCTGGCGGGCATTCTGCTGGGCGTAGACTCAGGACTCTCCGAGCCGCTGCAACAAGCCTTTAAAAACACCGGCACTGCGCACATCATTGCCATTTCGGGATTCAACATAGCCATCATCGCCGGCATCTTCGTTAAATTATTCAGCCGCATCCTCGGACCACGGCGTGGGGCGGCAGCCGCCATCGTGGGAATCGCTTTCTATACATTCCTGGTCGGCGCAAACGCGGCTGTAGTACGAGCCGCCATCATGGGGACGATCTCGCTGTTCGCCGTACAAGTAGGACGCCGCCAGCAAGGACTCAACACCCTGGGTTTCGTTGCAGGTCTCATGGCCCTGATCAATCCACTGGTGCTGTGGGACGTTGGCTTCCAGCTTTCGTTCTTTGCAACGCTGGGCCTGGTGTTATATGGCGACAGCTTTCAACAAGCCGCAGAGAAGCTCATCGCCCGTTTCTTCCCAAGTTCAAATGCCGAGAAATTTTCGGAGCTGTTTGCCGAGTTTGTCCTGCTCACTTTCGCCGCCCAGTTGACCACCCTGCCCATTATGGCCTATCAGTTCAAACAGATCTCGCTCATTTCCTTCGCAGCCAACCCCTTTATCCTGCCAGCGCAACCGGCCGTGATGATCCTGGGCGGCCAGGCGGTCTTCGCCAGCCTGCTGTACTTTCCGCTCGGAAAACTGATCGCATGGGCGGCGTGGCCCTTAACAGCCTATACGATCCGCATGGTCGAACTTTTTAACGCGGTGCCGCACGGAGTGATCTACCTTGGCGGGTTCTCGCTGGCGTTTGTTGTCCTTTATTACGGAGTACTGCTCACCATTACATTCGCAGGCTCTTCCATAAAGTCGTGGCTCTCCTCCGTACGCGGGAGTTTTCGTTACCTTTCTGAAGCGACCCTCCTGACCGCATTGTTGATTTTGACGATCTTTACCTGGCGTCTCGCGGCCGACACACCGGACGGCAACCTGCACATCACTTTTCTAAATGCAGGCTCTGCGGATGCGGTGCTGATCCAAACGCCGATGGGCCGGAACATCCTGATCGACGGCGGACCTTCGGCTTCATCACTCTCGGATGCGCTTGGCCGAAGATTATCCCTACTCGACCACAACCTAGACTGGTTGATCCTGGCCTCCACAAACGAGGAGCAGGTCACGTCCCTGCCGCGTGTGCTGCCGCGTTATCCGCCGAAAAATGTTTTACTCGGAGGGAACGAACAGGCATCCTTTTCTGCGCGGGAAGTAATGCAATGGCTGGCCGACGAATCGATCCCCGTCACGCGGGCCGAAGAAGGCCAGACTCTCGACCTTGGCAAAGGTGCAACCTTGAAGATCATTAACATATCCTCAGGCGGTGCGACCTTGTTGATCGAATGGAATGGCTTCCGCAGCCTGCTGCCGATCGGGGAGAATTTCGATACCCTCGACCAACTGGAGAATGGCAACACGATCGGACACGTAAGCGTATTATCCCTGGCTCAAAGCGGCGATGCCCAGCTTACGCCACCGGACTGGGTTCAGAACCTTGATCCACAACTCACGGTACTGAGCGTTGCCGCCGGCGACCCGGAAGGTTTACCCGACCAAGAAACACTGGATGCCCTGGCCGGACGTTCCATGCTTCGTACGGACCTAAACGGTTGGATCGAAGTTAAGACAGATGGAAAGCAAATGTGGGTATATGTCGAGAAAAAGTGAACCCATTTGGACAAGCTGGATGGGCGAATTTATCGAAAGGGAAACGATCCCGGTGCAAATTAAAAGAATTCCATCAGAGGATGGAATTCTTTTAATCGATTTTGGAACTGTTTTATAAGCTATTTAGACTATTGTTCACCGTACTAAATGCACTGCCGATGACCGGGCCTAATATCAACAAAGCCGCGATAACAACGATAGCAACTAAAACAAGAATTAACGCATATTCCACCAGACCCTGGCCGTTCTCTCTGAGAGAGAATAACATGGCATATTCTCCTTTCCATTGGATTTCTCGCAGCAGGCGGCTTAAGAGATAATTTGATTATAGTGCTTTTGATTCTCGCAGAGCATACACTTGCAAAAGTGTAGATTGCAAAAGTGTTAAGTGGGGCGATTATTAAATTTGTGGATTTAGCAAGGGGCAGCGCCGACTCCGCCTCCGCCGGGGGTATGAACTCGAATCTCATCTTCAAACGACTGCTACGATGGATTAAAATAGTTTCCATGAGCCATCTTCTCCTTGAAGGCGGTGCGGAATTCGGCGGCAGCATGTCGGAGCCGGACCTACGCGCCATCGAATTGGCGGGCGGACCAGACGCGCCGATTGCCATCCTACCCACAGCGGCTGCACCCGATAACAATCACAGACGGGCAGGAAATAATGGTACACGATGGTTCCGGTCACTCGGCGCCTCGCATATAGACGTGGTGCCGGTTATCGACCGGTCCTGCGCAAACGACCCGGCCCTGGCTGCACGAATCCGTCCTGCGCGGTTCATATACATGTTGGGCGGTTTCCCCGGTCACCTAGGCGAAACACTTAAGGGAAGCCTGGTCTGGCAGGCCGCGCTTGCGGCTTATGATGAGGGCGCAGTGATCGGTGGCAGCAGCGCGGGCGCAATGGTAATATGCGAGCATTATTACGATCCATATGAGAGCAAAGTTCTGGAGGGGCTAAAGCTCCTGCCCAATTCTTGCGTCATACCTCATCACAACAGTTCCGGCAGCAGCTGGGCCGGACAATTGGCAGCGCAATTACCGGAAGACACGTTGATCGGGATCGACGAGCGAACCGGACTTTTGAACGAACCTTTGGGGAGTTGGACGGCATATGGCGCAGGAAATGTAACACTTTACCATGAAGGCCAAACTGAAGTCCACGGACGAGGTGAAACCTTCCAATTAACGTAGGACGTGCCCTCCGATTCTTATGTAGAAATTCACCGGGGATACCCTACGGGCACGATGCAAATTAAGATAAAGAGATAGTTTTGAACTTTTGCATTGAATATGTCCATTTTTTTCAGTTGATTTTAACTTTTCAAAACACTTTCCAAGTCCTCAACATCGCAGACCTGCCGGGGAGAAATGTAAGAGTCTCGTAATAAATTATCCTTGAGACATTAAGGTATTATTGAACGCGATGGATAAAAAATCAATATTGATTGTGGAGGATGAGCCCAGCATTGCGGAGGTGGTCTCGCTCTACCTCCAGCGGGCCGGGTTCCCAACGCGGCATGCTTCCGACGGTAAGACAGCAATGACACTGGTGGACGAACAACTTCCCGAGCTGGCCATCATCGATATCATGCTTCCCGAAATAGACGGCCTATCTCTCACACGCTGGATACGCGACCGGTCCAATATACCCATCATCCTTTTGACCGCACGCCGCGAGGAGGTGGACCGCATCGCAGGGCTTGAAATGGGAGCAGACGATTACGTCGTCAAGCCGTTCAGCCCGCAGGAACTGGTCAGCCGCGTGCGCGCGGTACTGCGCCGAACCGGCCGCGAGCAAAGCGAGGCGGAGTCTACCCAAGCACTCACATTCGAAAACCTGCTCATCGATCTCCGCAGCCGCACAGTAACAAGGGCGGGCAAGGAGCTCACGCTGACTGCCAAGGAATTTGACATGCTTTATTTACTGGCCTCCCACCCGCGCCAGGTGTATACACGCGACCAGCTGCTGGAGCGCATCTGGGGCGGCACCGAATATATCGACCCGGGGACGGTCACAGTCCACGTACGCCGGCTGCGGGAAAAAATCGAGGCCAATCCTTCCTCTCCCGATCGCATCCTGACTGTGTGGGGCATAGGATACAAGTTCGAACCATGAGATCAACCCTTTCCGAACTCCCCATTTTTCCGCGCTACGCCCTGGGCGTATTCATCATCCTGGCGATCTCGCTGGGAATATTCAAAGTATTGATGTCACCGCCCCTAGCCGAACTGGGCCTGATGGCGATGTTCCTTGCCATCACGGCCCTAGTCTCCAGCCTGGCTGGGTACGGCGCATACCGCCTCGGCTGGCTTACTTTTTCCCCAACATTACGCTGGACCCTGCTGGCGGGATATGCGCTCTCCAGCGTGCTGACTTTCTTCAACGTGTGGTTTTCGGCGCGCATGATGTTTGCCAGCGAACACGACCTGCTGCTCTCGATTGTCCTGTTGTTCTTCGCGGGAGGCATGGCCATGGTGCTGGGGTATTTCCTCTCCAGCACGGTCACAGAGCGCATCCATGCCGTGAAAAGAGCCGCCGAGGACCTAGCGAAAGGCCAGCTACAAACGCGGGTGTACGTGGGAGGAAACGACGAAGTGGCTACACTGGCCGAATCGTTCAACCAAATGGCTGCGCAACTTCAGTCGGCCGACCAAAAACAGCGTGAGCTTGAATACCTGCGCACAGACTTGATCGCCTCGGTCAGCCACGACCTGCAGACACCGCTGTCTTCCATCCGCGCCATTTTGGAAGCGCTCTCGGACGGCATGGTCGAAAACCCCGAAGCGGTCCAGCGCTACCTGCTCACCGCCCAACGCGACGTACGTTCGCTGTCCAGCCTCATCGACGATCTATTCGAGATGGCCCAACTGGATGCCGGTGGCCTGTCTCTCGACCTGGCAGATTCGTCCCTTGCCGATCTTATATCGGATACATTAGAAAGCTTCTCCGAAATGGCCGCGCGCCGGGAAATCGCCATTAGCGGACACGCCGATGCCAATGTCGACCCGGTTCGAATGGATACGATGCGCATTGGCCGCGTGCTTAACAATTTGATAAGCAACGCGCTGCGCCATACACCCGGCGGCGGAAAAATAGTCGTCACAGCAAAACGTACCGAGCGCGGCGTTGAAGTGAGCGTAAGCGATACGGGTGAAGGCATCCGTGGAGAGGACCTGCCGAAAGTCTTCGATCGCTTCTATCGAGGAGAAAAGTCGCGCAGCCGGTCCACCGGTGGATCGGGACTCGGCCTGGCGATATCACGCGGCCTGGTACGCGCGCATGGCGGGGATATCAGCGTTGAAAGCACAGCGGGCCGCGGAAGCCGTTTTACATTCACATTACCCTAATAAAACTCTCAGTCTCTCGTAAGCCTTTCGTAAGAAAGATTTTTTACAATTAAGTCATCAATGAGGTTGAACATGAGGTCCATTTGGTTAATTGCAATGATGTTTGGGTTAACAGCCTGCGCTGGTACGCCCCCAGGAAACGTTAATATAGCCCTTCCAAAACATCAAACAGTCTCCCTGCCCGACCTCGGGCCGGCTCCTGAATTAAACAACAGGGTCTGGCTGAACACAGATTCGCCGCTGCGGTTGGCGGACTTGCGCGGCAAAGTAGTGGGACTCGAGATGTGGACATTTGACTGCATCAACTGCCAGCACGTCATGCCTTTCTTAAAAAATTGGTATGCCGCCTATAAAGACCAGGGATTTGTGATCATTGGGAACCATTACCCCGAATTCAGCCAGGAAGCCGACCTGACCAACCTGAAAAATGCAGTGGCACAGGATGGGATAGAATATCCGGTTGCACAGGATAACGAAGGCGATACCTGGAACGCTTATCACAATATGTATTGGCCGACCCTGTACCTGATCGACAAACGCGGTCACATTCGATATGTCCATATCGGTGAAGGCGCTTATAACGAGATCGAGACAAATATAAAAACCCTATTAGCCGAAACTTATCCGTAACAAACTGTGAGGTAGATATGGAAAACAAATATAAATCCGTCCCCATTCTTTCTTCGGAGATCACGCCCAAGTCACTTTACTATAACCGGCGGGATTTTCTCAAAGCGGCCGGCATTCTCACCGGCAGCGCGCTGCTGGCCGCCTGCGCACCCACGGTGAGCAGTTCGGCAGTCCCGACCCCGAGCAACATGGCGGCTTATGCAGGCAAGACCGACGAACTGGGCGCACCACTCAATTCGTACGAAGACATCACAAATTACAACAACTATTATGAGTTCAGCACCGCCAAAGATGCGGTTGCGCCGCTCTCGGTAAACTTCAAATCCCATCCATGGAGCGTGGAGGTCGGGGGCATGGTCAACAAGCCCCAAACCTTCGCCATCGAGGACCTGCTCAAAATGTTTCCACAGGAAGACCGCATCTATCGCCTGCGTTGCGTGGAAGCCTGGAGCATGGTAATCCCCTGGCACGGGTTCCCCCTGGCAAGCCTGCTCAAAGCCGTCGAGCCAACCTCGGATGCAAAGTATGTGGCGTTCACAACCTTAATGGACACTACACAATTACCGGCGGAGGCCAGCAACTTTTATCCGTGGCCTTATACCGAAGGCTTGCGGCTCGACGAAGCCATGAACGACCTGACACTGCTCGTCACCGGGCTGTATGGCGACCCGCTCCCGCCACAGGACGGAGCGCCAATCCGCCTGGTTGTGCCGTGGAAATACGGTTTCAAGGGCATCAAGGCCATCGTCAAGATCGACCTGGTGGATACACAGCCTGAGACGTTCTGGAAAACGATCGCGTCCGACGAATACGGCTTCTATGCCAATGTCAACCCCGATGTACCCCACCCGCGCTGGTCACAGGCTTCAGAGCGGCGCATCGGCGAACTGACCCGCCGCGCAACTCTGCCCTTCAACGGCTACGGCGACAAGGTCGCTTATCTTTACAAGGGGATGGACCTGAAATTGAATTACTAGATCCAAGAAACATTGGACACGGGTCTCAGCACAAAACGGAGTCCGTCCTCCCAAACGGATTCCGTTTTCCATGTTATAAGTTGCGAGATTTAAAATTACTCTCAAGGACCTCCCCCGGCCATACCTATAGGATCCCCTTAAAGCAGGAACAAGGACTTGTAGAACGCATGAGTCAATACACGAGTTTTAGAATATCCATCATAGAGCGCATAAAAAAGATACCCTACACTCCGGTACAGATCGCCATGCACCTGTATGCCTGGTCGGCACTGGTCGAGATGATCTTCGATCTCTTCACCAACCACCTGACGGCTAATCCGATCGAGGCCATGGAACAACTCACAGGGCGCCATACCCTGGCCCTGCTGGTGCTCTCCCTGGCATGCACCCCGCTCAACACACTATTCGGCTGGCGCGAACTGCTCAAACGGCGCCGGGCGCTCGGCCTGTATGCCCTGATGTACGCAACCATCCACGTGATCATCTTCGTAAACCTGGACTACGGGCTGGCGTGGAGCCTGATCATTCAAACCGTCATCCAAAGGTCGTATATCGTATTCGGCTTGATCGTCTTTATCATACTCATCCCGCTGGGCCTAACTTCCTTCGATATCTGGAAAATGCGGCTGGGGAAGAAGTGGAAACTGCTGCACCAGGCCATTTACCTGGCTGCGCCCATCGCGGTTTTACACTACGCCCTGGCCACGAAGGGCGATATCTTCCACCTTACAGGCAATAT
Organism: uncultured Chloroflexia bacterium; assembly: GCA_963754835.1. Taxonomy (GTDB): domain Bacteria; phylum Chloroflexota; class Anaerolineae; order Anaerolineales; family Villigracilaceae; genus Fen-1038. Next base: position 133,956 of record CAVWHR010000041.1, on the reverse strand, counting down.
TGGAGAACCGCTGCTTTACGGCCTGGCGGTCCTCATCTTACTGATATTGCGTCTTCCGTTCCTACGCAGATTTTTCTCTTCGTTCCGCAGCCGAGTCGTGTCTTTGTTTTCCAGGCGGATGTCGCAGACAAAGTTGGAGACGCAGTAAAGATCAGATGATTAGAGAGTAGAGATCAGGGATAAGGGATCAGGCAAAACATGCTCCCAGCCAGGGGATATTCGATCCTTGACGACATGAGAAGGTGTCTGCCACACGCCTTCGTAAAAAGACAGGCACAGGCCATAAAGGCCCTGTGCCTGTCTTTTTAAGGTGATTAGACTGAAAGGTATCCCTATTGGACGCTATAGGTTGCAGACTGATCCAGCTGACCATTTACAGATATATCAACCCGAAAAGAAGAGGGAAGAAAGGCATGCGGATATCAGGAAACAATTAAATTGATAAATGGCAACAGGCGGAGTAGAATATTCATAAGCGATGAGGAGGGGAAATGACAGTTAATTATCCGGGAGGGCGAACATGAACACTATCGTTAACGAACGGGAGCTGGATTTTACAGATATTCTCAATCAGGGATTGAAGACCTTCTTCTTCAAAATAAAAGATATAGTATTAATCGCGCTCCTTTCTTTTGTCCCAATCAGAATTATTATTGTTTTTATCTCTGAGGGGCTACCGTCCTATAGTGCTAAAACTGATTTCGTAAGGTTCTTTATCCTGTTTTTACTTTTTTTTATTGAAATTATTACCATCGTCATCGCTGAAATGAGCATTGCGATCATTGCCGAAGGGGTGATTGATCAGAAACATATTAGCGCGCTCGATGCGGTAAAATCCGCTTCATCAAAATGGGGGACAGCAATTACGACAAACGTCCTTGCGTCCATAATCATCATTGGTTTGACGCTCCTGCTCGTTATTCCCGGCTTAATTTATTCAATAAATTATGTTTTCATCCTGTCCGTAGTTGCCCTACGCGACAAGTATGGAAATGAGGCATTGGCTTACAGTAAAAAACTCGTGGAAGGACAGTGGTGGCGGGTGTTTGGTATTCAGTTAGGTGTTGGAATAGTTTTCGGTATCTTAAATGAAATTATCACGTATCCATTGAGCCGAATTTCCGACAACCTCTATTACACAGTCGTTCTGAATACGATCACCTATTTGATCTGCATCATCATCTCGGTCATGACTGTAGTTCTTTTTCTAAATAATGACTTCGTATACCATCGCAGATTGATCAAAAGAAGAGAATCAGAAAGATTGAGAAAAATTAAAAGTGCACCATCCATCAAACAATTAAGACAAAAACTCGCAAGTGATAAAAATCGAACAGCCAGACATTCAACGGATAAAAAAACTAATCTCAAGCCAGTGAAAAGGAAAGCTCTTACCAAAAGAATTAATCAAAGTTAAAAGCAGAAACCATAATATCAAATAAATGGAACCTCCTCTCAACAAGAAGGCGTTCCATTCTCGAAAATATAAGAAGACCCCCTTTAAATTTCTAAAGGGGATTTTCTAGAAAATCCCCTTTAGAAACAACAACAAACCAACCAGGGCCATTGGGATGCCGACGATGGCGCCGATAATAGTGAGGCTGACGATCACGCCCACCAGCATGAACACCAGGCCGAGCACCATTGCCACAAAGCGGCCCGTCAAACCGACAATGGTGGCGATCAACTGCCAAATGGCGGCGAACGGCCAGAGGAACCACGGAATGGAATTTCTATGTGTCATAATCTTTACCTGCTCCTTACATTAATATATTGAATTGCTCTTATGGGTCACAAGGCAGCGAATAAAGCTTTGATTTGATCAATTTTTCGCATCATCCTGCGACCTCACCAGGATATACGTCCTAATTGACAATTCGTTCCACATGTTATAATGCGCCACATGCCAACCAGAACCAAATCCATTATTGTTGATTTCCCCCTTCCCGAAACCTTCGAACCCATTGATCCCATGGAACCACCGGTGGAAACCGTGACTTTCAGGGCCACTCATTTTTATGCAGTGCTGGTGCTGCTCGCTTTCGCCTCAGGCATCCTTATCGGTTACTTCGCCTGGGGACGAACCCCCGCTTCACAAGTGGGCGCTGCCCAGCCTGCGGGAGCCGTAGCAGTGCCCGAGTCAATGCCACAGCCACGCCGCAGTATGTCCGTTACACCATACCGACCGATGGGTTCCCCAGCATCGGTCCCGCCGATGCGCCCATCACCATCGTCGAATTCGGCGATTTCCAATGCCCGTTCTGCCGGGAATGGCAGCAGGACACCTACCAGCCCCTGATGGCCGCTTATCCCGGCAAGATCCGCCTGGTGTACCGTGATTTCCCGCTCACCAGCATCCATCCGAATGCCTTTCCGGCCGCCGAGGCCGCCCAATGCGCCAACGAACAGAACGCCTTCTGGCCTTATCACGATAAGCTGTTCAGCAGTGAGAACCTGAGCGACGACATTTACAAACAATATGCCCAGGAACTCAACCTCGACATGACCAAGTTCAACACCTGCCTGACGAACCATACCTACGACAAGTACATCCAGGATAACAGCGACTTTGCGATCAAGACCGGCGTCGATTCCACTCCGACCTTCTTCATCAACGGCCTGGCCCTCGATCGGCGCGCAGCCCATCGATGCCTTCAAGCAAGTCATCGACAAAGAACTGGCTCATGAAATTCCATGAACTGCGATCCAGCCAGCAACCGGCATGGAGGGAGATAAGATGAAGAAATTCGTGGCCGTCGCGGGTAATATCGGCGTAGGCAAGTCCACACTGGTAAGCATGTTGTGCGACAGGCTGGACTGGCAGCCTTTTTATGAACCGGTCTCCGAAAACCCCTATCTGGCCGATTTTTATGCGGATATGTCGGCCTGGGCTTTTCATTCACAGGTCTTTTTCCTCACGCGCCGCCTGCGCATCCATTATGAACTATCGCAGTACTCCGGCTCGGTGGTCCAGGACCGCAGCCTGTATGAGGATGCCGAGATCTTCGCCCAGAACCTTTACCTGCAGGGCTTATATGCAGGAGCGCGATTACCTATCGTACCGGGAATTGTACGAGACGGCCGTCCAACTGCTGCCGCCTCCCGACCTGATGATCTACGTGCGAGGCTCGGTACCGACGCTGATGAACCGGATCTCGAAGCGCGGCCGCGACTACGAGCGCACCATCACTCCCGAATACCTCCAGAGCCTGAACGACCTGTACGAAACGTGGATCTCGAACTTCGTGCTTTGCCCCGTCCTGACGATCCCCGCCGACGACATGGACTACGTGGCACATTCGGGACACCTGAATCTGATCATCGAAAAAGTGGACGAGAAGCTGACCGGCAACGAAGAGGTGCTCTTCGATGAAGAGGAAGTGGCGAGGGCAGGCAAGGATTAATCCCCTGCACTGAAGCCGTTGAAAATACCGAAAAAACGATATGCGCAGGGCGTATGAAATGCACCCAATAAAGTAGACAGAAAAAGAAGGACCCAAAGTGATCTAGTGGAACTGGCACCTACGTTCGAAAGGTGTCAGTTTTGTTGCCAACTGGATCCTTTCATAGTTATAGAAATAGATGTAATCTTCAATCACCTCCTGGGCTTGTTGAAAGGTTTGCAGCTTGGTTCGGTAGATGGCCTCTTCCTTTAAGTGTCCGAAGAAATTCTCCATGGCAGCATTGTCGAGGCAATTGCCAGCCCGAGACATGGATGGAGTAATCCGGCTATCCTGGGTGAGCAGGAAATAGGCCTGGGAACAGTATTGGTGTCCCTGATCGCTGTGGAGTGCCAGTCCAGCAGCCATCGGCTGGCTTTGAAGGGCTTGCTTAAGAGTAGCTGTCACGAGTGCAACCGAGTTTTCTCGGCTAACCTGATGCGAAACAATAAAGCCATCATACAAGTCTTTGATGACCGAGAGGTATAGAGTGCCTTGCTGGGTTTGGATGTAGGTGATGTCAGTCACCCATTTCTGGTTGGGCCGACTGGCCGAGAAGTCCCGCTGCAGCCAATTGGGATAGCGATGAAAATGGGTCTTCTGCTCCGAGCGTTTGTACACCTTGCGTTGCCGAGCTATGGAGCGTAGCCCCAGCTTGCGCATCAGCCGCAAAACCGCCTTGGGATTGATTTTCAAACCATATTTCCGTCTCAGCGCCTGGCTCACCCGTCGATACCCATATACACACCGATTTTGCTGGTAGATAGCTCTTACCAGCTCCATTTTTTCTGCATCCCGATCGGCCTGCCCCATACGCTTGACCCAGGCATAGTACCCCGAACGCGAAACTTCGAAAAAACGGCTCATTTCCTGCACGGCATATTCCTCTCGATAGTGATAGATTACTCGGTAGCGGGCTTCGATTTTGAGAGCGTGCGTAACTCCTCGTGGAATTTTTTTAGCAGTTCATTCTCCATTTCCAAGCGGGCAATATAGGCGGCCTGATCCTGTTTCTTGCGCGGCCTGCCTTTGGGTTTGTGGAAGCCCAATTCGCCTTCTTGGCGATAGACACGGACCCAGTTCGCAATCCGACGCACTTTACTGATCCCCAATCGCTCGGCTATTGCAGTATAGGTCATATGTCCGTCCAAATACAGACGTATCGCCTCGCGTTTGATTTCTAAACTATCTTGTTCCGAAACCTTGATTCCAGTCATAAGAAAAACACCTCCTATTCTATTTTCTCACAAGAGGTGCCTTCTTTTCCTGTCCATTTTTAGGGGTTCAGTTCACACGCCCTGCGCATATCGTTTTTTCGGGTACTCTATGTCAAATCTGGGAGTGGATATCTATTCCACGGTTGTCTGCCACTTATTGTACATATCCGGCACGGGGAATTTCAGCTGGCCGGCCGGGTCATCCCAATAGGCGGGGTTCCAGATATCCGCACCGAAAGGATGGCAAACCGGCTCACGAAATACGTCCGGGACGGTATCGGGCAATAAACAAGGTGGGGGCTGGCTGGCCGCGTTACCAGGCGGCAGGGCGGGAACTGATCCCGTGCGGGCATTTTCAAGGCCAGGTGAAGGGAAGCAAGGAACCGTCCAGTAACCGTCTCCATCGGGGAGGCGGCAGGTAGATTGATCGGGATATTTGACCGCACCGTACCCGCGCGCATCGACTATCACGCCCTTCGAATTAATCAAGCGAACCGTACCGCCGCCATCATAAAGCGGGATTTTCGTGACCGAACCGTAATAGACAGCGCGCTCACCGGATTTAAGCGTCCTACTTGGCAGGCTGTAAAGATGCGAGCTTCCATTGGATACATTGTCCAGTTTCCAGCCGCTCAAATTAACGTTAATTGGCCCGAGGTTCTCGATCTCGATGAATTCATCATAGTCATTGACCGCGCCGTCATTGTTCCAGTCGAAACCGGGGCGCGGCAGGAACTCGTTGATGACGACGTGCGCGAAAGGTGTCGGCGGTCGGGGAGTCGCTTTTTTAGTGGGGGCAGGCGTAGGAGATGGCGTTTGCACCTTCCCCCAGGCCCAGTTTCGATTTTTCGGCGTGCCATAAACAAGGTTGTTGCCACAGTCTCGAACGGTGCCAGTGGCAGCAGCATAGGTCACCCATGCAGTGGACGAATCCGGCACGACACCGCGACGTTCCATGCTGGCATGATTAGCTGTTGAACCAGCAGGCCATTCTGCGCTATACAAATTAGCGGTATCCACCGTGAAATTATTGGGGTCTTTTAAGTAAAGGGTCTGTCCATAGGTATACAAACCACCGGCAAATATCTGGTCATAGGTTACATCCGCCGGATTGAAAACGATGCACGGACCAGGTGTTGGGGTAGCCGTTGCCTGTGCGGTGGATCCATGCACCAACAAGTAATAGCCTTTGGCGGGAATGACCCCGGTTAAATTAATACTTGGGTAACCGTACTGACCTGCCAGGATCCACCCATTTAAGTTAATAGGATATGTCTGAGGATTATAAAGCTCAATCCACTGGGCAGTTGAATCAGCAGATGTGCCGGCCCAATCAATTTCATTAATTATCACAGACGGATTGTATAAGGCAGAAGTGGATGATGGAGCGGCCGTGTCTGCCGGAGAAATCGTGTTTGTTGGGGTGGAAGTGACTGTGGGAGTCAGCGAAGGAGTAAGCGTTGAAATCGGCGCGTCACAAAGGCGCAGTGGGCTGGATAAATTCTGAGGATCGCTTGGGGTCCGCAGCGAAAAGTCAGAGAAATTATCATCCGTATCAGTACAACCAAGCTTTCGTTCGTAACTTTGGTCTGCGTCAGTTAGCAAAGGGGATAATATTTCCGAGAGATCAACAAGCTCCGGTTCGTGGAAAGCAGAATTACTCGACATGCCCACTTGATCGATGGGCGAATCCTTTGAATCCGTTAAGGCGATCCCTCCATCATCCATAATGCTCTGTACAAAAGAGGCGTCTGCCGCGACCGATCCGCTGTAACCGGACCCGGCGGCCAGGAAATGCTGGCCGGACTGCAAAGTAAAGTTCGAACCGAAAGTAACCAGGGGAGAAAGGTCTATAGACCCCGAATCAGTGGCTGCTTCGATCATCCAACCGCTCATATCTATCGGTAAAGCGGTGCGGTTGTACAACTCAACAAAATCGTCAGTGGAACCATTTGGCCCGCGAGTCCTAAACTCACTGATGACCACATCGCCCGGGTTGGCTGCCTGATGCGAGGCGGCCTGTGCAGGTATCATCGTCGCAGCGAATAACGCGGTCAGGAATAACAAGATAAGTAAAGTACGAGATACCACCCTGGAATGAGACATCGAAGCTATTGTAGCAGAAAGGAAAGGACTCGGGGATATTCAAGAGCGATATTGAGAATTAGAAAATAGAGAATAGAGAGTGGGAGTGAAAAAATGTTGGGGGTTGGCTGCAAGGTTTAAGTACGTCCACTGAAAACGATGCTTACCAGTAGTGGGTGGCAGGTAATCAGGAAATCCGGGGAAAATGGAAATTAGTAAAAGGCGCGTAAATTCTCCCCATTAATTAGCGGATTTGGAAAACTGGTTATTAAAGAAAGGGGTTAGCGCGGTGCGATGTTCAGCTTGATGGCCGTGCGGACCTTGTCCTCGATCTCCACATCTACAAATTCGGGGACGCAGACCACATCCAAGCCATCATCTTTGAGGTACCCGGTAGCCAGCACGAGAGCCTTGACAGCCTGGTTCACGGCGCCGGCGCCGATGGCCTGGACTTCCGCATGTTTTTGTTCGCGAATGACTCCTGCGATCGCCCCAGCGACGGCAGAGGTGCGGGAGTTGGCGGAAACTTTGATTATGTCCATGAGTGCCTCCCACGCATGGTAAAGAGGGGCTTGTTCATACAAGATTGTACAGCATTCGAAAGGCGGTTTCAAGCCGTACCGCGGTGGGAATTGTGCGGGATGGCACAGGGAATTCAAGGATGTTAATTTGCCGTAATCTTAAAACAAATAACTGGCAACGAGTTCGAGATTGCTTCCACTCCGCTTCGCTCCGGGATCCCCTTAAAGCATGAACGGGGACGATGTGCTTCGCGATCGTCATTTGCTCCGCAGATTCCTCGCAACGACAGTTAACGATTTGGTATACTAGCCGCATCAACCAAAGGAGCGTCCGATGACCACCCCTCCCCGCTGGGATATGAGCAATATTTATCCGTCGCTTGAATCCAAAGAGTTCGAGGCGGCGATCAAAGATTATAAAAGACAGGCCGCCAGCTTCAAAAACTTCTTCGATAAAAAATTAAGCAAGGCCGGGTCAAAGACAAAAGCCAAAGAACTGGCCCCGCTGGTGGGCCAGGCGATCACGCGCCTCAACAAGATCCAAACGCTTTCGGATACCATCGGGCCGTTCATATACGCATACGTCACGACCGACTCGCGCAACCAGGCCGCCATGAAGGCACTCTCCGAATTCGAGCAGGCCGGCCTGCCGATGGACAAAGCGTTCACGCGCTTCCGAAGCTGGCTGGGGCGCATCGAACCGAAACTCAATAAAGTGATAACAAAGAACAAGATCGCATCGGCACACGCCTTCTTTTTACAAGAATCGGCGGAGCAAAGCAAGTACCAGATGAGCGATGAACAGGAAGGACTGGCATCGGAACTCAGCCTGAGTGGTGGCAACGCGTTCGAAAAACTGCAGGGGACGGTTACGTCGCAGCTCACGGTGGACTTCGAGCTGGACGGCAAGAGACAGAAAATGCCGATGCCGGCACTTATCAACCTGCGCTCGCACCCGGACGAGGCGACGCGGCACCGCGCCTACGACGCGGAGAACATAGCCTGGGAGTCCGTCAAGGAAACGCTGGCGGCCTGCATGAACGGAGTAAAGGGCCAGGCGAACACATTGAACAAACGGCGCGGTCGCAAGGATGCGGTCCAACCGGCGCTGGACTCGGCGCGCATCGACCGCAAGACGCTGGAAGCCATGCTGGGCGCCATCGAAGCTTCGTTCCCGATGTTCCGCACGTATTTCAACGCCAAGGCGAAGAAACTGGGGAAGGAAAAGCTGGCGTGGTGGGATATCTTCGCACCGCTGGGCAAGACCGATAAGGTCTATTCGTTCGAAGAGGCGCGCGATTTCGTGCTCGAGAACTTCGGCAAATTCTCGCCCGACCTGCGCGGCTTTGCGCAACGGGCATTCGATAACAACTGGATCGACGCCGAACAGCGGGATGGCAAACGCGGCGGCGCGTTCTGCATGGGGATCGCACGCGTGAAGGAAAGCCGCGTGCTGTGCAACTTCGACGGGTCGTTCGACCAGGTGAGCACAATCGCACACGAGCTGGGGCACGGCTTCCATAACCACTGCGCCTACCTGGCAGGCAAGACGGAACTGCAGCAATTCACGCCGATGACGCTGGCCGAGACGGCCTCGACGATGTGCGAGACGATCGTGACACAGGCTGTGCTGGCGAATACGAAAGACCCGCAGGAGGAACTGGCGGTGCTCGAAGCGCAGATCCAGGGCGCGGCACAAACCTGCGTGGACATTTATTCGCGCTACCTGTTCGAGAAGGAAGTGTTCGATCGCCGCGAGCAGTCGGAGTTATCGGCGGACGACCTGAACGACATCATGGAACGCGCACAGAAAGCGACATACGGCGACGGGCTGGACGAACGATACCTGCAGAAGTTCATGTGGACGTGGAAGCCGCACTATTATTCCCCCGGTCTGTCCTTCTACAACTTCCCCTATGCGTTCGGAATGCTGTTTGCAACCGGTCTGTATGCGATCTACCAGGAGCGCGGTGCGGAATTTGTAGAAGATTATAAGAACCTCCTGGCGGCAACGGGAGAGGCGAACGCGGCGGACCTGGCAAAACGGTTCGGGATCGACATACGAAAGAAGAAGTTCTGGGAGGACAGCCTGGCGATCATCGGGAAGAGGATCGAGAGGTTCTGCGAGATATAATTTAGAGATCAGAGTGAAGAGATAAGTTAGCAGTAAAAGCGCACACGCTCTGTAGCGTGTGCGCTTTTCTAAGATATTTTTTTGAAAAACTCATCTGCTGGAGATGAATTTCATGGGTTCCAGGTAAAGTCATTTTGGGGGGCAAGGATTTCATCCCCATGCTGAACATCCTGCCTGGATAAATCCTTTAACAGAAGTCCCACCGCATCTCCGGGATTCGCCTGATCCAGAGATTTTCGAAATGATTCGATGCCAGTAACGGTGGTGGTCTTTTGCCCATTCGCCCCTTTGATCACAACCTCATCACCGATTTTCAATGTGCCGGTTTCGATCTTTCCGGTCACGACCGTGCCGCGATTACGAATAACGAAGACATCTTCAATGATCATGTGGAAGGAAGGATCAGTAGTCACCCTGCATCTCCTCTTGGTAAAAGCTAAACACCATACCCAATCACAGATTTTACCCCTGTCAGCCGGTATGAGGTAACTTTGTTGAGAAAGTTATTTTGAATCGCGAATTAGGAGACATTTCCCGGCAAGAAGCACGTTTGCCATCTGCGAGAAGAAAGATACAGCCCTCGAAACTTGCGGTTCTAAGAAATCAATTTAACTAAAAAAACGGGACCCTGTTGTAAACAGGGTCCCGTTGCTTGCTCAACGTGCAGTGAAACTATACGCTATTGAGGCTTTGATTAATCGTGCTGAAGGTGTTGCCAATGACCGGTCCTAAGATCATCAGGGCGGCGATAACAACAATGGCGACTAGAACGAGAATAAGAGCATACTCAACTAAACCTTGGCCTTTTTCTTTCGGTGCGAATAACATTTTGGATATTCTCCTTTCCTTAGAATTTCCCTGAACATTTATTTCAGAGCTTGCTTACTATTATACGTATTCTTCCTGAACCAGCAAGTTAATTGCCATACACTTATGTTAGGTTAACGATTTTGCAAAGCTAAATCAGTTACCTGATCATTGAAAGGTAGCCAGTATAAAACAAATGTTGCCCGAAGCAAATAAGGAGGCCCCCCTGGTCTGACGAGTACTCCACGAGCCACCCAAGGCCTGCTAAAAGCGTTTGTCTGTCTCCTGCTCCATAAAATGCAAGAACACTTCCACCGCCTGAGGGTAAAAATGACTCCCGGTCAATGAGCGGATATGCTCATTGGCCGGGAATTCCTGTCTTGTCATAACCTGCGTCAGGTAATCACTTTTCCTTACCGTGTGATTTCAAAGGAGAGAGTTCTCAGCAATCATTTTTCCTAAGAGATTTACGCATTACCGCCAGTCACCGGACCGGCTTGCTTTATCAACGCTTCACAAATACCCCACAGTTTTTCCTCGTCTTTCTTGTTTCTAAATTCACAGCGTTTCACTTTACGGTCTTCATAGAATTTTCCGCTGATGCCTTCGACTTCGGGAGAGCTTGCCAGCCATACGGCGGTATCGGCACCCTGTGCGCTTGTCCGCCCTGCGCCATACCCGCGGAGTCGATCCACAAGCTCCGCGGGGGCATTGCGATAAAGACCGGTCTCAGCGATCAGGCCCGGCGCCATGGCATTGACCGTCACACCACTTCCATCCAACCGCCGCGCAAGCGCCCAGGTCAGCAGCCGGTTACAGGCCTTGGATTGAGCATAGGCCTTGAAGCTTTCGAAAGGACGGCGGTCGAACTGGAGGTCGTCCAAATCGAGATCGCTGGCAAAGGTGGAGGCCACATTGACAATGCGCGCCGGAGCGCTTTTTTCCAGTAAACCGAGAAGCTCTTGTGTAAGCAAGAAGTAGCCGAGCACGTTCGTGGCAAAAGTCAGTTCGATGCCATCGACGCTATCGACCTTTGGCAATGTACCCCGATTACCCCCGGCATTGTTGATCAGCACGTCAAGGCGGCGGTATTTTTGACGAAATTCCTGTGCAAACTCCCGAATGGACTGCTGACTGGACGCATCGATATGCATGACCATGACGTCCGAGGAGCCTGTCCGACTTGCAATCTCCACGGCGGTCTGTTTGCCCTTTTCGAGGTCGCGGCAACCGAGTACCAGCCCGGCACCGAGGTCCGCCAACTGGACTGCGATCTCTTTTCCGATGCCGGAAGTTGGGCCGGTGATCACGACCCGTTTCCCTTTTATAGTTTTCATTAGATATGCTCTCCATTCTTTGGTAACTGCTTAAGCCTTTGAGGAGAAAACCGAAAAAATGGTGTGCGTGGGGGCATACGTCCCCACGCACACCATTTTTTCTGGATATTCTTTTGCGAAGGCCGCCGAGCCTGAGCAGTTACATTCTTTGTATTCATTCCGTATTATACCGATTTGATAATGTTTTGTATCTAGCCCCGCCCCTAACCCTTCCTTAAATCAGACTCCGATTTGGGGAGGGAACAGCGAAAAGCAGCGAACAATCCCCAAATAACCATAAGATCCAATAATGACCCGATCCAAACCGGCAAAGGCGCATACCATGTAACCAACCAGGCGGCGCCAGCGGCCAAACCCGATAACCAGCCGCGCCAGGTGAGCGGACGCAGAAGGTTCAAAATAATGGCCGCGAGAAAGACCAGGGCTGAGGCGAGGTAAATGGCAAACTCGATGGTACCTACCGCCATCGGTTCGATATGGTTTTCCACGCGTCCTTTAACTCCCTGCAAGACCTTACGGACAGCGAGGTGATCGCTGAATTCCGTGAACAAATCGAGGGCAAGCAGGCCCAGCTGAGTCCAATGGTGGGTCCAGCGAATGCGGCTGACGAGGCGGGTATGTTCGGCGTCCAACGGAAAGAGGGCCCAGGTGAAGCCACCCATGCCATCTTTGTCACTCCAAATCAGGTACCGGTTTGGTTCGATGGCATAAAACACCATGCTAGCAGCAGGGCTGATGGGGACAACGTCACCGACTTTGAAATTTTGAAACTGCGGCAGGATGGTCACCGCGCTGCGAATGCCGCGTGGGCTGCCTATATTCTCCAAGATATCGTAGCCATAGTAACCGGCGCGCGTGTATCCCATCTGCAACAACCAAGGCCAGATTTGCTGCGGGGTCCCATCGATGGTGATGGCGCGGGTGGCGAGGAAAGTGGGATGTGAATCCAGTTCGTCACCGGGCATTGCCCTGTTTACTTCCGCATCGGTCGCGCCCCAGCGAAGCTGGTAGGGGCGCGCCCATAACAGATAAGCGGCCATCGCGAGACCCAGGAGGCCAAGAACCGCGATGATCTTCTTTATGAGGGGGTATTGGTGCATGTGACCCTCCACCTTAAATCAGTCGAGTATTCAAAATGCGATGGATGCCGAGCACGCAGGCAAGAACACCTGCACCTGCAGAATAAAATGTAAGTAATTTGACAATGTCACATTATTCAACAGAGGGCCGATTTTTAGGATATGGGGCGGGGTAAACCACCCGCCCCATATCCTAAAAATCGGGTATCTCTTCGAATGTGACATTGTCAAGGTAAATACAATGATTTAGTTTTTGAAATAACCTTTAATTTCTTCACAGACCCGCTTTACACTCTCCTCAGCCATCTCCGGATACAAAGGGAGCGAAAGCACCTGCCTGGAGGCCAATTCGCTGGAGGCCAATTCTCCAGGATGCAGGCCGAGTTCGCGATAGGCAGGTTGAAGGTGGATGGGCACAGGATAATGGATGAGCGTTTGAACTCCTCGTTCTTTAAGATAAGCTTTAAGTTCCTCGCGACGTTCGTGACGGATCACATATTGATGAAAGACATGCACAGAATCTTCGGGCTGCAAAGGCAAGGCCAGGTCCAACTCCGCCAGACACCTGGAATAAAGGTCGGCCAACGTCCGTCGCCGGGCATTCCAATCCACAAGGTGCTTTAATTTAACCCGTAATATCCCTGCCTGCAACTCATCGAGGCGGCTATTCAGCCCTTTTATTTTACTGATATATCGTTCTTCCCACCCGTATTGGCGTAAAAGGCGGACACGCCCGGCCAAATTCGGGTCATTCGTGACCACCATGCCTCCATCGCCCTGCGCCCCCAGATTTTTCGTTGGATAAAAGCTGAATGCACCAAGGTTACCCAGAGAACCGACATGCCGGCCTTTATACAACGCGCCATGAGCCTGCGCACAATCCTCGATCAAAAACAAGTGATTCCGACGGGCGATTCCCTGGAGAGGTGCAAGGTCTGCCGGACAACCATAGAGGTGAACCGGAATAATGGCCTTCGTGTTCGGAGTAAAGGCTTCAGAAACCCGCACAGGGGAGATCGTATATCTGGTTAAGTCGATATCCACCAATACCGGCCTGGCACCGGTCAACTCAATGGCGGCAACAGTAGCCACGGATGTATGAGAAGCCGTGATGACCTCATCGCCCTGACCAATCTCACAGGCCATCAAGGCTATCTGCAAAGCTGTTGTACCAGACCCGACGCCGATCGCAAACCGGGTCCCGCAAAAGGCCGCAAATTCCTGTTCGAAAGCCGCGACTTCCTCACCCAGGACGTATTTTCCGCTCTCAAGAACCCGCGCAATCGCGGCGTCGAGGTCGGTACGGATACTATTGTATTGAGCCCTCAAGTCGATAAACGGAATATCAACCATATTACCAGTAGTGCTTTTTATATTGACGATAATATGCCAGGGTCTTTTCGACCCCTGCACGCAACGATACATTAGGCTGCCAGCCCAGTTGCATGAGGATCATTATTGTAATCTCCGAAATAATCACCAATCTCAATTTGTTTGCGATCGGCGGGAAAAGGCACCAGCCGATACGTTCCGCCGCCGTTGATCTCGATCAATAATCGAGCCAGGTCGAGCAAGGTAACCGGATGGCTGCCAAGGTTATAAATTTCACCCCTGGCAACGGGGTTCATAGCACATAACAACAACGCCTCGATCACATCGTCTACATAATTAATATCCCGCACCCGTTGGCCGTCTCCGTATATGGACAGTTCTTCATTCTCAAGGATCTGGTGGAACCACCAACCCATGAAATTCTGACGTTCATCCTTAACCCGCATGCGTGGGCCATAAACATTGGTCATCCTCAAAACCGCCGTCCACAACCCATAGATGCGATTTACCACGAGGTGATACATCTCCCCAGCGCGCTTGCTTACGCCGTTGTAATCCGCGGGTGCCGCCTGGTGCTTCTCATCCACAGGCAGGTACTGGGGACGTCCATAGATCTGGCGGGTTCCGGCATAGACGATCCTTATCAGAGGGTTCTGCCGTCTACACAGCTCAAGGAGCTTCAACTGATTAACCGTATTGACCGTGAGATCCTGAAGCGGGTCGAGAATACTCCCCAGGTGACTCGTCTGGCCCGCCAAGTTGAACATGATATCCTGTCTCATTACCAGGTCCGTCATTCGAAGGACGTCACCCACATCAACCACTTCAACCTTCACACGCTTCTCAATGCCAGAAACATTGAACATATTTCCCCCACCACCCAGATCGAGAACATCCACGAGGGTTACAACTGCGCCCAGCTCCACCAATTTATAGGCCAGATTACTGCCAATAAACCCCAGGCCTCCCGTGATCAATACGTTTTTATCATCAAAAAAAGTGTGAAAGTCCATCATGAATTTCTGGTTTTTAAATGCTCTTTACGGATGACCAACTTCCAATACAACTCAATCAGGCGGCGCAGGACCCTGAATAAGCGGGGCCAATTAAAGAATTGTGACTTGCCGTACTGGCGAAAATAATGATGTACCGGTACCTGGGCAAAAACGTAACCGAAGTCCTGAATTTTCTTAACCAATTCCACGCAAATCGCACCGCTTTGGCTTTCCAGGTGGACCTCCTCAAGGATACTGCGGCGAATCAGGCGAAAGTCACAGTCCACATCACGCAGATGGATGCCGAATGCAAAGCTTATAAAATAGTGATACAACCTCCCGATGATCTTGCGAATGAGCGGGTCATGTCGGGCAATCTTGTAGCCATTGACAGCATCCACTCCCTCGCGCAAGGCGGACACGAGATTTATAAGTTCAAGAGGATTGTACTGCGCATCGCCATCGGTGTAGAAGATCCATTCTTTGGTTGCAGCAGAAAAACCGTTGCGTAAAGATGCACCATAACCAAGATTCTCAGGGTGATGAAGGACCCTCAACTCGGGATAGCGAAGCACCAGTTCATGCAAAACCTGGCCGGTATAATCGGTGCTACCATCATCCGTGACAATGATCTCGTAGTCATCCGTTACCTGACGCAATGCGATCAAAGCGATCAACACCATGCTGGATATCGTCCCACCATCATTAAATGCAGGGAATACTACACTGATGCTTGATAATCTTTTTTGACGGACAACGTCATTCATCGAGATCACATCTTCCGGCCCACTGCAAAAACGCTCAAACCGAACGGCAGACCCGTTCTTACAACCCAGGAGGCTTCAGATGAAAGGACCGCCTTTAATAACCCATTGAACCGTCCCACGTCGAAGCTTAAATCCGAGACTCCATTTTTCGAAGGCAAGATTCTTTCCGTCAACCGTTTGATCAGGGCAGCAGGAAAAAGGAACATATTAGCGTATGATATATGCTCCATAAAAAATCCGTTACCCTGAAGGAGGCGGGTGACCTGCAGAGAAGAATAGCGCCGCGCCGTACGAACCATTCGATCATGCCTGCCACGCAACCAGTCATATGCAGGTAAACGAATCAGGAGCCGCCCGCCTCGTACCAAGACACGGAAGAATTCAGTGATAGCAAGCGAATCGCTTAACACCCCCTGCTCATAAAGGACATCGAAACTGGTTACAAGATCGAATGAGCCTGATGCAAAAGGCAAAGTCTCAACAGAAGCACATGCCAGAGATTGAAGGCGTCTTAAAGAACAGTACCCAAGCGCGATCCTGGATAGATCAAACCCGATAACCCTGCCATAATCTCCCAGGTAATTCGCCATTGCCCCCCCGGTTCCACAACCCGCATCGAGGATCCGCAGGTCAGGAGCGGAGTAGGTGTAATGTTCAAGCAGCGCCCGCGTGATAAATTCCATCCCCCGGTACCACCAATGGTACCCTTCGACACGGAACATGGTTTTATATTCGCTTGGGTCCAAATCGTCCCTATGGTGATTGGTAGGAAACCAAGTATCTTCGACTGGCAATCGTATTGGTAGTACGTCTTGCCTCCGGGATGAGTCTGGATCCAGGTTTCCAACTCCGTGACCCGAACCGGGGGGGCTATCACAATATCACCGGATGAAATATTCAGGGTATCCACCGGAGCCGGGAAATTTATGATCGGCCTGACCTGGTCCAAATAATCAACGGAGGCATGGGAACCGTAAAAGTAAATATCGTCGCTTAAAAGGTAGACCTTCGGATCGCGAGGCAGGGTATTCACATAACCTCCCAAATAAGATGCAAAACGACCAACCTGATCGACCCCGTAGCGACATTGTCCGGCAAAATCACCCCAGTACGTCCACATATTAGATACGAATAAACTTAATAAAACAGCTCCGATCGCATATATATAAGCGGTTCGAGAAGTTTTCCATCCCATTCCAAAGAGCTCTAGAGCCTGGTCAATACCTATTGCAGCCATCAGCAGCGCGGCAGGCAAGACCATCAACATTCGGTAAGAATCTGCCGACGGCGGTATCGCAAAAATCCCAACAGCCAGGGTAAGGGCCCAAAAATAACCATTCAATAACAAATAACCCGGTGAGCGCATCCGCCAAAGGGATATACCCAACCCCAACAGGAACATCGCGGCAGATATCAGAGTCAACATGGGAACCGGCGAACCATAGAAATCAATCGTTGGATAATAGATCAGAGATAAAAAGGCATGGACCACACGTTCACCGAGGATTTGAAAAGCGCTCTGGCCGGTGCTGGCCATGGTTTGCGCCAACCAGCCGGTTTGAAATGTTCCATTCTCACCCAACCGGTTGAAAAAATCGTTCGGATGTGACCAGGCATAGAAGGCTTCCGGCAGAACAACAATCAAAAAACCTCCCCAAAAGATAGCGGCCTGACGCAGAGCAGGTTTAAACCAGGACCGCAATAGGAAGAAAGCGATCAGCATGTAAGCCAGGACCAAGGCAACCACGATCTGCGCCGTCAGGTAAACTGAGAAATGGAGGGCCAGGATGACTCCTCCCAGGGCAGCTCTCCAGGAACTGCGCTTCTGGAGTCCGGTAAAAAGAAAATATAGTTCAAGTGGCACAAGCCAAGTGCCGTGGATATAAGCCACCGATCCAATCCGGCTGAAATTGATATGGGTATGTGAGATCGCCAACAAAACCGCTGCAATCAGGGCTGTTCGATGCCCCACAATTTGGCGGCTGAACAAATATAACGCAGGAACCGCCAATGTCCCGCTGATAGCAGGAAGCAGGCGAACTGCAAGAGCAGTGGGGCCAAGAAGTCGGATAATGACATTCACGACCTGCAAATACAAGGCCCCGAAATTTTCCCAGAGCGCGAATGGGTTGCTCAGATCCCCGCCAGTTGTCGTCTGGGCAAACATCCCAAGCCTCCCTTCGTCTCCATCGATGACACGCGGGATACTGCCCAGTAGGTAAAACCGAAGGACCGCTCCAATCACTGTTACCAATAGTATTGTTAAAATCTCATTCCGGTGTCGGTTAAGCCAGTCTTTTACGTTTTCCCAAGCAGGAACCCTATCCGAGAAGGCGGTTACATAGCAGAATGCGCTCATAAGCCATAAACTGATAATCGAGATGTAATTCAGGCGAGTGTTTCCCTGGAACAATGCCAGTGAAAAAGTGGCAAATAAAGTTAAAACAACGGCCCCGCAAACCCCGGCCAAGGATCGCCCGCGAGGAATACGGTTAAACAAGGCTTGAAAACGCAATGATGGTTTTAATATCAAACTCCACAAAAACAGAATGACACCTGCGATGCTTATCCAAGTGTAAGGAGGAAAAACCACACTGTCTTGAATAGGGAAAGAGAATGACAGAAACTGGCCAACCAAGACCAGGAGAACAGCCAGAAGGGCGACAAAACCTCGTATACGCCGGACTTCATTTGAAACATCAGGATGTGAGTCACTCATTCAATTACTCCAACGGAGCCTTATTTGTTCGAAAGCGAGATCTTAAAGCTTGAGTTCGGGAGAGGACCGCCTCCGCAATAGTTGTACCTGGGAGGGAATGTAATTATACGCACAATTTATTATGAAAATGGAAGGCGAAGTTTTTCTTTAACAATATTCGAACCATGTTTGTATAGACCAAAAGGATAATCCATTCCCCGAATCCAAAATAATCTGAATAGTATCGACGAATCCAACTTGCTTCAAGTTACATAATTCGATCCATTAAATAACCGAGGTTAAGGCACCGTTCCGCAAATTAACCCAGCGACCAGCCTGGAAATAAGAAATCTGAGGGACGTTTAATAAATTTATGGCTTAAACAGAAACAAATCTCTGTTTGATCAGAGATTTTGGCTTTCCCATATGCGATGGTCTGATCCAAATGAATTTGGTTTCTATTGCTCCTCATGGCCTGGACTCGTATTGTCCTGGATGTCCATGAGAATAAACAGGCCTTCAGACGCGGCACGCAGGAATACCCAAAAGAAAAGGCAGAGCATTGTGAAAAATCCAAATAAAAGAGCCAACGGGACAGCCTGAACGATAAGCCGGTCCAATGGTCCCGTTGCCGCAAGGGTTTGGACCACGAGCCAGACGCCAAAGACAAATACCAGCACAGCCAGTATGAGGAAGATGGTGGAAATGGCATCACAAGCCGAGCAGATCTTGAGCAAGCGTTTCGAACTAAAATAGGTGGAATCTTCCTGTTCTGTTTCCATGGATATTTCTTTATCGGTTGTATTCAAGGTAATACCTCCCGGTACGACGATCATCAGAAATTTAGAGTTGGTTTTCGGTGTCGAAAACGATTTCCTAAAGTTCAGAAAACCCCATCAAAATAAATGACTCTGGCTGGACTAAACACCAGCCAGAGTCATTTTGATCAAAAGCAAACGCCGATCTTTTAGGAAGACCAGCCGCGGAGATACATGGCCTTGACCACGCGGTCAATGGCGACCATGTAGGCCGCATCACGCATGTAGACGCCTTCCTTCACAGCCATGTCGAGCACATGGTTGAAGGCAATCGTCATCTGGTTATCGAGACGGCTCAAAACTTCTTCCTTCGTCCAATAATAGTTCATGTCGTTCTGGACGGATTCGAAGTAGGAGGTGGTCACGCCGCCGGCATTGCAGAGGAAATCGGGGATGTCGAAGATGTTCTTCGATTTGAAGAACTCGTCCGCTTCGGGGGTCACGCCACCGTTGGCGCCTTCGGCAACGATCTTGACGCGCGACGACATCTTCTTGATGGTTTCGCCGTTGACATGACCTTCGATGGCGGCGGGGATGAGCACATCGGCTTCCTTGGTGATCCAGGCTTCGCCGTCTTCGACAAGGTAGCCGGCTTTTTCGGCGGCTTTCTTGTTGATAGTGCCGTACTCGTCCACGATGGTGAGCAGGAAGTGCGGATCCACGCCATCTTTGTGGCTGTAGGTGTAGGACTTCTTGTCATTGCGATCCCAGCAGGAAACACAAGCAACCTTGCCGCCGAGCATTTCGATGAAAGCGATGGCGGCATACTGCGCCACGTTACCGAAGCCTTCGATGGCAGCGACGGATTTCTTCCCGTCCATCTTCAGATGCTTCATGGCTTCGCGGACGGTATAGATCACACCATAGCCGGTGGCTTCGGTGCGACCGAGAGAGCCGCCATCCCCCAGGGGTTTGCCGGTGAACACGCCGGGCGTGAACTGGCCGACGAGTTTGGAATATTCGTCCATCATCCAGCCCATCATCTGGGGAGTGGTGCCAACATCGGGAGCGGGCACGTCATTGCGGGGACCAATGTTCTTCCACATCACATCGACCCAACCGCGGCACAGGCGTTCCTTCTCATGAACGGAAAGCGTGGAGGGATCCACGATTACGCCGCCCTTGCCGCCACCCAGAGGGATGTCGGCGACGGCGCACTTCCAGGTCATCCAGGTGGCCAGCGCGCGGACGGTGTCCATGGTCTCATTGGCATGCGAAGCGAATGCCGCCTTTATTTGGGCCACGGGCATCGTTGTGCTGGACGCGATAACCCTGGAAAATACGCGTAGTGCCGTTATCCATGCGCACCGGAATGCGGAAGGAATATTCACGCATCGGCCAGCGCAGGACTTCGGAGACGGCGGAATCCAGCTTGAGCAATTTGGCAACATGGTCAAACTGCTTCTGAGCCATATCAAAAGCATTAAGTGGTTCGGGCATTTTCTTCTCCTGAGGTACGGGTTTGACGGCAACTGACATCAAGTTGTTTAGTCATATTCTTCTCCTGGTTGCAGAATTAGTAGATAATTAAGCGGGCACCCCGGACGGGTGCCCGCTTGTGAACGGACCATTACAGCACGAACAGTTCATATCAATAAAATCCAAGAACAGTTATGAGCTTAACGTTACACGACTTATTAACCCCCGTCAATATGAAAGGTATCACATATAGTGCATGTACTTTGTGTGCGATAGTACATACACCTGACATTATTGCAATAATTGCCGTTCCAACTCGGCTCGCACCACCTGGGGATTGGCTTTCCCGGCGGCTTTCTTCATAACTTGTCCAAACAAGAAATTGGCAATGCCTACTTTACCGGCCTTATAACTGGCGACTTCCTTTGGGTTTTCACTCAAAGCCTGTCTAACCAGGTCTGAGATGAACGATTCATCGGAGACCTGCTTGAGACCGCGGGCCTCCACGATATCCGCTGCAGACCTGCCCGATGAAAACATCTCGGACAGCACTTCTCTGGCGCTCGACTGGTTGATCTGACCATCGGAAACGATCTTCACCAACCCGGCCAATGCTTGCGGGGAGACCTTCAACTGATCGATGGTGATACCGGCCTGGTTCATCAACGAGAAGAGATCGCCGAGAATCCAATTGGAAATCAATTTTGCATCTGCGGCGACGTTTTGCGACTTTGGATCAACAGCCTGTTCAAAATAATCCGCCAGCTCGCGGTCCGTCGTGAGACGCCAGGCATTGTACTCGTTAAGTCCATATTGATGCATGAAGCGAACCAGCCTGGCATGCGGCAATTCGGGCAGCCCTTTCGACAGACGATCAACCCAACCGTCTTCGAGGACCAGCGGAGGCAGATCGGGCTCGGGGAAGTAGCGATAATCGTGGGCGTCCTCTTTGCTGCGCTGGGAATAAGTGGCGCCACGGGCCTCCGACCAACCGAGGGTCTCCTGATCGACCGTACCGCCTTCAGAAAGGATCTTGCTCTGCCGTTCGATCTCATATGCTATGGCGCGGTCCATGGCGCGGAAGGAGTTCAAATTCTTAACTTCGGTGCGTATGCCGAGCTCCGTCGCCCCTTTTGGCCGCACCGAAATGTTCGCTTCAAAGCGGATGGCACCCTTCTCCATATCACCGCTGTTAGCGCCGAGATAACGCAAGACGGCACGCAGGGCTTCGCCGTAGGCACGGGCGGCTTCAGCAGAATGGATATCGGGTTCGGAGACGATCTCAAGCAGGGGCACGCCGGCGCGATTCAAGTCTACAAGCGAGTAGGATTTTCCGTCGCGTTCCACGTGAGTCAATTTGCCGGTATCTTCCTCCAGGTGTACGCGGCGGACGCGGATGACCTGCTCGCCTTCAGAGGTCTGAATGGCGAGTTTGCCGTTCACCGCCAGCGGATCCTCATATTGAGAGATCTGATAGCCCTTGGGCAGGTCGGGATAGAAATAGTTCTTGCGCGCAAAGATGCTGGTGGGGTTGACCGTACATTCGAGCGCCAGCGCCACGCGGATGGCAATCTCGACCGCCATGCGATTCACGACGGGCAGCGTACCCGGCATGCCCGAACAGACAGGGCAGACCGCAATGTTCGGCGCGGCCAGGGTGTTATCCACCACTGCGCAGGAGCAAAACATCTTCGATTTCGTTATAAGTTCGGCGTGAACTTCGAGGCCAATGACAGGTTCAAATTCCATGATGATTGGGGATTAGGTGATTAGGGATTGGGTAATTGAGTAATTCGGGAATCGATATTCGGTATTGGATATTCGGAAGAGGGAGCATTACGTGTTATTCTACCAAACTTTGATTCGCAATTCGTGGAAATCAGTCTCTTCAGTCGCCACCCTCCTTTTGAATGAACTAACATAATGAAGCCGTGATTTAATCCAGAAGTTGTCTCAAAAATGGTAGACTGGGGCTCAAACCCTGCCAGATAAAAGCGAGCCAGTGGACCTCAAAGATATACAACCCGTCATGAATACTACTTCCGATACTCGAAAAACAACATTGGCAATCCTCCTCTTGCTTTTAGCAGGACGCTTCTTTAAATCTTTGGCCCTCTTACTGATATGGCATGCGGCAAGTCCACCCTATTGGTGGGAAGTAATTTACCTTGTAATTGCATACTTTCTTATTTCAATAACATTCTTCATCAATAGAAGAAACTTGCGAAGTTTAAATTTGGATAAGAATTTCATGGTCCTTTTCATTTTTATCGGATTCCTTTTTGCGCTATCCATACGGCTTGCATTGGGAATCGTCCTTGGGTTGTTGGCTTTATTTAATCTTCTGGTCTTGTGGCTCGGATGGTTTCAATTCGAACCATTCCGCCCAAATTACCGGCAACTATTTGCTCTTATCCTTTTGTATTTCGTCCCAGATATTCTAATATTAGTTTTAACGAGAAGATATCCAATCCTGCAAGATATTAATTTGGTTTCCCGAGCAGCCTTCACTGCAAATCCTTCGGGTGTTATCTTTGAAGAAGTTATATTTCGAGGAATGTTATGGATGGTTCTAAAGAACTCTAACCTAGATGATACATCCATCGAGTAGTGTAAGATCGTTTCTGTAAAATTGAATAAATTGTAGGCCAGGTGTTATCCTTACGGTTGCGACACCAAAAAGGAGAAGCACATGACCTACCGCGAAGATTTTACCTTACCTGCTGAATTATTGGAGCAGGTCAAAGAACAAGGTTTGGACGTTCTGCCGGAATTGATCCGAGTCATCCTGAATACGGCAATGCAGGTCGAACGCGAGCAACACATGAACGCAGAACCTTACCAACGAACGATCGAACGCGAAGCGCATGCCAACGGGTTCAAGCCGAAGACGATGAAGACCCGAGTGGGAGACATCACCTTTGCGATCCCGCAGGTACGGGAAGGAGGCTTCTACCCGCAGGCGTTGGAAAAAGGTCTGCGGAGTGAACGAGCCCTGACCTTGGCGCTGGCCGAGATGTACGTGCAGGGCGTCTCCACTCGCAAGGTCAAGGTGATCACGGAGCAGTTATGCGGGGTGAACGTCTCCTCAGCTCAGGTCAGCCAAGCCGCAGCCCAAATGGATGGGGAGCTGGAGAAGTGGCGCGAGCGGCCTTTGAGTGAGTACCCGTACCTGTTCCTGGACGCCTATTACGAGCAGGTCCGAGAAGATGGACAGGTACGGCACCTAGCAGTTTTGGTCGCCGTAGGCATCACTCCGCAGGGAAAACGGGAGATCTTGGGCGTGTCAGTGTCTCTGAGCGAGCACGAAGTCCATTGGCGGGCCTTCCTCGAAGGTCTGAAGAAGCGCGGGCTGGGAGGCGTGCAGCTGATCACCAGCGACGACCACGCCGGACTGCGAGCTGCCAGGCTAGCCATCTTCGGCGGCATCCCCTGGCAGAGATGTCAATTCCATCTGCAGCAAAACGCTCAAGCTTACGTGCCGCACAAAGATATGCAAGCCGAGGTGGCTGATGACATTCGCACAATCTTCAACGCACCTGATCGCCCAACCGCTGATGCGTACTTGGCCAAGACGGTCGCGAAATACCAAGCAAGTGCTTCGCGTTTGTCCGAGTGGATGGCCCTCAACATCCCGGAAGGACTGATGGTTTTTTCCTTCCCGGGTGCTCTTCGGAAATTGTTGCGCACCACTAACGGCGTGGAAAGACTCCACCGTGAAATCCGCCGCCGAGCACGCGTGGTCTCGATCTTTCCCAATAAGGCTTCCTGCTTGCGATTGGTCTCAGCAGTGTTGAACGAGATCAGCGAGGAGTGGTTGACCGGCCGAACGTATGTGATTTTTGAAGGTTCAAGTTAATTGCAAGTCGAATTGGCGAGGAAACTCTTGGCCTCTTTTACAGAAAAAACCTTCCACTATCATCCATCGTGGTTTTTCAATCTGCCGCCTTCTGGATCGTTCATATAAATTACATCTTTTCCAAACCCTTGTCTTTCTGGCTGCTTATACCGATAAGCAGCGTCCTATTTGAACTCATAGTATTACGTACAAAGTCGTTGACATTTACATGGGTAATCCACTTCCTACACAATCTATTAGTCGCACTCCCGTATTGATATTGATTAACTTCAATTTATAGTGGATTAAGTAAGGGCAGAATATTACTCGTCGTGACAGGCGACACCCGACCCTCCCCCCTACGGTTTCGCCACCTGATAGTGCCCCTGTTTCGCATCCCCTAAATTCCAAAGAACGGAATTTAGGAAAAAACCAAACATAACTCACACCGAATCTCATATTTCTGCGCGAAGCACAAAATCCCCGCTCCTGTTTCTGGGTGATGGAATCTTCAATCTTGCTCTTATGGCGCCCAAAGCTTGTTTTACAGTGAGCCCGAAGGGCTCCCATGTGCTTCCTCAGTTTGACCAAAACAGAAGACCGGGCGCATGGCCCGGTCTTTTCGTTCAGTTCAAATCGTTGTCGGTACTTTCATCGTCGCTATCATCGAACTCATATTCGACGTGGTCGCGATCGAGGCAGACCCACAGCAGCAGCACATTTCCATCAGGCGTTGCTATATTACGGGCAGCCAGGATGGGCGCGGTCTGCTCGAGGCCCATGTCGTTGCGATAGATGCAGGTGGATATGCTCCTTATTATTCCATGCACGATGGCAACGCTCCACCAAGGCGTTCCCATTGAAAGTCCGCAGCCGAGTGAGGGCCGGGACAAGGATATGCGGGCTTTCGTTCAGTCCCATTGCCCAGCCGTCGTTTACCTGTTCAAAGATGGGCGGCGGGCCTTCGATAATCGTTATTTTTTCATCCATAGTATACCTATATCCATTCCGTATGGCGCGACATCATACCATAAAAAGGGGCTATTCATTCACATCCTATGTCCCTCGCTTTCAGCGAGGGACATAGGATGCCGAAAAACCGGACATGTGCGGGTGCGTGCACCCGCACATGTCCGGTTTTTCGGATGCTTTATAAAGGGTTATGAGTGGGAAACAGCGGAAGCCACCCTGCCAGGAAGCCTGTCGCCCCGACAATACCTACAAATATCTAACAATCTCCTTAACCAGTCCCGGTCCACGATAGACAAGGCCCGTATAAAGCTGAATAAGCGTCGCGCCCATGTCGAACCTGCGCTTCGCATCGTCGGGCGTCATTATGCCTCCAACGCTGACAACGGGAATTTCGCCATTCACACGGCGGACTACTTTCTGCAAAACCGTCTCACTCCGGTCTCTCAACGGGCTGCCGCTCACCCCCCCGCTTTCACCCCGATACTCCGACCGCAGTCCGAGGTCGCTCCAGGGTGGTGTTCGTGGCAATAATGCCGTCCATGCGCGTGCCCAGGATCACATCCACGGCGTCATCCAATTCGCGATCAGAGAGGTCGGGAGCAAGTTTGACCAGCAGCGGGATGCGCTTTTCCAGTTTCTTTTGTTCGAGCAAACGCTGCGCATGAAGCTGAGTTAACAGGGCCTCCAGGGCGGCGCGTCCCTGGAGATCACGAAGCCCGACCGTATTGGGCGAGCTGACGTTGATCGTGAGGTAATCTGCAAAGGGAGCGAAGCTCTGCAGCAACTCGAGATAATCAAAGACAGCCTGCTCGTTGGGAGTGCTTTTATTCCTGCCGATGTTTATGCCAAGGCGAGTGGAGGTTCCCTGACCCAACGGATAAGACCGCCGGATGGCACGGCGAGGAGCAAACCCGATAAAACGTTCGACCCACCCGGAGCGGAGATTGATGTTGAGCCGCCTTTGTACAAATTCGGACCCGCGGCCGGGAAACCCCATGCGATTGATGACTGCTTCGTCTTCGACGAGGCGGAACAGACGCGGCCGCGGGTTCCCTGGCTGAGGCAGAGGAGTAACCGTGCCGACCTCGAGATGACTGAAGCCAAGCGCGGCCAGCCCGCGCAGCGCAACGGCGTCCTTGTCATAACCGGCGGCCAGGCCGACCGGATTCTTGAAATTCAATCCAAAAGCGGTAACGGGTTTGGACGGCGACCTTAAGCCCAGGGAAATGATCCAATTCAAAGGAGGGACCGCCGCTGTAACACGCAGGAGGTTAAGTGTGAGTGTGTGGGCGGTTTCGGGATCGAGGCGAAAGAGGTAGGAGCGAAAGAAGGGGTACATGGAAAGAGTTGAAAGTTTAAGGTTAGAAGGTTCAAGGAATGGTTTCGGCGAGCAGGTAGAACGCTTGATCCCACGGCCATATCGTAAGCTTCGGCAATTGGCTTCGCGCTCGCCGAAGTGGGCAACGGTGGCTGGCCCCTCCGCTCCGCTACGGGGTGCTACGCGAAAGCCACCTTGCCCAAAAATGGGTGACCCGCAGGATGCTGGGGAACGCGATGGCAGCTTGCCGCCTCACACCGACGTAACGTCGTTGTTCGCGGCTCGAACGGTGAGTCTGCCTCACCCGAAGGTTTAGATCGAACGTTGTCCCTTCTTCAACATCTCAATTGCTTTAGCAACACGTGCGGTACGGGTCTCTGCACGTTTGGCTTCCTCGATCCAGCGGACATATTCTCTCCGATGGCTATAGGCCAACTTATCAAAAAACGCCCTGGCATCCTTATTCTTCTTCAATTCCTTCATCAGGTCTGCCGGAACCTCCACTGCGCGCGGTTCGGTATCGGTTTCAACCACGATCCTTACTTCGTCGCCAAAGGTCCTGCCGATCTGCTCACGAATGCCTTTGAGGATAATCAACATATGATGTTCACCGCCCATGCGCACCAACGTACCGCGATACGGGACGCCTTCGATGAGAGCCTTGACCTTGGGACGCCTGGAGCCAAAGGCCTCTTCCACATCAAAGGGGATTTCAACGAAGGCCCCGCCTCCACCTGCATTTTGAATACGACCAGTAAAAGTTTGTTTTTCAGGCATGGCAACTCCTACCGATGATCACAGGTTCAGAAGTTGATAAGTAAAAATACCGCAAAAATATAACACGGGTGAGAGGCCGAGAAAATAGGTAATCAGAGCCAGGTTGCGCTCCTGGCGCGTGCCAAAGCCACGCTTAATTTGGTTTAAAGCAATCCGGGCCAAAACGGCCGCAAGGATCCCGAACGGCAATAAATAGAACAAATAAATCTGCGTGGATGGAAAAATGATCGTAACCGGTACTGCAACCGCAGGGATGCAGGCAAGAATAATAGCGGGGAGGATCAGCTTCGTAGGCTGCGGCTTTTTATCCGAACGGTGAGATATCAATTATTTTCCTTTCCTTTTTTTCAAGAAATCCCTTGTTTCATGAATTTTATCCTTATTAACCAAGCCCATCTTATCCCAATAATCCAATAACCGTGTAATCGTCAGCACGGCGTGGAGATCATACCCCGCTTCTGCCAGCGACTCTTTTGCACCAGACTGCCGATCGATCAATACAACCACATTCTTCACTTTAAGCCCTGCAGAGGTGAGTTTCTCAATCGCTTCAAATTTGCTGTCACCGGTGGTGGCAAGGTCATCAATCACGACGACGGTTTCACCGGCGTGATATTCGCCTTCGATCTCGGCCTTCGTCCCGTAGGCTTTGACCTCCTTGCGCGGGTAGATCAGCGGATAATGACCCTGCAAAGAAATAGCCGTCGCAATCGGTATGGCGGCATAGGGCAAAGCGGCGAGCCGGTCGAACTTTAGCTCCTTGAGCAAAGGAAGATACGCCGCGGCGACCTGTCCCAACATTTCCGGGTAAGTGATAATCTGGCGCAGGTCAATATAAATTGGAGATTTCAATCCCGACTTGAGGGTGAATTCTCCAAATTTGATACAACCAGCAGAAAGCAGGCCATCGGCAAGAACCGATAATTCGTTAATCGATAATTCGGTATTCGTTATTCTGGAGTTGGGGGCGGCGATATTATTGCGAGCCTGGGATTTCGAATCCCGAATACCCAACATCTTGTCGCGGAACTCCGCGGCGGCCTTACGAGGGTCGGCGCTTCGAGAGATCGAACGGGAGACATTAATAAGCACTCCCTTTCCATCCTTTCGCAACCCGGCCTGCAATGCAGTCTCCAGGTCCCCGCCCTGTGTGCCAACGCCAGGGACGAGGAACCAGAGATCGGGCGCGGCGAGGCGGACGCGTGCGATGCGTTTCGGGGTAGGTCGCGCCGACCACCAACCCAATATTATTTTTGGTGTTCCAAGTTTGCGCCAGTCTGGCAATATGGACATGCAGCGATTTCGCCTGTTGCAAGGACCAGATCCTGCAAATCGCCTGCACCGGGATTGGAGGTCTTGCACAGCAGGAACACACCTTTTTCAGGATTCCTGATAAACGGCTCGATCGAAGTCTTTGCCGAGATACGGGCTGAGAGTGTAATGCAGTCCGCACCCAGATTCTCGAAGGCAGATTTGGCGTAGGCTTCGGCAGTCGAGGCGATGTCGCCGCGCTTGGCATCGAGGATGACGGGGATATGAGAGCCGAGACGATTTGATTCTTCCTGGATGGCGTCGATAACCTGCTTGAGGGCCGTCCAGCCCTCCGCGCCGAAGACTTCGAAGAAGGCGGCGTTGGGTTTGAAGGCCGCAGCATAGGGAGCCGTCGCTTTTACGAGATGCAGGCAGAAGTCCAGGGCAGAGGCGGCGGTGGGCTCGTTCAGGTCGTGACATGTGCGGGTCGAGCCCAACGCATAAAAGCGAGGAGCAATCGTCGACGCGTTTTTCGAGGAAAGAGAAGAAGGTTTCCATGTATGCAGGTTCCAGGTTCCAGGTTCCAAGTTCCAGGTTGAATTTGATGCTAGGCTTTGCCCAAGACCATGGCCAGCAGCGCCATTCTCACATACAGCCATATTCCATCTGACGGAAGTAAGCGGCACGCGGATCATCATCGAAATCCACGCTGATCTCGCCGACGCGCGGCAGCGGGTGCATGACGATCATATCCTTCTTTGCGGCTTTCATGGTGGGCGGGTCGATCACATACGCGCCCTTGACCTTTTCATAATCGGCAGGGTCTTCGAAGCGTTCCTTCTGGACGCGGGTCACATACAGCACGTCGGTCTCGGGCAGGACTTTCTCAAGCGAGCTGAACTCGGCCTGCGGCACTTTCTTCTCCGCCACTTCGTCCATCACTTCCTTGGGCATCTTCAAAATATCGGGCGAGACGTAATTCAATTTGATGCCGTTGAACTGCGAAAGCAGGCGCGCCAGCGAATGGACGGTGCGACCATATTTCAGATCGCCGAGCATGGTGACGGTCAGGTTATCGAGCCGGCCGAGCTCTTCCATGATGGTGAACGTATCCAGCAAAGCCTGCGTGGGATGCTCGCCCACGCCGTCGCCGGCGTTGATGATGGGTTTGCGCGCCGCCTTGGCCGCGATCGCCGCCGACCCGGTTTCGGGATGGCGCAGCACGATCACATCCGCATAACATTCGAGCGTGCGGACCGTATCGGGCAGGCTCTCGCCCTTCGACACCGACGAATACTTCACCTCGTTGATCGGGATGACCGAGCCGCCCAGCCGTTCCATGGCGGCGGTGAACGAGGACGAGGTACGCGTGGAAGGTTCATAGAACAGGTTCGCCAGGATCTTGCCTTTCAGCAGGTCGAAGGTGCCGATGCGCTCGACCATGCCGCGCATCTCGTGCGCCACGCCGAAGACGTACTGCAGATCGTCGCGACTGAACTGCTTGACGGAAAGAATATCCTTGCCATACCAGTCGGCGTTCTTGTTCTCGCCGAAAGGCAGGTGGGGGGATGAAGATTGGGTGGGCATAGTTTCTCCTTTGATCAGGGATTAGGGATTAGATACTCGTTATTCGATATTAGGTATTCGGTATCAGGTAATCAGGGATTCGATATTAAATATTAGAGAGTAGAGATTCGGGAATAAGGTAACTTTCAATGCGACCTCACATTCTTTCCGAAGCCTTTTTCCACCAAAACTTTGCCATCTTTGAAGGCATCTACACCACGCAGAACGACGCTCGAGACACGGCCTTTCACCTGCCAGCCTTCGAAAGGAGTCCAGCCACAGCGGGAGAAATGGTCGGCGGCTTTGATCTCATACCCGGCATTCTCGTCCACTTCGACCCAGGTCTCGGGTTGTTCGGGGAGGTTGAAAATCCTTCTGGGATTGGTATGCATGCGGGCCATGAGGTCGGGCATCGTGAGGCGGGATTCCGATACGGCGGTGAGGAGCAGAGGCAGGGCAGTCTCAAGGCCGGGGAAACCGGGCGGAGGATTATCTGAATCCTTTTCTTCCAGTGTATGCGGGGCGTGGTCGGTGGCAAAACAATCGATCACATCCAGGTTTTCCCACAAGGCGTTCGACATCCTCCTTTGTGGCGAGCCTCGGACGTACTTCGCCACGGCCGGGGTGACCGTGAGAGATGGCAGGGATATCATCCTTCGATAAAAAGAGATGATGAGGACAAACTTCGCAGGTCACTTTAATTCCCTTTTCCTTGGCGGCCTTGATGAGCAAAACTTCCTCTTTCAACGAAATATGGGCGATATGCACGGGCCGATCATAGAGGGCGGAAAATAAAAGCGCGGCGGCCATGCTCCGGCTTTCGGCATGCACGACGATGGGATATTTCTTTGGATACTTTTCAAAATGCGGCCCCCAGAGAGTCATGTCATCGAGGCGCAACTGGCCGAAGGTCAAGTCGAGATACATCTTCAGCGCGGCGGCTTTGTCCGCCAGACCCGCAGCCAGCTGCGCATTATCGGGACCTGCGCCGAGGTATTGAGCGTAGTCGCAACGCGCTTTTTGACCGGCAGCATCGCAGAGCCAGGTCGAGGGTCTCGGCGTCGAAGATCGGCGGTTTGGTGTTGGGCATGGCCAGCACCATGCGTGAATCCGCCTGCCAGCGCGGCGGAGGTGCCGGTATCCCAATCTTCCTTATGGGTGGCGCCGGGTTCGCGCAGATGGACGTGAGGGTCGATCAGGCCGGGAAGTTTGAGCATGTTTTTTGGGTTTAAGGTTGGCTTCGGCGATTGGCTTCGCACTCGCCGAGTGGGCGACGGCGGCTTGCAAAAAGATTGTGCTTCGCGATAGCCGCCTTGCCCGAAGGTACGAGGTCGGGTGGAAGCAGACAAAAAAGAGAGCCGCTAAAAGCAACTCTCTAATTTCAAAAAAATAATCTCCCGAACAAGTGCTGGCGTAGATGGCCCTTATTGCGGAAGACTGCATACATATTGGAGATAATTTTATACAGGTACAGGATTCTGGTCAAGGGAAAAAATTATTCAGACAAATGCACTGCGAATAAGGACAATTGTCACTAGGAGGCGGAAAAGCGCGGATGTTATAATCCGCCGAATATTCCCAAGGAGAAGTAATGGCATATACTCATGTTAAGGTACCGGCCGGCGGGGCAAAGATCACGATCAACGACGGCAAGTTACAGGTTCCCAATAACCCCATCATCCCATTCGTGGAAGGCGACGGCACAGGCCGCGACATCTGGCGCGCCTCGGTGCGCGTGTTCGATGCGGCAGTTGAAAAGGCTTATCAAGGCAAACGAAAAATCCACTGGATGGAAGTCTATGCAGGCGAGAAATCATTCAAACAATTCAACTCCTGGCTGCCTGAAGAAACAACCGAGGCATTCAAGGAATTCCTGGTGGGGATCAAGGGTCCGCTCACGACACCGATCGGAGGCGGCATCCGTTCCTTGAATGTGCAACTACGCAAACTGCTCGACCTGTATGTCTGCCAGCGACCGGTGCGTTATTACAACGGCGTACCTTCGCCGGTTAAACATCCTGAATATGTGGACATGGTCATCTTCCGCGAGAACACCGAGGACATATACACAGGCATCGAGTTCGCGAACGGCACAGAAGATAATAAAAGGTTCAAGAAATTATTCAAAGAAGCCTTCCCGAATGAATATGCCAAGATGCGTTTTCCCGAAACGAGCGGGATCGGCATCAAGCCTGTTTCGGACGAAGGGACAGAGCGGCTGGTACGCGCGGCGATCCGGTGGGCGCTGACAAACAAACGCAAGTCCATCAACCTGGTGCACAAAGGTAACATCATGAAGTTCACGGAGGGCGCGTTCAAGGATTGGGGTTACGCGGTGGCCAAACGTGAATTCCGCGACGAGATCGTCACCGAGCGTGAGACCTGGATCCTGGGCAACCGTGAAAAAGACCCGAAGTTGACCACGGAAGGCAACGCCAGGCTGATCGACCCGGGCTTCGACATGATGTCGCCTGAACAGCAGAACGACATCAAGAAAGAAGTCGAAGAAGCCCTCAAGCTCTGGCCGACGCACGGCGAGGGCAAGTGGAAGTCGAAACTGCTCATCAAGGACAGCATTGCCGACGTGACGCTTGCAGTTCGTGCTGATCCGCCCGAAGGATTACGACGTGATCGCCACGTTGAACCTGAACGGCGATTATTTGTCGGATGCGCTGGCCGCGCAAGTGGGCGGCATCGGGATCGCGCCAGGCGCCAACATCAACTACGTCACGGGTCACGCCATCTTCGAAGCCACGCACGGCACCGCGCCCAAGTACGCCGACCTCGATAAAGTGAATCCCGGCTCGGTGATCCTGTCCGGCGAGATGATGCTGCGCTACATGGGATGGACAGAAGCCGCCGACCTGATCGTCAAGGGCATGGAAGGCGCCATCGCCGCCCGCACAGTGACCTATGACTTCGCCCGCCTGATGGACAATGCCAAAGAGGTCAAGTGCTCGGAGTTTGGCGACGCAATCATAAAGCATATGTAGAGGGCAGTGATTGGAAATCAGTTATTAGAGATTAGCGACTTTCCATCAATCCACCATACGCACAGGTTTTATAAAGAAAAAAGGGTGGATGAGAATGAAAACAAAATAAGCTGTCTTCCATTTTGTAGAGACAGCTTATTCTTTATGTTGAAGATAAAGCCGCGATTATTTCGTGACGGTGATGGCAGAGCCTCATTCCATCTTCATAGTGTCTTTTAATAAGGCAGGAAAATTCCAACTGCGCTCCAACAGATGAGGCAGGGAAGGTATAGCTCACGGTCGTGCCACCGCCCACGGGGAGCTTATCCTGCGTCACCGCCAAAAGCGCACTGGCCAGGGAGGCATCCTCACTACCGGTTGTAGACACGGGTGTGCTGATATTGAAGTTGTGGGCATGGTTGCCGGTATTCTTGATGACGAAAGTATACGGCACACCGGCCTGGAATGTGGTCAGGGAAGATGCGATAGTGTTATCCGCCAACGTTACCGTGACCTGAGTCCCGCGCCTGACGAGGATGGAGCTGTGCAGCGGAAGCGAGGTTGGGGCAGGTTGAGTGGAGGCCTGCGGAGCCGATGAAGAAGAGCTACAGGCAGCTGCCAACAAAGATGCGACCACAATTACAAAAAGCAAGGTAATTCTTTTCATTGTATTTTTTCTCTCCTTAAGTGAGCGACGTAGATTGTAGCATCCAAAATTATTGGGACAGTAATCTCTAATCGCCTTTTCATAAAAAAAGCACTCTATTTTCAAGAGTGCCTTTTATTATTTAAACGTATCTATTATGGATTCATTTTGATGATATAGGCGATCACATCCGCCAACTGCTGTTGAGTCAGGAGGCTTTGATCGCCATAAGCCGGCATTAAGAGCGGGACGTCCGTCCGGCGTGGAACCGTGCTGCACGAAGGTATCAAGATTTGTGGCAAAGATCTTATAGTCCGCATTCTTGATCTCAGGATCGATCGGATTCAAGACGGCACGCTACCATCAGTCGAACCGGGATTATCTACACCTTGCGCACCATTCGGGCCATGACATTTCTCGCATTCGGTCTTAAAGACCTGCCCACCGGCCACTGCGTCTCCAGTGAGGTTAACCGCATCGCCGGGAGCCGTTGAACTCGATGGGGTTGCAGTACTACCAGCCGATGGATTCAAGCTGATGACATAAGCAATCACGTCAGCAAGTTGCTGCTGAGTCAGCAAGCTTTGGTCACCAAAGGCCGGCATTAAGAGTTTAGGGCTGGGACCATCCGGAGTTGAACCATGCTGCAAGAAAGTGTCGATATTTGTGGAAAATGTCTTATAGTCTGAATTCTGGATGGCAGGATCAATCGGATCCAGAGGCGGTACGCTACCGTCAGTCGAACCGGGGTTATCAACTCCCTGTGCGCCATTCGGGCCATGACATTTCTCGCATTGGGTCTTAAAGACCTGCCCACCGGCCGCTGCATCTCCTGTGAGGTTAACCGCATCGCCAGGAACCGTTGAACTCGGGGGTGTAGCAGTACCACCGGCCGACGGATTCAAACTAATGACATATGCAATCACATCGGCAAGCTGCTGCTGGGTCAGGAGATTTTGATCACCGTACGCCGGCATTAAGAGTTTGGGACTGGTGCCTTCCGGTGTGGAACCATGCTGGACAAATAGATCGAGGTTGGATGCAAACGTCTTATAGTCTGTGCTAACGAGGGTCGAATCGATCGGAGTCAGAGGAGGCACAGAACCATCGGCGGAACCGGGATTATCCACGCCCTGTGCGCCATTCGGGCCATGACATTTCTCACATTGGGCGGTGAAAACCTGTGAACCGGCCGCTGCGTCACCCTTTAGATTGATCGCATCGCCGGGTCCGCCCGGATTCGAGGGGTGAGCAGGACCTTCCGGCTCGGCTGTGGGAGTCGCCGCATTCGAAGCTGTCTCCAAGGTAGCCTTGGAGGCATCGTCGGCGGTCTTTGGCATACCAGCCAACACCCAACGGTTGAAAACATCGATAATATTGGCAGAGAGTTTTTGGTTCGGGGGCATCGCCCGGATCAACGTTTGGGTTGGATTCTTGGGATCGGGAATAGGCGTGCCCTGGATGACTTTCAACAGGATGCTATTCGGATCACCGGCAACGACATTCGGTCCCTGATCACCCGTCTTCAACATATGGTCGTAGGTATCCATGGCGTAATGGTTATTCTGCTGGCCGGGTTGGTGGCAGGTCACGCAATAGCGCTTGACAATCGGCGCGATGTGCACGTCATAGGAGGGGATTTCCTTCTCCGCCAAGCGGAGGGAACAGCGGCTTATTCGCTCCCGGCGGGAGCTGGAAACGGTCGTCCCAACTGTAGCGAATAAAAGTGACAATATTATCGATATCGCTGGTTGAAAGTGAACCACCATAGGCGTTGCCAAAGGGAGTCATCCCTGCTTCGGGCCGACCATGAGCAATCGTCTCCGCAAGGGATGCGTCATCAAACGTATACAATACATCGGTGCTGTTGATGGCCGGGATCTCCTTGCCTTCCAGCCCGGCAACACCCTCGATCTTTGTGACTTTACCATCCTCTCCATGACACGAAGTACAATTCCCGGAAAACAGATCCTGACCCACGGCGATCTGATCCACCAGTGTTGTTGCAACCGCAGCCCCCTGAGTTGTAACCACAGGAAACAGGGTAAGGATCGTCCCACTCAGGCCAATCGTCAGGATAATCGAAATGGCTGTCGTCCAGACCATGGTTTTAGCGGGAGTCTTCTTGAACACAAAGGTCATCAAGAACAGCAAAACCATCGCCACACCGGGGATGACCAAAGCAGCTATCGCCTGAAGGACACCGGGTAGGAGAGAGCCCTTTTCGGTCAACGTAGGAACATCCGCCAGGAGGGAAAGCATAACGATATCCACGACCATGATAGCCATGATCGAGATCGGAAGGACACGTTTGCCATAATAGCGGTATGGGCTACGGTCAATGAAAGGGATCAAGAACAAAACGAGGATGGCCAACCCGGGAACAACCACCGTAGCCAGCCACTCGACCTTGCCAAGCCAGGGAATCTGCCCGTATATCGCGAGGAACTTGAAGAGGAACAAGAAATACCATTCGGGGCGAGGAATTACCGATGTATCACTTGGGTCTGCTTTCGGCTGCGCGGCAACACCAATAAAAGTTGCCAACAAGATCAAAAGAACAAAAACACCAAACGATACAATCGCATCCTTGAAGATGCTATCGGGCCAGAAACGTTCGCCTTTATTGAGTTCGCGTTTATATCGGTTATTGATCTTCTTTTTGGTTTCGTCATTCATGGCGGGCACCTAATCTTCCTTCCTAGGCCAAGACAACTCACCGTGTTTGATGATGAGGTAAAGATGAACACCGATCAAACCTGCCAGCGCGGCGGGAAGCATCCAGATATGAGCGGAGAAAAAGCGCTGCAACGTGAGGGCGCTCAAGTCAGGGCCGCCGCGCAAAGCCTTCAGGATGAAATCACCAACGAACGGAACGCTCCCCGCGATCTGCGTACCGACCGTGGTAGCCCAATAAGACGTTTGATCCCATGGGAGCAAATAGCCTGTGAAGCCCATTCCGAGCGTTAAAATGAACAAACCCACCCCGATCAACCAGGTGAGCTCGCGCGGATATTTAAATGAAGCCGTCACGAAGACCCGCAGCATATGGATGAAGACCACGATGATCATCAGGGTGGCGCCCCAGTGGTGAATACCGCGGATCAGCCAGCCGAAGGCCACACCGTTCATAATGTAGTTAATACTGTCGTAGGCGTGGTCGGGAGAAGGCGTGTAATAAACCGTCAGAAAAATCCCCGTCACACCCTGAAGGATAAATAAGAACAAAGCAGCCGAGCCGAGCGTGTTCCACCAGCTACCCTTAGGCTCTGGGCGATCAAGCAAGTTCTTATATAAGTCATTCAAGCCAAGCCGTTCATCGAGCCAAGCATAAACATTTTTCCACATGGCTAGACTCCCTTATAAAAGATCTCGAGCATGCCGTCCTGCGTTACGCGGAAGTCGGTGAAGGTGTCGAGGGGCCGAGGTGGGGGGCCACCTAAAACCTTCCCGTCCGCGCCAAACTTTCCGTCGTGGCAAGGACAAACAAAAGCCTGCGCATCCGGTCTCCAATTCACGGTACAACCGAGATGGGTACAACGACTGTTCAAAATAAGCATGTCGGTGGGATTATCCGACTTGCGGACCACGAAGCCACCATGACTGGTGGAGGTACGTTCCCAGCCATTTACCTGAACCTGTGTGAACGAGAATTGATAAGGCTTGCCAACCGGTATATCGGTGAGCTTAGCCACCGGGACCCATGTTTCTTTTGAAGCAGTTTTGAAGGCTGGATCGAGCAAATAAGCAAGGGCCGGCAGTCCAACTGCCAGACCAATCACACCCCCAATGGCACCGGTCGTAATCTTGATAAAGTCGCGACGACTAAATCCTTTATCAGACATAGACACCTCCGCGAACAGCGCGCCTCTGCAATTTACAAAAAACCCAAGATGGAAAACCGAAAATATTTCCAAGCTGGGCTTGCCTCCCCTCACAATGGCATAACAATTCGATTAGAATTATACGGTAAAAAAAAAGATAACCGTAATCGGATTATAAAGGTCTATCTCGCCCTTTTTCTAGGAAGAGTAGTCTAAAAATCAAGGATGAATGTCACATTTCGGTCCAATCCGAAAAAAATAAAGTCACCCCGTTTTGTTCATTAATACCACAACAAGAATTCAATTCAACAAGAGGTAAAATATGGCCTCAACCAATGCATATTCAAGGAGGCATAGATGGGCCTGAAAAGGAACGTTAGTCTAGCCACAGCCCTGCGTTACAAGGGACAGGGCCCGATGCTGACATACTTCCTACATCGCATCAGCGGGCTGGGTATGGCCATCTTCATCACGATCCATATCCTGGCTTCGTTCGTCGGGGGAAAAAGTGGAGTATTCGTCAACTCCATTTACGAGAACTGGCTGTTCCAAATCTTTATTTTCTTTTGCGTGATGTTCCATGCCATCAACGGCATGCGAATCACCATCCAGGACCTGTGGCCGAAAGCGATCAAATACGAGCGCGAAGCCATCTGGGTGGAATGGGTGATCTTCCTGCCCCTCTACCTGATATCCGTCCTGGTGATCCTGCGCACAGCGATGGGAGTATAGAATGGCTGTGAAATCAAGAAATCTATCCCTGGCCAAGCGCGGCCTGAATTTTGAAATGCTCATGTG
Source organism: uncultured Chloroflexia bacterium (assembly GCA_963754835.1). Classification (GTDB taxonomy): domain Bacteria; phylum Chloroflexota; class Anaerolineae; order Anaerolineales; family Villigracilaceae; genus Fen-1038. The sequence continues at coordinate 95,345 of CAVWHR010000041.1, read as the reverse complement.
GATCTTTACGCGGCTTTCGGCCCTGGCAATGTATGCATTCATCCTGTTTGGGCTGATCGGGGCGCTGATCATGGGCGCCCGCACCCAGATGAACTTTGCAGACATCATGCGCTGGGCATTCATGCCCAATGTAGCCCATGTGCAGGACACAAAAGTGATAAATTTCGACCAGTGGGCCGCGCCCTTCTGGAAGGTGGTAGGCAGCGGGCTGTTGCTGGTAGCGGTGGCTCACGGCGTACATGGACTGGTGGTGATCGCAGACGATTACCTGGCAGCCCCGCGGGCGCGACAGATCGTACGTATCATCAGCATCGTGTTCATGGTGACGATGATCCTCATCGGCGGTTACGTGATCTGGTCATCATAAGGCAATAGATGCCAGTTAAACCGCCAAGTCCCAAACACACAAGCATTGATCAAGGTAGTAAACTTATCATCTCGATCCCAAATCTGAAATTTCGGTTACTGATAATCTTCTTTGGTTTTTTCCTTACCCTTTGGGTAATTGGAGGATTATTCCTTATTGAGGCTTTAATATTTAATAGAATCGGACTAAATGTACCACCCATCCCGGTTTCCATTTTTTTGATTATTATTTTGACAGTGGCTGCAGGGTCCGGGGTCTACAATTTTGTATGGCTGATCTCCGGCAGGGAAATCGTTGAAGTTACAACCCAGAGTATAACTATTCACCGGGTTGCCCTGGGGCTTGGTCCTTCAAAGGTATTTTCGGGAACCCAGATCAAGGATTTACGAGTCTCGCCATCAAACATGAATTTTGACCATCCCATATTAATGATTTACGACACTTACTATTTTCCTTCGCATCATGTCGATATTGGCACCCTCGCTTTTGATTATGGTGCAGAAACTTTCAAATTTGGTGGTGGCGTCAATGAAGCCGAAGCAAAACAGATCCTGGCCGAAATACAACAGAAATATCCGCAGTACAAGAATTAGATTCAGGAGCATTCCTTCATGACAAATGTTCACGAATTTGAAGTAGTGGTGGTGGGCGCGGGCGGGGCGGGACTGATGGCCGGCCTGTACGCCTCACGCGGCGCCAAGACGGCGGTCATCAGCAAACTGTATCCCACACGTTCGCACACCGGCGCGGCGCAGGGCGGTATCAGCGCGGCGCTGGGCAACCATCGAAGAAGACAAACCCGAATGGCATACCTACGATACCGTCAAAGGCTCCGATTATCTCGGCGACCAGGATGCCATCGAATTCATGTGCAACGAAGCCATCGAGGCGGTGCTCGAACTGGAGCATATGGGCCTGCCCTTCGACCGCACACCGGAGGGCCGCATCGCACAGCGCCCGTTCGGCGGGCACACCAACCTGGAAACGGGCAAACCCGTCCGCCGGGCCTGCCATGCGGCAGACCGCACGGGGCACATGATCCTGCAGACGCTGTACCAGCAGTGCCTTAAGAACAAGGTCAATTTCTTCGATGAATACCAGGTGCTGGACCTGCTGATCGTAAATGGAAAAGCAGCGGGAGTCGTTGCGGTGGAACTGGCCACCGGCGAACTGCACACCTTCCACGCCAAGTCTGTGATCATTGCCACAGGCGGACACGGGCGCATCTTCCAGGTGACATCCAACGCCTACGCCTACACCGGCGACGGCGCGGCCATCGTGCTACGCCGCGGCCTGCCGCTCGAAGACATGGAATTCTTCCAGGTGCATCCGACCGGCATCTACAAACTCGGCATCCTCATCACAGAAGGCGTGCGCGGCGAAGGCGGCGTGCTGATCAACGACAAAGGCGAGCGCTTCATGCCGACCTATGCGCCGCACGTCAAGGACCTGGCCTCACGCGATGTGGTCAGCCGCGCCATCTATACGGAAATACGCGAAGGGCGCGGCATCAATGGACAGAACTACGTTTACCTGGACGTGCGGCCCGAATCGGTCATCAAATATGCGGCCCTGGATGGACGCACCAACCCGGACGGCACGCCTTACACCGTGACCGGCGAAGAGATCCTCAAGAAACTGCCCGACATCATCGATTTCTGCCGCGTGTACCTGGGCGTTGACCCGGTCACGCAGATGATGCCCATCCAGCCGACGGCCCATTACACGATGGGCGGCATCCCGACCAATAAATACGGTGAAGTGGTGCTGGACGACAAGGACACGCATCTTCCCAGGACTTTATGCGGCGGGCGAATGCGCCTGCGTATCGGTGCACGGAGCGAACCGCCTGGGCACCAACTCACTGCTCGACCTGGTGGTCTTCGGCAAACATGCCGGACTCAAGGCGGCGGAATATGCCAAAGCAGCCGATTTCGAGAAGCTGCCCGGCGGACGCAGAGGCTGAGGCAAGGTCACAGTTCGAAACGATCAAGCATGCATCCGGCAAGGAGAACGCCTTCGACATCTCCAACGAAATGAAAAAGGTCATGTTCGACCAGGTCGGCATCTACCGCAACGAGAAGGACATGAAGTCGGCGCTGGAGAAAATCCACGAGCTGCAGGAAAGATACAAGCACGTCAGTATGACGGATACCGGCAAAATATTCAACACGGAACTGCTCAACGCCTGGGAGCTTGGCAACATGCTCGACGTGGCCGAGGTCGTGACCGATGTGCGCATTGAACAGGACAGAATCGCGCGGCGGACATTCACGCGAAGATTTCCCGAAGCGCGATGACACGAACTGGCTGAAGCACACGCTGATACGGAGGAAGAACGGCAAGCTGGAGATCGACTACAAGCCGGTGACGATCACAAAATACCAACCCAAAGAGCGCGTTTATTAGTAGAGGCGAAGATGGAAATCACAGTTAAAATTTTCCGCTACAACCCTGAAAAAGACAAGCGCGGCCATTACGAAACTTATACAGTCGAGGCCGACGAGAACGAACGCATCCTGGACCTGCTCGAATATATCAAGGGCCATCACGACGGGACGCTTTCGTTCCGCCGCTCGTGCGCGCACGGCGTGTGCGGTTCGGATGCCATGCGCATCAACGGGCAGAACCACCTGGCCTGCAAGACGCTGGTGCGCGATATCGGTGCGAAGATCACGGTGGAACCCATCCTGGGCTTGAAGATCGTCAAAGACCTGATCGTGGACATGGAACCGTTCTTCGATAACTACAAAAAGGTGCTGCCGTATTTCATCAATGAAAGCCCACTGCCGGAGGACGGCACGCGAGCGCCTGCAATCTCCCGAACAGCGCGCGCGCTTCGACGAAACGCACCAAATGCATCCTGTGCGCGGCCTGCACCACCTCCTGCCCGTCGTTCTGGGGCAGCGACGAATACCTGGGACCGGCGGCGATCGTCACCGCTCACCGCTTTATCTTCGACAGCCGCGACGAGGCCGCCTCGGAGCGCATGAAGATCTTAAGCGAGACATCGGGCGTGGCGCGCTGTCACACGGTCTTCAACTGCACCGTGGCCTGCCCGCGTGATATCCAGATCACGAAGGCCATCGGCGAGTTGAAACTGGCCATGATAACGGGGAAGCTGGAGTAAGGGAGAAGATATTAGATATTAGAGAGTAGAGAGTAGAGAGAAATCGGGCCGCGTAATAAACGCGGCCTGTTTGTTTTATAGGTAGGCAGAACTAGTTCAGCAACACCTTCAAACTTTACGACAAACCAGTTCACCTTTTCCAATCGGTACGATCAGCGTGTCCACCCGCTCGTCCGTTAGCGCCCGGTCCAACATCGGCTGCAAGGTTTCGCGGAAATCAATGGCATTGTCAGCGACCAACAAGCCACCTTTAACCAGCCTGGGGATCACAGCTTCGTAACACTCACCATACACCTCCTTCTCGGCATCCAGGAAGCAGAAGGCAATATTCTGGTACTGCGAAAGATGTTCGCGAGCGTCGCCTTCCATCAATCGTACGATGCCCTCCACCTGGGTTACTCGGAAGGTCTCACGCGCTAATTTTGCCTTTTCCGGCAATACTTCAAACGTAGTAATGGATCGGTTGGACATTTTGCAAGCCATCGCCAACCAGAGCGTTGAATAGCCGGCACTCGTACCGATCTCAAGAATCTCACCTTCAGCAGCACCGGCTGCCAGCAGAGCAAGAAATTTGCCTGTATCAGGGGTTATCTGCCGCAGACGTTGAAGGCGTGGAGTACCATCTTCCCGATCCCTGGCGTCAATACGCTCCAGGTACCGCATCCGCTCTAAAACCGGTTCACCTATAGAATGGAACATGATAATCATCTCTCCTTGTTTTTAGGAAAAACAGCACGCTACGATGTGATGGGGCAGCTTGGGTCTGTGGAGATTATCTTGGAACGAGCCAGCTCATGACCGTCCTTATCCATCGCGGCGACCTGGAAATAACATTCGCCTTTCGACAGCTCCGCAAGATACGACTGCGTTTCAAAATCGGTTTTTGCTTTCTCCTCGATCAGGGTAAGCGACTGAGGAGATTTTCCGCCATAAATCCGATAAGCCGTTACTTCTGTCGCGCCGTTCCAGGAATACCCCAGGGTGATCCCGCCCTCGTCAAACTTGAATGCCAGCGCAGGCCGGTCATCGGGGAATCCCTGCCAGGGAGAGCGATAGGCCCGATAGCTGGCGTATGGCTGGTCCAATGAAAAATCAAAGAGAATACTGCCATCCGGTGCCACTTCCGTCATCGAGACATAGTCATATCCCTTCGCCTGGGAGGGCGCGCCCCAGTCTATAAAAGTATTCCCATCCGGCAGTCTTTGCATATTGCCCATGAACTGCGCAAAGACGGGCGGAATGTGCGTAAAACTCCAGACCTGTGTAACGGTCTTCTTCGCTTCATCGATTTTATATTCCAAGGTGTTCGAAGGCGCGGGGGCTTGCTGCGTACCATGATTATCGAATACGGTGATGTCCCCATTGGGAAGCTGCCTGACATCATGCTGGTAGGCAAAGGGCTGGCCATTGATGAACTGAAACATGTTCTCCTTGCCGCCCAGCCGCCAGATAATATTGCCGGTTTGCAGGTCGATCTTCGTGATTTCGTCCTGATCCCGACTCGAGAGCAACAGATTACCGTCGTTCGCCAGGGCCAGTGAGTTCGCATGCACCAGATCGATGTTTTGGTCCGCCAGATTGGACGTTGAATCAGAAAACGAAAAATGGTCCCAACTGCGCCATTCGAAGATCACATTCTTCGACGGGTCAATTTCCTGAATCACCACACCGGTAACGGTTGCATTTACCTTCAAATCCGGAAGGATATTGCCCACGCCCGGAGTATCCAGAATGAGCTTGCTCATATCCACCGTCTCCGCATCATACGCCATCAGCAGTACATTGCCATCAGGCAGAATCTGAAAATCGTGTTCGTCGGCAACATATCCATCCCCGGCCCGGTAACTATTGATCACCTGATAATGGGAGTTCATAAGAAAAAAAGTCGAATCCTTTTGATCAAAATAAGACAACAAGCCATTCGGCTGTTCCTTGAAATCAAAACCGGCCTCCTCGTCCGCCATCGACCGGTAATAAACGATCTGGCCCTGATCATTCAGGATCAACAAATAGGACCCGACCGTCCCCTTGGTCCAATAGAAGGGCGCCACAAAGATATCTCCTTCGCCATTATCCGGCGACGTTTGCAATACCGTATAGTGAGGAATATTCTGCGGCAGGGTTAAAAAGTCAGAAAAAGCGCTGCGCGGGTCGCCGGGAAGTTTCTGGCCCGCCGAGCTCCCGGGATCACCCGGTTGTTGATTAATGGCAACCGTGAACATATAGGAAAGCGGGCTATAACTGGTCTGCCCATCCAAACTCAAGCCGGTAATATTGACCCTGACCTGCTCACCGGGCGTAAATAGAACCGCCGGTTTAAAAATAACGGTTTCGTGATCATCTGCCAGGACCACCTGGCCGGCATGGAAGCCGCTTTTGGAGCCCTGAACGGTGAACTTCACACCGGCAAGGTCCTGGGCACTCAACACAGGACCATAACGGACCACAACCGTGGCACCGGTGGAAACATATTGAGCATTTTTCAGAGGCGAGTAATATTGAGGCAGGTAATTTTGGGGGACCGCCGGCAAGAATGAATGAGATATAAACATGGATAATAAGCCGACGCTCGCTGAAAGGAACCAGATCATCTTCATGAAATCTATTTAGCCTCCAAAGCTACTGCTTCTTGCATAAATCTCTAAACTTTTTTTCATCATTTATAGGGTAAAAAACAAAAAATTAGTTTAGATAATTATGCAGTACTCTGTAAAATAAGCTCATTAAACACGCGGCCCAATAGGCCAGAATGATAATATCGAAAGAAAGTAATTCAATTATTAAGTTGTTTTGTAGAAATTATGTAGATTTAAATGAGGGGTTAAAGACGTTATTAAGAGGAGGATGGGATAACTTAACTGGCTGGAATAAGTTTTTTCAGCCTTAAACACGCTCCTGCTGAAAGAATTTGGCAGCCATATGGACTTTGATGGGATACGCGATCATCCGGCTGCCAAGGTATTTTAGCTGTGCAGCCGCAAACATCGCCTGGTATTCCCGACTGCCATAGAACCTGACGTGTTCCGGCTCCCGCCGTCTTACCAGGCCGTCCATCCAACGGATGACAAAGTCGTCCGAGGTCACATCCAGAATATAGAGGCGGCCTGTCTCAGCGAGAACACGGCAAACCCCGACCAATACTTCTAACGGGTCCAAATAATGGTGGAACGAGTTTGTGCAAATGGCGCAGTCCACGGAACCACTGTTCAGCGGGAGCTGTTCGGCGCTACTCTTATAAAAATGCACATTCTCGAAGTTCTGCGATTGGGCCTGGGCCGTTTCAACCATGGCCCCGGAAATGTCGACACCGTAGAACCCGCCAATGTCCTGCAAACGGCCGGCGACATAACGCACTGCCCAGCCGGTGCCGCAGCCAATATCGAGGAAACGCAGGCCGGGATTTAAGTCTATCAGCCCAAGCACCCTGCGCTGCATCCAACGAAAGTAATCAAAGCGTTTTTGGTCATAGGCAGCGGCGCGCGTGTCCCATTTCCGCTCATTCAGTTCGGTATGTTCGACCCTGGAGTTCATAATAGGCAACTTGCTTACAACATCTCGGCGTTTAGTGGTAGGGCGGGGTTCGACATTCCCTCGCGCTAGATTTATTCTATTATAACTTTCATCGTCGGTTGATTTAATTTCAAAACAACTCCTTAATGATTGTGCGGCCTATCTAAAATAGTTTTGACTTACTTTACGCAAAACGTCCCGCAGGTTTCTTCTTTCCAAGATAGCTGCGGATAAACCTGCGGGACGCTGCGTACCAAAACTCAAAGGATCAAATACCACCCGCAGTCGATTGTCATTATACAACCTGACCATAAAGGTCAATCACATAAGCGAAACAAGCAATCATCTTCCATAAAAAGAAGCACGGCGATCATTTTGCGATGACCGCCATGCTTCTAAGCCAGCAGACCGGCTGATGGACCTTTATTTAGCTTTTATGGTAATGGTCCTGGGTTTGACCGTTTCAGCCTTCGGCAGGGTGACTGTCAGGACTCCGTTCTCGAAATCAGCTTTCGCCTTATCGGCCTGAACATCGGTAGGGAGCATGACCGTGCGTTCGAAGGAGCCGAAACGCTGTTCACGGATGTGATAGGTAGTCTCCTTCTGCTCGGTTTCCTTTTTGAATTCGCCACGCAGGGTGAGCACATCGGCGGCCACGGAAATCTGCACGTCCTCCGCCTTCAGGCCGGGCAGGGCAGCCTTCACGACCACATCATCATCGTTCTGGTAAAGATCAATGGCAGGCACAACGGAGCCTCCACTCAGGCTGAGCGGACGAGTAAAGGCGTCGTCAAACAGCCGGTCCATTGCCTCACGCAGAGTCATCATTTCGCGAACAGGCTCCCAACGAGTTAAATTGGACATAGTGAACCTCCTTTTTATATAAAAGAGTATTTGAAACCACACCCATACTATAATCAGTGATCGTTAAAAAAATAATAAATGAACGTAAGCAATATGTTAAAATTTTTTGGCTTGATCTCCGTATCGTAGACCCTGATAATTTCGGCGTAAAAAACATGAGAGCAGGTGGAATGAAACGTCTGTTGATCGTATGTTGTTTATTGATAGCAGCCTGCGGCTGCTCCCCGGCAATAAGCTGCAGTTCGCTCCTGGGCAGCGGCCCGTGTACGCGCGTACTGTTTATCGGGAACAGCTTCACGTACGAAAACGACCTGCCGACCATGTTTGCGGAATTGGCGGGTGCCGGAGGACACCGAGTTCGAGACCGGAATGGCGGCACAGGGGGGCTGGACGCTGGCCAACCACGTCGACTCTTCAGATACGCTCGAGCAAATAAAATCGTCGGAATGGAATTACGTGGTATTGCAGGAACAAAGCGAGATCCCTTCCATCCAGCAATCCCGAATCCAGCAAATGTACCCTGCGGCGCGGGTACTGATCCGCGATATCAGAAACATCGATGCCACACCTGTCTTCTTTGAGACCTGGGCTCACCGGGATGGGTTGCCGGAAAATGGGCTGCAAAATTACGAAAGTATGCAGTACCAGATCGATAACGGATATCTGGGGATCGCTCAAGAACTTAACGTCACAGTTGCACCAGTAGGATTTACCTGGATGACAGTAAGAAGACAAGACCCGCAGTTGAACCTGTGGCAGGATGACGGCAGTCACCCCACCGAGCAGGGAACGTACCTGGCGGCCTGTGTTTTCTATTCCGTTATTTTCCATCAAAGCCCGGAAGGTTTGACGTTCACGGCCCAGCTACCATCAGAAACTGCACAGATATTACAAAAATCTGCGGCAGAAATCGTTTTGAATAACCCATAACAATACGGTAGAGAAAGATAGGGAGGCGATATTCAGCATCAGGTATTCGAGAATTGGGAGAAGGGATCAGGTAATTGGGTAATGGGGCGATCGAGAGGCGAGATTGGATAAGTCGATATTTGGGATTCGGGGATAAGGAATCGTTGTGAGGGCGGCTGAAAGGCTTACATATCATGAAATTATTTTAACTGTATAATCAAACCATCCTTATTGAATCACCAACCCGGAGACGATCATGGCATTCAACCTGGTGCATTATTCGCAGCAAGACCCGCAGTGGAAGAACAACACAATCGGAGGCGGCCCGGATACAATCGGTTATATCGGCTGCGCGCTTACGTGCGTGGCGATGTATTCGAGCGGCTGGGGCTTCACCGAAACCCCAGGCACGCTGAACAAGAAACTCACTTCAAACGGCGGTTATGTCGATGAAGCGATTGTATGGGGAGCGATCAGCAAGTTCTATCCTCAGATCAAAAGCACCGGTCTGACAATATGCAAGACAAACACAGACGCCCCGTTATCGCAAATAGACGCTTCCATGGCGGCCGGACAACCCGTTATCGTCGAAGTAGATTTTTCCCCGGCGGCCGGTTTGCAAACGCACTGGGTGGTGCTTTACGCCAAACAAGGCAATGATTATTTGATGCTCGACCCGTGGCCGTACCCGACGGATACCCAGGCGGTGACAGTAATGTCGCGCTTCAGCCACGGACAAACGCTGGCACGCACCATCAAAGCGATAGCCTGGTATCAATACAGCGCAAGCGGTTCGACGCCCTTACCGCCAAGCTCAACGGGAGGGTCCACACCGACTACCCCACTACCGACCCCGGTCGTGACCGACCTGGTGATCCAAGTGGTACCGACTGCGACAGCCGGAATCAAACTCCATACGCAGGCTTCGCAGGATTCCATTGCAAATTATGCCGAACTGCCCAGCGTCCCGTTGAACGTCATCGAAGCCAAAGCGGGCGCGCTGACAAAGATCGGCCAAAACAACCAGTGGATCTACGTGCAGGACCCGCAGGGACACCAGGGATATGTCGCGGCCTGGCTGGTGCAACAAAGTGCAGCGACTACGCCATCAACGCCAACGCCGACACCACAACCCGCCCCCACGCCTCCGTCTACTCCACCTACACCTACACCCTCAGGCCCGGTTGTGACCGACCTGGTTATCCAGGTGATACCTACTGCAACCGCCGGAATCAAACTCCATATACAGGCCTCGCAGGATTCCACTGCAAATTATGCCGAAATGCCAGGCGTCCCATTGAACGTTATCGAAGCCAAAGCAGGCGCGCTGGCAAAGATCGGCCAGAACAATCAGTGGATCTACGTGCAGGACCCACAGGGACACCAGGGATACGTATCAGCAGCGCTAGTGCAACAAAGCGCGGCGACCACGCCATCAACGCCACACCACACCACAACCTGCCCCCACGACTCCGTCAACACCCACCACGACTCCGGACCCAACCCCGGAGGCACCTCCGCCCAGCGGCGAACCGCAGCGGATCCAAGTGGTGGTGGTCAACGTCGGCTCGAGCGGACTGACCGTCCGGCAGCAGCCATCGCCGGGCGGCAGCAGCGGTGAACATTGAAAAAGCGGGCGCCAAACTCACGGTGATCGAGCCGGCCAGCACAGCAATCCCAAAGATCGGCGTGGCCGGTCAGTGGGTGGCCGTCAAGGCGACCAACAACCAGCGCGGCTATGTCATGGCACAATATATCAAGCTAAACAATGAAGCATGCGTCACGCAATGCTTTAATAACCTGGGCCGCGATCACATTGTTGATCGCGGCCAGTTTGCTGGTGATCTACCTGCGGCTTGGCAAAGACGGGTTCGGAGTTTTCATCCAGCAGCCGCCGCTCATCAACCTGCCCGTCACGCTGTCATCCGTAGCGCTGCTTTGGCTTTCCGTGGGGGTGCTGCTCTATCTCCTGCAAGCAGAACGCATTAATCAATCCAACCTGTTAAGCGTCGCCGGATTCTTCCTGGTGTGCTGGGTCTATCTTAATATCCTGAGCGAACGGTTCCGTTACGGCGATTACACCTATTACCTGGACGCAGCCACCAGCATGTACAAGAACCAACCGGTGGCAGGCGGTTATTTTTACCCGCCGTTATGGGCCACACTGACGCAATACCTGGTGCCGTTCGGAGAAAACACTTTTTTCATCGTCCTGTGGCTGTTGAATTTTTTCTCGTTAATGGCCTTTTATGTTTTACTACTGCGCATACTGGAACGATATGGTTTTTCGCCGCGCCTGGCTGCGCTGGTCACGACACTTTTCATGCTGGTGAACGTACCACTGCTGCGGACGCTGGTTTACGTACAGATCAACATCCATGCGCTGAACTTCATACTGCTCAGCCTGCTGTTCTATCCGAAGCGGGCCTTCCTTTCGGCATTGATGCTGGCAATCGCCATACACCTGAAGGCTTCACCGGCAGTGCTGGTGCTGGCGTTCCTCTTCGAAAAAGACTGGCGCTGGCTGGGGTGGTTCATATTAAGCATGTTCCTGGTGGCAGGCATCACGGTAGTAACCAACGGGATATCGCCCTTCTTCGACGTCCTTACCCATATGCAGGGGCTGGCGCTCTCTGAAAACACGATCTTCCATGACACATCCTTCGATTCGTTCCTGCGGTTTGCCGATCCGTTCCTGCGCATCAATCTTTTCTGGACGCGGATATTGATCTATGCGGCCAAGGCCTTATTAGCCGCGGCGACGATCTGGGTGATGGTGCAATGTGTGCGGGTGAAGGCTTTCTTCAAAGAAGACACTCCAAAAACAAGTGCGAGTGCTAGTGGGCGTGGAACGATGGTGCTCAATTCCATCCCGCCGCTATTCATCCTGATGACGCTGGCTTCACCGGTGGTGTGGGAGCATCACGGCATCTTCGTGGCGCTGTCATTCCTGGTGCTGCTCAAGCGGCTTGACTCGCCATACGAATGGCTGTGGTTCGGCTTTGCCTACCTGCTCGAGTTCCTGCTGCCAACCTTCGATTTCTTCCCCTGGTCGTTTGGACGGCTGGCGGCGCCGCTTATCGTGCTGTGGCTGTTGTGGCAAACTTCAAGACGAAAAGAAGACTCTTCTTTGTTCAGTGGATTGAACCAGTGGCTCGAGGAATTGCATTTCATAAAAAGAAGCGCTTGAAGCGGTTCTTTTTAATTAAACCGTTTAACGCCTCTACAAATACTTCGACCATTTTTTCAAGATTGATTTCTTCCTTAACGATACGGTAGGATTCTTTTCCCATCTCTCGTAAGCGCTTCACATCCGATAGAGCCAAACGCAGGGCTTCGAGCAGGGCGCGGATTCTTTCAAGGTGGTGATGCCAAGGAACCCCCTCTGTCCCATCTGGGACTGCTTCGCGATCCCCCAAATCCTCTACAATTATCTGATTGAGAAAATATTTTGAAGGTTGGATTTGGGGGAGAAGATTAGCGCATCAGAATCCAGACTAAATTCCCCCAATAACCGATATAATCGCCGAAGCAACCGGCAAATAAGAGGAACAAAGCACTATCTGATTCGATTGAATAGATACCTGGCGATTGGGGGCAATTCATTAATGACTTCCACAATCCAGATCTCTTCCTCCGTCAACCCATACTATTGATAGCGAGATAGAAATAGCCTATACTCGGAATTCATCCTGTTTTTTGGCCAACTTTTTATGATTACCTGAAGGAAAATCACATGTCAGAGTCAGATGACCTTCTCAGTTACGAGCGCACTCAACGCTACCGTACTCTTTCGGTAATTATCTGGACTGCTCTGATCACAGCCGTCATTCTGGGATGGTTCGATCTTCGGTTCCACACTTGGGTTTCGGTCATTGCTCTCTGGAGCATGGCGCTGCTTTGTATCCCGGTGCTCATTCTCAACAGAAGGGGACACTTTTATCTCTCGGCTGTTCTCTTAAGCCTGGTTGTTTTAGTTGTCATTACTGTCAACCTATATGACGGAGATGGCGTTCACGATCCAGGAATCCTGGCTTATCCGATCTTCCTGATGATCGGCTCCCTGCTATTCGGGAAAAAAGCCGCGCCGTATTTTGCCGCAGGCAGCATCGTGTCGCTGTGTGCTGATTGTTTATCTGGAAACCAACAAACTGATCCATCCTGAAATTGGCCCGACCAATTTCGGGATCCTCGTGCCGATGGTCGTTTTACTGCTGGCGGCGGCCATCATTATCTGGGTCATTGTGGATACCATCGAAAAGAACCTGATGCGGGCCAGATCCTCCGAAACCGACCTGCGCAGGAATTATGACCTGACCCTCGAAGCCTGGGCTAAAGTGATGGAATACCGCGACCGTGAAACGGAAGGCCATAGTCGCCGGCTGGTGGAGTTAAGCACCCGCCTTGCACGCTCCCTAGGCATCGGCGAGGAACAGATACTTCAACTCAGGCGCGGCGCCCTCATGCACGATATTGGGAAACTGGCGGTCCCGGATGAAATTCTCCTGAAGCCCGAGGCTCTCACTGAAGCAGAACGGAAGATCATCCAGAAACATCCGATCTATGCGCGGGAGATGCTGGCAGGCATCCCCTTCCTCCAGCCCTCGGTTGAAGTGGCATACAGTCATCACGAGCAGTGGGATGGAAAAGGATACCCCGAAGGGTTGATCGGAGAGCAGATCCCCCTGCTGGCCCGCGTCTTTGCCGTGGTGGATTCGTGGGACGCTCTCAGGTCGGACCGTGTTTATCGCAAGGCCTGGTCGGTTGAAGAGGTGATCACTTATTTAAAGCAAAATGCGGGAACGAAATATGACCCGCATATCGTGGAAATATTTCTTGGTATGATTCAAAATTTGTAAAAGGAAGTGGACTAAAGCGCTTAGGAATCAATATATCCATTACTATTTACATTTGAAATTTCCTAAGAAATCATAAACGCCCTGCATGAAGAGTGTCTCTTCTTAGTTCAAGTGTAAAAAAACAAAGCAGATAAAAACAGAAGTCCGTCTTTCGCCCGGGCTATTTATTGCTCTCACAAACACATCACCCTTTTTCTCTTCTGCAACTATATAATAGGTATTTAAAGGTAATTTCGATGATTCCAGATGTTCAGCTGAGCAAACGTGAAATGGAAGTGGTCGAACTTGTCCTGCAAGGTAAAAGCAACAAGCAAATCGCTTCGTCGCTTGCCATATCCGTCCGCACGGTTGAATTTCATCTGAAAAACATCTACACCAAATTTCAGGTGAGTTCCAGAATAGAATTGGTTTTGAAGCTGGGGAATGTCCCGGGTAACAGCTTGATAGAGAAACTGTGGTCTACCACAGTTGATAAACGGGGGATAAACACCGAAAATAGAGGCAGGCTCAATCCACGAACGGTTTGGATGCCATCCATCCGAAATGCCGTCTCTATAATCGGCAAGGAGTTAAAAATGAAGCTTCTAATGAAAAAGCCAAGCGCCTTTCTTCCCATGGCGATGTCCCTGGCCGCGCTTGCCACGGTGCTAATTCACATCGCGTTTTTCGGTGTGGCCCGCCAGGCCGATGAGGGAGCCGCAGCGCATATCTGGCAGATCCTCATGGCTGCGCAGATACCGATCATGGCGTTCTTCGCGATAAGGTGGCTACCGCAGACACCAAGGCAGGCGCTCCTGGTATTGACGCTGCAAGTTGGGGCCGCGCTCTCCGCACTCGCACCCGTCTTCTTTCTCCACCTTTAAGCCAAGCTGTTTAACGCACTTACAAAAACCTCGACCATTTTTTCGAGATTGATCTCTTCTTTAACGATACGGTAGGATTCTTTTCCCATCTCGCGTAAACGTTTCACATCTGAATCTTCCGAGGCGATAATGCCAAGCGAACCCCCTCTGTCCCATCCGGGACATCTCCCCCAAATACTCAACAATAATATGGTTAAGAAAAAATATTTTAAACGTCGCATTGGGGGGAGAAAAAGCAGTCCTAAGTTAGACCAGACTGTTTAATGCCTTTACAAATATCTCGACCATTTTTTCCAAGTTAATTTCATCTTTAACGATACGATTGGATTCCTTCCCCATCGCGCGCAAACGCTTTACATCCGATAGAGCCAAACGCAGGGCTTCGACCAGGGCTGGGTAATCATCCGGTGCGATCTGCCAGCCATTCGCGTCATGGACGAGGTCGTCCTGCGTGCCGTCGCCTTTGGCAACGAGGACAGGCAGTCCGTGCGACATGGCCTGCTGCACGGCCAGACCGCCGGTGCCGGGCAGGACGAAGAGGTCGGCTTGCGCAAAATAAGGATCAAGCTCGGGTCCATGTTTGGCGCCGATGAACTCGGCGGAGGGATAGACTTGCTTCGCAAGCGAACTCAGAGTAGGGCCGCTCCGGTCCATCGCCAATAATAACAAGGCGCGGCTTTGGCTCAGGCATTTCGGAACAGGCGCGCAGGAGAAAATCAAGGCGCTTACGGGCCTGGAGGCGACCGATAAAGAGGATCACAGGTTGAATGTTGAATTTCCCGGGGCGAGAGGGCGGCGAGACTACAGGCCGAGAGGAAACTGCATTGGGCGCAACAAATATCTTTTGGTGAGGGAAACCAAGCGCTGCATATTCGTCCGCGCCGCGCTGACTGTAGGCAATCAGCGCATCGAACTGACGCAGGAATTGGATACGCCGCATTTGGCGGACGCCAGCCAGAAGGCCGGAAAGAGTCGGCGCGCCCAACCCCCAGCCGATGACCTTGCGGCCGCGCGAATGCATCCACTTCACGGCAGACGGCGTGGCAAGATAGCGCGGGTTAGCTTCGACGATCAAGGCATCCGGATCCCAACCTGCGAGCCAGGGGATCAACCCTCGTTGAACACAAAGATAGAACGGGCCGCCGAGCAAATGAAGGTTGTCCCCTGCTTTGTAATTCGCGACCTGTAATTTATCCGACGAAGCAATGCTCTCACTCGGCCGCGGCAAACCGGCATACAGACTCAGGCCGCCAGCGCATGACTGCGCAAGCAGGTCAAAGAAAGGCGCGCGATACGATGGAAGGACGCGCTGCTGCAGCGCGAGGCGACCGGGAAAGCGAATGGTCATTGCGGCTGGGTATGAGGGGCAGGCCACGAGGGTGATTTATGAACATGCACGACTTTCCACTGACCCGCTTGTTTAACCATCACGCGACTCTCGTTGTGAGCAGCCACCTGCACGCCCTCGGGCAGGGCCGTACTAATCAATAACGTGTAACTGGCAATGGCGGTATCGCCGTAACGCTGGATCGCCAGGTTGGCGAGATCAAAGCGGGTCTCCGCTTTCTGTTTAACATCCGAGCCAAAGACCGTGCCACTTTTCGCATTCGACTCCATCATGAACTCGTGAAAGGGAAGCCCATCCATGCGGTGAGGCGTAACCCACCATTCATAAAGCGTGAGATCCTGGGATGTCGTTTCGTGATACGCAGGAATATCGTTTTCCTGAACGGATTTCAGATGCCGCAATAAAAAATCGTAAATTTCCTGGTCCATGTTCAATCCTCCAGCAGAGCCTTAAGATATCCATCCATCATTTGATCGAGGCCGAGAGCCTTTTCAGCCTGAGCGCGCGCGGCGGCGCTGAAGCGCGGACGGTCATGCAAGACCTGCGCGGCCGCGGCAGCTAAGGCTGGAATATCGGGCTGATCAAGCTTCCAGGGATCGCCGCCATAGGGAACAAGCCTGCCCGAGTCTCCGAGAACAAGCTCGTTCATCGCGCCGGTATCGAAGGCAACCACAGGCAGGCCGCAGGCCAATGCTTCGATCACAGAATTGGGGCAGGCCGGATTGAGATCGGCGGAGAAAAGCAAATGGGCCGAACGGTCCATTCGCGGGTATCTGCTCACGAGGCAGCACGCCAGCCCACAGGATGGGAACATGCGAGCGGGCCTGGACAGCCGCTTTGTGTTCGGATGTGATCTTGCCGACGACCATCAACTCCATCGGGAAGGCATGTTTCTCGGCAAGTGCTTCCGCCAGCTGGATGGCATTCTCGAGCCCCATATCATATCCGCCGCCGAGACTGCCCTCCACCACCAGCAGGCGGCAGCGGTCGGCGGGAAGCGCACCCGGTCCGTCGGGCCGATATTCGGACAGATCCACGCCGTTGTGGACCACCGAACAAGGCGCAGGGACCTTTCCATACCAGTCATCCCACCAGCGATGCGAGAATTCGCTTTGATACAAAATATGCGTGGCGATCCGGGAACGGATCAACGACAGAATAAAATTGCCATATTCGGCGCGCATGAAATGACGAAGGCCGGTATTGCGTTTGCGATGGATCCAGTTGAGGCCATCGAGGCGCTGGACGATCCGCAGGCCGCGCCGACGCGCCCGCCACAACGGAAGCAGGTTGCGGGTGCCCGCGATCACCAGAATGGCATCGGACGGATCATGCGGGTTGTGTGTCACGCCGCACGCCGCGTGCTTTTAGCCCGGCTTCGAATTTATGTCGAAGGATGCCATGCCGCCGATGCCATCGACGGCGGGACAATGCAAATACGAGGCATGAGGAAATTATAACGTAGGGGGAAAGCGGAAATTCAGACGCAGATCAACGGAGATTTTATCGGGGAGCTGCACCTCCGGAAGTGCATCGCGAAGACCCCGAAGGAGCAAGAAATACCAAAAAATGAATATAGGCTGTGAGTGGTTACGATTTTTTTATGGTATCCTTAGCGCATTCTTATTCGGGAGCCAACGCATGTATGTTGCCATCGAAGGGGTGATCGGCGTCGGCAAGACCACCCTGGCCCGCCTTTTGCGGCCCGTGTTTGAATCAGAAATTTTGCTGGAGATCTTCGAGGAGAATCCCTTTCTCTCGGACTTCTACGGTGACCGCGAACGCTATGCTTTTCAGACCCAGATCTTCTTTCTGCTCAGCCGCTATCACCAACAGCGCCGCACCGTCCCGGACCTGCTGGCGGCCGGCAAATCCCTGATCTCCGATTACACCTTCGCCAAGGACGCGCTCTTCGCCCGCATCAACCTGAAAGGCGACGAACTCGAGATGTATTACAAGGTGCACGAGGCGCTGGGAGAGAAAATCCCGAAACCCGACCTGATGGTGTACCTGCGGGCCGACACCGACGTGCTGATGGAGCGCATCGCCCTGCGTGACCGCTCCTATGAACGCAACATGGAACGCGATTACATCGACCAGCTCAACCATGCCTACGAGGATTTCTTCTCCAAACCCAACGACGGCACGCCCGTCCTGGTCATCGATACCAACCCGTTGAACATCATCCAGAATCCGGAACATCTGAAATTGATCGAGAACCGCATCCGCGAGAAATTGAACCTAAGTCCCTTCCAGCCCAGCCTGCCGCTCAACGATGCACATCGTCCGGGACGATATCCATATAAGGGACACGACTAATCCATGCGCGTCTCGCGTGAATCCCTGATCCGCCTTGCAAAAGAGAACGCTCTCGAGCGGGCTTTTAATGACCGGACATCGTGGCGGCGTACCTGACGGGTTCGCTGCTCTCGGATGCCGACCCGATGCTGGGCGGCACAACCGACATCGATCTAGTCCTGGTTCACGCGACACAGCCGGGAGCAAGGCGTGAGATCGTCAAATTGTCACCCGATTTCCACCTGGACATCCAGCACCGCGCCAAATCCGATTTCAAGTCGCCGCGCGAGCTGCGGACCGATCCCATGCTGGGCTATGAGATGTACGACCCGATGCTTCTATACGAACGGGAAAAATTCTTCGAGTTCGTGCAGGCAGGCCTGCGGGCCGGTTTTGAATTCCATGCACCGTCGCTGGTGCTGGGACGCTGCCGCAAATTACTGGCTGAGGCTCGCAAAGGCTGGATCGACCTGACGGATATCGGCCAGGAAAAAGCCGGGCCTCTGCAAGTAAAGCAATTCCTGCGCGCGTTAGGCTATGCAGGAAATACCGTTGCCGAGCTAACCGGCGGGCCGCTGGCCGAACGCCGTTTCCTGCTCGATTTTCCGGCGCGGGCGCAAGCCGCAGACTGTTCCAACTTTACCGCTACACAATTCAACTTGATCGGCGCAAGCCAGGTGGATGCCAATACACTTTCAGGCTGGCTGCCCGATTGGAAAAATGCCTTCCTGGCTGCCGCTGAAAACTCCAGAGTAGACCAGAGCATCCATGCCGACCGGCTAAATTACTATATGAAGGCAATCGAAGCTTTAATCGCGGGTGAAACGCCTTTGACCGGTCTGTGGCCACTGATCAATACCTGGACGCTGGCCGTGAACGCGATAGAGCCTGCAACTGATCCAGGCGAAGCCGAGGTTGGGCCATGGAAAACAGCAGTCAAGAAATTAGGCCTGCTGGGGGCGGGATTCGAGGAACGAGTATCCCAGCTTGACCTATATCTGGATGAGATCGAGGCGCACCTGGACGAAATTGCCGTAGCAAACGGTTTGGAAACATCCACGAGCCTGTAACCCTATATATGGGATAGACAAGTTCTATCCAAATTCTCATAACTGTGGATAACAAGGTAAAATCTGTGGATAAGGGGCTTCTCCTGTGGACAGGAACATCAAATAATCGAATTGCCTGGCAAAAGCGACAAAACGACGCCCCCATATATGGGGGCGTAAATGTAAATTTGTCCAAATATAGATGGGACTAAATGAAGGGGATTGGCTAGTGAATCCGTTCGAGAATTATCCACAGATGCCCAAAGACCAGAGACGATAGAAAAGCACAAGATACAGCTTTTAAACATTTATTTTTGCCAGCCCTACGAAGATAAAGGGTTATCCACACTATCCACAGTCCCTACTACTATTACTATATCCATATACAACTAATAAATGAGTCAATATGATTCAAAGAACCATAAACAAATAATCGTGAAAACAACATTTCTTGCCTTTTGATTATTAACCTTATACAATGACAACAAACTCCGGAGGTGCAAATGAAACAAGACCGCTTCCTGCTTGGCATCCTGATCGGAATTGGCGTACTCATCCTGGCTGCGTTGATAGTCTTCTTTTCCAGGCAGAACCAACAGACCTACAATCCTGAGGGCACCCCCGATGGAGCGGTGCATAATTACATACTTGCCGTGCTTAATGGAAATTACCAAAAGGCCTACGGGTACCTGGCCGACCTGGATAACAAGCCAAGCTACGATACTTTCAGGCGTTCATTTGCAACAGGCTCCGTAAACCCTTCCGACACGGGGGTGACAGATCGGTAAAACCG
Source organism: uncultured Chloroflexia bacterium (assembly GCA_963754835.1). Lineage (GTDB taxonomy): Bacteria > Chloroflexota > Anaerolineae > Anaerolineales > Villigracilaceae > Fen-1038. The sequence continues at coordinate 75,355 of CAVWHR010000041.1, read as the reverse complement.
ACGTAACAGGTGATGATGCGACGGTTGAAGTAAACACAGTGAATGCGCAGGGCGACCCGTTCTCGTCCGAATTTAACAATACCGGTTCGGCTCACCTGGTGAAACAAAATGGCGGATGGAAGATCTCGTCCATGACGGCGTACAACCTTTGGGATTACAACTGGTATCAAGCACCGCCGAAATGATGAATAACAGCAGGAGGACAATATGAAAACGGTTCGCCGACTTTACTTTTATGCGGTTGCCCTGATCAGCGTTGAAGTAGTCCTGTGGGGACTCATCAACCTGCTGCGCTCCATCACGGATGAAACCATTGGAGGGGCAGCCGATGCGCTGGCGCAGGCCCTGGCGCTGGTACTGGTGGGAGTGCCGATCTTTTTGTTCCACTGGCTGTGGGTGCAGCGCAGCTCTGCCCGTGACGAAGAAGAGCGGACTGCCAGCTTGCGAGCCGTATTCTTTTATGCCGTTTTGATCGGCACGTTGATCCCCGTCGTGCAAAACCTGCTGGCCCTGGTCAACCGTATTTTTATCGAGGCCGTCAAACTCGATACGAGCCGGGCGCTATCCTGGGCGGTTCGCAAACCTGGTCTGACAACCTGATCGCCATCCTCATGAACGGAGTGGTAGCCGCTTATTTCTGGAATGTGCTACGCCGCGAATGGAAGTCTTTACCGGGCAGGGAAAACTTTGCCGACGTACGTCGACTTTATCGTTATCTGTGGGTGCTCTATGGTCTGTCGATGATCGTCTTTGGCGCACAGCAAACCCTGCGGTTCCTCTTTTATATCTCCATCGGACGTGCTGGGCGATATTGGACGTGAGACACTGGTCAATGGGATCGCATTGTTAGTTGTGGGGACTCCGCTTTGGATCTATACATGGCGAGTTGTTCAGAATTCCCTGGCGGAGACAAGCGAAAAAGACTCGAACCTGCGCCTCGGCATCCTGTACCTGCTGGCTTTGGGTGGAGTCATTACGGTGCTGACGACGGCGGCAATCGTGGTGGACACGCTGCTCAGAAAGCTGCTCGGCGCAGAACTAAATGCCACAGACCTTATTCACGAGCTCGGTGATCCAATTTCAATCGGCGTGCCGCTGGGAGCGGTGTGGGCCTATTATGGTCATTGGCTAAACCGGCATATCGAATCAATCCCCGATACGGTCCGCCAGGCGGGCATGAAGCGACTTTATTTCTACATCCTATCCGCATTGGGATTAGGCGGGGCGTTTATCGGCGTTGCCACACTGATCAAATTCATCATTGACTTGACCACGGGCGGGTCGTTAACCCTGGACGATGCACTGCGCTCGAACCTGGCGGGCGCCATTTCGTTGATCGCGGCGTGGCTGCCGCTGTGGCTATTTACCTGGCGGCCCATGCAAGCGAGCGCATTTGCCATGGATGATACAGGGGAGCACGCGCGGCGTTCGGTCATTCGCAAAGTCTATCTTTACCTGGCGTTGTTCGCAGGGGTGATCGGAGGAATGATCGCAGCCGTGGCGCTGGTCTTTGTATTGCTGCAGGCCGTATTAAAGGGCAGCACAGAGAGCACTTTCCTGGCCACGGTCTTGAACGATCTGCAGCTGTTGGTTTTGTTCGTCATCCTGCTGGTCTACCACCTGATGAGCCTGCGCCGCGATGGCCGGTCTACGGCCAATGCCCTGGCCAGGAAGCAAAGCGATTTCAAGGTGCTGGTGGCGGACTCGGGCGACGGATTTGGAGAATCGGTCAGATCTGAAATCGCCAGGCTTGCACCTGATGTAGCCGTCACGGTCGCGGCGAAGATGCCTGACAACGAAGGGGTAATGCAATTCAATGCAATGGTCATGAGCGGGAGTCTGGCCGTGAATGCTCTCGATTGGACCCGGTCATTCAGCGGAAACCGCATCATCGTACCGAATGAATCGAAGGGCCTTATCTGGGCCGGGGGCGTCAGCATGCGAGCTACCCAGCAAGCCGCGCAGATCGTGCGCCAATTAGCGGAAGGGCAGGAGCTTCGCAAACAGACAGGCATCAATTCAGGCTGGATGCTGGTGGTGTATATTGCAGCCGCCCTATTTGGTTTGCAATTTTTATTCGTGATCGTCCTTTCGGTATTCTCCGCGTTCGTTCGTTAATGGCCGACCCGCCACACCCATGAAATCTTATAACGGATAAGGAATAATGACCATCGGGGAGCGGCAAATTCTGAATATCTTGCTACTACGTGGATGTTTGTCGAAAGAATTTTTTCCATAAATAACGAGATTGCCACGCTCGTTCCACTCGCTCGCACTGAAGAACGCAGTATCTTCGACAATGACAAATAAATTGGATGGGAATAAATATAATGATATACTTCGCTCATCATGCGAAACAAGAGGGCTGACTTATGAAAGTGACCGTCTTACAAGAGAATCTCGCCCACGGTCTTGGCATTGTCTCACGCGCAGTATCCCCACGATCCACACTTCCGGTCTTGTCGAACATCCTGGTAGCCTCCGACGAAGGACGGCTGCGGCTCTCCGCAACCAACCTCGAGCTGGGCATCACGTGCTGGATCACGGCGCGCATCGAGCAGGAAGGCTCCACAACAGTGCCGGCGCGCACGTTTTCGGACCTGGTGAATACACTGCCGGGCGACCAGGTGCTGCTTTCGCTCGACACAAAGACACAGACCTTGAATGTGCGCGGCGGTACATCCACGAACGATATCAAATGCATCGACGCACAGGAATTCCCTCCGCTGCCAGTGCCGGACCTCGAAGGGGCGGTGCAATTAAATGTGGCAGACTTCCGTGAGATGATCCAACAAGTGGCTTTTGCCGCATCAACGGATGAAGCCCGACCGGTGTTAATGGGCGTACTGATACAAGTGGATAAAGACAAATTGACAATGGCCGCAGCCGACGGGTTCCGTTTGTCGGTGCGCAAAGCAACGCTATCCACGCCCGCGCCCGCCCCGCTGACCGCCATCATCCCGGCCAAGGCGCTGACCGAACTGGCGCGCGTCGCAAGCGACGGCGAAGAAACGATTTATATGATCGTCCCGAAGGGACGCGGCCAGGTGGTGTTCCGCGTCAAGGACGTGGAAGTTGTATCCCAGTTGATCGATGGGACGTTCCCGGATTACCAGCAGATCATCCCGCGCAAATATACATCACGCACACTGGTCTCCACCGCTTCACTGGTGAAGGCCTGCAAGCAGGCCGAGATCTTCGCACGCGAAGGTTCGAACGTGGCGCGCTTGAACATCAAGTCATCCAACGGCGAACTGCAGCCCAGCGAAGTGGAAATCACTGCCACTTCGGAAGAGACCGGCAAGAACGAGACGATCGTCGAGGCGACGGTGGATGGCAGCGGCGTGTTGATCGCTTTCAATGTCAAATTCCTGCGCGAGGCGCTGGAGGTCATCAAGACGCCCAACGTCGCGCTGGAAACGTCCGCGGCGAATGCGCCGGGAGTGGTGCGGCCGGTGGGCGATGAAGAGTTCCTGCATGTGATCATGCCGATGCATCTGGGGTGACTTCGGAGATTCTTATGTTGCGTCGACGATATGAATCGTCGACGTGGGTGACGGCAGCTTGCCCTTCCGCTCCGCTACGGGGTCCACAGGATACGCTGCGCTATGCTTCGCGAAAGCTGCCTCACCCAAAAGTGGCGGCCCCTTGGCCGCCACTTTTTTTATGTTGGGTTTTGATGCAAAATAATGCTGCAAATTCGAATGGGAACGAATAAAAAAAGGGCATGAATAAAGATATAAAAAGGGCGGAGATGGAATAAGGAAAGGGCGGGCATAAAGCCCGCCCCTACGATAACGATATTAATAAAAAGAACATTTGTTCTTTTTATTAGATACTATGCCGGGTTGGTTTTCGATTGTCCCAGCGCAGGAACCAGATGAGGGCTTTACGGTTAAGCATTATCGACTCCAAAGTTTGGTCTGGAGCGCTGGCGGCGCGCGGCGCTGGTCAGTGGGCGTCTAGCAACCAGGGTGACCTTGCCACTACTCGACGGAGTGTAGACCTGGGTGGCCTCCCAACCTTCGGCACCCCATTCATTCAAGGTGGCCTCGATGTTCTCGTCCTGCGTGCCGAAAACGCTGCCGATGGTGCGGACGCGGTATTCCCAAAGCTTGATCTCATCTGTCATTTTGATTTCCTTTTTGTTCGAGATTCGATATGCGTGATCTGGAAACAGGAATTAAACCGGAATCTTCTCATTTATGTTTCACGTGAAACAGTTTCTTCGGCGATTTGTATGCTTCGGCGACTCACGTCGCCGAAGTGGGCAATGGTGGCTTGAAGCCACCTTGCCCGAACGAATTAAAGGCCGGTCTCCTGACGATAGAGGAAGTAGGAATAGAAGACGAGAAAGACCGCCGAGCCCAGCAATGGAACCAATAAGAAGAGCATGGCTGTGGTTCCACCGAAGAATCCGCCGAATAAAGCGAGGATGCCGGAGGCGATGAACAGCTTGCTGCCCAGAGCGTGGGTCTTGTCCCAGACGGTATCGCTGCTCAAGGTCCAAGGTGTGCGGATGCCGATGAAGAAATTGCGTTTGGCCTTTGTCAGCATATAACCGACGAAGATAAACAACAATCCCAGCGCAGGCAGTAAAGCCGTGCTCATTTGGAATCCGGTGTAGCCCAGGTTCCAGGCAATCGTCAGGCCGTGTATGTAGGTCAGGAAGGCGACCATCAAGCCAATGAACATGTTGAAGGGCCCGCGAAAGCTGGGCGATGTTGGCCTTGAGCGGGTCAATGGCCGGGATGAGCAGGAACAGACCAAGCATGCACAGCGAGATGAGCGGCATCAGGAAGGCACCCCAGAAGCGCGGAATGGTGCCGTTCACCTGGTCGTTCACGCCCCAATGAGAGGCCATCTGCAGAGGCAGCTGGTTGTATACGGCGATGCTGAAAACAGCCTGGGCGGCGATGAGCAAGAGAGTAATGATCAGAGTGGTTCGAGTGGACATGTTATTTTCCTTTGCGTATACTTCTGCATATACTTCGGCGATTGGCTTCGCGCTCGCCCAAAATAGGTTTCACGTGAAACGGTGGCTTCGATGACTCATGTCTTGCGTCGACGTGGGCGACGGCAGCTTGCCCTCCGCTCCGCTACGGGGTGCTTCGCGAAAGCTGCCTCACCCAAAAGTGGCTGATGCTCGCTGTATTTCGGCGACTCATGTCGCCGAAATAGCCGATGTTCGCTTGACGCTCACTCGGCTGATCGCTCAGCCGAGCTTCGACAATTCATCCTTCCAGGATGCTTCGCGATATCGTCGAAGTTGCCGACCCTCGTGATTTGCTTAGCAAATCAAGGCTCGGTCGGCTTAAGGCCGCCTAGCCCAAATTAGGTTTCACGTGAAACGTTCCCGGTATGTTCGAGAAGACACTTTCCCGTTCGCGATCCTATTCAAATACCTTGACGCCCGGCCAGGCTTTTTCAATGTTAACCTTAAGACCGCGGGCAATGTTGATGGGCGCGTTATTCTCATAGGGCATGCAGTAGATGCATGATGTTTTGCCCGCCGGTTCCACGCTTTCGAAACCGCTGGCCAGGACCTGGACGGAGACGTTGATCGTGATGAGGACCTTGCCCGTACAGCCCTGCGGCCCCCAGATGAAGTAGCTGTTGTGCCCGCTGATGGCTTTCGGTAGTCCAAGCGCAGGACCGTAGAAGTCTACGGCGGCGGCTTCGCCGTAGTTGCTGGCGAAGATACAGGCTTCGGTTTGTTCCTGTGGCGTAAGCATATCATAGGCGGCTTTCACCGCAGTCACCATCTCGCGCCAACCGTAGCGATCAGAATAGATATCAGGCAGCGCAATGTTCGCCCTAACAAATGCTTCCGGCGGGAGAAGGGGAATCGCAAACGGCAAAAGGAACGATCCAGAAAGGACCACTATCAGGAGATAGGCTGGCGCCATCCATCTTAAACGTCCAGCCGCCCGAATTGACGCTGCAAGCCGTTCCAATGCATAAGACCCTGATGCCAACAGCATTGGATAGGCCGGTGAAAGCCAGTAGTCCTTCGTCTTCTCGATCATAAAAAATGCGTAGAGGAGCAGATAGGCCCAGGCAAATGCGCGGTAGGGCTTGCCTGCCGGTACAAAAAACAAGAAGTACAGGCTGCCCAGCCACAATGGGAATGCAAAAGGGTTGACGGTCAGTACTTGCTGACCGAAGAATTCGAGCGGGGTGTCCTGATGATAGGTCTTGCCCAAGGCGTACGACCGCGTGTATTCCAGAACCGGAAATCCGTGTTGTATCTGCCAGACGAGGTACGGCGAGACAATGACCAGGGCAATCGCTCCGCCGAGCAGCAGCCAGCGATTGAAAAGCAGCCTGTGCTGCCCGCTCAGCAGAAGGCCAAACAGCAGGGCAATCACAAAAAATGCGATCGTCAATTTATCCATCAGCCCAATGCCTGCCACAACGCCAAAAATCAGCCACATACGGGGCTGCTGGCGCTTTATCAGGCGCAGCAGCACCCAGGCGGCCAGGGTCCACCATAACTGATCGAAGATATCCATTGTGAGCAAGCCACTCGAGCCGATGAATACAGGGCCGAGGGCGATCGCGACGGCGGCCAAAACCTGGGCAAGCAGACCGCCGCCCAATTCCGCCACCATGTCGGCGGTCAGCAAAACCATACATGCGCCGGCCAGCGCAGGCAGCAGCCGCATGGCCAGCACAGAACTGCCGAGAACTGCTCGTGAGAAGCCAGCGACGAGGGCCACGAAGGGAGGAAATTCCACATAGCCAGGGCTGAGATGCTGCGCGGCGGCCATGTAGTAAAGCTCGTCGCGGAAGAAGTTGTCATGCGAGTTCGCCCACAAGTGCAGGATGAACTGAACCAAGGCGATCAGCCATATGATCCAGCCTTGTGAAGCACGGCGAAGCCAATTGGAGAACGAGATGTGAGTGGTCATATAAAACGGTTAAAGGTTGACTTCGGCGATTCGTATGCTTCGGTGACTCACGTCACCTAAGTGGGTGACGGCAGAATCCCCAGCAGCGGGTGCACGTTTTGATGGGCGGCCTTGAATATATTTTATAACCATGGAATTCTTACTTTCCTGGTGTATTCAGTCCAAGCATTACCAAATAAATTTGATAATTTCTTTTCTTCTTCAGGTGCATAAATTCTTAATATGATAAATAAAGTTATTCCAATTACCTACACCCAACCATGTATTTATTATAAATCCGACCCATGGAATGACTAATAAAGATACACCTGTATATAAAGGATGCTTTACAATAGAAAACGGTCCAGATGTGATTAATTTATGTTTTGGAACATTTATAATTATTAATATTTGTGACCAAATACAATTCATAAGACCGATTATCAGGACTATGGTTGAAATTATTAATAACAAAGACGATGGTCCCCCAATAAAAAAATATGATGGGAATAAGATATTTATAATGATGCCAATAATTATTATTGGAAATATAAATTTACCGGTTTTATAGCCAATTCCCATTAATTCCCTGATATTCATAGATACCTTCATTCAAAATATATATGTGGATTTACGATACCCAACTGATGGGTTAAAGACATCCGAGGTCTCCGCCCTTACAGGGTGCTACGCGAAGACCTCGGATGTCTTTGCTTTCTTTCAGTCCTTTTTGGGTGCGTTGTTCTGGGCCAGGGAGACCATGCCGCTCAAGCCGCCCAGGTTCATGGTGTCCACGGCGGAGGACGGCACGATGACCAGCGCGCCTTTTTCCTTGAGGCCTTCGAAGAGCATGTTCATGGCGCGCAGGTGCAGGGCGGTGGGGTTGTTGACATACGATTTGGAGGCCTCGGCGAACGAATTCGGCGATCTGTTTCTCCGATTCGCCCAGGATGACGCGCGCCTGGCGTTCGCGCTCGGCCTGCGCCTGGCGGGACATGGCATCTTCCAGGTCCTGCGGGATGACGATGTCGCGGATCTCGACCGAATTGACGGTCACACCCCAGGGCGTGGTGCGCTCGTCGATGATGCGCTGCAGCTCGGCGTCGATGGCGCTGCGCCCGATGAGGATGTCGGCCAGCATCATGCGCCCGATGATATCGCGCAGGGCGGTCTGCGCGGCCCAGGCAATGGCGGAATTGTAATCGGCGACTTCCAGCGCGGCCTTTTCGGCATCCCAGACCACCCAGAAGAGCACGGCATCCACATCGACCGGAACGGTATCTTTTGTCAGCGTTTTTTCGGCGGAGAACGGCGTTACATTCACGCGATGGTCGATCCAGGCAGTGGCCGATATCGATGATCGGTATGATCCAGAACAAGCCGGGACCTTTCAGTCCCTGGAATTTACCAAGGCGCAGCACGATGACCTTTTCCCATTGGGAGGCGACCTTGGCCGCAAACAACATATAGAATGCGATAAGCATCCAGACCACGACCCAGAGCACCAAGCGTGTCATCAGAGGCATGTCCTTGCAAAAAGTTCGGGCCACAGCGTTGCAACCAGCAAAAATATGACGAACAGGGTTATGCCGACCGGCGAGATATGCTGGGCGGCCTGGTCGCTGTTTTTTTATCGAGCAAGGACTTAATAAATTTCGGTTGCATTTTTACATTCTCCTTTTCGGTTACTCATTTTCGTCTGCTTGTGTTTCTTTCCAGGACTTCATCTGGTCTCGCAGCATTTGGCCGATCTCTGCATCGGAGAAGTTCAGGCGTTTGGCTTCTCCAATATACTGACGGGCCAAAGCGCCGCAGGGTCTCCCTGCGTAATTTTTGCTCCACTTCCGGCGGGTCTTTCTGCATGATATACGTGCCGCGGCCCTGCTGGGTTGATATCAGGCCGGCCTCATCCAGAAGGCGGTAGGCGCGTGCGACAGTGTTGAAGTTCACGCGCAGCTCCGAGGCCAGGGCGCGGACGGTCGGCAACTGGTCGCCGGGCTTAAGCGTGCCACCGGAAACCTGCTGTTGGATCTGGTTCATGATCTGGGTATAGATGGGCAGGCCAGATTTGAAGTCGAGGTGAAGCGAGAGCGGATGGTTGTTGTCCATGAGGTATATTGTACTAATTGTATAATTGTAATAATTGTATACTAATATGGGGTTTTGTCAAGTATTTTTGATAACGCTTCACCACCTTTTGATTCGTTTCAGCTGTATGAATAGTTAAAACAATAGGGCACACCACCCACACTTCGGTTACGCTCCGCTATCCGCAGGATACGCTTCGCTATAGTGTGCCCCTACGGTCACCACCCGTTGAATCGTATCGGCTGTGTGAATATCGTGAAAGAACCGAAGGCGCTGGTTAAAACAACAGGGCACACCTTGGTGTGCCCCTACTGCCTCCCCCGATAGTGCCGCGTGGTAGAATCCAGGTGGAACCAAACTAAGGAGATAGACTATGGAACAACAGACCGGTACCTTTGCTGTCAAAAAAGGTTTAGCCCAAATGCTCAAAGGCGGCGTCATCATGGACGTCGTGACCCCCGAACATGCCAGGATCGCCGAAGAAGCCGGCGCCTGCGCGGTGATGGCGCTCGAACGTGTCCCTGCGGATATCCGCGCGCAGGGCGGCGTGGCACGCATGTCCGACCCGGACCTGATCCTGAAGATCATGGACACGGTCACGATCCCGGTGATGGCCAAGTGCCGCATCGGACATTTCGTGGAAGCGCAGATCCTGGAAGCGCATCGGCGTGGACTACATCGACGAGTCCGAGGTGCTGACGCCGGCCGATGAAGCGAACCACATCAACAAGCACCTGTTCAAGGTGCCGTTCGTGTGCGGATGCCGCAACCTGGGCGAAGCGCTGCGGCGCATCGGCGAAGGCGCGGCGATGATCCGCACCAAGGGCGAGGCGGGCACGGGCGACGTGGTCGAAGCGGTGCGCCATGCGCGCACGGTGCTGGGCGCGATCCGCCAGCTGCAAACGATGGCCGATGAAGAACTGATGGCGTTCGCCAAGGAAATCGGCGCGCCGTACGAACTGGTCAAAGAGACGAAGGAACTGGGGCGCATGCCGGTGGTCAATTTTGCGGCCGGCGGCGTAGCCACCCCCGCGGATGCGGCGCTGATGATGCAGCTGGGTGTGGACGGTGTGTTCGTCGGCTCGGGCATCTTCAAGAGCGGCGACCCGGCGAGGCGCGCGGCGGCCATCGTCAAAGCGGTGACACATTATCAGGATGCGAGCATCCTGGCGGAGGTCAGCAAGAATCTCGGCGAGCCGATGGTCGGACGCAACGTATCGCAGATGCCTGAGGCGGAGAAGATGCGCACGGAGCGAGGCTGGTAGAGAAAGAGACTGAGATCAGTAATCAGGATCGTTAGCAGTGTCCGGGATCAAGTTCGACCGACCTTGCAGTGATTAGACATAACGTCCCGCAGGCTCTTATTCAACAGCCGCGGACGGTGCGCAAGCAATATCGTAAGCAACTCTTGGAAATCATCACGCATGAAAATTGGTGTACTTGCACTACAAGGCGACTTCGCCGAACATATCGTCATGCTCAAACGACTTAAGGTGGAAACCGCTGAAGTCCGTCTGCCGGAGCATCTCAAAAGCCTGGACGGCCTGATCATCCCGGGCGGTGAGTCAACCACCATCGGCAAACTGGCCACCGACTTATGGCCTGATCGAACCGCTGCAGCAATTCGGCCAGCGTCATGCCATCTGGGGAACCTGTGCAGGCGCGATCTTTCTCTCGAAGGATGCCAGGCGCAGCCAGCCCCTGCTGAGCCTGATGGATATCACGGTCGAGCGCAACGCCTTTGGCCGGCAGGTCGATTCGTTCGAGGCCGACCTGGATGTGCCCGAAATGAAACAGGCAACCGGAACGAAAGACCCGTACCATGCGATCTTCATCCGCGCACCGATCATCGAATCGGTGGATGGCGGATGCAAAGATCCTGGCCTACAGTCGCGGACGGAAGAATCGTGGCCGCACAACAGGGTCACCTGCTGGCTACATCCTTTCACCCGGAGCTGACGCAGGATACGCGCTTCCATGAATATTTTCTGTCGCTGGCGGATTGATGTGTGCTTTGACGAGCAGGAAGAACACCTGCACCTTCGGTCGTGTCGTCGAAGTGGCTGATGCCGCTGTGTTCGGCAACTCACGTCGCCGAAATAGCCGATGTTCGCTTGACGCTCACTCGGTTAATCGCTAGCCGAGCTTCGGCGATTCAGATCGCCAAGTTGCCGAACCTCGCTTGACGCTCGGTCGGCTTAAGGTTTGATATCTATGAGTATCCGTCCGCTTGACCTGCTGGATCTGCCCACCGTTTATCGCTATCGAGGCGAGGCTGTAAGCCTGGACCCGGCCCGCTTATTGACGCGCGGGAATCCGCTGGGGGCGATGGGGATGATGGCATACGTCAACCCCAGGCGGCACATCTATTCCGCCGTATCCGATAATGACGGTGCGACCCTGCTGGGCGGCATCATCCATACGAACGGCGAGAGCTTTCGCCAAATTACTCTACCTGGCCCCGGCCTCACGATTGGACGACCACGCATTCCCGGCATTGATCGAAGACCTGACCGCCGAGGCCGGCAAGTGGGGCGCTTTCCATGTATTGGCCGAAGTGGATGAGACGAGCGAGGCCTTCGTGCCGCTGCGGATGTCAGGCTTTTCCGTTTATGCCTGGCAGCGGATGTGGGACGTTAGCGCGCTCCCGGTGGGGGAAGCAGCACCGCAAGTGGCCGCGCGTAGGCACAGACGATCTTGCCACCGTCCAAAGCCTGTATCATCAAATCGTCCCACCGCTGCTGCAGCCGCTCGAGCCGATGCCCAGACGTGCGGCCGGTTTTATGTGCAACGAGGGGGCCAAATGCTATGTGAGCACATCAAGCGGAATGCTCGGCATCGTCCTGTTGCCGCTCATCCATCCGGAAGCGACCGACGTAAGCGCAAAACTGCTGGCACTCATCAAACATCTGCCCAACCGCGGCGGACGCCCCGTATACTTCTGTGTACGTTCCTATCAGGCCTGGCTTGAACCTGTGCTCGAGGACCTGGGCGCGAAGAGCGCGGCGCGGCAGGCGGTGATGGTCAAGCACCTGACACGGATGGTGAAGGATGAACAGTCCGTGCGGGCGGCACAGCCGGCGGGTGTCAGCGTGCAGCCGTCGAGGATGAACAGGATAGGCGGAAAGAAGTGAGGTTGGTAGATCGTTTTGGATTTTGAAGGCAAACCAGCAGGTGCAAAAAACGATTGTCCGCACGACCAGGTAAAGAGTAGTAAGATTTGGCAATAACTTTCCCAGAACATACAAATACTACGAATTACGGTGTAATTTCCATGACACAACTAAAAATAACCGACGACCTCGAAGCCCTGCTCGAAGTTCTCCCCGCGGATATCCGCAGCGCGGTGGAAAAAGCGAACGACAGCGAGAACCTGCTCGAAATCATCCTGGACCTGGGCCGCGTGCCCACTGCGCGCTATGTGGAGCGCGAGATCACCCTGCGCGACACGGAAGTGACGCGGGCCGAGATCGATTACGTGGATGAGCGCACCGGCGAGTTCGATACCGACAACCGCGCCGGCATCGAGCGCACGCTGCACCGCATCTCGGCCATCCGCAACCGGCGCACTCACATCGTGGGTCTGACGCTGCGCGTCGGACGCGCGGTGTACGGCACGGTGGACATCATCCAGGACATCGTCGAATCGGGCAAATCGCTGTTGATCCTGGGCCGGCCGGGTGTGGGCAAGACCACACTGCTGCGCGAAGCTGCGCGCATCCTGGCCGAAATCGAAGCGCGTGGTGATCGTGGATACATCCAACGAGATCGGCGGCGACGGCGACGTGCCGCACCCGGCCGTGGGCAAGGCGCGCCGCATGCAGGTGCGCGAGCCGATGCTCCAGCACGAGGTGATGATCGAGGCGGTGGAGAACCACAACCCCGAAGTGATCGTGATCGACGAGATCGGGCGTGAGCTCGAAGCGGCCGCGGCGCGCACCATCGCCGAGCGCGGCGTGCAGTTGATCGGCACGGCGCACGGCCAGACGCTCGACAACCTTTTGCTCAACCCGACGCTGAGCGACCTGGTGGGCGGCATCGAAGCGGTCACGCTGTCGGATGAAGAAGCGCGGCGGCGCGGCACACAGAAGACAGTGCTCGAGCGACGCGCTCCGCCCACGTTCGACGTGCTGGTGGAAATCCAGAACCGCGATCGGTTCGCGGTGCATGCCGACATCATGGCTGCGGTGGATGCACTGCTGCGCGGCTTCCCGCTCCCGCCTGAGATCCGGACGCGCGACACCGAAGGCAAGATACAGATCGAGAAGGCCGCGCCCGTTACTACGTCGAGGTTGGATGCCAAGGAGACCAAAAACGCCGCGGCGCGGCCGGCACGCCTGCGTCGCCCGCAGAGGAACCGCTGCCAGCGGCAATCCGCTGCCAGCACGCGCTTCGAGCCGTTGCGCGGGGTGCTGCCGACCATAAAGATCTATCCGTACGGCGTGGCGCGCAACCGGCTGATGCAGGCGGCCAAACGGCTGGGGGTGCCGGCCATCATCGTCAAGGAGCCAGACGAAGCCAATGCGCTGGTGACGCTGAGGACTTATTACCGCGACCGCCAGCAGACGATCGTGGACGCCGAGCAGCGCGGCCTGCCGATCTATGTGCTGCGCTCCAGCACGGTCGGACAGATGGAGCAGTTCCTGGGTGAATTGTTCAATGTGAAGGGCGAGCAAGCGGTCTCGTCGGACATCGACGGGGTGAAGGAGCAGACCCAGCAGGCCATCGCGGCCGTGTTGAACGGCGAGCGCTGGGTGGACCTGCCGCCGGGGCCATCGCTGGTGCGGCGGCTGGAACATGAAATGGCGCGGCAGGCGGAGTTGATCAGTCATTCGTATGGAAAAGAGCCGAGAAGGCATGTGAGGATATTCAGGGAGTGAGGGAAGGGAGATACGGAAAGACGTAGACACGTAGATACGGAAACACGTAGAGATGGAAACACGGAAAGATGAAGAGGCGGAAAGATGTAAAAACGTAAAGACGTAAACATGTAGAGACGGAAAAGCGGAAAGAGGAAGAACGGAAACACGTAAATACGTAGAGACGTAAATACGTAGAGACGGAAAGACGGAGAGAGGAAGAACGGAAACACGTAAATACGTAGAGATGTAAATATGTAGAGATGGATGAACGTAAAGAAGAAGATACGGACGAGGCAGGATTCGAGCCGTGGATGGAAGGGCAGGGATTTATGGGAGAAAAAAAGTTATTATATATTTCCCCAGGGGAGGCAGGCAACCGCGGGTTTGAAGACCTAGATTGTTTTCAACGTGCGTTGGAAGTGGTTGTGTCTGTCAATGAATTAGTCAAGTCGTTCCCCGCATATGAAAAATATGATCTTGTTTCCCAAATTCGCCGTTCTTCTAAAAGCATCACTGCAAATATTGCGGAAGGTTATGGACGTTACCATTATCTTGACAGCCTACACTATTACTCTGTCGCACGCGGGGAATTAAATGAAACACTCGCCCATTTAATCAATTCCAAAGTTTTAGGTTTCGTTGGCCAAGAAGTATTTGAGGAACTCTATCATCTTATCCGACAGACTGAGCAAATCCTGAACGGTTATATGTCGTTTGTCCGCCAAAAGCGTGCCGGCATAGAGGATGGAAGGAAGTAAACACTCCTGTCCACAACGGGTAGAAAGCTAACCTATTAAACAGAATGAGAATTACTCAGGACGCTTACGGACGACAACTGCTGGCGCAATTTAATAACCAGTCGGCAACGGCTGAAATCATCGAAAGGGATGACGGCTACATCGATACCGGCTCGGAGCCGGGCGCATATTTCCGCGAATATAAACAATGGTCGCTGCTGGAACGCCGCATCATCAAGTTTGCGAACGGCAGGACCCTGGATATAGGGTGCGGAGCGGGGCGACATTCCCTTTACCTGCAGGAAAAAGGTTTTGAGGTGACCGGCATCGATAACTCGCCGGGCGCGGTCAAAGTATGCAAGTCGAGAGGATTGAAAAAGGCATTTGTCAGACCGATCGCTGAAATAGATAAATTCAAGCCCAACTCTTTCGATACGATCCTGATGCTCGGTAACAACTTCGGCTTGTTTGGCAGCGCCAAAGGGGCGAAGCAGATCCTCAAAAAGTTAGATCGAATTACATCGCCGGAGGCACGTATCCTCGTGGGAACCCGCAACCCATACAGAACCAGCGACCCCGATCATCTGAAATACCATCAATCGAACAACCGTCGCGGCAGGCTGCCGGGACAAATCAGGGTGCGGGTGCGGTTCGGAAAAATCATCGGGGAGTGGTTCGATTACCTGTTCGTTTCTCCCGAAGAAATGGAAGATGTCCTCAAGGATTCCGATTGGCAGGTGGAGAGATTTATCGGTGCGGAAAAGGCAAATTATTTTGCCGTACTTTGGAAGAATTCTTCAGAGGCCAATGCCGAGCGGGAGAGGAAGCTGGCCGGAAGATTCACAGAATAAAATCCTGATGGCTACCGTTAAAAAGTGTTTATTAAGTGACAATTCACCGAGGATACCCTACGGGTACGATTTTTTTCTGCTCCCAAGCAGAGTCCACGCCCGCCCCAGCGTCATGTTGCGCGAACGCAAACCGTTGGGCCGCTCGAGCTAATGCAAATCGATTGGAAATGCAACGGTTTTACTGAATACATACTACCTATTACAGGAGGCATAAGATGCAGATCGACTGGAGAGTGAGCACTTGGAAGCAATTTGGGGCTGCCATCGATATGTTAGGTGATGCGATAAAGTTATGCCCTGATCATCTCTGGACTGTTGTAGTGTATACGGATCCGGATGATAAACGGTATGGTCAGTTCTGGTTTATCGCCTACCACACACTGCGCTGGCTAGACCTATTTCTGAGTGGCACCATGGAAGGGTTTACGCCGCCATCCCCTTTTATCCTTGGGGCGTTGCCGGAGCGACCCTACACAAAGAATCAAATCCTTACGTATCTGGGCGCCTGCCGCGAGAAGTGCCAATCGACGCTCGAAGCGCTAACAGACGAGAGAGCGCAACAACGTTGTGTATTCGAGTGGATGGAACCTAGTTTCTTGGAGCTTCAACTGTATAGTATGCGACATGTTCAGGAACACGCTGCGCAGTTGAGCTTGGTGCTTGGACAACATGATATTACGGGCATGGATTGGATAGCCAGTGCGAGAAGCGAAAATGTATAGTAACGCGGAATAAATTGGCAATTGCCTTTCCGACAGACTGGACGGTTTCTCTCGTGAAAAATGATCGCCTGCCATCATTACTGGATGCACCCGATTAGTGGGAGTCGCCGCGTTTTCATGCAGTTTCAACGCCTCGACAGAATTCTGCTCCCAAGCAGAGTCCACGCCCGCCCCAGCGCCAAGCTCCGCGCGCTCACCTGCTTTTGGAAAGTACGCCCCTTGTCTAACGTCTCACGGCTGACGGCGGGAGAGGAAACTGACCAGTTGAATTCATAGAATAAAATCCTGATCGGCTTCCGTTGAGAGTTCCATACCAAGCAGGGAGATTTACTGCGCGAAGGAAAAGAATACGGCGTTGGGCGGGGCAATGGATTGTACAGTGGATGTATAATCAAATCGGGTCGGGAAATAGTTTCATGTTGAAAACCACGGAATGTTGGTCAGGTTCGGAAGATCTCGACCGATAGAGACCGGTCGAAGGTTTCTTCTTTTGTTTGACAGGATTTAAGGATGGGTATGTCAGCACAGATGCCAGTCATCCGTATAGGCGGTCTTTCCAAGCATTTTAAAGTGCCCACCCGGGAGGCCGGGTTGAGGGCGTCGTTTCGCAGCCTCTTCCGGCGGACGTACCGGACAGTCAAGGCGGTGGATGATATTTCGTTCACCATCGAGCCAGGGGAAGTGGTTGGTTTCCTTGGACCGAACGGCGCGGGCAAGACCACAACGTTGAAGATGTTGAGCGGCCTGCTCTACCCGACAGAGGGGACAGCGCGAGTGTTGGAGTTCGAGCCATCACGGCGTTCGACGGATTTTTTACAGCAGATCACACTGGTCATGGGCAACCGCTCCCAGCTGGCCTGGGACTTGCCGGCATTGGACTCGTATGAACTGCAGCGAGCAATCTATCAGCTTCCGCCGGTGGAATTTAAACGCACGCGCGATGAGTTCATCGAACTGCTCGAACTGAAGGAACTGGTCAACAAGCCAGTCCGCAACCTGTCGCTGGGGGAGCGAATGAAGGTGGAGATCGTGGGGGCTTTGCTGCACCGTCCGAAGGTGCTGTTCCTGGACGAGCCGACCATCGGGCTGGACGTCACCATGCAGCGGCGCATCCGAGGTTTTATCGCCGAGTATAACCAACGCTACGGGGCGACGGTGCTGCTCACAAGCCATTATATGGCGGATGTAGAAGCGCTATGCAAGCGGGTGATCATCATCCATAACGGCAGGCTGCTATTCGACGGCGCGCTGAACCAGTTGATGGAGCGATTCTCGGCCTTTAAAACGATCCGCGTGACTTTCAGCGGCAATCCGATCAGTTGGAGTCAATATGGCGAGGTACTGAACAAAGATGGAGGTCACGTCAGCCTGCGCATCCCAAAGGACAAGACTGCGCTCGTAACGTCGCGCATCCTGTCGGAACAACACGTGAATGACCTGACCATCGAAGACCCACCCATCGAGGACGTGATCGAGAAGGTCTTCCGCCAAAAGAGCGCGGCGGGGGAAGGAGTATGAAACGCCTTTTCGATTATTACCTGGTCAATACCAAGCTTTCGATGATGGGCCAATTCCAGTACCGGCTGCAGTCGTTCCTATACGTCATATGGCTGGTCATCGAACCGCTCATTTACCTGGTGGTGTGGTCCATCATTGCGGAGTCCAACGGGGGATCGGTAGGCGGCTTCACTCCCGGCGGGTTTGCCGCCTACTATATTGTCTGGATGCTAGTGCGCGAGATGAACATCGTGCTCACTCCGTACGCCTGGGAATGGCGGATACAGCACGGCATGATGTCGGGGCTGCTCATGCGGCCGGTCCATCCGCTGCATTATGACGTGACCGACTTCGCGGGATCGAAAGTATTCATGATCCTGATCTGGCTGCCAATCGCCGCCGCGCTGACGCTGATCTTCAAGCCGACCCTGCATCCCACCTGGCTACAGGCGGCGGTCTTTTTCATTGCGATCTGGGGGGCTTATCTCCTGCGAACCCTGGTGTGCTCCGTGCTGGGACTGATCACATTTTGGACGACGCGCGTGAGCGCCATTTTTGAACTGTACTTTGCCCTGGAACTGATCCTTTCGGGACGGCTGGTACCCATGACGCTGATGCCACTGTGGGTGCAGCACCTCGCAAATTTCCTACCCTTCCAATCGATGTTCTATTTTCCGATCATTGCCCTCACCGGATCACCAAGTAATGTGGAGCTCTTCTCCGGATTGGGAATCCAGCTCCTGTGGTTCCTGGGATTTCTTGGATTGGTCAACTTTGTGTGGCACTTCGCCATTCAACGTTTTTCATCCGTAGGGAACTGAGAGGCGCAATGGAAGGGCGCAACCGGGCGCAACCGGGCGCAACTGGGCGCAACATGTTGCGCCCCTACGGATATGTTGCGCCCCTACGTTTACAATATTATTGCAGAGGCAATTATGAGATTGTTCACCGTGCTGTGGTGTCACTTGAAGATTGGCATCGCAAACGAATTTCAATACCGGGTCAACTTTTTCATCCAGCTGCTCCAATCCTTCATCTCCCTGGCAGCCGGCCTGATCGGCCTGGCGGTGGTCTTCAGTTATACAACTGAACTGGGAGGCTGGTCGCGCCCGGAGCTGCTGATGGTGCTGGGTATTTATATTTTGATGGGAGGGGTCATCAATACTTTCATTCAGCCCAATATGGACCGCCTGCTTTCCGAGATCGGGGATGGAACACTGGATTTTGCACTGACCAAACCCGTGGACAGCCAAGCGATGATCAGCCTGCGCCAGATCAACTTGTGGTCGCTGACGGATATGATCGTCGGACTGGTGGTAGTGGCGGTGTCCATCAACCAGCTTCACTGGGAGGTAGGCATGTGGGACGTGCTGGGTTTCGTCATCGCGCTCGTCATGGGAGGTTTTCTGATCTACTGCTTCTGGTTGATGGTCGCCTCGGTGGCCTTCTGGGCCATACGGTTAAACGATTTTTTTATGGTGTTCCAGGCGATCTATTCCGCAGGACGCTGGCCGGTGAGCATCTATCCGGATTGGCTGCGCATCGGGTTGACCTTCCTGGTGCCGGTGGCCTTTGCGGTTACAGTCCCAGCCGAAGCGCTAACGGGCCGACTCACTGCGATGACGCTGCTGGGCGCATTTGCCATGACAATCCTTTTTGCGGGGCTGGCACGTCTCGTATGGACTTTAGGTGTACGCCATTATTCAGGCGCTTCTGCATAAAAACCTTCAGGACGGAGAAGCGGAAAAACGTAAATACGTAGCACGTAAACACGGAGAAACGTAAAGACGGAAAAATGGAGACACGGAAAGACGGAGACACGGAAAAACGTAAACACGTAAACACGGAAGAACGGAGACACGGAAAGACGGAGACACGGAGACACGGAAAGACAGAGACACGGAAAAACGGAAAGACAGAGACACGGAAAAACGTAAACAAGTAAACACGGAAATACGGAGAAACGTAAACAAGTAAACACGAAAATCTGGAGCCACGGAGACACGGAAAAACGTAAATATGGAGACACGGAAATACGGAGAAACGTAAACAAGTAAACACGAAAATCTGGAGCCACGGAGACACGGAAAAACGTAAATATGGAGACACGGAAATACGGAGAAACGTAAACAAGTAAAAACGAAAACACGGAGACACGAAAGTACGTAAACACGAAAACACGGAGACAAGGGCCTCCGTGTTTTTGTGTTTTTATTTCGATTTTCTATCTCAAGTTTTAGCTATGTGTCGCTTCACCGAGGGTGGCCTGGATCTGAAGTTTCTGGCCGTTGCGGATGACCTGGAGAGTGATCTTGTCACCCGGCTTGTAGGTATACAAGGTGTTCAGGTAGGAGTGATTTGCGTCCATGACAACACTGCCGACCTGGGTGATGATGTCGCCCTGCTGCAGGCCGGCCTGGCTGGCGGGGCTGTTGGCCGCCACGTTGGTCACGTAGGCGCCCCACTGCACCGGCAGGTTATAGGTACTGGCAACATCCGGCGCTATGGGCTGGTAGGCGATACCCAGATAGGGATGAGAGAAATAACCCTTTTGGATGATCTGAGTGGCTACCGCCTGTGCGGTATTGACCGGGATGGCAAAGCCCAGGCCTTCTGCAACCGATCCGTTCCCGGTGCCGCGGACGATCAAGGTATTGATGCCGATCACTTCACCGGCCAGATCGACCAACGGGCCGCCTGAGTTGCCGGGGTTGATGGCGGCATCGGTCTGGAGCAGGCCCTCGATCGAGTAGCCCTGACCGGTGTCAATGGAGCGGCCAGTGGCGCTGACCACACCGACGGTCACGGTGTTCTTGAAATCGCCCAGCGGCGAGCCGATGGCAATCACCGATTCACCGGGCTTGAGGACATCCGAATTACCGAGGGTTGCCACAGCGGGCACCTTCCCATCGGTCTTGAGCACAGCGATGTCATTGTATTGGTCGGTACCGACAATGGTGGCTTTTTCCTGAGTCCCATTGGACAGTACGATGTTTACACTATTGGTGCCTTCCACAACGTGGTTATTGGTGAGAATATAGCCCTGGTCGGAGATGAAGACACCGCTGCCGCTGACTGTTTGATCTCCGGTCGAGCCGAAGAAAGAAGGCTGCCCCGGGACAGTACCCACGACGGTCACAACGGTGGGACCGACTTTTTGCACGGCCTGGGTAATGTCAGTCTGTATATTGGTGGTATTGATGGTGAGGGTCTGGCCAGGATTCGTGTTGCTGGCGGGCAGGATTTCCTGGACAGGCGCGGGCAGGCTGGCCCGGGCCTGTATGGCCCGGTAGACAACTGCTCCGCCGGCGACCGCTCCCGACAACGCCGCGACACCGGCGACAACAGCTATCAGCAATACGTAAAGAATTCGTTTCCAAGACATTTGAAGCTCCTTTCAAGGTTCCTGTGTTTTAGACCGGAGATAAACGTAGATACCCTACGGGCACGATGTAAACCGGAGATTTTTTCGAACATGACTGATAAACGGAGATTTCTCCGAACTCGGCATTCCAGCTCGAGTGAAATACTAATCCGGCAACCACGTCTTTCAGGCAGTACTTTAACGAAGCGTTGTTGATCGATATGATGAATTCTAGTCTCTGAAAATGACAGGAAATTAAACCGAAGATAAACGTATAATGAGAACCACCAAGGAACGAACTCCCATGTTTATTACGCTCGAAGGCCCTGAAGGTTCCGGAAAGACATCCCATATTCCTCCTCTCGTGGAATACCTGCGCGAGAAAGGCTGTATTATCTTTCCCGACACGCGAACCGGGCGGTACATCCATCAGCGAGCAGGTACGGAACATCCTGCACGACCTGAAGAACGCCGAGATGCATCCGCACACCGAGACCCTACTGTATCAGGCCGCGCGGGCACAGATCGTGGAACAGGTGATCCGGCCGCGGCTGGCAGCGGGCGAGACCGTGATCTCCGACCGCTATTTCGATTCGACCATTGCCTATCAGGGCTACGGACACCAGCAAAACCTGGATGAAGTCCGCGCACTGGTGAAGTATGCGACGGGCGGCTTGACGCCCGACCTGACCATCCTGCTGGACATCGACGTGGAAGCAGGGCTCGAACGGAAAACGCAAAACGGAGTGGAGTGGAACCGGCTGGATGCTTATACCGTTGAATTCCACCAGCGTGTGCGCGCCGGATACCTGGAGATGGCGAGGCAGGAACCGGGCCGTTGGGCGGTGGTGGATGCAAGTCGTGGATGGAATGAAGTGCAGGAGGAACTGAGAAGGGTGATTGGGAAGAGGTTGGATGTTAGAGAGTAGAGAGTGGAGAGCAGAGAAAAGAGAAAAGAGAGAAGAGATTGAAGAGCGATATTCGATATTTGAGATTCGGGAATAGGTAATTGGGGATCAGGTGACTAGGGATCAGGTGATTGGGGATCGAGAAAAGCATGGGGAGCAAAAACTAAGTCTTGCATTTTTCAGGGAAGAGGCCTATGCTTGCAAATTTAAAGGCAATGTTTCCATGTGCCTTCACAAATCCAAATCTCTAAAGGAGAGAGAAATGAAAAGATTGTTTCCAGCGTTCGTTTTTGTCATTCTTGCCAGCCTTTTGCTGGCAGCCTGCGCACCGGCTTCCACGCCAACCGCCGCGGCGCCCGTGACCGTACTTGCCACCGTTGTGGTTACGGCGGTACCCACCGCCGCGCCGACAGAGGCCCCATCCCCTACGCCAGTGGCTTCCGTGGACCCGACGGCTCTGTCGCAAAAGGGCAAGCTGTTGATCTGCTCCGACCTGCCGTATCCCCCGATGGAATTCTTTGACGACAACGGCAACCCGATGGGTTCCGATATCGATCTCGGCACCGAGATCGCCAAGCGGCTCGGACTGCAGGCGCAGGTCGTCAACAGCGTGTTCGACACGATCATCGCCGCGGTAACGAGCGGCAAGTGCGACATCATCATGTCAGACATGAACATCACGACTGACCGCCAGAAGCAGATCAGCATGATCCAGTACTTCCAGGCCGGTCAATCCATGCTGGTGGCCAAGGGTAACCCGCAAAACCTCAATACCACGACCGACATGTGCGGCCAGAGCGTAGCGGCCGAGAGCGGCACCACCGAGGTCGATTACCTGCAAGGCACCGGCGATTACAAGGGCAAGGGGCTGCCTGCGGACTGCGCCACGGCCGGCAAGAAAAACCCAACCGTGGTCGTCGCGCAGAAGGATACTGACGCCCTGCAGCAACTGCAGGCCGGCAAAGTGGTCGCGTATTTTGCCGATTCGCCCGTGGCAGGCTACTACGTTGCCCAACATGCCGACCAGTTCCAACTGGCGGGCCAGGTGGTCGAGCCGGCACCGGTAGGCATCGGCGTTCCGTGCGGCCAGGCGGATTGCACCAACGCCCCGCTCACACCGCTCGGCCAGGCCGTGCAAACGGCGCTCAAGAGCATGATGGCGGACGGAACCTACGCCAAGATCCTGACGAAATATAACCTGCAGACCGGAGCTGTCACACTGCCGTAGCCCTCCATATCCAAGTTTGCTTAATGAATAGCAGGCCGAACATGGATAAATACCGAACGGCCTGCTGTTTAAGAATTCACCTTACGCCAGACGTCCCGCAGGTTCAACCCAGCGGCCAGCTTTGGAAATAAGAAATCTGCGGGACTATGCGTAAAATCAGTAAAAATAGATCATAGGGAGATAGCCATGTATCATTTTGACTGGCCGATCTTTTTTCAATATATCTGGCCGCCCTCGGCGTTCCAGGATCCGCTTATCCGAAACGGCTTGATCGCCACCGTGGTGGTGAGCATCGTGGCGCAGGCGTTGGGGGTGATCCTGGGCCTGTTTGCCGCACTCGGCAAGATGTCGAAGCTCGCCATCCTGCGATGGATCTCCGATATTTACATCTGGTATTTCCGCGGCACGCCCCTGCTGGTGCAGATGGCGCTGCTGTTCTTCGGCCTGGGCGTAACGCACATCTATAATTTTCCGGATATCGTCATCGGCGCGGTCGTTATCACCGGCGCGATCCAGGCCGGCACGCTGGCGCTGGGGATCAACGAAGGCGCTTACATGGCCGAGATCGTGCGGGCCGGGATCGAGTCGATCGACCCGGGCCAGATGGAAGCCGCCAAATCACTGGGGATGACATCCGGACTGGCGATGCAGCGGATCGTCCTGCCGCAGGCCGCCAAGGTGATCATCCCGCCGCTGGGCAACGAGTTCAACAATATGATGAAGACCACTTCGCTGATGGAGGTGATATCGGCCGGCGAACTGTTCTTCGGTTTCAACCAGGTGAATGCGCGCATCTTCAAGCCCTTCGAGCTGTTCATCGCCGCCTCGTTGTATTACCTGTTTCTGACCACCGTATGGACGGTCATCCAGGCGCGGATCGAGTCGGGGCTCGGTGAGCGCAAGGGGATCGAGCGGGGGCCGGGCATGATGCAGCGGCTATTTTCCGGCCGCGGCGGCGAAGGAGGAGGGCATTAATGACTACCAACGTTCCCTCCAAAGCGAAGCTGGACGACAGCAATATCATCGTCAAAGCCGAACAGGTCAACAAACACTTCGGCTCGCTGCATGTGCTGAAGGACATCGACCTGGAAGTGCGAAAGAACGAAGTGGTGGTGATCATCGGGCCTTCCGGCTCGGGGAAGAGCACCTTCCTGCGCTGCATCAACCACCTGGAGAAGATCAACAGCGGGCACATTTACGTCAACGGCCACATGATCGGATATCACGACCGCAACGGCCACCTGGTGGAAGACAGCGAAAGGAACATCGCCCGGCAGCGAGCCGAGATCGGAATGGTATTCCAGCGATTCAACCTGTTCCCGCACCTGACCGCGGTCGAGAACATCATGGAAGCCCCGGTGCGCGTGCGCAAAACCCCCGCGGCACAGGCACAAGCGGATGCCGAACGGCTGCTGGCACGGGTGGGATTAGCCGACAAACGCGACCAGTATCCGAACCAACTTTCGGGCGGGCAGCAGCAACGCGTGGCCATTGCACGCGCCCTGGCCATGAAACCCAACCTGATGCTCTTCGACGAGCCGACCTCCGCGCTCGACCCTGAAATGATCGGCGAGGTGCTGGACGTGATGAAGGAACTGGCGCACGAGATGACGATGATCGTGGTCTCGCATGAAATGGGCTTTGCACAAGGCGGCCGCCAACCGGATCGTATTCGTGGACGAGGGGCAGATCATCGAACAGGCGGCACCCGATGAGTTCTACAGTAATCCGCGGGAAGAAAGAACGCGGCTGTTCTTAAGCCAGATACTGCATTAGACAGATTGAAAATACTGAACCCACACCGAAAGAGCACAGTGCAGGCGGGGTCCCCTAAGTGCAAGAGCGAGGATGTTATGCTTCGCGAAAATAGGATGGGGTTGGCATTTGGCACCGGCACATTTTGATGCACTGAGGTCAAAGCATAGTTCAGGGGAGAAGGGCGGGTTTGTGCTTTTTTGCCCACTTATCAAGCCATGTCTGAGCTCCATAAGAGTCAATGCCCCTTGCTCTATCGTTTGCAATGGTTTGTATTATCTGTAAACATTTATGCTCGATTTCAGGCCGAAGAGAATCAACTATATCAAGAAGTTGATACGAGAGCCATTCACGTGTGAGAGGGTCGGCAAGTAATTTTGCCAGGTTCTCGATTGACTCGTTACCTTCGCTCGCCGCCTTCTTAACCAGTTTACGCATCTTGGTGGCTGCACGATTGTGGGCTCTAACAGAAAGAGAATTGTCATAATTGGTTGTGTAACAAGTCTCTGCACACTTCCTATATTGATCAAGAATTGATGCCTTCATGGTCAAATATTCTGGCTGTAATAATTTAACGTTTTAGAAAGCATGTTAGAAGTATAACGTAAATTCAAATGGGATCAGACGCATTGGTTCCGGCGACCGTTTCGCCAACCCCATCCTATTTTTTCAGACGAATTATGAGATTCGGCGTGATTGATGTTCAAGAAGGTGGGCATCCATTTACCGCAGCCTGGTAGACGGCCCGCAGCAGAGATGTGTTATCGGCGCTATCCTGTCCGAGCTCCCAGATCATGATGCCGCCGAAGCCATTATTGAGCGCGTAACAAGTCTTTTTTTGGATCGTATCGATGCCATTGAAATATATCCCATGAACCTGGTCCTGATCGGGGGTGGGGTGGTATTGCTGCATTAATTCGGCATAGGTAAATTCATTGTTGTTGGTGGCAAACCCAACCCCGTAAAACGGCACCCCGAGAAATAATTTCCCCTTGGCGAATCCGCCGGCCACATAATAGTTCATATCCAGGACAGCCTGATCGTAGGTGGAATGCATCCCGGGGTGATCGTAGGACATGACCTGGAAGCGATCCGCATATTGGTACACCGAACGGGTTAAATCGGCATTATACGACAGGGCCATGCTGATCAACAACCCGTGAGGCTGGAAAGCCGTTTTGAGCTCCTGAAGCAAGGCTGCATATCCCTGGTACTGCGTGTCGTTTTCTGGAAACTCCCAATCGAAGTCCACGCCATCCAGACCGTGAGCCAAACTAAAAGCGAGGAGATTATCTTCGAACCTTTTGCGCGCCTGGGCATCCATGACCATAGGAGCGAAGCCCTGCGAGCGTCCCCAGCCTCCGACCGAAATGAGAATACGCGTCCCGTAGCGATCCTTCATAGTGCGTAAGGCCTGCAAGGTGGATTCTTTCAACAGGCTTGTATCGAGGCCGCCATCAGGCCCGGGTTGTGCGGAAAAATAAATAATGTCGGTCAGGCAATTGCCCCACTCCGGGTTGAGATCGCGATAATCGGGAAGATAGCCGATCACCAGGAAGCCGTTCCTGGGTTTGCCGGAGGAGGCACAAAAGCCAGACGGGGCAGGTGTCGGTGTCTGTGTTGGGACAGTTGATGGAGCGGGCGCAGGTGTCGAAGAACTCATTACGGTAGACGGGGCGGAGGGCGCGGCGGCCTGCCCCTCACAGGCCATTAGCATAACAGGCAGAAACATCAGTAACAATATTCGAAAGGGATTCATACATCAGCGGATGACCGAATTGAGATAATCCAGGAACGGTTTCATGGCCGTGAAGGCCTCGATGACGTGATCGCCGAATTTGGGCGACAACACCTGTGCATCGGTAAGATGTTCAATGGCGACGACCTCCTTCATGCGCAGCAATTCGATCTCGGGGTGGTCACGCTCGTAGCCCTTTGGCGCGGTCTTTAATTTTTCACCCTGTATCTCCCCAAAGGTTTGTTTGAAAGCTTTATTGTTTATGACGCTCTTGAAGGGTTTTGGATCGCGAACAACGGCTTCGCGGAATTTGATGATCTGAGACGAGTTGGGATCATGCAACCCACCGGCAATCATGGAGGCGTTTGTGGGCTCTATGTGCAGATAATAGGTGAGGCGCGTTGACTTTTTGCCTCCAGGCCCAATCGAAGCGGACATACTGCTTTTGTAGGGAGATTTGTCTTTTGAGAAGCGGATATCGCGATAGATACGCATGACACAATCTTTGGCAGTGATGCCACCCAGATCCTCCACGGACCCGAAGCCGACTATCACCTGGTCTATAAAAGCTTCGTAGTGTACTCTGGCACGCTCGTACGAGGAGCGGTGTTCCTCGAACCAAGGCTTATTGTTATTCTTTTGAATCCCCTTCAGGAAATCAAGCACAAGTTTCAGGTCTACGTGATCGTTCATGTTGATCTCTCTTAATTAGAGTTTGTCGAAAATTATATTGGGACGCGGATCAATTTTCGGAATGAGCGGAATCGGCCTCATCCGGTCAGAAAAGACCTTTTTGTTAATACCCGAACTTATATTTTGCCCGGGAAGAAGCGAACATCATCAAAACCCTGCCACGGCAGGGATAATCTCTTTCCCGAATATCTCCAAGGGCTTGATGTCCTGAACATTTGGCATGTTGAAGATGCAATGTTGAACGCCCAAAGCTGCCAGGGCGCGGCATTCCTCGATCACGTCTTTGGCGGTCATCTTACCGGGTGCGAGATGGGCGCCACTGAGTGTGGTCTTCTCGATCTCGTTGTAATCGCGGCCAAGTTTATCGCAATGCCCTTTTAGGATATCGAGTTTGCTGCGCACGGTATCGTTCCCCATCCGGGCGAAGAGATTACAGGCATCGGCGTACTGAGCAACGAGGCGCAGGGTCTTCTTCTCGCCTGTGCCACCGATCAGAATCGGAGGATGAGGTTTGGTGACCGGCTGCGGGCTGCACAACGTTTCCGCCAACTGGTAGTGCTTGCCGTTGTACGGCCCGTTATTATCCGACCACATCTGTTTGACGATCTGAAGCGCCTCTTCCAGGCGCTCAAAGCGTTCCTTGATGGGTGGAAACGGAACGCCCAGCCCGAGGGCCTCGCGCTCATTCCAGGCCGCGCCGATGCCCAGATATGCACGCCCATCTGAAAGAACATCGAGAGTGGTAACCGTCTTGGCAAGAAGTCCGGGATAGCGATAGATCACGCCGGTGACCATCGTACCGAGCGTGGCTCTCTTCGTGAAGCCGGCCATATACGACAGCGCGCTGTACCCTTCCAACATTTCATCTTCCGCCGGGCCAAGGCCCATGGAACGGTCGCGACTGCCGATCTGGAAGAAGTGGTCCATCACCCAGATGCTGGCGAAGCCCTGCTCATCGGCGGTGCGGGCGATCTCCGCCAGTTTGCTGCCGATCTGATTAGGATAGGAAGGCCATGTAAAGTTTGGAATTTGCAGTCCGATTTTCATATCATCCTTTTTATGTGGTTGAGACCTTGAGTGGGAATCTACCGGGGATAACCGGAGATGAACGAAGATACCCTACAGGGTAAACCCATACTGATGATGCCACTGAAAGTGACACCGCTTCGCGTTCACACGATCCGCTGCGCTTATGCTCCGCATCAGTATGCTGAAGTACGTGAAAAGCCAGGCGGGTTGGAGGTCAAACCAAGTTAGCTGGCTTTCTTTGTTCTGCCCTTGCGCAGGTTTGCAAACCAGAAAAGGCCGGCTGCGACGACGATCAGGATGACGCCAATAATTGCCCACTTGGGATCGCCGCTCATAAAGCTGCCCGGTAATACATTGATGCCCTGCAGGAACCAGCCGATGCCCGGGAGGAGCAGTACAACGCCTACAATATTTAATGCGATCTTCATGATTATCTCCTTTACCAAATAAGATTTACTTAGAGCCTATCCGTAAATTACAGGTGGGGCGCTTTTTTGGGGTGCGCAGCGAAGCTGCGCACCCCAAAAAAGCGGTTTGCCCCATTTTACGGATAGGCTCTTAGCTAGACTTTATCCATTTGAACAATAACAAGAAGCAGGGTAAGCTAGTGCTAACACTCCAGCAAGAGGTAGTCTATGCCGACCCTGCAGGCAGAATATATCACGATCCTGGGAGCCTTTGCGAGGTTGTTCTCCAAGCGCATTTGGGAACATGTGCGGATTTTGCTCATTGGTGCCATCCTGTCTCCCGCCGAACGCACAGTCACAGCTGCTTTGCGAGTGATGGGCTTGAGTGGCGAAAAACATTTTGAGAATTATCATCGTGTCCTCAATCGTGCGATATGGTCCAGCTTGCAAGCCAGCCATATTTTGTTGGGATTGTTGATTAGCACCTTCGCCCTAAGCGGTCCGATCATCCTGGGATTGGACGATACCATAGAGCGGCGTCGGGGAGCCAGGATCAAAGCCAAAGGGATTTACCGAGATCCCGTCCGCTCCAGTCACGGGCACTTCGTCAAGGCCAGTGGCTTGCGTTGGCTCTGTCTTATGTTGTTGGCGCCCGTGCCGTGGGCCAAACGCGTCTGGGCTTTGCCGTTTCTCACCGTTCTGGCGCCTTCGGAGAGGTATTACAAAGGGAAGGGACGAAAGCATAAGAAGCTCACCGAATGGGCACGTCAGCTGGTCTTGCAGGCTCGTCGCTGGTTGCCTAAACGTCGGTTGGTAGTCGTCGCCGATAGCGGATTTGCCGTGATTGAGTTGCTTTGGCAGTTGCGCCAACTGAAAAATCCGATTTGCATGATTACCCGTTTGCGTCTGGATGCCGCCTTGTATGAACCCGCCCCCACCACACCGGCCAAGCGGGGTCGGCCCCGCAAGAAGGGCCAGCGCTTGCCGACCTTGGAAAAAGTGGCCGAAGACAAACATACGCGTTGGAAGCAACTGATCGTGCAGGAATGGTATGGAGAGAAAAAACGCAACATTGAAATCACTTCCAACACGGCCGTCTGGTTTCATACCGGACAGCCGCCTCTGCCCATCCGCTGGGTGATCGTACGCGATCCAAAACACACCTTCAAGACACAGGCTCTCTTATGCACCGATGTAAACATTTCTGCAGAGCAAATCATCCAATGGTTCGTACGGCGCTGGCAAGTCGAAGTCACTTTTCGTGAAGTGCGCACTCATTTGGGTGTGGAGACTTAAAGACAATGGGCCGATCTATCCATCTTGCGAAGTACGCCTGCCTTGCTCAGCTTGTTTTCCGTAGTGACTTTACTCGCCAACCTGCATGCCCGGAAACAAAAACTGCCCATCCAACAAGCCGCATGGTACATCAAGAAGCTGCCGACTTTTTCGGACGCTTTGAGCATTGTAAAGGAAACTCTCTACTCTCATACCTATTTTCGAACATCGCAGTTTTATCATGAAGTCCGAAAAACGCCTCGGGCTCGCCCGACTTACCACCTTTCTCGCTCTACTCATACCTTTGTGCAAGTTCCATTTGGATAAAGTCTAGCTTAGAAGCGTCAAGTATCAGATGCGGGAATAGAGATAAAGTTTACTTCGAAGGTACCAGACGCCAGAATAAAATTCCAGCAAGCAACGCCAAAGCCGCGCCGAAGAAGAACGGCGCCGATGGGCCGAACCCCACCCATCTTCCCACCCCCTGCCAGAGCAGCCCCGCGATCACTGAAGCAGGCAAGGCGGTGATGCCGATGGCGGCGTTGTAGAGTCCATAGGCCGCGCCACGGCGCGCGTCAGGCACGATATCCGCCACCAGCGCTCTTGCCACGCCGTCGGTTGCGCCGTAATAGACCCCATACAATCCATACAAGACCCATACCTGCCAGCCTGTGTGTGATAATGCCAGCCCCAGATATACCAGTCCATAGGTGATCCATCCGGCGATGATCAGCCTGCGGCGACCCAGCTTATCAGATAGCGCACCCAACGGGCCGGCGAGTGAGGCGTAGACCAGGTTGAAAGTCATTACCATCAGCATGATCTGCAGGATATCAAGACCGCGATTTTGTCCCAGCAGAATAATGAAAGAATCGGATGAGTTGCCTAATGTGAACAGCACCAGAACAAACAGGAAAAATTTAAAGTGTGAATCCATGCCAGCCAGGCTCAAGCGGGACGGAGCGGAGCCTTTCCGGGCGGCTATTACATCACTGGCACCCAACGCCAATATTAATACTGCCAATATTCCCGGGAGGATACTGACCAGCACCACAACCTGGAATGTATGCAACGTTAACTTCGCCGCACCGGATTGGGTCAGCCAGACGATGAGAGCGGCCAATCCCAGCCCGACAAAAGCGCCAGCAGTGTCGCCGGCGCGGTGGACGCCGAAGGCCAGGCCGCGTTGTTTCTGGTCGATGCTATCGGCCACCAACGCATCGCGCGGAGCGGTACGGATGCCCTTGCCCAAGCGATCCGAAAAGCGCACACCCAGCACCCAACCCCAGGTTTCTGCGAAATAAAGGAACGGCTTTGAAACGGCTGATAAGGCGTACCCCGCGACAGCCAGCCATTTGCGCTGGCCGATTTTATCGGAGAGGGCGCCAGCATAGACCTTCATCAGGCTGGCTGTGGTTTCAGCGATGCCATCGATCAATCCGATGACCGCGGTACCGACGCCCAGCACATTGGCGAGGAAGAGCGGTATGAGATTGAAGATCATCTCCGACGAGATGTCGGTGAAGAAGGAAGTGAACGTTACGACCCAGATATTGCGCGGCAGGCTTAGATAAGCGGGTTTATTTTCCATAAAGCTTCTTTTGGAGATTATGGTTGGAAGCAACCCTTTCGTCTTTCTTTATTATTCTTCGCCTTCGCCGTTATCGGGGGCACTGGGTTGTTCGACCCGCAGGACCTCGCCGTGAATGTTGATCACGATCTTGAAGCCGAACATGCCGAGATAGGCGCGGCCTTCTTCGGGGATGCCCTGCTGCATCAGCGCGTCGAACTGCTGGTCCATGTTCTTGAGCTGCTGTTCGATGAGGGCCTTCGAAAAAATATCCTCCTGGCCCAGCATTTTGGCGGTCTGTTCGGAGATCAGCCCCTCGCTGCCCTTCATCATCTCCTGCATCTGCTTCAGGACCTGACGGTCCACCTGGACGGCGGGAATGTGGCGACGGAAGCCGGCATCGTCCACCACGTAAAACGGCTCCTCGCCCACAACTGCGGATTCGGCGAGGCGGTCATGCTCGTCCACGACGAGACCGGCGAATAAAGGTTTTCTCGACATATAATCCTTTGTGTTTGCTGATAGTGACCCTATTCGAAAAAGAATGGACGTGTGCAGGGCGTGTGCCCTGCACACGTCCATTCTTTTTCGAGTGTTTTGCTTATGCTTTGCGTTACATCTTCTGGCGAGAAAATCGTTCGCCAAGTTCGCACCGCGCCAAGGAATGCACTTGGCATCTTCGAGAATTACACTCGGCATCTTCGCGCCGAGAAGTACACCCGGCATCTTCGACTTCGCCCGAACACACCCATTTTTTGGGTGCTTTGCTACACGAGCTGTATGTAACTATGAGCTGGATGAAACGATCTCGACGTGGGTGCCTTCACCCGGTTTGTAGAGATACGGCGTAGAAGGGGGAACCACAGGAGAAGTCCAGCGATAGATGAATTTTGCGTCGGCGGGCGTCAGGTTGACGCAGCCATGACTGCGAGGCTTGCCATAATCGTTATGCCAGTACGTGCCGTGGAATGAATCGCCCGTGCCAGTGAAAAAACTGACCCACGGGACACCGGGCAGATCATACCCGTGACCCGCATCAGCAGCGCCGTCGTTGGTCATGTGGATGGTAGGACCTTTATGGAACGTTTGAAATTTACCGAGCGGAGTGGCCGTCCCTTTGCCGCCGCTGGAGCAGCGCGCCACCAGAACCGCCTTGTCATCTTCAAAGGCGGTGACGGACTGCGTGGCTAAATCGACATAAATATGCTTGTGGTCGTCGGAGACGTCGGGAGAAAGCGGAGTCAGCTCGGAATCTGGCACCAGCCGCATGTCGCTGGCGGGTATGTAAACAGTAGTCTGGTGCAGCGATTCGTAGATCTTATACCAGACACCTTTTTCATAGGAGTTCACACTGACACCGGTCACCCAATGCGTCGTCGCAAAGTAAATGCGATAGCCGGGATCCGCCAAAAAACTAGGCGTACGACGGGTGGCGCTGAAGGGCACAGTGATCTCTCCCAACTGTCCCGTGGCAGGGATATCGAAGACCGGTTTTTGATAATTGGTCTCCACCGGCTGAACCCAGCCAGAGTAGATATAGCCCTTGTTGTCGAGCTGGTACCAGGTCTTGTTATAGGGATTGCCTTCGTCGCCGTCCAGGATGCCGGTGATATTCACCACCGCGTCCTTGCCGTAGATGAAAGACGATTTAGCATTGAAGGATGGGTCGTCATAAAGATTGCCGAAGACCGCGATGCGGCCCTGTGTGGGCGGCGCAGACGAATCGGCCAGGGCGCGGTCGAGGTGAAGATCGGCAAGGAAGGCGCCGAGCAGACCTGCACCGGAAAGCTTGAGAAAATCACGACGCGATAACGGGATATTCACCACAGTCATTATACAGATTCTATCTGATTTGCAGGATTGGATATATGGAGAGGAGGAAAGTCTAATACAATTCTTAGAGGTTAGGAAGGAAATTCACCGGAGATACCCTACGGGTACGATGTGAACCGGAGATGAACGAAGATAAACGGAGATGAAGAGAGATACCCGACGGGCACGATGTGAACCGGAGATGAACGAAGATAAACGGAGATGAAGAGAGATACCCGACGGGCACGATGTGAACCGGAGATAAACAGAGATAAACGGAGATGATAAATAGAAGTGAAGAGGGGAGTGAAGGTCAGCGGGGTTTAGCGACGGCGGTTTTGAGCCGCGCCATGGCAAGTGTATCTACAAATTCCCCATTGCGATAGGCAAACTGATGGAGGGTGCCTTCGACCATAAAGCCGAACTTTTTATAAAGCCGTATGGCCGGCTCGTTATCTGCGTATACTTCCAATTCGAGCCGCAGGAGGTTTAACCAATTGTCGGAGAGATCAACGGCGGCCTGCATAAGCGCCGTGCCTGCGCCTTTGCCCTGCCAATCATCGCGCACGGCCATGCCGATCTGCCCTGCGTGACGCCGACGCGGCCGGCCTGGAAAGGTGTGCAGCCCCAACTCACCGACGATCTCGTCGCCTGCGCAAACCACCAGGTTAAAAGTCCCTTCGGGCGGTTCTGCCAGAAGTTTTTTCCGGATTTCAGCGGAGGGAAAAGGGAGCTGTAACGTACCCCAGACGACCTGCGGGCCCATGAAGATCCGATTCACGGCCTCATAATCGGCAGGTTCGGCCCGACGAACGATAAAGGGAGTGGAAGAGTAATTACCGATAGTGCTACCACTTCGCGTCACAATGACCCCACCCTGGCCACCCTACGCTGCGCTCCGCACTCTACGAGTGTGCTCCGCGATCCCCTAAAGGGGAGGAAGAGAATCCGAATTTTAGGACATGGGCTGGAGAACACCGCCCACGTCCTAAAATTCAGGGATCTTACAGAAGGTGTGAATAAATACGGAGATGCCACGTGGTTTGAATGAACGATTAATAATGCACGTTCACCAGCGTGCCGACGGAGGAAAAGCCATAGAGCCACTCGGCATCGGGAGTGGCGAGGTTCACGCAACCATGACTCATGGGGGTTCCAAAATTGTGATGCCAGTAGGTACCGTGCAGGCCGTAGCCCTCGTAGAAATACATCGTGAATGGGACGTTGGGCAAATAATAATCAGGCCCGCTCATATCGGTATAGCGCAGTTTGACATAGATATGGTACTGGCCGGTCACGGTCGGATGATCCCATGTACCGGTGGAGACGAGGAACGAGTTCACAACCGTATCGCCCGCATAGGCATAAACCATTTGATGCGTGAGGTCCACGTCGATCCAATGCACGCCGTTTTTGGGAGCATCACCTGGTAGAGGAGGTAACGAGGGTGCGTCGGCAACAGCGGGCGCAGAGGTCGCGTCCGCGGAGGTCGTGTCTGCAGAGGTCGGCGTATCCTGCACATACGAAAGTGAGAGTGAACCGGACCAAGTCGGAGCGGCGGTCGGGATGGGCGTATCAGCGGGCAAATCCGCTGCCGTAGCGGCCGGCTGATCGGTTGGAACATCTGTAGGAGCGATGGATGACTGGGATACGGGGGTGGCGGTGGCCTGGAGCATGGCCATCTGGTTCGACGGCCCGGCGGGAGTATAGGTGGGCTTGGGGAGGGATACCTGCGCCCATGTAAGCGGCCGGGTGGGTTCGACTGCCGGCTGGCTTAAGATGGAGGCGACGACGGGAGATGACGAAGCCGACCAGGCTGCCAGCGCGCAGACGAGGACACCAAGGACCAATAACAAGATGGGGAACACCGGAGTGCGCCCGGATTTTCGTGAAGCGACGCGATTTTCCGAGTTGCTGCTTTTTGGCAACCCTGAGAGTGTACCGGGTGAAGGTTCCTGCGGGTTAGAAGGTTCAGAGGTTGGGCTGCCCGCGGAGGTGGTGGGTTGCGCCTGCGGGTCATTCAAACGCTGCATGGCCCACTGCATGGCTCGCTGCGCGCGAGGACTGTTTGGATCGAGCTTGAGCGCTTGCTGGACATAATCCAAACTGGCATGAGGACTGGCGAGCGCGGCAAGGATCAGCCAGGGGTCTTCCATCTTCGGCGCGAGGGCTGCGGCTTGTTCGGCCAATTTACGGGCCGTACTGCGATCATCGTTACGCAGGGCCTCACGCGCTTGCTGTACCGCTAAACGAGCTTCATTAAAGGATTTGTTCATGGCGCATCGGTAGGAATAGGAGTCGGCAGGACATTTTCATTGTTAACGAAGCACAGGATGCCGTTGACGATCCCGTCGGCGACCTGATCGGTATGCTCGGTGAGGATATCGCGGTCGAGGTTCAGGAAGCCGGCTTCGATGATGGCGGCAATTGTGTTCGGGTCGATCTCGGAAAAGGCGTGATAGCTGGTCATATCGGGCGTGATGCTGTTCGCATGGAACGGCAGGCCGGTGGCGGCGTGGTAGCGATCCTCCAGGCAGGAAAGCAAACGACCGGCCCGGTTCGCATCGCGCGTATTCAGCGCGGCGGCGACTTTAAAGCCGGTGGCCTGGTCGTTGATGTACTGGCAAGAGTCGTTATGGATCGAGACAATCGCCACGGCGCGATACCCGTTCAGGCGTGAATCGAACTCCTGCAGCAGGTCCACCTGGAAACCCAGATCCACAAGCTTTTTCTGGACAAGCGTGGCGATCTTAAGATTGACCTCGGCCTCGGTGAGCGTGACCTTGCCGTTGCTGTCGGTACATACCGCGCCGGAGTCGTTGCCCATATGGCCGGACACGATCCCAATGCGCAGCGGCGACACGGCGGCGGCCCCGACGGGATTGTTGACCGGCTGAGGGGTCAGCAACAGGGCCAGTTTGTCCTCAAAAGAGTTGGCGGAGAATCCGGTGGGCGTCCAGGCCACGAAGACGGTCGCAAGTAAAACCGCCACGAGCAGGGTCGTCGAAACGGCGTGCAAGGGCTTTGCACGCGGGCGCGAGGGAATCGAACGCCGGACGGGGAAATTGTCCATTTTCTATGATAGTACTTATCTTTATAGGAAAATGCAAGGGTATTATTGACCAGTAAGGCGCACCCCACCCCCGACCCACCCTACGCACCGCGCCAAGGAATACACTTGGCATCTTCGAGGAGTACACTCGGCATCATCGACTGCGCGAAGCCGAAGGGCGACCCATGGGTCGCCCCTACGATCGCCCGATGGGCGATCCATCCACACCCTTCGGGTACGCTTCGCTATCCTACACGATCCCCAAATCAAATTGCGATTTGGAGAGGGGGGCTTTGTCACTTCTTTTACAGCTTGACATGCTTAATCTGCGCAATTATGATGAAAGGCCAAGGACACATTCATCATGACGCTTGACGCCGAACAACTGACGGGCGGCGATGCGGGCCTGGACTTCGGGGGTTACCGTAGTGACTGCCACCTTTGGCGGCGAGCAGCACGGCATGACGGTCAATTCGTTCACGTCCATATCGCTGGACCCGCCACTGATCATTATTTCCTTGCAAACAACCAGCCACACGCATTCGCTGGTCAGCCAGGCAGGGGCCTTTGCGGTGACCATCCTTTCCGAAGACCAGCAGGCCATCTCGGTGCGTTTCGCCGGCAGGTTTTCCGACGACGTCGGGAGCCGGCTGGGAGACCTGGAAACCGAAACGCTGGTGAGCGGAGCTCCGTTCATTAAAGGAGGCCTGGCTTATCTCGACTGCCGGGTGACCCAGAGCATCCCGTCAGGCATGAACACGCTCTTTATCGCGGAAGTGGTGGCCGCGCGCGGATACGACCATGACCGGGTGCTGGTGTACCACGACCGGAGATACCGAAAACTACAGGAGTAGATAATTCGATATTCGATACTCGTTATTCGGGAGCGGGCAGTGGAATTGGTCCACACACTAGCCAATTCCTGAATAACGATCCCAAGTACCAGAAGTCTTTCATAAAAAAGGTGAAGGAGGGGTAACATGGACAACCCATTGACCCCGGAAGAAAAAAAATTCCTGCTGGGGGTGGCGCGCTCCGCTTTGGAGCTTGGCGTACGCGGTGAAAAGCTGACTGCATTGAAACTGGAAGGCATGCCGGCGCGCCTGCGAGAAGAGGGCGCTTCCTTTATAACGCTCACGATCCATGGGGACCTGCGCGGCTGCATCGGCGCGTTGGAACCTTATCAGCCGCTGGCCCTGGACGTGCAGGAACATGCCGTGGCGGCCGCGCTGGATGACCCGCGCTTTCCGCCGGTGGCGCCCAAAGAGCTGGACAAGATCGAGATCGAAATCTCCCGCCTGACGCTGCCGAAAAGACTCGACTATACGGACGCGGAAGACCTGCTTGCCAAACTGCACCCGCAGGTGGACGGCGTGACGTTGCGTGATGGCCCGCGCCGCGCGACGTTCCTGCCGCAGGTGTGGGAGAAAATACCGGATAAGGCAGAATTCCTGGATAACCTGTGTGCCAAGATGGGGGCTGCGGCGGATACGTGGCGGCGGAAAGCTCTGGACGTGGAAGTGTATCAGGTGGAAGAATTCCACGAATAATAGTATCTACTCACCCCTACTTGGCGAGGAAGGCGCTCGCCATCTGCGACCACGCTTTCAGCCTGGGACTAGAGAATTCCGCGCAGGAAATTCACCTGCACCTTCGGAAAAACGATATGTGCAGGGCGTACGCCCTGCACATATCGTTTTTTCGGGTACTTCATGCCAGGGCTGTGAGTAGATACCAATAATATACAGGAGCAAATTGCCAATTTGCGTTACAAGCGGGCAACAACGGCAAATTACCAATTTGCGTTACGTTACGATTCTGTATTGTGAATTATTCGTGCCTTGTAATACAATCAAACCGTGGCTGATGAAATAGATACCATGTTCGAGGATGCGGTGGACGCCCTGAAACAGGGCGATCCGGCCCACGCGAAAGATATCCTTACGCGCCTGCTCAAGGTGGACCAGAATAATGCCACTTATTGGGTATGGATGAGCGCGGCGGTGGGAACGCCCAAAGAACGGGTCTATTGCCTCGAAACGGCGCTCAAACTGGACCCCGAAAATGCGACCGCCAAACGCGGGTTGATCCTGCACGGGGCGCTGCCTCCCGATGAGAACATCAAACCGTTCCCGCTTAACCGGCCGCGCGCCTGGGAGGATAAACTACTGCTGGCACACGAGAGACCCAAAGAAAGCGGGTTCCGAGTGGCCATGTCGAACCCGGCCATGCGGCTGGCGGGAGTCATCGTTGCAGGAGTGCTGGTATGCGGATTGGCCGTGTACGGTTTTTACGGCACGCGCAACGCGAAGTTCAGCCCCGGCGGCTTCCATACAGCCGGCCCTTCACCGACCTTCACACTTACCCCCACGTTCGTCAATGCAACCGGGGCGCCCATCGTCACGCAGAGCGGACCCACCCCGCTGGCGGTGCTGTTCGGCGTCTATTACACGGCCACGCCGCTTTACGTTAACACGCCGCGTGCGCCGGTGTCACAGGATATTTTTTACGGCGCACAGGCTGCTTTTCAAAAGGGCGATTGGGACACGTACATCAACAGCATGAACCAGATCTCCACGACGGAACCCGATGCCCCTGACGTCCCTTACTATATCGGCGAGGCCTACCGCTTTAAGGGCGACTGCCGCACGGCGCTGACCTATTACAATAACTCGCTGAAAATAGATTCTCAATTTGCCCCCGGCTACCTGGGCCTGGCGCGGGCGCGCATCTGCATAGACCCGGGCGCGGACACCACGCAGTTGTACGACCTGGCGCTGCAGTATGATCCCAAATACGGCGAGGTCTATCTGGAGCGGGCCAATTTCAACCTGGTGCGCAAGGATTTCAATGCGGCCCTGCCCGACCTTGAAAAGGCCGACGGGTTAATGCCGGATTCGGCCCTCGTCCAGGTGGCGTTCGCCCATGCTTATTTACTGCAGGGCGATAACACCAAGGCGCTGGCAGCCGCGCAGAAGGCCAATAAAATTGACCTGACCCTGCTGCCTTCCTTTTATTACCTGGGGAGCGCCCTGGTTGCGAACGGTGAATACCAGGATGCGATCAAGCCTTTAACGACGTATCTCATCTATGAGCCAAAGGACGGAGCCGCGTATGCCATGCTCGGGCAGGCATATGCCGTGACCGATCAATACCAACTCGCGATCGATGCACTCGGCACCGGACTCAAGCTCGACCCGAACCAGGTGCAGGCGTATGTCTACCTGGGCCAGTCGTACCTGGCTCTCAACGACCTGGATAATGCTTCGATCAACTTCAAGAAGGCGCTTCAATTCTTCCCCGATTCGTTCGACGCCAATATCGGGTTGACGGAAACTTTATACAAGGGCGGCACGTTTGGCAGCGCCTACCTGCAGGCCGAAACATCCAAGTCGAAGGCGACGAACAACACCCAACTGGCGCTGGCGATCTACTGGCGGGCGCTCAGCCAGGAGGGACGCCAGAGTTACGGCGATGCGATCGCGGATTGGAAGACGCTGCTGTCGATGCCGGCCAATGCGATGACGGCGGATATGCGCAAGACGGCAGAGGACCATCTCAAGACCATCGTCACGCCCACGAATACGCCAAAACCGTCGGTCACGCCCATCCCTTCGAGGACGCCTAAAGTATCCAGCACACCGAATCGTTTCGGGAAGCGGAACGTCGACACCGACAGCAACGATGACGTTGACTGTTACTGCAACTGAAACACCGTGAGGGGTTTAAGATTGCTTCGGCGACTCATGTCGCCGAAGTGGGCAAGGGTGGCTTGAAGCCACCCTGCCCGAAAGTGCGTCGATGTTATATTATTGATGTTATGAAGACTAATTCAAAGGCAGGGTGACAATAAATGAGCTACGACTTATACTTTTGTACAAAACCTGATAAAAAGGTGTCCAAAGGGGATATATCTGAATATTTAACCGGTCTGCCACATATAACAGAAGAGTGGATTTATCAAAACCCCAATACAGGTGTCTATTTTTCTTTTTCTTATAGCCCGCAATCGGGAAACGAGGTTGAGTCAGTGATACCATCAGAGTATAACGATACCAACCTTGGTTTCAACTTAAACTATAACAGGCCAAAATTCTTTGCTGATGAAGCAATGCCTTTTGTCGAACAACTTTGCAATGAATTTGGTTTATTGGTTATTGACCCACAAGGTGATGAAATCCGTAGTCACGGCTCTCCCAAGAAAGCCAGTGCTGAACATTTACGAGAAAGTTGGATACAAAGCAACAAGCGCGCATTAAGTATTTATCAGCGACAAGGAAAATCACCAGCCTACATACCCAGGGGAAAAGCCACAGACTGGTGGAAGTATCAGTTCCACCGAGAGAAAATTCAAGCGAGTCTAGGTGATTCGATATTTGCTCCAGGCATATTCCTATTTGCCGACTCAGAAAATAATGAAGTTACGACAGCCATAACCTGGTCGGAGGCAATACCATTTGTTTTCCCTGGATGCGACATGGTGATCATTGTTCGAAATGAACAAAAAAGGTTTTCTGGTCGCAAACCCCAGACGGCAATAAAAGGCTGGCTTGACGCCAACGACGTCAGGAAGAAATTATCCGAGCGTATTCAAAAAGTCGAAACTGAGATTGGTTTTTTACCGGCTTTGTTGCCTGATAAATCGCATGAAGTTAAGTCTTTGTTTTTGGGATTGGAAACGAGACCGATATCGGAACGATATATAAGAATAGCCCCCGACAGTATGATCGATGAGAAAATCGTTCGATCTTGAAGTCAAATAGCACTTGAGACGGGTTGGCCATATTATTGGATGCTATTGATAATTAAATGCATTCGATGAGAGTTTTTACACATAGAATCCAGCGAACTAATAAGAAGTCTTCAAATCCGCACTTAAACCAGACCTCCGAGGTCTTTTAAGACCTCGGAGGTCTACGCAATTCGCTATTTTTTCTTCCTGATTTCATCTCGGCCCTTTTCAGATTTTCAGCAACCCTGAATTTAACGATCTTGCTTATCAATTTCAGCGGCAATGGTTTGTCGATCGGGAACCTTATGGCGCCTTTTGAGCCATCGTAAATCGATAACTCTTTTTTAAATGCCTGGGTTCCGCTCGACGTTGGATAAAACCCGATATGATTTTTAAAAGCGGCAAAATGGACCAGGTTACCTTTCAGAGCGAAAGTGGGTATTTGATAACTGATCTTTTCTTCCGCGCCGGGAGCGGCGGCTTTTATTGTCGCCCGTAATTCCTGCAGTATTTTTTGGATTTCTTTAGGGTAAGCTGCAATGTACTCATCGATGGAACTGGGGCCAGTTTTCCTGCTGTCCATGGGTCTTCCTGTAAGGATATTGTTCGGTCACGATAAACTCCTTTGGTTATTGAATGATCGGTTACGGAGAGGCGGCAATCCATTCGAGCAGATGTTCAACTGCCATGAGTTCGATGGACGCAATGAATAAAATTCCTTATCAAATGGAGCGATCGATCAATAACGCCCAACAGTAAGCTTCACCTGCTCTACGCCAATTTAAGCACAAGACCTAAAACAAGGATAATAAAGAATACACTTTGTCCCGAGTGGGCAATTATTCCAAACCAGGAGCTGCGAAAATAACGGCTCGGGAGAGCGAAAGCAAAAACGCCTTCGATTGCCGAACTAAGGATGGTCCACGGTTGGTGAATATGATAGAGGCCGAACAAGACGCCATTGGCCGCCCAATCCCATTTTCCAAAAACGCCGGACATGCGGGGCAACAATATTCCACGGAATAAAAGCTCTTCTCCCAGAACGGTGTTGAACAATGCCGAAACTGCAATCAAACCCAATATGCCCCAGTCTCCCACCATTTTGGCCCTGATATCCGGAGAGCTGAAGGCGGCATCAAGGGCAAAACCCTGCGGCTGTGCAAAAAAGGGAAAAACGGCCACCCATAAGTTATCTAATACTCCGCTCACGAGCATTTCATAAAAAGCGGTCAATAGAATGAGTGGAACAAGCCACCACCACAGGCGATTCTTCGTCTCACCTGTTTGAGGAGAGCGAGGATTATTAATCCAAAGTCTCTGCCGGATCGTTGACCAGCGCAAGTTGCCTGTTTCCCGGTAGAGTAAAACCATTACCAGGATGAACTGCCACACCAATCCGACCGTAAGCACAACCAGGCGTTCGAAACCCGGCTTCTGCGGGTCGTGTGCCAGTGCCGGAGCCACAAACCATCCCAAGATCCCCATAGGGATTGCCGCAGCTGCCCAAACCAGCAGGATTTTGCCCAAGCTGTATTGCGGAATTATGGAAATTTCCTTCCCTTGCTCCATTATTTTTCTCTTCCTCCTTCCTTAAGTCCATCCGGATAAATTCTTTTTTTGAACCGCCTATAGAGTGGGTTAACCAAGAACTCAGCCGCCAGTTGGCGTCTTCATGACTTATGGATTCTATACCGCCTGATCCCCGATTACAAGATTTTAATCCACCTAAACCTCCGAGGTCTTTCAAGACCTCGGAGGTTTGGGTAGAGGTAGGGCCAGTTATCCATTTACTTATGTGATATAACGCGTTTCACCGCTCACTTTGACACTTTCGCCTTTTTTCCTGGTGAATTGCACCGACAACCGGGACGGGCTCCCCATATCTTCCCCCTGCAAAATATCAAAACTATTTCCGCCCTGCCATTCAATGTCGCGCAAATAACCCGCCAAGGCAGCTGCCGCAGCGCCGGTGGCAGGATCTTCAACTACGCCGCCAGTAGGAAATGGGTTTCTAGAG
This sequence comes from uncultured Chloroflexia bacterium, assembly GCA_963754835.1. GTDB lineage: Bacteria > Chloroflexota > Anaerolineae > Anaerolineales > Villigracilaceae > Fen-1038. The sequence continues at coordinate 32,125 of CAVWHR010000041.1, read as the reverse complement.
TGGATCAGCCGGTTTGACTCAAACCACAACAGACTGATCGTGACCAGGCCTTCCTGCTGCATGAGGGTCTTCACCGGATCAAAATGGTAGGACATTTCCGCGAGCTTGCTGCGGTCTTTCAAAACCAGGATCAGATGCTTTACTCCGGCGAAGGCGATCCGTACCGGATAATTCGCATCGAGATCCTCGATCGACAAACCGAACTCTTTTAATATTTTATCCACGTACTCCTGCGGAGCAGGTTCAGACCATGTTTCCGGAGACTGCAAGGCGGCCGTAAATACCCCCGACTCATTTCTTGAAGCGCTGACGCTGATATCGCCCTGGTTGATGTGGAGTTTGTAAAGGCCTTCGCCAAAACGTTCCCCCAATACCGCGCCGCTGGCAACTGTGGCATGACCGCAGAATTCGACTTCCATCTCGGGTGCAAAATAGCGGACCCTCCAACCATCGTCCACCTGTTTTAAAAATGCAGTTTCGGAATACCCGATCTGTTTTGCCGTTTCGAGCATTTCCTTTTCTGTGGGCATCTCGCTGCCAATTACCACGCCTGCAGGATTGCCGCCTTTATTTTTATAAGAAAATGCTGCAATTCGTAGCGCATCCATAATGTTTCTCCTTAAATATCAATCCTGTTTCGTCACCATCATGGTTTTACCAAATTAATGTCAGACAAGAGAAATTTAACCGCGGAACAACTGTGATGAATGTCAAGAGAAAAAAGGAGGAGAAAAAACTTTAAACACTAAGGGCACCAAGTAACACGAAGGAAGAACAATAAAAAAGCAGTCGGCAGAAAAAATTCACCGCGGATCTCGCGAAGAACGCAGATAATGCCAATTATAAATGCCGTAATCGTGACCGTCCTCCCAGACCCCGTAACCGCATAAGTTGGCAGGAGGTCAATAATCCTCTGGATTATAATGAAAGGGAGGGTTTTTGTAGAAGGAGCGGAAAATGAAAAGACATAATTTCGTCCGGCCATCAGTATTCCTAATCGTGATTATCTCATTTGTTGCACTCGCCTGCAAAGCGACCGCGGGTATCCCTAATCCATTTGCCACCGAAACCGCAAGCCCAACGACGACACCCACCTCCACCCCAACCGACACTCCAAGCCCAACACCCACCTTAACCGCCACCCCGCTTCCCACAGGAACACTGAAACAAGTACAGCCTGATGGAACGACTCTGTTCACTGACTATGATAATAAATACGAAGTTGTTTTCCCGGCAGGCTGGACAGCAATCAGTCTTACTCCGGATGATTTGAATAATTTGTTTGGATATGCATCGAAGACCAATCCGGAACTTGAAAATACGATATCTGCTCTCAAGAGCATGGATCCAAAGATATTCCGGATTTTTGCATTTGACTTTCGCAAGGATCATATGATTAATGGATTTGCATCCAGTATCAATATTGCGGCCCAAGACAACAACATTATGAATGGTATGTCACTTCAGAATCTGGTTGATACGACTACGCAATCCCTTCCACAGATTTACAAAGGCATGAAAGTCATCTCATCGAAAGTGACGACAGGTCCATCCAACATTCCGCTGGGAGTTATAGAAACAAATATGTCAATCAAGAGCGGGACGGGGAGCAGAGTTCCAGTCTACGAACAATTGGTTATTATAAAAATGCCAGAGGTTGTTGTTACGATCACAATTGCAGTGCCAACATCCTCACGGGCAAATATTCTTCCGGAATTCCAAGAAGTCATTGATTCCATAAAAATATTAGAGCAGTAACTACAAGATTCCTTAATTACCTCGCGGCATAAAACAGCGGCGAGGTAATTTTTATTTCCCATATTTGGCGCGGTCTTCGGGGCAGGATGCCATGTGGTCACCAAGTTGCTGCACATTGTGTTCAACGAAGAAATTTTGTAAAGCGAATCAAACCAGGTGTACGGGCCTCCGGAATCCGAGTCCTTCAAGTTTTTTTTCCTTAATCAATCGAACTACTTTGTTACGAACGAGGATAAAATGATTTGCTGCCGCACCGCTTCCAAAATACTCGCAACTCTTAACAAAATCCGGGAGGTCTTTTAATACATTTGCTTTAAACTTAATTGGTTCAGTCAAAGGATATTGATACTTTACACGTCCGCAGAAGGGCGGGCCGGGTTTGTCTTTTATCCGGCCAAGCTCCTTGAGATAGGACTCTTCGTTTTGCGGTTTACAGGTAACTGAAAAAAGGTCTTCGGTAATTAAGCCGTGCCGTTCAATTACGGGAATATTCATCTGAAGTACATTATTAATTCGCTGATCGGTTTTATGATGAATTACATCACGGTAGGTTACGCCTGAGATGCCAGCAGAATCAAATAAACTCTTAATAACCGGGCGGATGAATATTTCGTCAAAGACCCAATGCAAACCCAGAAATTTTGCCTGCTCCTGAACAAAGTCTTTTTTTAATCGAAAAGGTCGATTCTGCACCTTTCCCTGCCCACATCTATAACAATAGTCTTCTGTTTGGTAAGTGGATTCGATGTAGTTGTCCTCCGGTTGTGGGTATTGAAACTCTCCAACTTCACCGATAACCCACTCCGCATCCAATATTTCTTCATCCTCATAATGAAGCGCGGACTGGACAAGTATATCGTGCAGGTTAGAAAATTCCATCAGGCGGGATGCATAATGTTCGTGTTCCGAAAAAGTATATTCAATAGAAGACAATGCGCCATTTTCATTAAACTGATATGGGCACCCTATTTTTTGGAACTCTGATTTGAGCAAATCAAACGTTGGGCTATTTCTGAATTGCAAAATGCGATGTCGCAATTCCATATTCTATTTTCCATATTTGGCACGGTCTTCGGGGCAGGGACACAAGGCGCGCAGGTAATGCCAGTTGTAAATGCCGTAATCGTGGCCGTCTTCCCAGACGATGGTCAATGCGTAGGAGCCAACGGCTTTGAGGTTGTTGAGGCGCGTAGCAGGTGAATCCGCAAGCTGCTGCTGGAATATGTCTGCATCAGGCTCGGAGTGCATATTCTCGTGTCCGCCGCGGCAGGAGGCGCACGGACAGCCGGCGCGCAGCAGACCGAAGGGATAGACACTGGCGTGCCCATCGTCCCAATTGATGGTGAGCTCGCGGGTTTTTTTATTGGCGGTGATGTTGGTGGGTTTTTCGGTCATGAATTTTCCTTGAATGGTGGTATGGGGCAAAAAGGGGACAGGGTAGGCACGGGCGACCCATGGGTCGCCCCTACGGTTGCCCATCGTCCCAGTTGATGGTGAGTTCGCGGGTCTTTTTATTGGCGGTGATGTTGGTGGGTTTTTCGTTCATGAATTCCTCTATACGCCTTCTTGCCTGGATCATCCCATAAGTGCGAGATTGCCACGCTCGCCCGAAAGGCTCGCTCGCAATGACAAGAATCTTATATCGTCCCAGTTGATGGTAAGCTCGCGGGTTTTTTTATTGGCGGTGATGTTGGTGGGTTTTTCGTTCATGAATTCCTTTGATGGGCAGGCACAAGGAAGGGCAGGCACGGGACAGGGCAGGCACAAGGCCTGCCCCTACGATATATGATATACGATATTAATTATGGCGAGGGGACGACGGCAAGAAAATCGGCGGCGGCCCAACCGGCGCGGGTGGAGTCATAGGGCGCAACCAGGTACCACCAGGTATACCCGTCCGCCGTCTGCGGACCGTCCTTGACCTGGAAGGTCTCGGATTCGTCGCCGCGGAAAACGGTGTCGCTGTTGAGGCCGGGGGCGGAACGGATGCGCAGACCCTGTCCTTCGGTGCCGGTGATCTGCACATAGCCGCCCACACCAATCTGTCCGGGCGGCGGCGTGACGGTACCGGAAGGAGTCGAGGTGGCCGTGGGGTTGGCTGTGGGGCTGGGAGGGGCGATGATGGTCAGGTCGGCGGGCACAAAGCCCTGGGTTCTCGGTCGGACGCGGCCGCATCCAACCGATGGAGATCAACGTGATGAGCAGCAGGCAGCCGGCAACGGCCAGCGCGCCGAGGATGGTCCACAAGTTCAATAAGGGGAGGGTGCTGCCTGCGGCGGGTCATGGGAGGAGGAAGAAAGCCAATCCAAGGATGAGATAAATTGCAAGCAAACCAGCGCCTTCCAGCCAGGTCAATTCGCCGTCGGAGGATACCAGCGCAGAGATCACGACGGCGGTCAGGAGGGCCAGCAGCTCGAAGCTGTTGAAGACCAACTGCAGCGGATGGCCGAGCAGGAGGCTGATGAAGACCAGCAGCGGCGCAACGAAGAGCGAAATTTGCAGGCTGGACGAAATGGCGATCTCGGTGCTCAGGTCCATTTTGTTCTTGAGCGCCATCTGGACGGCCACGAGATGTTCGGCCACATTGCCGATGAGCGGGACGAGGATGATGCCGAGAAAGAACTCGGAGATGCCCAGGCCGGTAATGACCGCCTCCGCAACGTGGACGAGCGCTTCGCTCAACCAGGCGACACCCAGCGTGGATAATACCAGGATCGCCACGATCTGGGCCAGCGTCCGCGAGGGCAAATCGCTTTTGGATAACTTATATGAAAGAGGACTTTCCTGCGTACGGGAGGCGTCGAACAAACCGAGGCCGTAGAGGACCAACATAATGATCGCCACGCCAATGCTCAAGGTCTCGACATTGGCGCTGCCGGTTTCGCTGATGGTTTTACTGAACACGGACGGAACGATCAAGGTGGTGACGGCCAGCGCCAGCAGGATGGCATTGCGGCTGGCGTTCCTTTTGTTGAATTTCTGGAGGCCGTGACGTATTCCGCCGGCTGCCATGGCAAACCCGAGCACGAGCAGCAGGTTGCCGATGATCGAACCGGTGATGGAGGCTTTGACCAGCTCGAGCAAACCGGCCTGCACGGCCGTGATGGTGATGATCAGCTCCGCGGCGTTGCCGAGAGTGGCGTTGAGCAGCGCGCCGAAGCGCGGGTTGGTATAGGAGGCCAGGTCTTCGGTGGCTTCACCGATATAGGAGGCAAGCGGGACGATGCCGAGCGCGGCCAGGGTGAAGACCGCAACCGGCGGCCAGCCAAGCAACTGGGCAGCCAGGGTTAAGGGCAGAGCCAGAAGGAGGAAGACCAGAGGGTTTTTCTTTATGAATGGAACAAGAACATTCATGAAACTTTTTCTTTGAGCAACTTTAGTCCATGCGGCGGGACGATCACTTTCAGGGCCTGCTTCTGGATGTTGATCTCGACCTGCTTGCCGCCCAGCATCGGCTCCCCATCCATGTGAACGGAGAACATCGTATCCGATTCTATCCGCACATTGTGAAAAGGCAAGCGGCGCGCCTGGTCGCTCGATAGATGGAGACCGGATATCAGATCGAAGTAGGTGCGGAGGGCGTCGGCCATGTTCTTGCCGCTGAGCAGCCACAGGTCCATTTCGCCGTCGTCGAGATAGGCGTTCGGTGAAAGGACAGCCAGACCGCCAAGGTACCTGCGAATGTTGGTGGCGACGGCCAGCAGGTAATGTCCATCAACGCGCTCCCCGTCGGCCCATACGCGCAGGTCCACGCCCAGCCAGGTGGCAGCCGTCCAGGCGGCAGCGGCAATATACTGCGGGACCGATACATACTTGGCAATGCGCGGGCGCGGCTCCAACTGATGGATGGTCATGGCGTCCAGGCCGACGCCGAACCAGAGTAAAAAAGGTTGGCCGTTGCACAGGCCAACATCGACGCGGTAGACTGGCGCACTTGACAGCATGTGTGCACTCTTTTGCAGGGCGCGAATGTGAAGCCAATCGAAGGCTGGCTGGCCCAGTTCCATGGCCCAGACGTTCATGGTTCCTGCCGGGAGGACGCCGAGGGCCGTCTCGGTGTTGATGAGGCCGCCGGCCACCTGTCCGACCGTGCCATCGCCGCCGATGGCAAAGACCGCATCATATTTTTCGACAGCGGCCTGCTGGGCGATGCGCGTCGCATGAGCTGCCGCTGAGTGTCTCGGCGATCTCCACCTGCCAGCCTGCCGCGCGCAAGGGACGCAGGATGCCGGCCACTAAAGGCCGGACGGGGATGAGTCCGGCGGCCGGGTTGTAGATTAATAGTCCGCTGCGCATGGAATGATTATAGCAGGAGGTTATCTTCGGCGAATTTCATCACGTGGCATAGTGGCGCTTCGCTGCGCTACGAGTCTCGCCCACCTTGTCCGAAGGTTTCAAAGTTAAAGATTGGGAAAGTTACTGGTAGTCTGTCAAAATTGATTATTGATATTGCCTTTCTTTCGTCCCAGACTGAAAGCGTGGGACGAAAGAAATCCTAAACATAATTAACCCCCAATTTAATCATATAGATTTTTGAATGCCCTTGAGCCCTCACTCCCGGCCCATCTTCCCGAGGGAGAGGGGAGAAAATCTGAACCCACAGGGTGCTTCGCGAAAACAGGATGAGGTTGGCGCTTATCGCTGACTTATCTAAAACTCGATATCACCATATCAAACCTAAAAATCAAAACTAAAAAGATAGATACGATGCCAATATTCCAAATTGCCGTTAAAACCCTTAATCTATAGATCAACTTTCTTGCTTCTGGATCCCCGCGCATCCATCCAGGTATTGAAAATAACCAGGACAGCATTAACCAACCACGGGCCAGGGCGCTTTTATACATTATTTTATTTTTATTTATATATTCTGTTAATCCCTTCCAGGGGAAAAGTCGCAGCTCAGGTGGTATCCAAAAAAATCCATAAGGCATGCCATCCTTTTCCCAGTCTGTTTTGTAATTCTTATACTCTAACCTGATTAATTGATCAAATGTTAAAAATGCCCACAAAAGTTCAATGATTAAGGCAATTAGAATGGCAATGGCTATAAATAACATGGGCATATTTTATACCTTTAATACAATTGAAACAGTTTGTTTTTTACAGCAACGGTTGAACAAACTCATTAAAATAAAGGGTGGTTCTTAATTCTCAGGTAATTTCGAATGAGAATGGAATCAGACGAGTAGTGTAAGATCGTTTCTGTAAAATTGAATAAATTGTAGGCCAGGTGTTATCCTTACGGTTGCGACACCAAAAAGGAGAAGCACATGACCTACCGCGAAGATTTTACCTTACCTGCTGAATTATTGGAGCAGGTCAAAGAACAAGGTTTGGACGTTCTGCCGGAATTGATCCGAGTCATCCTGAATACGGCAATGCAGGTCGAACGCGAGCAACACATGAACGCAGAACCTTACCAACGAACGATCGAACGCGAAGCGCATGCCAACGGGTTCAAGCCGAAGACGATGAAGACCCGAGTGGGAGACATCACCTTTGCGATCCCGCAGGTACGGGAAGGAGGCTTCTACCCGCAGGCGTTGGAAAAAGGTCTGCGGAGTGAACGAGCCCTGACCTTGGCGCTGGCCGAGATGTACGTGCAGGGCGTCTCCACTCGCAAGGTCAAGGTGATCACGGAGCAGTTATGCGGGGTGAACGTCTCCTCAGCTCAGGTCAGCCAAGCCGCAGCCCAAATGGATGGGGAGCTGGAGAAGTGGCGCGAGCGGCCTTTGAGTGAGTACCCGTACCTGTTCCTGGACGCCTATTACGAGCAGGTCCGAGAAGATGGACAGGTACGGCACCTAGCAGTTTTGGTCGCCGTAGGCATCACTCCGCAGGGAAAACGGGAGATCTTGGGCGTGTCAGTGTCTCTGAGCGAGCACGAAGTCCATTGGCGGGCCTTCCTCGAAGGTCTGAAGAAGCGCGGGCTGGGAGGCGTGCAGCTGATCACCAGCGACGACCACGCCGGACTGCGAGCTGCCAGGCTAGCCATCTTCGGCGGCATCCCCTGGCAGAGATGTCAATTCCATCTGCAGCAAAACGCTCAAGCTTACGTGCCGCACAAAGATATGCAAGCCGAGGTGGCTGATGACATTCGCACAATCTTCAACGCACCTGATCGCCCAACCGCTGATGCGTACTTGGCCAAGACGGTCGCGAAATACCAAGCAAGTGCTTCGCGTTTGTCCGAGTGGATGGCCGTCAACATCCCGGAAGGACTGATGGTTTTTTCCTTCCCGGGTGCTCTTCGGAAATTGTTGCGCACCACTAACGGCGTGGAAAGACTCCACCGTGAAATCCGCCGCCGAGCACGCGTGGTCTCGATCTTTCCCAATAAGGCTTCCTGCTTGCGATTGGTCTCAGCAGTGTTGAACGAGATCAGCGAGGAGTGGTTGACCGGCCGAACGTATGTGATTTTTGAAGGTTCAAGTTAATTGCAAGTCGAATTGGCGAGGAAACTCTTGGCCTCTTTTACAGAAAAAACCTTCCACTATCTCAGACGCATTGATTCCACCGGGCTTTTCGCCAACCTCATCCTGTTTTTCAGAAGAATTATGAGATTAGGAGTGAGTTATATTTTGGGTACTTCGTGTAAGAGTAATGGTAGTTACGATAATTGAAGATTTATGTTTCGGCGACATGAGTTGCCGAAGTGGGCGATGACGGCTTATAGGAAGATTGGCATCAACTATTCATATGCTTCGACGACTCGTGTTGTCGAAGTGGCTGATGCTCGCTTGAAGCTCGCTCAGCCGATCTGTTATAATTTTCTCAAATGACCCAGCCTGAAGATGGCCGCGTGCTGAACGGTCGTTACCAACTGCTTGAACGATACGGTTTAGGCGGCATCGCGATCGTGTATCGCGGACGCGATACACTACTCGACCGGTATGTGGCTATAAAAGTTCTGCGAGACGATAAGGCCCGCAGCGCCGATTTCGACTTGCAGTTCCAGCATGAGGCACGGGCGGCGGCCAACCTTTCGCACCCGAACATCGTCACCGTCTACGACTTTGGCATCGACAACGGGCAGCCGTTCATTGTCATGGAGCTGGTGCCTGGCACCGACTTGAAATCCCTGCTGCGCAAGCGCGGACGCTTCAGCGTGGAAGAGGGCATCCCATTGATGGTGCAAGCCTGTGCGGGATTGGGTTATGCCCACCGTGCCGGTTTGGTGCACTGCGACGTCAAGCCGCAAAACATGCTGGTCACGCCGGACAACCGTCTCAAGGTCACGGATTTCGGGATCGCACGCGTGCTGGCCACGATCAGCCCGAATGAGCAGAGCGAAGTAGTGTGGGGGTCTCCGCAATATTATTCGCCCGAACAGGCCGCGGGCCTGGTGCCCAGCCCGGCATCAGACGTCTATTCGCTGGGCATTGTGACGTATGAAATCTTAACAGGCACACTGCCTTTCACCGCTTCCACCGCGGAAGAACTTGCACACCTGCACCTGGAGGCCGCGCCGATACCGCCGAGCGAGTATGTCCCCGACATCCCCAAGCCATTGGAAGAGATCATCTTAAAAGTCTTATCGAAGGAACCCTCGGCGCGTTATCGCACAGCCGACCAGCTCGGACGAGTGCTGATGAAGTTCGGCACACAGCGCGACCCGCCAAGCGCCGTGACCTATGCGAGCCTGCCCGTCGATCCCGAGCCGGATTTTGTTTGGGAAGAACCTCCCCAAACTCAAGCTGCTTCCATACCAGGTGAGGAGCCATTGGACATCGATTGGGCCTCGGTGGGACTCGGCCTGCTGGCGCTGCTGGCGGTGGGCGGACTGATCCCGTTCTGGATGTGGGTGTATTTTGTTTATAACCCGCCGATAAAGTGATCAAAAAAACTCTTTAACCACAAAGCAACTGTGTTGAAAGTCAAGGGATAACAGGTGATTTCCAGGGTGTCATGTCGCGGATCATGGCATTTAGAACCGTGAGCAGCTTGCGCATGCAGGCCACCAAGGCCACCTTTTTCTTCTTGCCGGAGGCTAGCAAGCGTTGATAGAAGGTTCGGATCACGGGATTGAAACGGGAGGCAGCGACGGCGGCCATGTAAAGGACTTGGCGCACGGAAGCCCGTCCGCCTTTAATACGGCGCAAGCCGCGGTGTCTGCCACTGTCGTCATTGAAAGGTGCCACGCCCACCAGAGCGGCGATCTTCTTGCGATCCAACTGACCCAATTCGGGCAGGTCGGAGAGCAGGATCGAACTGGTGATGGGGCCAACCCCTTTGGCACTGCGCAGAATGCGATCCTTGTCTCGGAAGTCAGGCGTCTCCTGCAAGTCCTGCTGGATTTGCTGGGTGAGCTGATCGATTTCCTGTTCCAGCCAAGCAATATGCTCCTGCACCTTGCTCCGCAAGCTCAGACGAGTGCTCAACAGATGGTTCTTCTCCATGACCAGCATTTCGAGCAACTGCCTGCGGCGAGCCATGAGCGCCGAGAGTTTCTGGACAGCTTCGTCGGGCAGGACAGTCGGGGAGAGTTTGGCGGCTTCGCCGAAGCGGGCCAGCAGGTGGGCGTCGAGCTTGTCGGTCTTGGCCAACAGGCCGAGCGATTTGGCGAACTCCCGTACCCGCCCGGGTTGACCAAAGCCACCGGGACCTGGCGGGCAGCACAACTCACTCACCAAGGGCCACTCCAACCCGCCGGTAGATTCGACCACCACCAGGGCTGGCTGCATCTGGGCCAGGTGATGGACGGTGGCTTCAATTCCCGTCTCATCATTGCTGGCCTGCCAGAACTCTCCGTCCACTCCCAGGCCAATATCCAGGCGTTCTTTGGACACATCGATGCCTACGAAAGGATGCGATTCCATGTTGATTCTGCCTCCGTCTTTGGATACAATGAAAATGCCCGTTCTAGCAGAATTCGGTCTTTCTGACCACACAACTGTTCGGGCGCTTTTCACAACGGACACGGCGGCCTCGCTTTGTGACGGTCTCTTGGACCTGGGCACAATCGGCCTGCCGTGTCCCTTCTAATATACTAGGACACGAAGGTACACGAAGGAATTGCACGGATTTATTATAAAAGAAGCAACGAAGAGATGGAACGCGGATTCGGGAGTGAACGGATTTACATGGATTAAAAAAACCTGCCTACCGGACACTTTGCGCAATTCAGGCTTTCCGCACCCGCGGCCGGTGGATAAATCCACCGCCTCAGGTCGTGAAAGCCCGCTGAAGCGGGCTACCCAGCCAATTTTAGACAAGTCGGACGGGTTCCCAACTGCAGGTTAGAGGATCGAGTCGATGGCAAAGACAGTAAACCCATGACTTTGTATTGACAAAATAAGACTGTCAGGCGGCTAGAAACGCTTTCGCCTTTGCGTGTTTCACATCCTTGTGTTTGGAAAGTGACCATGACTAAATACATCATCGCTCCCTCGATCGTCTCTGCAGATTACCTGCGCTTACGCGAAGATATCGAAACGCTCGAAGCATCCGGCGCGGGTTGGATCCACGTGGATGTGATGGACGGCCACTTCGTCCCCAACATCACCATGGGGCCGTTCCTGGTGCAGGCTTACAAGCGTGCAAGCAAACTGCCACTCGACGTGCACCTGATGATCGAACAACCGGAACGATATCTCGAAGCATTTGCAAAGGCCGGCGCGACGAACTTAACCGTTCACGTGGAGACCTGTCCGCATCTATACAGAACGCTGCAGCAGATCAAGTCACTAAACTGCGCAGCAGGCGTGACGCTCAACCCCGGTACGCCGGTATCGCTGATCGAACCCGTGCTACACCTGGCAGACCTGGTGCTGGTCATGAGCGTCAACCCCGGATTTTCAAACCAGGTATTCCTGCCGGATATGGTGGCGAAGGTCGCACAGGTGCGCAGGAAGCTGGACGAGATCAAATCGACCGCTTACCTGGAGGTGGACGGCGGCATAAATGCCGACAACCTGCCTCAGTTGAAGGCGGCAGGCGCCAATGTTTTTGTTTCTGCGCATGCCTTATTCAGCCATCCGCAGGGGATCAAAGCGGGAATGGCGGCTTTGCAGGCGGCCATCGAGCAACCGACAGGCAGCCGGGTGCGCAATGTGTGAGACAAACAACATATGCCAGATTTAAAAGAAAAATCACGGCTTTCGAAGCCGTGATTTAGCCAGGGGGGAAGACGAACTTACATTACACGCGGGATTTGCCGAGCGCCTTTATGCACTTGGTGCACATGACCTGCTTGACCAGGCGGCCATTCTTCAGGATGGTGACCTTTTGAAGATTGGGTTTGAAGTCACGGTTGGTGGCGCGCAATGAGAACGAGCGATTATGCCCGAAAGAGGTCGTCTTACCGCAATTTGCACATTTAGCCATCGTACACTATCCTTTCGATAATTCCAGATACTTGCCCAACCTTACAGGCAGGGCATTGTACCATAAAGCGTATCCTTCCTCAACACAATTTGTTAGAATAAGCGCAAGAGAGGACACCATGGGCGAAGAAACCACTTCAATGGGCGGCATTCACATCTCACCGGCGGCGATCGCGACACTCGCATATCATGCCACGCTCCAATCATATGGCGTGGTGGGGCTGGCGCCGAAGAATATTGCCGAGGGGTTGGCGCTGACGATCACACACGAACCGGCGCGGGGCGTATCGGTGCGTTACGACGGCGAGAACATCGACATCGACCTTTACATCATCGTCGAATACGGCACACGCATCACGTCAGTGGCGGACAGCGTTGCCAACACGGTAAAGTTCCACGTCGAGAAGGCGATCGGAATGCCGATCCATGAGATCAACGTGCACGTGGCCGGCCTGCGTGTCAGCGATGCAGGTTAGGAGACCTATTTAAATGAGTGTCGACAGCGTCCGGATGGAAAAGCTGCGAAGCAGGCCATTCGATGGCCAGGCCTTGAAGCACATGGTGGAGGCGGGCCTGACGTGGCTCAAGACCAACCAGCAAACCGTTAATTCGTTGAACGTTTTCCCGGTGCCCGATGGGGATACCGGCACCAACATGACGCTGACCATGATCTCCGCCTGGAACGAGGTCAAGAATTCGGGCGAGAAGCACGCCGGCAAGATGGCTGCGCTGGTGGCGCAGGGCGCTTTGATGGGCGCACGCGGGCAATTCGGGCGTGATCCTTTCACAGCTGTGGCGCGGATTTGCACGCGCCCTGCAAGACAGCGAGCTGATCGACGCGCCCTTGATGGTCAAAGCCCTGGCCGAAGCGCGCGATACCGCCTATAAAGGCGTGGTCAAGCCGGTGGAAGGGACGATCCTCACGGTGGCAAAAGACCTGGCGGCCGCGGCCGAGGCCGCGCTGGCAAGAGACACAGGACCCGATCGCGATCCTGGAAAGATGCGTACCGGCCGCGGACGAGTCGGTGCAGCCATACCCCGGAACTGCTGCCGGTGCTCAAACAGGCCGGCGTCGTCGACTCAGGCGGCAAAGGTTTATTCTTTATCCTGGAGGGAATGTTGCGCCATATCCAAGGCCAGCCGCTCGATACACCCGCTCACGACGGTCCAACCGCTTTCATCCTTGAATTTCGACAACGCCATGCAGGGAGTCGAAGAAGGCCAGGATTACGAAGTCGTCGTGGATTTTTTTCCGAACGACCAGTTCGAGCTGCAAAAATTCTATAACAAGCTCGAAGAAATGGGCACCTCCATCCAGGTGGGCGAGGGCGAGGGAATGTACCGCATGCACATCCACCTGCCGCTGGAAAAACGCTATGAGCCCATCGACTACATCATGAGCATCGGCACCATCACGAAGGTGGCGATGGAAAATCTGGTGGCTCAAATGGACGAGATCAACGCCAAGTCCAAAGGCTCGAAGCTGGAACTGGCGAAGGTCGAACCGAACCAGATCGCGGTGGTGGTGGTCTCACCGGGGCCGGGACTCAGCCGCATCTTTGCCAGCCTGGGGGTAGCCGCCATCGTGGACGGCGGGCAGACGATGAACCCGTCCACGCAGGAGATCCTGGCTGCCTTCGAAAACCTGCCGACGGACAATGTGGTCATCCTGCCGAACAACAAGAACATCCTGATGGCATCCAACCAGGCAAAAGAAGTGACCGTGAAGAACGTGGCGGTGGTGCCGAGCAAATCCATTCCGCAGGGACTGGCCGCCATGCTGGTCCATAACCCGGACGGTGAACTACAAGCCGTGGCCGAGAAGATGACCAAAGCACTGGCTACCGTGAAGACGGGCGAGATCACCGATCGCGACGCGTTCGGTGGAGATCGACGGCGTGAAGGTTAAAGAAGGGCAGGTCATCGCCCTGCTGGATGGCAAACTGGTGACCTCGGCCAAATCGGTCGAAGAGAGCGTGCTGAACCTGCTAAAAACCGCCAAGGCCGAGGAACTTGAACTTGCCACCTTGATCTACGGCGAGGGCGTGAGCCGGGGCGAAGCCGACCGGATCGTGGATATCATCCGGGAGACGTACCCTGCGCTGGAGATCGAAGTACAGGACGGCGGGCAGCCGCATTATCGATTTATTATTTCGATAGAGTGATTCGAAATCGTCCGCTGATTGCGCAGATTATGCAGATGTAAAGAAAAAATCGGTGAAGTCGTCCGCTGATTGCGCAGATTATGCAGATGTAAAGAAAAAATCGGTGAAGTCGTCCGCTGATTGCGCAGATTATGCAGATGTAAAGAAAAAAATCGGTGAAGTCGTCCGCTGATTGCGCAGATTATGCAGATGTAAAGAAAAAATCGGTGAAGTCGTCCGCTGATTGCGCAGATTATGCAGATGTAAAGAAAAAATCGGTGAAGTCGTCCGCTGATTGCGCAGATTATGCAGATGTAAAGAAAAAATCGGTGAAGTCGTCCGCTGATTGCGCAGATTATGCAGATGTAAAGAAAAAATCGGCGAAGTCGTCCGCTGATTGCGCAGATTACACAGATGTAAAGAAAAAATCGGCGAAATCTGCCTACTCTATGGATGGATTTTTATGTTTTCGTTATTACGGATGATGTCTAATGTTGATCGGGCAGTGGAGGTTGATGTTCGATAATTCGATATTCGGGAGCGGTTATCGGCTTCGCTGACGCTATTTATGAGACCTGGCATCGTAACAGATTCGACTTGCGATATCCCACAATATCTGATCGAGCAGCACGGCATCGAGGTGGTGCCATCCATTTTGATCCTGGACGGCAGGGAGTATGTGGACGGAGGCGGCTTCACGCGCGATGAGTTTTACAAATTGCTGCCCAACTTGAAGAACCCGCCGACCACCTCCACACCTTCCATAGGGGAGTTCGCAAGATGTTATCAAAAGCTGTTCAATCAAGGCTGCGACCACATCATCTCGATCCATGCGGCGGGGACATTAACGACGATCATCAACACGGCGCGCCGGGCTGCGAAGGAATTCGACGGCCGTATCGTTGTCCTGGACAGCCTCTCGCTTTCACTGGGACTTGGTTTTCAGGTGCTGGCCGCGGCAGAGGTTGAGGATACGAGCCTGGAGGCTGCGCTGGCTGCCATTGAATCAACGCGCAGGCGGTTACGCCTCTTCGCGGCGCTGGACAGCATGGAATACGTCCGCCGCAGCGGCCGGGTGGAAGGCGCGATCGCACTGCTGGGCAGCCTGCTCAACGTCAAGCCGCTGGTGGAGGTGGTGGAAGGTGAAGTGAAAGCCAGCGGCATCGTGCGGACGACCCGCCAGGCGAATGAACACATGACTGCATTTCTCAAATCGGCGGGCAAGCTGGAACGCCTGGCGATCCTGCATACCGGGGCGGAAGCGCGGGCGCGCGAGTTCCTGAACGGGATCATGTCCGAAGTCAGCCAGTCGCTGCCGCGCGATATCCTGATGATCAACGCGACCACGGTGATCGGGGCGCACATCGGCCCGAACGGGCTGGGGTTCGCGGCAGTGAAGGCGCTCGCATGATAAAATAATCTGATGCAGCCTTCATTAGAGAAACTCAGGAAATTCTTCGGTCTCGAGCGCGAGAGACAGTATGATAACAGTTTCTCGCTGCAGGTCCCGCACCGCCAGTTGCGGGTGGTGGCGCACAGCGAAGTGATCACACAACCGAGCGCCTTGCCGAATAGCACAGTCGCCTGGGAAGGCGTGCGCGAGCGCTTTCGCTACCAGGCCGGCGAGCCTTTTGATGCCGCCAACGAATTTGTCTTTGCCTCGCCCATGGTGCCGCGCAGACGCCGAATTTCCGGCTTATGCCCGCCCCAGTTTCACGCCGGGCGCGGCCTGTTGGCCGGCGGCGCTGGACCTGATGCACCGCATTTACCGCGACTTCACCTACGAGAGCCAAAGCACCGAGGTCAACACCCCGGCGCTGCGAGGCGCTGGCGCAGCGCAAAGGCGTGTGCCAGGACTTTGCCCACATCCTGATTGCCTGCCTGCGCAGCATGGGGCTGGCCAGCGCGCTATGTCAGCGGCTATTTGCTGACGCATGCCCGCACCGGGCACAGTCAAGCTCAGGGGCAGCGATGCCTCGCACGCCTGGGCCGCGGTGTACCTGCCCGACCTGCCCGAGGGTCGAGCGCTGGGTTGACCTGGACCCCACCAATGACCGCGCCGGCTGGCCATCCCCGGGAGAAGACTATGTGACGCTGGCCACCGGGCGCGATTTTTCTGATGTGTCGCCCTGCGCGGCGTCATCCATGGTGGCGCCAGCCATACGCTCAAGGTGGGCGTGACCGTGGAGCCGGTGGCGGATGCCAGCTGGATGTCAGCGCAGCCAAACTCAAGGCCAGAGCCAAAGCCTGGGTCAAAGTCAAAGTCAAAGTCAAAGTCAGAGCCTATATTTCAAGCTACGCATAATAAGGGCTAGGCCTTGACTTAAACTATTCAAGGAATCACCATGAGCATTTACGCCAAACTCGCCCAACTCGGCATCACCCTGCCCCCGGTGGCCGCACCCGCCGCCGCTTACGTGCCCTTTGTCCAGACCGGCAACCTGGTGTTTTTGAGCGGCCACATCGCCAAGAAAGACGGCAAGGTCTGGGTCGGTCAACTCGGCAAGAACATGAGCACCGAAGAAGGCAAAGCCGCCGCCCGCGCCATCGCCATCGACCTGATGGGCACGCTGCACGCCGCCGTGGGCGACCTGAACCGCGTCAAGCGCATCGTCAAGCTGATGTCGCTGGTCAACTCCACCGGCGACTTCACCGAGCAGCATCTGGTGACCAACGGCGCCAGCGAGTTGATCGGCGAGGTGTTTGGCGAAAAAGGCGCCCATGCCCGCAGCGCCTTTGGCGTGGCGCAAATCCCGCTGGGCGCCTGCGTCGAAATCGAGCTGATTGCCGAACTGGCCTAACCCGGCCTGAGCCCTGGACAGCGTTCAAAAGACGCCTGTTTAGAACGTTTCCCAGTCTGAATCACTCGCTGGCGCTGGCTGCGGCTTTGGCCGGGGCTGGTTTTTGCGTGGTGGACTGGCCAATGCTGGCCGGTCAGGCGTGACTTTGGTGCGGCGAGCTTCTGGGTGCAGACCCAAGTTGCTTTGGCAGCTGGTCGCGCCAGACAACGCGGGTTTTGGCTTGGGCTGCAGGCAATTGCGCTGGCCGCCGGTAGGCCACTTGCTGCGGCTCGTGGTGTGATGTCGCGCGTTGGGCGCTGCGACATGGTCAGCGCAGAACCGCTGGTTTTGAACACTGCCACGGCGCGCGCCAATTGGTCGGCCTGGTCGCGCAGGCTCTCGGCCGCAGCTGCACTTTGCTCCACCAGCGCAGCGTTTTGCTGGGTCATCTGATCCAGGTTGCCAATGGCACTGGTTGACCTCGGAAATGCCCGCACTCTGCTCGCCTGAAGCGGCCGTGATTTCGCCAATCACATCGGCCACCTTGCGCACCGATTGCACGATGTCGTTCATGGTGACCCCGGCATCAGACACCAGTTGGTGCCCGAGGCCACCTTGTCGACCGAGGTGTTGATCAGCCTCTTGATTTCTTTGGCGGCTTCGGCACTGCGCTGCGCCAGGCTGCGCACTTCACTGGCCACCACGGCAAAGCCACGGCCCTGCTCACCGGCACGGGCAGCTTCCACCGCCGCATTCAGCGCCAGGATATTGGTCTGAAAGGCAATGCCGTCAATCACGCCGATGATGTCGGCAATCTTGCGGCTGCTGGCATTGATGTCTTCCATGGTGGTGACCACCTGGCGCACCACCGCGCCGCCGCGCTCGGCCACCGTAGATGCCGTGGCCGCCAGCGTGCTGGCCTGGCGGGCGTTGTCGGCGCTGTGCTGCACGGTTTGTGTCAACTGGTCCATGCTGGAGGCGGTGGACTGCAGGTTGCTGGAGGTCTGCTCGGTGCGTTGCGCCAGGTCGTTGTTGCCGTGGCAATTTCTGCGCTGGCCGTGGCAATGCTGTCGGTGCTGTGGCGCACCTGATTCACCATCTGCCCCAATGACGCGTTCATGCTGGCCAGCGACTTCATCAGGTCGCCAAATTCGTCGCCACGGCTGGTGTCGATCTGCATGCTGAGGTCGCCCTTGGCAATGCGCGCGGCCAGCGTGTTGGCCTGCACCAGTGGTTGGCGGATGGAGCGAAGCAACCACGCTGCGCCCATCAGAATGCCCAACACCAGAACCAGCATCAAGCCACTGGCCAGCATGATCAATTCCTTGGCGCGCTGGGCGTAGCTGGCACGGGTGGTCTCGTACGACTGTTCCTGCATGGCAACAAAGTCGCGCTGCGACTTCTGATAAGCCTCCATGGCTGGCAGGTACAGCGAGTTCAGCGTCGTGGTGACCTCTGCGGGCATGCCATCGGCGCGCTGTTTCATGGCTTGCGCGCGGGTTTCAAGCACCTGCTTGCGATTTTTGGCAATGGTCTCAAGTTGGCTGCGGTCGGCGGCAGACAAGTCTTCCGCCTCAATGGCTTTTTGAATCTTGCCGATCTCCGCAGACGTGCTGGCAATGGCGTCTTTCAAGCCCAACTCCACGCCGGGTCACTGCTGAGCAGCACAGCCTGTGAGCGTGCGGCATTGGTTTGCGTCAGTCCAGCCCAGCGAATGGACTGCTTCACCCGCTCGTTGAGCTTATCCAGCGCCACCGTGCTCTCTGCGCGGTCACTGGCAGAACGCACTGCGGTGAAGCCCACCACCAGCGCCATGCCCAGCACGATGAGCAAGGTGGACAGCCACAGCTTGGAGGCCAGACGAAGGTTTTGCAAATTCATTGACAGATCCATTCCAACATGTAATAGGGGCGCATCTTAGCGCGGTAAAGTCTCAAGCTCAGAGCGTCATTGGGCTTGCTGTGGGCCAGGTGGCAAGCGTTCAATGCGCTGTGCTGCCACGGCGGCCAATTGCGCCGCGCTCACGCACTCGGAGGCAATTTCAGCCAGCGGCAACAGCACAAAAGCCCGCTGCAACATGCGCGGGTGTGGCAGCACCAGGTGCGGGCTGTCGATGCTGGCATGCGCCGTACAGCAGCAAGATCCAGGTCCAGCGTGCGTGGTGCGTTGAGATACGGCGCTCGCTCGCCCGGCAAGCGGTTTCAATATGCTGCAATTTCAACAGCAACTCATGCGCATTCAATCGGGTCTGCACCGCCAACCACCGCATTGACGAAGTCCGGCCCAGTGGCCTCAAACGGCGCGGTGCGGTAGAGGCTGGATCAGGCCATCAGTCGGGTCTGCGGCAAAGCCGCCAGCCTGGTCAATGGCCGCAGCGCACGGTGGCTTGCGCATCACCCAGGTTGCCGCCCAGCGCAATGTAGGCCAGAACCTCTGGCCGTTCCGGGTTGGCCACGACCGCGTCACCCCTGCGGGTCTTGCGTCGGTGCATCACCCGCACTGCGGCCAGACCTGTCGGCCGACGACGACGGCGGCGTTTCTTCGGGGCGTCCGAGCCATCGCCCGTACCGCGTCATGGCAATGCTGCACCGAGCTGGTGCTGGCTGCGACCGTCGGCGCCGGGCATGGTGGCACGCCTCATCGGTAGCCCGACTCGGGAACCGTGTGCACCCGTGGCGGCGCGGCGGGCGCGCCGGCTTGGCGCGCTGCTGCTGTTCCAGCTTGACTTCATCGACCATGTCGTGGCGCAGGTTGTCGTCGGCCAGGCTGAATTCCTCCCACCAGTCGGCCAGCACCTCGTCGATCTCGCCGATTTCGGCGCGCAGGCGCATGAAGTCAAAGGCGGCGCGAAAGCGCGGCTGCTCGACCAGGCCAAACGGCGCGCTGCCCACGCGCTTCTCGAAGCGCGGCTGCATCATCCAGATCTCGCGCATGTCGCCGGCCAGCTTGCCGCGGCCCGACACGTCGCCAATGCGGGCGTTGAACACGTCGTCGATCGCATCCTGCAGCGCCGGGATGGCGAGTGCTGGCGCTCGCTGATGCGCGCGGCCCAGCCGTCGCGCACATCGGCCCACAGCACGCAGGCCAGCAGGAAGCTCGGGCGCCACCGGCTTGCCCTCGCCCACGCGGCGGTCGGTGTCCTGCAGCGCGGCGTTGCACGAAGGGTCGACTCGGCGCGCTCCACCACCACGTCGAGCAGCGGGTAGATGCCGTGCGCCAGGCCCAGCACCTTGAGTTGCTCGATGGAGGCCAGCGCATGGCCGGTCTGCAGCAGCTTGAGCATCTCGTCGAACAAGCGGCTTTGCGGCACGTCGGCCAGCAGCGCCTTGGACTTGACCAGCGGCGTGGCGGTCTTGGGCTCGAGCTTGAAGCCCAGCCCATGAGCTTGGCGGCGAAGCGCACGGCGCGGATGATGCGCACCGGGTCTTCGCGGTAGCGCGTGGCCGGGTCGCCGATCATGCGGATGACACGGCTTCTTGGCGTCCTTGATGCCGTCGTGGTAGTCGACCACGATCTGCGTCTCGCGGGTCGTAGTACATGGCGTTGATGGTGAAGTCGCGCCGCACCGCGTCTTCTTCCTGCGGGCCCCAGACGTTGTCGCGCAGCACCCGGCCGGTGGCTGTCCACCGCGTGTTTCATGCCGGCCAGCTCGCTCTTGCTGGTCTTCTCGTTGCCGCCACCTGCTCGGCGGCCGCGTTGTCCAGGTAGGCGCGGAAGGTCGAGACCTCGATCACCTCGTGCTCGCGGCCACGGCCGTACACCACGTGCACGATGCGAAAGCGCCGGCCGATGATGAAGGCGCGGCGGAACAGCCCCTTGACCTGCTCGGGCGTGGCGTTGGTGGCCACGTCAAAGTCCTTGGGCGCGCAGGCCCAGCAGCAGGTCGCGCACCGCGCCGCCGACGATGTAGGCCTCAAAGCCCGCCTGCTTGAGCGTGCGCACCACGTTGCATGGCGCGCTCGTCGACCAGGGTGGGGTCGATGCCGTGCTCTTGCGGGCCAATCTCCACGCGCTTGCCAAATGGGTGCTTGCTGCTGCCGGGGCGGATTTGCCCAACAGCTTGTTGATGAATTTTTTGATCATTGTTGCCTGTGGCGTGCTGCAGTCATGCTTTAAAAAGGTCAAGTATGCGCCAGCCGCGCTCCGTGGCGATGGCGCGCAGCCGCTCGTCGGGGTTGGTGGCCACCGGGTGGGTCACTTTTTCCAGCAGCGGCAGGTCGTTGATGGAGTCGCTGTAGAAGGTGCTTTCGACATCGCTCCCAGCTCAAGCCGCGCTCGGCCAGCCACTGCTCCACCCGCGTGACCTTGCCTTCGCGGAACGACGGCGTGCCGGCGATTTCGCCGGTGAACCAGCCGCTGGCCGGGTCGCGTTCCAGGTCGACGGCAATCAGCTCTGGCACGCCAAAGGCCTCGGCAATCGGGCCGGGTGACAAACTCGTTGGTGGCGGTGACGATCACCACCGCATCGCCCGCCGCCTGGTGCTGGCGCACCAGTTCCAGTGCCTGGGGTTGTATGGCTTTTTGCACCACAGCCCGCATGAATTCGTGCGTGAGCAGCTGCTGAATTTGATAGCGCCTTGCGCGACGAATGGCAGCGGTGGCAAAGCGGACGTAGTCATGAATATCGAGCGTGCCGGCCTTGTACTGCGCGTAAAAAGCGTCGTTGCGCCGGGTGAATTCGGCCGCGTCGGTCCAGCCCAGGGCGGTGGTGAACTCGCCCCAGGCGTAGTCGGAATCCATCGGGATCAGGGTGTGGTCCAGGTCGAAAAGCGCCAGTTTCAGTCGTCACGTGTTGTCCATCATGGATTTGATCAGGGGAATGGTGATGGCGCGCTTGGTTTGCAAGGCGTAGCCGTCCAGCAGGTCCAGCAGCTCCATCAGGCTGCCCAGGTCGCGGCTGAAGCGCGTCAGCATGAAGTCCATCACCTCGTCGCTCAGAAAAACGCCGCGCGCATCGGCGGCCTGGCGCAGCACGGCGCGCCGCTCTGGCTCGCTCAAGGCTTGCAGGGCAAACACATGGCCCCAGCCCAGGCGGGTGCGCAGGTCGTCGCGCAGCTTCAGGTCGGCCGGCGGCAGAGCGCCGGCGGCCAGCACCGCCAGCTGCAGGGTTTGCGCATTGACAAACCAGTTGAACGCCGCCTGCTGCTGCGCCGCGTTGAAGGCGTGCACGTCGTCCATCAGCACGCAGGCCCAGCGCTCGTCGAACTCGCGGGCGCCTGCACGCTGGCGTCGAGCCAGCCCACACGTCGCACCCTGCTGCTGCAGCGCGCTGCGCAGGGCCTTGAGCAAATGGGTCTTGCCGCTGCCGCTGCTGCCCCACAGATAGGTTGGCACCGGTGAGCGCACCGCGCTGCTGGCGTCACCCAGCCAAAGCTTCAGATGCGCCAGCGCGGCCTCATTGGGCCCGGCGCAAAAATTGTTCAGGGTCGGGCCCGTGGGCAGGCCCATGTCCAGCACCAGCTGCTTCATCATGCGTCCTGGCGTCCTGGTAGAGCGTGCTGCCCAGGTAGGCGCTGCGCATGCGGCGAATGGCCACCAGCAGCACCGCGCTGACCGGCAAGGCAATCAGCACGCCGACAAAGCCCAACAGCTGGCCAAAGGCCAGCAAGGCGAAAATAACCGCCAGCGGGTGCAGGCCAATGCGCTCGCCCACCAGCCGCGGGGTCAGCAAAAAGCTCTCCAGCACTTGCCCGAGGCCATACACCACCGCCACCATCACCAGCGCACTGACATGGCCCGCCTGTGTTGAAAACTCCAGAAAGCCCGCCAGCAGGGCCAAAATCAGCCCCAAACCAAAGCCGAGGTAAGGAATCGCCACCGCCAAGCCGGTGAACACACGTGATAAAATAAAAACTCAAAATAGCTTTTGTACTTGTTCACAAGGATGACAACGCCGGTTTTTTCAAGATCGCGCACGGAATTCAAATAGGTTTTCGGGATGTTGATGTTGGCGAAAAATAATTTAAATATGAGTCGGGATATGAGCCCGGTGCTTGGGGGAAGATAACAGGCGAAATGATTGTGGGCTCCCGATTTCAGGTGATAGAGCCATCGGCTGAATTTTTTTTTCATTTTTATTCACACACATCACATTTTGGGCATTTTGGGCGCTTTGATGAGAACCGGCATTTAAAAAAATTTTTCAAAATTTAACAACGAATGAATTGTTTTGCAAGTTTATAATCTTTGACCATTATGAACCGAACCGGCGTTTATTGCCGGCCTGACTTTCTTTCACAAAAATAAGGAAATTTTACCTTGATTTAAAAAAAAAGGTATGTTAGACAAAAAAAATATATTTTAAATGGTAAAAATAATCTAACCCATTCAAATTATATAAATTATTTAAATTATACAGATACTGAATTATTAATTTAAGGAAAAGAAAACAAGGAGGACTCGGCTTTATGAAAACATTAATAGGCGGCGCAATTGCAGCCGTAATCGGTGTGATTGGTTTGGCGATCTGGTTTAACGCTTTTTTACAGCTTCTTGCGGGCGCAATCCCGGTCATGCTGCTCCTGGGCGGCTGCTTGGCCCTGTACCTGGGTTTTGACGAACTCAAGGACACCTGGCAGAATGAAAATGGCGTGGCCCCGGCGGTTGCCGATGCCGATGCGGACAAGGTTAAAAAAGAAAATGAAGACCTGAAGAAAGAAATTGAGGCGTTAAAAAAATAAAATAATCGTCTCTCGCTTAGAGTTTACGGGTATTTCCCGTAATTGATATTAAAAAAACCCTGCGGCATTCTCGCAGGGTTTTTTTATTTTGACGATTCTTCATGGGACGCGATAGCGCTTGTTGCCAGTTGGTCCGCTTTTTCATTGCCCATGATGCCGCTGTGCCCTTTGACTTTGATAATTTTCAGATTCGTAAACCCGGTCATGAGTTCTTTGATGGCACCAACCAGCGCCACGTTTTTTTGCGCTTTCCACCCGGATACCAATAAACCGCAAACGTAGCTGCTGTCCGTGTATATGCGAACGGGCAGGTCGTGTCGTTTGAGCGACAGAAGGGCTGTTTGAACGGCTGTCAGTTCGGCGATATTGTTCGTCGCCATGCCGATGTATTTTGATATTTCCCGCTCATGGCCGCCATACGCCATCACCACGCCGATTCCCGAAGGACCGGGATTTCCGGAAGATGCGCCATCCGTATAGATGGTGATGGTACTCGGTTCATCGTTATCCGGGTGCGGGGTCGGGTCTTGTTTTTTCCCCCGATTTGAACGGCTTCCGGATGCCGGGGTTGGTTTTTTTGGGTTTCGGGGCGCGCTGTTCGCCGTAATTTCCTCGACCGCCTCTGTATTCACCCAGTATTGATGCGCCTGATCCATCTGGTATTTGATGAGCACCTTATTTTTTAAAACGATGGGCTGGCCCTTTGCATCTGCGGCCACCCATACCTTATTGTTTTTAAATTGTTTGCGTACCCAGTTGATGTCTTCCGGTTTCAAATTCCACCGCCCTTATTATTTATATTGATACAGATGAAATTTGGCTGCCGCAGACGCATATTGGGCCAATTCATCCGCCCACCCGTTTTCAATAATGGTTAGATCCTCAAGATTTTCTAGTCGCTGCCGGACGGACAAGGTAAAGAAGATTCAGGGACCGGTGGTGGCGGGTTTATGTTTTTTTATTGCCCCTGCAACAACCGTTCGAACGTAATGGAATCGTTGAAAAAATCGGCGGACAAACCAAGCGATATGAGTTTACTTCGAAAGGGTTGACGACATGGACAATCTGAGGTAGCGAAAATAGCGAAATAGCGAAAACTGATTAGGCGGTTGAATTAACGACAGGTGAATATGAATAATTTTTTAGATTTGGTTAAAACACGTTATTCGGTCAGGGATTACCTGGCTAAACCAGTAGAGGAAGATAAGCTGCAGTATATCCTGGAATGTGGCCGGCTGGCGCCATCTGCAGCCAATTATCAGCCATGGCACATTGTTGTGATCAGGGACCTGGCAATCCGTGAAAAACTTGGTGCTACTTACAACCGGGCATGGTTTCTTCAGGCTCCGGTGGTGCTGGTACATTGCGGTGACCGTCAGTGGGCTGCGGAAGCGTGCGACAAAGCGCCGCGCACCAACATCAACGTCCGTCGTCGTTGATACCGCGCTGGCCCTTCCAGCCACAACGGCCTCGGAACCTGCTGGATGTAGCTTCATTCAGTGTTTATCGCGGAAGTATTCATCTGCCAGACATATCAACGTGCCGGTGCCGGGACGGCCGAGGCCGCTCATGTTGTTGAATGCGAGCGTGCCGACGCCCAGGCCGTCATACTTGAAGTCGAACTCCAACGATGTGCTTGCCGGGAGTGAGCGCCTCCGGGCCTTCCCACTTGACGCGTTTGAGGTCAACGAGGTTCCAGAGGAACACCGGTTTGCCCTTGAGCAAGTAGAAGCCGTAGCCGGCAAAGCGCCCGCCGGAGGTCACGATCATGCCCTCGGCGCCGCCCTGCGGGACATCGATGTCGGCGGTGATGGTGTAGGAGCTGTCGAGCAGGAACGGGGAATCGCCCTGCGGCAGGCCGGTCATGGGGCGGGTGTAAACGAACTCGGTGCGACCGGCGGTGATGTTCGGACGCGGCGCCACGATGCGGGCCGCCACCGAGGCGTCCATCGGGAAGACCTGATATTTCTTCCCTTCCTCGATGAACATCTTCTTCAACTCCTTCACCTTGTCCGGATGCTGGTCGGCGAGGTTCTGGGACTGGCTGAAGTCCTTGTTCAGGTCGTAGAGTTCGAGGACCTGGTTGTTGAGCGGGTCGGGGTTGGCGGCGCCGAAGGCCTCCCACGGCGCGCGGTTGACCTTGGTGCTCAGCATCCAGCCTTCGTGATACAAGGCCCACTGGCCCATCATCTCGAAATACTGGGTCTTGTGTCGTGACGGTTCCTTGGCGTTCTTCGCGTCGAAAGTGTAGGCGAAGCTCGTGCCTTCGATGGGCTTCTGCTTGATGCCGTCCACAGTCCTCGGGCGCGGGGATGCCGCAGACCTCGAGGAGGGTGGGCACGACGTCAATGACGTGCATGAACTGCTCGCGGAGGGCGCCCTGGTCCTTGATGTGGCCGGGCCAGGAGACGGCCATGCACTGACGGATGCCGCCGAGCCTCGAGGCGTTCTGCTTGAACCAGGTGAAGGGCGTATCAAAGGCCCAGGACCAGCCCGCCGACATGTGGTTGTAGGTCTGCTCCGTGCCCCAGACGTCGTACCACTTCATCTGGAGCTTCGACGGGCATCAGTTGACGCCGTTGAAGAACGCGACTTCGTTGGGTGTGCCGAGCGGGCCGCCCTCGGCGCTGGTGCCGTTGTCGCCGTTGATGTAGATGATGAGCGTGTTGTCGAGCTTGCCCATGTCCTCGACGGCCTGGATGACGCGGCCGATTTCGTAGTCGTTGTACGCCTCAAAGGCGGCGAAGACCTCGACCTGCTTGATGAAGAGCTTCTTCTCCTCGGGCGTGCAATCATCCCAGTTCTTGAGGACCTTCGTCGGCCAGGGCTCCAGTTGGGTGTCCGCCGGAATCACCCCCAGGCGCTTCTGGTTCTCGAAAATCCGCTCGCGCAGCTTGTTCCAGCCGTCGTCGAACAGGTGCATGTTGTGGATCTTGTCCACCCATTCCTTGGTCGGATGATGCGGCGCGTGCGTGGCGCCGGGAACGTAATAGCAGAAGAACGGCTTGCTCGGGTCAATCTGGTTGACGCGGTTCAGGTAATCAATGGCGTCGTCGGCCATGGCGGTGACGAGGTTCCAGCCCGGCTTGCCCTCGAAGGGATAGATCTGGGTGGTGTTGCGGAACAGGTTCGGCTGCCACTGGTTGGCGTCGCCGCCGACGAACCCGTAGAAATACTCGAAGCCCATGCCGGTCGGCCATTGGTCGAACGGCCCGATCGCGCTGGCCTCGAAGGCCGGCGTGTTGTGGTCCTTGCCGAACCACGAGGTGGCGTAGCCGTTGTCCAGCAGGATGCGGCCGATGGTGGCCTTGTCCTTGGCGATGATGCTGTTGTAGCCCGGGAAGCCGGTGGACTGCTCCGAGATCACGCCGAAGCCGGCCGAGTGATGGTTGCGCCCGGTGATCAGCGCGGCGCGCGTCGGCGAGCAGAGCGCGGTGGAGTGAATGTTATTGTAGCGCAGCCCGGTCTTCGCGAGCCGATCCATCGCCGGCGTCGGGATGACGCCGCCGAACGTGCTCGGCACGCCGAAGCCCGAGTCGTCGGTCATGATGAGCAGGATGTTGGGCGCCTGCTTGGGCGGCACGATGCGCGGCGCCCACCACGCTTTGGATTGCAGGGCGTCGTCCTTGATCACGCCGCCGAATTTCGGGTCGGGCGCCGGGAGTTGTTTGCCGCTGATGGTGGTGGTGGCGCTGGGCGAACCCGGCGTGCCGGTGGTTTGGATTTCTGCCGTGGCGTTCGGAGCGGCTGCTGTGGCCAGCGCAAGGACGAATGCGGCGGCGAACAGGTTCGGTCTGCGTTCATTCTACATAATCTGTGTGCTTTCCGTAATTGTTTGCTCTGCCAATTCCATTTCAGCTTCCAGAAGGGAGATTAGGTGGTTTGGCGGATGGGGCAAGCAGTTTAAGCAAGGTTTAAGCAAGTGGGGGGTGGCCGATGTTTCTCAGCCAGCACAGGTCCGACACCGCTTCCCCGAGGCGACCTTCCCCACTACAAGAACCTTCACCGCAAACCGGCTCACCGCATCTACTGGAGGGAGACGTGAACCTAGAGATGGTGAAGAAATGGGGAAGAAAGCACTGGCTGAGATTGCAAATGATGGATATGCTCCCGGCGAACTGATTGCTTATAGGCTGGGTAGAGCTGAAAAGAACCGCAAGAGCTATGAGGACACTTAATAAACAAAGGAGGTTATCTAAATGATACGAGTTGGCGTGGTTGGGCTTGGGTTTATGGGTAAGACCCATTTCAACTGTTACAAGACCATCAGTGACGTTCAGGTCGCAGCGGTGTGCGATGCGGACGAGAAGAAGTTGACGGATCCCAGCGGGATGGCGGGCAACCTCGCTGGCGCCGAAAAGCCTTTGGATTTTACCGGTGTCGAGCTTTATACGAATTTCGCTGAGATGCTGGCCAAGGCCAAGCTGGACGCGGTGTCCATAACGCTTCCCACGTACATGCACGCCGAGCATACGGTCAAGGCGCTGCGGAAGGGGCTGCATGTGATGTGCGAAAAGCCCATGGCACTGGATGTGGCGCAGTGCAAGCGAATGATCGCCGCGATGAATAAGAGCGGCAAGATGTTGCAGATCGGCCACTGCATTCGGTTCTGGCCCGAATATGTTAAGGCCAAGGAACTGATTGATTCGGGCGAATACGGGAAGGTAAAAGCCGCGTCCTTCCGGAGGCTAAGTCTGTCGCCGGTGTGGAGCTGGGACAATTGGATGTTGGCGGGTCAAAAGAGCGGGGGAGCGCTGATGGATTTGCACATTCAGGCCTCGTCTACGGCCATGTTCGCTGTGCTGGGGAGCGGGGAAGTGATCACCAGACGCCAGTGGGTGGTGGATTCCATCGGTCGTACCATCGTTCGACTGTTACAGCATCACGGCGGCTTCAAAGCGGTCTGAACCGGAGGCTTCGCCGAGGGGGCTCAGGCAGCTTCGGCGGGGCCAGTATAACAGCCGACCGAAAGGGTGTCAACGCGGCCTGTCCCATCGTGCTTGACACTCCGGACATCACTCTATACTGATTAGGAATACCCCTCCCGAGGGGAGGGGTATGAAGCCCGCGCGATCACGGGCACCGAGCAGGAGCGAGCCTTGGCCGACGACCGACACAAATCCGACATAATAGGACGCCTCAAGAGCATCGAGGGGCACGTTCGGGCCGTTCAGAGAATGGTCGAGGACGACGAGTACTGCATCGACGTCCTGAAGCAGTCGCTCGCGGTTCAGGGGGCCATCGACCGCGTGAACAATCTGATCCTGGAACGACACTTGAAGACGTGCGTGACGACGGCGATTCGGTCCGAGGAGCAGTCGGAGCGCGAGCGGGTGATCGGCGAGCTGATGCAGCTTTTCCAGGGCGGGTCGCACGTGGGGTGGAACCTGGGGCAGACGGTGGCGCCTTCCATGAACGAGCTAATCTCCGTCACCGAGGCCCTTCCCTCACCCCCAGCCCTCTCCCAAAGGGAGAGGGAGCAGGACGGAGAGCGAGCCGCCCGTCGAGCCCTCCACGCGACCGCCTCTCCCCCGGGGAGAGGCCGCCGACCGAGAGGGAGGCGGGTGAGGGAGGAAGGTGCACGTGCGAAGGAGGAGGATGCACGGATGGCGCAGATGCGAAGAGCTGACGGACGGAAACTGGAACGGGCGACGCTTCCTATCACAGGGATGACGTGCGCCTCGTGCGTGGTGGCCGTCGAAAGCGCGCTCACCGAGATTCCAGGCGTCGAGGCCTGCAGCGTGAACCTTGCCTCCAGAAGGCATCGGTCGAGTACGATCCGATGGTGACCGACGTCGGGAGGATGGTCGCCGCGGTGCGGGACTCGGGCTATGGCGTCCAGACCGAGAGGGCGACCCTCGCGATCGAGGGCATGACGTGCGCCTCGTGCGTCGCGAGCCTGGAGGTGGCGCTGGGCGAGGTCGAGGGCGTGGTGGCGGCGAACGTGAACCTCGCGACCGAGAAGGCGACGATGGAGTACGAGCCCGAAGTGGCCACGCCCGTCGACCTAGACGCGCTGTGGCGGACGCCGGGTACGCGGTCGGCGCCCCGACGAGGAGGAGAGCGCGCGGGAGCCAGGCGAGTCGTGAAGGCGACGCTGGACATAACCGGGCATGACGTGCGCCTCGTGCGTCGCGCACGTCGAGGGCGCGCTGCGGAGGTGCCGGGCGTCGTCTCGGCCAGCGTGAACCTCGCCACCGAGAAGGCGACCGTCGAGTTCGGCCCGCCGCCGTGAGCCTGGACGCGCTTCGCAAGGCGGTCGAGGACGCGGGCTACGGCGTGGGCGAGGCGGCGACCGAGGCGCGGCCGCCGGCGACGCGGACGCTCGCGCGGAGGAGAGGACGCGGCGCGAGGCCCGAGCGGTTCGACGAAGATGGTCTTCGCGCTGGCCGTCGGCGCGCGTGATAATGCTCGGCAGCTTCGCCGCGCTGATCCCGGCTGGTTCGCGTGGCTCGGACAACCCGCTACCTGCTGTGGGCGCTGGCGACGCCGGTCCAGTTCTGGGCCGGCTGGCAGTTCTACCGCGGCGCGTGGGGCGCGCTGAAGCACCGCACCGCGACATGAACACGCTCATCGCGGTGGGCACCTCCGCGGCCTACCTCTACAGCGTCGCGGCGATCCTCTTCCCCGGCCTTCTTCGCCTCGGCCGGCCAGATGCCCGAGCTCTACTTCGACACGGCGGCGATCATCGTCGGCCTGATCCTGCTCGGCACGTACCTCGAGGCGAGGGCCAAGGGCCAGACGCGCGAGGCGATCCGCAAGCTGATGGGCCTGCAGGCCCGGACGGCTCGCATAGTCCGAGACGGCCGAGGACGTGGACGTAGCCGGTTCGAAGACTCCCGGTGGAGGCTGCCCAGGTCGGCGACGTCGTCCTCGTCCGGCCGGGCGAGAAGATACCCGTCGACGGCGTCGTCCTCGAGGGCGCGTCGGCGGTCGACGAGTCGATGATCACCGGCGAGAGCGTGCCCGGTCGAGAAGGGCGCTGGCGACAGGTCATCGGCGCGACGATCAACAAGACCGGCATCGTTCCGGTTCCGGGCGACGAAGGTCGGCACCGACACGATGCTGGCGCAGATCATCCGCTGGTGGAGGACGCGCCAGGGCTCGAAGGCGCCGATCCAGCGGCTGGCCGACGTGATCGCGAGCTACTTCGTGCCCGGCCGTCATCGGGCATCGCGACGCTGACGTTCCTGTGTCTGGCTGGTCTTCGGCCCGCAGCGAGCTTCACGCTCGCGCTGCTCAACTTCGTCGCGGTGCTGATCATAGCGTGCCCGTGCGCGCTCGGTCTGGCGACGCCGACCGCGATCATGGTCGGCACCGGAAAGGGCGCGGAGAACGGAATGCTCATCCGCAGCGCCGAGGCGCTGCCAGGCCGCCGACGCCTGGCTCACCGTGTAGGCCTGGCCGCCAATCGTGAGCGTCGCCGTCCGCGCCGCCCCCGTGTTCGCCGCCACCGTGACCGTCACAGTCCCCGACCCCGTCCCGCTGATCGGACTGACCGTCGCCCAGGTGGCATTGCTCGACGCCGTCCAGCCGCACGTCGAGAGATTCGCCGTCACCGTCACGCTGCCCGTCGCCCCCGTCGCCGCCGCCGACAGCGAGCTCGCCGACAACGCGACACTGCAGGCCGCCGACGCCTGGCTCACCGTGTAGGCCTGTCCGCCAATCGTGAGCGTCGCCGTCCGCGCCGCCCCCGTGTTCGCCGCCACCGTGATCGTCACAGTCCCCGACCCGGTCCCGCTGATCGGACTGACCGTCGCCCAGGTGGCATTGCTCGACGCCGTCCAGCCGCACGTGGAGAGATTCGCCGTCACCGTCACGCTGCCCGTCGCGCCCGTCGCCGCCGCCGACAGCGAGCTCGCCGACAACGCGACACTGCAGGCCGCCGACGCCTGGTTCACCGTGTAGGCCTGGCCGCCAATCGTGAGCGTCGCCGTCCGCGCCGCCCCCGTGTTCGCCGCCACCGTGATCGTCACACGTCCCCGACCCGGTCCCGCTGATTGGACTGACCGTCGCCCACGTCGCATTGCTCGACGCCGTCCAGCCGCACGTGGAGAGATTCGCCGTCACCGTCACGCTGCCCGTCGCCCCCGTCGCCGCCGCCGACAACGAGCTCGCCGACAACGCGACACTGCAGGCCGCCGACGCCTGGCTCACCGTGTAGGTCTGGCCGCCAATCGTGAGCGTCGCCGTCCGCGCCGCCCCCGTGTTCGCCGCCACCGTGATCGTACAGTCCCCGACCCGGTTCCGCTGATCGGACTGACCGTCGCCCACGTCGCACTGCTCGACGCCGTCCAGCCGCACGTCGAGAGATTCGCCGTCACCGTCACGCTGCCCGTCGCGCCGGCCGCCGCCGCCGACAACGAGCTCGCCGACAACGCGACACTGCAGGCCGCCGACGCCTGGTTGACCGGGTAGGCCTGCCGCCAGTCGTG